>PDRY01000012.1 GCA_002748265.1 Rhodobacterales bacterium
GGCGAAGTCGACCTGCGGCGCGGCGCCCGCCACGCCCGGCCCGCCCTGACGCACAGCATGGGCCGCATGGGCCGCCGACAGCAGCGCCTTGGACGGCACGCAGCCGGTGTTCAGGCAATCGCCCCCCATGTCGCCCGCTTCGATCAGCACCACGCGCGCGCCCATCTGGACCGCCCCCGACGCCACGGACAACCCGCCGGACCCGGCGCCGATCACGCAGATATCGGTTTCAATCATAGCAGTCCTTTCCGGCCCCGCAGGGCCTTGAGCAACAAAGGCAGCGCCGCCAGCAGGCACAGGCCAAGGATGGGCAACAGGATGTGCGGCGCCAGAATGATCCCCAGATCGGGCGCCTCGCCCCGGTCGAAGGTCTCGCCCAGCCCGGCCCCCACAGAGGTATAGACCAGCCCGCCGGGAATGATGCCCAGGAAGGTCGAGATCGCGAAGCGGCGCAGCGGCACGCCCACGAAGGCAGGGATCAGATTGGCGGCAAAGAACGGCACCACGGGCACCAGCCGGATCAGGAACAGCATGGACCACTGGTTCTCATCAATGCCGTCCTTGATGCGCTTGACCATGCCCTCCCCGGCCTCCATCCGCGCGGCCAGCCGCTCTCCCAGTCCCCAGCGGGCGGCGAGAAAGATCGCGATTGCCCCGATCGTGGCGCCCGTGACGTTGAGCAGAACGCCCGGGAAGATGCCAAACAGGAACCCACCGGTGAGCGTCGCGGCCAGGGCTCCGGGCAGGGAAAACGCAACAATGGCCACATAGGCGGCAACGAATAGCAGCAGCGCCGCAGTGTAGTGCGAATCCCGAAACGCCAGAAGCTGGGCTCTGTTCTCGCGCAGCGTCTCAAAGCTGAGCCAATCGCGCAGAAAGATGGCGCCCAGGATCGCCGCGAGCGCAATGGCGATGATCGGCAGGCGGCGCAAGATGGGGTGTGACGACATGGGTGGGCTCCTTCCCTGCCTCACATAGCGGGTTGCACGGCGCTGCCCAGCCCTGTGACAGAACGTTCACGCTTGCTTGAACAGAGGTGAGCCCGCGCTATGCGAACTGGTGGCCTGCATCGCGCAGAAGCTGCTCTGCCCGCGCCGCGTCCGACTGCGGATAGAGCAGATGCTCCCCGTCGAAGGTGCACAGGACAAAGACCCCGATCCCGTTCTCGCTGAGCGGGCCGATCAGCTTGTGCACGATCCCGGCCGCATCAAAAGGAAACGGACCGATGGTGCGCAAACAGGCCCAGCCGCGCTCGGCCTGCACGTCTTGGGGCACGCGCGATTCGGGGCAGACCACGGTCAGCTCATCCTGCGCGCGGACCATCGCGTTCAGGCCGCCACCTTCCAGCCAATCCGGGAGCGGATCCTCGGCAGGAAGCCGCGCAACAGCGTAGGTTTCGGGGAGTTTGCGAAGGGTCAGTTTCATTGTCATGTTCATTGTCATGCCGATGACGCTACACCGCCTCAGAAGCCGTTGACAGCCCCGCGGGGCTTGTCTATCCACCGGCATTCCAGAGATTCCCGCCGGTCTGCCCGGCAACCGACGACCGGAGACGCAAGATGAAACGGACTTTCCAGCCCTCGAACCTGGTGCGCACTCGCCGCCACGGCTTCCGCGCGCGCATGGCCACCAAGGCCGGCCGCAAGATCCTGAACGCCCGCCGCGCCAAGGGCCGCAAGCGCCTGAGCGCCTGAGCCCTGCGGTTTTCGCGATGATGACGCCCCCCGCAGAGGATGCTCCGCGGGGGGCTTTCTTGCGACTGAAGGCGCGCGCCGATTTCCTGCGCGCGGCCTCGGCGCACTCCAAAGGGACGACCGGATTTCATCTTCAGGCGCGCAATCGCGGGGATGACGGTCCGATACGGGTCGGCTTCACCTGCTCCAAGAAGGTCGGCAATGCGGTCGCCCGCAACCGCGCCAAGCGCCGCCTGCGCGAGATCGCCCGGCTGGAGCTGCCCGATCTGGGGCGTCCCGGATGGGACTACGTGCTGATCGGCCGCCGCGAAGTGACCGCCGACCTGCCCTTTGACCAGCTGCGCACCGACCTGCGCCGCGCGCTGCGCGCCATCCATGGGGATCGCCCATGACCCCGGCGGCCTGGGTCCTGTCCCTGCCCGTGCGCGCCTACCGCGCGGTGTTCAGCCCGTGGGTGGGGCACAACTGCCGCTATCACCCGACCTGCTCTGCCTATGCCCTGGAAGCGCTGCGCAAGCACGGCGCGCTCAAGGGCGGCTGGCTGGCGGCCCGGCGGATCGGGCGCTGTCACCCCTGGGGCGGCTCCGGCATCGACAACGTCCCGGATTAACCGAAAACTCAATTGCAAGCGGCGCGCTCAGAACGCGGGTTTCAAGGTCTTCCCGCAGGGTTATGAACGCGAAAACCGTCCTTCGCGAAGGCGCGCTGACCGTCGAAGTGAAGGTTAAGGTCTTGGACCTGCCCGCTCCGACGAAACAGTCTTACGATCCATTCCCACATTGTCGGCCTCACACGCTTGGGCTACGAGGCGCAGCATGCAGGACGAGACCGACGACATCCATCCGCTTTTTCACGGCGCCCCCTCCACCACGGAGTTCCGCAAGCTGCGAAAACGCATCGTGCGCGACACGCGCGAAGCGATCGAGCAATACGGCATGATCGAACGCCGCTCACCGGACGCGCCGCGCCCGAAATGGCTGGTCTGCCTGTCGGGCGGTAAGGACAGCTACACGCTGCTGGCGGTGCTGCACGAGCTGCAATGGCGCGGGCTGCTGCCGGTCGATCTGCTGGCCTGCAACCTGGATCAGGGGCAACCTGGCTTTCCCGCGACCGTCCTTCCCGCGTTCCTCGAAAAGATGGGGGTGCCTCACCGGATCGAATACCAGGACACCTACTCCATCGTCATGGACAAGGTGCCCGAGGGCCGAACCTTTTGCGCGCTGTGTTCCCGGCTGCGGCGCGGCAATCTCTATCGCATCGCCCGCGAGGAAGGATGCAGCGCCGTCGTGTTGGGCCACCACCGCGACGACATCCTGGAAACCTTCATGATGAACCTGTTCCACGGATCCCGGCTGGCGACCATGCCGCCCAAACTGGTGAACGAAGAAGGGGATCTTTTCGTCTATCGCCCCCTCGCCCATGTGGCGGAAGCCGATTGCGAACGATTCGCCCGCGCTATGGACTACCCGATCATCCCCTGCGATTTGTGTGGCTCTCAGGATGGGCTGCAACGCCAACAGGTTAAGGCGATGCTGGATGGCTGGGAGAAAAATCACCCCGGTCGTCGCCAAAAGATGTTCCGGGCCCTGATGAACACCCGCCCCTCGCACCTTCTTGATCCAAAGATATTCGATTTCATGGGGTTATCAACAAACCCTGACAAATTGATCTAATTGAGGCGGCGCCATTAACGCTTCGCTCACGTTGCGGCTCCTAGCCTGGCGGCATCCTGATCAAAACCGGATGCATTCATGGCCTCGCTCCTCGCGCACCGCTCCAACACCCCGCTTATGGCCCGGGTCGGCTTGCCGGTTGTTCTGGCCGCAAGCGGGGCGTCACTCTGGGTAGCAGGCGCTGCGCGACCCGCCATCGCGGTGCTGGTCGGACTGGCCCTGCTGCTGACTCAACGCGCCGGACAACATGCCAGCCCGCTTGTCGCAAGCTGGATTGCGCTGCGCCGTGGGATGCTAACCGGACGCACAACCGGAGTCCTGATGGTGGAGATCGACAATTTCGGAGACGGAACCGCCCCGCAAGCCGTTCGCCCGCAAGTCCACCTGAGCGTTTACCGACGGCTGCACGCCGCGTTGCTACACGATGAGCACGTCTTTTCCCTACGCCCCGGTTGTTTCGCCATAGTGCTAAGCGCCACGCGCGATCTAGGGCTGGAGCAAGCAATCCAACTGTGTGGACAGCTCCAACACGCAGCCGAAGCACCCGTTATCACGATGCAGGGGCGCAGCTTCCCGACGATTTCGGTTGGGTTGTGCCTGTCCAGCCGAATCGCCCACCCCACGGGTGCCAAACTGCTCAGCGGCGCGCGCGCCGCGCTAGACGAAGCACGGCAACGCGCGCCTGCGGCGATCCGCAGCTATTCCGACTTGATGCAAGGCCGCATCGACGCCCGCAGCCGGATGACACTGCAGTTGTCAAAGGCCTTCGATAGCAACGAGATCCGCCCCTATTTCCAACCGCAGATTTGCACCCAAACAGGCGCGCTGACTGGCTTCGAAGCGCTCGCCCGCTGGGAACATCCCCAACGGGGTTTGATCCCGCCTGCCGAATTCATGCCAGCATTGGAGGGCGCAGGTCTACTGAGCCGACTTGGCGCGCATATGGTCGCACAATCGCTAAGCGCCCTCGCCCATTGGGATCGGCGCGGCATCAAAATCCCGCGCATCGGCGTAAACTTCTCCACCGAAGAGCTGCGCGATCCCTCCCTCGTCGAGAAGGTCGCCTTCGAGCTCGATCGCCATAAGCTGGAAGGTCATCGGCTTGCCGTCGAAGTGCTTGAAACCGTGGTTGCCGACGGCACCGGCAATGTCATCTGCGCCAACCTCGCAGGTTTGGCGAAGTTGGGCTGCTGCATTGACCTCGACGATTTTGGCACGGGGCATGCCTCCATCACGAATGTGCGCCGGTTCTCAATCCAGAGGATCAAGATCGACCGATCCTTCGTCAGCGGCATTGATCACAATACCGAACAACAGAACATGGTGTCCGCAATCCTGACGATGGCGGAGCGGCTGGGCCTTGAGACCTTGGCAGAGGGTGTGGAAACCGAAGCAGAGCGGCACTTCCTCGACGCTCTCGGCTGCGGCCACCTTCAAGGGTTTGCAATCGCGCGCCCGATGTCATCCGAGGACTGCGAGGAGTGGCTCACTCAGCGCGCCGCAAGGATGGATTCGCGCGTGGCAGAGCTTCCTCGCCGGGCGGTGTGAGGCCACGCCCCCTTGACCTTTGCAGGCGCGCCCTGTTGAACGCCCCGGTGATCTTCGACTGATGTCAGGGGGGCCGATCCGCATGGACGACCAGAACAAGAACCTCATTCTCGCGACAGTGCTCAGCTTTCTCGTGATCCTCGTATGGTTCCTGATGTTCCCACCAGAACAGACCGACCCCGCTCTTCAGCCGGATGCGGTGGCCGCCACCGATGGTGCACCCGCCATCACCCCGGAGGCCGCACCCGCAGCTGTCCAGGCCACCGACGCCGCGCCCGAAGCGACTGCCGTCGCCAGTGCTCTGCGCATCCCGGTCGCGACGCCCAGCCTGTCTGGCTCCATCTCTCTGGCCGGGGGGCGGATCGACGATCTGCTGCTGACCGGCTATCACGAGACCATTGATCCCAGCTCTCCGAATGTTCGGCTGCTCTCGCCCGTCGGCGGTGAGGCCAAGCCCTACTACACCCTTCACGGCTGGGTGCCCTCTGCCGGGCTGACCGCCGATCAGGTCCCCGGACCGGACACGCTGTGGACCCTGGCGGAGGGCGACACCCTGACGCCCGACAGCCCGGTCACGATCGCCTGGGACAACGGCACGGGGCTCAGTTTCCGCCGGACGATCTCCGTCGATGACAAATTCATGTTCACCATCCGCCAGGAAGTGACCAACTCTGGCGCGGCGCCGGTGACGCTGACCCCTTACGGGCTTGTGGCCCGCCACGGCGATCCCGATACGGTCAACTTCTTCATCCTCCACGAGGGTGTGGTGCGGATGTCCGACGGAACGCTGGAAGAGATCGAGTATGACGATCTGCCCGATCTGGACCGCGACGACAGCCGAGTGGAAGTCCAGGAAACCGGCTGGACCGGCTTCACCGACAAATACTGGATGACGACCCTGATCCCGGATGCGGGCGCGTTCCGCTCCGTTGCGCGTCACGCGGCGGATATCTACCGGATCGAAACGCTGCGGCCCTCCGTCACCGTTGCGCCCGGCGAAACCGCCAGCAGCTCCGAGCGGGTCTTTGCCGGCGCCAAGGAATGGGAAACCATCCGCGCCTATGAAAACCAGGGCGGCGTTGCGAAGTTCATCGACAGCATCGACTGGGGCTGGTTCTTCTTCCTGACCAAGCCGATCTTCGCGGTGCTTCACTGGCTGCACGGGTTCATCGGCAATATGGGCTGGTCGATCATCGCCCTGACCTTCCTGCTCAAGGCGGTCCTGTTCCCGCTGGCCTATAAGTCCTACGCCTCCATGGCAAAAATGCGCGAGCTGCAACCGCAGATGGAGAAGCTGAAGGAAGCGGCCGGGGACGATCGCGAGAAACTGCAGAAGAACATGATGGAGCTCTACAAGAAGGAAAAGGTGAACCCCGCCTCCGGCTGTCTGCCGATCCTTCTGCAGATCCCGATCTTCTTCTCGCTCTACAAGGTGATCTTTGTCACGATCGAGCTGCGCCACGCCCCCTGGATCGGCTGGATCAAAGACCTCTCCGCGCCTGATCCGTCGTCGATCCTGAACCTCTTTGGCCTGCTGCCCTGGGCGCCCGAACCGGCTGGCTTCTTGTCGATCATCGCGCTTGGCATCCTGCCGATCCTGCTGGGCATCTCGATGTATCTGCAGCAGAAACTTAACCCGGCGCCGCCGGATCCGACCCAGCGGATGATCTTTGCCTGGATGCCTTGGGTGTTCATGTTCATGCTCGGCGGTTTTGCCAGCGGGCTTGTGATCTACTGGATCACGAACAACACGATCACCTTCATCCAGCAGTTCACCATCATGCGGATGCATGGGTATCATCCCGATATCTTGGGGAACATCCGGGGCAACCCGCATGAACACATGGACAAGAAGACGAAATGACCGGACATCTTGTTCAAATCTGGCGCCACCCCATCAAGGCCATCGGCCGCGAGCGGGTGGCGTCCGCGCATCTGGAGCCCGGCCAATCCCTGCCCTTCGACCGGTTCTGGGCCGTCGCCCACGACGCCGCCCGGCTGGAAGATGGTCCCTGGCACCACTGCCGAAACTTCATCCGCGCAGCGGGGTCTCCGGCCCTGATGGCGGTTGAGGCCCGGCTGGACGAGCGCGCCGAAACCGTCACGCTCCGCCACCCTGATCGCCCGCAGATCACCCTGCACCCGGAGCGCGACGCCGACGCTTTGATCGACTGGGTGCGCCCGCTGGTAGCCGAAGGCCGCCCCGGCCCTGCGCAGGTGCTGCGCGCCGGTCCTCGCGGGATGACCGATAGCGGCACGGCAGGCGTGACCATCGCCAATCTGGCCTCTCACCGCGCGATTGAACAGAAACTGGGCCGCCCGCTGTCGATCCACCGCTGGCGGGCCAACCTGTGGATCGACGGGCTCGCCCCGTGGGAAGAGTTCGACTGGATCGACAAGGAGATCACCATCGGCTCTACTAGGTTCGAGGTGTATGGCCGAACGGGGCGCTGCCGCGCCACGGAATCGAACCCGGAAACCGGCCTGCGCGACGCCGATACCCTCGGCACGCTAAAGAGCTGGGATCACCAGGATTTCTCCGTCAAGGCGCGCGTGGTCACGGCCGGAGACATCCGAGAAGAGGACATCGTGCAATGACCCCGCTGCCCTTCCCCATCGCGGACGAGCCCGATGCCGCTTCTCTGGAAGTGGGCCGCAAGCTGTTCGCGGGCCAGACCGAATTTCTCAAAGGCGTCGTGGCCATGGACGGCCTGCCACCCGACGACCGCGTCGAAATCTGTTTCGCCGGGCGCTCCAATGTCGGCAAATCCAGCCTGATCAACGCGCTCACCGGCCATGGGATCGCCCGCGCGTCGAACACGCCCGGCCGCACGCAGGAGATCAACTTTTTCACCCAGGGGCCGGAGCTCTACCTCGTAGACCTGCCCGGCTACGGCTTTGCCAATGCGCCGGTGGCCACCGTCGCCAAATGGCAGGCCCTTTTGAAGCGCTACCTGTCCGGCCGTGCAAGCCTGCGCCGCGCCTTTGTGCTGATCGACATGCGCCACGGCCCCAAGCCTGTCGACGAAGAGATCATGTCTCTGCTCGACAGCGCCGCCGTCACCTTCCAATGCATCCTGACCAAGGAAGACAAAGTGAAGGATAAGGACCGCGCCACTGCGCTCGACCGCACGCGCGCTGCGCTCGCCAAACACCCCGCCGCCTATCCCGAGATCATCGTGACCTCGTCCGAAAAAGGCTGGGGCATTCCGACGCTGCGCGCGACCATTGCCGGTATCGACTAAATCATGATCTGATAGAGGCCCGAGGCCAGGATGAAGACCCGCGAGATGAACAAGGACTGGATTGCCACCGCCCGCACGCTCAGTGAGGCGCTCCCCTATCTGCAACGCTATTCCGGCGCCATCGTGGTGATCAAGCTGGGCGGGCACGCCATGGGCTCGGATGCCGCCATGGCGGAATTCGCCCGTGATGTCGTGCTGATGCGTCAAGTCGGGGTGAACCCCGTCGTGGTCCATGGCGGTGGCCCGATGATCAACGCCATGCTCGACAGGCTGGGCGTGGAGAGCCGGTTCGAAGGCGGCAAGCGGGTCACCGACGCGGCCACCGTCGAGGTGGTCGAGATGGTCCTGTCCGGCAGCGTCGGCAAGCGCATCGTTCAGGCGATCCACGATCAGGGCGGCAAGGCCGCGGGGCTGTCCGGCAAGGATGGCGGAATGATCCGCTGCCGCCAGGACAACCCGGCGCTCGGGCTGGTCGGCACGCCGGATCAGGTCGATGCCGCGATGCTGCACACACTGTTCGACAGCGGGGTAATTCCCGTGATCGCGCCCCTCGGTGCGGGCCCCGACGGGCAGACCTATAACATCAACGGCGACACCGCCGCCGGTGCCATTGCCGCGGCGCTCAAGGCGGATCGGCTGTTGCTGCTGACGGATGTCGCGGGCGTGAAGGACGGGGACGGCAACGTGGTAACCGAACTCACCCCCGGTCAGGTGCGCCAGCTGACCGAGGAGGGCGTGATTGCGGGCGGCATGATTCCCAAGACGCAGACCGCGCTCGATGCGATCGACGGCGGCGTGCGCGCGGTGGTCATCCTCGATGGGCGCGCGCCCAATGCCTGCCTGTTGGAGCTGTTCACCGATCACGGTGCGGGCAGCCTGATCCGCCCGCCGAATCTGGCCGCGCAGACGCGCCCCTGATCACACCGGGACCATCGTCCCCTGTAAGATCGCGACCAGTTTGTCGGTCCCGTCGGCCTGTTCGGCATGGACCTCTCCGGTCACGACAATCAGCCGACGCCCGGCCCTGACCACGTGGCCAGTGGCGCGCAGACGCTCCCCCACGGCAAGGGTCAGAAGGTTGATCTTGATCTCGGATGTCACGACATCCGCCCCCTCAGGCAGCACCGTCAGCGCTGCGTAGCCGCAGGCGCTGTCCCCCAGCGAAAAGGCCAGCCCGGCATGGGCCGCCCCCTGCTGCTGGCTCACCTCAGGGCGGATCGGCGCGGCGATCACGGCCACGCCTTCCCCCGAAGAGACCAGCTCCGCGCCTAGGGTGTTCATCAATCCCTGACGGGCAAAATTCTCGGCAATTTCGGGCTTAATCTTCATCCCAAGATCAGGCACTTCCGCCGCGGCCCTGTCAAGCCGCCCCGCAGTGCCCAACGAAAAAGGGCCCGCCAAAGGCGAGCCCTTTCCCGTAGATGCTCGGGGGCAGTTTACATCATGCCGCCCATGCCGCCCATGCCACCCATGTCGGGCATGCCGCCGCCAGCCGCGCCGTCTTTGGCGGGCTTGTCAGCGACCATGGCTTCGGTGGTGATCAGCAGGCCAGCAACCGAGGCCGCGTCTTCCAGAGCGGTACGGACCACTTTGGCCGGGTCGATCACACCGAAGGCGAACATGTCGCCATATTCTTCGGCTTGAGCGTTGAAACCAAAGCTCTTGTCGTCGCTCTCGCGGACCTTACCGGCCACGACAGCGCCGTCCACACCGGCGTTCTCGGCGATCTGGCGCAGCGGCGCTTCCAGAGCGCGGCGCACCAGGGCAACACCGGCGTTCTGGTCAGCGTTTGCGCCTTCCAGACCTTCCAGAACCTTGGCGCCCTGAACCAGAGCGACACCGCCGCCGACGACAACGCCTTCCTGAACAGCAGCGCGGGTCGCGTTCAGAGCATCGTCCACACGGTCCTTACGCTCTTTCACTTCCACTTCGGTCATGCCGCCGACCTTGATCACGGCAACACCGCCAGCCAGCTTGGCCACGCGCTCTTGCAGCTTCTCACGGTCGTAGTCGGAGGAGGTTTCTTCGATCTGCTGGCGGATCTGGGTCACGCGCGCTTCGATCTCGGCCTTGTCACCGGCGCCGTCCACGATGGTGGTTTCGTCCTTGGTGATCTTGATGGTCTTGGCGGTGCCGAGCATGTCCATGGTGACATTTTCCAGCTTCATGCCCAGATCTTCAGAGATGACCTGACCGCCGGTCAGGATCGCGATGTCCTGCAGCATGGCCTTGCGGCGATCGCCGAAGCCCGGAGCCTTGACGGCTGCGATCTTCAGACCGCCGCGCAGCTTGTTGACGACCAGCGTGGCCAGGGCTTCGCCTTCGACGTCTTCGGCAATGATCAGCAGCGGCTTTTGCGACTGGATCACCTGCTCGAGCAGCGGAACCATCGGCTGAAGCGAGGAGAGCTTCTTCTCGTGCAGCAGCACCAGGCAGTCGTCCAGCTCGGCAGTCATCTTGTCAGCGTTGGTGACGAAGTAGGGCGACAGGTAGCCGCGGTCGAACTGCATGCCTTCGACAACGTCGGTCTCGGTTTCGAGGCCTTTGTTCTCTTCGACGGTGATGACGCCTTCGTTGCCGACTTTCTGCATCGCGTCCGCGATCTGACGGCCGATTTCAGCTTCGCCGTTGGCGGAGATCGTGCCGACCTGAGCAACTTCGTCGCTGTCGCTGACCGGACGGGCAGCGGCTTTGATCGCCTCAACGACTTTGGCGGTGGCCATGTCGATGCCGCGCTTCAGATCCATCGGGTTCAGGCCAGCAGCAACCTGCTTGAGACCTTCACGCACGATGGCCTGGGCCAGAACGGTGGCGGTGGTGGTGCCGTCACCGGCTTCGTCGTTGGTGCGGGAAGCGACTTCCTTCACCATCTGGGCGCCCATGTTCTCGAACTTGTCTTCCAGCTCGATCTCTTTGGCGACGGACACGCCGTCCTTGGTGATGCGGGGGGCACCGAAGCTCTTCTCCAGAACCACGTTGCGGCCTTTCGGGCCCAGCGTGACCTTCACAGCATCGGCGAGAATGTTCACGCCGCGCAGCATCGCGTCACGGGCGGAGGTGTCGAATTTAACGTCCTTAGCAGCCATTGGCTCTTGCTCCTTGGATATCTTTGATTGGGGAAAACGAAAGGGATCAGCGGATTAGCTGATGATCCCCATGATGTCGCTTTCCTTCATGATCAGCAGCTCTTCGCCGTCCAGCGTGATCTCGGTGCCGGACCACTTGCCGAACAGGATGCGGTCGCCAGCTTTGACGTCCATGGCGATGCGATCGCCGTCTTCGTCACGGGCACCGGCGCCAACGGCGACGACTTCGCCTTCGGCGGGCTTTTCCTTGGCGCTGTCGGGGATGATCAGGCCGCCAGCAGTCTTTTCATCGGATTCGACGCGGCGGACCAGAACGCGGTCATGAAGCGGGGTGAAGGCCATGTGATAAGCTCCCAAGCTTAATGGTTCATCTCTCTTAGCACTCACCGGTCGCGAGTGCTAACGTAGGGGATCTAGGCGGAGCATTTTCCCCTGTCAAGAAAGCCGCGCGTCATTTTCGCAACGCCCAGGCGTGTCCTGCAAAAAAGAGGCTGCGCAAGGGGCCGCCCGTGCTAAGCAGCCCGCACATCATGAACGAAGCCCGCATGCCGGGCAGGAGGCTGACATGTATCAGGAGCATCTCTTCTCGCGATTCTAATCGCTGTCAGCCGTGGCGCGGCGTGATCCGCCCGCCTTTCGTTCACTTTCCCACATTCTGAAGCGACCGCATGCCCGGCCTCCATGAGGCTTTCGCGTGCTCCGCACTCCGTCCGGCGCTGCGCCGGATCACAATAATCATGAAGAAGGAGCATTCTCATGCATCCCCATTTCTTTGACCTGCCTCGCGGTCTGGACGACGATCTGCGCACCGCGCCCAAGCGCCGGGGCGAGACGCCGCAGCGGCTGGAGCTGATCCCTCCCGCCTATCCGGCCGTCAACGCGATGCTGCGTCATCCTCCACCCGGCCCCAAGCCTACGGAGCAGAAGGCCAAGGCCCCCAAAGGCGGCTTCAACCTGCGCAAACTGCTGCCGCGCCGGGGCGGGATGATGCCCGCATAAGACCTTACCCTGCGCCCTCGGCGGGCGCAGGGATCACATCGTCATGGTCTGTTTACGTTCGTCTTTGTAAAAACGCGCCATGATCGCCGTCTTTGCCACCATTATCATTGCCTCCGGCGCGCTCGTCCTGGGGGCGATCTGGGGCGCGGTCTGGGGCATGTCCCAGCGGGTCGAAGGCTTCATGATCGCGCTTGCGGGCGGGGCCCTGATCGTCGGCGCCATGGACCAGATGGTGGCCCCCGCGATGGAGCATCTCCCGCTCTGGGCCGTTTGCGCCGCGCTTGGCGTCGGCGCGTTCACCTTCTGGCGCGCGGACCGTTTCGTGGAAAAGCGTGTCGGTCAGGACAGTGGCGAAGGGCTGGCGCTTGCCGTGACCGTCGATGGCGTGCCGGAAAACCTGGCGCTTGGCGCCGCGCTGATCGGCTCCACGCCGAGCGAGGTCTCCGCGCTTGCTGCCGCGATCCTGCTGTCAAACCTTCCCGAAAGCGCGGGCGGGGCCAAGATCATGGCAAAGCGCGGGCAATCCACCCGCCGGATCATCGGGCTTTGGGCCATGGTGGCCCTTCTGCTCGCCGCATCGGGGATCGGCGGGCACCTCATCTTTGAACATATGCCGCACACGCCCATGGCCCTCATTCACGGCTTTGCCGCTGGGGCCGTGATCTCTTCGCTGGCGACCGAAGTTTTCCCCGCCGCCTACCGCGACAACGCCCATGACGCGGGCATTGCCGTCGCCTTGGGCGTGATCCTGGCGCTGATGCTCAGCGGGCTGGGTTAATCCTCCAGGAGCGGCTCGTAGCGTGCGTCGGTCAGCGTTTTTAGGAACGCAACCAAGGCATCGACCCGCTGATCGTTAAGCGCAGGGCCGTGCTCCAGCTCGACGGTCGAGAGAGTCCCGGCCACCTCAGGATCGGCCCAGAGCGCGTCAGTCTCTGGGTTGATCTGCCGGGTCGGATCGACGCTGTTATATTTGTTGTAGAACAAGATCACGGTGCGCAGATCTTCAAAGACGCCGTTATGCATATAGGGTCCGGTCACCGCGACATTGCGCAAGGTCGGCACTTTGAACCGGCCATCCATCGCCGGATCGTCCACCAACGGATTCGCCAAAAGCCCGTGGTCGATCAGATCGGGCGCAGAGCCGTTCCCGGCCCGCACCGCGACATTCACCGGCACGCCAATGTTGTGATATTGGTAGTTCGAGAACGTCTCCTGCGGATCAAGTGCCGAGGTCCCTTTGAGGTGACACAAAGAGCAGTTGGTGAACTGCTCCGAGAAGAACAGCGTGCGGCCCAGCTCTTCCTCGTCGGTCAGGGCGACTTCGCCGCGCAGGTAGCGGTCGTATTTGCTGTCGAAGGGCGCGAATTCCTCGGTCGATTCATAGGCGGAGATCGCCTCGGTCATGGCGAGATAGGCCGCATCGGCATCAGACGTCGACACGCCGAACAGAGCCTCAAGCGCGACGAGATAGTCGGGATTCTCTGCCAGCCGTTCCACCACGGCTTCTTTCGACGGCATCCCCATTTCGATCGGGTTCAAAGGCGGCCCCCCCGCCTGCCCCGCCAGGTTCGGCTCGCGCCCGTCCAGGAACTGCCCGCCCGTCCAGATGCCGTCCTTGTCCTGCCCGAAGGGCGGAGAGAACGCGGCGTAGGACGCCGTGGGCGCATTGCGATCCCCGAGCGAATGACCATCGTCGCCCAGCGATACCGCCTTACCCAAGGCAGTCGGACGCGGATCGGCAAAACCGCTCGCCGGGTCATGGCAGGTCGCGCAGGCCATGCTGCGGTTGGCGGACAGGTTTACATCGAAGAACAGCGCCTCGCCCAATTCTTCCTTGGTGGCAAACGGCTCCGCCGCCGCCCCGCCTGCTGCCACGATCAAAGCCAGCCCAAACAGTCGCATTCCATCCTCCGATGGCAAAAGCCGATTAAATAGATAAGGTATTGTAACTCTATCAACCAAGCCTCACAAGCGAATGACGCACCCCGAGGCATCGCGCCGCATCGCAGCACGTGACTCCGCGGCAGAGCCCCCCTATAAGCGCGGCAAATCTTATAGGAGACCGCCATGACCACCCTCGTTTTCGGCCACAAATCCCCCGATACCGACAGCACCGGCTCGCCGCTGATCTGGGCCTGGTATCTGAAGGACGTGATGGGCATCGACGCCGAAGCCCGCCTGCTGGGCACCCCCAACACCGAAGCTCTGTTTGTCGCCGAACGTTGGGGCTTTGAGCTGCCCGCGATCATCGACGACGTGGCTGACGACCAGCCCTGTGTGATCGTGGACACCAACAACCCGGCCGAGCTGCCCGCCAACATCAACAATGCCGATGTCCGCGCGATCATCGACCACCACAAGCTGACCGGCGGGCTGGAAACCAAGGGTCCGATCCACATCCACATGAAGCCGGTCGCCTGCACCGCGACCATCCTGCATGACGCGATGGGCGCCGACGCCGCCAAGATGCCCGAAGGCATCAAGGGCCTGATGCTGTCCTGCATCCTCTCCGACACGCTGGAATTCCGCTCGCCCACCACCACGGACGAAGACCGCAAGCTGGCCGAAGCTCTGGCCGCCGATCTCGGCCTGTCGATCCCCGATTTCGCGGGCGAAATGTTCGCCGCCAAATCCGACGTGTCGGCGTTCTCGGATGCCGAACTGCTGCGCATGGACAGCAAGGAATACGCCGTGGACGGCACGAAGTTCCGCGTCTCCGTTCTGGAAACCACCGCGCCCAAGATGGTGCTGGACCGCAAGGACAGCCTGGCCGAGGCCATGACCACCGTCGCGGCTGAGGACGGCGTGGATCAGGTGCTCCTGTTCGTCGTGGACATCCTCAACGAAGAAGCCACCATGCTCACCCCGAACGATCTGACCAAATCCGTGGCCGAGAAGAGCTTTGGCGCCACCGTCTCCGGTGACACCGTGGTCCTGCCGGGCGTCATGTCCCGCAAAAAGCAGATCATCCCGGCGCTGAAGGTCTAAACGGCCTCGCCAGACATGCGAAAGGGGCGCCCGGATCGGGCGCCCCTTTTTCGTTCGGGCCTGTTTGCGTTCGAACCTAGATGGCAGAGATGCCCCCGGTGACGGAAATCACCTGCCCCGTGACCCGCGCCGATCCCGGCCCGGCCAAATAGGCGACGGTTTCCGCGATGTCTTCGGCGGTCGCCACGCCCAGATCGGCCAGGGTTTCGGCCTTCGAAAACAGCTTGCCCGCAAAGGAGTCGGCCATCAGCTTGTCGTAGAGCGGCGTGCCGCGCACGATAGATGGCGTGATGCAGTTGACCCGCACCCCCTGCCGCTTGGCCTCATAGGCCATGGCGCGGGCGAACATGGCGATCCCGGCCATCGCGGCGCCGATGGCGACCTCGCCCGGCGTGGCCAGCTTACCCGCATCCGACGCGATCAGGATCACGGACCCTGCGCCCTGCTCCGCCATCACCGGCAGCACCGCGCGGGCAGGCAGAAGCACCGGCGCCAGCGTGCCGGTGATGTCGCCCATCAGCTCATCCGTGGGGATCTTGTGCAGCAGCCGCGGCATGGGATCCCCCCCGCCGCAGGACAGCAGCACGTCGATCCCGCCCATATTGGCCGCCGCCCGCGCGACCAGCTCTTCGCATTGCGCCGGATCGGTCGCGTCGCATTGCTGATAGGACGCCTCGCCATAGGGCTTGAGCGCGGCGACCGCCTCTGCTCCGCGCGCCTCCGTGCGGCCTGCGACTGTCACCACCGCGGCACCGCCCTCCAGCAGGCGCCTGGCCGAGGCCAGCCCGATCCCAGCAGTACCGCCGACGATCAGGGCGCGCATCAGTCCGGCTTCTTCATCATCAGGGCGGCGCGTTCACAGGTGCCGACCAAAACGTCGTCCTGGTTGAAGCATTCGTGCCGCATATTTACGATCCCCTGACCCGGGCGGGACTTGCTCTCGCGCTTGCCCAGAACGGTGGTGCGCATGCGGATCGTGTCGCCTTCGAACAGCGGGTGCGGGAACTTCACCGCCTCCATGCCCAGATTGGCAATCGTAGTGTTCAAGGTCGTGTCATTGACCGTCATCCCCACCATGCAGCCCAGCGTAAACAGGCTGTTGACCAGAGGCTTGCCGAACTCCGTCTTGGCGGATTTGTGCACATCGATATGGAGCGGCTGCGGGTTCATCGTCAGCAGCGAAAACCACTGGTTGTCGGCCTGGCTGATGGTGCGGGTCCATTCGTGATCAATCACCTGACCTTCTTCAAATTCCTCGAAATACATGCCGGGCATGGGGCTCTCCTCCTTTAGTTTCGCGCCACGTTAGGGCTGGCTCTGGCCCTTGTCCACGGGCGCGCCTATGGTTGCGCCAACAGTCACAACGGGGGCCGCCAATGCGCGAAGACGTGAACCGCCTGATGGGCATCCTTGAGCTGGAGCCGCTGGAAGAGAACCTGTATCGCGGCACCGGTGCGGGCGGTGAGACATCACAGCGAATCTTTGGCGGGCAGGTGATCGCCCAGGCCCTGCGCGCGGCCTATCACACCGTGCCCGAGGACCGGTTTTGCCATTCGCTGCACGCCTATTTCATCCGCGCCGGAGACCTGACCCGCCCGGTGATCTACGAGGTGGACCGCGCCCGCGACGGCGGCAGCTTCACCACGCGGCGGGTGGTGGCGATCCAGCACGGCAAGCAGATCCTCAACCTCTCGGCCTCGTTCCACAAGGATGAAGAAGGCCACAGCCATCAGACCCCGATGCCCGCCAACATGCCCGACCCCGAGACGCTGGAGACCCGGGACGCCTACCGCGCCCGCATCGCGGCCCAGCTTCCCGAAAAGGTGCGCGCGGAGGTCACCCGATCTTCCCCGATTGAACTGCGCGAGACCGACCCGGGCGATCCCCTCAACCCCGAGAAAATGGGCGCGACCAACGCGGTGTGGTTCCGTCTGTCCGATCCCGTTGAGGCCGACCGCAGGCTGCAGCACTGCCTTTTGGCCTATGCCAGCGATCTTTACCTTCTGGGCACCTCGGTCCGCGCCGTCGGCGAAAGCTTCCTGACCGGGCGAATCATGGTGGCCAGCATCGACCACGCGATGTGGTTCCACCGCCCCTTCGATTTCTCGAACTGGCATCTTTACGCGATGGAAAGTCATTCTGTGGGCGGCGGGCGTGGTTTCAACCGCGGCGCCATCTATGCGCAGGATGGAACGCTTGTCGCATCCTCGACGCAGGAAGGGCTGATGCGGCCGGTGACGCAAAAGGCGTAGCGTTCGGACTTGACCTGCTCTTCCCGCGCCGCAAGTATCGCATAGTGAAACGGCGTTTCGCAAAACGGATCGGGAGGGGCGCATGAGCGACCAAGTCAACGAAGTCGTACGGATCGAAACGATAGGACGGGTCGGGCTCATCGTGCTCGACAATCCGCCGGTGAACGCGGCCAGCCTCGCCCTGCGGCAGGGCATCCTGGGCGGATTGGAGCGGCTGGAGGGCACGGTGGATGTCATCGCGCTTTACGCCGAAGGGCGCACCTTCGTCGCGGGGGCCGACATTCGCGAATTTGGCGGCAAGCTCGAGGAGCCCTTGCTCCCCGCGCTGATCGCCCGGATCGAGGCCAGCGAAACCCCTGTTGTCGCCGTGATCCACGGCACCGCGCTTGGTGGCGGGCTTGAACTCGCCCTGGGCTGTCACGCCCGCGTGGCGGTGCCCGCGGCCCGGATGGGGCTGCCGGAAATCCACCTTGGGATCTTCCCCGGTGCCGGCGGCACTCGGCGTGCGCCCCGGCTGGCGGGGATCAAGGCGACGCTCGATCTGATCTTGTCCGGGCGCCAGATCACCGCGCCCGAAGCGCTTGACCTGGGGCTGGTGGACCAGCTGATCGACGCGGCCCCGCGCGACGCGGCGCTTCACGCTGCGCAGGCTGTTCTGGACGGCGATCTGAAGACCCGCCGCACCGGCGATCTGACCGTGACGCCCGACGAAGAGGCGCTTGCCGCCGCACGTGCGCAGGCCGCGCGCACCCCCGCCTTGATCGCGCCGCCCAAGGCGATCGACGCCATCGCGGCCTCCCCCGGGCCGATGGCGGACGGGCTGGCCCGGGAATGGGATCTGTTCCTGGAATGCCTTGCCCATCCGCAAAGCCGCGCGCTGATCCACGCATTCTTCGCGGAACGTCAGGTCAGCCGGGTGCCCGAGAGCCACGCCGTCCCCCGCGAGATCAACGCCTGCGGCGTAATCGGCGGCGGCACCATGGGCTCCGGCATTGCCACGGCGATGCTTCTGGCCGGGCTGCCCGTCACCTTGATCGAACAAAACCCCGAAGCAGCCAACCGCGCGCGCAAGGTGATCGCGGACAATCTTGATGGCGCCGTGCGGCGCGGCAAGATGAGCCCCGAAAAGCGCAAGCAGGTCAGCCTTGCCACCGCCGCCGATCTGGACGCTCTGGACCGCGTGGACCTGATCGTCGAAGCCGTGTTCGAAGAGATGGACGTCAAGAAGTCCATCTTCCGCGCGCTTGACCAGATTGCAAAACCAGGGGCCGTTCTGGCCAGCAACACCTCCTATCTCGACATTGACGAGATCGCAGCGGAAACCACACGGCCCCAAGATGTGATCGGCCTGCATTTCTTTTCCCCGGCCCATGTGATGCGGCTGCTGGAGGTCGTCGTCGCGGACAAGACCGCGCCCGAAGTGACCGCCACGGGGTTTGCACTCGCCAAGCGACTGCGCAAGATCGCGGTGCGCGCCGGGGTCTGCGACGGGTTCATCGGCAACCGCATCCTGCGGGCCTATGGGGCCGCCTGCGAAGGGCTGCTGCTGGATGGCGCAACGCCGCAGCAAGTGGACCGCGCGCTCGAAGCCTGGGGCTTTGCCATGGGGCCGTTCTCCGTCTTTGATCTGGCGGGGCTGGACATCGGCTGGGCCACGCGCAAACGGCGCGCCGCAACGCGCGATCCCGCCGCCCGGCAGCTCGACCTGCCCGACCGCATCTGCGAGGCGGGGCGTTTCGGACGCAAGACCGGGCGGGGATACTACCTCTACGAGGACGGCCAGCAGAGCGAAGACCCGGAGGTCATCGCCTGGCTCGAGGAAGAGCGCGCCGCCAAGGGGATCACCCCCCGCCCCTTCACCGACGAAGAGATCCAGGATCGCGCCCTGACGGCGATGATCGCAGAAGGCGCTCGCGTGATCGACGATGGCGTCGCGCTCGCCCCGGTCGATATCGATGCGGTCTATCTCTTTGGGTATGGCTTCCCGCGCCATCGCGGCGGGCCGATGTACCAGGCCGATCTGATCGGCCCTGACACGCTTGCCGCCCGCATTCGCAGCTACGCGCCTGGCGATCCCGCCTTCTGGCGCGTGCCCCCCGTCGTCGATGACATGGCCCGCACGGGCCGCAGCTTTGCCGATCTGAACAAGGAACGTGCCTGATGGATCTGACCTACACCCAAGAAGAGCAAGCCTTCCGCGAGGAGGTGCGCCGTTTCTTCGCTGAGAAAATGCCCAAGGACATCGCGGAGAAGGTACGCACACGCCGGACAACCAACCGCGAGGATATGCTCCGCTACCACGCGCTTCTGAACGAACAGGGCTGGCTGGCTCAGACCTGGCCCAAGGAGTACGGCGGCGCCGAATGGAGCCCCGTGCAGCGGCACATCTTCGAAGAAGAGGCCTGCGCCGCCCACGGCCCCCGCGTGGTGCCGTTCGGGCTCTATATGCTGGGCCCGGTGCTGTTGAAGTTCGGCACCGAAGAACAGCGGCAGGCGATCCTGCCCCGGATCCTCTCGGGCGAGGACTGGTGGTGCCAGGGCTATTCCGAACCGGGCGCAGGTTCGGATTTGGCAAGTCTCAAGACCAAAGCGGTGCGTGAGGGTGATCACTACATCGTAAATGGTCAAAAGACCTGGACGACCCTGGGCCAGCACGCCGACAAGATCTTCTGCCTTGTGCGCACAAAGAGCGATGGCAAGCCGCAAGAAGGGATCTCCTTCCTGCTGATGGATATGGACATGCCGGGGGTCGAGCTGCGCCCGATCAAGCTGATCGAAGGCGGGCATGAGGTGAACGAGGTCTTCTTCACCGATGTGAAGGTGCCGGTCGAAAACCTCGTGGGCGAGGAAAACCAAGGCTGGACCATCGCGAAATTCCTGCTGGGCCATGAGCGCACGAACATCGCCGGGGTCGGCTTTTCGATGGAAGCCTTTGAGCAGACCGTCGCCCTGGCGCGCTCCACCATGCGCGATGGCCGCCGCCTGATCGACGATCCGCTCTTTGCGGCGCGTCTGGCGCGGGTCCAGATCGATCTGGAGGCCATGAAGATCACCAATCTTCGGATGCTGGCCAATGCCGCGAAAGGCGGCGCGCCCGGTGCGGAAGCGTCGATGATGAAGATCAAGGGCACCATCGTGCGGCAGGAGATCAACGATCTCGCCCGCCGCGCGCTTGGCCCCGCAGCGGCGCCGTTCCCGCTCGATGAGCTGGCCAACACCCTGCCCGCGCCCGACGCCCATCAGCGCAACACCGCGAGCTATTTCAACAATCGCAAGATTTCGATCTTTGGCGGATCGAATGAAATTCAGCGCAATATCCTGACGAAAACCCTGATGGGAGGCCGCTAACATGGACTTCACCCCCACCGAAGACCGCCGGATGCTGGCGGACAGCCTCTCGCGTTTTCTGGCCGACACCTGCCCGCTCGATGCGCGCAAGTCCAAGGCCTATGACGCGCCGTTCCACGATCCGGCCGCCTTTGCCGGACTGGCTGAGCTGGGCGCTCTCATGGCGCTTGCTCCGGAATCGGCAGGCGGCATGGGCGGCGCCGGTTTCGACATCGCCACCGTGTTCGAAGAGCTGGGCCGCGTGGTCTGCCCCGAGCCGATCCTGCCCGTCGCCATGGCGGTGCCGCTGTTCCTGGCCGGTGATGCCGATCTGGACCCCGTGTTCTCGGGCGAGACCCGCCTCGCCATCGCCATCGGAGAGCCCGAGGCCCCCTGGTCGCTCGATCACCTCGCCACTGCGGCGGTGAAGGGCGCTGAGGGCTGGCAGCTCACGGGCCGCAAATCGCTGGTCTATGGCGCCAATGATGCCGATACGATCCTGGTCGTGGCCCGTGTGCCGGACGGGTTGGCCACGTTCAGCGTGAAGGCCACTGATGCCGAGCTGACCGGCTATGGGCTCATGGATGGCGGCGGCGCGGCGGAGCTGTTCCTCGACAACACTCCCGCCACGCTGCTTTGCACCGGGGACGGGCCGGTGAAGGACGCGCTTGCCCGCGGCCGTCTGGCGCTCTGCGCCGAGGCGCTTGGCGCGATGCAGACGGCGCAGGCTTACACCATGGACTATCTCGGTGCGCGCAAGCAGTTCGGCGTGCCCATCGGCAGCTTTCAGGCGCTTCAGCACCGCATGATCGACATGATGATCGAGATCGAACAGGTCCGCTCCATCGTGACGCTCGCCGCCGACCGGCTGGATACGGAGGCCCGCGATCACACGATTGCCATGGCCAAATCCCTGACCGGGCGGGTGTGCCGCCATGTGGCCGAAGAAAGCATTCAGATGCATGGCGGGATCGGCATGACCTGGGAGGCCGATATCAGCCACGTGGCCAAGCGGCTCACGCTGATCGACGCCCAGCTCGGGGACGAGGATTTCCACCTCTCCACGGTGATGACCGCGCTTCAGGCGTGATCTTGAGGGGCGGCGCCCGGCGCGCCGCCCGCTCTCTTAGGCTTGCCGGGACAGTTCCTGCGCGGCGGCCATCATGCGCGGGGCATATTGCTCCATCAGCTCATCGGGGCTCAGCAGGAACCCCGGCCCCCCGACATTGAGCCCATAGATCCGGTCACCGTTGAGCGATCGGATCGGCACGGCGATGCCGTTGATTTCGGGGCGCCAGGCGCCAAAATCACGCGTCACGCCATATTCGGCAAATTCCGCCCGCGCTCTCTCGATCTGGGCGTTGGCCTCATCCAGCGTCTCCGGCGCCTCTGCCCGGACCACCTCGCGCAGGTATTCCAGCTCCATGTCGTTCATCCCGCAGATGAGCGCGCGGCCCAGCGACGAGGTGAACATGGGCACCCGCGCGCCCACCCGCACCGTCAGCGATACCGCCTCTTTCGAGCTGCGCACGGCCATGCAGACCGCATCGAGCTTGTGGCGCTCACCCAGGCTGCAGGTGACATGGGTGTTGGGGCCTTCGCACAAGCGGATCATCGCCTCCGCCGCGCGTTCCGCGATGTCGAGCCCGGACAGCACGCCGTAGCCCAAGGCCAAAACCCCCGGCCCCAGCCGATACGCGCCCGAGGCCTTCACCAGCACCAGATAATCGAGCCGGCACAGCGTATAGGTCAGGCGGCTGACCGTCGGCTTGGGCAGCCCGGTGCGCGCCGCGATCTCGGTGTTGGAGAGCTCAACCTCGTTGGGCCGAAAACAGCGCAGCACATCCAAACCCCGTGCCAGAGCGGTCACGAAATTGCGGTCTTCGGTGTCTTCCATCACGCTTACCCTTGCGCAGCCTCAAGCCCGCCCGCCGCCAGCACGGGCACGAACGCGCCCAGTTCCATGCCCCGCTTGGGATCAGAAGCATTCCCGTCCAGGGCCCGCTTCTTCACCCCTTGCAGGATGGCCGCCATACGGAAGGCGCAGAAAGCTACGTAAAACCCGAAATTCGCCGGAAGCGCCAGCCCGCTTTCGCGCGCATAGGTCTCAAGGAACGCGCCATCGGACATGAGCCCTTCGGCCTTGCGGTCCACCCCCGCGAGCCCGCGCCCCTGCCGCCCCGGAGGCATCTGCCACTGCATGATGACCCCCGCCAGATCGGCATAGGGATGGCCCAGGGTGGACAGCTCCCAATCCAGCACCGCCGCACAGCGAGGGCCGTCGGGGGTGAAGATCATATTATCGATCCGGTAGTCGCCGTGAACCAGCGTGACCCGCCCGTCATCCTCGGGACAGTCCGCATCCATGACGGAGATCAGCTCTTCCATGGGCGCGACGGTCTCGGTCTCACTGGCGCGGTATTGCTTGATCCAACGATCAATCTGGCGCCGGAAATAATTGCCCTGAGGGCCGTAATCCGACAGGCCAAGCGTTTCCAGATCGACAGCGTGGATCGCGGCCAGCACCCGCGCCATCTCGGCCTGGATGGCTTGGCGGTCGTCCCGCGCCAGTTCAGGCAGGCGCGGATCGTCGAAATTGCGGCCCTCCACGGCATCCATCAGATAGAAAGACGAGCCGATCACGGCATCGTCCTCGCACAGAAGATGCACTTGGGCGACCGGCACATCGGTCCCGGCCAAGGCACGCTGCACGCGAAATTCCCGGTCCACCGCATGGGCGGATTTCAAAAGCGCCCCCGGCGGCTTGCGGCGCAGAACATAGTCCCCCGCCGCCGAGGTGATGCGATAGGTCGGATTGGACTGCCCGCCTGCGAATTTCTCCGCCGACAGCGCGCCGTCAAAGCCGGGAAGCCGCCCGTCCACCCAGGCGGCAACCGCGTTCAGATCCAGTGGCAGCGCTCCCATCACGCGGGCTTCCGGTTGCCGCGATACTTGCGCAGCTCGGCCCGCGCCACCTGGCGGCGGTGCACGGCATCGGGACCGTCGGCAAAGCGCAAAGTCCGCAGGTTGGTATACATCCGCCACAGCGGCGTGTCCTGACTGATCCCGCTGCCGCCATGGACCTGCATCGCCTCGTCCACGACCTTGCAGGCCATCAGGGGCGCCACGACCTTGATCTGGCTGATCCAGGGCTGTGCCTCGCGCACACCTGCGGTGTCCATCATCCAGGCGGCCTTCAGGCACAACAGCCGCGCCTGCTCGATCTCCATCCGGGCATTGGCGATGATGTCGTAATTCGCGCCCAGCTCGGCCAGCGGCTTGCCAAAGGCGGTGCGGCTGACGGCGCGTTCACAAAACAGCGTGAGCGCCTTTTCCGCAAGCCCGATGGCGCGCATGCAGTGGTGGATGCGCCCGGGTCCAAGCCGCCCCTGCGCGACTTCAAAGCCCCGGCCCACGCCGAGGATCACGGCGCTATCGGGGACCCGCACATCGGTGAACCGCATATGCATATGCCCGTGCGGAGCGTCGTCCTGACCGAACACGTGCATGGGGCGCAGAATCTCGATCCCCGGCGTGTCGGCGCCCATCACGAACATCGTGTGCTGCGCGTGCTTGTCGGCCTCGGGATCGGTCTGGGCCATGACGATATAGACCTTGCAGCGCGGATCGCCCGCGCCGCTGATCCAGAACTTTTCGCCATTGAGCACCCAGTCATCGCCCTCCTTGCGCGCCTCAAGCGCAATATTGGTGGCGTCGGAGGAGGCAACCCCCGGCTCCGTCATCACATAGGCGGAACGGATGTCGCCTTCGAGAAGGCCGGGCAGCCATTCGGCCTTGTGCGCGTCCGATCCGTAGCGTTCCAGCACCTCCATATTACCCGTATCGGGAGCCGAGCAGTTGAACACTTCTGCCGCGAGAGGCTCCTTGCCCATTTCCTCGGCCAGATAGGCGTATTCGACCGTGCTCAGGCCAAAGCCGCGCTCACTGTCGGTCAGCCAGAAATTCCACAGGCCGCGCTCCTTGGCCTTCGCCTTGAGCCCGTTGAGAATTTCGAGCTGCCGCTCCGTGTGCTGGAAGCGGTCGCCCGAGGGATGCTTGCCCACCTCTTCCTCGAATTCGTCGCAGACCGGTGCGATGTCTTCTTCGATCATCTGGCGCACATCGGCCAGAAGCGGCTCAAGCCGCGCGGTGATCCCCAGATCCATGCTCATGTCTTGTTCCTCACGATAGGCGCCATGCGGGCGCAGGCTTCACGGTATTCTCGGTCCAGGCGTGCCACAACATCGGCGGCGGGGCCGACGGATGTGACCGCGCCGATCCCCTGCCCGGCGCCCCAGATCTGGCTCCAGGCCTTGGGTTTTTCGCGGTCGGGGCCAAAGCTCATCGAGGAGGCATCCGCCGATGCAAGCGCCTCAGGGTCCAGCCCCGCGGCGCGGATCGACGGCGCCAGATAGTTCCCCGACACCCCGGTAAAGAGCGACGAGGTCACGATGTCCTCTGCGCTGCTATCCGCGATCATCTGCTTGTAATCGGGCAGCGCGTTGGCCTCATCGGTGGCGATGAAGGGCGATCCGCAATAGCCCAGATCGGCGCCCAGCACCTGCGCGGCCAGCAATGCCTCGCCGGTTGAGATCGCGCCCGACAAAAGCAGCGGCCCGTCGAACCATGTGCGGATCTCGCGGATCAGGGCGAAGGGCGATTGCGGCCCCGCGTGGCCGCCCGCCCCCGCCGCCACGGCGATGAGCCCATCGGCGCCCTTTTCGATCGCCTTGCGGGCAAAGCGGTTGTTGATGACATCATGCAGCGCAATGCCGCCGCAGCTATGAGCGGCGTCGTTCACCTCTTCGCGCGCGCCCAGGGACGTGATCCAGATCGGAACCTTGTGGCGGGCGCAGATCTCAAGATCGCGCTCCAGCCGGGTGTTGGACCGATGCACGATCTGGTTCACCGCAAAAGGCGCGGCGGGGCTGTCGGGATGGGCCTGATTGTGGCGGTCCAGCTCTTCGGTGATCCGCGTGAGCCACAGATCGAGCTGGACCGGATCCCCATCGGATTCGCGCGCATTGAGCGCGGGGAAAGAGCCGATGATCCCCGCCTTGCACTGGGCAATGACCAGCTCGGGCCCCGACACGATGAACATGGGCGAGCCGACCAGAGGCAGGCGCACGCGGGTCAGGGCTTCGGGAAGGTTGGCGGCAAAACGCATCACAGGACCTCAAACAGGCCAGCGGCGCCCATGCCGCCGCCCACGCACATGGTGCAGACGACATAGCGCGCGCCGCGCCGTTTGCCTTCGATCAGCGCATGCCCCACCATCCGCGCGCCCGACATCCCATAAGGATGGCCGACGGAGATCGCTCCGCCGTTCACATTCAGCAGATCGCCCGGAATGCCCAGATAGTCCCGGCAATAGAGCACCTGCACCGCAAAGGCCTCATTGAGCTCCCACAGGCCGATATCGTCCATCGTCAGCCCGTGCTGCTTCAGCAGCTTCGGCACTGCATGGATTGGGCCGATCCCCATCTCTTCGGGGGCGAGCCCCGCAACCGCCATGCCGACATAGCGCCCCAAAGGCGCCAGCCCCCGGCGTTCGGCTTCACCGGCCTCCATGACCACGCAGGCAGAGGCGCCGTCGGACAACTGGCTGGCATTGCCCGCCGTGATCGCCGCGCCCTGGGCGATCAGCGCGCCACCCTTGAACACGGGTTGCAGCGATTGCAGCCCCTCAAGCGTCGTGCCGGGCCGGTTGCCCTCGTCCTTTTCCAACGTCACGGGCTGGTCCGACACCTCTCCGCTGGCCTTGTCTTGCACTTTTTTGACCGTGGGCAGGGGGACGATCTCATCGTCGAACTTGCCGGCCTCCTGCGCGGCAGCAGTGCGCTGCTGGCTTTGCAGAGCGTAATCGTCCTGCGCCTCACGGCTGATACCATAGCGCTGCGCGACGACCTCGGCGGTCTCAAGCATCGACATGTAGATATGGGGCACTTGTTCCAGCAGCTTGGCGTCCGCGGCGCGGTGCAGGTTCATGTGGGCGTTCTGGACAAGGCTCACGCTTTCCACGCCGCCCCCGACAGCGATCTGCATCCCGTCCACGATCACCTGCTTGGCGGCGGTGGCGATCGCCATCATGCCCGACGCACATTGCCGATCGACGCTCATGCCCGACACGCTCACCGGCAGCCCAGCCGCCAGAGCCCCCTGCCGCGCGATGTTGCTGCCGGTCGATCCCTGCTGAAGCGCGGCGCCTACGATCACGTCCTCGACCTCGGCGCCCTCCAGCCCCGCACGGGACACGGCATGTTTGATCGCATGGCCGATCAGCTGCTGGGCCTGGGTGTCATTGAAAGCCCCGCGATAGGCGCGGCCAATCGGAGTGCGGGCAGTCGAAACAATTACGGCATCACGCATAGGTTAGCTCCAGTTCAGATCAGCGCCAGCGGCCTTTGCCGCCTTTTGCGCAAAGCGTTTCGTTTGATCGAAGGCCTGGGTCAGCCCCACGGCGCCTTCGGGATCGGTCAGGCGCGCGGCATGGGCGGCCACGGCTTCGGGGGTCAGGTCATCGCCGCTCAGGCAGATGCCGTCCGTTTCGGTGATCTGCGTGGTGGCAAAGCACCCCGCCCCGGCGCACAGGATGGTGCGCGAGGGCGCGTCTTCGCTGACCAACCACAAAAGGCCGGGCGTGATCGCCTCGGGCGCGAGAAGCTGCGCGGCATCCTCGGGCAACAGATCCTCGGTCATGGCCGTCGTCGCCGTCGGCGCCAGCATGTTCACCCGGATGTCATCGCGCGCGCCCTCCAGGTGGAGCACATTCATCAGGCCCAGCATCCCGGCCTTGGCGGCGCCGTAATTGGCCTGCCCGAAATTGCCGTAGAGCCCGGAAGCGGAGCTGGTGAACACCACACGCCCATAGCCCGCCGCCCGCATATGGGGCCACACCGCATGGGTGACGAGCGCAGAGCCCACCAGATGCACATCCAGCACCTTGCGGAAATCGTCGAACGGCATCTTGGCAAAGCTCTTGTCGCGCAGGATGCCCGCGTTGTTCACCAGGATATCGATGCGCCCCAGTCGGGCGATCACGTCGGCAACCAGCCCGCGCACCGCAGCCTCGTCCGAGATGTCGATGCCATGCGCCTCGGCCGTGCCGCCTTGCGCTTTGATCTGCGCCACCACGTCGTCGGCACCGCCAGGATCGGCGATCACCACATGGGCGCCGCGCTCCGCCAGCCCTATGGCATGGGCCCGGCCCAGACCGGCGGCACCTCCGGTGACGATCGCCACCCTGTTGTCAAACCGAATGCTCATGCGACCTCCAGATAGCGCCGTTGCAGCCAGATTGCGGCCAGGGCGGGCTTTGCCGCGCCCTCGATCTCCATCGTCACGCCCCAGGTCAGCGCCAGCTCTCCGGCTCCGCGCTGCTCAAACGCATCGAGCGTGAACACCGCCCGGATCCGTGCGCCCGCCGCAACCGGGGACAGGAACCGCACCCGGTCAAAGCCGTAGTTCACCGCATGGGTTTCGCCGTCGATCTCGGGCTGAGCGTCATAGGCCATGGCCGACAGCATCGACAGGGTCAGGAACCCATGCGCAATCGTGCCGCCAAAGGGCGAGGCCGCCGCGCGCTCGGGATCCACATGGATGAACTGTTCATCTTCGGTGAGGCGCGCGAAATCGTCGATCATTCCCTGCGGGATCGCAAACCACCGGGAGCGCCCCACGACGCTCCCAACCTTCGCTTGGAGCGCCTCCGGCGTCATATCTTCGCCGCCTCATCGAACAGGGCCGGACCCGACATCACATTGATCCCCCCGGATACCGGCAGCACCGCGCCAGTGATGTAAGCGCCCCCGCGCCCACAGAGGAACCCCATGCAGCCCGCGATATCTTCGGGCCGTCCGACCCGGCCCAGGGGCACACCCTGCCCCACCACGTCACGCTGTTCTTCGCGGCCCGTGGCAAAAGCGGTCATCTTGGATACGAACGGCCCCGGCGCGATCGCGTTGACGGTGATCCGCCGCCCGGCCAGCTCCTTGCCCAGAATGCGGGTCATGTGATGCACCGCCGCTTTCGACGCCGCATAGGAATAGGCGCCATCCCCCAGGGCCGCCTGCCCCATGACCGATCCGGTGTTGACCACGCGCGCCGGATCATCGTCGCTCGCCGCGGCCTCCAGCAGGGGCAGCAGCGCCTGGGTCAGCTGGAACGGCCCCGCGACATTGAGCGCCATGACCGGCTGCCAGGCTTCGAACGGGAACTGCTCCAGGGGGGCGCCCCAGCTGCGGCCCGCATTGTTCATCAGGATGTGCAGCTTGTCCGTGCGCGCGCCCACTTCGGCGGCAAGCGCCGCGACCCCGTCAGCCGAGGACACATCGCCCGCGAGCCCTTCGGCCGATCCCGGCGCGTCCAACGCGTTGAGCCGCGCCGCCACCGCTGCGCAGGCGTCGCCCTTGCGGCTGGCGATCAGCACGCGGGCGCCCGCACGGACCAGCCCTTCGGCGGCCATCTCTCCGATTCCGCTGGATCCCCCCGTGACCAAAGCCACCTTCCCCGAAAGCCCGAACAGCGTCTCTGGCGTCATGGTTATCCTCCCCGAAAACCCTGGCCTCATGTTTCGCATTGCAGACTAGGGTTCCGCATTGCGGATGGCAAGCGTGGCGTAGGGTCGGAAAATGCGGCGGGCAGATCGACTGTAGCGGCGTACCCCTTGAACACAAGGCGCGCGCCCGCCGGGCTCAGAAGAAGCTTTGCGGATCTATGTCGATCTGAAGCCGCAGATCGCGCGGCAGGGTCAGGCCTCCGGTCCACTCCGCAAGGGCGGCCTGCAACGGCGCGCTGCGCGGCGCCTTGATCAACAGGCGCACCCGGTGCCGCCCCCGGATCCGGGCGATCGGCGCGGGCGCGGGGCCAAACACCTGCGCTCCCACGCGGCGTAGCGGCAGATCGTTGCGCGCCAGATGCTGGCCCAGATCCATCACCTGCGCCATGTCAGGACCCGACAGAATGATCCCGGCCAGACGGCCAAAGGGCGGCATCCCCGCCTGTTCGCGCGCGGTGGCCTCGGCGGCCCAGAATGCTTCTTCGTCGCCCGCGATGATCGCATGCATCACCGGGTGTTCAGGCTGATGGGTCTGGATCAGGGCCACGCCGGGCGCCTCCGCCCGGCCCGCGCGGCCTGCGACCTGCCGGATCAGCTGGAACGTCCGCTCTGCCGCGCGCAGATCCCCGCCCTGAAGCCCCAGATCGGCGTCGATCACGCCCACCAGCGTCAGCTTCGGGAAGTTGTGGCCCTTGGCAACAAGCTGCGTTCCGATGACGATATCGGCCTCCCCCGACGCGATCTGCGCGATCTGCTCTTTCAGCGCGCGGGCCGATCCGAACAGATCCGATGACAGCACCGCGATGCGGGCATCCGGAAAGGTCGCCTGCGCCTCCTCGGCCAGCCGCTCCACCCCGGGACCGACCGGAGCCAGCCGGTCTTCGGCCTCGCAATTGGGGCAGATCGTCGGGATCGGGCGCGATTCGCCGCATTGGTGGCACATGAGCCGCTTGAGGAACCGGTGCTCCACCATCGACGCATCGCAATGCTCGCAATGAATCTGGTGCCCGCAGGCCCTGCACACCGTCACCGGCGCGTAGCCGCGGCGGTTGAGGAACAAGAGGCTCTGTTCTCCTCGGGCAAGCCGCTGCCGCACGGCATCCGCAAGGGTGGGGGAAATCCATCCTCCCGGCATCTGCTCGCTGCGCAGGTCCACCGGCGCCATACGGGGCAGAACGGAGCCACCGTAGCGCGCGGTCAGGTCCACGCGATCATATTTCCCGCTTTGCGCATTGACCCAAGTCTCCAGGCTGGGCGTGGCCGAGGCCAGCACCACCCGCGCCCCGCACAGCGAGGCGCGCAGCACGGCCATGTCGCGGGCATGGTAATGCGCGCCCTCTTCCTGCTTGTAGGAGCCATCATGTTCCTCATCGACCACGATCAGGCCAAGATCCTGAAACGGAAGGAAAAGGGCGGAGCGCGCGCCCACGACAAGCTGCGCGCCGCCAACCCCGACCATGTGCCAACAACGGCGGCGTTCGGCCCGTGTCACACCGGAATGCCACTCCGCCGGCATCGCGCCGAAACGCGCCCGCACGCGGGTCAGAAACTCTGACGTGAGCGCGATCTCGGGCAATAGCACCAAAGCCTGCCGCCCCGCCTCCAGACAGGCCCGCACGGCCTCCAGATAGACTTCGGTCTTGCCAGAGCCGGTGACGCCCTTCAGCAGAACCGCGCCATACTTTCCGGTATGGACGCCGTTCGCGACGGTATGGGCCGCCTGCGCCTGCTCATCATTGAGCGCCTTGCCCGGCAAAGAAGGGTCCAGCGGCGGATAAGCCGTCATGCGCGGCGCATCCTCTTCGGCCACCGCGCCTTGCGCCACGAGCCCCTTGATCACCGACGAGGACACCCCCGCAGCCTCCGCCAGTTCGCCAAGCGCAAAGACCTGACCGGCCATCTCCTCCAGAAGGGCCAGAACCTTTTCCCGCGCAGCGGTCATACGGTCCGGCCGCGCGGTGCCAAGGCTGTAGACCTTGCGCGATCCCGGCGGCGCGCCCAGATCGGGCACCCGCGTCGCCAGCCGCAGCATCAGCGGCAGCGGCGTCATCGTATAGGCTCCGGCACGGGTCAGAAACTCACGCAGCTCGCCGCGCATGGGGGCCGCATCAAGCACCCGGATCACCGGGCGCAGCTTGGCCAGCGGGAAGTCGCTCTCTCCCGCGCCCCAGACCACGCCCAGCACCTTGCGCGGTCCCAGCGGCACTTCGACGAAGGCGCCCAGCCAGCAGCCACCTTCGGGCGCGCGGTAATCCAGCGGCCCGTCCAGTGGCTGGGCCGTCAACACCGCGATGCGCGCGCCCTTGTCGAAGAACTCCTGCATTCACATCCTCCGCGCGGGCTTCCGGCCCGGCCTCATGCGGGGTATAGCCTGCGCCAGACAACGCCAACCCCGGAGCGCATCCCATGAAGTTTTTCGTCGACACCGCCGACACCGCCGCCATCGCCGAGCTGAACGATCTTGGCATGGTGGATGGTGTGACCACCAACCCCTCTCTGATCCTGAAATCGGGCCGTGACATCAAGGAAGTCACCAAGGAAATCTGCGACATGGTTGACGGCCCGGTCAGCGCCGAATGCGTCGCGCTCGATGCCGAGGGCATGATCGCGGAGGGCCGCGAGCTGGCCAAGATCGCAAGCAACATCGCCATCAAGCTGCCCCTCACCTGGGACGGGCTGAAAGCCTGCAAGGTGCTGTCCGGCGAAGGCCACATGATCAACGTGACGCTGTGTTTCTCTGCGAACCAGGCGCTGCTGGCCGCCAAAGCGGGAGCGACCTTCATCAGCCCCTTCATCGGTCGTCTCGATGACATCAACATCGACGGGGTCGAGCTGATCGAAGAAATCCGCACGATCTACGACAATTACGGGTTCGAGACGCAGATCCTCGCGGCGTCGATCCGCTCGGTGAACCACATGAAAGAGGTCGCCCTGATCGGCGCCGATGTCGCCACCGCCCCGCCAAACGTGATCCAGGCCATGGCCAAGCACGTGCTGACCGACAAGGGGCTCGACGCGTTCATGGCCGACTGGGCCAAGACCGGCCAGTCGATCCTCTAAGGTGAAAACCATCGGCATCCTGGGAGGCATGTCTGCTGCCTCGACCGCGCTCTATGTCGCACGCCTTCACGAGGGTGTGCGGCAGGCGCGCGGCGGGTTGCATTCCGCCGACCTGCTGGTCCGCCTGCTCGATTTCGCGCCCATCGCGCAGCAGCAGGCGGACGGCGACTGGGACGGTCTGGGCGCGCTGATGGCTGCCGAATCGCGGGCCCTGGAGCGCGGCGGGGCAGAGCTGCTCCTGCTGGCGACCAACACGATGCACAAGCTCGCGCCTCAGATCGAAGCCGCCGTTTCGATCCCCTTCCTGCACCTGGCCGATGCGACAGCTGCCGCAATCGCAGCTGCCGGTTACACGCGCCCCGCGCTCATGGCCACCGCCTTCACCATGGAGCAGGACTTCTACCTCGCGCGCCTGCGTGCCGCCGGGCTCGACCCGATCGTGCCGAACGCCGCCGACCGGGCCGAGACACACCGCATCATCTATGACGAGCTGTGCCGCGACGTGGTCCGGGACGACAGCCGCAGAAGCTATGAACAGATCGCGCAGCGCCTCAAAGAGGCGGGGGCCGATTGCCTGATCCTCGGCTGCACCGAGGTCTGCATGCTGCTGGGCGAAGACAACGCGCCCCTGCCCGTCTTTGACACCGTGGCAATCCATTGCGATGCGGCGCTGCAACTGGCGCTGACAGGTTCGGAAAAACAGTAGCCGCCCGGCGCGCCGATCTGCTAAGGTCCTGCCCAAACGACCCGTAGAGGCGAAAACATGAGCAGCACCCCCGCGATCGACGCCGGGATCCGCAACCGGATCCTGTCCAACCCCGAATCCATTCTCGAAGACCAGGACGTGATGCGCGCCCTCGTGGCGGCAAATGAACGCTCCATGGGCACCAATATCGTCGATCTGCGCGGCATCGCGATGGAGCGACTCGAGGCCCGGCTCGACCGGCTCGAAGACACCCATCGCAGCGTGATTGCCGCCGCCTATGAGAACCTCGCCGGAACCAACCAGGTCCACCGCGCCGTGCTGCGCCTGCTGGACGCCGAGGATTTCCGCGGCTTCCTGGCCGATCTGTCGGGCGAGGTTGCGGACATCCTGCGCGTCGATGCGATCCGGCTCGTGCTGGAAAGCCGCGAGGTCACCGAAGCCCCGGAATTCAGCACGCTCGAAGACGTTCTTGTCCCCGTGCCCGAGGGCTTCACCGAAACCTTCCTCACCCGCGGCAAGAAGCTCCCGCTCCGCCAGGTCGCGCTGCGCCAATGCGCCGAAGATGACGCCGGACTGTTCGGAGACACCGGCCCGCAGATCCGCTCCGAAGCCTGCCTGCGCCTCAACCTGGGCGAAGGCCGCCTGCCCGGCATGCTGGTGCTGGGCGCCGAAGACCCGCACCTGTTCTCCCCGCAGCACGGCACCGATCTTCTGGCCTTCTTCGCGGGCGTGTTTGAACGGCTCATGCGCCGCTGGCTGGGATGATTGCCCCGGCACTTTCAGACGCGCTGAGCTCCTGGATCGACCATCAGCGCGGCGTGGCCGGGCGCTCCGCCGCCACGCTGGACGCCTACCTCAAAGATGTCAGCCGATTCCTGCTATTCCAAACCGAACATGCGGGCGGTGATTTCGGGCCCAAAGCCCTCGCCGACTTGACGATTTCCGACATGCGCGCGTGGATGGCCCGTGAACGCGCGCGCGGCCTGTCGGCCCGCTCGCTGGCCCGCGCTCTCTCCGCCGTCAAAAGCTTCACCCGCTGGCAATCCGATCGCGCCGGGTTCGATGCCACCGCGATCTTGTCGATGCGCGCCCCCAAATTCACCCACAAGCTCCCCCGCCCGCTGGCCCAGGACGCCGCCAAAGAGGTGCTCGCACGCAGCGAAACGCTCTCGCTCACCCCGTGGATCGCGGCCCGCGACACGGCAGTCATCACGCTGCTCTACGGCTGCGGGCTGCGCATCTCCGAAGCCCTGTCCCTTCGCGGCGCCGACGCCCCTCTGGCCGAAGTGCTGCGCATTCACGGCAAAGGCGACAAAGAACGGCTGGTCCCCGTCATCGCCCCGGCCCGCGAGGCCGTGGAAACCTATCGCCGCGCCTGCCCGTTCGATCTCTCCGATGACCAACCCCTGTTTAGGGGCGCCCGCGGCGGCGCACTCTCCCCGCGCATCATCCAGAAAACCATGCAAACGATCCGCGCGCAGCTCGGCCTGCCCGCCTCGGCCACGCCGCACGCCCTGCGCCACAGCTTCGCCACTCACCTATTGGGCGCAGGCGGAGATCTGCGCGCCATTCAGGAGCTGCTCGGCCACGCCTCGCTCTCCACCACGCAGACCTACACGGCGGTCGACAGCGCTCGTCTGATGGAAGTCTACGAGACCGCCCACCCCCGCGCGAAATCCTGATCTTCTTATTTGTAAAAATACCTCGTGAGGGGGTTTGGGGGAGAGCAGAGCTCTCCCCCAACCGGTCGCGCGCACAGCGCGCGAAACCGCTTAGACGCCCAGGCAATACCGCATGATCGCCTTTTGTGCGTGCAGGCGGTTCTCGGCCTCATCAAAGATCACCGATTGCGGCCCGTCCATCACCTCGGACGTGATCTCGTCCCCGCGATGCGCAGGAAGGCAGTGCATAACCAGGGCCTCGGGGTTCGCCCGCGCCATCAGCCCAGCATCCACCCGATAGGGCAGCAGCATGTTATGGCGCCGCTCACGGGCCGAAACCGGGTCGTGCATCGACACCCAGGTATCGGTCACCACCAGATCGGCCCCCTCCACCGCTTTGTTTGGATCGCGCTCGATCGACACGTTCACCCCCTGGGCGCGCGCCTCCTCAAGGAACACCGCCTCCGGGTCCAAGGGCTCCGGCCCGGTAAACACCAGATCGAACCCGAACTGCCCTGCGGCATGGGCAAAGCTGTGGAACGTGTTGTTCCCGTCGCCCGACCAGACGACCTTCTTGCCCTTGATCGGGCCGCGATGCTCTTCGAACGTCTGGATGTCCGCCATGATCTGACACGGGTGCGAGCGGTTGGTCAGCCCGTTGATCACCGGCACCGAAGAATGCTCCGCCATCTCCAGAAGCGTCGCCTCCTCGAAGGTGCGGATCATGATCAGATCGACATAGCGGCTCACCACGCGGGCGGTGTCAGCGATGGTTTCGCCATGGCCCAGCTGCATATCCGCCCCCGAGAGCACCATGACCTCGCCGCCCATCTGGCGCACGCCCACATCGAAAGAGATGCGCGTCCGGGTCGAAGGCTTCTCAAAGATCAGCGCGACCATGTGTCCGCGCAGCGGCTGATCGTCATCGGGAAGCCCCTTCAGCCGGTCCTTGCGCGCCGCCTTCATGGCGTGGGCCTGATCTATGATCCCCCGCAGATCGCCTTCGGGGGTTTTGTTGATGTCCAGAAAATGGGGCATGTGTCTTGTCTCCTCTTAACCCGCGATCCGCGCGGCGGCGCGGTCCAGCCGGGATAGTGCCTCGGTCATTTCGTCTTCGGTGATGGTCAGCGGGGGCAGGATCCGCACCACGTTATCGGCGGCGGGCACGATCAGCATCTGCTCATCAACGGCCGCCGCGATCACGTCGGCGGGGGCCACCTTGCAGCGCAAGCCCAGCATCAGGCCCTCCCCGCGCACCGCCTCGAACACGTCGGGATGGGAGGCCACGAGGCCCTCCAGCCCCTGACGCAGCCGCGCGCCCTTGCGCCCCACTTCGGCCAGGAAGGCGGGATCGGACACGATCTCCATGACCTTCACGCCGACCGCGCAGGCCAGAGGGTTGCCGCCATAGGTCGAGCCATGCGAGCCGACCCCCATCTGGGCCGCCGCTGCCTCCGTGGCCAGAACGGCCCCCAGGGGGAAGCCGCCGCCAATGCCCTTGGCGACCATCATGATGTCGGGCGTGATCTCCGCCGCCTGATGGGCGAACATGTGGCCGGTCCGTGCAACGCCGCACTGGACCTCATCAAGGACCAGCAGCACACCGTGCCGGTCGCAGATCTCGCGCAGCGCGCGCAGATCCTCGCGCGGCATCACGCGGATACCGCCTTCACCCTGGATGGGCTCGACCATGACGGCGGCCACATCGTCGCCCATCGCGGCCTCGACCGCGTCCAGATCTCCCCAGGGAAGCTGGGTGAACCCCGGCAGGAGCGGCCCGAACCCCTTGGAGAGCTTCTCGCTCCCCGCCGCCGAAATCGCCGCGATGGAGCGACCGTGGAACGCGCCCTCAAAGGTCAGGATGCGGCTGCGTCCGGTGCCGTCGAAATGGCGGCGGGCCATCTTGATGGCCAGCTCGGCGGCCTCGGTGCCCGAGTTGGTCACAAACACCGTGTCGGCAAAGCTATGCTCCACCAGAAGCTCCGCCAGCCGCTGCTGTGCCGGGATCTGATAGAGGTTCGACGTGTGCCAGAGCTTGCCCGCCTGTTCGGTGAGCGCCTCGATCAAAGCGGGATGGGCATGGCCCAACGCATTCACCGCGATCCCCGCGCCCAGATCCAGAAAACGTCGCCCGTCCGCTTCCTCAAGCCAGACGCCAGAGCCGCTGGCGAAGCTGAGCGGCGCGCGCGAATAAGTCGGCAAAAGTGCTGGGATCATGGGCGTAAACCTTTGTTGAAATCAGACCCGCAAGATGGGCGCATCACGCGCTAGGGGTCAACAGTGTCGGGGATGGATGAGGCGCAAAGACGCAAGAGGCCCAAGGGCCGGGGACGCAGGTTCAGCGTCGGCGTCGGATTTGGATGCGCGTAATCATGGCGCCAGAAAGAAACATCGCACACGGTTTGTCCAGCCCCAAACGACGCCCCACCGAAATCACGCCTTGAGCCGATAGCCCGTCCGCAGCCAGTGCCAGCATAGCCCCAGAACAAAAATGCCCGCCAACAGGCACACGCCCAGCCCGATCCAGGGGGCGCTGTCGGACACCCCGATCATCCCGTATCGGGCGCCGTCGATCATGTAGAAGATCGGATTGGCGTGAGACATGGCCTGCATCACCGGCGGCAGAGCTTCGATCGAATAGAACGTGCCGGACAGGAAGGCGAGCGGCGTCACCAGGAAATTGGTGATCGCGGCGAGCTGGTCGAATTTCTGCGCGATGATCCCGGCTATCAGGCCAAGCCCGCCCATCACCACGCCGCCCAGCACGACAAAGACCAGCACCCACAGCGGATGCGCCGGCACAATCCCGAGCCCCAGCCAGACCCCCAGGGCAATCACCAGCCCGACAAGGATCCCGCGCACCACCGCTCCGGCGATATAGCCGGTCATGATCTCGGCGGCGGACAAGGGCGGCATCAGCGTGTCCACGATATTGCCCTGCATCTTGGAGGAGGTGATCGAAGACGAGCTGTTGGCAAAAGCCTGCTGGATCACGGTCATCATCATGATCCCCGGCGCCAGGAAGGTCATGAAGGGCACGCCCATCACATCGCCCCGGCGCGATCCGACCGCGATGGTGAAAATCATCAGGAACAGCCCGGCATTGATCAGCGGCGCCATCAGGGTCTGCGCCCAGACGGTCAGGAACCGCTTCACCTCGCGCTCGGCCAGGGTGTAGGTGCCCAGCCAGTTCACACGGCCAAAACGCCGCACACCCATTTCCATGTCTTTGGCCATTTCGTCCCCGCCGGTCTTTTCATCCCCTTGCACGGTGCTTAGAATAGCACCCTGACCAATTACTCAAGGCCGCGCGGGCGGGTAAACGCTGCGCGGCCTTGTCTTTGACCAAAGAGGATGCGTCATGTCGTGGACCGATGAAAGGGTCGAAACGCTCAAGCGGATGTGGGGCGAAGGCCAATCCGCCAGCCAGATCGCCAAGGAACTGGGCGGCGTGACCCGCAACGCGGTGATCGGCAAGGTCCATCGCCTGGGCCTGTCCAACCGCACCGCCGCCGCTCCCGCCAAGGCGGAACCGGAAGCCAAACCGGCCCCGGCCAAGGCAGAACCTGCCCAGGCCGAAAAGCCCGCCGCAGATACGCCTCCGCCGCCGAGCCCGGCGCGCAAGGCGATCATCCCGGCAGGTCAGCCGCTGCCGCCGCAGCCCTCGGCCAATGAAATCCCCGCCGAAAGCCTCGCCAAGGCCGAGGCGGTGGAAAAGAAAGCCAAGAAGATCAGCCTGATGGAGCTGACCGAGCGGACCTGCAAATGGCCAATCGGCGATCCGGCGACGGATGATTTCTACTTCTGCGGCCTGCCCGCGCAGCAGGGGAAACCCTATTGCGAGGCCCATGTCGGCGTGGCGTTCCAGCCCATGTCCTCCCGGCGCGACCGGAAACGCTAATCGCGCCGCCCGACAAGACCCGTCACCGCCGCCGCCGAGACGGCGGTGATGATCCAGCCGAGCATCTGCGTCAGCCACCCGGTTGCAAAGCCAATCCAGCCCCACGTGCCCCGCACCGGTGAGGGCGCCCAGGCGTCCTCCTGCCCGAGCGCGTCGAGCGGGATGAACAGGTCAAACGCATAGAGCGGCGCCGAAAAGGTCGTGTAATCCTGCGCATCGGGGCTGTTCAGCCAGGTCTCCAGCGGCATCGGCCCGCCCTGATCGTGGCGCGCGACCGCCGCGATCCAGTGGGGCGACGCCATCACCACATCGGAGTCCGGGGCCATCTGGCGGCTGTCATAGGCCCGTGCATACAACATCCAGTTCAGCGCGACGATGGCGGCCACCCAAAGCAGCGCCTTGCCCGGGCGCTGCCCATAGCCGAACACCCGCCCGAACAGCCAGTCCAGCGGACGGCGCGCATCGGCCACCAGAGACCGCCAGCCCGCCCCGAAGGAGCCATCCACCTGCGCCTGCGCCCGGCGATGCGCGGCGGCCAGGATCATGCCTTCGCGGCGCTCCAGCACCCGCGCTGCGGAATGCGGCGCGCCCTGCTGGCGATAGACCTGGGCAAGCTGCGTATAGGGCTGCGGGTCGAAATCGGGGGCATAGGCGTGGCGGATGAAGGGCAGCGGTCGTTTGCGCACGTGCCCGCCGATGGCCACGCGCGCCCCGACGGCCGGGGGCACGCGGGCCTCAGGCTTCCGGCCCAGCCAGTCGAGCCGCTGCGCCACCGACATCGCACCGCTGAGCCGGTCATAGCGGAAACCGCCAAGGATCGGCTGCATGACCTTCGCCCAGCTTTCCGCATCGTCGTGAAGCCGACCAACATGACAATCGGTGAGATCGAGCGGACCTTCGAACTCCGTCACATTCTTCCAGAAAAAGCTGGCCCCGATACTGGCGGATTCGAAATCCAGCCCGTCCCGGAAAACTGCACCCTGGCACTGAACAGTCCCGGTGATATGCGTCCGAATGAATAGGACATTTCCGGTGGCCTTGAACCCGTCGCGCAGGAAAACATCCGCGCCAACGCTCAGCGCATCCGCGGTCAGCGCATCCCCGCCCGCGCCATCGAAAGTGCCGCCGCTGCAAGACAGTTGCCCCCCGATCTGCGCGCGCCTGAGGTTCACACATCCCTTGGCCTCGAACCCGCCCCTCAGGAAGACATCCGCGCCAACGCTCAGCGCACTCGCGTTCAGCGCCCCCCCGCCCGCGCCGTCGAAAGAGCCACCGTCGCAAGCCAGTTGCCCCCCGATCTGCCCGCCCCTGAGGTTCACACTTCCCTTGGCCTCAAACCCGTCGCTCATGAAGACATTTGCGCCAACGCTCAGCGCATCCGCGGTCAGCGCATCCCCGCCCGCGCCATCGAAAGAACCGCCGTTGCACGCCAGTTGCCCGCCAATCGAGGCCCCGCGCAGATCGACGGTTCCGACAGATTGGAACTGATCCCTCAAATGAACGTCTCGGTCCACTCGCGCTCTTTGGGCCTTGAGCCCCGGCAGGTGGCAGCCGGGCAGCAGGATGGCGCCAAGATGGGAATCGGTCAGATCGGGTCGCGCCTCAAAACCGCATTTCCCAAGACACAGATCATGTGGGCTCTCACAGCCCTGCAGGTCCAGGACCCCGGTGATCCACGCGCCCGCGACTATAACACCAGCCGCAGCAACTGGCATCTGATCGCAGCCGCCCAGAACCACGTGGCGGATCAGCTCTGCGCGGATCTCCACCGCATCGCTGGCCGTCTCGGGCACTTGGCTCCCAAGGATCACAAATCCCGTTCGCGCATACTCCAACAGCGTTTGTTCCGCCGTGGTCCAGGGCTTTTCAGCCTCCATCTCGGCAAGCGTATTGCGATAAACGGCCATCCTGCTCTCCTCGTGCTCACACTAAGCAAAGCACGGCGGATGGCCAGACCCTACCCGCAGACGGACCGCACCTCCGTGGCGCGCAGCCCGGTTTCGACCAGCATGCAGCGGTCGCGTGCCTCGTAGTAGTAGCCGCGCGCATAGAGCTGGACGGCGCGGGTCTCGCTCCCGTCGGCCAGAAGCCACGCGCCGCGCAGGTATTTCACCGCCCAACGCAGATTGGTATCCGCGTCCAGCAGCGCCGAGGACGGCCCCTGGAACCCGATCCCGCGGGCGGTTTCGGGCAGGATCTGCATCATGCCGTAATAGGGCCCGTTGCGGGCTTCGGCGCGGTAGTCGCTCTCCCGCTGGATCACGCGGTGCACCAGCGTGCGCGGCACCTGATAGGTGTCCGCCCATTTGTTGACCAACTGCCGGATCTCGGGCGTCTCTCCGGGGTGGAGCGGCGTGGCGGGGGCAAAGCTCACCGCCTCCGGCACCTCGACATCCGGGGTGCGGCTGCCGCAGGCGCTCAGGGCAAGGATCAGGGTCAAGGCCAAAATACGCATGAGGCCACCTTGGCACGGCGCGCCCCGCCGCGCCAGCCGGGCAACCCTCCGCTCGGCAAAGCTCCGCCGCTGCGCGCGGGCTTCCCACGGCGGCGCGAAGGCTCTATTGCCGCGCCATGGCCCAGAATCCCCCAGACCTCCGCCCCGACCTGTCCCGCGCGCGCCTGCGCGAAGACCGCCGCGACGGCCAGCCGACCATAGGCATGGTGTCGCTCGGCTGCCCCAAGGCTTTGGTGGATAGCGAACGTATCCTGACCCGGCTGCGCGCCGAAGGCTACGGGATCAGCGCCGATTACGCCGGCGCGGATGCGGTGATCGTGAACACCTGCGGGTTTCTCGACAGTGCCAAGGCCGAAAGCCTTGAGGCCATCGGAGAGGCGCTCAATGAGAACGGCCGCGTGATCGTCACCGGCTGCCTGGGGGCAGAGCCCGACTATATCACCGGAGCCCATCCGCGCGTTCTGGCGGTGACCGGCCCCCATCAATACGAACAGGTCCTGGACGCCGTGCACGGCGCCGTGCCGCCCAGCCCGGATCCGTTCGTTGATCTTTTGCCACCTTCAGGCGTGAGACTGACCCCTCGGCACTACAGCTACTTGAAGATTTCCGAGGGCTGCAATCACCACTGCAAGTTCTGCATCATCCCCGACATGCGCGGGCGGCTCGCCTCGCGTCCGGCCCATGCGGTACTGCGCGAAGCCGAAAAGCTGGTCGAAAACGGCGTGAACGAGCTGCTGGTTATCAGCCAGGACACCTCCGCCTACGGGGTCGATCTGAAACACGCGACCGACCGGGGCCACCGCGCCCACATCACCGATCTGGCCCGCGACCTGGGGAGCCTGGGCGCCTGGGTGCGCCTGCACTATGTCTACCCCTACCCCCATGTGCGCGACCTGATCCCTCTCATGGCCGAAGGGCTGATCCTGCCTTACCTGGATATCCCCTTCCAGCACGCCCACCCGGACACGCTCAAACGCATGGCCCGACCCGCCGCGAGCGCAAAGACCCTGGACGAGATCGCCGCCTGGCGCGCGGCCTGCCCTGACATCACCCTGCGCTCGACCTTCATCGTCGGCTATCCCGGCGAGACGGAAGAAGAATTCCAAACGCTGCTCGACTGGCTGGATGAAGCTCAGCTCGACCGGGTGGGGTGCTTCCAATACGAGAATGTCGAAGGCGCGCGATCGAACGATCTGCCGGATCACGTGCCCGAAGACGTCAAACAGGACCGCTGGGATCGCTTCATGGCCAAAGCACAGGCGATCTCTGAGGCGAAACTTGCCGCGAAGGTTGGAAAAGTGCTGGACGTCATCGTGGATGATATCGACGAAGACGGCATCGCCACCTGCCGCACCAAAGCCGATGCGCCCGAGATCGACGGAAACCTCTTCATTGACGAGGGGACCGAGTCGCTCAGCCCCGGCGATATCGTCACGGTCGATGTGGACGAGGCGAGCGAATACGATCTGTGGGGGCAGATCCGCCCCAAAGTCTGAAAACACCAGACTGAAATGCTCAATTTCTTGACCTGCGTCAAAGCGCCTCTGCCCGCGCGCCGCTAAGGATATTCCAAATTCCTAGCAACCAGTAGAGACGCCATGACGACACCTGCCAAGCCCGCCGCCCGCGCCACCACTCGCACTGCCGCCGCTCCTGCGGCTGCTTCGGCCTCGACCGCAGCGAAGCCTGCGGCTCCGCAGCCTAAACCGGAAAAGATCATCGAAGCGACTGGCCTGCCGAAACTGGGCCGCGTCGCCTATGAGAAGGAAAAGGCAGCGCTTCAGGCAGAACTCTTGAAGGTACAGCACTGGGCTCTTGAGACCGGTCAGAAATTCGTTCTGTTGTTCGAAGGCCGCGACGCGGCTGGTAAGGGTGGCACGATCAAGCGTTTCACCGAACACCTGAACCCCCGCCATGCTCGCGTGGTCGCACTCAACAAGCCGACCGAAGAGGAAAAGGGCCAGTGGTTCTTTCAGCGCTACATCGACCACCTGCCGACCGCCGGTGAAATCGTGCTCTATGACCGCTCTTGGTATAACCGCGCCGGTGTGGAACGCGTGATGGGCTTTTGCGAACCCAATGAGTATCTCGAATTCATGCGCCAAACCCCTGATCTGGAACGGATGTTCACCCGCTCCGGCATCCGGCTCTACAAGTACTGGTTCTCTGTCACCCAGGAAGAACAGCGCCGCCGCTTTGCCTCCCGCGCGACCGACCCGCTCAAGCAGTGGAAGCTGTCGCCCATCGACAAGGCGTCGCTGGACAAGTGGGACGACTACACCGAAGCAAAAGAAGCGATGTTCTTCTACACCGATACGGCCGACGCGCCTTGGACGGTGATCAAATCGGACGACAAGAAGCGCGCGCGGCTCAACACCATCCGCCACTTCCTGTGGACGCTGGACTATCCCGGCAAGGACGACACCATCGCCCTGCCGCCGCAGCCCGAAGTGGTGTCGAGCGCAGCCAAGGTGATCCACACCGCCGATCATATCCTGGGCAAGTCGCTGCATCCCGACCAACGGCGCAGCTAAGTCCTGAACGGAACCTCCCTGACTGGGCGCGGGCATCCCCCGCGCCCTTCTTTCTTGCGCGGCCCCGCGTGGCGGGCTACGCCCGGCTCATGAAGATCCTGCGCGCAACCAGCACCACTGATCCGGCCCTTCGCGGTGCCGCGACCGCTATCGGCAATTTTGACGGCGTCCATCTGGGCCACCAGTCGGTGATCGAGCTCGCCCGCAAGGAGGCCGCACGGCTCGGCGCCCCGCTGGGGGTCATGACGTTCGAACCCCACCCTCGCGAAATCTTCGTCCCCGACGCGCCGCCCTTCCGGCTGATGAACGCGCAAGCCCGCGCGCACCGGCTGGAAAAGCTGGGCGTCGATGTGCTCTATGAGCTCCCCTTTTCGCGCGATTTGGCCGATCTGACGGCCAGTGCCTTTGCCGAAGAGATCATCGCGCGGGGGCTAGGGCTTAGCCATGTCGTGGTGGGGGCCGATTTCCGGTTCGGCCGCGATCGCGGCGGCAACGCCGCCAGCCTGCGCGCCTGCGGTGACAAGCTGGGATTTGGCGTGACCATGGCCGACCTTCTCGCCGCCGGAGAGATGGAAATCTCCTCCACCGCCATCCGCCGTGCGCTCTCCGAGGGTCGTCCCGGCGACGCTGCGCAGATGCTGGGCCACTGGCACCGCATCGAAGGCCCCGTGATCCACGGCGAAAAGCGCGGGCGCGAGCTGGGCTACCCGACCGCAAACATCGCCATCGACGGGCTCCACCCGCCGCGCTTTGGCGTCTACGCGGTGACGGTCGATATTCTGGATGGCGCCCATGCCGGATCGTATATCGGCGCGGCCTCCATTGGCGTTCGCCCCATGTTTGATGGGGACACGCCGAATTGCGAAGTTTTCCTGTTCGATTTTGACGGCGATCTCTACGGCGCGCGCCTGTCGGTCGGGCTGGTCTCTTATCTGCGCGGCGAAGAGACCTTTGATAGCCTGGACGCCCTGATCGACCAGATGGGCCGCGACTGCGCCCGCGCCCGAGAGATTTTGAGAGATGCGTGAGCGGTTCTGGGAGCGCATCGCGCTCAAGGACATGACCCGCGACGAGTGGGAAGCGCTCTGCGACGGCTGCGGCAAATGCTGCCTGAACAAGCTGGAAGATGAAGACACGCAAGAGGTCGCCCTGACCCGCGTCGCCTGCAAGCTGTTCGAAGACAACACCTGCCTGTGCCGCCACTACGAGACTCGCCATGACCACGTGCCGGAATGCATCGTGCTCACCTATGACACGCTGCCAAATCACATGTATTGGCTGCCGCAGACCTGCGCCTATCGCCTGATGTATCAGGGCGATCCATTGCCCTTCTGGCACCATCTGGTGTCAGGCGACCGCGAGGCCGTTCACAATCAGGGCCAGTCCGCGCAGGGTCTCACGGTCAGCGAAGACGAAATCGCCTTCGAGGACTGGGAAGACTACATCATTGAGGAGCCCAGCTGATGCATTTCGCCTCCGACAACGCCGGCCCAGTTCATCCGCAGGCACTGGAAGCGATGGCCCGCGCCAATAGCGGCCATCAGCTGTCCTACGGGGCGGAGCCCCTGATGGACACGGTGCGCAATCAAATCCGCACGCTGTTTGAGGCCCCGGATGCTGCGGTGTATCTTGTCACCACAGGGACCGCAGCGAACGCCTTGGCCCTGTCCTGCCTGGCGAACCCGTGGGATGCCATCTTTTGTTCGCGCGTCGCCCATATCGAAGAGGACGAATGCAACGCGCCCGAATTCTACACCGGCGGTGCAAAGCTGACGCTGGTGGAGACCCGGAACGGCAAAATGGTGCCCGAGGCGCTCGCGGCGGCCATGGACGCGCTGAGCGGCTCCGTCCACCAGGCGCAGCCCGGCCCGGTGTCGATCACCAATGTGACCGAGCTCGGAACCGTCCATAGCTGCGAAGAGATTGCGGCCCTGGCCCAGATCGCCAAAGCGCGGGGCAGCCGCGTCCATCTGGACGGTGCCCGTTTCGCGAATGCCATTGCCGCTCTGGGCTGCACGCCCGCCGAGATGACGTGGAAAGCCGGGGTCGATGCCGTCAGCTTTGGCGGGACCAAGAACGGGCTGATGGGCGTCGAGGCCGTCATCCTGTTCGACCCGGCCAAGGCCCGCGAGTTTGAGCTGCGCCGCAAACGCGGGGCGCATCTGATGTCGAAGCACCGCTACCTCGCCGCCCAGATGGAAGCTTATCTGACGGAGGATCTCTGGCTGGACAGCGCGCGCCGCGCCAATGCGCTTGGCCAACGTCTCGCCGCAGGGATCGCGGCGCAGCCCGGCGCAAGGCTGCTTCACACGCCGGATGCAAACTTGATGTTCGCCCGGTGGTCGCGCGCGGCTCACAAGCGCCTGTTTGATGCGGGGGCCGTGTATCACCTCACCGACGGAACCCTGGAGGGCCCCGGTGAGGAAGACATCACCTGTCGGCTCGTCTGCGACTGGTCCATCGGAGAAGACGCCGTGGACGCCTTCCTCAAGGTTCTGGCGGGTTAGTAGCCCATCGCTTTGCCGACCTCTCCCGGATGGGTGATCGGCACCATGTGGCCCGCGCCCTCAATGACCACGCTGCGGGCGTTCGGCAACCGCTCCGCAAGAGCGGCATGAATATCCGCGATCACCGGGTGGCTCTGCGCCCCGGCGATCAACGTCACCGGAATGTCGAGCGCCTCCAGTCGTCCCGGCGCCAGAAGGCCCGGCCCATCGTGATGCAGCGCCGGGGCGCTGTCGGGCACGTAGTGAAAGCCCCGCAAGGCCTCGCGCTGCAACCGCTCCGGCATCGCCTCCCACGGGACGCCCATCCCCCAGGTGTCCAGAAAGGCGCGCGCAGCGGCCTCCGTGTCCCCGGCGGCGATCGCGGCCTCAACAGGGGCATAATCTCCGCCGTGCTGGATATAGCCCGGCGCCCCCACCGCCGCTGAAAACAGCACCGGCTCGATCAGGGTCAGGGCGCTGACCCGCTGCTGCTCAAGCGCCAGTCGCAGCGCCACCGTCGCGCCAAAGGAATGGCCGACGATATGGGCGCCGTCCTCCAGCAGATCCGCAGCGATGGCGGTGCAGTGGTCGTGCAGATCGCGCCCCTCGGGCGGATCCTCGCTGCGCCCGTGGCTGGGCCAGTCGAACAAGGTCACATGCCCCGGCAACATCCCCGCCAGCCTAAGCAGCGCCTCATGCCGCGCCAACGTGCAGTGCAGCATCAGCCATTCGGGAGGGCCCTCCCCGCGGCGCGCCACATTCACCGCCTGCCCCTGCAACCGCTCCACGGCCATCAAAGCGCCTCCAGATGGGCGTCAAGCTGCGCGAGCCGGTCCTGCCCCCAGAACTTCGCCCCATCCTCGGTGATGAAGAAGGGAGCACCAAAGACGCCCGCGCTCACCGCGTCTTCCAGATTCGCGGCATAGGTCTCCGCCCCGCTGACCATCCCGGTCAGCGTCAGCATGGAGGAAAACCCGGCCTCCTCGAGGCACGCGCCGATCACGCTGTCCTCCGCGATGTCCTTGCCCTCGGCCCAGACGGCGCGCATCACGCCCCGCGCCAGCCGCCCCAGATCGCCGCCGCCCGCCTGCTGCGCCGCGATGATCGCGTAGGACGCCGGGGCCGGGTTCGTCGGCCAGTGGGCGGGGCGCGGATCCAGCGGCATATCCAGATCGCGGGACCACCGGGTTAGCTCCTGCGCGCGGTAGTCTAGCCGCGACGGGTGCCGGTCCGCAAAGGATACGCCCCCCGTCCGCGCCAGCAGCGCGTTTATGTCCAAAGGCTTGTAGACGATCTGCGCGCCGTGCCGTTGCGCGATCTCCTCGGGGCGGCTCCCGCACAGGTAGCACCAGGGGCTCAGAACAGAGAGATAGTAGGTGATCTGGGTCATCTGCGGCTCCTTGGGTGGTTGGGGGGACCTTAGGCCCGTGGTAAGGCAAGTCAATCAAGACCGAATCCCAGGACCCCCGACATGCCCAGCCTCACCGAACCCAAGCTGATCTCCGGCAATGCCAACCGCACCCTCGCGCAGGCCGTCGCCAAACGGATGTCCATGCATCGCGGGATGAGCGTCGGCCTGGTCGACGCCCGCGTAGAGCGGTTCAACGACCAGGAAGTGTTTGTCGAAGTGTTCGAAAACGTGCGCGGCGAGGACATGTTCGTCTTCCAGCCGACCTCGAACCCCGCCAATGACAACCTCATGGAGCTGCTCATCATCACCGATGCGCTGCGCCGCTCCTCCGCCTCGCGGATCACCGCCGTGATCCCCTATTTCGGCTACGCCCGCCAGGACCGCCGCGCGAAAGCACGCACGCCGATCTCGGCCAAGCTGGTGGCGAACCTGATCGCCGAAGCCGGGGTTGAGCGGGTGCTGACCATGGATCTCCATGCCGCGCAGATTCAGGGCTTCTTCGATATCCCGGTGGACAACCTCTACGCCTCGCCGGTCTTTGCGCTCGACGTGAAACACACGTTCCGCGACCGGATGGACGACCTGATGGTCATCTCCCCCGACGTGGGCGGCGTGGCCCGCGCGCGCGAACTGGCCAAGCGCATTGGCGCTCCGCTCGCCATCGTGGACAAGCGCCGCGAAAAGGCCGGGGAAGTGGCCGAGATGACCGTGATCGGGGACGTGGCCGGTAAAACCTGCCTGATCGTCGACGATATCTGCGACACCGCCGGAACGCTGTGCAAGGCCGCTGAGGTTCTGATCGAAAACGGCGCGACCGAGGTGCATTCCTACATCACCCACGGCGTGCTCTCCGGCCCGGCCGTCGAGCGGATCGAGAAATCCGTGATGAAGAACCTCGTCATCACCGACAGCATCGAAGCGACGCCCGAAGTCGCCGCCGCCGAGAAGATCCGCGTCGTTCCGACCGCGCCGATCTTTGCGCAGGCGATCCTGAACATCTGGAATGGCACCAGCGTGTCGTCGCTGTTCGATGACGCGACGCTCGGGCCGATCTACGAAGGGCTTTACCCCGGGCTCTGATCGCTCAGTAAAGCTGCCAGTTCTCGGCGTGCTCCAACTCACCAAGGGCACGCCAGTTCACCCGGACGCGGGCGATCTTGCTGTCGCCCCAGGTGCGAAAAGCGATGCGGAACTGGTCTTCGGTGATGTCTTCTGCCCGCACATCCATCCGCGCCGTGGCCGCGTTGGAAATGTCCCACATGGAGAAGCCGACCTGAACCGAAGGCGGGCGCAGGAACGGCTCCGAGAACGTCACGACGCGCCGCGCAATGCGCGGGCCCTCGCCCGCCCACATCGGGCCGTTATGTTCGAAATCCGAGAAGAGGACCTCCTCCCCTTCGTCGATCCCGATAAGATGGTTCTCCAGCCGCTTCATAGGCGGTCCCAATCAGTCCAGCTCAAATCGTTGGATCGGGTTGTGACCTATGATCGCGCCGGTTTCAAGAAAACCACAGGGTGAAAAAAAGGCGGCCCGGCGCAAAACCGCCGGGCCGCCCCATTATTGAATGCCTGTCAGGCTCAGAGATTCGCGGCGCTCGAGTCCAGACCGATATGGTCGCCCATGGCCACCATGTCCGCCAGAAGCTTCGCAGCATCGTCCACGATGCCCGGCTCATTCGACTGTTCCTGCACCTTCTTGTAGCGGCTCTTGGCCTCTTCGATGAAGGCGTTGAACGTCTCCTGGTCCATCTCCTCACGCTTCACGGCGCGCTCCGCCAGAACCGAAACGGTGCTGGCAGAGATCTCCGCGAAACCGCCGGACACGACATATTCATCCGTCGTGCCGCCATTGGTCACCCGCAGCATGCCGGGGCGCAGCGAGGTGATGGTGGGCGCATGGTCGGGCATGGCCGTCATCATGCCGTCGGCGCCGGGGATCTCCACCGCCGAGGCTTCATGGCTGGCCAGCCGCCGTTCGGGGCTGACCAGGTCAAAGGTGAATGTGTCGGCCATAATGCCTCCTTACGCCGCGTCCGCGGCCATCTTCTCGGCCTTGGCGATCACTTCGTCGATGCCGCCGACCATATAGAAGGCGCCTTCGGGCAGGTGATCGTATTCGCCGGCCACAACCGCCTTGAACGAGCGGATGGTGTCTTCCAGCGGGACCTGCACACCGTCAGAGCCGGTGAACACTTTCGCCACGTCGAACGGCTGGGAGAGGAAACGCTGGATTTTCCGGGCGCGGGCCACGGTCAGCTTATCCTCTTCGGACAGTTCGTCCATGCCGAGAATGGCGATGATGTCCTGAAGCGACTTGTAGCGCTGCAGGATGCCCTGCACGTCACGGGCCACCTGGTAGTGCTCTTCGCCGACGACGGCCGGGTCAAGGATCCGCGAGGTGGAGTCCAGCGGGTCCACAGCCGGGTAAATGCCAAGCTCGGAGATCGCACGCGACAGAACGGTGGTGGCGTCGAGGTGCGCGAACGAAGTCGCAGGCGCCGGGTCGGTAAGGTCATCCGCGGGCACGTAGATGGCCTGCACCGAGGTGATCGAGCCCTTCTTCGTGGAGGTAATCCGTTCCTGCATGGCGCCCATGTCGGTGGCCAGGGTCGGCTGATAGCCCACAGCGGAAGGAATACGGCCCAGCAGAGCGGACACTTCGGAGCCAGCCTGCGTGAAGCGGAAGATGTTGTCGACGAAGAACAGAACGTCGGTGCCGGACTGGTCACGGAACTGCTCGGCCAGGGTCAGGCCGGTCAGCGCGACGCGCATACGGGCGCCCGGAGGCTCGTTCATCTGACCGTAAACCAGGGCCACCTGGCTTTCGGACAGGTTTTCGGCGTTGATAACGCCGGATTCGATCATCTCGTGGTAGAGGTCGTTCCCTTCTCGGGTCCGCTCGCCCACACCGGCGAAAACGGAGTAGCCCGAGTGCACCTTCGCGATGTTATTGATCAGTTCCATGATGAGAACCGTCTTGCCCACACCGGCGCCGCCGAACAGGCCGATCTTACCACCCTTGGAATAGGGGGCCAGAAGGTCCACGACCTTGATGCCGGTCACGAGGATCTCGGACGAGGTTGCCTGCGCCTCGAAGGACGGGGCTTCGTTGTGGATGGAACGCTTTTCGGTCGCTTCGACCGGGCCCTGCTCGTCCACCGGCTCGCCGACGACGTTCAGGATGCGGCCCAGGGTGGCATCGCCCACCGGGATGGAGATCGGGCCAGCGGTGTCCGCGACGTCCTGACCACGGACCAGACCTTCGGTCGCGTCCATGGCGATGGTGCGGACGGTGTTTTCGCCCAGGTGCTGCGCGACCTCAAGGACCAGCGTCTTGCCGTTGTTGTCCGTGGTCAGCGCGTTCAGAATTGCAGGCAGGTGGTCGTCGAACTGCACGTCCACGACGGCGCCAATCACCTGCGTGATCTTGCCCTTTTCGTTTGCCATATTGGTGTCTCCGGTTCGTTAGAGCGCTTCGGCGCCCGAAATGATTTCGATCAGCTCGTTGGTGATGACGGCCTGGCGGGTGCGGTTGAATTCGATCGTCAGCTTGTCGATCATCTCGCCCGCGTTCCGGGTCGCGTTGTCCATCGCGGACATCCGCGCGCCCTGTTCCGATGCGCCGTTCTCCAGCAGAGCCGTGAACACTTGCGTGGCCACGCCGCGCGGCAGCAGGTCGGAGAGGATCTCCTCCTCGCCGGGCTCGTAGTCATACAGCGCCTCGGCGTCGTCACCGGCGGTTTCCTCGTAAGAGGCCGGGATGATCTGCTTGGCTTTCGGCGTCTGGCTGACGACGTTCTCGAACTCCGAATAGAAGATCGTGGCAACGTCGAACTCACCCGCGTCAAAGCGGCTCAGGATGCCTTGTGCGATGTCCTGCGCGTTGCCGTAGCCGACACGCTTGACCTCGCTCAGATCGACATGAGCGTCCTTGATGAACAGCTCGCCATGGCTGCGGCGCAGGGCGTCGCGGCCTTTCTTGCCGACGGTCAGGATCTTCACCGACTTGCCTTCGGCAGCCAGCTTGTCCGCGTGCTGCTTGGCCAGCTTGGCGATGTTGGCGTTGAAGCCCCCGCACAGGCCCCGCTCGGCGGTCATGACCACCAGCAGGTGCACCTGGTCCTGCCCGGTGCCGGACAGGAGACGGGGCGCGCTGTCGCCATCGCCGACGGAGGCCGCCAGCGACGCCATGACCGCGTTGAACCGCTCGGCATAGGGCCGGGCCTGTTCAGCCGCTTCCTGGGCGCGGCGGAGCTTTGCCGCCGCGACCATCTGCATGGCTTTCGTGATCTTCCGCGTGGATTTCACGCTTTCGATCCGTGTTTTTAGGTCCTTGAGGCTGGGCACTTATCGTCCCCCCTTACGCGAAGTCTTTGGCGAACTCGTCCACGACCTTGCGGATACGGTCCTCGGCTTCGCCCTTGATCTTGGGGTCGTCCTTGGTGATCCAGTCGAGAAGATCGGAATGCTTGCCACGCAGGTGGTTCAGCAGGCCCTGCTCGAAGGCGCCGACGCGCTTCACCGGGTGCTTGTCCAGGTAGCCGTTGGTGCCCGCCCAGATGACGCAGACGATCTCGGCGTTGGTCAGCGGCGAATACTGCGGCTGCTTCATCAGCTCGGTCAGGCGCGCACCACGGTTCAGCAGCTGCTGGGTGGCGGCATCCAGATCGGAGCCGAACTGCGCGAACGCGGCCATCTCGCGGTACTGGGCCAGTTCCAGTTTCACCGGACCGGCGACCGACTTCATGGCGTTGGTCTGAGCCGAGGAGCCCACGCGGGACACGGACAGACCGGTGTTCACGGCGGGGCGGATACCCTGATAGAACAGGTCGGTTTCCAGGAAGATCTGACCGTCGGTGATCGAGATCACGTTGGTCGGAATAAAGGCCGACACGTCGCCGCCCTGGGTCTCAATGACCGGCAGAGCCGTCAGCGAGCCCGCGCCATGCTCTTCGTTGAGCTTCGCGGAACGCTCCAGCAGGCGCGAGTGGAGGTAGAACACGTCGCCCGGGTAAGCTTCACGCCCCGGCGGGCGACGCAGCAGCAGGGACATCTGACGGTAGGCGACGGCCTGCTTGGACAGGTCATCATAGATGATCAGAGCGTGCTTGCCGTTGTCGCGGAAATACTCGGCCATGGCGGTGGCGGAGTACGGCGCCAGGTACTGCAGCGGAGCCGGCTCGGACGCGGTCGCGGCCACAACGATGGAGTAGGCCATCGCGCCGGTCTCTTCGAGCTTCTGCACCAGCTGAGCCACGGTGGACCGCTTCTGGCCGACGGCAACGTAGACGCAGAACAGGTTCTTCGGATCGTCCATGTTGGACAGATCGTTGTAGTTGGCCTGGTTCAGGATGGTGTCGAGCGCAACAGCGGTCTTACCGGTCTGACGGTCACCAATGATCAGCTCCCGCTGGCCGCGGCCAACCGGGATCATGGCGTCCACGGATTTCAGGCCGGTGGCCATCGGCTCGTGCACGGATTTACGCGGGATGATGCCCGGAGCCTTCACGTCCGCGATGCGGGATTCGGAAGCGCCGATCGGGCCCTTGCCGTCCAGCGGGTTGCCCAGGGCGTCCACGACGCGGCCCAGCAGCTCGGGGCCAGCGGGGACGGACACGATGGATTTCGTGCGCTTGACGGTGTCGCCTTCTTTGATGTCCCGGTCGGAACCGAAGATCACGACGCCGACGTTGTCGGCTTCGAGGTTCAGAGCCATGCCCTGAATGCCGCCGGGGAATTCGACCATCTCACCGGCCTGGATGCTGTCCAGACCGTAGACGCGGGCGATCCCGTCACCAACGCTCAGCACACGGCCGACCTCGGCCACTTCGGCTTCCTGGCCGAAGTTCTGGATCTGGTCCTTAAGGACCTTAGAGATTTCGGATGCTTGAAGCGCCATTCTATCCAGCCTCTTTCATGGTGTTCGAGAGGGCCGCCAGTTTCGAGCGGATCGACGTGTCGATCATCTTGGAGCCCAGTTTTACGATCAGACCGCCGATGAGGCTCTCATCCACGGTCGTGTTGATTTCAACGTCCTGACCGACTTTGCCTTTCAGCACCGCAGCCAGCTTTTCGGACTGCGTCTTGGTCAGGGCTTTCGCCGAGGTCACCTCTGCGGTGACGATACCTTTTTCCTCGGCGATGCGCTCTTTCAGAGCGGCCAGAAACTGCGGCACCACGAACAGGCGCCGTTTCTGGGCCATCAGCCGCAGGGTGTTGGTCACGGTCACGCTCAGCCCGGCCTTTTCGGCCACGGCTGTGATCCCGGCTTCCTGAGCGTCGCGCTTGTAGAGCGGCGAATGCAGCAGGTCGCGCAGATCAGCGCTGCCCTTGACCATCTCGGTCAGGGTGGCCACGTCCTTTTGAAGGCCGTCGATGGAGCCGCCCTCACGGCTCAGCTCGAACAGGGCGGTGGCGTAACGGTCGGCAATGCCGGAGGAGATCGAAGCGGTTTCGGACACGTCCATCCTTTCGACGTCTGGGCCCGGCCCCGGCGCCCCCATGAGGCGGATGCGCGGATTCGGGCAGCTTCGGTGGGCGCCTGCCGCGCAGCGGGCACCAAAATCAGGGGCGATGTAGCAGAGGGTTCCGCGCGCCGCAACTGCCTTGACCCCGCGAAAAGGGCTCCGCGCGCATCGGTTGCGCTAACGCCGCGCTGTTCGCGCAACCGGCGGCGCAAACACTGCTCCGGGCCCAAGGGCACTGGGCGCCTTGGCCACCGCTCATGAGCCGCGTATCGTGCCAGGGCCGGACCAAACCGCGAAAGGCCACGCCATGCATATCGCCCTCGGTGCGATCGCCAAGAACGAAGGCCCCTACCTGTTGGAATGGATCGCCTGGCACCGGCGAATCGGCTTCGATGAAATCCTGATTTGCGACAATGACAGCGATGACGGCTCCTCCGATCTGCTGGCCGCCCTCGACCGGGCCGGGATCATCACGCACATCCCCTTCCCCGACACGCCCGGCCAGCGTCCCCAGATGTATGCCTATCAGGAGCTCCTGTCCCGCACGCGCGGCACGGCCGACTGGCTCGCCCTGTTCGATCTGGACGAATTTCTGGTCCCCACAGGGGCGCAAAGCCTGCGCGACTGCCTCGCAGCGCAGCCCGCCAATTCCGGCGGCGTTTTGGTCAACTGGGCGATGTTCGGATCCAGCGGGCAGCGCGAGCCGGACGATCCCGTCGCCCCGTCGCCGACGCTGGAGCGGTTCACCCGCCGGGCCGAGATAACCGCGGGCCACAATACCTGCGTCAAACCCATCTTGCGCCCGCAGACCGCATCGTCCCGCCCCGAGCTGCGCAACCCCCATGCACTTACGCTGGATGAGGGCTTTGTTTACACGGATCCCGGTGGCACGCAGATCGACATCTCGACGCGCGGGGACTGGGGGCAATCGCCCTCGGTCAACTGGACCGGGTTGCGGTTGAATCACTACGCAACTCGCAGCCGGTCGGAATACATGACCTGCAAAAGCGCCAGGGGCGATGCCATCAACACCCGGGCGCGCCCTCCCGTGGCGTTTTCGTCGCTGGACCAGAACGCCGTCGCCGACCCGATGCCGCCCGATGAGATCGCCGCGCTGCGCGCTCAGATCGCCCGGCTCCGCGACATCGCGGTGACGAAGGGCGGACTTGCACCGGACTGGGCGCCGACGCCGCTAGAGACCGCCCCGCCCCCATCGCTTGAAGATCGAATGAAGGTGGACGGGCTCTATTACTGTGCTGGGCAGGACAGTTTCCTGCTCGACGCGGCCTTTGTGGACGATTTGGGATCGCCCGGTATCGCCACGACGGATCTGACACTGGTTACAGGTGACAGGGAACTCCCGGCGCAACGGATCGAGCAATATTACCGGAGCGATCTGCCCTCCCAGTGGGCATTGGCCCATCCGATGTGCGGAGCAAGGGTGTGGTTTGCCGCCGCTGCGGCCCGCACGACCGGTCCGGTCGATCTGGTGGCAGGTTTTGATCCCGTGGCCGTCGGCCTCTCGGTCACTGAGATCCCGGCAGGCGGCACGCTCCCGCCGCTGCCGCACGAAGCGCCGCCGCCGCGCTAGCCCCCGGCCCGTCCGCGCGAGCTGGCGCCCTTGGCGCTCGGCTCCGGCACGCCGATGCCTTCGAGCACCTGAAGCGGGCGCCGGACCCGCTCCACCATACCGTCGGGGCGCGACGGGCGCGGCACCTGTTTGGACACCTCGACCATCAGAACGCCGCCTGCCTTGAACACCGGGATGTGCCGCCCAGCCGATTCCATCAGCCCCGCCGAGCGGCGCCAAAGCCGTTTCGATGAGGGCGGCTGGAACAGGGTGGACAGGTCATGCTCCACGTTGAACCCGTGATCGCGAAGCTGCTGCTCCAGCTGGCTGGCGCTGTAAGGCCGCCCGTAGCCGAACGGGGTCGCATCGCTGCGCGACCACATGCCGGATCGGTTCGGCACGACGAACACCGCCCGCCCGCCGGGGCCAAGCACGCGGTAGCATTCCTCCAGCACCGCCGCCGGATGCAGCGAGGTCTCAAGCCCGTGCATCACCACCAGCTTGTCCACCGATCCGGTCTCCAGCGGCCACAGGGTTTCTTCGCACAGCACGCTGACATTGGGCCGCCCGGCGGGCCAGGGCATCACGCCCTGCGGGCCCGGCATCAACCCGATCACCCGCCGGGCGCTGTCCAGGTAGGGGCGCAGCAAGGGCACGGCGAAACCGTAGCCCACCACGGTCTGCGCCGCCGCTTCGGGCCACAGCGCGACCAGTTCGGCCCGGATCACCTTCTGCGCCGCCCGCCCCAGGGCCGAGCGGTAGTAGAAAGCACGCAGGTCTAGAACGTCGAGATGCATTGCACACAGGCTCCGTCTGGGCGAGGCTCGCGCGAACCATAGCGCAAGCACAGGTGAACGCCATGCCTCTCGATCTGCTCATTGTCCCCTGCCTCGTGCACAACTATGCCTACCTGCTGCACGATCCAGCCAGCGGCGACACCGCCCTGATCGACGCGCCGGACGATGACGTGATCGCGGCCACCCTTACCAAAAAGGGCTGGACCCTGACCGACATCGCGCTGACCCACCACCACTGGGACCACATCGACGGGCTGGAGAAGCTGCGCGGGCAGGCCCGCGTCACCGGCGGCGCCGATGATGCAGAACGCCTGCCCCGGCTCGATCGTGCTGTGCGCGAAGGCGACAGCTTTGTGCTGTGCGGCACCCCCGTGCAGGTGTTTGATGTCCCCGGTCATACCCTTGGCCACATTGCCTTCTACCTGCCGGGCGAATCGCTGCTCTTCAGTGCCGACAGCCTGATGACCATGGGCTGCGGGCGGCTCTTCGAAGGCGACCCGGCGATGATGTGGGCCAGCCTGCAGAAACTCCGCGCACTGCCTGCTGACACGAGGGTGATGACCGGCCACGAATACGGCCAGACGAATATCGACTTCGCCTTGTCGCTGGGAGAGGACAACCCCGCGCTCGCCCGCCGCGCCGCCGATGTGAAAGCGGCCCGCGATCAGGGCCTGCCCACCACCGGCGCGACCCTCGCCACAGAAGCCGCCACCAACCCGTTCCTGCGCGCAGATGCCCCCGCGCTTGCCGCCGCGATCGGGATGGAGGGCGCAGATCCGGTCGCCGTCTTCACCGAAATCCGCAAACGCCGCGATAATTGGTGATATCGGACGCAAATCCGACGCAAGAAAACGTGAAAAGGGCTTGAAGATCGGCGCCAGAGACCGAACCTTAAGGAAGAGCAGGATAGGGTGAACGCACCGCTCGCCCCTTCCCAAGGCCCAAACATCACAAGGAGCCGCCCCTATGCCGTCTTTCTCGTCCACGCTGGAGCAAGCGATCCACGCGGCCCTCGCCTATGCGAATGGCCACCGTCACGAACTCGCCACGCTCGAACATCTCCTTCTCGCCCTCATCGAAGAACCCGACGCCGCGCGGGTGATGAAGGCGTGCTCTGTCGATCTGGACCGCCTGCGCCAGGATCTCGAAGACTACATTGAGGACGATCTGTCCTCGCTGGTCACGGATGTGGAAGGCTCCGAAGCCGTGCCCACCGCCGCGTTCCAGCGGGTGATCCAGCGGGCCGCGATCCATGTGCAATCCTCCGGCCGCACCGAAGTGACCGGCGCGAATGTGCTGGTTGCGATCTTTGCCGAACGCGAAAGCAACGCGGCCTATTTCCTTCAGGAACAGGACATGACCCGCTATGACGCGGTGAACTTCATTGCCCATGGTGTCGCCAAGGATCCCGCCTTTGGCGAAGCACGCCCGGTGACCGGCGCCGACGATCCCGAAGAGCCGCAGATGACCCAGGAACCCGGCGAGGTCGAAAAAGGCGAAAGCGCGCTTGCGAAATACTGCGTCGATCTGAACGAAAAGGCCCGCCAGGGCGATGTCGATCCCCTGATCGGTCGCGCCGCCGAGGTGGAACGCTGCATCCAGGTGCTCTGCCGCCGCCGCAAGAACAACCCGCTGCTGGTGGGCGATCCCGGCGTGGGCAAGACCGCCATCGCCGAAGGGCTCGCCAAGAAGATCGTGGAAGGCCAGACGCCCGAGGTGCTTGCCGGCTCGACGATCTTCTCGCTCGACATGGGCGCGCTGCTGGCCGGCACGCGCTATCGCGGCGATTTCGAAGAACGGCTCAAGGCCGTCGTGACGGAGCTGGAAAAGCACCCCGATGCGGTGCTGTTCATTGATGAAATCCACACCGTGATCGGCGCCGGGGCGACCTCGGGCGGGGCCATGGATGCCTCCAACCTTCTCAAGCCCGCGCTTCAGGGCGGCAAGCTGCGCTGCATGGGCTCCACGACCTACAAGGAATTCCGCCAGCACTTCGAGAAAGACCGCGCCCTGTCACGCCGGTTCCAGAAGATTGACGTGGTCGAACCTTCGGTCGAAGATTCGGTGAAGATCCTCAAAGGGCTCAAGCCGTATTTCGAAGAACACCATTCGGTGAAATACACCTCCGACGCGATCAAAACCGCGGTGGAGCTGTCCGCCCGTTACATCAACGACCGCAAACTGCCCGACAAGGCCATCGACGTGATCGACGAAGCCGGGGCGGCGCAGCACCTCGTTGCCGCCTCCAAGCGGCGCAAGAGCATCGGCACGAAAGAGATCGAAGAGGTCGTGGCCAAGATCGCCCGTATCCCTCCGAAAAACGTGTCGAAAGACGATGCCGAGGTGCTCAAGGATCTGGAAACCTCGCTCAAGCGGGTGGTGTTCGGCCAGGACCCGGCGATCGAGGCGCTCTCCTCCGCGATCAAGCTGTCGCGCGCCGGGCTGCGTGAGCCCGAAAAGCCCATCGGCAACTATCTCTTCGCGGGGCCCACCGGGGTCGGCAAGACCGAAGTGGCCAAGCAGCTCGCCGATACCCTCGGGGTGGAGCTGCTGCGCTTTGACATGTCCGAATACATGGAAAAGCACGCGGTGAGCCGCCTGATCGGTGCGCCTCCGGGCTATGTCGGTTTTGACCAGGGCGGGCTGCTGACCGATGGCGTCGACCAGCACCCGCATTGCGTCCTGCTGCTGGACGAGATCGAAAAAGCCCACCCCGATGTCTACAACATCCTGCTTCAGGTGATGGATCACGGGCAGCTCACCGATCACAACGGCCGCACGGTGGATTTCCGCAATGTCGTGCTGATCATGACCTCGAACGCGGGCGCCTCCGAACTGGCGAAAGCCGCCGTGGGCTTTGGCCGCGACCGGCGCGAGGGCGAAGACACCGCCGCGATTGAGCGGATGTTCACCCCCGAATTCCGCAACCGCCTGGATGCGGTGATCTCCTTCGGGCCGCTCCCGAAAGAAGTGATCTTGCAGGTGGTCGAGAAATTCGTGCTGCAGCTCGAAGCGCAGCTTCTGGATCGCGGCGTGACCATCGAACTGACCACGCCCGCCGCCGAATGGCTGGCCGACAAGGGCTATGATGACAAGATGGGCGCGCGCCCTCTGGGCCGCGTCATCCAGGAGCACATCAAAAAGCCCCTCGCGGAAGAGCTTCTCTTTGGCAAGCTCGCCAAGGGCGGCAACGTCAAGGTGGCGGTCAAGGATGGCAACCTCGATCTGCGGATCGAGCCGCCCGAAAAACGCCGCATCACCGGCTCGGGGGACAAGCCCCCGCTGCTGACGGCAGACTGACCCAGAACGCCCCGGCCTCACCGCCGGGGCGTTTTCGTTATGGCCACGAAAAAGGGCGCCCGTCAGGCGCCCTTGTCATGTTGTGGAGTCGTGCGGTGAAGGAACGCTCAGTGCGTCCAGGCCTTGCGGCGCGAATAGGCGAAATTGTCGCCATAGCCGCCCTGACGGATGTTCGGCTTGCGGCGCGTGGGCTCAACGGCGATCACCTCGATGCCGTGCTCACGGGCGTAGTCCTCTGCCGCCGCGCGGGTCTCAAAGCGCAGCTTCACCTGGCGATGCATATCGCTCGATCCGGTCCAGCCCATCAGCGGATCGACAACCTTCTCCCCGTCCGGCTCGAAATCCAGAACCCAGCCATGGGTTTTGGCCATGCCGGACGACATGGCGGTCTTTGCGGGGCTGTAAAGGCGTGCGCGCATTGCTCGAAACCTCTTTGATGTTCACCGCTTTCCTACCCCGCCGCCTGTCGCGGGGCAAGATCGCCCCTGCCCTCTTGCACAAGAACAAAATAAGATCATCTTAACAGGCGAAGGAGACCCCCATGGCCCATGTCCATTCCGATCAGATGCCCGTGCGCAACGCCGCCGAAATCCGCGCCCGCAAGAAGCTCGAAGGCGGCAAACGATTCGTGATGGAGACGGAGTTCTCCGCCGCCGGGGATCAGCCCACCGCCATCGCCGAGCTGTCGCAAGCCGTGCGCGACGGGGAACGCGATCAGGTCCTGCTGGGCGCGACCGGCACCGGCAAGACCTTCACCATGGCCAAGGTGATCGAAGAAACCCAGCGTCCGGCGATCATCCTCGCCCCGAACAAGACGCTGGCCGCGCAGCTCTACGGAGAGATGAAGGGCTTCTTCCCCGAGAATGCCGTGGAATATTTCGTCAGCTACTATGACTACTACCAGCCCGAAGCCTATGTGCCGCGCTCGGACACCTATATCGAAAAAGAAAGCCAGATTAACGAACAGATCGACCGGATGCGCCACTCCGCGACCCGCGCGCTGCTGGAGCGGGACGACGTCATCATCGTGGCCTCTGTGTCCTGCATCTACGGCATCGGCAGCGTGGAAACCTACGGCGCGATGACCCAGGATCTGAAGGCCGGGGAAACCTATGACCAGCGCGCCGTGATCGCGGATCTGGTCGCCCAGCAATATCGCCGCAACGATCAGGCGTTCCAGCGCGGCTGCTTCCGGGTGCGGGGCGATTCGCTGGAAATCTTTCCCGCCCACCTCGAAGACCGCGCCTGGAAGCTGTCCTTCTTTGGCGAAGAGCTGGAAAGCATCACGGAATTCGACCCGCTCACCGGGGCCAAGACCGGCGCCATGGATCACATCCGGGTCTACGCCAATTCGCACTACGTCACCCCCAAGCCGACCATGCAGCAGGCGATGCAGTCGATCCGCAAGGAACTGCGCCAGCGGCTCGACCAGCTCGTCGCGGATGGCAAGCTGCTAGAGGCCCAGCGGCTGGAACAGCGCACCAATTTCGATCTTGAGATGCTCGAAGCCACCGGCGTGTGCAACGGGATCGAAAACTACTCGCGCTACCTCACTGGCCGCGCGCCGGGTGAGCCGCCCCCGACCCTCTTCGAATTCATCCCCGACAACGCCATCGTCTTTGCCGATGAATCCCACGTCTCGGTCCCCCAGATCGGCGCCATGTATCGGGGCGACTACCGGCGCAAATTCACCCTCGCGGAGCACGGCTTCCGCCTGCCCTCCTGCATGGATAACCGCCCGCTCAAATTCGAAGAATGGGACGCGATGCGCCCCCAATCCGTGTTCGTCTCGGCTACCCCCGCCGCGTGGGAACTGGAGCAAACCGGCGGCGTCTTTACCGAACAGGTGATCCGCCCCACCGGGCTGCTGGATCCCCAGATCGAAATCCGCCCCGTGGACACGCAGGTCGATGACCTTCTGGACGAGATCCGCCGCGTGGCCGATCTGGGCCAGAGGGTGCTGGCCACGGTCCTGACCAAACGGATGGCCGAGGATTTGACGGAATACCTCCACGAGCAAGGCATTCGTGTGCGGTATATGCATTCCGACATCGACACGATCGAACGGATCGAGATTCTGCGCGATCTGCGCCTGGGCGCGTTCGACGTTCTGGTTGGCATCAACCTCCTGCGCGAAGGGCTCGACATCCCCGAATGCGGGCTGGTCGCCATTCTGGACGCGGACAAGGAAGGCTTCCTGCGCTCGGAAACCTCGCTGATCCAGACCATCGGCCGGGCTGCGCGCAACGCCGAGGGCACCGTCATCATGTATGCCGACAAGGTCACCGGCTCCATGCAGCGCGCGATTGACGAAACCGAACGCCGCCGGGCCAAGCAGATGGCCTATAACGAAGAGCACGGGATCACACCCGCCACGGTCAAGAAGAACGTCGAAGACGTGCTCGCCGGGCTCTATCAGGGCGACACCGACATGTCCCGCGTCACCGCCACGATTGAGGCGCCCTCGGGATCGAACTTCCAGGCCGTGCTGGAAGGCCTGCGCGAGGACATGCGCAAGGCCGCCGAGAACCTCGAATTCGAAGAGGCCGCCCGCCTGCGCGACGAGATCAAGCGCCTGGAGCAGGTCGATCTGGCCGTGGCCGACGACCCCTTCGCGCGCCAACAGGCGATCGAGGCCGCCAGCTCCGCCAGTGGCCGCTCCACCGCCGGGCGCCCCGGCCAACGCGGCGGGGTCAAGAAACGGCGGCACTGACGGCGGCGGCCCATCAGTCACCAGATGATGGGCCGCTCAGCCCCTGTCGCAGGCCTTGAAAAACCGGCGCTCAATAAGCGCAGTATAATAGTTGACTCTTTTAGTTGGGTTCTTTCATAACTCATCATGCGCGTCTGAGCGCTAAGATATGGAGCACTGTTATGACCCTTCGAAATGCCGTTTTTCGCGGCCTGCTTGCGGCCACTTTCCTTGCAGCCCCTCTGGCTGCAAACGCGCATGATAGCTATTTTGAGAAGCGCTTTGGCGACTGGGCGCTCGTCAATGGCCACGCCGGAGGTTCCGACGACAGCTACGAGCCCGAAAGCGTGGCGAATGCGGCCGCCCATGGCGCCGATGGATCGAGCGTCGAGATCGAAACCGTCGCCAAGATGGACTACACGGCCTTCGTCCCGGCCGAAGACGCTGCCGTGATCACCGCCACTTTCCTGTCCGGCTTCTGGACGAAGGATAGCGATGGCAACTGGCACAACAAACCGAAATCCGAAGTGGAAAACGCGGAACGCTCCGGCGAATACGAGCGCTACGCCATCGCCATCGTGGGCGACGCGGAGACCTTCGCTCCGTTCGACCTGCCCCTGGAGATCGTCCCCTCCGCAAACCCGACGCACATGGAACCGGGTGATAAGCTCACCGTGACCGTGCTGGCCGATGGCAGCCCGCTGGAAGGCGTCGAAGTCGGCTCCGCATATCCGGGGATTGAGCCCGTCAAAACCGCGGCGGACGGCACCGCAGAGGTGGAGCTTCAGGTGGGGCACAACATTCTTGTGGTCTCCCACAGCGTGCCTCACTCCGATCAGACCCAGGCCGACCGGCTGAACCACAAGGCCTCGCTCTCCTTCGTGTCTCATGACGACCACGGCCACTAAGGCCGATCATGCCACCAAAGGCGCGATCTGGCTCCCGTGAACGGGTCGCAGCCAAAGACATACAGCCAGCCCGCATATCTTAACGCATGCCCGCGTCCGAGCCCGCCCCAACCGGCGGGCTCATTCATACGGCGCACAGGCAGGGAAGCGCCCTCCAGAGGCAGGTGACTGGCCTCCCATCGCGGCAATCGGAACGGATGATATCTGGCGACCCCTGAAGGACTCGAACCCTCAACCTGGCGATTAGAAGTCGCCTGCTCTATCCAGTTGAGCTAAGGGGCCAACCAGAGCCTTCCCTACCGCGCACAGGCGGCTTTGAAAACCGGTTTCAGCCGATCCCGTGGCTGCGGTCGTAAAGGTTCGCCTCGGGCTCCACATGGGCGGCCAGCGCCTTTTTCTTGGGCTTGAGACACTCCATCAGCAGTGGGTGACACTCGGCCGTGTCGCTCGAATGCTCCGCGCCGCAATCGCCGCCGGGACAGGCGGACAGAACGGCGATCAGGTCGATCTCTGCCAGCAGGTCGATGTGATCCCCGGCCCGCGCCGGGCTGGCCTTCATGAAATACTGCCCGGTATCGGCGGTGAACCCCGTGCACATGAACACGTTCAGCACGTCATGCACATGCATCTCGGCCTCGCTCAGCGACAGGTCGGCGAACTCCGCCAGAGCGCGGGTCAGGTTCGAATGGCAGCAGTGGTGATAGTCGCCCCCCGACAACAGCGCGTTGGTGTAGGGATCGCAGCGCGTGCCGATCACGTCATGCACCCGCCCGCCATGCTCATCTGTGCCGTACCAAGCCAGGCTATCGCCCACGATGGTTGCCATGGGCCGAAGATACGGGAACCGAGACCACAGCCGATCCCCTGCGCTCACATGGGTGCCATGGAGCGCGCGGGTCTTGCCGGAATAGAACGCCTCAGACAAGTCTGCGGCGTGAAACAGGTTCAGATCCCCGACCTGTGCGCCCTCCGGGCAGGAGATCCGCAGAAAATGCCCGGCGGGCACCAGCATCGCCCGCGCATCACGCGGCGGCACCATCCGGCTCTTGGTCACGCTCGCCTTGCGCAAAGCCTTTTGCAGCGGCTCCAGATCGACGGGCGGCAGATCATCGACCGGATAGCAAATCACGGGGGCAATGGCGCGCCGCGCCTCGGCATCTTTGGGTGAAGTCATCCTGTCCTCCTAAGCGCCAGTCTGGCGCAGCCAGCGGTCGGCCCGCAAGCCCTAGCCGCGCCGCACACAGCCCTTGGGCCGCACCCCATCCGTCAGGCAGCTCCCCCCGCAATAGTCGCAGGTCCAAAACTCCTGCCCGCCGGCGTTGCGGCTCCGGTCCCGCCGCCACCGGCACAGCCGCGTCGCCGGATCGTGGGTCAGCATCACGTAGCCCACAACAATAACCAGACCGATAAGATAAACCACGCAAAGCCTCTCTTTTGGCCCCAAATATCCCGGGGGAATTGGCCCGCATGGGCCAAGCGGCCAGAGCCCCACGGAAAAGGGGCGCGGAGGCGTCAGCCTCCGCGCCCCGCCCGGCGCCCCGCATAGGGCGCAAAACCTTATACCGCGCGCTCGACCATCAGCTTCTTGATCTTGGCAATCGCCCGCGCCGGGTTCAGCCCCTTCGGGCAGGTCTTGGCGCAGTTCATGATCGTGTGGCAGCGATACAGCCGGAACGGATCTTCCAGGTAATCCAGACGCTCCGCCGTCGCCTCGTCGCGCGAATCGATGATCCAGCGATAGGCGTGCAGCAGGGCGGCAGGGCCCAGATACCGATCGCCATTCCACCAGTAGCTCGGGCACGAGGTCGAGCAGCTCGCGCACATCACGCATTCATAGAGCCCGTCGAGCTCCTTGCGGTCCTCGATGGACTGGCGCCACTCTTTCGCGGGACGGTTGGTCTTGGTCTCAAGCCACGGCATGATCGACGCGTGCTGCGCATAGAAATGCGTCAGATCCGGGATCAGATCCTTCACCACCGGCATATGCGGCAGCGGGTAGATCTTGATCGCGCCGTTCACCTCATCGGCGCCAAAGATGCAGGCCAGCGTGTTGATCCCGTCGATGTTCATCGCGCAGGATCCACAGATCCCCTCGCGGCAGGACCGGCGGAAGGTCAGGGTCGGGTCGATCTCGTTCTTGATCTTGATCAGAACGTCCAGAACCATCGGCCCACAGCTGTCCATGTCCACGAAATACGTGTCCAGGCGCGGGTTTTCGCCGCTGTCGGGATCAAAGCGATAGATCTGCACCTCGCGCAGATTGGTGGCACCTTGCGGCTTGGGCCAGGTCTTGCCCACCGTCATGCGGGAGTTCTTGGGAAGTCTCAGTTCAACCATGGTCCAATCTCCTCAGAACGTCCGCGCCTTGGGCGCGATCTTCTTGAGCGCGATGCCGCCCTCGTCTTCCGTGGTCAGCGGGTCGGTGATGACCGGGCGGTAGCTCAGGTCGACAGCATTGCCCTCGACGCGGGCGATGGTGTGGACACGCCACTTGTCGTCGTCGCGCTCCGGGTAATCCTCATGCGCGTGGGCGCCGCGGCTTTCCTGCCGCGCCTCGGCCCCGGTGATCGTGGCCAGAGCGTTGGGCATCAGGTTGGTCAGCTCCAGCGTCTCCATCAGGTCGGAGTTCCAGACCAGAGACCGGTCGGTGACCTTCAGATCGCCCAGCTTGGCGGCGATGGCGGTCATCTTCTCGACGCCCTCTTTCAGGGTCTTGTCGGTGCGGAACACGGCGGCGTCGGCCTGCATCGTCTTTTGCATCTCAAGCCGCAGCTCGGCGGTCGAGACGGCCCCATCCGCGTGGCGCAGCCCGTCGAAGCGGTCCAGAGCCTTGTCGATCTGCGCTTGCGGCGCGACCGGCACGGCGCTGTCCTTGTCCACGACCTGACCGGCGCGGATCGCGGCGGCGCGGCCAAAGACCACAAGGTCGATCAGAGAGTTGGAGCCCAGACGGTTCGCCCCGTGCACCGAGGCACAGCCCGCCTCGCCCACGGCCATCAGGCCGGGCACGACCGCGGTCGGATCGTCTGCGGTCGGGTTCAGAACCTCGCCCCAGTAGTTGGTCGGAATGCCGCCCATGTTGTAGTGCACCGTCGGCAGAACCGGGATCGGCTCTTTGTTGACGTCGACACCGGCGAAGATCTTGGCGCTTTCGGAAATGCCCGGCAGGCGCTCGGCCAGCGTTTCCGGCGGCAGGTGGTTCAGGTGCAGGTGGATGTGATCGCCATCCTTGCCCACGCCCCGGCCCTCGCGGATCTCCATGGTCATGGAGCGGGACACGTAGTCACGCGGCGCGAGGTCTTTGTACTGGGGCGCGTAACGCTCCATGAAGCGCTCGCCTTCGGAGTTGGTGAGGTACCCACCTTCGCCGCGCGCGCCTTCGGTGATCAGGCAGCCTGCGCCGTAGATGCCGGTGGGGTGGAACTGCACGAACTCCATATCCTGAAGCGGCAGGCCCGCACGGGCCACCATGCCGCCGCCGTCACCGGTGCAGGTATGGGCCGAGGTGGCGCTGAAATAGGCGCGGCCATAGCCGCCGGTGGCCAGCACGACCATCTTCGCGTTGAAGACATGCAGCGTGCCGTCGTCGAGCTTCCAGCAGATCACGCCGTTGCAGGCGCCGTCTTCGCCCATCAGCAGGTCGATGGCGAAATATTCGATGTAGAATTCGGCCTTCTGCTTCAGGCTCTGCCCGTAGAGCGTGTGCAGGATGGCGTGGCCGGTCCGGTCGGCGGCAGCGCAGGTGCGCTGCACTGCGGGGCCTTCCCCGAACTCGGTGGTGTGGCCGCCGAACGGGCGCTGATAGATCTTGCCCTCTTCGGTGCGCGAGAACGGCACGCCGTAATGCTCCAGCTCATAGACCGCCTTCGGGGCGGAGCGGGCCAGATATTCCATCGCATCCGTGTCGCCCAGCCAGTCCGAGCCCTTCACGGTGTCATACATGTGCCACTGCCAGTGGTCGGGGCCCATGTTCGACAGGGATGCGGCAATGCCGCCCTGCGCCGCCACGGTGTGCGAGCGGGTCGGGAACACCTTGGTCACACAAGCGGTGCGCAGACCTTGTTCGGCCATGCCCAGCGTGGCGCGCAGACCGGCACCGCCGGCACCCACAACGACCACATCATAATCATGGGTTTCGTATTCGTAAGAAGCCATGGTTTCAGTCCTTGGTCAGAGCGCGAGGCGGATGATCGAAAAGGCAGCAACGCCCATCAGGAAATAGCTCAGCAGCGTCGTGCCGATGATGGCGATACGCCCCGCCGCGCCGTGAACATAGTCCTCGATCATGGTCTGAACCCCGCCCTTGTAATGGACGAAACCGACGATGATCGTCAGCAGCGCCACGATCGCCGGGAACGGCCGGGCGTAGACGGCGCGCGCTTCTTCATAGCTGCTGCCCAGCGTGGTGCCGAAGGAGTAGACAAAGAAGAAGATCAGGCCGATCAGTGCCACGGCGCTGACCATCATATGCCAGTGATGCATGGTGCCGGAATGGGCGGCCCCAAGGCCGGTGGCGCGTTTGCGGTCGGTAAGATAGCTCATGGCGGCCTCCCTCAGACGATGACTGCGGTGAAGATGGTGAGGATCACGGCGCCGATCACCATGATATAGGCAAAGCGCTCGCTCTCGCCGACGCCCAGCATCCGGCCCGAAGCCCAGATCAGGTGCCGGATCCCGGCCAGCATGTGGTAGTAAAGCCCGGCCAGCGACAGGAACATCACCAGATCACCAAACCAGCAGGTCAGAACCCCGTTCGCGCGGGCATAGGCTTCGGGCCCATGGGCCAGAGCGGCAAACCACCACACGATCAGGATCGCGGTGACGATCAGGGCGTTGCCGGTGATGCGGGTAAAGATCGATGTCACCGACGTCCATTGCGGGCGGTAAATCGAAAGATGCGGGCTAAGTGGGCGGTCGCCGCGATTCACATCGGCCATAGTGATCCCTCCTGGCTGGGCGTTTGGCCCCTTCTAGACCCGTTTGCCGTTCGCTGTCACGCAGCGGAATGGGAAAAACCGGGGAAAGGGCGCTAACACAGGCGGGATTTTTCGTTTTGTGATCACGGAAAAATATCCGTGATCACAAATGGGCCGTCTATTTGGCCATTTCGCGGATATGGTCTTCGAACTCGGTGCACATGATGATCTCCGTGGTTTCGGGATCATAAAAGGCATTCGCCTCACCGCAGCTTTCCAGCGTCACCGTCAAAGGCGCGCTCAGGCTGAACACCGCGTTCAGATCCCGGATCTCCTGAGCAAGCAACTGCGCGGTCAGGCTGCCATCCTCGCCCTCCAGAGAAAGCGTCTTGCCGGCACCACGCTCCGCCATCTCGTCCAGAACCGCGCCCCAGCTATGGGCGGCCTGATCGTATTCGTCCGGGCAGTATTCGGCGCGGTCCTCGGGCAGGCCCAGCTCTTCGGCCAGATCGGCGCGCTTGTCCGGGTCGGCGCCGTAGAAGATGCAGACCGTGTTGTAATAGCGCTGCTCATCGGGGCCGTGCACATCCCACCAGGCGACCTCTTCGCCCGCCTGCTCGCGCATCTCGACCTCTCCGGCAAAGCCGAAGGCCGCGTCATAGGCGATGGATTGCGCGGCATCCTCTTCGAACAGCGCATCAATCAGGAAAATGGAAAACACGTCCGCCGCGTCTTCCTCCTGACCAAAGATCGGCACGCCTTCGATATCGATCAGCGCGTGCCCCAGCTCGTGATAGAAGATGCCCAGCACATTGGCTTCGACGAACATCTCGTCGGCCTGGGCGGCCCCCGCGCACAGCAGCGCGGCAGTCAGAGCAGTGCGGATCATGGTAAACCTCCCTGATGTCGGACTTGCAATAAGACCGCGCCCGATGCGCCGTCCAGAGAAAAAGCTGGGCAGCACGAGCTGATCTGCCCCCCTTTTTTTCACATTATTTTGAGGCCCCGCGCCACAGCGCGGCGCGGTTTGACCGCTTATCTCGGATATTCGGTCATTTCGGCGACGCGCGCCCTGAAAGGCCTGAAAATGCCGTCCGGCCTGAGCCGTCCAATTTGACCGAAAATCGCGGAGTTTCGGTCAATGCGCGGCGCTCGCACAGACGCGGCACCGCCGCGCAGAGCGTTGGTAAACGCCCCGCGCGGTCTGTTCATTCACGCGGGAATCAGCGCCCAGTAGTCGAGATCAAGCAGCACATGCGGCAGGTATTTCCCATCCTCGCCCTTCAGCTCTCCGGGCGTGCCGCCCTTCGTCGCCACCAGACGCAGCCGCATGGCCCCCACGCCGTCGGTCGAAGTTTCAGCGGTATCAATGACTTCCGACCAGGCCCGCACCGTGTCTCCCGCAAAGCACGGGTTGGCATGAGCACCGGCGTTCAGCCCCACGATCATCTGAGCATTGGCGAGCCCGTTGAAGCTCAGCGCCCGCGCCATGGAGATCACATGTCCCCCATAAATCAAACGCTTACCGTCCTCGCGATGGGTCGCATCGAAATGCACCTTGGCCGTGTTCTGCCACAGCCGGGTGGCCATCATATGCTCGGCTTCCTCGATGGTCACACCGTCCACATGGTCGATGATCTCACCGATCTTGTAGTCCTCCATCCGGTGCGGCTCCCCGGAGAGGGCAAAATTGTAATCGTCGAAATGGAGCCCCTCGGGCACGAAAAGATCCCCATATTCAACGTTCTCCGCCAGTTCCGGGATCACCGTATCGGGCGTCGGAGCATCCAGATCGCGCTTACGCACCATGACCCAGCGGACATAGCTCAGAACGTCTTCGCCCTTATCGTTGACACCCGTGGTATGGACCCAGACAACGCCGCTCTTACCGCTGGAGTTCTCTTTCAAACCAATGACTTCCGACGTCGAATGCAGTGTCTCTCCGGCATAGACAGGCCGGATCCAGCGGCCCTCGGCATAGCCCAGATTGGCCACCGCGTTCAGCGATACATCCGGCACCGTCTTGCCAAACACCGTGTGGAACACCGCCAGATCGTCCATCGGAGACGACGGCAACCCGCAATTCCGCGCGAAGGCATCGGACGAATAAAGCGCATGCCGCGCCGGGTAGAGCGCGTGATACAGCGCCCGCTCTCCTGCACCGATGGTGCGGGGCACGGCATGGTGGATCACCTGACCCAGTTGATAATCTTCGAAAAAATGGCCCGGGTTCGTCTTCATCACAGCTCTCCCAGCTTCAAATTGCGCGAATAGTCGACATCCACATCTTTCACCACGGCCTGTCCGCAGCGCATGACGCCTTTTGCCGCATCGAAGCCGTAAGAGGGGCTGCCGTGAAGGCGCCATCCCTTGGACAGGGCCTCAGTGACGCGGTGGCAGAAATCGGACGTGTCGTCCTCGGTGATAAAGCGGTAGATCATGGCTCAGCTCGGGAAGGGGTAGTAGCCCAAAAGGCTGTGAATCCAGGCCGCTACGCCAAAAACGACGATGGTCGCGACGGGGAAGGTGAACTCCTTGCGGCGCACCGCCGGAGCGGGGGCGGTCCATTCCGGCTCCGCGCGGTTGATCAAGATGACCTCGACGACCGCCCAAGCCATCAGCCCGCCAAACAGGATCATCGTCACCAAATCGCCGTTCACCAGAAGATGCGCGAGCGCAAAGGTCTTCATCCCGGTCAGCATCGTGTGCCGGATCTTGCGATCCAGCCAGACGCCCTGCCCGGCGATAGCGAACAGGTAAAATGCAATCAAAACCAGAAGGTTATTGATATGCGTCATGAACGCAGGTGGGGTCCAGACCGCAATGAAGGGCGCCCCGCGCACACCGATCACCATCAGCACGACCGCCAGCACCAGAGCGAGCGCAACCGCGCCCTTGCCCGGATCGCCCAGACGCGCGCGCGCCTCCGGGGCCACACGTTTGAACAAGTGGGCAGCGCTCCACAGCGCGAGCCCCAGAATGAGCCAGATCATTTATCCCTCCAGGGCCGCAATGGCGTCCGCTTTTGCAAGTGTAGCACGGGCGGTTTCGACATGCAGGTTCTCGACAATCTTGCCGTCCACAACGGCGACGCCGAGCCCTTCGGCCTCGGCGGCTTCGAACGCCTCGATCTGGCGGCGGGCCAGGTCGATCTCCGCCTCGGTCGGCGCAAAAGCGGCGTTGGCGATCTCTAGCTGCGCGGGGTGAATCAGGGTCTTGCCGTCAAAGCCCATGTCGCGGCCCTGGTCGCATTCGACCTTGAGCCCGTCATCATCCTTGAACGCATTGTAAACGCCGTCCAGAGCGGCGACGCCATGCGCCTTGGCAGCCATCAGGCAGGCCTGCAATGCGTAGAGCAACGGCTCGCGATCAGAGCGGAATCGGGTATTCATATCCTTGGCCAAGTCATTGGTTCCCAAAACAAAACCTTCGACCTTCGGATGCGCCGCGATAGCTGCAGCGTTGAGCACGCCAAGCGGCGTCTCCATCATGCACCACACCGGCAGGTCACCGGTGATCGCCGCGAGCGCGTCGATGTCTTCGGGGCCGTTCACCTTGGGCAGAAGCACCGCATCGCACTCCATTCCGGCAACGGCCTCGGCGTCCGCTTTGCCCCATTCGGTGTCCAGCCCGTTGATCCGCACGATCCGCGCGCGATTGCCATACCCGCCGGTCGCCAGCTCGGCCGCGAGCGTGTCGCGCGCAGCGGGTTTTTCGGCGGGCGCAACGGCATCTTCAAGATCGAACAGAATCGCATCGCAGGCGAGGCCCCGCGCCTTGTCGAGAGCCCGCGTTTTGGAGCCCGGGATGTAGAGCGCAGAGCGGTAAGGACGGTGAGCCATGGGAGCCTCCTTGAAACAATCTTGCGCAACAGGTCGCAAAATTGACGCGATGCTTCAAGCGCAATCTGCCGCGCCGCAGAAAGGCGTGACGTTAACCCGATCTTTGGGGACGCAGCACCAGGGTCATCCCGGAAAGGAGACATAATGCGAATCGCACCGATCGACCTTCTTGGAATACTGGCCTTTACGCTGCTCGCCGCGACGGGACGTCAACCCGACCGCCCCCCAGAACCGTGGCGTTCCAGCCCGCAGGAGCGCAGCGAAGTCGGATCCCGTCTGGCCGCCAGCTCGCCTGCAGCCAACAGGTGGGCCATCACACCAAGCGCTAGCCCGCCACGGCCACCCAAAGCAACCGCACCCCTGTGAGGCTAAGCAGCAGATAGGTCAGCGCGAAGAAGGCACGTTCCGGGATGATGCGATGTGCCACCACGCCCAGCCATGCGCCGACAAGGGCCACGGGAATCAAGACCGTGCCGGTCAGCAGCACGGGGCGGGTGAATACGCCCATCGCGCCATAGATCGCCAATTTGACGATATTGATCGCAAAGAACACCAGTACCGTGGTGGCCTGAAACCGGGTCTTCGTGAAGCCCCGAAGAAGGAGAATCACAGTCACCGCCGGACCGCCCGCATGACTGACAAAGGACGCAAAACCCGCCATCCCTCCGGCGACCGGGACAGCCCATCGCGGCAGGTTGGCAGAGAGCGGCACCCGCCGCGACACGATCTGCCAGCCGCGCCAGGCGACAAACAGAAGGCACATCAGACCGATGAGGGCGCGGATGACGTTTTCAGGCCGGGCGGCCAGGATCACCCACCCCAAAGCGATGCCCGGCAGCGCCCACCCGACGAGCTGCCAAGCCATGCTTGCATCCCATTTCCCCCAATAGGGACGCAATGTTGCAAGATCGACCACGACAAGCAGGGGCAGCATCAGAGCGAGCGCCTCGATCGGCGGAAGCACAAGCGCCAGAAGGGCCGAGGAGAGGAACGCCGCTCCGGACCCGAACCCCGCTTTCGACACCGACGCAAACAGCGTGGCCAGGATCAGCAAGGCCCACATCCCGGCCGTCTCCGCGATCATTGCAACGCCCTCCTCTCACCCCATCCCTGCGCAGCAGCCTTGCACCGGATGCCAAGCGGCGCTACCCAAACGCCGAGATTTCAGGACCAGAAAAGGATCTATGATCATGGCCAGACCCAAGATTGCCCTGATCGGCGCCGGACAGATTGGCGGCACGCTCGCCCATCTCGCCGCTCTGAAAGAACTGGGCGACGTCGTTCTGTTCGACATCGCCGAAGGCACCCCGGAAGGCAAAGCGCTCGATATCGCCGAATCGGGCCCGTCCGAAGGCTTCGACGCCAAGCTGCGGGGCACGCAGGACTACGCCGATATCGCGGGCGCCGATGTGTGCATCGTGACGGCTGGCGTTCCGCGCAAGCCGGGCATGAGCCGCGACGACCTTCTGGGCATCAACCTCAAGGTGATGAAATCCGTCGGTGAAGGCATCCGCGACAACGCCCCGAATGCGTTCGTGATCTGCATCACCAACCCGCTCGACGCGATGGTCTGGGCCCTGCGCGAATTCAGCGGCCTGCCCCATGAAAAAGTCTGCGGCATGGCCGGTGTTCTCGACAGCGCCCGCTTCCGCCACTTCCTGGCCGAAGAGTTCGACGTGTCCATGAAGGACGTGACCGCCTTCGTTCTGGGCGGCCATGGCGACACGATGGTCCCGCTGACCCGCTATTCCACCGTCGCGGGCATCCCGCTCCCCGATCTGGTCGAAATGGGCTGGACCACTCAGGACAAGCTGGACGCCATCGTGCAGCGCACCCGTGACGGCGGCGCCGAAATCGTTGGCCTGCTGAAAACCGGCTCCGCGTTCTACGCCCCGGCGACCTCCGCGATCGAAATGGCCGAAGCCTATCTCAAGGATCAAAAGCGCGTCCTGCCGTCCGCCGCCTATGTCGATGGCGCCTATGGCCTGGACGGGTTCTATGTCGGCGTGCCGACCGTGATCGGCGCCGGCGGCATCGAGCGCGTGGTCGAGATTTCGATGAACAAGGACGAAAAAGCGATGTTCGACAAATCCGTCGACGCCGTGAAAGGCCTTGTCGAAGCCTGCAAAGGCATCGACGAAACGCTCGCCTAAGAGCCATTCAAGGCGCCTCCCGGAGGTTTCCGGGGGGCGCTCTACAGGCCTGGAAACGGGCGCAGGTGCTGCGAAAGGCTTTCGACCCCGCGATAGCGCAGCGAAATATCGCTCCGCGGCGATTTCTCAAGATCCAAGTCCCGATAGTGCCGCGCGCCATCTGCGTGCTGCCCGCGCTGCGCGATATAGGCGACCCCTTCGGCGCCGCGCGTGAACGGGAAGTGCAAAACTCCGGCGACCCCGGCGCTGATCGGGAACGGGTCGCGCAGCTCATGGGGCCCTTTCGCGAACCGGGCGCCGGTGCGCCATTTCACCAGCCCGATCTTGTTCATCACCAACGCCCGCCGCCACCGCGACTTGGTCAGCTTCGAGACCACCCAACGCACCCCGCCGCGCGGCGGGTCGAGCGGCGCATCCACGCCCTCGAAGCGCCAGATCAGGGCACGCTGCCACCATGGCGCCTTGGTCGGATCCGAATGAAACAGACGATGGCGCATCCCGCCATAGGCCGTGACCGGCGGCGTGGGGCGTTCCGTCAGCATCCGCTTGGACTTGCGCCGGATCGTGTAGCTTTGGAAGCCGTCCAACCAACGGAACGCCTCCGTCAACGGGCGATCACCTTTGTAGACCTGATCCGCAAGTGCGGCATCGGCATACATGTCGATCATCAGCGTGAACACGGCCTCCGCGCCCTCGTCGTCAAGCGCGGCGCAGAGCCGGTTCAGCCCCGCCTCCATCCCCAGCCACACGAAGAGCTCATCCACATCCGGCAGCAGCACCCAACGCCCGGCGCAGCGCGCATCCAGGATCTCTTGACGCCAGAGCGCCTTGTCTTGCGCATAGCTGGACCCATCGACGGGCTCATAGAGATCCACGTCTGCTGCGGCCCGCAGCAGATCGCGGCTTCCATCCGTGGAGCGATCATCGACAATCATGAAGCGCGGGGTGCAAATGGACCGGTAGTGATCCAGAAACGCGGGCAGCAGGTTCGCTTCGTTATGCACCAGGGCGATGACGGGCGTTTCGTCATCGCGCAGGGGTCGGTGCGACTCGACCGGGATCAGTTTGGGTTCCATCTCGCCCTCGTCATTACCGAGCCGGACGGTAAGCCCGCACCACCGGCTTGACCAGATCCCTGTTTGTGATCACACAGAATATTTGCGTGATCACAAATGCGCGGTTTTGCGATAACCGGATCAGTTTGCGGTTCTTTTCGTTGGGCCTGTATGGTTCAAAGAACCGAAGTCACCAGACGAAAGGGGTTCTGCGATGAACATCCATGAATACCAGGCCAAGGCCCTGCTGCGCCAGTACGGCGCGCCAGTCAGCGACGGCCGCGTGGTTTTCAAGGCCGATGAGGCCAAATCCAAAGCCGGCGAGATGGACGGCCCGCTCTGGGTCGTGAAGGCTCAGATCCATGCGGGGGGCCGCGGCGCGGGCCACTTCAAGGAAGCCGACGCGGGCGATAAAGGCGGTGTGCGCCTGGCCAAATCGGTCGAAGAGGCCGCGGAAGAAGCTCAGAAGATGCTCGGCCGCACCCTGGTGACCAAGCAGACCGGCGAAGCGGGCAAGCAGGTCAACCGTATCTACATCGAAGATGGCTCCGACATTGAGCGCGAGCTGTATCTGGCTCTGCTGATCGACCGTCAGACCAGCCGCGTGGGCTTTGTCTGCTCCACCGAAGGCGGGATGGATATTGAGACCGTCGCGGAAGAGACCCCGGACAAGATCCTGTCCTTCTCTGTCGATCCGGCCACGGGCTACCAGCCCTATCACGGCCGCCGCATCGCGTTTATGCTGGGCCTCGAAGGCCAGCAGGTGAAGCAGTGCGTCAAGCTGATGGGCATCCTCTACAAGATGTTCGTCGAGAAAGACATGGAGATGCTGGAGATCAACCCGCTGATCGTGACCGACAGCGGCGATCTGAAATGCCTCGACGCCAAGATGGGCTTTGACGGCAACGCGATCTACCGCCAGCCCGACATCGCCGAACTGCGCGACGAGACCGAGGAAGACCCCAAGGAGCTCGAAGCCTCCAAGTATGACCTGAACTACATCGCTCTGGACGGTGAGATCGGCTGCATGGTGAACGGCGCGGGTCTAGCCATGGCGACCATGGACATCATCAAGCTCTACGGCGCGGAGCCTGCCAACTTCCTCGATGTGGGCGGCGGCGCGACCAAAGAGAAAGTGACCGAAGCCTTCAAGATCATCACCTCGGACCCGAACGTGAAGGGCATCCTGGTGAACATCTTCGGCGGCATCATGCGTTGCGACATCATCGCGGAAGGCGTCATCGCCGCCGTGAAAGAAATGGGCCTGAAAGTGCCGCTGGTCGTGCGGCTGGAAGGCACCAATGTCGAGCAGGGCAAGGAGATTATCAACACCTCCGGCCTAGACGTGATCGCGGCGGACAACCTGTCCGACGGCGCCGAGAAGATCGTGAAAGCGGTGAAGGGGTAAGCACAATGGCCATTCTCGTAGATGAAAACACCAAAGTGATCTGTCAGGGCTTCACCGGCTCTCAGGGCACGTTCCACTCCGAACAGGCAATCGCCTACGGCACCAAGATGGTTGGCGGCGTGACCCCCGGCAAAGGCGGGATGGATCACCTGGGCCTGCCGGTCTTCAACTCCGTGCACGAAGCCAAGGCCGTGACCGAGGCCAACGCCTCCGTGATCTACGTCCCGCCCCCCTTCGCGGCGGACTCGATCCTCGAAGCCATCGACGCCGAGATGGAGCTGATCGTCTGCATCACCGAAGGCATCCCGGTGCTGGACATGATGAAGGTCAAGCGCGCTCTGGAAGGCTCTTCCTCCCGTCTGATCGGGCCGAACTGCCCCGGTGTCATCACCCCTGACGCCTGCAAGATCGGCATCATGCCGGGCCACATCCACAAGCGCGGCTCCGTCGGCGTTGTGTCCCGTTCCGGCACCCTGACCTATGAGGCCGTCAAGCAGACCGCCGATATCGGTCTGGGCCAGTCCACCGCTGTCGGCATCGGCGGCGACCCGATCAAAGGGACCGAGCATATCGACGTGCTCGACATGTTCCTGGACGACGATGAGACCCAGTCCATCATCATGATCGGTGAAATCGGCGGCACCGCCGAAGAGGAGGCCGCCGAGTTCCTCGCCGAGCAGAAGAAGAAAGGCCGCTGGAAGCCCGTCGCTGGCTTCATCGCAGGCCGCACGGCGCCTCCGGGCCGCCGGATGGGTCACGCAGGTGCCATCGTCGCAGGCGGCAAGGGCGATGCGGAGAGCAAGATCGAGGCGATGAAATCCGCCGGGATCGTGGTCGCCGACAGCCCCGCCACCCTGGGCGAAGCGGTCGTCAAGGCGATCGGTTAAGGATCTGCCGCGCCGGGCATCTGTCCCGGCGCGGCGTCGGAATGCTGCAATGGCTCTTGGATATCACAACATGTCGCGGTCCGATGCCGCGTTTGCGCTTTTGGGGCAGAATCGCGCCTCTGGCCCTTGTCGTGATCGCCGGGGCCGTTTGCGTGTCGCAGATCTGGGGACCGCTCAGGCTTTCCACCGGGTCAGGCACACTTACCTATCTCTGGGCCCCGCAGCTTTTCATGCTGCTGGCCCTGCCGCTGATGTGGGGTCGGCTGGCGGATGCCGGGCTATCCCGCTGGATCAGCATCGCTCTGCTCGGTGCGCTGACGCTGGTGCCAAGCGCAATGTGGCTCCACGGCGCCGCCGAGGCGCAAAGATTTGGAAGCGCGACACAGGGCTTGATCGACGGAGTGGGCAGCGAACCGGCGGGGCTTCCAGCCGTCGTGGCCCTGGCGCCTGTCACGGCAACGGTCGACGTTATTTCGGCCTTCAGCGCAAGCTTATTTGTCATCTTGATCTGGATGGCCGTTGGGCTCGCCTTAACTCTGATATTATTCGTGCTGTTGCTGTTACCAACGGCCCCCCGTCCACCCAGCCCAAGGGCTGACAACGTAAGAGGTTCGGTATGAAAGACCAGCCCAGCAACGACGACCTTCACGGCACGTCCTTCCTGCAAGGACATAACGCCGAATATGTCGAACAGCTTTATGCCCGCTACGCGGACAACCCTTCGGCAGTGGATGAAAGCTGGCAAGCGTTTTTCAAGTCTTTGGGCGATCCGACCGGCGATGCCAAAGCCGAAGCGGCAGGCCCGAGCTGGGGCCGGGGCGACTGGCCTCCGGTGCCGCAGGACGATCTGACCGCCGCCCTGGACGGCCAGTGGCCCGCCGACCCGAAAGAGGCCAAGGCAGCCGCAGCGAAGATCACCGAGAAGGCCGCGGAAAAGGGCGTCGAGCTGACGGCTGAGCAGACCCGCGCTGCCGTTCTGGACAGTATCCGCGCGCTGATGATCATCCGCGCCTACCGGATTCGCGGGCACCTTGTGGCCGATCTGGACCCGCTGGGCATGCGCGATCAGACCCCGCACCCAGAGCTGGAGCCCGCCTCCTATGGCTTCACCGAAGCCGACATGGATCGCCCGATCTTCATCGACAATGTGCTCGGTCTCGAAATCGCCACCATGCGCGAGATCATGGCCATCGTCCGCCGCACCTATTGCGGCACGTTTGCCCTGCAATACATGCACATCTCCAACCCCGAAGAAGCGGGCTGGCTGAAGGAGCGCATCGAAGGTCTGGGCAAGGAAATCCAGTTCACGGATATGGGCCGCAAGGCGATCCTGAACAAAATGGTCGAAGCGGAGGGCTTTGAGAAATTCCTCCATGTCAAATACATGGGCACCAAGCGGTTCGGCCTGGATGGCGGCGAAAGCCTCATCCCCGCGATGGAGCAGATCATCAAACGCGGCGGCGCGCTTGGCATCGAAGAGATTGTCGTCGGCATGCCTCACCGGGGCCGCCTGTCGGTTCTGGCCAACGTGATGGGCAAGCCCTACCGCGCGATCTTCAACGAATTCCAGGGCGGCAGCTTCAAGCCCGAAGACGTGGACGGCTCGGGCGATGTGAAATACCACCTCGGCGCCTCCTCCGACCGCGAATTCGACGGCAACAAGGTCCACTTGTCGCTCACCGCGAACCCCTCGCACCTTGAGGCGGTGAACCCCGTCGTTCTGGGCAAGGCCCGCGCCAAGCAGGACCAGCTGCACGACGCGGAACGCACCAAAGTATTGCCGATCCTGCTGCACGGCGATGCCGCCTTTGCAGGTCAGGGTGTCGTGGCCGAGTGCCTTCAGCTCTCGGGCATCCGCGGGCACCGCACCGGCGGCTGCATCCATATCGTTGTGAACAACCAGATCGGCTTCACGACCGCCCCGCATTTCAGCCGCACCTCGCCCTATCCGACGGACATCGCGCTGATGGTGGAGGCTCCGATCTTCCACGTGAACGGCGACGATCCAGAAGCCGTGGTCCACGCGGCCAAGGTCGCGACGGAGTTCCGTCAGAAGTTCCACAAGGACGTCGTCATCGACATGTTCTGCTATCGCCGCTTCGGTCACAACGAAGGCGATGAGCCGATGTTCACCAACCCGGTGATGTACAAGAAGATCAAAGGTCAGAAGACGACCCTGTCACTCTATACTGATCGCCTGATCAAGGACGGCCTGATCCCCGAAGGTGAAATCGAGGACATGAAAGCCGCTTTCCAGGCCCACCTGAACGAAGAGTTCGAGGCCGGCAAGGAATACCGCCCCAACAAGGCGGACTGGCTCGACGGTCGCTGGGCGCACCTGGAGAAGAACGACAAGTATCAGCGCGGCAAGACCGCCATCAGCGATGAGACCATGGCCCAGATCGGCCGGTCTCTGACCCAGGCACCAGCCGATCACACGCTGCACAAGACGGTGACGCGGCTTCTCGACGCCAAGAAAGAGATGTTCGACACCGGCCAGGGCTTTGACTGGGCCACGGCCGAGGCGCTCGCCTTTGGATCATTGCTGACGGAAGGCTACCCGGTGCGTCTGGCCGGTCAGGACAGCACGCGCGGGACGTTCTCGCAGCGCCATTCCGGTCTGGTCGATCAGAAATCCGAAGAGCGGTACTACCCGCTCAACCACATCCGCGACGGGCAGGCACGCTATGAGGTGCACGATTCGATGCTCTCCGAATATGCGGTGCTGGGCTTTGAATACGGCTACTCGCTGGCGGAGCCGAACGCGCTGACCATGTGGGAAGCGCAGTTTGGCGATTTCGCCAACGGCGCGCAGATCATGTTCGACCAGTTCATCAGTTCGGGCGAAAGCAAGTGGCTGCGCATGTCCGGCCTTGTCTGCCTTCTGCCCCACGGCTTCGAAGGCCAGGGGCCGGAGCACTCCTCCGCCCGTCTGGAGCGGTTCTTGCAGATGTGCGGCCAGGACAACTGGATCGTAGCGAACTGTTCGACCCCGGCGAACTACTTCCACATCCTGCGTCGGCAGCTCCACCGTAGCTACCGCAAGCCGCTGATCCTGATGACGCCGAAATCTCTGCTGCGGCACAAATCGGCCGTGTCGAGCGCCGATGAGTTCCTCAGCGGATCGTCCTTCCACCGCGTGCTGGAAGACGACGCGGAACGGGGCAAGTCGGACACCAAGCTGGTTGCTGACAGCAAGATCAAGCGCGTCGTGATGTGTTCGGGCAAGGTCTATTACGACCTTCTGGCCGAACGCGACGCGCGCGGCCTCACCGATGTCTATCTGCTGCGCCTTGAGCAGTTCTATCCGTTCCCGGCGCAATCCATGGTGAAGGAGCTGGAACGCTTCAAGCAGGCCGAGATCGTCTGGTGCCAGGAAGAGCCCAAGAACCAGGGCGCCTGGTTCTTTGTCGAGCCGAACATCGAATGGGTGCTGGGCCGGATCAAGGCCAAGCATGGCCGCCCAACCTATGCCGGTCGCCCGGCCTCTGCCTCGCCGGCCACGGGTCTGGCGAGCGCCCACAAGCAACAACAGGAAGAGCTGGTTAACGACGCTCTGACGATCAAGGAGTAACCCAGATGACCGAAGTACGTGTGCCCACGCTGGGCGAATCCGTGACCGAAGCCACCGTCGCCACCTGGTTCAAGAAGGTGGGCGATCAGGTCGCAGCCGATGAGATGCTCTGCGAGCTGGAGACCGACAAAGTCACCGTCGAAGTGCCCTCCCCCGCGAGCGGCACCCTGACCGAGATCGTCGCCAAGGAAGGCGACACGGTTGGCGTCGATGCGCTTCTGGCGCAGCTGGGCGAGGCCGGAGATCAGCCCGCACCGAAGGCCGCCGTGAAAACCGAAGCCGCGCCTGCGGGCGGCGACCTGATGGACGTGATGGTCCCCACCCTGGGCGAAAGCGTCACCGAAGCCACCGTGGCGAGCTGGTTCAAGCAGCCCGGCGAAGCCTTCGCAGCCGATGAAATCCTGTGCGAGCTGGAAACCGACAAGGTCTCCGTCGAAGTGCCCGCCCCCGCTGCCGGCACCCTGACCGAGATCATCGCCAAAGACGGCGAAACCGTTCAGGCGGGCGGTAAGCTGGCCGTGATGACGACCGGCGCGGGCGCGGCACAGGCCGCATCTGCGCCTGCCCCGCAGGCCACCACCGCCCCAACCGCACAAGGCGGCAAGGACGTGGAAGACGCCCCTTCTGCCAAAAAGCTGATGGCCGAAAAGGGCCTGTCGCGCGATGACGTGCAGGGCTCGGGCCGCGATGGCCGGATCATGAAGGAAGACGTACAAAACGCCTCCGCCAAAGCCGCCGCGCCCGCCCCGGCCCCGGCAGCCCCGCGCGAAACGGGCCCGCGCGAAGAGCGCGTGCGCATGACGCGTCTGCGCCAGACCATCGCCCGCCGCCTGAAAGAGGCGCAGAACACCGCCGCGATGCTAACCACCTACAATGAAGTGGACATGACCGGCGTCATGGAGATCCGCAATGAATACAAGGATCTGTTCCTCAAGAAGCACGGTGTGAAACTGGGCTTCATGTCCTTCTTCGTCAAAGCCTGCTGCCACGCGCTCAACGAAGTGCCGGACGTGAACGCCGAAATCGACGGCACCGACGTGGTCTACAAGAACTACGTCAACATGGGCGTCGCCGTGGGCACCCCCACTGGTCTGGTCGTGCCGGTGGTTCGCGATGCGCAGGACAAGAGCTTCGCCACCATCGAAAAAGAGATCGCCGAGCTCGGCACCCGCGCCCGCGATGGCAAGCTCTCCATGGATGACATGCAGGGCGGCTCCTTCACCATCTCCAATGGTGGTGTCTATGGCTCCCTGATGTCCTCCCCGATCCTGAACCCTCCGCAGTCCGGCATCCTCGGCATGCACAAGATCCAGGAGCGCCCCATGGCCATCGGAGGCCAGGTGGTGATCCGCCCGATGATGTATCTGGCGCTGTCCTATGACCACCGGATCGTCGACGGCAAAGGCGCGGTGACCTTCCTGGTGCGCGTGAAAGAGGCTCTGGAGGACCCGCGGCGTCTGCTGATGGATCTGTAACTCCCAACGCTCACAAGAAAACATGAGAGGCCGCGCCCACCATGTCGCGGCCTCAGTCAATCCACGAACGACAGCACGGCCCAGATGGGGCTTGAGCCCCTCTCCCCTGCACTGGCCCTGATGCTGATCGACTTGGTCTTTCGCTCACTGCGGTGGCTTTCACGCCATTGTGCGTTTGTGGTGATCGTCATCGCGTTCAAAACGCTGTCGGTGATCTTGCCCTTCCTCCTGGGCGGAGTGCTTCTCGTGATTGTGACGCTGTTTGCCGCCGCCGCAGTCGACAAACGTGCCGCACCAAACGATGATAAACCTCCCAAGGGAAAGAACCCCTCCGACCGGGACGAACCGCCAATGACATCGAACGAGCACATGACCCCCGAACTCACCGCCCTCACCGTCGCCGCCCTCCTCCAGGCGATCCAGTTCGTACTCTACTCCGCGAGCGCTCAAAAACAGGTCGGCACCGATTACGCCGCCGGGCCCCGCGATGAGCAGCGCCAGTTGACCGGCACCGCCGGGCGGCTGCAGCGTGCGCTCCAGAACCATTTCGAGGGCCTGATCCTCTTCACCATCGCCGTGCTCGTCGTCACCCTCTCGGCTCAGGCCACCCCCTTCACCGCCGGTTGCGCCTACGCTTACTTGGGCGCACGGGTGCTCTACGTCCCCGCCTACGCCTTCGGTTGGACGCCCGGGCGGTCGCTGATCTGGTTCGTTGGCTTTTTCGCCACCCTCGCCATGCTGGTCAGCGCACTGATCTGACCTTCTTATTTGCGGCAAATACCTCGGGGTGAATGGAGCCGCAGGCTCCAGAGGGGCAGCGCCCCTAAACCCGTCCCGCCGCGAGAGCCTCCCGCACCTCACTGTTGCGCGACGCCTTGAGCGCATAGCCATGATGCCGCGCGTTCCCCTGCCCCGTTACGGGCAGCAACCGGTAGCCCTGCGCCTGACAGCACACTCCCAAAAGCCGCTCAATCGCGTGGGCCGTGGTGCCGTCCAGTTGTCCGGCCTCGGGCGGGAAGTGCTCTGGCCGCAACCGAAGATCCAGGAGCGGACGCAGCGCCGCCGTGCGCGCCCACATCATCGAGCCGACGGGAAAGCGCAGGGCATCGTTGCCCGGCAGCCCGGTCATGATCCCCATCCGTGCCGCCAGTTCTTCCGCGATGGGGCGATTGTCGCCCCAATGGGCCGCGCTCAGCAGCGTCTTATGCACCAGTGGTGAGACGATCCCCAAATCGGGGACCGTCTGGAACAGAGACAGGATACGATTGATCTCATCGCGGGACGGGAGCAGGCTATCAAAGATGTCCTCTAGCCAGCCGTCCAGCTGCGCGGAATGGCGCGATTTCTTACCGTGAAGGTGCAGCACGAGGTCATGCCGGTCGTAGACATCGGCGAACCCGTAGAGCTTGGGATAGACGTCGCGACCGCGGTTCTCCATCATCCGGATGTCGGCCTCTGGAAAGGTCTCCCGCAGCTCCGCCGCCTTCTGTGGCGCATCCGTTGAGATATAGACCTGAACCGGCGCATCGATCATCGCCAAACGGTCGCGAAAGGCCGGCGCCAAATCGGCATAGTAGAGATGCAGGAACACCCCCAAGGGCCGCTCCACCTGTACGCGTGCCTTCCGGGGCCACAGACGCAGATGAGGCTTAGCGGCGTTGCGGTCGTGCCCCTCGCGATCATGGGCGAACAGGGGATCGCCCGAAACCGCCCGCAGGACCGCTGTGCGGCGGATATGGCCGCCAAGCGACAGAGGATAGGGACCATGAGAGGCGCCAAGCACCTCTATCACGCGCCGGGCCGTCTCCGCATGCGCGCCGATCACTGTGGCGGCGCGCTCGGTCAGCGGGAAGCTCAACGCCTCCCGGCATTCCCGCAGCGCACTCATAAGCGGATGAATGGGCAGGAGACCGGGCGGCGCGGGCGTTGCGAGCGTGACGACCCCGAGCCGTCCACGCCGCTCCGCAAGCGCGGCCATGCGCAGGATGGCCCAAGCCGCACGGGCCGTGGCCTTTTCCAGGGCCGGATCGTCTGGCAGCAGCGCTTCGGCCGGTCGCTCAAGCAACAGATCGGGCCGGACATCTTCAGGCAGATGGTCAAGCAAGGCAGGATCCGACAACCAAGCCGGCCCTTGCTCGCCCCCGGCCCAATCGATGACCTGTTCTGGCGTTGTCAGCAAGGCAGCCCCATCGGGCGGCTGCTCATCCGGGAGGTCCGACAAGGAAAGCTTTGACGCGGACGGACGGGCGCCCGGGATTTGCCTTGCCCCCTCTGCCCCCGCGAACGCGGGCGCGCAGTAAGCCTCCTGCGCCAGAATGCTGTCGGCGGCTTCTACGAAGGTCTCCGCCCTTTGGGCGAGGCTGAACCGTTCCCGGATCAGATCATGGCGTCGCGCTCGTTCCTCGGCATCCGGCGGCGGCCCTTTGAGCGCCCGTGTCAGAGCGGCGCGCAGCTCATCGGGCGTGCGTACCTGCTCAACATAGGGCAGATCGTCGAGAGCCAGGACCTCGTCCGAGATCACCGTCGCACCGGAGGCAATTGCGTCGAAACTTCGGTTGCTCATCATACCCGCCCGCGCCATGTGCGGCATGTGATCGTTGAGGATCACGCGCGCCCGCGCATAGGCGTCCGCAAGCCCCTCATAATCGAGATACTCTCCACCCAGCATCTCGTCGGGCAGCACGCCTTTCCAGCCCCGCCCCCAGACTTTCAGATCAAACCCCATCTGCGCGACGGTCGCGACGAGCCCGCGCGGCGCCCGCGAGGCCCGGCTTCCAACGAAAAGGACCGGAATATCTGGCGGCCCGGTCCAGCGATCGGGGCGGAAATGGTGGATGTCCGTACCCTGCATCATGGTTTGCGCGGGGATACCGCAATCCCGCAGCCTCCGCGTCAGGAGCGGGGCACAGGTGAACACCGCCTGATACCGGGCGAGCGTCGCAAGCGGTGCAAGGTTCGGCGGGCTGATGATCCACAAGATGTTCGGCAGCCCCGGCACGGGATCATCCAGATGCGGACCGATGATGCGCAATACCACATCGCGCTGCCCGCTCGGCTTGGGAGCCTCGCCCCTATAGAAGAGCCGCACCTGGTGACCGCGCGCTTCAAGATCGCGCGCCAACCCTTCCGAGAACTGCGTATCCCCCCACCCCGCCCGCGCAGAGCGGCGGGCGTTGGTGCTGATGTGGAAACAGATCGGATCGGGCATGAGGGCTCTTTGCGGCTGTGCCGCAGCCTAGGCGGAGACACGCGGCGGGGACAAGCGCCCCCGCCAAACCACGTCAGTTTGTGATGATCTCGGGCCCCATCAAGGTCGTGGGCAGCCATGTGGAGATCCACGGCACATAGGTCACCAGGATCAGGAACACGAAGAGCACCGCCAGGAACGGCAGCGCCGCGCGCACGACGGCCATCATCGGCATTTGCGCCACGCCCGAGGTCACGAACAGGTTGAGCCCCACGGGCGGGGTGATCATCCCGATCTCCATGTTGACGACCATGATGATGCCCAGATGGATCGGATCCACGCCCAGCTCAATCGCGATCGGGAACACCAGGGGCGCGACGATCACGAGAAGGCCCGAGGGCTCCATGAACTGGCCGCCGATCAGCAGGATCACATTGACCACGACCAGGAACATGATCTTGCCAAAGCCCGCGGACAGCATCGCTTCGGCCACCTTTTGCGGGATTTGCTCATCGGTCAGAACGTGTTTGAGGATCAGCGCGTTGGCGATGATGAACATCAGCGTGATCGTCAGCTTGCCCGCCTCGAAAAGGGTCTCACGGGTATCGCGGTGGAACAACCCGGTGATCAGGGCCTGAGGTTTGCGCATAAGCGAGATCGGCGCGCCCTCGCCCGCCAGAGGCCCCATGTCGCGATAGACAAAGGTCGCCACGATGAACGCGTAGACAGAGGCCACGGCAGCCGCTTCGGTGGGGGTGAAGATGGCGCCGGTCAGGCCGGGGATGCCGTAGATGCCGATCATGATGATCGCAATCAGCATGAGGCCCCAGAAGGCGTCGCGGAAGCTCGACCAGACCTCGCCCCAGCCCGCCCAATCGCCCTTGGGCATATTGCGGATGCGCGCGATCACCCAGATCGACACCATCAGCATCGAGCCCGCCAGAAGGCCCGGGATGACCCCGGCCAGGAACATGCGGCCCACGGACACATCGGTTGCGGAGGCATAGACCACCATTACGATGGAGGGCGGGATCAGAATGCCCAGCGTGCCCGCGTTGCAGATCACCCCGGCGGCGAAATCGCGGGTATAGCCGACCTCGCGCATGGCGGCGATCACGATGGAGCCGATGGCCACCACCGTCGCCGGGCTGGAGCCCGACAGCGCCGCGAACAGCATACAGGCAAAGACGCCCGCAATCGCCAAGCCGCCGCGCAGATGGCCGACGCAGGCAATGGCAAAACGGATGATCCTCTTGGCCACGCCGCCGGTGGACATGAAGCTGGACGCAAGGATGAAGAACGGGATCGCCAGAAGCGTATAGTGCCCCGCCATGGCCTGATAGAGCGACTGCGCCACGCTCGCGAGCGAGGTGTCGGAGAAGGCCAGCAGGAACAGGGTCGAGCTGAGCCCAAGCGCCACGGCAATCGGCACGCCCAGCAGGAGCAGGCCAATGATAACGACAAACAGCAGAACAACTTCCATGGATCAGCGCTCGCGGTGATAGGGATCGGGATTGGCGGAGAGCTCCGCCACGGCGGCCTCGGCCACGGCCTCTTCGGCCTCGTGGCTGACGATCAGGCTATCGCGCACCCCGCGGATCACGGCGATCAGAGCCTGCACACAGCGCAACAGGAACAGGCCCGCGCCAAAGGGCAGCACGAGATAGGGGACGACGCGGGGAAGCTTTTCATATTCCTCGCCGTAGTTGATCGCACCCTCCAGCCAGCGGAGAATACCCGGCATGGGCACCTGATCGGTGACATAGAACGCCCGATCCCGCACGCCTTCGGTGAAAACGCCTTCGGCCAGCTTGAACCCCTCCGTGCCTCCTATGCTCTCGATCCCCGGAATGAAACGGCCGGTGGTCGGCTGCAGCCCGGCAAACGGCGCCCAATAGTCCCACGCGCCTTTCATCAGCAGAGCCGCGTAGAGCACGCAGGCAAGGCCCGCGATCACCGCCACCACCCGGCGCGGCGAAGGCGCCAGCAGCGATGTGATCGCATCCACGCCCAGATGCGCCGTCTTCTTCATCGCGTAGGACATGCCCAGCAGCACCAGCCAGGCGAACAGGATCAAAACGACCTCAAGCCCCCAGATGAGGCTCTCATTGAACAGGTAGCGCAGGACAACGTTGACGAAGGTGACAAGCGTCATCAGCCCCAAGATTGCGGCGATCAGGGTCTCTTCGATCCCGTCGATCCAGTTCTGACTGGTGTGATTTGACATGGTCCCCCCTGGCGCCGGGTTGTCCCGGTCGATTCATTTAGATTGAGGCAGGCAGGTCAGACAAGTTTCTCAGACCGCCCGAAGCGCTTTGTCCGAAGATGTGTCCGCAAGGCGTCTTTTCCCGCCGCGGGCCTGGGCCGGGAAAAGCCCTCCGGGGGCGAGACGCGCGCGCCGCCCCCGGAGACCATCGCTTAGTGCTCGGCGTTGATCGCCTGCGCGGTGTCGATGTTCTCTTGCCCCACATCGCCTGCGAATTGGGCCCAGACGGGCTTCATCGCATCGACCCAGGCCTGACGCTGCTCGGCGCTCAGCTCGCGCACCACGCCGCCGGCGTCGATCACGGACTGACGGGCGGCCTTGTCGACCTCACCCACAGCGGCGTTCCGCTCGGCGGTCACCTCAGCCAGGATGGTCAGCAGCTGATCGCGCGTTCCGGCGTCGAGCTCATCGAGCCAGTCAACGGAGGCAACCACCATGTAGTCCAGCAGGCCGTGGTTGGTTTCGGTGATGCCGTCCTGCACTTCAAAGAACTTCTGGCCGTAGATGTTCGACCAGGTGTTTTCCTGACCGTCCACAACGCCGGTCTGAAGCGCGCCGTAGACTTCGGAGAAGGCCATCGGCTGGGGCGAGGCATCGAGCGCCTCCATCTGCGCAACCAGCACGTCGGACGGCTGCACGCGGAACTTCAGACCCGCAGCATCGCCCGGCGCCATCAGCGGCTTGTTGGCCGAGAACTGCTTGAGCCCATTGTGCCAGAAGGCCAGCCCCTGCAGGCCCCGGCGCTGCATGGTGTCCATCATCGCCTGACCCGTCTCGGAGGTCTGGAACGCGTCCACGGCTTCCATGTTCTTGAACATGAAGGGCAGATCGAAAATGCGGAACTGCTTGGTGAAGGCTTCGAATTTGGACAGGGACGGCGCGGCCAACTGCACGTCGCCGTTCAGCATCGCCTCCAGCACCTGATCGTCATTGTAGAGCGTGGAGTTCGGATAGACCTCCATGCAGGCGACGCCGTTCATCTCTGCGTTCACGCGCTCTTGCAGGAGCGAGGCCGCGATGCCCTTGGGGTGTTTGTCGGTGTTGGTGACGTGGCTGAACTTGATAACCATTTCACCATCGTCACACTCCGCCAGAGCCGCTGCAGCAGGCAAAGCGAGGGCAAGCGCCGTGGCGGCGGTGGTAAGCAGTTTCATGGGTGTACCTCCTCTGATGTGCGGTCGTTGCCGCACCATGACTCCCGGCGCATATGGGACCGCCTCTCTTCGCAACTGTCAATCCTACGACATGTCGCGATGGCGAGTCGTCGCCGGGGACGTTATTTACAAGGGCGTGGCCGCCTCATCCGGTCGCGCCTTCCCGGATCAGCGCAGCAGCGGCAGCACCGGCAGCCGCTCGCGTTTGCGCATCAGCTCCATATGGCCCAGCGGGGTCCAACCGACAAAGGAGGTCTCCACCGGATCGGTCTTGAGCGCCGCGCGCAGGGCGCTTTCCACCTGGCGCCGCTGGCCTTTGGGCAAGGGTGCCATATCGACGGTGATCTGCCCGCCCAGACCGCGCAGGCGCAGTGCGCGCGGCAAGGCTTTGACGGCGGCGAGGTTGGCTTTCAGCCCGGCCGCCGGGCTGGTGTCGCCGCCGGTGTTCACATCCACGGCAACCAGTGCGCGGGTCGGCTCCACCGCCATCCAGCCCGCGTCAAGCCGCTCCACCGGGTCGTGCAGGGCGTCGATCTGATCCATAGCCCCCTCGCGCTCCAACCCGCCGGGATCGGTCACGATATCTGCGGGCTCAGTCCATTCGCGCCAGGCGAGCGCGTGCGGGCCGTCGCCTTCGGTCAGCGCCTCGGGCTCTGTCCCGACGGCATCGTCCTGAATGGCGGCGCACAGATCAGCCATGGCGGCGATGTCCTCCGCGATCTCCTCATCGGGGGCGCCCGCGCAGGAGGAGCGCAAAATGAGCCCTTCGACCCCGGCCTCCTCCGCCAGAGCGCGCAGGCGCAGGCGTTCGTCTTCGTCCTTGATCGCGCGCGAGATGTTCAGCCCCGGCGCGCCAGGCGTGACAATGGCATAGCGGCTCTTGAACAGGACACGATCGGTGCAGGGCGTGGCCTTGCCGTCTTCGGCATAGCCCGTGACCTGCACGAGAAGCGGCTGACCGGGCGCAAGCCCTTTGCCCTGCCGCAAAAAGCCGCTTCCGCCGGGCAAGCGCAGCATCATGCCCCCCTGCCCCTTCATGGGCCGGTCGCAGATCGCCCGGAAGATCGCACCAGGGCGCGGCTGGCTCTCGTCGTCGATCAACAGATCTTCGAGCCGTCCGCGTTCCAGCCGCGCGGCAACCTCGCGGTCACCGATATGGTCGAGAATGATCGTAGGGCGCATCATGGGCTGGCCTTCGCGTAGAGAATGGATCGGTTCGGGCTAGTTTACGCAGAAGACGCCGGAGCGCCATCAAGCATAAGCCCCGCCGCGCTCAGCAGGTTGGCCGTCTCGGCGAGCGGCAGCCCGACCACGCCGGTGAACGAGCCTTCGATCCACGGAATCAGCCGTCCGGCCGGACCCTGGATGGCGTAACCGCCCGCTTTGCCCCGCCAGTCGTCGGTGGCGAGATAGCCCGCAAGCTCCGCCGCGCTGAGCGCCTTCATCTTCACCGTCGTAATCACGGTCTTTTCCCAAAGACGATCCCCGCGCCGCACGGCGATCGCCGTGGCCACCTTGTGGCGCCGCCCGGAGAGCATCCGCAAGAACGCCTCTGCCTCAGCGGCATCCGCCGGTTTGCCCATGATCCGCCGCCCGACATAGACCGTCGTATCGGCCGACAGAGTGACTTCGCCCTCCGAAAGGGGCACGGCCTGCGCCTTCTCACGCGCCATACGGGCCACGTAAGCTGCGGGAAGCTCAGCCTTTTCAGGGGTCTCGTCGATATCAGGCGGGCGCACATCATCCGGGACAAGCCCGATCTGCGCCAAAAGCTCCAGCCGCCGGGGCGAACCAGAGCCAAGCACGAGTTTCAGCCCGGTATCGGGCTGCATCGCCGTCACTTGAAGCGGTAGTTGATCCGACCCTTGGTCAGATCATAGGGGGTCATTTCGACCTGAACCTTGTCGCCGGCCAGAACCCGGATGCGGTTCTTGCGCATCTTGCCTGCCGTGTGTGCGATGATCTCATGGCCGTTTTCCAGCTCGACCCTGAACGTCGCATTCGGCAGGAGTTCCTTCACGACGCCGGGAAATTCGAGCAGTTCTTCCTTGGCCATGGTGTCTCCTGATTTAGCACCCGCAACCGCGCGGGCATGGCGCTAGATGCTCCTGCGGCACAGAAAAATCAAGGGTTCATAATGCCCGCCGTCAGTCACGTCGCGGTTTTTTGGACCGCTGTGGCGGTTCCACGTCTCTTCGCGCGATCACGAGCTCTCGGCAAGCGGCGGGCCGAAACGGCTCACGAGCCGCTCGCGGATCTGGTCGCGCGCCTGGCGATAAGCCGCCAGCTTGGCCTCGCGCCCGTCCCCAAGGCCAGTGGGATCCAGGATCGGCCAGTATTCGACATCCAGATGATAGACCCGCGTCAATTCGAGAGCCTGCCGCTGCGAGGCCGGGGTCAGGGCGATCACAAGATCGAACGAGCCCAGATCATCCCCCCATTCGCGCATCTCATCAAAGGACCGGACGCGGTGGCGGTGCAGCTCCACCCCGATTTCTTCGCAAACGGTGATGGCGAATCCGTCGATCTCCCGATCGCTCTTCACTCCGGCGGACTGCACATAGCAGGCCGTGCCGTAGAGCTGTTTCATCATGCCCTCCGCCATGGGCGAGCGCACGGAGTTGTAATCGCAGCAGAAGAGAACCGAATGGGGGAAAGCCATCGGCTTAGCCCCCGAAATGCAAAACGCAGATCAAGGTAAACAGGCGCCTTGCGGTGGCATCATCGACCTCGGCCTTGCCATCGAGCCGCTCTTGCAGCACCCGCGCCCCTTCATTGTGGATGCCGCGCCGCGCCATGTCGATGGTTTCGATCTGGGCCGGGGGCATATGCTTCACCGCGTCGAAATAGCTTTCACAGATCTGGAAGTAATCCTTCACGACCTGTCGGAACGGCCCGAGCGAAAGGTGAAACTCCCCCGCAGGCTCATCGTTTTCGGTCGAGAGCGCAAAGACCAGCCGACGATCGCGAATCGCGATCTCCATCTTGTAGGGACCGGCGGGCACCGAACGATCATCCCGCTTGGGCAGATCAAAGCTGTTTTCTTCCAGAAGATCGAACATCGCCACGCGGCGCTCTTGCTCGATCTCGGGCGTGGGCGGCGGCAGCGCCGCGTCGTCCAGGGTGATGTCAGTGATATGGCTCATGGCTTACCCGTAGATCAGCTTCGCAATGACGATGGAACCCACCAGGGTCACCGATATCGTATTGCCTGCGATGATAGGAAGAGACCCGATCAACACGCCATAGATCAACCAAAGAAGCAGCGTGACCAGGATCAGCACATGCCCGGTCAGCGACAAATCGCCCGTATGCCGAGACCGCCAGGTCTTTGCGACCTGAGGAAGCCAGCACAAAATGCCCAAGATGGCCGCGGCGGACCCGATCCAGTTAGCCATTCAATCTCTCCAATCGGGCGGTCACCGACAGGCCATGCGCTTCAAGGCTCTCCGATTGCGCCAATGTCTCTGCCGCCGGTCCGATCGCCTTGAGCGCTTCGGGGGTCATGCGCGACAGCGTTGTGCGTTTGAGGAAATCCATGACGGACAATCCAGACGAAAAGCGGGCCGAGCGCGCCGTGGGAAGCACGTGGTTCGGGCCACCCACGTAATCGCCGATGGCCTCGGGCGTGTAGCCGCCCAGGAAAATCGCTCCGGCATGGCGGATCTTGGCCGCCAGAGCATCGGGATCTTGCGTGCAGATCTCCAGGTGCTCGGCCGCAATGCGATTGGCCAGATCGGCAGCTTCATCCCAGTCCCGGACCACGATGACCGCGCCATAATCCGCCCAGCTCGCCCCAGCGATCTCTCGGCGGGTGAGCGTCTTCAGACGGGCTTCCACGGCGGCCTCCACCTTGTCCGCAAAGGCGCGCTCATCGGTGATCAGAATGGACTGAGCACTGGCGTCGTGCTCGGCCTGGCTCATCAGGTCGAGCGCGATCCAATCGGGGTCATTCTCGGCATCTGCGATCACGAGGATCTCAGACGGGCCCGCGATCATGTCGATCCCGACCTTGCCGAACACCCGCCGCTTGGCCGCCGCCACAAAGGCGTTTCCGGGCCCGGTGATCTTGTCCACCGGCGCGATGGCCTCCGTACCGTAAGCCAGGGCCGCAATCGCCTGCGCCCCGCCCACGCGGTAGATCTCGTCGACCCCGGCAATCCGGCAGGCCAGCAGCACCAGCGGGTTGATCACCCCGTCCGGCGTCGGCACCGTTACAGCCAGCCGCCCGACCCCCGCAACCTTGGCCGGAACCGCGTTCATCAGAACAGAGGACGGATAGCTCGCCAGCCCGCCGGGCACATAGAGCCCCGCCGCATCGACAGCACCCCACCGCCATCCCAGCTGCGCACCCGTCTCATCTGTCCAGAGCGCGTCCTCCGGCATCTGCCGCGCGTGGTAAGCGCGGATCCGCTCCGCCGCGAGTTCAAGCGCCGCGCGCTCCTTAGGGCTGACCTGCGCGCAGGCGGCGTCGATCTCCGCCTCGGAGAACCGAAGCCCCTCCGCATCGAGCGTAAGCCGGTCAAACTGCGCCGTCAGCGCGATCAGGGCCGCATCGCCCTCCGCACGCACGCGGGCAATGATCTCGGCCACGATGTCATCCACCTCGGGCGCGTCTTCACGCTTGGCGGACAGCAGCGCCGCGAACGCGTCTTCGAATCCCTCGTCACTGGTTTCCAGCCGCTGAACCATCTGGCCCGCCCTCACTTTCTTATTTGTCAAAATACCTCCGCCGGAGGCATTGAAATCTCAGGCGCCGTGATCGGGCACCTGTCCCGACGGCGCCACATAGGGCCGCGTCACGTCGCGCAGCACCGCCTCGAGCGTTTCGACCTTCGCCTCAATCTCGCCGTCCCCGGCAAAGATTAGACGAACGGTACCCGTACCATCTTCGCCCGGTTCAAATCCGATATCGAGCAGCGAAAGCACCTCATCGCCATCTCCGGGCGCAAGCCCCTGAGACCGAACGGCCTCGACATCATCAAAGACCAGCGTGGCCCGCACCCGCTCCACCCCATGATCGCCGCCATCTTCGCGGCGCAACCGGTTAAGCAGCAGCGCAAACCGGCGCTCCTTGCGGCGAAAGGTCAGATCGGCTCCGGTCAGGACAGCGTCCTGACACAGGCTGGCGATCACCGTCAGATCGTCCGCATCCCGCGCGACCAGACGAAGCGGCCGCTCCGCCCCATCCTCGAAACTTGCATCCCGGCTCATGACCCCGGCACCCGCTGAATGCGCGCGCCCACAGCGCCCAGCTTTTGCTCCAGCTGCTCATAGCCGCGATCCAGGTGGTAAACGCGGTTCACCTGCGTCTCCCCTTCTGCGGCCAGACCGGCCAGGATCAGGGACACCGAGGCCCGCAGGTCCGTCGCCATGACCGGCGCGCCCTTAAGCCGTTCGACCCCATGCACCTTGGCGATGCCGCCATGCACGTCGATCGACGCCCCCATGCGCAGCAGCTCCGGCGCGTGCATGAAGCGGTTCTCAAAGATGCGCTCTTCCAGAACGCTGGTGCCATCGGCCAGGCACAGCGCCGCCATCATCTGCGCCTGCAGATCGGTCGGAAAACCGGGATAGACCTCGGTCACGACATCCACGGGGCGCAGCCGGTTCCCGTTATTGGTTACGCGCAGGCCCTCGCCCGTCTCTTCGATGGCGACGCCGGTCGCCTCGAGCTTCTCGATGAACGCTGCAAGATGATCGCGCCGCCCGCCGACACATTCGACAGAGCCCCCGGCAAGCGCCGGTGCCAGCATATAGGTTCCGGTTTCGATCCGGTCCGCCACCACGGCGTGGGTCGCGGCATGGAGCCGATCCACCCCCTCAATCGTGATGGTCGAGGTGCCCGCCCCGTCGATATGAGCGCCCATGGCGATCAGGCAATCGGCCAGATCGACGATCTCGGGCTCGCGGGCGGCGTTTTCGATCACGGTCGTGCCCTTGGCCAGCGTCGCGGCCATCAACGCGTTCTCAGTCGCGCCGACGGAGGCAAACCGCATCTCGATCCGCCCACCTTTGAGCCCGCCGGGCGCGGAGGCGTAAAGATAGCCGTCCCGCAGTTCCACCTCGGCGCCGAGCGCCTCCATGGCGGAGATATGGATATCCATCGGGCGCGCCCCGATCGCGCAGCCCCCCGGAAGCGAAACGACCGCCTCGCCGGTGCGGGCCAGAAGCGGGCCCAGCACAAGGTTCGAGGCGCGCATCTTCCGCACGATCTCATAATCGGCACGGGTGCTTTCCAGGTTGTGCGTGGACAAAACGACGGTCTGACCGTCATTGAGCGCCTTCGCCTCGGTGCCCAGAGACTGCAGCAGCCGGGTCATGGTGCGGATGTCGCTCAGACGCGGGACATTGGTCAGCGTCAGCGGTTCTTCGCTGAGCAGCGTGGCCGGCATGAGCGCAAGCGCGGCGTTCTTTGCACCGGCGATGCGAATCTTTCCGTTCAGGGGCCGCCCGCCCGTCACAATGATCGAATCCATTCTACTCTTCCTCATCCTTGCCCGGCGCATCGTCGGCTTGCGCCCGCGCCCTGGCCTGCGCCTTCCGGCGCGCCATGTTCTTTTTCAGCGCCTCTTTCAGGCGCATTTCACGATCATCCTTGGGGGAACGCGTCTCTTTCATGGGTCGGTCCTACCAAGCCGGGCAAAAACCGTCCAGCCGGGGCTTGCACCCCGCCGCGACAATCGCTATTGCCCCGCTCCACAGGCGCTGCTGTAGCTCAGAGGTAGAGCACTCCCTTGGTAAGGGAGAGGTCGAGAGTTCAATTCTCTCCAGCAGCACCACTTCCCTCCCCGCACAGAATGCATCGCCCGGCCCCCGGATTATTGCTGCGTAGCTTTTGCGCCTGGCTTCAAACACCACCGAATGACCCAATCGAATCGCAGAGGGGACGAGGGCGGCTTTGTTGAGGCCCTTTCAGAGTTTCACGTCGAGCGGGCCAGCCCCACTATCCGGCAAAGCTGATCGTCGCGGCAACGGCCCGTTTCCAGGCGGAGTATCGGGCATCTTGCCAGATCTCATCCCGGAGCGGCTCGAAGCGCGCCTCCCTGGACCAGGACTTTGCAAAAGCGTCCATGTCGGGAAGCAGCCCTGCCCCGTGCCCGGCCAACCAGGCGGCGCCCATGGCCGTGGTCTCTAGGACACGCGGCCTCTCGACGGGGGCGCCCAGGATGTCCGCCAGGAACTGCATCGCCCAGTCCGAGCCGCTCATCCCGCCATCAACCCGCAAGGCGCAGCCGGAGGGGGCATCCCAGTCAGCGCGCATCGCCTCCAGCAGATCGCGGGTCTGGAACCCCACGCTCTCGAGCGCCGCGCGGGCCAGCTCTTCGGGGCCCGAATTGCGGGTCAGCCCGTAGATCGCCCCCCGGCACTCCGCATTCCAATAGGGCGCCCCGAGCCCGGTGAAGGCTGGCACCAGAACCAGCTCCTGCGCGGGATCGGCAGCATCGGCGAGCGGCTGCGTTTCTGCGGCGTTGCGGATGATCCTGAGCCCGTCGCGCAACCATTGGACAACAGCCCCGGCGATAAAGATCGACCCTTCCAGGGCATAGGTCGGCGCGCCGTCGAGCTGATAGGCGATGGTGGTCAAGAGCCGGTTCCGGGACCGCACCGGGGTGCCCCCCGTGTTCAGCAGCGCGAAACACCCCGTCCCGTAGGTCGATTTCATCATGCCCGGTTCGAAACAGGCCTGCCCAATCGTGGCCGCCTGCTGATCCCCGGCAATACCTAAAATCGGGATCGGGCGACCGAACAGATCCGGGCGCGTTTCGCCAAAAGCGGCGGCACAGTCCCGGACTTCGGGCAAAAGCGCCATGGGGATGTTCAGCCGGTCACACATGGTGCGCGACCATCGGCCTTTGACGATATCATAGAGCATCGTGCGCGCGGCGTTGGTGGCATCCGTGACATGCGCGGCGCCTCCGGTCAGCTTCCAGACCAACCAGCTGTCGACGGTCCCGAACGCCAGCTCCCCCGCTTCGGCCCGCGCGCGGGCGCCGTCCACATGATCGAGGATCCAGGCCAGCTTCGTTGCGGAGAAATAGGGATCGAGCAGCAGCCCCGTGCGCTCGGCCACCGTCTCTTCGAAGCCCTCGGCCTTCAGGGCCTTGCACCGGCCAGAGGTGCGGCGGTCCTGCCAGACGATGGCATTGTGGATCGGCTTGCCGGTCTTGCGATCCCAGACGATGGTCGTCTCTCTTTGATTGGTGATGCCGATGGCGGCGATCTGCCCGGCGCCAAGCCCCGCCTTTTCGATCGCAGCACGGCATGTCGCCGCGGTGGTGGACCAAAGGTCCATCGGGTCATGTTCGACCCATCCCGAAGCGGGGTAGTGCTGCGCAAATTCCTCCTGCGCGGTTGCGACAACACAAAGCGATTCGTCGAACAGGATGGCGCGGCTGGAAGTCGTGCCCTGATCAATGGCCAGGATATGGGTCATCACTCTTCTCCCTGTCTGGCGGTCAGTCTGCGGCAGCCTGCGCGCCCTGTCGATGCTCCACCATCCACTGCGCGACCTCATCGGCCTGCTCTGGCGTCAGACGCAGACCCAGCTTGCCGCGCCGCCACAGCACATCTTCGCCGCTGCGGGCAAATTCGCGATCGCGCAGCCAGACCAGCTCCGCTTCGGTCAGGGTTCCTCCGAAATCATGCCCCAGATCGCCGCGCCGCTGCGCCGCGCCCAGCATGGTGCGGGCCTCGATGCCGTAGGCGCGCACCAGGCGCTGTGCCCATGGCACCGTGAGAAACGGATAGTCGTCGCACAGCGTGGCGACCAGCTCCGGCACACCATCGACGGGGAAATCCCCGCCCGGCAGCGGCGCCGCACCCGTCCAGGCCGCCCCCCGCGGGCCAAGCGCCGATCCGATCCGATCAAGCGCCGCCTCCGCCAGCTTGCGATAGGTCGTGATCTTGCCCCCGAACACACTGAGCACCGGCGCTCCGCCTTCTTCGTCAAATCCGAACACATAGTCGCGAGTCGTGGCCGACGCGTTACTGGCCCCATCATCATAGAGAGACCGCACGCCGGAATAGCTCCAGACCACATCTTCTTCACTGATCGGCGCGGCCAGGTAGCCATTTACGAAGTCGATGAGATAGCGACGCTCCTCTTCAGAGCAGCGCGGGGTCTGATCGGGGGACGCGTGATCTGCATCCGTGGTGCCGATCAAGGTGAAGTCGGCCTCATAGGGGATGGCAAAGGCAATCCGCCCGTCCGTCCCCTGGAAAAAATAGCTCTTGTCGTGATCAAACAGCCGCCGCGTGACGATGTGACTGCCACGGACCAGCCGCACAGATTCGCGCCCTGCGATCCCGATCCGACCGCGCACGACCTCTTCCACCCACGGCCCGGCCGCATTCACCAGGAGCCGGGCGTGGTGCACCGCGCGCGCGCCGGTATCGGTGTCTTGGGTCTCAATTTTCCAAAGATCCCCTTCCCGCCGCGCCGCGACCACTTCGCTTCGTGTGAGAATGCGCGCGCCCCGGGCGGCCGCATCGCGGGCGTTGAGCACGACCAGACGCGAATCGTCGACCCAGCAATCGGAATATTCAAAGGCCCGGGCAAAACGATCATCCAGCGGCGCGCCCTCGGGCGCATTGTGCAGATCGACGCGGGTGGTGCCCGGCAGCAGCTCGCGCGCGCCCAGATGATCGTAGAAGAACAACCCAAGCCGGACGATCCAAGCCGGGCGGCGCCCTTTGGTCCATGGCATCACGATCCGCAACAGACGCGAGACAGGCGTGTCGGTCTCGAACCTCATATCCTTATGATACGGAAGGACAAACCGCATCGGCCAGCTGATATGCGGCATCGCTTTCAACAGCGCCTCGCGCTCGCGCAGCGCGGAGCGAACCAGCGAAACCTCAAGATATTCCAGATAGCGCAGCCCGCCGTGGAACAGCTTGGTTGACGCCGAAGACGTGGCCGATGCGAGATCGCCCTTTTCAGCCAGCATCACCGAATAGCCCCGCCCGACAGCGTCACGGGCAATGCCGCAGCCATTGATGCCCCCGCCAATGACGAAGACATCGGTGATCTCATGGTCTGGTCTGGTCATGGCCCGTCCGATCGCGCGTGAGACTCCGTATAACGGTGCCCTGTGCCGCACCGTATCGCAATCGAAAGCCGCCGGTCAGAGTTTGACCAGCGTCTTTCCGAAGTTCCCGCCCTTAAGCATCCGTATGAACGCGTCCGGGGCGTTGGCCAGCCCTTCGGTGACGTCCTCGGGGATCGTCACTTTGCCCTGAGCGGCCAGAGGCGCAACCTCGCCCAGGAAGGCCCCCAGCTTGTCCCAATGGTCCGAAATGATGAAGCCCTGGACCGTCAGCCGCTGCACCAAAGCCATCCGCCAGGCCAGCGGCAGGCGGTCGGCGCCCGTGGGCGCTGCGTCCAGATCATACCACGCGACCATGCCGCAAAGAGGGATACGGCCAAACGTGTTCATGCAGGGCAAGACGGCCTCCAGCACGGTGCCGCCGACATTCTCAAAATAGATGTCGATCCCGGCCGGGCAGGCCTCGTGCAGCCCGGCCCGCAGGGTCTTCGCATCCGCCCCCCGGTGGTCAAGGCAGGCGTCGAACCCCAGCGTTTCTACTGCATAGGCGCATTTCTCGGGGCCGCCCGCGATGCCAACGGCCCGCAAACCACGCGCTTTCGCGATCTGGCCGACCATGGCCCCAACCGGACCCGTGGCGGCGCCAACCACGACGGTTTCGCCTTCTTTCGGCTGACCGATCTCTGTCAGCCCGTACCAACCGGTGAACCCCGGCATGCCCAGAACGCCAAGCGCCCACTGGGGCGGCAACCCGTTCATCATGTCGAGCTTGCGCAGCTCCTTTGCGGGCAGCGCCGCGTGGGTGGCCCATCCGCTTTCGCTTAGCACCAGATCGCCCGGAGCAAATCCGTCAGCGCGGCTTTCCAGAACGCGCCCGACCGTCGCGCCAGCCATGGGCGCACCGATCTCAACCGCCGCCGTGTACGACGGACCGGCATCCATCTTCCCGCGCTGATACGGGTCGAGCGAGAGCCAGTCAGCCTCGATCAGAACCTCGCCCTGCGCCGGCGAAGGGCGATCCGCATCCTCCAGCCGAAAGCACTCCGCCCGCACCGCGCCCTCAGGACGTTGCGCCAAAACGATCCGCTGCATGTTTTTTTCGCTCATTTCCCACGCGTCCTCTCTTGCACCGCTACCCGAATTTGAAACACTCTTCCGCAGGGCAAAACAAGAGGGCCGTCGGGGAAGTCGCTGACGGCATGACCGGGAGGGTAAGACATGAAAGCCATGATGATGAAACGCGCGCTGCGCGTATCCGATATTCTCGACTATGCCGCCGAGGTGCATCCGACGGCGGGCATCGTATCGGCGCGCACCGAAGGTGACATCCACCACCAGACCTATCCCGAAACGCGGGCGCGGGTCGCACAACTGACCCATGCGCTCAAGAAGCTGGGCGTGGCGGATGGGCAGCGCGTCGCCACCCTGGCCTGGAATACCCACCGCCACTTCGAGCTCTACTACGCCATCCCCGCCGCAGGCGGCGTGTGCCACACGATCAACCCCCGCCTGTCCGCGGAGCAGATGGTTTACATCACGCACCACGCCGATGATCGGCTCCTGTTCACCGACACGACCTTCGTGCCCGTTCTCGAGGCGCTCTACAGCGAACTGCCAGCGGGTCTGCGCATCGTTGTCATGACCGACCGCGCGCACATGCCCGACAGCAAGCTGGAGCTTCTGTGCTACGAAGAGCTTCTGGACGGCGAGCCAGAAACCTTCGACTGGCCCGAGATCGACGAAAACGATGCGATGGGGCTGTGCTACACCTCTGGCACCACGGGGCACCCGAAAGGCGCGCTTTACTCCCACCGCTCGACGGTGCTGCACGCGATGATGATCGCCGTCGCCCTGCCCGACGCCCTGCAGGAAGGCCGCAAGGTGCTCCCGGTCGTTCCGATGTTCCACGTCAATGCCTGGGGGCTCCCCTATGCCGGGCCGCTGACCGGGGTTACTCTGGTGATGCCGGGCCCCAACCTGGATGGCGAAAAGCTGTGGCATCTCATGGACAGCGAAGACGTTTATTCTGCCTGGGGCGTGCCGACCGTGTGGCTGTCGCTTCTCGCAGCCATCAAGGAACACGGACGCAAGCCGCACAGCTTCCACGACGTGGTGATTGGCGGATCGGCCGCGCCGCGCTCCATGATCGAGACCTTCGAGGACATGGGCGTCAATGTCTGCCACGCTTGGGGCATGACGGAGATGAGCCCGCTCGGAACCCAGTCCAATCTGCCGATCTACATGTGGGACGCCCCCCATGATGAAAAGATGGCCGCGAAAGCGAAACAGGGCCGGCGGGTGTTCGGTGTCGATCTCAAGATCGTCGATGCAAACGGCAACCGCCTGCCCCATGACGGCGAAACCCAGGGCGCGCTCCATGTGCGCGGGAATTCGATCGTGTCCGGCTACTTCAACAACGAAGAAGCAACCCGCGAAGCGATGGATGCCGAGGGTTGGTTTGCCACCGGCGATATCGCCCTGATCGACAAACGCGGCTACCTGACCCTGACCGACCGCGCCAAGGATTTGATCAAGTCGGGCGGCGAATGGATCAGCTCCATCGACCTTGAAAACGTCGTGATGGCGCATCCGAAAGTGGCCAACTGTGCCGCCATCGCCGTGCCCCACCCGAAATGGGACGAGCGCCCCGTGATTGTCATCGTGCCCACCGAAGACGGCACCCCGGAGCGCGCGGAAATCATGGAGATGCTGTCGGAGCATTTCGCCAAGTGGCAGCTTCCCGATGACATCGTGTTCACCGATACGCTCCCCATGACCGCGACGGGCAAAGTGTCCAAGCTGACTCTGCGCCAGCGGTATCAGGATCACGTTCTGCCCAGCGTGGAGTGATGCAGATCGATGGCAAAATCGCCTGCGTCACCGGCGCGGGCGGAGGCATTGGGCGCGCGCTTGCCTGCGCTTTGTCGCAGGCGGGCGCGGCTCATGTGATCTGCACCGATATCGACGCAGACGGGGCCGCCGAAACGGCATCGCTCTGCGGCGGAGAGGCGCATGTGCTCGATGTCCGCGACCGCGCTGCGCTTGCCGCTTTGGTCGATGATGTCGAAACCCGGCTTGGCCCGATCGACATCTTCTGCGCCAATGCGGGGGTTCTGACCCTGGGCGGCATCGACACACCCGAGCCCGACTGGCAGCGGACCTGGGAGATCAACGTGATGGCCCATGTCCATGCTGCGGAGGTCATGGTGCCGCGCATGGCGGCGCGGGGCGGCGGGACAATCCTGACCACGGCGTCGGCGGCGGGGCTTCTCAGCCAGGTTGGATCGGCGCCCTATTCGGTCACGAAACACGCCGCGGTTGGCTTCGCTGAATGGCTCCATTTCTCGCATTATGATGACGGCATCCGCGTCTCGTGCCTGTGCCCGCAGGCGGTGCAAACGGACATGATCGCGGGGCACGAGGACGGCGTGGCGTCCATCGACGGCATTCGCACCCCCGATGAGGTGGCAACCGCCTGCCTTGAGGCGATCCGGGAGGAACGGTTCCTCATCCTGCCGCATCCACAGGTCGCGGGCTACGTGAAGCTCAAAGCCTCGGACCCGGAGAAATGGCTGGGCGGCATGCGGATGCTGCATCGTCAGTTTTCAGTCGAGAAGACCTGAGACTCCTTGCCGCAGAGCGGGCCTGAGACACAAATTCGTTACATGCACGTCACGCTTCCGTGACCCGCGGCGCCTAGCCAGAGCGACGGCTCTCGCCCCCCGATTCCCGGGGGCGACCCCTGTGGACCAAAACCCAATTAGGAAGCTACCCATGCAAAAGAAGCTCGCTCTGCTGCTGGCCGCCACCGCAATGACTCCCGTTGCTGCCCTGGCCGACACCCTGACCCGCGTTGCCACCGTCCCGCTCGGCGGCGAAATCACCGGCATCTTCCAAAATGGCGATGACCTGTTCTTCAACGTCCAGCACCCGGACAGCGACATCGGCACCGATTTCGCCCTGGCCACCGTCGGCATCGTCGCCAACGCCAACCTGGGCGCCGAAGAACTGGCCCCGGCCATGACCGACGAAGAGAAGCGCGTTGTCCGCACTTCGCTGGGCGACTACCAGATCCTGCTGCAGGAAGGCGTGAACGGCGCCGGCGTGATCAAATCCGCTGACGGCTCCAAAGAGCTGCTGATCTCCAACGACCCCGACTTCAACGGCTTTGTTCCGACCGAAGACGGCAAGGGCCTGCTGTTCACCAACTGGGAAAACCGTCCCGGCGCCATGTCCAAGGCCGCTCTGACCCGCGCTGAAGACGGCACCTACTCCGTCGACAGCATCGACATGGTCGACTTCTCCGGCGTCAAAGGCACCTGGGTGAACTGCTTCGGCACCGTGTCCCCCTGGGGCACCCCGCTGACCTCCGAAGAGCTGTATTTCGACAACTCCGCCGACTGGAACAACCCGGAATACAAGTACATCGACGACAACAAGGTGCTGGCCGAGTACCTGGGCGAGTATCCGAACCCCTACAACTACGGCTACATCGTCGAAATCACCGACCCGACGGGCACCGCCACCCCGGTCAAGCAGATGGCCATCGGCCGTATGTCCCACGAAAACTCCGTCGTGATGCCCGACCAGACCACCGTCTACACCACCTCCGACGGCACCGGTCAGGCGTTCTTCAAGTTCGTCGCTGACACCGCTGGTGATCTGACCTCCGGCACGCTCTACGCCGCCAAGGTCACCCAGATGGGCGACGCTGGCGCCGATGCGGCCACCACCGCCTTCGGTCTGGAGTGGGTCGAGCTGGGCCACGCCTCCAACGACGAGATCGCCGCCTGGGTCGCCGACTATGACGGCATCACCCTGGACGACTACAAAGCCGGTGAGAACAACTACATCACCGACGAAGAGATCGCCGACTGGGCCGCTGGCAACGCCGCCGACAACCGCGTCGCGTTCCTGGAATCCAACAAGGCCGCTGCCGCCAAAGGCGCGTCCGCTGAATTCCGCAAGATGGAAGGCGTCAACATCAACGTCGCCGGTCTGGAAGCTGGCACCGCCCCGCACATGTATGTGGCGATGTCTGCTGTCGAGAAGACCATGTCCGACGGCGAAGGCGACATCGACGTGGCCGAGAACAAGTGCGGCGTGGTCTATGAGTTCGAGATGGACGGCTACAACGCCACCAAGATGACCCCGGTCATCGCGGGTCACGGCTACAATGGCGATGCGGAAGTCAACCAGTGCCCGCTGGACAGCATCTCCAACCCGGACAACCTGGTGGTTCTGGAAGACGGCCGCGTGATCGTCGGTGAAGACACCGGCAAGCACGAGAACAACGCGCTCTACATCTGGACCAAGGGCTAAGCCCACCCCGGATATGATCGCGAAGGAGGGCCGTTTCGGCCCTCCTTTTCATTTGTTGACTAATTCAATCGGATTTTTCGGTTGTCCAACCTTTTAAGTCAGGTTAAATGGGCGCATCCAAGGAGGGCCATCGTGACCGAATCCCTGACAAGCCCCGGAGCCGCCCCTGTCGGCCATCTGCAGGACCTCAGCGCAACCGGACAGCTCGCAGTATTGTGCCTGCGCGGCCTTGGCCGTCGTGAAAGCGAGCTTTCCAAAGGCCTGTCCGCCCATTTCCCGTCCAGCACGGTCGCTGCGCTGATCGCGCGCTGCGATGATCTGATGCAGTTCCTCGCCCGCTATGCGCGGCGGCCCTTCATGCGGCACCAACCCGATTGTCCCTGCTTGGGCGCCGACGAGGCCGCGTTTGCGCATCTGATTGATCTCACCGAGACCGGAGAACGCGAAGACGTTCTGATGTTCGCTATGATGTTGACGCGGCCGGACATGGCCCCTTGCCTCCTGCCGCTCGCGGAAGCCTTTACGCTCACCCTCCATCGCGCCCTGGCCCAGAGCCGCCGCACGATGGGGTGCCCGTATCACCAATCCACTCACGTTCACTAAGGATAGAATGATGAAAAATCTCCTGCTGACAACCACGGCCGCGCTTGGCCTCGCTTCGATGGCGAGCGCAGAAGTGGACATTGCCGCAGTCACCGCAAATTACGGCGACATCGCGCTTGCCGGGTATGAGGACAGCCTCGTGCTGGCGAAAGATCTGCGTGTCGCACTGGGCGAGCTGGTCGAGAGCCCCAGCGACGCGACCCTGAACGCTGCGAAAGCCGCCTGGCTGCGCGCCCGCGTTCCCTATCAGCAAACCGAGGCCTTCCGTTTCGGCAACCCGACCGTCGACGATTGGGAAGGCAAAGTGAACGCATGGCCTCTGGATGAGGGCCTGATCGACTATGTCGAAGGCGATGCGGGCGTGAACCCGGAAAACCCCTATGCGAGCGCCAATGTCGTCGCGAACACCACGCTCACCGTCGCGGGTGAAACCGTCGACGCCTCCGCCATCACCCCCGAGCTGCTGGAAAGCCTGCACGAGGTCGAGGGCATCGAAGCCAACGTCGCCACCGGCTACCACGCCATCGAATTCCTGCTCTGGGGCCAGGACCTCAATGGCACCGACGCTGGCAACGGCGCGCGCACGGCGTCCGACTACGACACCGAAAACTGCACGAACGGCAACTGCGATCGTCGCGGCGAATACCTTCTGGCCGCGTCTGATCTGCTGATCTCTGATCTGGAAGACGCCGTGGCCAACTGGTCCGAAGGCGGTCAGGGCCGTCTTGATCTGGCTGAGGGCGACCCGCTGGTCATGGCCTTCACCGGGCTGGGATCGCTGTCCTACGGCGAACAGGCGGGTGAGCGGATGAAGCTTGGCCTTCTCCTCCACGATCCGGAAGAGACCCACGACTGCTTCGCGGACAACTCCTCGATGAGCCACTATTATGACGGGCTGGGCATCCGGAACGTCTACACCGGTCGCTATGTGCGCATCGACGGCTCCGTCGTCGAAGGCCCGTCCTTGATGGATGTGGTTGCCGAAAAAGACGAGGCTCTGGCCATCAATCTGCTGGCCGACATGAACCACACCATGTCCGCGCTTGGCGCGCTCAAGACCGCTCAGGAAGCCGGCACCGCGTTTGACCAGCTGATCGGCGTTGGCCACCCCGGCAATGAGCTGACCCAGAACGCCATCGACGGGCTCGTCGCTCAGACCCGCAATATCGAGCGTGCGGTGACCGTGGTCGGCCTGGAAGGCGTGGCCATCGAAGGCTCCGATTCGCTGGACAACCAGTCGGCCGTCTTCGAGTAATAGACTATGACACGGCTCCTTCCCTTGGCATTTTGTGCTGTGGCCGGATCGGCCATGGCGCAGGGGGGGGAGCCACACCTTTCCCCGGCTCCCCGTACGCCCGACGAGACGGCTCGCGTGGCTGCGGTCACGGCCCCCTCCCCCGACAGCCCCGAAAAGTTCGAAGCCCTCCCCGGCGGCGCGACAACGCCCCGAGGGCATTCCATCAGGATCATCACCAACGGGCTCGCGCCATCGGCCAACCTCGATGACGACGCGGCGCTCGACTTTATCACCGGGCAGCAGGTGTTCGAACGGCTGTGGGTGTCTGCCCCGTCCTCGACTCATGCCAGTGACGGGCTCGGCCCCCTCTACAATGCGCGCTCCTGTGCGACCTGCCACCCCGGCGGCGGGCGCGGCGCGGCACCGGGAGAGGGGATCGGGACCGCTCTCAGACTGTCCCTGCCCGATCTGCCCGATACCGACCTGGCAGAGCTCTCCGCCTATCTGGAGGGGCAACCGGAGCCGACATATGGCGTCCAGTTGCAGGATCGCTCCATCTCTGGCGTCGCAGCCGAAGGGTCGATGGCGGTCACATATGACCCCCAAGAGGTCACGCTCGCGGATGGAACGGTCGTCACGCTTCATGCGCCGCGCTACGCAATCGCGGATGCGCGCTATGGCGCGCCTGATCCCGATGTCCTGATCTCTGCCCGCACCGCGCCCACGCTGATCGGCATGGGGCTGCTGGACGCGATTCCCGAGGCCGACATCCTGGCGCTCGCTGATCCCGATGACGCGGACGGAGACGGCATTTCCGGCCGCCCGAACTGGGTGGTTTCCCGCGCCCATGGCACCGTGATGCTGGGGCGCTTTGGGCACAAGGCCAGCGAGCCCACCGTGCTGGATCAAAGCGCCGCCGCCTTCCACCGCGATATGGGGCTGTCCACACGGCTCTATCCCAATGGCGCCGGCGAGTGCACCGAAGCGCAGGCCGCCTGCCTTGACGCCCCCGATGGCAACACCGACCGGCTCGACGGGGTCGAGGTGGCCGATGCCATGCTCGATCTCACCGTACACTACGCTGCAAACCTCGCACCTGAGCGTCGCGAGGGACTGGATGACCCGCAGGTGATGCGCGGCAAAACTCTCTTCCACGAGACCCGCTGCACGTCCTGCCACACGCCCAAACACGTCACCCACCGCCTGCCCGACCGGCCCGAGCATTCCTTCCAGCTGATCTGGCCGATGACCGATCTGTTGCTGCATGACATGGGCGAAGGGCTGGCGGATCACCGGCGTGAATTCGGTGCGAACGGGACGGAATGGCGGACTGCGCCACTTTGGGGTCTTGGCGCACGCGAACCGGAGCGTTACCTCCATGATAGCCGGGCCCGCTCGGTGCTGGAGGCCATCTTGTGGCATGGCGGCGAAGCCGCACCCCACGCAGCGGCAGTCCAGCAAATGACGACCGAAGACCGCAATGCCCTGATCGCCTATCTGGAGTCGCTATGATCCGCCTGACCCTGACCGCTCTGAGCCTGACGCTCGCCCTTCCCGCCACGGCCCAGGAGGTCACCCGCGAAGGGCTGGGCTACAACGCCGCAACCGGCCTGCCCTATGAGGCCCCCGGGCGCGGCATTGTCGATTACGACGCGCTCGTGCGGCGCGAGCTGGAAGTGTTGAAGCACCAATTTGGAGCGTTCCGCGACGCAAGCGCTCAGATGGAGAGTACGGCGCGCGCCTATTGCGCCGGGGACACCGATGCCGACGCCGTCAAGGCCGCCACCCGCGCCGCCTGGATCGCCTGGGCTCCGCTCGACAGCTACCAGTTCGGCCCGATGGAGCATACCGGCGCCGCGCTGACCGTGAATTTCTGGCCCGACAAGCGGGGCTTCGTGAATGCCGGGGTCGCGCAGATCTACACCCTCCCCGAAGCCGAGCAGGGCACGCCCGAGGGCATCGCGAAGGTTTCTGCCGCTGGGCAGGGCTTCCCGGCTCTGGCCGAAGTGCTGACCAATGACGATCTGGCCGACTGCCCCGCCGTGATTGGGCTCTCGGCCAATCTGGCGGGGCTTGGCGAGCGCCTTGACGCGGAATGGTTCGGCCCACAGGGCTGGGCAGAGATCGCGGGCAGCGCAGGCCCCGACAACCCCGTCTACCTCGCTCCGTTCGAGTTCACCAAAGAGATTTACTCTTCCGTGATGTTCGGACTGATCCGCGCCGGAGAGCAGCGCATCGCGCGCCCAATGGGGACGGAACGTGGCGGCATTCCTGCCCGCGTCGACGGCCACCGGCTGGCGATCGGCAGCGACCTGATCAAAGCGCAGCTCGCCGGTGCCGCTGAAATGCTACAGCTTGGTTTTGCGGGCGACGTCACCGAACCGGACCGCGCCTGGGTCATCGACGTGTTCGAACAGGCCGAAGCCCGCATTGATCGGATCGGCATGCCCCTTGCCGAGGCCGTGGTCGATCCCGACGCCCGCTGGCGCGTTGGCGAGGCGCTGAACAAAATCACCTATCTGAAAGAACAGATGGACCGCGACATCGGTCCCGAGCTGGGCGTGGATACCGGGTTTTCCCCGGCGGATGGCGACTGATGCACCGCCGCCACTTCCTGTCCCTGAGCGCCGCGCTTGCCGCCCTGCCCTCCGGGGCGGCATGGGCGGAAGTCGGTCGCCCGGACTACCTGACCGCCGCCAATGACGCAGACAACGCAACCTATCTGCTCGGGCTGACCCGCAGCGGAGAGGTCCGCTTTGCCTTGCCCATCCCGGCGCGTGGTCATGCGGCAGCGGCTCACCCGACCCGCGCCGAAGCGGTCGCTTTCTCGCGGCGCCCCGGCCGCTACGCAACGGTCATCGACTGCGCCCAAGGTCGCGAGATCGCCCGCCTGGAAAGCCCCGAGGGCCGCCATTTCTACGGGCACGGCGCGTATACGGCCGATGGCGCCTTCCTTCTGACCACTGAAAACGATTTCGAAACCCCGGCCGGGGTATTGAGCGTTTATGATGTGGCCGCTGGATATAGGCGTATTGACGAGCTCCCCTCCGGCGGGATCGGCCCGCATGAGATCATCCGGCTCGCCTCGGGCGGCTTTGCCGTGGCCAATGGCGGGATTCAGACCCACCCATCCAACGACAGGGCGCGGCTGAACCTGCCGACCATGCGCCCCAACCTGACCTGGCTGGACGCCGACGGCGCGATCACCGATCAAACCGCCCCCCCGGACGCGCAGCGGCTGAACTCCATCCGACATATCGCGGCAGCGCCCGACGGCACCATTGTCGCCGCGCTGCAATGGCAGGGCTACCCGCTGGACCGGGTGCCGCTGATGGCGCGGATCACGGCGGGCGGGATCAGCTATCACGACCATCCCGACACGGCCCGGCTGAAGAACTATGGCGGCTCAGTCGCAGTGTCTGCCGATGGCGGCACCATTGCCGTGACGGGCCCCAAGGGCGGGCATGTGATTTATTTCGACGGAGCGACCGGAGCACCCAACGGATCCGAAGCGCTCGATCTGGCAAGCGGAGCGGCCCCGGACGGGCAGAGCGGGATCGTGCTCACCTGTGCGGATGGGCTTGCGCATCGCGGCGCAGCATCGGGCGCTACGCGGCTGGATGTCGTGGATGGCGGCTGGGTGTTCGACAACCACCTTGTCCCGGTGTGAGACGCACGGAGATCAGATAACTCAGATGAGCTTGTGCTTGACCCAAGTCACTTGAGACGCCAGCCAAAGCGACACGCGATCCGGCGCCGCGATCTGAGCGACCGGGATCGCAGGTTCGGGCAGGGCCGAAGTCAGCCGGTCCAGCCGGAGCCCGTAGCCTTCACCGCCTAGCGCCACAAGCGCCGCCGTCTTGGCGCCCAAGGCGAAGGCGGTTGCCATCAGGGTCAATCGCACTCCCGCGCCGACACGGCGCCGCAGGTGCAGCATCGACCGTCCCCGCGCGCGCTGTGCCTCAACTTGACCATGCTGCGCTGAAATGCGCGCCAGGCGCTCTTCAAAACGGGTGTTCGATACGGGCATGCCGGGGCTCCTTGGCGTTCGTGCTGCCGACAGAGTCGCCCCCAATCTTGGCCACAACATGGCGCGTTCGGAGCGCCGGAGTGACCCTTATCTGGCGTTCTCCACAACGAGGCAGCACCACTCGCCAATGTCTTCCCGATCGACCAAGGCCATGCCATGCGCGGCATAGACCGATGCGACTTCTTCGCCCTGCTCGCGCAGCAGCCCCGACAGGATCGCCCGCCCGCCCGGCGCCACATGCGCCGCCATGGACGGCGCCAGATCGACCAGCGGCGCCATGAGGATATTGGCAAAGACCAGATCAAAGGGCGCCGCCTCGGCAAAGGCGGGCGCATCGAAGCCCGCAGCTTCGACGCAGGCAATGCGCCCCGCCATGTCATTGGCGGCGAGGTTGGCTTCGGCCACGTCAACAGCCACCTGATCCAGATCGCCCGCCACAACCACCGCGTCGCTGGTGGCCGCCGCCGCCATGGCCAGAACCGCGGTGCCGCATCCGACATCGGCCACGCGGGTCGGCACACGCCCGGCATCCAGCTCACGATCATAGGCGCGCAGGCAGCCCAAGGTGGTGCCGTGATGGCCGGTGCCAAACGCCATGGCCGCTTCGATCAGGAGCGCAACGCGCCCCTCGGGCACCTTTTCGGCATCGTGGCTGCCATAGACAAAGAACCGCCCCGCCTCGACGGGTTTCAGCTCACGCCGGACTTTGGCGACCCAGTCGGTCTCGGGCAGTTTGCTCACCGCGAACGGCTTGGCGCCAAACGCGGCCGCCAGCACGGCCAGTTCCGCCTCGGAGGGCGATTCCTCGAAATAGCCGCCGACTTCCCAAAGGCCGGAGCCGTCTTCGATCTCGAACACGCCCACGCCCATCGGCGCCGGGTCCATGCCCTCCATGGCCTCGCCCAGGCTTTCGGCGGGCGCCTTGCCCTCCAACGTCGTCAATGCGGTAAACGTGGTCATGCCGGTCTCCTCAAGAGCGCATCCGCCCCATTTCTTTTGGCCCCAAATATCCCGGGGTGTGGGGGCAGAGCCCCCACGCGGGTCGCGCGCATCCGCGCGCTAAACCCCTCACATATGCGGCGCGTAAATCTCCGCGATCTTCGCGACAGCCGCTTCGGGGCTCAGTTCCTCGCTCTCACCGGTCCGGCGCGATGTCAGCTCGACCACGCCGTTCTTGAGCCCACGCGGCCCAACCGTGATACGCCACGGCACCCCGATCAGATCCATGGTGGCAAACTTCGCCCCGGCCCGCTCATCGCGGTCGTCATAGAGCGGCTCCAGCCCGTGCGCGATCAGCCCCGCTTCCAGAGCTTCGCAGGCCGCATCCGCCGCCTCATCGCCCTGACGCAGGTTCACGATCCCAGCGTGGAACGGGGTCACGCCTTCGGGCCAGATGATGCCGTTGTCGTCGTGGTTCGCCTCGATCAAGGCGCCAAGAAGGCGGCTGACCCCGATCCCGTGCGAGCCCATATGCACCGGCACCTGGTTGCCATCGCGGTCCGTCACGGTGGCGCCCAAAGGCTCCGAATAGGTCGTGCCGAAATAGAAGATCTGCCCAACCTCGATCCCGCGCGCCACGCGCTTGCGGTCTTCGGGCACATCGGCCCAGACGGCTTCGTCATGGGTTTCATCGGTCCGCGCATAGAGCGAGGTGAACTCGTCCATCACGCCCTGGCACTGCGCCACATCGTCAAAGTCGATGTCCCGCTGACCCAGCGAAATGTCGGTGACCTGCGCGTCGTAGAACACTTCGCTCTCGCCGGTTTCAGCCAGCACAAGGAACTCGTGGGTGTAATCCCCCCCGATCGGCCCGCTGTCGGCGCGCATCGGGATCGCCTGAAGCCCCATCCGCTCGTAGGTGCGCAGATAGCTGACCAGATGGCGGTTATACGCGTGCAGCGCGTCTTCCTTGGTCAGGTCGAAATTGTAGCCGTCCTTCATGAGGAACTCGCGGCCCCGCATCACGCCGAAGCGGGGGCGGATTTCATCGCGGAACTTCCACTGGATCTGGTAGAGCGTCAGCGGCAGGTCTTTGTAGCTCTTTACGTAGGTGCGGAACGTGTCGGTGAACATCTCCTCCGCTGTGGGGCTGTAGAGCATGTCCCGCCCGTGGCGGTCCTGCATGCGCAGCATCTCTTCGCCATAGCCGTCATAGCGTCCGCTCTCGCGCCACAGATCCGCCGATTGCAGGGTCGGCATGAGCATCGGGATATGCCCGGCCTTCTGCTGCTCTTCATGGACGATCTGTTCGATCCGGCGCAGCACCTTAAGCCCGAGCGGCAACCAGGAATAGATCCCCGCGCTGCACTGGCGGATCATCCCGGCGCGCAGCATCAGCCGGTGGCTGACGATTTGCGCATCGGCGGGCGTCTCCTTGAGAACGGGCAGGAAGTAGCGGGACAGGCGCATGGGCGAGCCTTTCGGAAAAGCGGTTTCACGTCAGGATCGGGTCTAGTCCCGGCTGCGGATGCAGGCAAGGCGCCTCAGCCATCGCGGAAAAAACGGCCAGCGACGGCGGCACTGCCCCTGATCGTGAGCACTCTTCGCCATTTTTGCAAAGATAGCGCGCTCTTCCTCAATCGAAGACGGCGCCTCATCGGGCGGAATGCCCCAATATTCTTTGATCCATGGCCTCTTCATTCTATGATTATCTCGTGCGCGCGGCAGTGCTTCACAGTCATGAAAAGCGAAAGCATCGTTTCAAAAATGAAAGATCAGATCCTTTGGACAGCCCTTCCCGCTTTTCTTGCCATCGCTGATCATGGAGGGCTCACGGCGGCGGCCCAGCATAGCGGGCACAGCGCCGCAACCTTGTCGCGGCATATCTCCCGGCTTGAGCAGCATCTGGGCAAGCGCCTGTTTCTGCGCGGTGCGCAAGGGTATCAACTCAGCCCCGAGGGCCGGGCCTTGCTCCCCCTCGCGCGGCGTATGGCCCATGACGCGGACCAGATCGAGCGATGGACCGCGGATGCCCCCGCCCCGCCGAGCCTGCGGATCTCGGCCGGGCCATGGACGGCGCGGTGGCTGGCGCAGGCGATTGCCCCGCAAGACATCTCGTGGCGGCCCAGTTTCGTCAGCGCCATCACTCGCACGGATATCGCCCGCAGGGCTGTCGATATCGGCATCCGGAATGCGCGCCCGACGCAAAGCTGGCTGGCGGGCCAAAAGATCGGCACGCTGCGCTACGCCGTTTTCGCCCGAGACCCAGATGTGCCGGGCTGGATCACCATGACGGAAGACGCCGCGCGGCTTCCTAGTGCGCAATGGGTTGCCACCCATGTGACACGCAGCGGGGCACCCGTTTCTGCCCGGACCAACTGCCCGATCCTGGGCGCGACTCTGGCTGCGCAGGGGCATGGGCGCATCGTGCTGCCCCTGTTTGCGGGGGCGCTCACCTCTGGCCTGACGCGGATCGGAGCCCCGATCGACGCGCTCACCAGCGAGGAATGGCTGGTCAGCCACCACGAGGCCCGTTTTGATCCACAGATCCGGCAGGCGCTCACTGATGTCCGCGCCGCGTTAAAAGGCAAACCGGCTTGAACGCCCGGGCGGCTTAAGCCATCTGAAAGGAAAGCTGAGGAGACGCCCATGGCCCTGCCCGCCAAACAACAAGCGACCTATTGGGGCGCCGCCGCCGCCGTGACCTTCATTGCGCTCTGGACGCTCGGAGACGTGCTCATGCCGTTCATCCTGGGGGGCGCAATCGCCTATCTGCTGGATCCGGTGGCCGACCGGCTGGAGGCTTGGGGGCTGTCGCGAGCCCTCGCCGTCACGCTGATCTCGCTCACGGCGCTGCTGCTCTTCGTGATGGCGCTGCTGATCGTGATCCCGGCCTTGATCGGGCAATTTGCCGACCTGCGCGCGAACTGGTCTTCGATCATCGACGGGCTGACCGGACGGGTGCGAGACATGATCGTAGGTACCCCGCTTGAGCGCTTTTTGGTCGATCAACAGACCTTCCAGAGCTACATGGCTGACCTGACCACCTGGCTTCAGAACCGGGCGGGTTCCCTGGCCGAAAAGGTGCTCGGATCGTTCCGCGGCGTGGTGAATATCGTCATGCTGCTGCTGATCGTGCCGGTCGTGACCATCTACCTGCTGGTCGATTGGGACCGGATGATTGCCGGGATCGACGATCTTCTGCCGCGCGATCACGCGCCCATCGTGCGCAAAATTGCGGGCGATATCGACAAGACCCTCTCCGGGTTCGTGCGCGGCCAAGGGTTGGTCTGCGTCATCATCGGCACGTTCTATTCCGTCGCGCTGAGCATCGTCGGGCTCAACTTCGCCCTGGTGGTCGGCTTCATTGCGGGGCTGGTGAGCTTCATTCCCTTCGTCGGCGCCATCATCGGGGGTGTGCTCGCCATCGGGCTCGCGCTCGTGCAGTTCTGGGGCGACTGGTGGATGATCTTGGCCGTGGCCGCGATCTTTCAGGCCGGACAGTTTCTGGAAGGCAATATCCTCACCCCCAAGCTGGTAGGGAACTCCGTGGGGCTTCACCCGGTCATGCTGCTGGTCGCCTTGTCGGTGTTCGGCGCGCTGTTTGGCTTTGCCGGGCTGCTTGTCGCGGTTCCGCTTGCCGCGATGCTGGGGGTGCTGTTCCGCTTCGGTGTGTCGCAATACAAGGAAAGCCGGCTCTACAAGGGGCACGCGGGTCAGGAAGAAGGCGCGGAATGACCCGGCAGCTCAGCTTTGACTGGCCACGTGACACCGCCATGGGCGAAGGCGATTTCTTCGTCAGCGGCCCCAATGCGGAGGCCCGCGCGCAGCTCGATGCGCCGCAGGCCTGGCCACGGGGCAAGCTGTGCCTGACCGGTCCCAAGGGCTGCGGCAAGAGCCATCTCGCCCAGATCTTCGCGGCGCGCCACGGGGCAACCGTGCTCAACACCGCCGACCTGACCCCCGACACGCACAGGCCCGAAGGCCCGACCGTCATCGAAGACGCCGACCTTTTGCCGCAGGACTGCGAAGAATGGCTGTTCCATCTTCACAACGCGCTTGCCCTGCGCGCGCCGCTGCTTTTGACCGCGCGGACAGAGCCCGCCCGCTGGCATATCCGGCTGCCCGACCTGGCCAGCCGGATGCAAGCGACGACCGTGGCCCGGATCGGAGAGCCAGACGAAGCCCTGCTGGCCGCCATCATGGTCAAGCTGTTCACCGACCGCCAGATTGCCCCGGCGCCCGACCTGACGGACTATCTGCTGCCGCGCATTGAGCGCAGCTACCAGGCCGTGCAAACGATTGTCTCGCGCCTGGACCGCGCCGGGCTGGCCCATGGCCGCCCCGTGACCAAGCAGCTCGCCGTGGATCTTCTGAACCACCGCCTGCCAACGCCGTCACAAGCGCGTCACGTCAATGTTGCAGGGCAAGAGAAACGCAGGAGGAATGCATGACCAATCCGATCCCCACCGCAGATTTCCTCAACGCCAAGTTCCCGGACGCGATCACCGTCGAAGAAGACCTGTCCGGTCCGGCCCGGTTCTTCAACCGCGAGCTGTCCTGGCTGGCCTTCAACTGGCGCGTCCTTGAAGAGGCCGAAAACCCGCGCGTGCCCCTGTTGGAACGGATGCGGTTCCTGTCCATCTCGGCCACCAACCTCGATGAATTCTACACCGTCCGCGTGGCGGGCCTGCGCGAGCTGGCGATGGAGGGTCATACCACCCCCGCCGCCGACGGGCTGACCCCGGAAGAGCAACTGGTCAAGATCAGCGTCAACGCGCGCGAACTGATGGGGCGGCAGCAGAAGGTGTTCAACGAATTGCGCGCCCTGATGGAGACGCAGGGCCTGCACATCCTCAGCCGTCATGACCTGATGGATGAGGACAAAGAGCATCTTCAGGACGTCTTCCTCGACAGCGTGTTCCCGGTTCTGTCGCCGCTGGCCATCGACCCGGCGCACCCGTTCCCGTTCATCCCGAACGAAGGCATTTCGCTCGCGCTCGAGCTGGAGCGCAACAAGGACAAGGCCCCGTTGCGGGCCCTGCTGCCCATTCCGCTCCAACTGGATCGGTTCATCCGGCTTCAGGGCGGCGAAGGGATCCGCTTCCTGCCGCTCGAAGAGCTCCTGCTGGAATACATCTCTGCGCTGTTCCCCGGATACAAGGTCAAGGGCCACTGCACCTTCCGCGTGCTGCGCGACAGCGATCTGGAGGTCGAGGAAGAGGCCGAAGATCTGGTGCGCGAGTTTGAAACCGCGCTCAAGCGTCGCCGCCGCGGCGAGGTTGTCCGGCTCAAGATGACCGAGAACGCCCCCAAGGGCCTGCGCCGGATGATCATGGAAGAGCTTCGCGTGGGTGACGAAGAGCTGATCCCCGTCAACGGCTTTATCGGCGTCGGGCAGCTTTCGGAACTGGTCGTGGATGACCGGCCCGACCTGCTCTGGACGCCGTTCAGCCCCCGCGTACCGGAGCGCGTTCAGGACCATGATGGCGATCTTTTCGCGGCGATCCGTCAAAAAGACATGCTCCTGCACCACCCCTATGAGACCTTCGATATGGTGGTGCGCTTCCTCAAACAGGCCGCGGCCGATCCGAATGTCGTGGCGATCAAGCAATCGCTCTACCGCACGTCCAAACAGTCCCCGATTGTCGAGGCCCTGTGCGAAGCGGCGGAAGACGGCAAATCCGTCACCGCCCTGGTGGAGCTGAAGGCCCGCTTCGACGAGGCCGCAAATATCCGCCAGTCCCGCCGCCTGGAGCGCGCGGGCGCCCATGTGATCTACGGCTTCATGAACTGGAAGACCCACGCCAAGATCGCCACCGTGGTCCGGCGCGAGGGCGACAAGCTGGTGACCTACACCCATTACGGCACCGGCAACTACCACCCGATCACAGCTAAGATTTACACCGACCTGAGCTTCTTCACCTGCGACGCGGCCTTCGGGCGCGATGCCACCAAGGTGTTCAACTATGTCGGGGGCTATGCCCATCCTGACAAGCTGGAGAAGCTCTCCATCAGCCCGACTCTGATGAAGCCGCGCCTGATCGAGCTTCTGGAGCGCGAGGCAGAGCACGCCAAGGCCGGACGGCCCGCCGAGGTCTGGGCGAAGATGAACTCGCTCATCGAGCCCGAGATCATGGATGCGCTCTACAAGGCATCGCAGGCCGGGGTGAAGATCAGCCTCGTGATCCGGGGCATCTGCGGCATCCGTCCGGGGATCAAGGGCCTGTCGGAAAACATCCGCATCAAGTCGATCGTCGGCCGGTTCCTCGAACACTCGCGCATCGTCTGTTTTGGCAATGGCGGCGGGCTGCCCTCGAAGGATGCGCTTGTCTATTTCGGCTCTGCCGACTGGATGGGCCGCAACCTGAACCGCCGGGTGGAAACTCTGGTGCCGGTCGAAAACGCCACGGTGAAAGCCCAGATCGTCGAACAGATCATGGCGGCGAACATGGCCGACACGGCGCAAAGCTGGATCATGGACGGCATGGGCGGCTGGACCCGGACCCCGCTTCCCGAAGGGGCGTTCTCGTTCAACTGCCACAAGTTCTTCATGGAAAACCCGTCGCTGTCCGGCCGGGGCAGCGCGGGCGCGAAGGATGTGCCGAAGCTGACCCATACCGACGACTGATAGACCCGGGGCACCGCGCCCCGCGGTTCAGTCGATGCGAAACTGCTTGTCGCGCGCGGTGTCGCCCCGGATCAGGGTCAGGCGCGATTTCGGCACACCCAAAGCCTTGGCCAGCAGCTTCGTGACCGCCGCATTGGCCTTCCCCTTGTCCGGCGGCGCCGTGACATAGACCCGAAGCGGCGTGCCCTCTTCGATCCGCTCGCGGGAGGCTTTGGGCGTTGCCTTGACGGCCACGACAGCACCGGGCTGGACAAGATAAGAGAGATCGGGAAGCGCCATGGCGCCACCCTATCGCCGCCCCCAGCCCCCCGCAATCTGGCACTTCGCCCGGCGCGCCCCTATGTGTTGCAGGAAAGGAAACACCATGTCTGATCACGCTCCGCTGCGCTCTCCTGAAACGCTCGACTTCCTGCTTGCCCGGCGCTCACGCCCGCCCAAGTTCCTGACCGCCCCCGGCCCGGACCGCGAGGAGCTGGAGACGCTGCTGACCGCCGCCCTGCGTGTGCCCGATCACGGCAAGCTGGAGCCCTGGCGGATCGTCGTTCTGGGCCCGAATTCCCGCGCGGAGTTGGCCGCCACGGCCCGCGAGACCGGCCCCGACCTGGGGCAGCCCGAGGACAAGGTCGAAAAAGGGGCTGCTCAGTTCGAGAGCCCCTGCACCGTGGTCGTGATCGCCTCCCCCCACAGCACGGATCGCATCCCCGAGGTCGAACAGACCCTCTCTGCGGGCGCGGTGTGCGTGAGCCTCGTCAACGCGGCGCTAGCTGCGGGCTGGGGGGCAAGCTGGCTCACCGGCTGGATCGCCCATGACCCCCGATTCGCCGCGCCCGCCTATGGGTTGGCCGATCACGAATGGGTGGCGGGTCTGATCCATATCGGAACCGAAAAGGCCGCCCCGCCCGATCGCCCCCGCCCGGACCGCGACGCAAAGACCGAATGGCGCCCCTGATGGACCTGATCTTTCGATCCGTCTCCCGCGCCCTTGACCAGATCGGTGATCCGCGATTCCGCTCTGTCATGCTGCGCGGGATCGGCATCACGCTGGCCGCACTGATCGGACTCTACGCGCTCACCTTCTGGGGTGTCGGCGCGCTGATCGGGGACGGGATCACCCTGCCCTGGATCGGAACGCTGACCTGGGTCGATACCGTCGCTTCCTGGGGCTCTTTGGTGCTCATGCTGGGGCTGTCCGTGTTCCTGATGGTGCCGATTGCGCAGGCGGTGCAGTCGCTGTTTCTCGAAGACATCGCAGACGCGGTCGAATCCCGTCACTACCCCCATCTGCCCCCCGCGCAGTCGGTCCCGCTGGCCGATGCGCTGCTGGACGGGCTGCGTGCATTTGCCGTGCTGGTCGGAGCCAACATCCTCGCGCTCGCGCTCTATGTGATGCTCGCCCCGCTGGCGCCGGTGATATTCTACGGGCTGAACGGCTTTCTTCTGGGGCGCGAGTATTTCCAGGTCGCGGCCCTGCGCCGGGTGGGCGCGCGTGAGGCCAGACGCCTGCGCCGCCGCCACATCGCAACGATCTGGGCGGCGGGGGTTCTCATGGCATTGCCGCTGACGATCCCGGTCTTGAACCTGCTGATCCCGGTGCTGGGTGCTGCGTCATTCACCCATATCTATCATGGGCTTACCGCCGCGACGGCGCGATCAGCCGGTGCAGGTTCTCCAGATCCTCGATGGTGACCCATCCCGACAGGATCACCGCCGCGCAGATCCCCCAGATGACCACGGCCACGAGCGTGGTCATCTTCGCCTTCCGGCCAAGTTGAGGATCGGACGGCGCCGAGGAATGGGTCCCCGGCACCACATCTCCGGATTCGCCCTGCGTCGTGAGCCGCAGCGGCAGCATCACGAAGAACACCATGAACCAGATCACGGAAAACAGGACGAGCCCGGAGGTGATGTCCATCAGACCTGCTCCAGCTCAATCAGGCAGCCGTTGAAATCCTTCGGGTGCAGGAACAGCACCGGCTTGCCATGGGCGCCGATCTTGGGCTCTCCGGTGCCCAGAACGCGGGCGCCTTCGGCCTTGAGCTTGTCGCGCGCGGCGATGATATCTTCGACCTCATAGCACATGTGGTGGATGCCGCCCGACGGGTTCTTTTCCAGGAAGCCGTTGATCGGGCTGTCGTCGCCGAGGGGGTAGAGCAGTTCGATCTTGGTGTTGGGCAGGGTGATGAACACCACCGTCACGCCGTGATCGGGTTCATCCTGGGGGGCGCCGACATCCGCGCCCAGAGTGTCGCGATACTGGGCCGAAGCCGCCTCCAGGTCGGGCACTGCGATTGCCACATGGTTCAACCGTCCGATCATCCTTGCCTCCATCCTTGATCTCACGCCCTTGTGCCGCCCCCGCGCGACTTTGCCAAGGGGATCGGGGCGCCGTTAATGGCCGGTTTACCCTTCTGCGCTCCAAATGGCGTGACGCTGCCGAACGGAGATAGATCATGACCAGCCTGGATGACCTGCTTGAACACCGCCCGCCCACGCCTGAGCGGCCCTTGCTGGGGCTGACGATGCTCCTCGTCGAAGACAGCCGGTTCACATGTGAAGCGCTGCGCCTGATGTGCCTACGCTCGGGCGCACGCCTGCGGCGGGCCGGATCGCTCCACCATGCCCGGCGGCACCTGTCCACGTATCGTCCCGGCGCGGTCCTGATCGACCTTGGGCTGCCTGACGGGGATGGCGCCTCGCTGATCCAGGAACTGGCAAGCGCGGCCCCCCGTGTCGGCGCCGTGCTGGCGACCAGCGGCGATCCTGATGGTCGTGAGCGGGCGGAAGCCGCGGGCGCGGATGCGTTCATGCCCAAGCCGGTCACCAGCCTCGCCATGTTCCAGAACACGGTGCTAAGCGCCCTGCCCCGTGATCGCCGCCCTCCGGGGCCGCGCCTGCTCCCGCAGGAGGAGATCGCCCCCGATCCAATCGCTCTGCGAGACGACCTCTCCCATGCCGCCGCGCTGCTCGCCCCCGGAGGCACCGGGATCGAGCTGGAGTATGCCGCGCAGTTCCTCGCTAGTCTTGGCAAGGCGGCGGGCGATGGTGTGCTGCGACGCGCCGGGGAGGAGCTCAGCGAACGCCTGGTGACGGGTCGGCCGGTCGGCAATGCGCTGTCGCGGCTCAACACCATGGTCACCCAGATGCTGAGCGAGACACGGTGCCCGATGGACGCCTAACGAACGAAAATCCTGTCACGGGTCGATCCGCGAGCGGGAGCAATTTCGGCAGACGGGTGAGCAATTGAGCTGACGCCGAACTCCTCCGAAATAGGAAGCCAAACGCTAACAACTCACATCAGCAAGGAATAACCGCCTAGTCCCCTATCAAACGCAAACGGGCCGCCCCGAAGGACGGCCCGCGCGATCTCATTCAAGCGATCTTAGTGGAGCTTCGCGTCCACGACGCCGATCGCTTCATCAATCATCTTGTTGGCGCTCGTTGCGGTGGTCTGTTCAGCCACCACCTTGCGCGCCGCTTGCACGGCGAGCGAAACAGCACTGTCCTTGACCTCGCGCTCGGCCGCCTCACGGGCGTTCTTGAGCTGGTCTTCGGCAGCTTCCATGCGCCGCGCCACGGAGCGACGGATGTCCTCCTTGGCCTCTTCGGCGGCGCGTTCGGCTTCTTCGCGCGCATTGGCAACGATACGATCCGCCTGCTCCTGCACATCCTTCTGCTTGCGCTCATAAGAGGCGAGCAGCGTCTGCGCCTCTTCGCGCAGCGCCTTGGCTTCGTCCAGTTCCGACTGGATGCCCGCGGCGCGGTCATCCAGCATCTTGGTCATCATGCCGGGGACCTTGAAGTAGATCAGGATGGCGATGAACAGCAGGAAGGCCAGCAGCACCACGAAGTTGGTGTTGTGCAGCGAGAAGAACGGACCCGAGGCAGCAAGGGCCGGTTGGGCCGAAAGCGTCAGCGCGGCGGCTGTGAGTGCAATACGGCTCATCCCTTGATCCTTTCATCGACAGCGGCGGTCAGCGCAGCCTGATCGGCGGAGCCGCCCAGGGCCGCAACAAGAGCGCCAGCGGTGTCAATCGCGGCCTCACGCGCCGTGCTGGCCGCCTGGTCGCGAATGTCCGCGATTGCCTTTTCGGCTTCGGCGGTCTGCTCGGCGATCTGAGCGTCGGCACGGGCCAGTTCGGCATCCAGGTCCTTCTGGATGTCGGCGCGGGCCTTTTCGACGATCTGGTTCGCCTCGGCGCGGGCATCGGCAAGCGCCTGATCATAGGCGGCTTCGGCCTCGACGGCCTTTTGCTTCAGCTCCTCGGCACTGGCGAGGTCATTGGTGATCGTCCCCTGACGCTCGGCCAGAACGCCACCGATGCGCGGCAGCGCAACGCGGGTCAGGATGAAGTAAATCGCCAGAAGGGCGACGATCAGCCAGAAAATCTGGTTCGGGAAGGTCGAGAAATCGAGCTGCGGCATACCCGCACCGCTTTCGGCAGCGTGCTCCATTTCGGCGGCGACCGATTCCACGTGGGTGGTGTTAGCCATGGCGGACCCCTTTGATCTCTGATGCGGCCCCAGGCCGGAACGCGTGTGGCGCCCCGGCCCGGCCGTAAGGATGGATCAGAGGTCGCTTAGACGGCGAACATCAGCAGCAGAGCAACGAGGAACGAGAAGATCCCCAGAGCTTCTGCGAACGCGATGCCGATGAAGAGCGTCGCGGTCTGGCCACCGGCAGCCGACGGGTTGCGCAGGGCACCCGACAGGAAGTTGCCAGCCACGGAACCCACACCAACAGCGGCGGTGCCGGAACCGATGGCAGCCAGACCGGCGCCGATGAACTGACCCATTTGTGCGATATCGCCTTCCATATCCTTGTCTCCTTACGATGGAATTGAGGGAAGTAGTTTTCAGACCTTAGTGCGAGGGGTGCAGCGCATCCTTCAGATACACGCAGGTCAGAATGGTGAACACGTAGGCCTGGATGAAGGCCACCATGACCTCCAGACCGTAGATTGCAGTGATGGCCACGATGGACAGGGGCGCAATCGCCGCAATGGCAGCAAAGCCAGCGAACACTTTCATCACCGCGTGACCGGCCATGATGTTGCCGGCAAGACGGATGGAGTGGCTGACAGGCCGCACGAAATAAGAGATAAGCTCGATCACAGCAAGGATCGGGCGCAGCGCCAGCGGCGCCGACTTGACCCAGAACAGCTCAAGGAACTTGGCGCCGTTCTTCACGAAGCCCAGCACCGTCACGGTGAGGAACACCGCCAGAGCCAACACCGCCGTCACAGCAATGTGCGAGGTCGGGGTGAAGGAGGTCGGGATCAGGCCCAGCATGTTGGCCATGACGATGAAGAGGAACAGCGTCATGATATAAGGGAAGTATTTCACCCCATCTTTGCCTGCCACGTCTTCGACCATCTTGTAGACAAAGCCATAGGCCAGTTCGGCCAGGGACTGGCTGCGGCTCGGCACCATGGCGCGCTTGCGGGTGCCGATCACCAGCAGCAGGACAACGGCCAGAACGGCAATGCCCATCCACAGGGTCGCATTGGTGATCGTGTAGAAGCTGATCGGACCGTCGCCAAAGAGCGGCTTGATCTCGAACTGATCGAGTGGGTGGAAAACCAGACCACCGCCTTCGCCATGCGCGGCGTCGGCAGCGTGGGTGGCGGCGTCGTGTGCTTCGGTCGTCGTGTTGGCCACGTCAGTCTTCCTCGTCCTCGTCCGCCTTGGGCGGCATGTCCTGCCCGATATCGGGCCCGTGTATCTGCTGCACCTCTTGCGCGGTGCGCATCAAGGTCTTCACTCCGGCCGCGAGGCCCAGGAAAATGAAAACCACCATCAAAAACGGCTTGGTGCCAAACAAGGCATCCAGCCCAAAACCGATGGCGAACCCGATCCCGAGCCCGGCCACCAGCTCGACCACCATGCGCCAGGCGATCTGCGCCTGGGAATAGTGCTCTTCGGAGTGGTGCTTTTGCGCCTCCGGCCCTTTCGCCGCGGCGATCCGCTCTTCCAGAGCTTTGAGCCGCTCGGCATCCGTTTCGGGCATTGCAGTCGCACCAGTTCCGTTCACCGCAGGAGGTACGGCGCAGGGCGAACCGAGTCAAGCGCACAGACGCGAAAGCCATCCGATTGAAAAATATAACGATTTACCAGCGAAAGCCTTTCAACATGCACTGTTGGCGCTCACAACGATATTCAACCAGATGGTTGACCAACCTGCCGGGATGGCGTTGAAGCAGCGCCATGGCTGACACGCTCGACACCACCTTCGCCGCCCTTGCGGACCCAACCCGAAGAGCGATTCTGGCGATGTTGTTAGAGGACGACATGGCCGTGACGGATGTCGCGACGCCGTTCCAGATGTCTCTGGCCGCGATTTCCAAGCACCTGAACGTGCTGACGGCGGCGGGCCTCATCAGTCAGGAGAAACGCGGCCGCGTGAAATGGTGCAAGCTGGAGCCCGACGCCCTGCGCGCGGCAAGCACGTGGATGCTGGGCTTCGGGCAGTTCAACCCCGAAGACCTGGACGCCCTGGAGGACGTCTTGCTGCGACTGGGATCAGAGAGCGAACTGGACGACGGCCAGAACGATCACGATGAGGCCGACAAGATAGATGATGGCACGCATGGGACTTCCCTCCAGTTGTGAGGCGTTCAGATAGCGCCTTAGGGCGTCATTGTCAGGGGGCCTTGGCTGGCCCATAGTCGCCCCACTGTAACCGAAACTCGGTGAGTTCGCGCCATGAAAGTTGTTCGCCACCATCCCGCACAGCTGATCTTGGCCGAGCGGCCCCTTGTTTGGGCCGCGTTTGGGTTTTTCGGGACCATGGCTTTTGCGACGGCCGCGGTGCTGACTTTCGGAGAAGGTGTGTTCGTCAGTCTCGCTCTTGCTGCGGGCGCGATCTTTTGGGCGCTGATCTCATCGCTCATCATTCAGCGGGTCCAGGTCATCTTTAACCGGGAGACGGGAAAAGTGCGGCTGCGGCGGCGCTCTGCCTGGTCCTATCAGGAACAGATCCTTCCTCTGGCCGAAGTCGCCTCGGTTCTGCGTGTGGGCGACAGATCGGATGGGACGACCGTCTACCGCTATGAGCTGGTGATGACCGACGGGCGCCAGCTCCCCATTGAGGAAAGCTTCACCAATGTCGGGCGCCCGCAATCCGTCGCCGACACAGTGAACGCCTGGCTTGACTCGCGTGGGCCCGCCGCCTAAATCCGGCCCAACACCCGGAAGCCCTGTCTTCCGGTCCTGCGCTCATGCAGGATCGCCCCCCGTCAGCGCGATGCGCCCACGGGGGCATTTTTGATATTCGGCGCTGCGTGCCCATCTAGGACACAGGCGCAACAACACCGGAGGCGACGGCCCCATGTTTGAAAATCTGTCCGACCGCCTTGGCGGTGTCTTTGACCGGCTGACCAAACAGGGCGCCCTGAGCGAAGACGATGTGCGCACCGCGATGCGCGAAGTGCGTGTGGCCCTGCTGGAGGCCGACGTGTCCCTGCCCGTCGCACGGCAGTTCATCAAGCGGGTGACCGACAAGGCCACCGGCGCCGCCGTCACCAAATCCATCACCCCCGGCCAGCAGGTCATCAAGATCGTCCATGACGAGCTGATCTCGGTGCTGACCGGCGATGAAGACCCCGGCAAGCTGAAGGTCGACAACCCGCCCGCGCCGATCCTGATGGTCGGCCTGCAGGGCTCGGGTAAGACCACCACCACCGCCAAGCTCGCCAAGCGCCTGAAGGAGCGCGAGGGCAAGAAGGTGCTGATGGCGTCGCTCGACGTGAACCGCCCCGCCGCGATGGAGCAGCTCGCCATCCTGGGCACCCAGATCGGCGTTGACACCCTGCCCATCGTCAAGGGCGAAGACCCGGTGACCATCGCCAAACGCGCCAAGACCCAAGCCGCGATGGGCGGCTATGATGTTTACATGCTCGACACCGCCGGTCGTCTGCACATTGACGAAGAACTGATCCAGCAGGCCGCCGATGTCCGCGACGTGGCCAACCCGCGCGAGACGCTTCTGGTCGTCGATGGCCTGACCGGTCAGGACGCCGTCAACGTCGCGACCGAGTTCGACGACAAGATCGGTGTCTCTGGCGTGGTGCTGACCCGGATGGACGGCGACGGGCGCGGCGGTGCGGCGCTTTCGATGCGCGCGGTGACCGGCAAGCCGATCCGCTTTGTCGGTCTGGGCGAAAAGATGGACGCGGTCGAAGAGTTCCACCCGGAACGCATCGCGGGCCGCATTCTGGGCATGGGCGACATTGTCAGCCTCGTCGAAAAGGCCCAGCAGACCCTTGAAGCCGAACAGGCCGAGCGCATGGTGCGCCGTCTGCAAAAGGGCCAGTTCAATATGAACGACCTGCGCGGCCAGCTTGAGCAGATGCTCAAGATGGGCGGGATGCAGGGGATGATGGGCATGATGCCCGGCATGGGCAAAATGGCCAAACAGATCGAACAGGCGGGCATGGATGACAGCGTGCTGCGCCGCCAGATCGCTCTGATCAACTCCATGACCAAGCGCGAGCGCGCCAACCCGCAGCTTCTTCAGGCCAGCCGCAAGAAGCGGATCGCCAAGGGCGCGGGGCTTGAGGTTTCCGAACTGAACCAGCTTCTCAAGATGCACCGCCAGATGGCCGACATGATGAAGAAGCTCGGCCAGAAGGGCGGCAAGGGGATGCTGAAACAGGCCATGAAGGGCCTGCTGGGCAAGGGCGGCGCCATGCCGGAGATGCCCGCGGGTATGGACCCGTCGCAGATGGACCCCAAGCAACTTGAAGCCGCAGCCAAGCAGATGGGCCTGGGTGGCAAGCTCCCCGGTCTGGGCGGCATGGGGCTGCCGGGCAATCTGTCCGGCTTCGGGAAGAAGAAGTAATCCCCGTGACGCCGATCATCCCTGAAACCCTGCGCACCGCGCGCCTGACACTGCGAATGCCCGTCGAATCCGATCTGGAGCCGATGGTGGAATTCTACGCGTCCGAACGCTCGGCCATGGCCATGGGGCCCCTGACCCGCGCAAAAGCCTTTACCGGCTTTTGCGTTGAGGTCGCGCATTGGCACCAGAAGGGATTTGGCAACTACACGATCACGTTGGGGGACACCTCCATCGGCCAGTGTGGCATCTGGCAGCCCGAAGGCTGGGACGAAGCCGAGGTAGGCTGGTTGCTGTGGGATGGCTTTGAGGGCAACGGCTACGCAACCGAAGCGGCTCAAGCGGTGCTGGACATGGTGGCGGAGAAAGGCAGGCAGCCGCCCGTCAGCTACATCACCCGTGAGAACGCCGCCTCCAAAGCCGTCGCGACCCGGCTGGGCGCCGCCTTTGAGGCCCCGCACCCCCGCTGGGCAGACATGGAAATCTGGCGCCACCGGGGGGCTGCGTGATGCGCATTCTCATCACCGGCCTGGAGGCGCAACGATGACCGGCCAGACGCTTCACACCCCGGTCCTGGAGACCGAGCGCCTGACGCTGCGCGCGCCCGGGGCAGCCGATATGGATGCCATGCTGGGCTTTCTGAAATCGGATTTCGCTGTCTTCTATGGCGGACCGATGAGCGATTCGGATGCCTGGAACAAATTTGCCAGCTATGCCGGACAGTGGCTGCTGCGCGGATACGGCTTCTTTGCGGTCACGCTGAAATCCACCGGCGAAACCGTGGGCATGGCGGGCCCGCACCACCCCGCGCACTTCCCCGAGCCAGAAATGTCCTGGCTGCTGACCGACCCGCGCCATGAGGGCAAAGGCTATGCCACCGAGGCCTGCCGCGCGGTGCTCAGCCACCTGTTCCAGGATCTCGGTTGGACCTCCGTGGTCAGCTATATCGACACGGCCAACGCGGCCTCGCGGGCTCTGGCCCTGCGGCTTGGTGCGCGGCTGGATGCAGATGCGCAAAGCCCGCTGCCCGGCTGCGACGCCTATCGGCATCACCCGCAGGAGGGTGCCGCATGACGACCCTCTCGGTTACGATCCCCACGTTGCAGACCGAACGCCTGACGCTGCGCGCGCAGTCCGAAGCCGACGTGCCCGCGATGGAGGCGTTCTTCTCATCGGACCGGTCGCGGTTTGTCGGCGGCCCGGTGGAGCCGTCTCAAGTTTGGGGCAAGATGGCTGGGGCGCTCGGCCACTGGGCCCTGCGCGGCTATGGCATCTGGGCGATTGAAGTCGAAGGCCAAACCGCAGGCTGGACCGGCGTCATTTGCCCCCCCGACTGGCCCGAGCCCGAACTGGGCTGGGGCGTCTATGAGGGGTTCGAGGGCAAAGGGCTGGCCTATGAAGCCGCTCTGACCGCGCGCCGCTATGCCGCGAAAGAATGGGGCCTCACGCCGATCATTTCGCTGATCGACCCGGCCAACACCCGCTCCGCCAAGCTGGCAGAGCGGCTGGGCGCCGTGCCCGAAGACGACACGATCATTCGAGGCACCCCGTGCCGGATCTGGCGTCACCCGGCGGAGGTTTCGGCATGATCCCCGTGATCGCAACCGAGCGCCTGATCCTGCGCGGCCCCAGCGTTGAGGATTTCGACGTGATCGCCCGGTTCATGGGCTCGGAGCGGGCACGCTTTGTCGGCGGGCCGCTGGAGCGCGATGCGGCCTGGAACGGCCTGGCCGCAAATGCCGGACAATGGCACCTGCGCGGCTATGGCATCTGGCAGATCGAGCGCCGTGAGGACGGCGCTCTGATCGGGCGCACCGGGATCTATCACCCCGAAAACTGGCCCGGGCCAGAGCTGACATGGGCGCTCTACGATGCCGCGTTCGAGGGGCATGGGTATGCCGAAGAGGCCGCCCGCGCGGCCCGCAAAGCCGCTGAGGCCTTTGGGCTGACCCGCCTTGCGTCACACGTGATCCCCGGAAATGCCGCCTCCCAGGCGCTCGCCGTGCAGCTGGGCGCACAAGACGAAGGCGTGCAGGACACGCCCCACGGCCCGATGCAGCGCTTCCGGCACCCCGCGCCCGACGCGCCCATCGTCCCCGAGGAGATCGAGACCGGTCGCCTGATCCTGCGCCGCCCGCAGGACGCAGATCGCGCCGCCTATGTGGCGTTCTACACGTCGGATCGCTCGGCCATGGCGCTTGGTCCGTTCGATGCGGCCGGAGCGAGCCGGTTCTTTGATCAGGAAAAGGCCCTTTGGGCCGACAAAGGATTCGGCATGCACACGCTTTTCGCCAAGAGCGCGCCCGACCAGCCCATCGGCCTGGTCGGTGTCTGGCAGCCCGACGCCTGGCCGGAGCCCGAGCTCGGCTGGCTGCTGTGGGACGGCGCCGAAGGCAAAGGCTACGCGCAAGAAGCCGCCCGCGCCGTGCGCGATATCGTGTTTGCGGAAGGCTGGCCGACGCTCATCAGCTATATTGCCGATGACAATGCCCCCTCCATCGCGCTCGCGCGCCGTCTTGGCGCTGTGCGCGCAGCCGATCACCCGCGCACGCCCGACGCATCCGTCTGGCGCCACCGCCCGGAGCTTGCCGCATGAGCCCGATCCTGATCTCCGAGCGGCTCGTCATCCGCCGCCCCAAATCGAGCGACTGGCCCACTGTGCGCGAATTCCTGCTGTCGCCGCGCTCTGCCGCTGTCGGCATTCCGCGCAATGAGCGCGACGCATGGCTGTTTTTCTGCACCATTCTGGGCCACTGGGAGATGTGCGGCTTTGGCCTGTTCTCGGCCCTGTCCCGCGAAGACCAGACGCCGCTCGCCTTTGTCGGCCCGTGGTTCCCCGCCACCTGGCCCAAGCCCGAACTGGCCATCCACCTGTTCACCGAAAACGACGAAGGCCGCGGTCTGGGCAGCGAAGCGCTTCTCGCGACGCTGGCCCATCTCTTCGACGATCTGGGATGGTCTTCCATCGCGTCCTTCGCCGCCCGCGATAACATCCGGCAGCGCCGGTTGCTCGAGCGGCTCGGCGCGGTTCCCAAGCCGACCATCAAACCACCGCAAGACCCGCTGCGGGACGATCTGATCGCCTATTGCTTTGAACGCGCCGCCTTTAAGGCCATCGTACAAGAGGATGCAGCCCATGACTGACGCCACCACCCGCGCCGCCGAGGTTCTGGCCGAGCATCGCGACAGCATCGATCGGCTGGACGCGATCCTCGTCTACACGCTGGGCGAGCGGTTCAAACACACCCAGGCCGTGGGGAAACTCAAGGCCGAACACGACCTTCCGCCCAGTGATCCGGCCCGCGAAAGCAGCCAGATCGCGCGGCTTGAAGATTTGGCGCGCCGGGCCGATCTGGACCCGGAATTCGCCAAGGCCTTCCTGCAATTCATCATTCAGGAAGTCATCAAACACCACGAAAAACACCAATCCTGAGCCATTCAAAGGAGATTAACCCATGGCTATGAAAATCCGTCTCGCCCGCGGCGGCTCCAAAAAGCGCCCCTTCTATCGCATCGTCGCCGCCGATTCGCGCATGCCGCGCGATGGCCGCTACATCGAAAAGCTCGGCACCTATAACCCGCTTCTGCCCAAGGACAGCGAAGACCGCGTCAAGATGGACATGGAGCGCGTGCAGTACTGGCTGAACGAAGGCGCTCAGCCGACCGACCGTATCTCGCGGATGCTGGAAGCTGCCGGCGTTCTGGAGAAAAAAGAGCGTAACAACCCGAAGAAGGCCCAGCCTGGCCAAAAAGCCCAGGACCGCGCTGCCGAGAAAGCTGAAAAGGCGGCCGCCGCTGAAGAAGCTGCCAAGGAAGCCGAAGCGGCTCCGGCGGAAGAAGCTGAAGAGTCCTCCGAGGGCTAAGCTGTTAGGGGGAGGGTTCGCGCCCTCCCCCCTCATCAAGGAGCGCAGATCATGCGTTTTCTGTTTATCCTCGCTGTCTTGGCCGCCGGGTTCTTTGGCGGCATGATGTGGGAAAGCTTCGCCGCGTCCGATGCCTGCCTCGATTCGGGCGGCACGATGGTCGACGGTCTGTGTGAGCACGACTGATGGCTGAGGATCGCATCACCCTGGGCCAGATCGGCGGCGCATTCGGCGTGCGCGGAGAACTGCGGCTCAAGAGCTTTTGCGCCGACCCCGACGCAATCGCGGATTACGGCCCGTTCCAGTTGGATAACGGGCGCGAGGTTGCGACGCTTGTCCTGACCGGACGCATCAAGGGCGGCTTTTCGGCCCGGATGGATGGCGTGACCACCAAAGAGGAAGCCGACGCGCTCAAGGGCGTGCGCCTGTCGGTGCCGCGCAGCGTGCTGCCCGAGCTTCCCGATGACGAATTCTATCACTCCGATCTGATCGGGCTGGAGATCATGGACGCAGGCGGGGCCCTTCTGGGCCGCGTCAAGGCCGTCCACGATCACGGCGCCGGAGATCTGCTGGAAGTGATCCCGCAAAACGGCAGCGCGACCGTGCTGCTGCCCTTCACCAAAGAGGCCGTTCCAACCGTCGATCTGAGCGCAGGACGGCTCATCGCTGATCCGCCCGAAGGCCTGTTCCCGTGAGCAAAACGCCCGCTTCCCGTGCGCTTGGCCGCAAGACCGTGACGGTCAGTGCCAAGCCGCGCGATCTGATGGCCGAGGACCGCCTGGCCGGGGTGTGGACGGCGCGAATCGTGACGCTTTTTCCCGATGCCTTCCCCGGCATCCTGGGCGAAAGCCTGACCGGCCGCGCCCTGCGCGAGGGTCTTTGGCAGCTTGAAACCACCGATCTACGTGCCCATGGCGTAGGCAAGCACCGCAATGTCGATGATACCCCCGCTGGCGGCGGCGCGGGTATGGTGCTGCGCGCTGATGTCGTGGCCGATGCCCTACGCGCCGGACCAATGCCGGGGCCGCTCCTGTATCTGAGCCCGCGCGGGCGCGTTTTCGATCAGGCCATGGCACGCGATCTGGCCGCGGGGCCGGGCTGCACGCTGCTCTGCGGGCGCTTCGAGGGCGTGGATCAGCGGGTTCTGGACGCCTTCGGCGCGACCGAAGTGTCGATCGGGGATTATGTGCTCACCGGCGGCGAGCTGGCCGCGCAGGTCCTGATCGACGCAACGGTGCGCCTGTTGCCCGGCGTGCTGGGCAATGAGGCTTCGACCGAAGAGGAAAGCCACTCCGCCGGGCTGTTGGAGCACCCGCAATACACCCGCCCCCCCGAATGGGAGGGCCGCGCGATTCCCGAGGTGCTGCTTTCGGGGCATCACGGAAAGATCGAGGCATGGCGCCGCGAGCAGGCTGAAAAGCTGACCCAGGAACGCCGCCCGGATCTGTGGGCACGGCGCACGGCACATAACGCCAAAGACTGACCCGCTTGGCGCGAAATCTCTTGCGCTTTGGGCCGGGATCTGGTTTTTCCCGCCTGTTCCCTGGGCGATTCCGCTTCGGGGCCATTTGTGCTTCGCATCTGGTCCGGCGCTGCCTTGGTGCAAAACGACAAACGACGACCTGAACTCTCCTGCGGGCTAGGACCCGAACGAAGACATGGAGCTCTGGGGCCGCATCACCTTCGCGGAACAACCGCGAGCAGATAGGAGAGATCAGATGAACCTGATCGAACAGCTGGAGGCCGAACAGATTGCCTCCCTCGGGAAAGACATTCCCGATTTCAAAGCCGGTGACACCCTGCGCGTCGGCTTCAAGGTGACCGAAGGTAGCCGGTCCCGTGTGCAGAATTACGAAGGCGTGTGCATCGCGCGCAAGGGCGGCTCCGGCATCGGCGCGTCCTTCACCGTGCGCAAGATCTCCTTCGGCGAAGGCGTGGAACGTGTGTTCCCGCTCTACTCGACCAACATCGACAGCATCGAAGTCGTGCGCCGCGGTAAAGTCCGCCGTGCGAAGCTGTACTATCTCCGCTCGCGTCGCGGCAAATCGGCCCGGATCGTGGAGAAAACCAACTACAAGCCGCTGAACGCGGGCAAGTAAGGAGACGCTGCGATGAAAAAGGACATCCATCCCGATTATCACATCATCGACGTCAAGCTGACCGATGGTTCCGTGATCCAGATGAAATCGACCTGGGGCAAAGAGGGCGAACAGCTCGCGCTCGACATCGACCCCTCCGCGCACCCGGCCTGGACCGGCGGCTCGTCCCGCCTGATGGACACCGGTGGCCGCGTGTCGAAGTTCAAGAACAAATATGCTGGCCTGGGCTTCTAAGCCTGACCGCATCGCGATTGAAACGCCGCTCCTTTCAGGGCGGCGTTTTGCTTTTGGGAGGTTGACCGGTCACGACTCTGGCGCCGCGCTCTGACGCGGATGGCCCTGCCCCAATCTCCCTCCCGGGATATTTGACGCCAAAAGAAGCTGGGATCTCTTGTGGAGCATCGCCCGCGCGCTTAGGTCAAAGCGTGGCGGGGTCTGCCTTTCTCGTGAACGGGGAAGTTCCGGTGGCCTTAAGCAACTCCGAGGGAGCTGGCTCTGGCCGGATCGTGGTCCGGCTATCTGGTGCCCACCTGTATATACAGGTCCTCGGGAACTCAGCACCCCACGGCTGTGGTGGTCCCCCGCCGCTTTTCTAAGCGCCGACAGCCCGGATCAGGGCGAGAAAGCCGACCCCGGTGGTCAGCAGGTTCAGGCCGACAAAGAGGCCAATCGCCCACATCGCCGTGCCCGGAAGCCCCCAGAGCAGCATCGCGCCCAGAACGCCCGATGCAAAGGCCGAAAGCGCCAGCCATCGCCAGCCGGACAGATCCTTGTTGCGGAGCGCAATCGCCAGTTCCGCCCCACCTTGTATAAGCAAGGCCACGCCCAGAAGAACGGTCAGCCCCACCAGCCCGGTGAGCGCGAAGAAGGCAAGGTAGACCCCCACGGCCAAGTGCAGCACGGCGATCAGCCCCGCCCAAAGCGCAGGCGCCCAGGCGCGGCTCTGGAACGCCTGCCACAGAAGCACGGCGCCGGAGAGCAGGAAAAACCACCCGATCAGCGATTTGAACAAGATGGAAGATGCGAGCGGAAACAGAACGGCGATCATGCCGAGCACGATCATCACCCAAGCCACGGTCTTGAACCGCTGCGCCCCGACGCGGATCGCTTCGCGAAACCGGGCGTCGTCCTCCATCAGTGCTTCACCGGGATCGCGACAGGTTCGGACAGGTGCACGGCATCGCGGTGGCCCTTGTCGTCGTCATCGTCGTCATCGTCAGCCATCAGCATGATCGCAACCGCGAACTGCACGCCGGAAAAGACCAACCCGTTGAACATGAACAAAAGTCCGATGGCGATCCAGCCGCCCTGGGTGCCGGAGGCAAGACTCCACAGCCCCATGACGTCCTTCCACAGCAGCACACCCACAAATGCCGCCGACAGGACGAAGCCAATCGCGACATTGCGCAGGTAGAGCTTGATGAGGTCGGGTAGCTGGGGCTGCATAAGGCGACTCCTTTGCTCAAAGAGTAAGCATTCGCCCCCTGATTGCCAAGCGTGTCAGAACGCCTCGGGTTTGGCCTCGCGCGCCATATGGTCAAGGACGGCGTTGACGAAGGCCGGCTCGCGCCCTTCGGGGAAGAACGCGCGCGCGACGTCAACATACTCCACGATCACCACCTTGGGCGGGGCGACGCCTTCGGTCAGCTCCGCGCCCGCGGCCCGGAACAGGGCGCGCAAAGTCGGGTCGATCCGGTCGATAGGCCATTTCGCGACCAGAGCGCGGTCGGTCATCTTGTCGATCTTCGCCTGCCAGTTGACGGCATCCTCGACCGTCTTGGCGAAAAGCTCCGGATCGCCTTCGTTGAATTCCACCCCGTCGATGGTTGCGCCCATCCGGTGGTCCAGAAACTGCTGCACCACGCGCGTGGTGGATTCGTCGGACTGCTCCATCTGGAACAGCGCCTGCACGGCATAGAGCCGCGCGGCCGACCGCATCTGACGTTTCTGATTGCCCGACAGGGTCATACCGTTTCTCCACCTTTGGCCAGAAGAAGATCCGAGGTGAAACCGATCGACCCCGGATGTCCGCCCCATTTGCGCCCAAGCGCGATCAGGTGCAAGGCCGCGGCAGCCGCGCCGCCCCCTTTATTCTGCCCATCGGGCTCCGCGCGCGCAGTGGCCTGGTCATGGTTTTCGACGGTCAGGATGCCGTTCCCAATGCACAGCCCCTGAAGCCCCAACAGCGTGAGCCCGCGCGAGCTATCATTGCACACCGTGTCGTAATGGGTCGTCTCGCCCCGGATCACGCAGCCAAGAGCGACGAACCCGTCATAATCGGCCAGCCGACCGGCGGCCGCGATGGCAGAGGGGATCTCCAGAGCGCCGGGGACTTCCACGGTCTCGTGGGTCGCGCCTGCGGCCTCGATCTCGGCCCGGGCTCCGGCCAGAAGGCCATCCGCGATGTCCTTGTAATAAGGCGAGATGACGATCAGCAGCTTCGGCGGATCATCGAATTGCGGGCGTTCCAGCTGGTGATGGGTCGGTCCGGCCATGTGTCAGCCCTCCGGCGATTGAATGTTGCGGGTGCCGCAGATCTCCAGCCCGTAGGCGTCGAGCCCGACGACCTTGGGCTTGGGCGAATTCGTCAGAAGCGTGATCTTAGACAGACCAAGCGCCGACAGAATCTGAGCACCGACGCCATACTGCCGCAAAGTCTGCGGTGTCGCACCCTCGGGCGACAGTTTCATCTGAAGATCGCGCAGCAGCACGATGACCCCGCGTCCTTCACCGGCGATCACCTGCATGGCGTGGGCGAATTCGTCCCGGCGTCCGGGACGGCCCGCGCCCACCAGATCCAACATGGGGTCGAGCGCATGCATCCGCACCAGCACCGGCTCATCGCCGGACAGATCGCCCTTGGACAGGACCAGATGCTCCGCGCCCTGGGTTTCATCGGCAAAGATGCGCATCTGCCATGTGCCGCCGATCTCGCTCTCGATCTCGGCGCTGCGCGCTTCGCGGACCAGATTGTCGTGGCGGCGCCGGTACGAAATCAGATCGCTGATCGTGCCGATGCGCAGCCCGTGCTTTTGCGCAAAGCTGACCAGATCGGGTAGCCGTGCCATGGAGCCGTCTTCGTTCATGATCTCGCAGATCACGCCCGCCGGGGTCAGCCCGGCCAGCCGCGCGATATCGACGCTGGCTTCGGTGTGACCGGCACGGACCAGCACCCCGCCATTGCGGGCGCGCAGCGGAAATACATGGCCCGGCGTCGCGATATCGGCCGCCCCCTTCAGGGGGTCGATCGCCGTGCGGACCGTATGCGCACGGTCATGCGCCGAAATCCCTGTCGACACTCCCTCACGCGCTTCAATGGAGGTGGTGAAGGCCGTCTCATGGCGCGACGAATTGCTCGCTGACATCAGCGGTAGCCCCAGAGCGTCGATCCGCTCTCCGGGCAGGGCCAGGCAGATCAGCCCGCGCCCATGGGTTGCCATAAAGTTGATCGCATCCGGGGTCGCCATCTGGGCGGGGATCACCAGATCGCCCTCGTTCTCGCGGTCCTCGTGATCGACCAGAATGAACATGCGCCCGTTGCGCGCATCTTCCAGGATCTCCTCGACCGAGGAAATCGCATCCGACCAATCCCGCTCGACGGGCCCCGGGTTTTCATAGCTCTGGCTCATACGCGCCGCTCCGCTTGTTCACCGGGCGCAAATACCCGAGCCGGTCCCAAGGATAAAGCCCCTGCACGCTGCGGCACCTTGCACAACGGGATATCGCTTTCTTTGCGATCCGGAAGGTCCGGCAGGCGCGTGAAGAGCCCCTACCCGGCCTCCGCCAGCCGCGCGACGTAGCGCGCGAGCGTGTCGATCTCCAGGTTGATCCGGTCGCCGACCTTCGCATCGCCCCAGGTGGTGACGTCCTGCGTGTGGGGGATCAGGTTCACGCCGAACCGCGCGCCTTCAACTTCGTTGACCGTCAGCGAGGTGCCATTGAGCGCAACCGACCCTTTGGGAGCGATGAAGCGCGCCAGATCGGCGGGGGCTTCGAACACGATCCGGGTACTGTCGCCCTCGTCCCGCATCTCAACGATGCGGGCGACGCCATCCACATGGCCAGACACGATGTGCCCGCCCAGCTCGTCCCCCAGCCGCAAGGCCCGCTCCAGGTTCAGGCGATTGCCAACAGCCCAGTCGGCGCAGGTGGTCAGGTCACGCGATTCCGCCGAGACATCGACATCGAACCAGCCGCGCCCGTCCTGATCGCCCATCGCGATCACGGTCAGGCACACCCCGTCGCAGGCGATCGAGGCACCGATCTCCACGGTGGACAGGTCGTACCCCGTCCCGATCCGCGCTCGCAGATCGCCCCGTTCCTCCAGGGCCAGAATGTTGCCGATGTCGGTGATGATGCCTGTGAACATGGCGCGCCTCCGTTGTCGGTTCTGGCTCTACTGGGGCCGCCCGCGCCGCGCAAGCCCGGCTTTTCCCCGCACACGCAGTCTTAATTCAGCCTCGTTTTGCTGCTATGGCCGTGCTTATCATTGTAAAGTTCCCGATCTATGTCGCTTGCCCGCCCGCGCCACTTCCTCTTTCTCCAAGGCCCGCATGGGCCCTTCTTTGATCGGCTGGCCCGGATGCTCCGCCGCGCGGAGACCCGCTGCACCCGCATCGGATTCAACGCAGGCGACGCCGCTTTTTGGCGCGACCGCGACAGCTACATCCCGTTTGATGCCCCCGCGACCGAATGGCCGGACTTTGTCGCCGCCCGGCTTGATGATCTCGCCATCACCGATCTGGTGATCTACGGCGACACGCGCCCGATCCATGCTCAAGCGATCATAGCCGCCACCGCGCGCGGCATTACCGTACATGTCTTCGAAGAAGGCTATCTGCGCCCCTACTGGGTCACCTATGAGCGCGGCGGAGCAAATGGCCACTCACGGCTGATGGAGCTCTCCGTTGCGCGGATGCGCAGCGCGCTCAGCGCTGCCGATCACGCAATGCCCGAGCCCCCGGCCCATTGGGGCGACATGCGCCAGCACGTGGCTTACGGCGCGCTCTACCACTGGTTCGTGCTGTTTCGGAACGGGCGCTATCGCCATTTCCAGCCACACCGCCCGCGCCCGCTCCTGCGGGAGACGCTGGATTACACCGCCCGGCTGTTCCTGATGCCCGCGCACGCCGTGCAGCGGGCCTTAGCCACGGCGCAGATTCGGCGGGGCGGTTATCCCTACCATCTTGCTTTGCTGCAACTGGATCACGACGCGAATTTTCGCAGCCACTCCCCGTTCCCGGACAACGCCGCCTTTATCCGCACCGTCATCGACGGGTTCGCGCGCGGCGCCCCGGGGCACCATCACCTCGTGTTCAAGGCGCACCCTCTCGAACCGGGCCGCGCGGTCTTGCGCCGCGCCATCGCGCGGGCTGCACAGGACGCCGGGATCGCCAAGCGGGTGCATTTCGTGCGCGGGGGCAAACTGGCTCAGGTGCTCGATCACGCGCGCACCGCAGTCACGGTCAATTCGACCGCAGCCCAGCAGGTGCTGTGGCGCGGCATCCCTCTGCGCATCTTCGGAGACGCCGTCTACGATAAACCCGAATTCGTCTCCCGTGCGCCACTGGCCGATTTCTTCGCGCAACCCAGTCGACCCGATCTGAAGGCCTACCACATCTATCGCCACTACTTACTGGAAAGCAGCCAGGTGACCGGCGGTTTCTACTCCCGGCGCGGGCGGCGGCAGCTTCTGCGGCAGATCGTGGACATGATGCTTGCACCGCACGACCCATATGAGGCGCTCGACGCGGGGACGGCCCTGCCGCGCCACCACCTCCGCCTCCTGCCGTAAGGATCGGGCGAGACCTTCGTGCCACAGACAAACAGCCTCAGCCGCTAAGGCTATGCAAAGCGGGTAAAATCAGCTAGATTGGGCAAAAAGCAGGCAGATAAACATAAGGTCGAGGAGACCGGAGCAGTGACTTTCCCGATGAAACGCGCCATGCGCGTGCTGTCCCTCGTTGCATGTGCCGGTATTGTTGCAAGCTGCGGCTTGCCCCGTGTCGGCCCCAACAAACGCGAGGTTTTCGCAGGATCCGTAATGCGTGAGGGCGATGCGTTCGTGCTCACAGTGACCGACCGAGTAAACGGCATAGCCGGGGTGACCCCGGCTCTCGGCTTCTCTGAAAGCATGCGCAACGCTGGCGTTCTTGGCCCTGACACGATCCGCCCAGGAGACCGGCTGGGCCTGACGATCTGGGAAAACGTCGATGACGGGATCGTCGTGGCCTCGGGCCAGAACGCGACCGTTCTGGACGAGATACAGGTGGACGCACAGGGCTTCATCTTCGTGCCTTATGCGGGCCGTATCCGTGCAGCAGGCAACAGCCCCGAAGCCGTGCGCCGGATCATCACGGAAAAGCTGTCCGAACAGACCCCCGATCCGCAGGTGCAAGTGCGCCGCGTCGCCGGTGACGGCGCCTCCGTCACCTTGATCGGTCAGGGCGGCGCGCAGGGCGTGCACCCGATCGAACGTCCGACCCGCACACTCTCTGCGATGATTGCCTCTGCAGGCGGCATCTCGGGCAAACCCTCGGCCACCCGCGTCACCGTCGTGCGCGGCGGCCAGCGAGGCACGATCTTCGTCGAAGACCTGTTCGATCACCCGGGCCATGACATCGCCTTGCGGGACGGAGACACGATCATCCTGGAACAGGACGACCGGTCATTCACCGCGCTTGGCGCCACCGGAGGCCAACGGCTCGTGAAATTCGAGACCCAGGCAATCTCCGCCATCGAGGCCATTGCACAGGTCGGCGGCCTAAACCCGTCTCTGGCGGACCCGACCGGCGTTTTCGTCTTCCGCAACGAACCCGAGGAGATCGCCGAGCGGCTCACCGGATTGGACCTGACCGGCACGCAGCGGATGGTTTACGTGCTTGATCTGACCGTGCCCAACGGCATGTTCATGGCCCGCGATTTCGCGATCCGGGACGGAGACACCGTCTACGTGACCGAAGCCCCATTCGTGCAATTTAACAAGACCATCGCCGCACTGACCGGCGGTCTGGGTCAGGTCAATGCGGCGTCGAACCTGGCACAGAGCGTCGCAAACAGCGCGAACTGACATGCGCGGGCCATCGCCCGTCTCAGCCGCCGCACCGGAGCCATCCGGGCGGCGGCTCTTCGTTTTCTCGGGCGGGTTCCTGTGGCAGCGGCGGGTACGGCGCATTCTGTCTTTGGCCGGATACCGGATTACACTGGGCCGCCCCGGTGCGGATGACCTGGTCAGTGTCTGGGGAAACACCCCCGTTTCAGCCCGCGGCAGACGCGTGGCCGAAGCCACCGGGGCGCGGATCGTCACGGTTGAGGATGCCTTCCTGCGCTCGCTCCACCCCGGTCGCAGCGGCGCGCCGCCGCTCGGTCTGCTGATCGACGATCAGGGCCTGCATTTCGACGGCAGCGGGCCTTCACGGCTGGAGACGATCCTGGCCACGCACCCGCTGGACGACACCGCCCTTTTGAACCGCGCCCGCGAAGGGATCTGGCGCGGGCGGGCCGCACATCTGAGCAAATACAGCGCCACGGACCCGGACGCGCCGGTCCCTGATCCGGGCTATGTGCTGGTGATCGACCAGACCGAAGGAGACGCCTCGGTGCGGGCCTCGGGCGGCAACAAGGCCCGCTTTGCGGAGATGCTGACCGAAGCCCGGCTGGAGCACCCCGGCGCCCGGATCGTCATCAAGACCCACCCGGAAACCGTACGCGGCCTGCGCGGCGGGCATTTTGGCGATGCGCTGCCCGACGGCGTGAGCCTCTACTCCGGGCCCGCCTCACCCTGGGTGCTGCTGGAGGGGGCCGTGGCGGTCTATACGCTATCGTCCCAGATGGGGTTCGAAGCGATCCTGGCCGGGCACCGCCCTGTCGTGTTCGGGCAGCCGTTCTACGCGGGCTGGGGGCTGACGGACGACCGCGCCCCGGTGGACAGACGGCAACGGCGCCTGACCCGCGCCCAGCTTTTTGCGGGCGCCATGATCCTCGCGCCGACCTGGTATGATCCCTACCGCGACCGGCTGGGCACCTTCGAAGACGCCCTTGGCGCCATGGAAGCGCAAGCCCGTGCCTGGCGCGAAGACCGCGCGGGCTGGATCGCCTCTGGAATGCGGCTCTGGAAACGCCCGGCCCTGCGCCGGTTCTACGGACAGGCCAAGGGAGTGCGCTTTGCGCAAGCCCCCCGCGCAGACCTGCTTGCCGCCCGCAGCGGCGCGCAGCGGATGGGCTGGGCATCAAAGGCAGAGCCCGACGCGATCCAGGTCGAGGATGGGCTGCTGCGCTCGAACGGGCTGGGCGCGCAATTGGTTCCACCGCTCTCGCTCGTCGCGGACGATCTCGGCATCTACTATGACCCGACCCGCGAAAGCCGTCTGGAGCGGCTCATCATCAGCGCGGCGGGCCTGCCCGACACCGCGCTTGAGCGGGCAGACAGGCTGATCAGCCTGCTCAACCGGGCGGGGCTAAGCAAATACAACCTCCCCGAAGGCGCGCTCCCGAAGATGCCCGAAGGCCGCCGCGTTCTGGTCGTGGGACAGGTGGAAGACGACGCCTCCATCCGGCTCGGAGCCGAACGGGTCGCCACCAATCGCGGGCTGCTCGAAGCCGCGCGGGCGGCCCTTCCCGGCGCGGTCCTGCTATGGAAGCCGCATCCGGACGTAGAAGCGGGGCTCAGGCCCGGCGCCGTTGAGGATGCCGCCGCGCTCTGCGACGTCGTGCTGTCCAACGTGAACGCCAGCCAGGCCATTACCATGGCGGATGAGGTCTGGACAATGACCTCTTCTTTGGGGTTCGAGGCGCTGCTGCGCGGGCGCAAGGTGACCTGCCTGGGCGCGCCGTTCTATGCGGGGTGGGGCCTGACCACCGATCTGGACCCGACACCTGATCGCCGCCGCGCGGCACGGCCCAGTCTCGCCGCTCTGACCCACGCGGTACTGATCGCCTACCCGCGCTATCACGACCCGGTGTCGAATCTGCCCTGCCCTGTTGAAATCGCCGTGGCACGGTTGTCCAAGGGAACACCGTCCCCGCGCGGCGCCGGGCTGCGACTTTTGGCCAAAGCTCAGGGCGTGCTGGCCAGCCAACCCTGGCTGTGGCGGTGATCCTTTAGAGAGCGCCCTGCGGCACCCATTCATGAAGAAGATCGGCCCCGATCGGGCGGGTCCCCACCAGCCGGAACCGAGGCGCTTCGGCCAATCGGTCCAGCCCCATGGCGCCAAGCGCAGGCACGCCCTCGGCCCCAAGCGCCAGCCCTGCGGTCATGCCCACCAGACGATCCACCAGCCCGGCCCCGATCAGGGCAGAGGCCAGCGTTCCGCCGCCTTCGCAGAACACCCGCGTGAGGCCCGCTGCACCAAGCGCGCGCAGCGCGGAGGGCAAGTCGATCTGGCGTCCCTGCGCGGGGCATTCGATCAGGCGAGCGCCGACCTGTTCCCAGCTTTGCCGGGCCTCATCGCTCGCATCCGCTCCATGGATCAGCCAGACCGGCTGTTCATGCGCCGTCACGAAGAGCTTTCCATCCCGAGGAACATCCAGTTTACGCGAGAGCACCACCCGGACCGGATTTGGCCGAGCGCCCTGCCCTCGCACGTCCAGCATGGGATCATCAGCCCGCGCGGTCCCCGCCCCGACCATCACCGCATCGTGCCCGGCGCGCAGCGCATGGACATGGGCCCGCGCGTCGGGCCCGGTGATCCACCGGCTCTCACCGGTCGCGGTTGCGATCCGCCCGTCAAACGAGCTGGCCAGCTTGAGCGTCACCATCGGCCGCCCCTGCGTGATCCGGGTCAGGAACCCTGCCAGATCCTGCCGCGCCTGATCCGCCATAAGGCCGGTTTCGACCATCACCCCGGCGGCACGCAACATGGCATGGCCGCGTCCGCCGACACGGGGGTCGGGGTCTTCAAGTGCTGTGACCACTCGGCCGATGCCCGCGTCGATCAAGGTCTGCGCGCAAGGCGGCGTCTGGCCGTGATGGGCGCAGGGCTCAAGGGTGACATAGGCCGTGGCGCCGCGCGCCGCCTGCCCGGCCTGCGCCAGAGCCTGCGGCTCTGCATGGGGGCGACCGCCGGGGGCCGTGCGGCCGCGGCCCAGAACGCGGCCATCGCGCACGATCACACAGCCCACGGCGGGGTTCGGCCAACACTGCCCAAGCCCACGCCGCCCAAGCGCGAGCGCATGGGTCATATGGGCACGGTCCTGATCGGTCATTCTTCCGGGGCTGGCTCGTCGGGGCGCAGTTCGCTCACGAACTTGTCGAAATCATCCGCCGCCTGGAAGTTCTTGTAGACCGACGCGAAGCGCACATAGGCTACCGTGTCGATCCGAGCGAGGCTCTCCATGACGATCTCACCGATCACCTTGGAGGGAATGTCGGTCTCGCCCATGCTTTCAAGCCGACGCACAATGCCCGAAATCATCTGGTCGATGCGCTCGGGCTCGACGGGGCGCTTCTGCATCGAAATGCGGATCGAGCGTTCCAGCTTGTCCCGGTCGAAATCTTCGCGCTTGCCGTTGGATTTGATCACCACAAGGTCGCGCAGCTGCACGCGCTCATAGGTCGTGAACCGCCCGCCGCAAGCCGGGCAAAACCGGCGCCGACGGATCGCGACATGATCTTCAGCCGGGCGGCTGTCTTTCACCTGGGTATCGACATTTCCACAAAACGGGCAACGCATGTTCGTCCTCGCTCAAATCCTGCTCGTGTGGGGGTATGGCTCCACTTATCCACAGCGACTATAGGCGCGACGCGAGGTCTTGGGTAGGGCGTAAATCCAAAGGGCCGATATTGTGGCGGACGAAGCGCGTTTGCGCGTTACTCCTCTGCGTGCTCGTCCAGATACTCGCGGATGAACCGCCGGATCTCGCGCGCGGCACTGGTGTCCATGTCCTTGCACAGCGCCACAAAGGCGTCGCGATCTTCCTTATCCAGCCGCAAAATGAGCTGACTATCCTTCTTCGCCGACTTCTTGTCGGACTTTTTCTTCGGCATTGCGTGAACCCGCTCTTGAAAACTGGATAGCATATGTATATACATTAGCTATCGCTATCATATAGCGAAGAGCCCTATCGAAGCAACAAGGAGAAGACAATGCTTGTCCAAGCCCGATCCATCTTGACCCGGCAACGCCTGGACTGGAACCGCCCGCGCCTGAGCTGGGTGTCCGACACGTTCTATCGTCTGCGCCGCGAAGCCCGCTAAACGCTTGCTTTAGCGGGTCAAGCACGCCATGAGAGTCCCGGCCTGAAAAGGAGCCCGGACAATGGCGCATACTGCCCCCCGCCTCGAAGACCTGATCCGCACGATCCCCGATTTCCCTAAGCCGGGGGTCATGTTCCGCGACGTCACAACCCTGTTCGCGGATGCGCGCGGTTTTCGCATCGCCGTTGATCGGCTTCTTGCCCCCTATGCCGGACAAAGGATCGACAAGGTCGCCGCGCTCGAAGCGCGCGGCTTCATCATGGGCGGCGCCATGGCACACCAGCTGGGCTGCGGCTTTGTTCCGATCCGCAAGGCCGGAAAACTGCCCGGCGCCACCATCAGCGAACGCTATGAGCTGGAATACGGTGAGGCCGTGGTGGAACTCCACGACGACGCGATCAGTGCTGGCGAACATGTTCTGCTGGTCGATGACCTGCTGGCCACGGGCGGCACTGCCGAAGCCGGGATCAAACTGATCGAAAGGCTGGGCGGACAAATCGTCGGCTGCGCCTTCTTCGTCGATCTGCCCGATCTGGGCGGGCGCGCAAAGCTCGAAGCCATGGGGTTCGAACTGCACACGCTGATCAGCTACGAAGGCGACTGAAGCACCGCGCCGGGGTTCAGAATCCCCTTGGGGTCCAAAGCCGTCTTGATCGCCCGCATCATCGCCAGTTTCACCGGATCACCATAGCGCTCTAGGTCTCCGGCCTTGAGCCGCCCCACCCCGTGTTCGGCGCTAAAACTGCCTCCCATCTGCATCACCAGATCGTGGATCGCCCGGCTGACCTCAGCCCGCACGGGATCGTACACTGTCCGCGCCTCTCCCACACGCGGGAAGACATTATAGTGCAGGTTGCCATCCCCCAGATGGCCAAAACAGTTGATCCGCAGGGGCGCGATTTCCGCCACAATCGCAGGGGCCCGCGCAATAAAGTCCGGCACCCGCGCCACCGGCAGCGCAATGTCATGAGAGGCCACCGCCCCCACCCGGCGATTGGCCGCCGGGATGTTTTCCCGCAGGGCCCAGATCGCCTGTCGCTGCGCCTCGGATTGCGCGATCACGCCATCGTCGCACAGCCCGGCCTCCATCGCCTCGGCAAAAAGAGCCTCCAGCACCGCGTCTGGCGCCAGCCCTTCGGGCAGGCCCAGCTCGATCAGGACCATCCAGTCTGGCACCGGGTCCAAAGGCATCGCCACCTCCGGGCCAACCTCGTGCAGGAAGGCCGCGCCTTGGGCTGAGATCAGCTCAAAGGCCGAGACCGCCTCACCAACCCGCGCCTGCGCCCGCGCCAAAAGATCCAGCGCAGCTTCCGGGCTTTCCACAGCCAGCAATGCCGTGCCCACTCCGCGCGGGCGCGGGAACAGGCGCAGACTGGCCGCGGTGATAATGCCGAGCGTGCCCTCGGATCCGATCAGCAGATCGCGCAGATCATAGCCGGTGTTGTCCTTCCGAAGACCGCTCAGCCCCCGATAGACGGACCCATCGGCCAGGACTGCCTCCACTCCCAGACACAGCGCCCGCGCATTGCCATAGCGCAGAACGTTCACCCCGCCCGCATTGGTCGCAAGCAACCCGCCGATCTGGGCAGAGCCCTCCGACGCCAACGAGAGCGGGAAAAGCCGGTCCTGCGCCTCTGCCGCCGCCTGAATGCTCGCCAGAACCGCCCCCGCCTGAGCCTCAATCACATCCGCTCCAACCGCGCGGATGCCGGCCATGCGGTGCAGCGACAAAACGACCGGAGGCGTGTCACTCGGCTTGATCTGCCCCCCGACGAGCCCCGTCCCCCCGCCATAAGGCACCACGGGCACGCTCGCATCATGGCACAGCCGCAAGACCGCACTCACCTCTTCGCGCGATCCGGGCGCGACCACTTTGCCCTGACCGCGAAACCGCCCGCGCGGCTCGGTTAGAAACGGGGCCGGATCGGGAAATGCCGCAGGCGGAAGCTCATCGCGCAGCCGTGCTAGCACATCATCGGCATCCATGCGGTCATCCCTTCTTATTTGTTCAAATACCTTCTGGGGGAGCGCGAGGGGGGCGAAGCGCCCCCTCGCCCCGGTCGCCCGAAGGGCGAAATCATCGCCGATCACCCGAAGGCCGAAACGCTCAGCTCACTTTCCCCCGCCGATCACTCCGCAGATTGGCATAGAGCACGTGGTTCCGCCACCGCCCGTTGATCTGAAGATAGCTCTGCGCGACGCCCTCATATTTGTAGCCGCAGCTTTCCAGCAGGCGGCGCGAAGGCGCGTTCTCGGGCAGGCAGCCGCTTTCGATCCGGCTCAGATCCAGCCGGTGGAACGCGTGATGCACCACCGCCAAAAGCGCCTCGCGCATATAGCCCTGACGGGCGTGGCGCTGCCCGGTCCAGTAGCCGGTCGTGCCCGCCTGAGCAGGCCCGCGCCGGATGTTGTCCAGGGTAATGCCCCCGACCAACGTCTCATCCGACCGCCGGATCAGGAACAGCGGCATGGCGCTGCCGCGGGCGATGGATTTCTGCGCCCAGTAAACACGGTTCGTAAACGCCCGGCGCGACAGGTGATCTTCGGCCCAAGATGGCTCCCACGGCTGCAAGAACCCCTGGCTTTCCAGCCGCAGCTCGGCCCATTGCCGATGATCGCCGTGCTCGGGCGGGCGGAGCGTCAGACGCTCCGTCTCGATCTTGAGCTTGCGGCGCCCGCGCAGCATCAGGCGGCGAGCCGTTCGCGCAGGGCTTCGAGCGGCGGCAGCGCTTGTCCCGGCCCATAGACCGCTAGCGCCATGCCCGAGCGCGCCATGGAACCCGCGAAATCGCGCACCATCTCGACGCTCACCGCGTCGATCTTCTCGACCGTCTCGTCCAAAGACGGAACGCGGCCCCAGATCGACACCATCCGCGCCAGCCGCTCGGCCCGGTTCGACGGGCTCTCCAGCCCCATCAGCATCCCGGCTTTCATCTGCGCACGGGCACGGGCCAGCTCCGCCTCGGTCATGTCCGACGCCGCGCGGCGCAGCTCGTCCATTGTGACGTTGGCCAGCTCTTCGACCTGCCCGGCGGAGGTGCCGGCATAGATCGTGGTCATGCCCGTATCCCAATAGGCTCCGGCCTGAGCGAAGGTCGTGTAGCACAGCCCCCGCTTTTCGCGCAGCTCCTGGAACAGGCGCGACGACATGCCTCCGCCCAGGGCGGAAGCCAGGATCTGCGCCGTAAAGATCGCCGGGTCGCGATAGTCCGGCCCCTCGAAGGCCATCGCCAGATGGACCTGCTCAAGCGTCTTGAGCTCGCGCCATTCTCCGCCCGCGAACCGGGCGGGCGCCGCATCCGGCCGCGCGCAGGAGCGCGGCAGGTGGCCAAAGAGGGCCTCAGCCTCGCGGCAGAGCGCTTCGTGATCGACCGCCCCGGCCGCCGCCAGGATCATCTGCCCGGGTCCGTAATGCTGCCCGACAAAGGCGCGCAGATCCCCCTGCCCAAAGGCCTTCACCCGCTCCGCCGGGCCCAGGATCGACCGGCCAAGCGGCTGATCGGGGAAGGCGGCCTCTTGCAGCCAGTCGAATACGATGTCGTCCGGCGTATCCAGAGCCTGACCGATCTCTTGCAAGATCACCCCGCGCTCTACCTCGATCTCATGGGGATCGAAGACGGGGTTCAGCAGAATATCAGCCAGAAGATCGAGCGCGAGCCCAGTGTCTTCCTCCAGAACGCGCGCGTAGTAGGCCGTCATCTCGCGCGAGGTGTAGGCGTTGATGTACCCCCCCACGTCTTCGATCTCTTCCGCGATCTGCAGGGCACTGCGCCGCTTGGTGCCCTTGAAGGCCATATGCTCAAGGAAATGGGCGATGCCGTTTTGCGCTGCGTCTTCGTGACGCCCGCCCGCCTCGACCCAGATGCCGAGCGAGGCGCTTTTCATGGACGGCATCCGCTCTGTCACGATGCGAAAGCCGTTGGGCAGGGTATGGGTCTGAACAGTCACGCGCGCGCGGCCTCCTTGATGAGCGCCTTGAGCGCCTCCAGATCGTTGTCCACCCGCTGCACCCGCTCGGGCCGCTCATAGAGATCGGCCATATGCGGCGGAAGCGGCGCGTGCACGCCGGTGGCGTCCTCGACCGCTTGCGGGAACTTCGCCGGGTGCGCGGTGGCCAGCGTGACCATGGGCACCGTGCCCTCATGTTCGCGCGCGACCTTCACGCCGACGGCGGTGTGCGGACAGATCAAAAGCCCGGTGCTGGCGCGCTCGGCTTTGATCGTCGCCATGGTTTCCTCTTCCGAGGCACGACCGCTGTCGAACACCTCGCGCAGCGCGTCGATCCCGCCCTGAGATACGGAGAACCCGCCCGCCTTGAGCGCGTCCATATCCTTGCGCACCGCCTCGGCATCCCGGCCATAGGCATCAAAGAGCGCGCGCTCAAAGTTGCTGGAGACCTGGATATCCATGGAGGGCGAGATCGTCGGCTCCACGCCTTCCTTGGTGTAGGCGCCCGATTGCAGGGTCCGGTGCAGGATGTCGTTGCGGTTGGTCGCAATCACCAGCCGGTCGATGGGCAGCCCCCTGCGCTTGGCGATCTGGCCTGCGTAGATGTCCCCGAAATTGCCCGTGGGCACGGTGAAGCTGATCTTGCGGTGCGGCGCCCCCAAAGCCGTCGCGGCGGTGAAGTAATACACCACCTGCGCCAGCACCCGGCCCCAGTTGATCGAATTGACCGCCGCCAGCCCGACGCCATCGCGGAAGTCGTGATCGGCAAACATCGCCTTCACCGCCGCCTGGCAATCGTCGAAATCCCCGGCAAGTGCGAGCGCGTGGACGTTGGACTCGGACGGGGTGGTCATCTGGCGCCGCTGCACTTCGGACACGCGGCCATGGGGGAAGAGGATGAACACATCCACATTGTCCAGGCCCCGGAAGGCCTCGATCGCCGCCGATCCGGTGTCGCCGGACGTGGCGCCGACGATGGTGATCCGCTTGCCCGACCGCTCAAGCGCGATCTGGAACAGCTGGCCGATCAGCTGCATGGCGAAATCTTTGAAGGCCAGCGTGGGGCCGTGGAACAGCTCCAACAGGAAATCATGCGCACCGATCTGCACCAGAGGCGCCCGCGCCGGGTGATCGAAGCTGGCATAGGCCCGCGCAATGGCGCCGCGCAGCTCATCCTCGGAGAAGCTCTCCTCGGTGAAGGGGCGCATCACGCGGAAGGCAACCTCTTCGTAGGGAAGCCCGGCCAGAGCGGCGATCTCTTGCGGGCTGAACTCCGGCACGGCATCGGGCACATAGAGCCCGCCATCGCTGGCCAGCCCGGTTAGCATGGCCTCTTCGAAGGACAGCGCGGGGGCCTGCCCGCGGGTCGAGACATATTTCATATGCGGCGCCTTTCTTCGGTCAAAGTGCGTCGGATCAGATAGAGCGACATGATCGCCCAGATAAGGGCCAGTCCAAACCATGTCGCGGCATAGGACAGATGGTCATTCGGAATGCCAGAGGTGGTCACCGGCTGCGGCAACGTGGGGGGACCGCCCTCGATCTGCCGAGCGATGATCAGCAGCGGCTCGGTGTTCAGATGCGCGGCCATGGCGGGCACGTCGCGGGCGAACCAGATGTTGGCCTCCAGATCGGGCGCAGGGGTCCAGCGGTCGGCTTCCTGCGGCCAGTGCAGGTTGCCCTCAATGGTGGCGGGCATGGCGGAGCGCGCGGCCTCCTTCGCCTCTTCGGAGATATAGCCCAGATCGGCCAGAATGCGGCGCCCGCCGGTTTCGAACGGGACGATCAGGCGGAAACCGGGGCCTTCGTCCTTGACCGTGGTCAGCACGTGGATTTCGCCCGCGTCGATCATACCCTCCGCCCGCACGGGGGTGTAGCGCAGGCTGTCCTGCACGGTGGGGTCCGTGACATCGCCGGTCGGCAGCGCCTCGGGCGTCCCACTGATGCGCGCCTCGATGGCGTCCAGCACGCCCTGCTTCCAGTGCAGCCGCTGCACCTGCCAGACGCCGAGGCTGACCAGCACGGCGCAGCCGACAAGGCCCATGAGGATGGGAAAGATCAGGCGGCGCATCAGGAAGGGTCCTTCAAAAGCATAAGGCGGGGTTACCCCCGCCCTATCCTGATTTGCAAGTGGTCAGACGATCAGCCGCCCCAGATGTAGACCGCCATGAACAGGAACAACCACACCACGTCGACGAAATGCCAGTACCAGGCGGCCGCTTCGAAGCCGATATGGCTATCGGGGGTAAAGTGCCCCTTGAGCAGGCGGATAAGGCAGATCGTCAGGAAGATCGTGCCGATGATCACATGGAACCCGTGGAAGCCGGTCGCCATGAAGAAGTTGGCGCCGTAGATGTTGCCCGCCAGACCAAAGGCCGCGTGGCTGTATTCATAGGCCTGCAGCACGGTGAAGATCGCACCCAGAGCGACGCCAATGATCAGGCCCCACTTGGTGTCTTGGCGGTTGTTTTCATGAACCAGGGCATGGTGCGCCCAGGTCACGGCCATGCCGGAACACAGCAGGATCAGCGTGTTGATCAGCGGCAGGTGCCACGGATCAAAGGTTTCGATCCCGGCCGGGGGCCAGACGCCATCGACGATCGGGCTTTGCTCCCCCATCGGGTACATGGCGTGCTTGAAGAAGCTCCAGAACCAGGCGGCGAAGAACATTACTTCGGAGATGATGAACAGAATAAAGCCGTAGCGCAGGCCGATCATCACGACCGGCGTGTGATCGCCCGCCTGGTTTTCGGCGACGGTATCGGCCCACCACGCGTACATGGTGTAGAGCACGCCGGCGAGCCCGACAAAGAAGATGATCGGCGTAACGCCGTGCATCCAGAAAACAGCGCCCACCAGCATGACGAAGGCAGCGACCGACCCGACAAAGGGCCAGACGGACGGGGGCAGAATGTGATAGTCGTGATCTTTCGCGTGCGCCATGGCGGTTCTTGTCCCTCGCAACTGTCGTTAGTTTGTTTCTATGGCCGCTGACGGGGCCTGTGTCAAAGCGTCGCGCGACAAATTTGCCGCGATATCGCTTGGCAGTTCGGTCTCGTAGAACGTGTAGCCCAGCGTGATCGTGTGGACGCGCTTCGCATCACGGTCGGTCACGATCTCGGGATCCACGAAGAAGGTCACCGGCATCTGTGCGGTTTCGCCAGGCTGTAGCACCTGCTGTTCAAAGCAGAAGCAATCAATCTTGGTGAAGAAGCCGCCCGCCTCGTAGGGGGTGACGTTGTAGCTGGCCGTGCCCGCAATCGGATGATCCGTGGGATTGTGTGCCTCATAAAAGGCGAGCCCGGTCTCTCCGATACGGAGCTCCATCTCCCGCTGCGCAGGCTTAAACTCCCACGGCATCTCACGATCGACGGAGGCATCGAAGCGGATCTTGATGGTCTGGTCGAGAATCACATCCGATCCGGCATCCGCCACATCGGTCACGCCGCCAAAGCCCGTGACGCGGCAAAACCAGTCGTAGAAGGGCACAGAGGCCCAGGCCATGGCCCCCATGAAAATCACGAGGCCAACGGTGCCCAGAAGCGTCTTGCGCTCCCCGGTCATTGGCCGCCCTCGGGTGCGATGTAGTCCGGATCCGGCACGCTGGTGGACGGGCGATCCATGCGATTGCCGACCCCCAGATCACCAAGCTGCATCACCTTCACCACGGTCAGGGCGAAAATCATCGCGATGAATAGCAGCAAAAGCAGCAGCACCCCGATATTGCGCCCCTTGCGACGCGCGTGAAGCTCGTGCTCGACCTTCAAAGCCATCCCCAGCCTCCATAGCCAAAGCGCGTCAGCATCGATTCAGCCATGATCGCGCCGAAATGCAGGAACAGGTAGGCCAGCGACACCTTGAACGCGCGGCGCTCTGCCAGGTGTTTGTCAGCCTCGCTATCCGCGTCGCTGCGGCGCCAGACCTTCCAGCACGCGTGCAGGAACTGCGCGTTCAGGATCAGCGCAACCACCAGGTAAAGCGGCCCACCGATGGGGGTGAAAGCGATGCCGATGGCCACCACAGCAAGCGCGAGCGCATAGCCGAAGATATGCGCGCGGGTGGCGGAACGTCCGTGGGTTTCCGTCAGCATCGGCACCCCGGCATTGCCGTAGTCCGATTTGACGAACAGCGCGAGCGACCAAAAATGCGGCGGCGTCCACATGAAGGTAAGCGAGAACATCAGCACCGATTCAAGAGAGACGCCCCCGGTCGCCGCAGCCCAGCCGATCATCGGCGGGAACGCCCCGGCTGCGCCGCCGATCACGATATTCTGGGGCGTCGAGCGCTTGAGGATCATCGTGTAGATCACGACATAGAAGAAGATGGTGAAGGCCAGCAGCCCCGCCGCGACCCAGTTGGTCGCCAGCCCCAGGAACACGACAGAGAACCCCGACAGCGCCAGCCCCAGGTTCAGCGCATCGGCGCCCTCCAGGCGGCCCGCAGGGATCGGGCGATCCTGGGTGCGCTTCATCACGGCGTCGATATCCGCGTCCCACCACATGTTCAGAGCGCCCGACGCGCCGCCACCAAGCGCGATGCACAGCACTGCGACAAAGGCTTCGAACGGATGCAGCGGCACCGGCGCGGCGATCAGCCCGACCAGGGCCGTAAACACGACAAGCGACATCACGCGCGGCTTGAGCAGCGCGAAATAGTCGCGCATCTGCGGCTCTTGGGCGTGGGAATTCAGGGTCGCGTCGGTCATCGTGGGTCCTTTTGAACGAAGGGCGGGGACCAGCCCCGCCCGTCCATCACATCTTTCCGGTCAGCTCGGATCAGGCGGCGAATTCGTCTTTCGCCTGCGCCAGCCAGGCTTCATAGGCCTCCGGGCTCACCACTTTGACGGTGATCGGCATGTAGGCATGAGCGATCCCGCACAGCTCAGAACACTGGCCGAAATAGATGCCTTCCTGATCGGCCTTGAACCACAGCTGAGCAAGACGGCCCGGCACGGCATCCTGCTTCACGCCGAAGGCGGGCACGGTCCAGGAATGGATCACGTCGGCGCCGGTGACAGTCATCACCACGGTCGCGCCGGTCGGCACCACGACGGCGGTGTCGGTGGCCAGCTTGAATTCATCGTCGGAATACCCGGCTTCGGCCAGCTTGGCCGAAACATCCGGGGTCAGCATGTTGTCATCGCCGGTATAGGTGGAGCCGATCATGTAGCTGTCAAAGGCGACGGCTTCGTCGGTGTACTCATAGCCCCAGTACCACTGGTAGCCGGTCACCTTGATATTGATGTCGGCCTCCGGGATTTCCTGCTGGTTGAACAGCACCGGCAGAGAGAAGGAGCCAATGAACACCAGCACCAGAATCGGCACGATGGTCCAAGCCACTTCCAGCGGGGAGTTGTGGGTAAAGGTGCCCGGGGTCGGGTTGGCCTTCTTGTTGTAGCGCAAGATGACATAGGCCAGCAGCGCAGTGACGAAGAGCGTGATCGCCGTGATGATGACCATGATCATGCCATCGAGCCACTGCAGATCCTGCGCGATGGAGGTCGCGGCAGGCTGGAAACCCATACCACCGTCCGTCGGCGCGCCCACAATAGCCAGCCCTTCGGTCGCATCTTGTGCGGAGGCGGCTCCGGCAAGGCTCACGGCGGAAAGGGCTGCGATAGCTTTGGTCAGTCTCATTACGTCATGTCCCGTCAGATAGGCCGACCTGCGGCCATTTGTCTCCCTCCCGACCGGAATCGAAAGGGGTCCCGTTGTCGTTCCGGGTGTTATTCCCATATCCTGAGCCTCATCTCAAGACGAACCGATGCACTTCCGTGCATTTGTTTGATCTATATCAAAGACTGGACCCGCCACGCCATGACTGCCGACCCGTTTCGCCCGTTCGATACTCATCTGGACCAAAATGCCGCATTGACGGCCCTGAAGCAGGCCGTCGCTGGCGCCGATGACGGGGAGCTATTCCTGGAACGCCGCCGTGCCGAGATGCTCGGCTTCGATGACGGGCGGCTCAAAACCGCGACGCTCGACGCCTCCGAAGGGTTCGGCCTGCGCGCCGTGCGCGGAGAAGTCACCGGCTACGCCCACTCTTCGACGCTGGATCAGGCGGCGCTGTCGCGCGCTGTGGAAACGGCCCGACTGGCGGTCGGGGATGGCGGCGGCATCATGGCCCCGCCCCCGGCGGGCACCAACAGCAAGCTTTACACCGACGAAGACCCGCTCGCCCTGCCGGGGTTCGGGACGAAATCAGACCTCCTGCGCGAGATCGACGCCTGGGTCCGCGATCGCGATCCGCGCGTGGTGCAGGTGTCAGCAAGCCTGTCCGCCAGCCTTCAGGAGGTCACGATCCTGCGCCCCGAAGGCGGGCTGGTGACTGATACCCGGCCCATGTCCCGGATCAATATCTCTGTCATCCTCGAAGAGAACGGCCGCCGCGAGGGCGGCCACGCGGGCGGCGGCGGCCGCGTCAGCCTGATCGGGCTCATCGCCCCCGAAGACTGGCAGGCCGTCGCGAATGAGGCGTTGCGCATCGCCCATGTGAACCTTTCCGCCCAGCCCGCCCCGGCCGGGGTGATGGATGTCGTGCTGGGCGCGGGATGGCCCGGCATCCTGCTCCACGAGGCAGTCGGCCACGGGCTGGAGGGCGATTTCAACCGCAAAGGCACATCGGCCTTTGCCGGGCTGATGGGGCAGCAGGTGGCCGCGAAGGGAGTGACGGTGATCGACGATGGCACCCTGCCCGACCGGCGCGGCTCGCTCACCGTGGATGACGAAGGCACGCCTTCGGCCCGCAATGTGCTGATCGAAGACGGCATCCTGACCGGCTACATGCAGGACCGCCAGAACGCCCGCCTGATGGGGGTCGCCCCCACCGGCAATGGCCGCCGCGAGAGTTTCGCCCACGCGCCCATGCCCCGGATGACAAACACCTATATGCTGGGCGGAAACACCGATCCCGCCGATCTGGTCGCGGATATGGGCGATGGCCTCCACGCCGTGGGTTTTGGCGGCGGGCAGGTGGACATCACATCGGGCAAGTTCGTCTTCTCCTGCACCGAAGCCTACCTGGTGAAAGACGGCAAGCGCGGTGTCCCGATCAAGGGCGCAACCCTGATCGGAGACGGCCCAACCGCCCTGCGCCATATCCGCGGGCTGGGCAACGACATGGAGCTGGACCCCGGCGTTGGAACCTGCGGCAAAGCCGGGCAACAGGTTCCGGTCGGGGTTGGCCAGCCGTCGGTGCTGATCGGCGGGTTAACCGTGGGCGGATCCGCCACGTGATCTGGCTCTGGCGCACCCCCCGTGGGCTTGAGCGCATGAGCTGGCGCCGGGCGGGACTGCTGTGCCTTGCCGCCTTCATCACCGTCCCGGCGATCGGATTCGCGTTGAGCGGATTTTCCGAACCCTTGCTGGCGCTCGACACGCGTTTCACCTGGCTCACGTTCATGCTTCTGGCGCTCGCCTATTCCCCTCTGCTTAGTTGGTCGGGCTTTCTGCTGAGCGTTGCGCCCGCCCGCGCCATGATGCGCAGAGGATGGGGCGGCGCGGGCCCGATCTCGGGCCTTGGCGCGGTCATGGGCCTGCTGACAGGGCTGATCCGCAGTTGGGAATGGGAGCCTTTCTTTCTGTCGCTCTGCGCCGCTGCGGGCGCCGTCTGCATGGCGGTCTGGTGGGGATGGGCCATCCTGACCGCGCCGCGCGAGGCGCTCTGATTCACCTCCTGTTAACCACCGCTCTCTAGGACTGGGAATCGCAACAGGCGAGGGTCTCATGGACGGCAGCAGACAGGCTTCCCTGAATTTTCCGGCTCCCCAACCGGCGGAAGACGATCCGTTCGACCGGCTCCGGCTGTTGCGCTCCCGCCGGGTGGGAATCGCGACCTACCGCCGCCTGCTGGCGGAATACGGCACCGCCCGGGCCGCGCTCGACGCGCTGCCGGAGATCGCCAAAGCCGCGGGAGACAACAGCTACCGCCCCTGCCCTCTGGGCGTGGTCGCGGCGGAACTGAAGGCGGGGCGCACTTCCGGCGCGCGGATGATCTGGGAGAGCGATCCCGACTATCCGCGCGAGCTCACGGACCTGGAAGATGCCCCGCCCATGCTCTGGATGATCGGCGATGCGGACCACCTGAATCGCCCGATGATTGCCCTGATCGGTGCGCGCAACGCCTCCTCCCTGGGGACCCGGATGGCGCGCCTGCTGGCGGCCGAACTGGGGGAGGCCGGGTATACCGTCGTCTCGGGCCTCGCGCGCGGCATCGACGCGGCCGCCCATGATGAAGCGCTCCCCTCCGGCACGGTGGCCGTCGTCGGCGGCGGGGTCGATGTCGTCTATCCGCGTGAAAACGCCGCCCTGCGGGACCGCATTGCCAAGGACGGGGTCATCCTTTCGGAACAACCCGTCGGCCTACAGCCGATGGCCCGTCATTTCCCGCGCCGAAACCGGCTCATCTCGGGGCTCGCGCGCGCCGTGGTCGTCGTGGAAGCCGCCGCACGGTCGGGCAGCCTGATGACCGCGCGCATCGCGCTTGATCAAGGACGAGAGGTGATGGCCGTTCCCGGCCATCCGCTGGACGGGCGCGCATCGGGCACCAACCAGTTGATCCGCGATGGCGCCGTTTTGGTGCGCGGGGCCCAGGATGTGCTCTCTGCCCTGCCGCCGGTCGAAGGCGCCGCGAGCCCCCCGGCGCCAAGCCCCGCCATCACCGACATTCCACACTCACCCGAGACGCCCCTCGCACGCCGGTTTGCCCTGAACCGCCGGAAGCTGGCCGAACCCGGCCCGGGGACGGGCGACCGCCTGCGCAGAAAGCTGCTTGAGCGGCTCTCGTCGGCCCCCATCTCCGAAGACGCTCTACTGGCCGATCTGGGCCTCTCCCCAAGCGAAGCCGCCCCGCTCCTGACGGAGCTTGAGCTCTCTGGCGACGTGGTCCGCCACCCCGGCGGAGCCCTGTCGCGGGTGACCTAACCCTTGCGCGAAGAACGCCCATGCCGCCGCAATATCTGCCCCAGCATCAGGCCCGCCATGGTCGCATTCTCGCAAGGGCAGCGGCAAAACGCACGGTAAGCCTGCATTGACATCCCCCCCGATCGTCCCACATCTAGCGCCGCCAGAGCCCTAAAGGATGTCCCATGCCCGTCGTTGTCGTCGAAAGCCCCGCCAAAGCGAAGACCATCAACAAATACCTGGGCAAGGATTACACCGTGCTCGCCTCATATGGTCATGTCCGCGACCTGCCCGCCAAGAACGGGTCGGTCGATCCGGAGAACGCCTTTGACATGACCTGGGAGGTCGGCGCCGACAGCCGCAAACACGTCAAAGCGATTGCCGACGCGCTCAAGGGCGATGACAAACTGATCCTCGCCACCGACCCCGACCGCGAGGGGGAAGCGATCAGCTGGCATCTGGAAGAAGCCCTGCGCAAACGCCGCGCGATCAAGAAGTCCACCGAAGTCAGCCGCGTGGTATTCAACCAGATCACCAAGAAAGCCGTCACCGACGCCATGGCCAACCCGCGCGAGATCGACGCGCCCCTGGTCGAAGCGTATCTCGCGCGCCGCGCGCTTGATTATCTCGTCGGGTTCAACCTGTCCCCCGTGCTGTGGCGCAAGCTGCCCGGCGCGCGTTCGGCCGGGCGGGTGCAATCCGTTTGCCTGCGCCTGATCGTTGAGCGCGAGATGGAGATCGAGGCGTTCGATCCGCAGGAATACTGGTCCGTCCGCGCCATGCTGGAGACCCCGCGCGGCCAGACCTTTGAAGCCCGGCTCACCACGCTTTCGGGCAAGAGGCTCGACAAGTTCGATCTGGCCAGCCGCGTATCGGCGGAGATGGCGGTGCAGGCCGTGTCCTCCCGCGCGCTCACCGTGGCCAGCGTCGAAGCCAAACCCGCCAGCCGCAACCCTGCGGCGCCGTTCATGACCTCGACCCTGCAGCAGGAAGCCAGCCGCAAATTCGGCATGGGCGCGCGCGCCTGCATGGCCACGGCGCAGCGCCTCTATGAGGCCGGGCACATCACCTATATGCGGACGGACGGCATCGACATGGCACCCGAAGCGGTCATGGCCACGCGCGATGCGATCAAGGATCGCTACGGTGAGGATTACGTCCCCAAATCTCCGCGCATGTATAAGAACAAGGCGAAGAACGCCCAGGAAGCGCACGAATGCATCCGCCCCACCGACGTGACCCGCGACACCGCCAGCCTCAAGCTGACCGATGCGGATCAGCGCAAGCTCTATGATCTGATCTGGAAGCGCACCATCGCCTGCCAGATGGAGGCCGCCCGTCTGGAGCGCACCACCGTCGACATCGAGAGCACCGACCGCGAAGTCACCCTGCGCGCCACCGGCCAGGTCGTGAAGTTCGACGGCTTCCTCAAAGTCTACGAGGAAGGCCGCGACGACGCCAAGGACGATGACGACGCCCGCCTGCCCGCCATCATGGAAGGGGAGCCCGCCAAGCTGCACAAGGGCGGGCTCGCTGCGGCCTATGCCAAGCTGACCGACGATGCGGTGATCGAAGCGGACCACCCCGCCGCCGTTGCTGGCGGGGACGCCGCCGTTCTGGGCCAGCAGCACTTCACCGCGCCGCCGCCGCGCTACACCGAAGCAACGCTCGTCAAGCGCATGGAAGAGCTGGGGATCGGACGCCCGTCCACCTATGCCTCCATCGTCACGACGATCCAGGACCGCGAATATGTCCGCAAGGAACAAAACCGCCTGATCCCCGAGGATAAAGGCCGGATCGTGACCGTGTTCCTGAAGAACTACTTCCGCAAATACGTGGAATACGACTTCACCGCAGAGCTCGAAGACGAGCTTGACGAAGTGTCCGCCGGGGACCGCGACTGGAAAGAGCTGCTGGGCAATTTCTGGACCGACTTCCACAAGGCGATCGAAGAGACCAGCGATCTGCGCATCTCGGAGGTGCTGGATCACCTTGATGACGTCCTGGCCCCGCAGCTCTACCCGCCGCGTGAGGATGGCTCCGATCCGCGGGTGTGCCCGCTCTGCGGCGAAGGTGCGCTGCACCTGAAAACCTCGCGCACTGGCGGCTTCGTGGGCTGCTCGCGCTATCCCGAATGCCGCTACACCCGGCCTATCGGCGGCGACGCGCCCGAAAACGAAGACCGCGTGCTGGGCGAAGATGACGGCGATGAGATCTCCCTGCGCACCGGGCGCTACGGCCCCTATGTGCAGCGCGGCGAGGCCACGCCCGACAACAAGAAGCCGCCGCGCGCGTCCCTGCCCAAGGGCTGGGATGCGGCCCAGATGGATCTGGAGAAAGCCCTGAGGCTTTTGAGCCTGCCCCGCGAGATCGGCCAGCACCCCGACGGCGGCGAGATCAAAGCCAATTTCGGCCGCTTCGGCCCGTATCTGATGCACCAGGCGCCCGAAGAGGCGAAGCCGGTCTATGCCAACCTCAAGGATCCGAACGACGTGTTCGAGATCGGCATGAACCGCGCGGTGGAGCTGCTGGCCGCCAAGCGCGCCAATCCCGGCGGGCGCGGACGTGCCGCCGCCAAACCCCTGAAGGAGCTGGGCGAGCATCCCGATGGCGGTGAGGTGCAGGTTCTGGACGGTCGCTACGGGCCCTACGTGAAGTATAAGCGCACCAACGCGACCCTGCCCAAGGACGTCAAACCCGAAGACGTGACGCTTGAAATGGCGGTCGAGCTTATCAAGGAAAAGGCCGCAAAGAAGAAGACGCGGAAGAAGTAAGCCCCCCGGGGCGCCGCGCCCGGACAGGAGAAAGCCCGTGCCGCAGCGCTCCCCGCTCCTACGCCACGCGCTTGCGCTCTGTGCGGCTCTGTTCGCGGCGGACCTGGCCGCGCCCTTTGTGCTCGGTGCGTTCTATCCGGGCTATTCCCAGCTGCACGACACGCTCAGCACGCTTGGTCATCGCCAAAGCCCCGTCTCCGCAATCACCGCCGCCTGGCTGATCGCCTTCGGGTTCGGCCTTGGCGTGGCTGCGATTCTGTGCTGGCGCCGGTCATCGCCCGGATGGCGACACTCGGCGTTCTTTTCGGGGCTGCTGGCCTTTGCACTCGGCGCGGGCGTTGTTTCTGGCCTGTTCCCCGAGGATTTGCCGTCCGAGGCAGAAACGCTCCACGGAAAGCTGCACGGGATTGGCGCCGGATTGGGAAGCATCGGGCTTCTGATCGGGCTGCTGTGCGGGGCGCCCCTGGCGCGCCGGGTGGCGCTCGGGCTGACCTGGCTGTCCTGTGCGGGCTTTGCAGCGTTCCTCGCCTCCAAGGCGCCAGAGTCCTACGCCGGGCTGTGGCAGAAGCTCTTTCTGGCCCCGGCCTACCTGTCGGCCCTGCTGATTTTGGGAACGCGGGGTGACCAAGAGAGCCGCACGGACCGCGACAGCCGTTCGCGCTAAACGCCCCGCGCCGCGTTGACTTCCCGCCACGTAAGGCGGCATGTTCGCCGCGATGCAACATGAGAGGGGAGAGCCATGAGCAAGGTTTATGGGTCGGCGCAGGAGGCTCTGGAGGGCCTTTTGCACGACGACATGCTGATCGCGGCGGGCGGATTTGGCCTGTGCGGGATCCCGGAGCTGCTATTGCAGGCCATCAAGGAAAGCGGCGTGAAGGGGCTCACCTTTGCCTCCAACAACGCGGGCGTCGATGATTTCGGGATCGGCATCCTGCTTCAGACCCGTCAGGTGAAGAAGATGATGTCGTCCTATGTGGGCGAAAACGCCGAGTTCATGCGCCAGTATCTGGAAGGCGAGCTGGAGGTGGAATTCAACCCGCAAGGCACCCTGGCCGAGCGGATGCGCGCCGGGGGCGCGGGCATTCCGGGCTTTTACACCCGCACCGGCGTCGGCACTCAAATCGCCGAGGGCAAAGAGCACAAAGATTTCGACGGCCAGACCTACATCATGGAGAAAGGCATCTTTGCCGATCTGTCCATCGTGAAGGCCTGGAAAGCCGACGAGACCGGCAACGCGATCTTCCGCAAGACTGCGCGCAACTTCAACCACCCGGCCGCCACCTGCGGCAAGGTCTGCGTGATGGAAGTCGAAGAGATCGTGCCCGTAGGCTCGCTCGATCCCGACAACATCCACCTGCCGGGCATCTATGTGCACCGTCTGGTGCAGGGCGATCACGAAAAGCGCATTGAGCAGCGCACGACACGGGAGGCTTGATCGATGGCTTGGGACCGCAATCAAATGGCCGCCCGCGCGGCGAAAGAGCTTGAAGACGGCATGTATGTGAACCTTGGCATCGGGATCCCGACGCTGGTGTCCAACTACATCCCCGAGGGCGTGCATGTGACGCTTCAGTCCGAAAACGGGATGCTGGGCATGGGCCCCTTCCCCACCGAGGACGAGATCGACGCCGATCTGATCAATGCAGGCAAGCAAACCATCACCGAACTGCCCCACTCCGCCTATTTCGACAGCGCCACGTCCTTTGGGATGATCCGCGGCGGCAAGATCGCCATGGCGATCCTGGGCGCGATGGAAGTGGCCGAAAACGGCGATCTGGCGAACTGGATGATTCCGGGCAAGCTGGTGAAGGGCATGGGCGGCGCCATGGACCTTGTGGCCGGTGTGGGCCGTGTGGTGGTGGTCATGGACCACACCAACAAGCATGGCGACAGCAAGGTTCTGAAATCCTGCACCCTGCCGCTGACCGGCGCCGGTGTGGTGGATCGGATCATCACCAATCTGGGCGTGCTGGATGTGACCCATAAGGGTCTTCACATCGTCGAACTGGCCGATGGTGTGACGCGTGAAGAGATGATCGCCGCGACCGAGGCGACCATCGTCTGAAGGTTTCGCCCCTGACGGGGCGACCCGCGGGGGGCTCTGCCCCCCGCACCCCCCGAGGTATTTTCACAAATAAGAAAAGCTATCCGCTGATGAAGACGCAGCCGTCGCTCATCAGGACCGGCGGGGTCAGGCACAAGCCCTTGGCCACCGACCAGGCGGCGAGCACTTTGGGCACATAGGCGCGGGTTTCGGGATAGGGGGGAATGCCCTTGTGATCGCGCAGCGCGCCCTCTCCGGCGTTGTAGGCGGCAAGCGCCAGGATCGTGTCCCCGTCGAAATGACCGATCAGCCAGTCCAGATAGGCGATGCCGCCACGGATGTTCTGCGCGGGATCGAGGGGGTCCGCCACGTCGAAACGGCTGGCTGTATCCGGCATCAACTGCATGAGCCCCTGAGCCCCGGCGCCGCTTTGGGCTTCTGCCGCTCCGCCGCTTTCCACCGAAATAACGGCAAGAGCGAGCGCAGGGGAGACCTTTGTCCCCACCGATGCCGCGAGCAGATCGCGCCCATATTGACCCGCCACCGCCTGCACCGCCTGGAGCCTGGGGGTGGGCACGTTGCGGGCCTCGTCCGCGACGCTCATCTGGTGCAGCGCCGCCTGCACGCGCGTGGCGGCCGGGGCATTTAGGTCATCGGGCACGACATTCCAGAACCACTCGGCCCCGCCGGAACCGCCCCGCGCAATTGCGGCACTGGCCGGAAGCGGATCGGCGCCCGAGAGCGGCGCGGGCTGCGCCTGAGGGGTGATCTGGACTGTAATGCGCGGACCGCTGTGATTGGCCGAAGGGGGCTTCACACGGCGAAAGGTGAAATCGGGTTGCAGGCGATCCTGTTCCGCCCCTGCGCTATGCGCAACGAAAAGCGCGGCGATCATGCCGCCCCACAGAGTTTTGCTCATCTGCCCTGCCTCCGGGTCCTTTTGACCGCAGTGTAGAGCGCATGAGGGGCTTGATCCATTGATTTCGCAACAATGCGTACTGGCTGTGTCGATTGCACACGTTCAGAGCACGCTGAAAGCTCCAGCCACTCAAAATCGCAAAAAAATATTGATTGATATCAATGTTTTATATGGATTATTCCGATTGTCGGCCGATAACCTGAAAAGGCTTTTTTACCGCCCCAATCCCGCCCGATTTTGACGGGAAAACGTAGTCATCCCAGCCGGGGAGCGCACCAAGACGAGGCCGGTGCACAAGCGAACCGCAAGGGACTGTATCAAAGCGAACCACTCATTGGAGGGATCTCAAATGCAAAACTTCATCAAGAACTTCTTCGCCGACGAATCTGGCGCCGTGACCGTTGACTGGGTCGTGCTGACCGCTGCCATCGTGGGCCTGGGCGTTGCCGCCATCGGCTACGTGTCGCAAGGTGTGAACAGCATCGGCAACAACATCGCTGCGGACCTGCATGGCAAGTCCATCGGCTCCGGTGTCAAAGACACCCTGTACACCCCGTAATCGGGTGGGACATCTGCGGGTCGGCTTATCGGCTCGCGCGAAAACACCGCTCCTTCGTGAGCGGTGTTTTTGTTTGCCCCAACCACTCCCCTGCGGCGCCGCATTTCCGCCATTACTGGAGGTCAGGTTGCCGGTGACACCATTCCTTTAAGGAGAGTTCAATGCGTATTGTATTCGCCGTCATGCTGGTTGCCGGGCTGGGCCTTGCTGCCTTCGCCGCGAACCTTGTGCAGGGCTACATGAGCCAGCAGCAGGCTGTGCTGCACGCAGAGCGCGAGGCCGCCGCTCAGCGCGTCGAGGTCGTCGGCGTCGTTGCCCCGAACCGCTCCATTGGCTACGGGGAGCCGATCACCCCCGACGATGTCGAGGTGGTCGGCTACGCCAAGCCCTACCTGCCCGAGGGCACGTTCGGCTCCATGGAGGAGTTCTTCCCACAGGGCACGGACGTGCTCCGCATGGCGGTTCGTCCGATGGAGCCGCTGGAGCCCATTCTGGCCGTGAAGGTCACCGCTCCAGGGGATGATGCCGGGCTCGTGACCCGTTTGGGCAAGGGGATGCGCGCCTTTGCGATCCGCACCGATGTGAGCGCGGGGGTATCTGGCTTCCTGAGGCCCGGGGATCGCGTAGATGTCTATTGGACCGGCACGGCGCCGGGCCGTTCGGGCGAGTTTACCAAGCTGATCCTGCCCGCCATGGAGATCATGGCCGTTGACCAGACTTCGGACGCCAACCTGACCGGCGCCATGGTCGCGCGCACAGTGACCGTGAAAGCCGATCCTCAGCAGGTCGCCCAACTCGCCCAAGCTCAAACGACGGGCACGCTGTCCCTGTCTCTCGTCGGTGTGGGCGATGACGCGGTGGCAGAGGTGGTCCAGGTAGATCAACGCGGGCTTTTGGGGATCGTCGAAGAAGCCCCCGAACCCGAAGTGGTGGCTCAGGCTCCCGCTCCGGCGCCGGTCTGCACCGTACGCAACCGCCGTGGCGCTGAGATCATCATCACCGAGGTGCCGTGTCTGGACTAAGGCCGGACACTGCCCGACAGGCACGCGAAAGACACAGGTCAGGGGGCGATTCGTCCCCTGATTCTCTTTGAATCTTGCGCATTTACTCCGCAACGTGCATGCTGTGCAAAAATTAGGGGCAATAAGACCCCGTCAAGACATGATCAGAGCAGTGATCTAAGAGGCAGGCGCATGAACATTATCGGAGCATTGCGGGCAGCAGCCATCGGAGTCGCGGTTTGCGCAAATTTTGGCGCCCCGCCTGTTCAGGCTGAAACTCTGCGCGTCATCAACGGCGCGCCGTCCACAGCGTTGAATGTCCCCATGAACCGGGCCGTTGTGGTGGAAAGCGACCGTAGCTTTGCAGAATTGTCCATCGCCAACAGCGGCATCGCGGACATCTCTTCCCTGTCGGAACGCACGATCTATGTGCTGGGCAAAGAGCCGGGCCGCACGACCCTGACCCTGATCGACGAGAATGGGCGCCTGATCACCAACGTGGAAATCCACGTCACCCCCGACATAGCGGAGTTCAAAGAGCGTCTGCGCCAGATCCTTCCCGGTGAGCAGATCGAAGTGCGCACCGCCAATAACGGGATCGTCCTGTCCGGCATCGTCAGCTCGACCGCCAAGCTCGACGCCGCTCTTGAGCTGGCCAACCGCTATGCCCCTGAACGTGTGTCGAATCTGATGAGCGTCGGCGGCACGCAGCAGGTCATGCTCAAGGTCCGCTTTGCGGAGATGCAGCGGTCTGTGTCGAAATCCCTGTCCAGCTCGCTGAGCGTGATGAGCCCGGCCTTTGACAGCGGCCGCACCGTCAGTGGAGGCACGCAGCGCCTTGTCGGATCGGAAGCCCGCACCAACTCTCAAGGCGGCATAACTCCATCCACCTCTGCGGCTGGATCGGTCCTGTTCGGCTTTGGCGCCGGCGGAGTCGAGGTTGGCTTGTTGCTTGAAGCGCTCGAAAGCAAGGGCGCCGTGCGCACCCTCGCAGAGCCGAATCTGACGGCGCTATCCGGGCAGGAAGCTAGCTTCTTGGCGGGCGGCGAATACCCGGTCCCAACCATTGGAGACAGCGGCGCCGTCGCCGTGGCCTATCGCCCGTTCGGGGTGGAGATGAAATTCGTGCCCCGCGTTATCGACGGAGACCGGATCAATCTTGAGCTCAACGCCGCAGTTTCATCCATCGACGCTGCGAACGGCATCACCGCCGAAGGGATCCAGGTCGATGCATTCTCGACCCGGAAGACCTCGACCACTGTGGAAATGCGCGACGGCGAAAGCTTCGCTATCGCGGGCCTACTCAAGGACGATTTCCGAGACGTGAACGGTCAGGTGCCGTGGCTGGGTGACATCCCCGTGCTGGGCGCCCTTTTCCGGTCCACGGAATATCAGCGAAGCCAGACGGAGCTGGTCATCATCGTGACCCCGCATCTGGTAACGCCGACCCGAGGCGAAGCTCTCGCTCTCCCCGGAGATCGGATGACCTTGCCGACCGAACGTGAGCTGTTTCTTAACGGCCAGGTGCTGGGCGGCCGCGCCCCGACGCGTGGTCCTGCGGCCGAAGTGGCCAGCCAGGATTTCACCGGCTCCTATGGCTATGTGATGGATTGACCCAATGGCACATTCCCGCTTGATCCCTGCCCTTGTCATCGCCGCCGCCACGGCGAGCTGCACCGAAGGTCCCGTTGGCGGCCAGTTCCTAAATGAGGCCGGAGCGGGCACGCTTCATGACGGGCAATTTGGCCAGGCCACGATGAACAACACGCTCGTCATGACGGGCGCTGCCGACTACCGGATCAGCCTCGCACGGCGCTTCGATTCCGAAGTACCCTCGATGGTGACGTTCGCCTTCAACTCCACCGCGCTGAATGAAGAGGCCCGCGCCACGCTGCGCGCCCAGGCCCATTGGATCAAACAATTCCCCGAGGTCCGGTTCCGCGTCTACGGCCACACGGACCTGGTCGGTTCACAGTCCTATAACCGTCGGCTTGGCCTGCGCCGCGCTCAGGCTGTGGTGCTGTATCTGCAAAGCCAAGGTGTTGGCCGCGAGCGGCTTGAGGCGGTGGTCAGCCATGGGGAAACCCAGCCGCTGATCGTTACCGAAGGACGCGAGCGCCGCAATCGCCGCACCGTCACCGAAGTCAGTGGCTTTGTGCGCAATCACCCGATGGTGCTCAACGGCAAATACGCCGAAGTCATCTTCCGCGAATACGTCTCGAGCGCGATCCCCGCCAGCACCGTGGCTGGGGGCGTCATCGACGGCGGCGGCGACGGTGGCTCGGGCGGCGGAGAGTAATCGCCCCGTTCAGTCCCGGCGCATCCTGCGCAGGAAGGCCTTCCACCCTCCGGGTGCAACCAGGATCGCCGCGATCCCGCCAAAGATGAACCCGGCCAAATCCGCCGTCCAGCTTGGATCCGATCCAAACAGCATGGCAAAGGTCAGCTGAAGCCCCATCAGGACGCCGATCAGGCGAAACGCCTTGGCCGGGCTGTCTCCGATCTGCCCCAGCCGCAGCCACATCAGGTAGGTATAGGCGCCGATCAGGCCGTAAACCGCCGGATAGGCCCCAACCAGAGCCATGTTCCGCCCGATGAGGCTCCCGTAGACCCCATAGACCACCGCGCCGCCAATCACCGCCGCGAGGGTGATCACCGCCAGAGCCAGCGGGCGGTAAAGCTCTCCGACGAATTTCCCCAAGGCCAGCCACAGCGCGCATGCAAAAGCCGCATGGGTGAAGCTGACATGGACCAGCGGGTAGCTGACATAGCGCGCCAGCAGCTGTGGCTCCCAATTGCCGCGCCAGACCAGCTCCTGCACCCGTGGGGCGAAAGCGAGCCGGTCAATCAGCGCCACACGCCAACCCACGGCCTCAGCCCCGCCCAGAACCCCGGCGCTTCCCAGGCTCAGAGCCGCTTCGATCAGCGCCAGCACGATAAAAACGGCCAGCACCAGCGGCGGAAGAGGGTTCACGGGGCGATCATTCATGGCAGGCTCTGTCGTTGACGCGTCGGCGGCCCAGCGGTAAGCGAGCCAGGACCATCCGTCCAGACCCGAGGCTCCCATGACCGATACGTCCTTTACCCCCCGTGTTTTCTCTGGCGTCAAGCCGTCCGGCGGGCTGACGCTGGGCAACTACCTGGGCGCGATCAAGCGTTTCGTCGATATGCAAGAGGCCGGTCAGGAGGCGCTCTACTGCGTCGTGGACCTGCATGCGATCACCGTCTGGCAGGACCCGGCAGAGCTGCGCCAGACCACCTACGAAGTTGCCGCAGGGTATCTGGCCGCCGGAATCGACCCGGAAAAATCCATCCTTTTCAATCAGGCCCGTGTGCCCGCCCATGCGGAGCTCGGCTGGATCCTCAACTGCGTCGCGCGTCTGGGCTGGATGAACCGCATGACCCAGTTCAAGGAAAAGGCGGGCAAGAACGCCGAAAAGCAATCGCTTGGCCTTTACGCTTACCCGTCGCTGATGGCCGCCGACATCCTGCTCTACCACGCGACCCACGTCCCCGTCGGCGAGGATCAGAAACAGCATGTCGAGCTGACCCGCGACATCGCGGCAAAGTTCAACCACGACTACGGCGTGGATTTCTTCCCGATGACCGAGCCGGTCATCGACGGACCGGCCATGCGCGTGATGAACCTGCGCGATGGCTCCAAGAAAATGTCCAAATCCGGCGAAAGCGACATGGAGCGGATCAACATGCTCGATGACGCGGACACGATCGCGAAGAAATTCAAGAAGGCCCGCACCGATCCCGAGCCCCTGCCCGAAACGCTCGACGGTCTCGAAGGCCGCCCCGAAGCGCGCAACCTCGTCAACATCTACGCTGGCCTGTCCGGGCAAAGCAGCGAGTCGGTGATCACCGAATACGCGGGCGCCGGTTGGGGCCAGTTCAAGCCCGCCCTCGCAGAGCTCGCGGTCGAAAAGCTCGCGCCCATCTCCGGTGAGATGCGCCGCCTGATGAACGAGCGCAGCGAGATCGACCGCATTATGGCCCGCGGCGCCGATCGCGCCCGCGAAATCGCGGACCCGATCCTTGCGCGGACCTACGATATCGTGGGGCTGCTCCGCTGAGCGCCCTGCCCCATATCGATACGCTTGGCGGCAAGCGGGTGCTGTTCATGATGGCAGCCGATGCCGAGTACGGCCCCAATCTGCGCGCGCGCATCACCCCGCTGATGACCGGCGTCGGCCCGGCGGAAGCCGGGGTGGTCGCGGCGGGCGCGCTCGCGCGGCTGGAACTGACCGAAAATCGGCCGGATCTGGTCATTTGCCTGGGCTCGGCCGGATCGGCGCGGCTTGATCAAGGGGCTGTCTACCAGGTCTCTTCGGTCAGCTACCGCGACATGGATGCAAGCCCCCTGGGCTTCCCCAAGGGCGTCACCCCGCTCTCCGACCTGCCGCCCGAGATCGCTCTGCCGCAGGTGCCGGGCCTGCCCGCCGGACGGCTCGCAACCGGCGCGTCCGTGGTCAGCGGGGACGCCTATCGCGGCATCGACGCGGACATGGTGGACATGGAAACCTGGGCCATCCTGCGCGCTTGCCAGCAGCACGACCTGCCCCTGATCGGTCTGCGCGGCATCTCGGACGGCGCGGCGCCGCTCAAGGGGATCACCTGCTGGACGGACCTCCTGCCGGTGCTCGACGCCCATCTCGCCACGGCGCTCGATACGGTGGCCGGGGCGCTACAGGCAGATCAGATCGCTCTTTGATCTTCTTATTTGTTCAAACACCTCGGGGTCTGGGGCAGAGCCCCAGTCCGCCTCTGGACCTCTCTCGCCCCGCCACCTAGTCTCGCGCCAAAGGAGACCTGCAATGGCCGTCGGCACCCAAATTCGCACCTATTTCAACGGCACCTGGCATGACGGAGACGTTCCGATCATGCGCGCCGCCGATCACGGCAGTTGGCTGGGCACGACCGTCTTTGACGGCGCCCGCTTCGCCCGCGGCCTGACGCCCGATCTGAACAAACACTGCGCCCGCGTGAACCGCTCCGCCGAAGCGTTGGGGATCCGCCCGACGGTCAGTGCCGACGACATGGTCCAGATCACCCGCGAGGGGCTCAAGGCCTATGACGACGGCACCGCCGTCTACATTCGCCCCATGTATTGGGGCATCCATGGCGGCCCGATGGGGGTCGATATCGACCCGTCGGAAACCGGCTTCGCCATCTGCCTGGAAGCCATCCCGATGGCTCCCGAAACCGCCTCGGCCACGCTGACGACCACCCGTTTCCGCCGCCCAGTGCTGGAGACTGCCGTGTGCAACGCCAAGGCCGGGTGCCTTTACCCGAACAACGCACGGATGCTGGCGGAAGCGAAATCCAAAGGCTTCTCCAACGCGCTTGTGGCGGATGCCATGGGCAACGTCGCCGAGACGGCCACCGCCAACGTGTTCATGGTCAAGGACGGCGTCGCCATGACCCCGATCGCCAACGGCACGTTCCTGAGCGGCATCACCCGCGCCCGCCATATCGACAACCTGCGCAAGGACGGGATCGAAGTCGTCGAAACGGTCCTGACCTTCGACGATTTCCGCGCGGCGGACGAGGTGTTCCTGTCCGGCAATATGACCAAGGTCACGCCCGTCACGGCCTTTGACGACCGCCAATACCAGATCGGCCCGGTGACCCGCCGTGCGCGCGAGCTGTATTGGGACTGGGCCGCGACGCAAAAGTGAGCCTGCCGCTGACCCTCGCCGTCGGCGCTCTTGGGGCGCTTGCGGCTCAGGCAGCGGGGGTTCCCCTGGCGCCGCTCACCGGGTCTGCGCTTGCCGTTGCCGCGCTTGCTCTGGCGGGGCGGGCGGCGTCCATTCCCGTCCCTTTCCGCAACGGGCTCTTCTTGCTCGCGGGGCTGGGGATCGGCACGGGCGTGACCCCCGAAGCGTTCGACGCCTTTCTGATCTGGCCCGCCGGTTTTGCCATGCTCGCGCTATCGCTTCTGGCGACCATGGGGCTTGGCACCTGGATGATGTCGCGGCTGTTTGGAATGAACCGGCGCGCGGCGTTCCTGGCTTCCACACCGGGGCATCTGAGCTTCGTGCTCGCCATCGCGGAGGATCGAGGCGACGACAGCGGAGCCATTGCTGTCATCCAAACCTTGCGCGTGCTGATCCTGACGCTGGCGGTGCCCTTTGCGGTCCACCTGGCAGGGCTGGACGGGATCGCCCCTGCGCCCCGCGCCGATCTGCCGCTGCGCTATCTCGTTCTGGCCGCCGGGCTGGCGCTGATCTTGTGGCCTTTGTGCCAACGGCTGCGCATCCCCGCGCCGTCGCTCATGGCGGCACTGTTCGCCGCCGCGCTCTTGACCGGCACCGGCTTTGCCGAAGGCCGCGCCCCCGACTGGATCACGCAGCCCGCCCTTGCCGGGATCGGCACGCTGATCGGCGCACGTCTGGCCAGCCTGCCACCCCGGATGATCCTGCGCCACGCGGGCGCGGGGCTCGCCTCCACGGCGCTTGCGGCGGGCATCGCGACCCTGGCCGCGATTGCCGTTCATCGCCTGCTGAACATGACCCTGCCCCATGTGCTGACCGCCTTCGCGCCCGGCGGGCTGGAGACGATGTTGGCCATCGGTGCGGCCATGGGGGCCAATCCCGGCTTCACCGCCGCCGCCCATGTCGCCCGGCTGCTCATGCTGTCCGCCCTGGTCCCCGTCGTGATCGCGCGGCTGTGACCCATTGCGCCGATGGCCGCCGCCATGCACACTCCCCCCGAAAGGGAGACCCCCATGCGCAAGTTTCTCGTCGTGCTCGATGACAGCCGCGAATGCCTTAATGCCATGCGCTTTGCCGCCATGCGCGCCGCCAGCACCGGCGGCGGTGTGACCATCCTGTCGGTGATCGCCCCCGAGGAGTTCAACCACTGGATCGGCGTGGGCAACATCATGCGCGAAGAGGCCCGCGAGCGGATCGAGGCCCATTTCGAAGTCTTCGCCAAGTGGATGCGCGACCGCCAGAACGTCTCCCCTGAACTGGTGATCCGCGAAGGGGATGCCGTACCGCAGATCCTCGCTCAGATCCGGGAGGACCCCGAAATCGGCGTTCTGGTGCTGGGCGCCTCCAGCGAAGGCAAGGATCCCGGCCCGCTGATCAAGGAAATGTCCCGCAATGCCGGCTCTTTGCCGGTGCCGCTGACCATCGTGCCCGGCGGGATCTCCAAAGAACGGCTGGAGGCGATCACCTGACCCGCCGCATTGGGCTCATCACTCTGGTTGTGTCGGACTATGACGCCGCGCTCGCGTTTTATGTCGGCCTGCTGGGCTTCGATCTGATCGAAGACACACCGCAGCCGGGCAAACGCTGGGTGGTGGTGTCTCCGGGGGACGGCGGCGCCGCGCTGCTGCTGGCGCAGGCCCGTGGCCCTGCCCAAGAGGCCGCCATCGGAAACCAAACCGGCGGGCGCGTCGCGCTGTTCCTGGAAACCGACGATTTCACCGGCGATCACGCGCGGATGCTGGCTGCGGGCGTCACCTTCGAAGAAGCCCCCCGCGCGGAGCCCTATGGCCGCGTTGCCGTCTGGCGCGACCCGTTCGGGAACCGCTGGGATTTGCTGGAACGCCGCCCCGCGTCTTGACGCTGGCCCATGCGGAGCGCATATCGAAGGCAAGCTACAAAAGGGGCGTCCTCGATGTTCATTCAAACCGAATCCACCCCGAACCCCGCCACGCTGAAGTTCCTTCCGGGCCAGACCGTGCTGGAAACGGGCACCGCCGATTTTCCTTCTGCGGAAAGCTCGGGCAGCTCTCCGCTGGCCGCGCGGCTGTTCGCGGTGGACGGCGTTGCGGGCGTGTTCCTGGGCCATGACTTCATCACCGTGACCAAGGCCGAGGCCCGCGATTGGGATCATCTCAAACCCGCGATCCTTGGAGCCATCCTGGAGCATCTGCAATCCGGCGCGCCCGCGCTTGCCGATGGCTCGGGCCAGGCGGGCGGTCATGCCGATCACGAAGGCGACGGCGAAAACGCCGAGATCATCGCCCAGATCAAAGAGCTGCTGGACACCCGCGTGCGCCCGGCTGTCGCGCAAGATGGCGGGGATATCACCTTCCACGGCTTTGACCGCGGCGTCGTCTATCTGCACATGCAAGGCGCCTGCGCGGGCTGCCCGTCTTCGACGCTGACGCTGAAGATGGGGATCGAAAACCTGCTGCGCCACTTCATCCCCGAAGTGACCGAGGTCCGCCCCATTGCCGTCTGAGCCCACCGTTCTGGCGTTTGACACATCGGCCGCGCATTGCGCGGCCGCTTTGCTGCGCGCAGGGCGGATCGTGGCCACCCGGGTTGAGCCCATGACCCGCGGGCAGGCCGAACGCCTGATGCCGCTACTGGAAGAGCTTCTGGCCGAAACCGATACCACCTGGGCCGATCTGAGCGCCATCGGCGTGGGCACGGGGCCCGGCAATTTCACGGGCATCCGCATCTCTGTTGCCGCTGCGCGGGGGCTGGCTCTGGGGCTCGACATCCCCGCCATAGGCATCACCAGTTTCGAGGCGCTCAGCGAAACCACCGAGGACCGCTTCACCCTGCCCGCCCCGCGCGGGCGGCGCTATGTGCAAACCCTGCGCCACGCGGCCCCTCTGTCTGACATCGTGTTGGAAGACGGAGAGGCCGAACCGTTTGACGCGGCCGCAGCGGTCGCCGCCATGGCACGTCTGGCCGCCCTGCGGGTCGGCACGCCGCAGCCCGCCCCGGCGCCGGTGTATCTGCGCCCGGCAGATGCCGCGCCGCCGTCGGATCCACCGCCGGTGATTCTCCCGTGACGCCCGACGCGCTCGCCGCACTGCATCGCGCCGCCTTCGGAGACGCCCATGGATGGCGCACCGCCGATTTCGAAGAGCTGCTTCCCCAGCCCGGCACCTTCCTGATCACCGCGCCGGGTGGCTTTGCGCTTGGCCGCGCCATCGCCGGGGAGGCGGAGCTGCTGACCATCTGCACCGATCCTGCGCAGCGCAGACAGGGCATCGCGGCCCATGTTTTGCAGGGCTTTGCCGCCAAGGCGCGCGATTTAGGTGCCAGGGAGGCCTTCCTCGAAGTGGCCGAAGACAACGCCCCCGCGCAGGCGCTCTACGCGCGCGACGGATGGCGCGAGGTGGCCCGGCGCAAGGGCTATTATCGACGCGAAGGTGCCGTTGCGGCAGATGCGCTGATCCTGCGGCGCGGGCTTTAGGCCGCAGCAATTCTCCTTGACCCCAGACGTGGCAAACGGCCTAATCTGGCCCGTAACGCCTGGCGGGGTTTCCTGCCCAGACGATGCTGCCACGGCCCGGTCCGGCCATGGATCCCAGCAGACCAAGGACCAGGGAGAAATGAACACATGACCCTCAAGCAGAGCTTTTTTGGCGCCGCTGCCCTGTGCGCCCTGACCGCAGGCACCGCCATGGCCGACCCGGCCGTGATCTTCGATCTGGGTGGCAAGTTCGACAAGAGCTTCAACGAGAGCGCTTTCAACGGTGCCCAGCGTTGGGCCGAGGAAACCGGCGGTACCTATCTGGAGATCGAGCTGAAATCCGAAGCGCAGCGCGAGCAGGCCCTGCGCCGCTTTGCCGAAACCGGCGCCAACCCGATCGTGACCACCGGCTTTGCCATGTCCGACCCGATCGCCGAAGTCGCCCCGGACTACCCCGACACCAAGTTCGTGACCATCGACGGCTATGTCGAAGCGCCGAACGTGCTGACCATCTCCTTCTCTGAGCACGAAGGCTCGTATCTGGTCGGGATGCTGGCCGCGATGGCCTCCGAATCCGGCACCGTCGGCTTCATCGGCGGCATGGATGTTCCGCTGATCCGCAAATTCGGCTGCGGCTATGCCGAAGGCGTTCTGGCCGTGAACCCCGATGCGACCGTGATCGCCAACATGACCGGCTCCACCCCGTCGGCCTGGAACGATCCGGTGAAGGGCTCCGAGCTGACCCGCGCCCAGATCAGCCAGGGCGCCGACGTGGTTTATGCCGCAGCGGGCGGCACCGGCGTGGGCGTGCTGCAAACCGCCGCTGACGAAGGCATCCTGTCGGTCGGCGTGGACAGCAACCAGAACTACCTGCACCCGGGCAAGGTCCTGACCTCCATGCTCAAGCGCGTGGACGTGGCGGTTTACGACCTGCTGATGCAGGGCGATGACCTGGAAACCGGCTTCCAGACGGTCGACCTGGCCACCAACGGTGTTGGCTATGCTCTGGACGAGTATAACGCCGATCTGATCACCGAAGAGATGATCGCCGCGGTCGAAGAAGCCAAAGGCAAAATCATCGCCGGTGAGATCGAAGTGCACAACTACTTCGACGACGACAGCTGCCCGGTTCTGGACTTCTAAGGCCGTTTTAGGACAAAAAAGACGGGCCGTGCTGTTCCGCGCGGCCCGTTTTTGCAAAGAGGCACAGCTTATGGGCGATGCGATCACCGGCTTTTTCCAAGCCTGGAGCGAAGAGGACGCATCCGCGCGCGAAGCCGCTCTGGATGGTGCTATGGCCGCGCCCTTTCGCTACTGCGATCCCAACACCCCCCATCCCATCGAAGACCTGGGCACGCTGACCGACTATATCGGCGCCTTTACCGCCCGCATGCCCGGCGCGCAGGCGCAGATCGTGTCCCGCGATCTCCATCATGGGGCAGCGCGTGCCGTGATCGACTTCACGGTGGACGGTCGCGCCTTGATGCGGGGCCAGTATTTCGCGCTTCTCGATGAACGCGGCAGGATCGAACACATGGCCGGGTTCAACGGCACCGGAGAGACAACATGAGCGACACCCCCGCCATTGAGCTGAAGGGCATTTCCAAAAGCTTTGGGCCGGTGCAGGCCAACAAGGATATTTCCATCCGCGTGATGCCCGGCACGATCCATGGGATCATCGGGGAAAACGGCGCCGGGAAATCGACCCTGATGTCGATCCTTTACGGGTTCTACAAAGCCGATGCCGGAGAGATTTTCATCCACGGCCAAAAGGTCTCCATCCCGGACAGCCAGGCGGCGATCAGCCATGGCATCGGCATGGTGTTCCAGCATTTCAAGCTGGTGCAGAACTTCACCGTTCTCGAAAACGTCGTGCTGGGCGCGGAGGACGGCGCTCTGCTGCGGCCCAGCCTCGCCAAGGCCCGCAAGGAGCTCAAGGCGCTTGCCGAGGAATACGAGCTGAACGTGGACCCGGACGCGCTGATCCAGGACATTGGCGTGGGGATGCAGCAGCGGGTAGAGATCCTCAAGGCGCTCTATCGCGCGGCGGACATCCTCATCCTTGATGAGCCCACGGGCGTGCTGACCCCGGCCGAGGCCGATCACCTGTTCCGCATCCTCGAGAACCTCAAGCGCGAGGGGAAGACGATTATCCTCATCACCCACAAGCTGCGCGAGATCATGGAGATCACCGACAGCGTGTCCGTGATGCGGCGGGGCAAAATGACGGATACGGTCCAGACCGCCGACACAAGCCCGTCCGAACTGGCGGAGCTGATGGTCGGGCGCAAGGTGCTTTTGCGGGTGGACAAGAAACCTGCCACCCCCGGCGACGTTGTGCTGGAAGTGCGCGATCTGAAGGTGACCGACGACAAGGGCGTGCAGAAGCTGCGCGGCATTGATCTGGACATTCGCGCCGGGGAAATCCTCGGCATTGCCGGGGTTGCCGGGAACGGACAATCGGAGCTTCTCGAAGTGCTAGGGGGCTATCAGACGGCCAAGGGGTCGGTGCGGCTCAACGGGCAGCAGATCGACCTGACCGGGCGCCATTCCAACGGTCAGAGCCGCCGCGCCCGGGGCATCGCCCATGTGCCCGAAGACCGGCAGCGCGAGGGGCTCATCATGGAGTACCACGCCTGGGAGAACATTGCCTTTGGCTACCACCATGACGACATGTGGGGCAGTGGCGTTCTGATGAACAACGCCCGCATGAAGGAAGAGACCGCCGCCAAGATGGAGCGGTTCGACGTGCGCCCCCCGGATCCGAATCTGACCGCCAAGAGCTTCTCCGGCGGCAACCAGCAAAAGATCGTCCTGGCCCGCGAGATCGAGCGCAACCCCGATCTGCTGCTGGTCGGCCAGCCCACGCGCGGGGTCGATATCGGCGCCATCGAATTCATTCACCAACGGATCGTGGAGCTGCGCGATGCCGGGAAGGCGATCTTGCTGGTTTCCGTGGAGCTCGAAGAGATCCTTGGGCTGTCGGACCGCATCGCCGTCATGTTCGACGGCCGGATCATGGGCGAACGCCTGCCCTCGGAGACCGACGAGAAAGAGCTGGGCCTGTTGATGGCTGGCATGAACGAAGCGACGCAAGGCGACGCGCGCAAGGCGGTCGAGGCCGATCAGGCCCGCGCAGGCAAGGAGAGCTGAGCCATGAACCGTTTGCCGAACTGGGCCGATGTGGTCCTGATCCCTCTTATCTCGCTGGTGCTGGCCGCGCTGATTTCCGTTCTGGTCATCATGGGGATCAACGAAGACCCCTGGCTGGCGATCCGCACCATGGTGACCGGCGCCTTCGGAACAAGCGCGGGTTGGGGCTACACGCTGTTCTACACCACGAATTTCATCTTCACCGGGCTGGCCGTGGCGGTCGCGTTCCACGCGCGGATGTTCAACATCGGCGGCGAAGGTCAGGCGATGATCGGGGGCCTGGGCGTGGCGCTCGTGTGTCTCTACATCCCCTTCCCGCATTGGTCGCTGGCGCTGATCGGCGCTTCCATCGGCGGGGCGTTGTTCGGCGCAGCCTGGGCGGCGATCCCGGCGTGGCTGCAGGCCAAGCGCGGCAGCCATATCGTGATCACCACGATCATGTTCAACTTCGTCGCGGCGGCGCTGCTGAACTACCTGCTGGTCAATCAGCTCAAGCCGCGCGGCGCCTCCGACCCGGCTTCGGCGCGCTTCCCCGAGACGACCAACCTGCCCAGCTTCCAGGACATGTTCTCCTTCGGGGAAACGCCCCTGTTCCGCGGCGCGCCCGCCAATATCACCTTCTTCCTGGCGCTCGCCGCCTGCGTGGTGGTGTGGCTGCTGATCTGGCGCACCCGGCTGGGTTATGAGACCCGCGCCTTCGGTCAATCCGAACCCGCCGCCCGCTATGCCGGGATCGGCGCGACCAAGATCATCATGATCTCCATGCTGATCTCGGGCGCGCTTGCCGGGCTGATGGCCGTGAACAACACCATGGGTGACGCCGAAAAGCTGACCCTGAACGCCGTCAATCAGGCCGGGTTCATCGGCATCGCCGTCGCCTTGATGGGCCGCAACCACCCGTTCGGGGTGGTGCTTGCGGCGCTGCTGTTCGGTTTCCTCTATCAGGGCGGGGCCGAGCTGGACCTCTGGACCTCGATCCCCAGCGACATCGTTGTCGTGCTTCAGGCGCTCGTGATCCTGTTCACCGGCGCGCTCGACAATATGGTGCGCATGGCGGTGGAGCCCTTCTTCTCGCCCAAGCGCAACCTGCCGGCTTCGGAGTAACACCATGACCCTGTTCGAACTCGTCGACCTGGAGCTCCTGTCCTCCGCCATCCGCCTGGCAACGCCGCTGCTGCTGGCATGCCTGGCCGGGCTTTTCTCTGAACGCTCGGGCATCTTCGACATCGGCCTTGAAGGCAAGATGCTCGCTTCTGCGTTCCTGACCGCCGCCGTGGCCTACAGCACCGGATCGGCCTGGATCGGGCTTGCTGCCGGGATCGCCGCCGCGATGGCGCTGTCGGTGATCCATGGCGTGGCCTCGATCACGTTCCGGGGCAACCAGCTTATCTCGGGCGTGGCGCTGAACTTCCTGGCGTCGGGCATGACGATCGTGATCGCGCAGGCCTGGTTCGCCCAAGGCGGGCGCACCCCGGCCCTGAGCGACAGCGCCCGTTTCGGGCCCAGGCATCTGCCCGGAGCCTCCGAGGAGGCCACCGGGCTCGGTGCGATCTATTCCGGCGTGATCTCGGGCCACTCCGTCCTGGTCTACCTGTCCCTCTTCATGGTGCCGCTGACCTGGTGGATCCTGTTCCGCACCCGCTTTGGCCTGCGCCTGCGGGCGGTCGGGGAGAACCCCGCCGCCGTGGACACCGCCGGGGTCAACGTGGTGCGCTTGCGCTATGCGGCGGTGCTGATCTGCGGCGTGCTGTGCGGGATCGCGGGGGCGTATATGTCGACCTCTCTGCAGGCCGGGTTCGTCAAGGAAATGACCGCCGGGCGAGGCTACATTGCCCTTGCCGCGCTGATCTTCGCAAAATGGCGCCCCTTCTGGGCGCTCGCGGCCTGCTACCTGTTCGGCTACCTTCAGGCACTCGCCCTGCGCCCCGACATCATTCAGGACGTGCTGGGCTTCAAGGTGCAGGTGCAACTGCTCGACGCGCTGCCCTACATCCTGACGGTGGTGATCCTGGCGGGCTTTGTCGGCAAGGCCATCCCGCCGCGCGCGGGCGGCGAGCCCTATGTGAAGGAACGGTAGGGGGCGCGGCCCCCGGCCCCTTTGGGGGCTCGTTCGTGATACCTCTCTGATACCTCCAACTCGAGGAGGCGGGTTTTGTATCACCATGCCCGTTCTCGATACGAAAAATCGGTGAAGCGTCGCGCGCCTATGACCAAGATGCGCGATATTTCGAAGCCGTTCTCCGAAACTGCGCGAAAAGCCGCTCTTCAGGAATAGGCTAATGGTCAGAAATACCCCTCGCGCCTATTGTCAGCTTAAGGCAGGCAGTTTGAGCAGGCAGTAGAGATGAAGCGATCTGAAGCCTCCTCCCCTCGCTCACCACCGCGTTTTCAGGCGAACAGCAACGGAGGCTCCTTATGAAGCGCAGAGACCTGATTTTCGGAAGCCTTGCCGCTGGCATGCTCAGCCGCGCAGCCCGTGCCGATACAAGGGCGGAACTGGAAAGCATTGAGCAAAGACTATCCGCTAGAATTGGGGTCTACGCCGAAAATCTCAGAACTGGACAGGCTTTTGAGCACCGTCCTGACGAACGGTTTGCCATGTGTTCGACATTCAAGGCGTCGCTGGCGGCACTTTGCCTGTCTCGGTCTGATCAAGGGCAACTTGATCTTGATGAGCGGCTGGCCTTCGGGGGGACAGAGATACTGCCGACGTCACCCGTCACCCAGAATAATCTCGCTGCCGGAAGCATGAGCATCAGCGATCTATGTCAGGCCATTATCGAATACAGCGACAACACCGCTGCTAACCTTCTGCTGACGCATATTGGTGGACCCGCGGCCATGACGCAGTTTTTCCGGGACATTGGAGACACAACCAGTCGTCTTGACCGCGTAGAGTTGGCGCTCAACTCCAATACTGAAGGCGATGAGCGTGACACCACAAGCCCAAGGGCCATGGCCCGGACGCTCAGTCAATTGACGATGTCCGCCAACGTCCTGTCGGACCAGTCCCGCGCACGACTGATCCAATGGATGCGCAATGAGCAAAATGGCCGGAACAGGATAAGAGCCGCCGTATCCGGCGATTGGACGGTTGGAAACAAGCCCGGCACCTCATCGAATGGCGCGGCAAACGACATTGCGGTCCTATGGTCGCCCGACGGCATTCCATTCGTCGTCACAGTATTCATTGACGCAGAACGCGGTCGAACGCGCGAGGCTGTTGGCTCTATTCGTGAGGTCGCGGGGCTGGCGTTGGATATGGTCGCGTGACGAACGTCCAGTGCTAGGGCTCCGCAGAGCCGCCATAGGTATTGGCTCGGACCTTCGCGGCTCTGCCGTAACCGTCGGGCTCCTCGGGACCGGGCCCGTTTCTGACGCAATAGCCAAGACCGTCTGACATTCAGCAAACTAAGCGCGTTCTTCGTGCGCCGCCCTTGGCCTCGCAACCTGTCCGCCGCGCCACCCCTGCGAGCGCGGGGTGGTGCATCGTCCAAAGCAATCCGCTCAGAGCAGCCCGGCGGTCTCGAACACGGCGCGCATGTCGCTTTGCGGACGCGCGCCAATATGGCGGATCACCTCTGCGGCGGCGAGGTTGCCCATGCGTCCGCAGGTGAGCAGGTCGCGCCCTTGGGACAGACCGAACAGGAAGCCTGCAGCGAACTGATCGCCTGCTCCGGTGGCGTCTACGGGCGTGACCCGCGTCACCGGTGCGATGGCCGTCTCGTCCCCCCGGCGCAGCAGCACGTCTTCCCCGGAGCGGGTGCAGACGACAACACCCGTCGCCGCCGCCGCGCGGTCGAGCGCGGTGTCGATGTCGCTCTCATAGAGCGACTCCCACTCGTGGACATTGCCGATGACGAAGTCGAGCTGCGCGACGAGGGCCTGGAAATCTGCCCGGTGCCGGTCCACGCAAAACGGGTCGGACAGGCTGATCCCCGCAATGCCACCGCCCTCGTGGCACAGGCGCGCAGCCTGTTCGAACGCAGCTTTCCCGCCCGGCTTGTCGTAGAGATAGCCCTCAAGGAACAGCAGCTGCGCGCCACGCGCAACGGCGTCCGGCACATCACCGGCATCGAGGTCGGCACCAAACCCGAGATAGGTGTTCATCGACCGCTCCCCGTCCGGGGAGACGAAGATCATCGAGCGCGAGGTCGGCACGTCGCCCGGCAGCGGCGGGTTCACAAAGGCGGTCCCGGCCTGTTCCATGGCCTGAGCATAGAACCGCCCCAAAGCGTCATCGCGCACGCGGCCAATGAAAGCCGTCGACACCCCCATGGCGCCGATCCCGGCGAGGGTGTTGGCAACCGATCCGCCCGGCGCCTGGGTCCGGTCCTGCATGGCGGCGTAGAGCACTTCGGCCCGTTCACGCTCCACCAGTTGCATGATGCCCTTTTCGATCCCCATGAGATCAAGGAAGCTATCATCCGCATGGGAAATCACATCGACGATTGCGTTGCCGATGCCGACGATCTCATAGGTGGTCACAGGGTTTTCTCCTCAAAGGTGCACAGGTCGCGGATCAGGCAGGCGGCGCATTTCGGTTTGCGGGCGACGCAGGTGTAGCGCCCGTGCAAGATCAGCCAGTGATGGGCATGGCGTTGGAATTCAACGGGCACGTTGTCTTCGATAGCTCTTTCGACGGCGTTAACGTCCTTACCCGGCGCGATGCCAGAGCGGTTCCCGACCCGAAAGATGTGGGTATCCACGGCCTGCGCCGGGTGTCCCCACCACATGTTCAGGACGACATTGGCCGTCTTGCGCCCCACCCCCGGCAGCGATGTCAGCGCCGCGCGGGAAGACGGCACCTGCCCGCTATATTCGTCGACCAGCTTGCGGGACAGGGCGATCACGTTCTTGGCCTTATTCCGGTAAAGGCCGATGGTCTTGATGTGGGCGATGACGCCCTCTTCGCCCAACTCCAGCATCTTTTCCGGCGTATCCGCCACGGCGAACAGCCCGCGCGTGGCCTTGTTGACTCCGGCGTCGGTGGCCTGTGCCGAAAGCGCGACCGCCACGACTAGGGTGAAAGCATTGGTATGCTCCAGCTCGCCCTTGGGCTCGGCTTCGGCGTCCTGGAAGCGGGTGAAGATCTCTTGCAGGACAGGGTATGAGAGCTGCTTGGCCATGGGGCTCCCTATCGCGCGGCGCGGCGCAATGCGCAAGCTTCGGGTCGCCCGGACGACGCGCCCGCGCTAAGGTCGTTGCATGGAAGACAGCTATCACTATCAAACCATCCGCCGCGCCATCCATGAGATCGACGCCGCCCAAGGGCCGCTCTCACTGGATGATCTGGCCACCCGTATGGGGATGAGCCCGGCGCATTTCCAACGGGTGTTCTCCCGCTGGGCCGGGGTGTCCCCGAAGCGCTATCAGCAATACCTGACGCTGGCGCAGGCCAAGGCGATGCTGGCGGCGGACCTGCCCCTGTTGCAGGCCGCCCAGAGCGTCGGCCTGTCGGGCACGTCGCGGCTGCACGATCTGTTTGTGACCTGGGAGGCGATGACCCCCGGCACCTGGGCGTCGAAAGGGCGCGGGCTGGTCATTCGCGAAGCGGAGGGCGAAAGCCCCTACGGCCCGTTCGTCGCCATGGCGACCGAACGCGGGCTCTGCGCGCTTGGCTTTGCCGGGGAGACGGGGATCGACCAGACCCGCGCCGATCTGCGCGCCCGCTGGCCCGCGGCCTTGTTTCAAACCGATCCGTCGGTGGTGCAACTGGCCCAGGACGCGCTGTCCGGGCGCGGCCCCGTTCACGCCATGGGCGGCCCGTTCCAGATCAAGGTCTGGGAGGCGCTTCTGACCATCCCAGAAGGCACCACAACCAGCTACGGAGCGGTGGCCCGCCAGATCGGCCAGGACGGCGCATCGCGCGCGGTTGGCACGGCGGTCGGACGCAACCCGCTTTCGGGGGTCATCCCGTGTCACCGGGTGCTGCGACAGGGCGGCGGGATCGGCGGATACCACTGGGGCCTGCCGGTGAAACGCGCGCTGCTTGCCCGCGAAGCTGCCCGGACAGAGGCCGGATAGGCGGAAGAGCGGCGTGATCACGCAGCCGGGCGGTTCGCTATTGCATAGCAGGGCCTCCAGAGCCCATTCTCCCGCCAGATCCCGTCGATCATTCGGGACCAACACTATTTGATACAGGACATGCCATGAGCACCTCGAAGCTTTCCCTTGCCGTCGCCACTTCCGCCCTGTTCCTGGGCGGCTGCGTGTCGACGCTGCAGGACCCGAACAACCCGAACCGCAACACCCAGACCGGCGCTCTCACCGGCGCGGCTGCGGGTGCCTTGATCGGGATCGCCACGGGCGACAACGCCCAGGAACGCCGCCGGGGCGCAGTTCTGGGCGCCGCGCTTGGCGCTGCCGGGGGCGGGCTGATCGGCCAGCAGCTGGACAAACAGGAAGCCGAGCTGCGCGCGCAGATGGGCTCCAATGTGGGCATCGTAAACACCGGCGATCAGCTGATCGTGACCATGCCGCAAGACATCCTGTTCGCCACCGACAGTGCCGCGCTGACCGGCTCCCTGACCGCTGACCTGCAAACGCTGGCCGCGTCGCTGAACCGCTACCCGTCCTCCACCGTCAATGTCGTCGGTCACACCGACAATGTGGGCGAGGCCAGCTACAACCAGCAGCTTTCCATGCGCCGCGCGCAGGCCGTGGCCGCCGTGCTGACCGGCTCGGGCGTGGCCCCGTCCCGCGTGCGCTCCATCGGTCGCGGCGAAGACGCACCGGTCGCGGATAACCTCACCGACGCAGGCCGTGCGCAGAACCGCCGGGTTGAGATCATCATCACCCCCAACGCCTGATCCGACAGCAAGATCGCACAGAAGGGCCGTCCCTCCGGGGCGGCCCTTTCGCGTGGGGGTTGAGGGATGCACGAGGCGGTCATATGGTTTTACCAATTTGCAGGGGACGCCGATGCCATTCGAAAAGATCACGCCCGAAAAGCTAAGCCACGGTGTGACGCGCCAGATCGAGCAGCTCATCTTACGCGGCGTCCTGCGCCCCGGTGAGCGCCTGCCCTCCGAGCGTGAGCTATCCGAACGGCTGGGCGTGTCGCGCCCGTCCCTGCGCGAGGCCCTGGCGGACCTCTCGGATCGCGGGCTTCTGGTCAGCCGCGCCGGGGCCGGCGTCCACATCAGCAGCGATCTGGAAAGCGCCTTCCCCCCTGCCCTGATCAGCCTTCTGGCCAGCCATCACGAGGCGGTGTTCGACTACCTGTCCTTCCGCCGCGACATCGAAGGGCTGGCCGCCGAACGGGCTGCCCGGCTGGCCTCGGACACCGATCTGAAGGTGATCGACGCGATCTGGAAGAAGATGGAAGACCAGCACAACCGCCGAAATCCCGCCGAAGAGGCGCGGCTGGACGCGAATTTCCACCTCTCGATCGTTGAGGCCTCGCACAATGTGGTCATGCTGCACATGATGCGCTCCATGTTCGGGCTGTTGACCGAAGGCGTGTTCTACAACCGCCAGCAGATGTTCCGGCAGCGCTTCATGCGCGATGAGATCCTGCACCAGCACCGCCGCATCAACGAGGCCCTGCAAGAGCGCGACCCCGCCGAGGCGCGGCGCGCGGTCGAGGCCCACATGAATTTCGTGGAAACCGCTCTGCGGAACCAGAAACAGCAGGACGACCACGAAGAGATTGCGCGCAAACGCTACCGGCACGAGACCGGCGAGGCCTAGCGGCTCAGCGCGTCCTTGAAGGCGTGATAGGAGGCTTTCGGGCTGCGCTCCAGCGTGTCGAAATCGACATGGATAAGGCCAAAGCGGCGTTCATAGCCGAAGGCCCATTCGTAATTGTCCAGCAGCGACCAGTAGAAGAACCCTTGCAGGTTCACGCCCTGGGCCATGGCCTGCCGCGCCGCCTCCAAGTGGCGCGCGATGAAGTCCACCCGCTCCGGGTCGGAGTGGCTGCCATCATCGGCCCAGGCCATCCCGTTTTCGGTCACGAAGATCGGCAGATCGCCCACATGATCGCGCGCCATGCGCACCAACAGATCGCGCAGCCCCTCGGGGTAGATCTCCCAGCCCATCTGCGTCTTGGGCAGCGGACCATCGACCGCCCGCGTCGCGGGCCACGGAGTATCTGGATCGGCTTCAACTCGCGTGCGGGTGTAGTAGTTGACGCCCAGCCAGTCGATCGGCGCACCGATCAAGGCCATGTCGTCCTGCCAGCCCTGCGGGAGATGCGGCTCCAGCCCTTCGAGAGCCGGTTCGGGATAGGTGCCATGCGCGATGCTTTCGATAAACCAGCGGTTGGCGATGGCGTCGGTGCGGGCCACGGCCACAGCATCCCCGGCCCCGGCGGGCTGCACATCGGTGAAGTTCAGCACCACGCCCAGCCCGTCATGCCCATCGGCCCGGAGCCGCTCCACCGCCAGCCCATGGGCGAGCTGAATGTGGTGCATGGCGCGGGCCGCCGCGCGGATGTCGCGCAGGCCGGGCGCGTGGTGACCTTCGAAATGCGACAGCCAGGACACGCACCAGGGCTCGTTGATCGTGGCGGTGCGGGTGATGCGATCCCCGAGACGCGCCATCACAACCTGCGCAAAATCGGCAAAGGCCTGGGGCGTTGCCCGATTGGTCCAGCCGCCCTCATCGGCAAGCACCGACGGCAGATCCCAATGATAGAGCGTCAGGAAAGGCGCAAGGCCGCGCGCCAGCATCCCGTCCACCAGCCGGTCGTAGAAATCCAGACCTTCGGGGTTCACGGTCCGGCCATCGGGCATGACCCGCGCCCAGGAGGTCGAAAACCGATAGGCATCAAAGCCCGCCTGCTGCATCAGATCCAGATCTTCGGGCCAGCGGTGATAATGATCGCAGGCGCGCGCGCCGTCTTCTGCCCGCAGAACGTTCCGGCCCGTGGCGGCGAAACTGTCCCAATGGCACGGCCCCGCGCCGCCGAAGGCATGGCCTTCGATCTGATAGGCCGCCGTGGCTGCACCAAAGGTGAACCCGTCAGGAAAATCTGAGCGTTTGAACATCAGGAGCCCCCTCAAGCCGCCGGACGGCGCAACGACCGTCCGGCAGATGTTGGCGTTAACACCGCCTGATCGCAATGGCCCGTCAGCCGATCACTGCGTCGAACGCAACGGCAAGCTTGTCGACGATCTCTCCGATCTGAGCGTCTTCGAGGATGAAAGGCGGCGCGAGCAAAACGTGATCGCCATGCTGGCCGTCAATGGTGCCGCCCATCGGATAGCACATCAGCCCGGCCTCCATCGCGGTTGCTTTCACCGCTTTCGCGACGCCGCGCGCGGGGTCAAAGGGCGCTTTCGTGTCCCGATCTGCAACCAGCTCCAGCCCGAGGAACAGCCCGCGCCCGCGGATGTCACCGACATGGGGGTGATCGGCGAACCGGTCCTCAAGCGCCGCGCGCAGGGCCGCGCCCATGGGGCCGACCCGATCCACCAGCCCGTCATCGACGAGCCGCGACAGCACCGCCCCGGCCGCCGCTGCGACAACCGGATGACCGATATAGGTGTGCCCGTGCTGGAAGAACCCGCTGCCTTGGGCGATCTCTTGGTAGAGGCTTTCGCGGCAGAGCATCGCGCCCGCAGGCTGATACCCCGCCCCCAGCCCCTTGGCGATGGCCATGATATCCGGCACCACCCCCTCTTGCTCGCAGGCAAAGAGCGTGCCGGTGCGGCCCATCCCGCACATGACCTCATCCAGGATCAAGATCACGCCGTAGCGGTCGCAGATCTCCCGGATCCGTTTGAAATAGCCGGGCGCGGGAGGGACGGCCCCCAGGGTCGCGCCGACAACGGGCTCTGCCACGAAGGCGATCACCGTTTCGGGGCCGACGCGCAGGAGCTCGGCCTCAAGCTCATCGGCCATGCGCAGGCCGTACGCCTCCAGGCTCTCTCCCTCCTGCTGGCCACGATAGGCATAGCAGGGCGCGATATGGCTGGTTTCGATCATGAGCGGCGCAAAGGGCGCGCGGCGCCATGCATTTCCGCCAGTGGCAAGAGCGCCCAGCGTGTTGCCGTGATAGCTCTGACGGCGGGCGATGAAGCGGGTGCGCTGCGATTCGCCGCGCTCGATCATCACCTGGCGGGCCAGCTTCAACGCGGCCTCCATCGCCTCCGATCCGCCAGAGACCAGATAGGCCCGGCCCAGATCGCCCGGCGCAAGCGCGGTCAGGCGCTCGCCCAGGGCCTCCGCGGGCTCTGACGTGAAGAAGCCCGTGTGCGCAAAGGCGATCTTGTCGAACTGCGCCTTGGCAACTGCGCTGACACGCGCATCGGAATGGCCCAGACAGGACACCGCCGCGCCGCCGCAGGCGTCCAGGTAGCGTTTGCCATCGGCGTCGATGATGTAGGCGCCCTCACCACGAACGGCGACGGGCTGCTGAAGCCGAGCATGACGGGGAAAAAGATGTGACATGGGAAAATCCTCGAAAGACCGTCAAATCTGAAACAGATGATTCATTCATTGACAATACATGAAACACACGAAACACTCCTCCAAAGCGATGTAAAAACGCACCAAGGGGGAATCGCGTGTCGACGGAGTTCGAGGAACGCCTGGCAAAATCCTATGAAGGCCTGAGCGATCAGCTCCGGCGTGCTGGCGATTTCGTGGCAACCCATCCGTTTGACACCGCGTCGCGTTCCATGCGCAGCGTTGCCCGCGAGGCGGAGGTGGCTCCGGCCAGCTTCACCCGGCTGGCAAAGGCGCTTGGCTATGACGGGTTCGAAAGCCTGCGCGACAGCCTGAGGGCGCAGATCGGGGATCAGGTCCGCAGCTTTGCCGACCGCGCCGAAGCCATCGGAGAAAGCGTGCAATTCGCCACCGCCCATCTGGAAGCCTGCCGGTCCAATCTGGATGCTCTGAGCCACGGGCTTGATCCGCAGGCGCTCACTGAGGCGGCCGATCTTCTGTCCGGGGCGCGGCGCGTCTACCTGTTCGGTGCGCTCGGGGCGACGGGGATCGTCGAATACCTGAGCTACCTGGCCCATTACTGCACCGACAACTGGCACCTGATCGGCCGTCAGGGCGGATCGCTCGGCGGCGGGCTGGCGGCGGTGACCGAAGACGATGTCCTGATCGTCGTTACCAAGCCGCCGTTTTCGTCCCGCGCGATTCGCGCTGCCCGCTTTGCCGAAGAGTCGGGCGCGCATGTCATGGTGCTGACCGACAGCCATACCTGCCCCGCCTTGCGATACGCGCAAAGCTCCTTCATCCTTCCAACCGAGAGCCCGCATTTCTACTCGTCCTATGTGGCGACTCTCACGCTGATTGAGATTCTGATCGGCATGGTTGTCGGTCGCAGCGGCCCCGCCGCCCGCGATCGCATCGCCCGTGTCGAGCAGAGCAACCGCCGTCTGGACGAATTGCTGGACGGCTAAGGCCAAGAAAAGACATCAAGACAAGGGAGTACCCAGATGTTTTCCAAGTTCAAGTTCACCGCTGCCGCCGTAGCGGTCGCCATGGCCGCTCCGGCTGTTGCGGAAGACTTCATCACCATCGGCACCGGGGGCGTGACCGGGGTATACTATCCCACCGGCGGCGCGATCTGCCGTCTGGTCAACAAGGGCCGCAAAGAGCATGGCATCCGCTGCTCCGTCGAATCCACCGGCGGGTCGATCTACAACATCAACACCATCCGCGAAGGCGAACTGGAGTTCGGTGTTGCTCAGTCCGACTGGCAGTACCACGCCTATAACGGCACCTCGAAATTCGAAGACCAGGGCGCGTTCGAAGACCTGCGTGCCGTGTTCTCGATCCACGCCGAGCCGCTGACCGTTGTGGCCCGCGCCGATAGCGGCATCACCACCTTCGACGACATGAAGGGCAAGCGCGTCAACCTTGGCAACCCCGGCTCCGGCGCCCGCGCCACGTTTGAAGTGCTGCTGGACGCCATGGGCTGGACCACCGACGACTTCAGCCTCGCTGCCGAACTGAAGCCCGCCGAACAGTCCGCCGCGCTGTGCGACAACCAGGTGGATGCGATCGTATTCACCGTCGGCCACCCCTCGGGCACCATCCAGGAAGCCACCACCGCGTGTGACAGCGTCATCGTGGCCGTGGAAGGCGAAGCCGTCGATAAGCTGATCGAAGAGAACAGCTACTACCGCGCGGCCTCCGTGCCCGGCGGCATGTATCGCGGCACCGACGCGGACGTGAACACCTACGGTGTGGGCGCGACCTTCGTCACCTCGGCCAACGTGTCTGACGAAGCCGTCTACGAAGTCGTGAAAGCGGTCTTCGACAATTTCGACGACTTCAAGAACCTGCACCCGGCCTTCGCCAACCTGACGCCCCAAGACATGGCCACCGCTGGCCTGTCCGCCCCGCTGCATGACGGCGCGGCCAAATACTACCGCGAACAGGGCTGGATCGAATAAGCGATCCCTCACAGCCTTTGGCCGGGGCGGCACCGCGCCCGCCCCGGCGCCTTTTAGGACCTTTTCACAACGACAAGCCGGATAACCGGCATTTCCAGGGAGAGTGAGTCATGGCGGAGCCGCAAGTGGCCGGACAGGGTTTGTCCGAAGAAGAACTTCAGGAGCTGGTCTCCTCATCGGACGCGGGCGCGCGCAACCCAGTTGGCCCGGTGGGCACGATGCTGGCCATCATCGCGGTGGTCTGGTCGCTGTTCCAGGTGCTGCTGGCGAGCCCTTGGGCGCCCTACATCCTGCCCGGAGACATCATCAACAACTCGCGTCAGATCCACCTGGCCTTCGCGATCTTCCTGGCCTTCATGGCCTACCCCGCGTTCAAATCGAGCCCGCGTGGCTATGTGCCGATCCAGGACTGGATCATGGCCCTGCTGGGCGCGTTCATCGCGCTTTACGGCTATTTCTTCTATCAGAAGATCGTCGATGCTGGCGGGCTAGCAGACAACACCGACAAATGGGTCGCTCTTGCCGGGCTCGTCCTGCTGTTCGAGGCCGCGCGCCGCGCACTTGGCCCGGCCATGGCGATCATCGCAACGATCTTCCTGGCCTATGTGTTCTTTGGCGCCTCCGAAGCCGTGCCCGAAGTCATCCGCTGGAAAGGCGCGTCGCTGAAGAAGGCGATGTCCCATATGTGGATCACCTCTGAGGGCGTGTTCGGCATCGCCCTGGGCGTGTCGACGAAATTCGTCTTCCTCTTCGTGCTGTTCGGCGCGCTTTTGGATAAGGCGGGCGCGGGCAACTACTTCATCAAGATGGCGTTCGGAGCTCTGGGCCACCTGCGCGGCGGCCCGGCGAAGGCGGCGGTTGTCGGCTCGGCCGCGACCGGGCTGATCTCGGGCTCCTCCATCGCCAATGTGGTCACCACCGGCACCTTCACCATCCCGCTGATGAAGCGGGTCGGTTTCTCGTCCGAGAAAGCGGGCGCGGTTGAGGTCGCCTCGTCGGTGAATGGCCAGATCATGCCGCCCGTGATGGGCGCAGCCGCGTTCCTGATGGTCGAATATGTGGGCATCTCCTACGTGGAGGTCATCACCCACGCCTTCCTGCCCGCCGCGATCTCCTACATCGCGCTTGTCTATATCGTTCACCTCGAAGCGGTGAAGAACAACATGCCGACCCTGGGCAACCGCGTCGTGTCGATGGGCAAGACCATCGGCGGGATGGCCGCGTTCTTCGTCGGCTTTGCCGGTCTGTGCTATGGCATCCAGTACCCGGTGAAGTGGATCGCGGGTGCGACCCCGGCGGCTGGGATCATCCTGCCGACTCTGCTGGTGCTCGCCTATCTGGTGCTGCTGTGGTTCGCCGCCCAGCACCCTGATCTGGAGCCCGACGATCCGAACGCCGAAGAGGTGGAGCTGCCCGTCGTGGGCGACATCTTCGCCACCGGGCTCTACTACCTGCTGCCGATCATCGTGCTGGTCTACTTCCTGATGATCGAGCAGAAATCGCCCGGCCTGTCGGCCTTCTGGGCGACCATGCTGCTGTTCGTGATCCTGCTCACGCAGCGGCCGATGAAGGCGGTCTTCCGCGGCGAGAGCGACATGGCCAATGCCCTGATGGGCGGCGTGCGCGATCTCTGGGAGGGCCTGATCGACGGTGCCCGCAACATGATCGGCATCGGCCTTGCCACCGCCACGGCGGGCGTGATCGTCGGCACGGTGACGCTGACCGGTGTCGGCCAGGTGATGGCCGATCTGGTGGAGTTCCTGTCGGGCGGCAACCTGATCCTGATGCTGGTGATGGTCGGGCTCTTGTCCCTCATCCTTGGCATGGGGCTGCCGACCACGGCCAACTATATCGTGGTGTCGTCCCTGATGGCCGCCGTCGTGGTCGAACTGGGCGCGCAGTCCGGGTTGATCGTGCCGCTGATCGCGGTGCACCTGTTCGTGTTCTACTTCGGCATCATGGCCGATGTGACCCCACCCGTTGGCCTGGCGTCCTTCGCCGCAGCCGCTGTGTCGGGGGGCGATGCGATCCGCACCGGCTTCACCGCGTTCTTCTACAGCCTGCGCACCGTGGCCCTGCCGTTTGTGTTCATCTTCAACACCGATCTGCTGCTGATCGACGTGACCTGGACGCAAGGCATCATCGTCTTCGTGATGTCCACGATCGCGATCCTTGTCTTCACGGCGGGCACCATGGGCTATTTCCTCACCCGCAGCCGCATCTATGAGAGCATCGCGCTCGTGCTCATCGCGTTCGCGATGTTCCGGCCCGATTTCTTCATGGACCGCATCAGCCCGCCGTTCCAGGACGTGGCCCCGGCGCAGGTGGCTGCGGCGCTCGATAGCGCGGAACCCGGTCAGGAGCTTCGCTTCCGCGTGGCTGGGCCCGATTTCGACACGCTGGAGATGAAGGAACTGGCCATGGTCGTCCCCGTCGGCGACGGCGCCACCGGTGCGGAGCGGCTTGAGGCCATGGGCTTCCTTGCCACGGAAACCGATGGGATGATGACCTTGGAGGAGCCGATGTTCGGCACGCCTGTGTCTGACAGCATGTCCAGCTTCGACTTCTACGGGGACGATCCCGTGCGCCTGACCGCCGTTAAGATCCCGCATAAGCAGCTCCCGCAGGAGCTGATCTACCTCCCGGCGCTTGTGCTGCTGGGCCTCGTGGTGCTGCTGCAACGCGCCCGCATGACAAAGGAAGGAGTCCCGGCATGAGCACCGTTCTCTGCGCTGTCGATATCAGCAACAAGCACCGCGACGACAAGGTTCTCAAACAGGCGGCCCAGCTCGCCACGCTGGAAAACGCCCAGCTTGACGTGATCACGGTTGTGCCCGATTTCGGGATGACCATGGTGGGCATGTTCTTTGAGGAAGGTCATCAGAAGAAGGCCCTCGTCGAAGCCAAGTCCCGGCTGAAGGCACTGGTCACCGAGGTTCTTGGTGCGGAGGCGGATACGAAAATCCGCCATATCGTCACCACCGGCAACGCCTATGAGGAGATCCTCAAGGTTGCCAAGAAGGACGGCGCCTACCTGATCGTGATCGGAGCCCACAAGGACAGCGTGTCCGACTACCTTCTGGGCCCGAACGCGGCCCGCGTGGTCCGACATTCGAACTGTTCAGTTTACGTGGTGCGCTAAGCGGCGCGCCACCCCCAAGGGGCGGCCTTTGCGCCGCCCCTTTTCATTGAGAGAAAGACATGACCTCCCCCTGCATTATCTGCGTCGCCATCACCGGCTCTGTCGCCACCAAAGACAACAACCCCGCCGTGCCGATCACCGTCACGGAACAGGTGGAAAGCATCCACGAAAGCTTTGAGGCCGGCGCGGCCATCGCCCATTGCCACGTGCGCAATGACGACGGCACGCCCTCCTCCGACCCCGAGAAATTCGCCCGGCTCATGGAGGGCATCAAAGCTCACTGCCCCGGCATGGTGATCCAGCTCTCCACCGGCGGGCGCTCGGGCGCCGGCCAGGCACGCGGCGGGATGCTACCCCTGCGGCCCGACATGGCGTCGCTCTCGGTCGGGTCGAACAATTTTCCGACCCGCGTCTATGAGAACCCGCCCGATCTGGTCGACTGGCTCGCCAGCGAGATGCGTACCTACGACATCACGCCCGAGATCGAAGCTTTCGATCTGAGTCATATCCACCAGGCCGTCGCCATGCACCGCGACGGGCGCCTGCCCAAGCCGCTCTATGTGCAATTCGTGATGGGCGTGAAAAACGCCATGCCCGTGGATCGCGACGTGTTCGACTACTACGTCCGCACGATGGAGCGCCTGGCCCCGGAAGCGAACTGGTGCGCCGCCGGAATCGGGCGCCATCAGATCGAGGTCAATGAATGGGCCATCGCAGCCGGGGGCCACACCCGCACCGGGCTTGAAGACAATGTCCGGCTCGACAAGGACACGTTGGCGCCGTCGAACGCCGCGCTCGTCGCCCGCGCGGCGGAGCTCTGCGCCAAGCATGACCGCCCCGTCGCCACCCCGGCGCAAGCACGCGAAATCCTGGGCCTGCGCCCGGCCTAACGCCCCGAGGCCAAGCGCTGCTCCCGGTCTCTACCGCGCGCCCCGCTTACCCCAAGAAAGGTCTGGGGGAGGGCAAAGCCCTCCCCCAGCGAACCGCACCTAAAGGGCGGGAGCCTTACCCGCGCGCCTTGCGGATCAGGCCCAGGATATCCTCAGCCGCCGCCGGGATATTCGTGCCGGGGCCAAAGATCGCGGCCACACCTGCCTCTTTGAGGAACTCGTAATCCTGCTGCGGGATCACGCCGCCGCAGATCACGATGATGTCCTCCGCGCCCTGCTCCTTCAGGGCGGCGATCAGTTTGGGCGCCAGCGTCTTGTGCCCGGCAGCCTGAGACGAAATCCCCACCACATGCACGTCATTGTCGATGGCGTCCTGAGCGGCCTCTTCCGGGGTCTGGAACAGCGGGCCCACATCGACGTCAAAGCCGATATCGGCAAAGGCCGTGGCGATGACCTTGGCACCGCGGTCATGGCCGTCCTGCCCCATCTTGACGACGAGCATCCGGGGGCGGCGGCCCTCTTCTGCGGCGAAGTCCTCGACGGATTTCTGAATGGCGGCGAAGCCCTCATCGCCCTCATAAGCGGCGCCGTAGACCCCGGCGAGCGTTTTCACTTCGGCACGGTGACGGCCGAACTCTTTCTCCATGGCCATGGAAATCTCCCCCACTGATGCCCGGGCGCGGGCGGCCTCAACGGCGGCTTCCAGCAGGTTGCCACCCTCTTGCGTGCGGCGGGTGATCTCCGCCAGAGCGGCCTGGCACGCCGCCTCGTCGCGGGTGGCCCGCATCTTCTCAAGACGCGCGACCTGCGCTTCGCGGACGGCGACGTTGTCCACATCGAGAATGTCGATCGGGTCTTCGCTTTCCTTGCGGTACTTGTTCACGCCGACAATCACATCGTCGCCCTTGTCGATCAGAGCCTGCCGCGTCGCCGCCGTCTCTTCGATCCGCAGCTTGGGCATGCCAGAGGCGACGGCCTTGGTCATGCCGCCCATTTCTTCGACCTCTTCCATCAGCTTCCAGGCGGCATCCGCCAGCTCATGGGTCAGGCTTTCGACGTAGTAGGAGCCCGCCAGCGGATCGACCACGTTCGTCACGCCCGTCTCTTCCTGAAGCACCAGCTGGGTGTTCCGGGCAATGCGGGCGCTGAACTCGGTGGGCAGCGCAATCGCCTCATCCAGAGCGTTGGTGTGCAGCGACTGCGTGCCGCCCAGCACTGCGCTCATCGCCTCATAGGCGGTGCGGATCACGTTGTTATAGGGGTCCTGCTCTTGCAGCGACACGCCCGAGGTCTGGCAGTGCGTGCGCAGCATCATGGAGCGCGGGTTCTTGGGTTCGAACTCGCTCATCACGCGGTGCCATAGCAGACGGGCGGCGCGCAGCTTGGCCGCCTCCATGAAGAAGTTCATGCCGATGGCAAAGAAGAAGCTCAGACGGCCCGCGAATTTATCCACGTCCATGCCCGCATTGATCGCCGTGCGCACATATTCGCGCCCATCGGCCAGGGTGAAGGCCAGCTCCTGCACCAGGTTCGCGCCCGCCTCCTGCATGTGGTAGCCCGAGATCGAGATGCTGTTGAACTTCGGCATCTCATTCGAGGTGTATTCGATGATATCCGCAATGATCCGCATCGAGGGCTCGGGCGGATAGATATAGGTGTTGCGGACCATGAACTCCTTGAGGATGTCATTCTGAATGGTCCCGGCCAGCAGGGATCTGTCGTGGCCCTGCTCTTCGCCCGTCACGATGAAGTTCGCGAGGATCGGGATCACCGCGCCGTTCATGGTCATCGACACCGACACCTGATCCAGCGGGATCCCGTCAAAGAGGATCTTCATATCCTCAACGCTGTCGATGGCCACACCGGCCTTGCCGACATCGCCCACCACGCGCGGGTGGTCGCTGTCATAGCCCCGATGCGTCGCCAGATCGAAGGCGACGGACACGCCCTGCTGACCGGCGGCCAGAGCCTTGCGGTAGAACGCGTTGGATTCCTCAGCCGTCGAAAAGCCCGCATATTGCCGGATCGTCCACGGACGGCCCGCATACATCGTTGCCTTCACGCCGCGCGTGAAAGGCGCGGCGCCCGGGATGGTGCCCAGGTGATCGACCTTTTCCAGATCGTCTTCGGTATAGAGCGGCTTGACGCGAATGCCTTCGAGCGTCTCCCAATCCAGCCCTTCCAGAGGCTTGCCGCGCAGTTCTTTCTCAGCGATCTCTTTCCACTTACCGGTGTCGGCCATGGTGGCGTTCTCCTCGTCTCTAGGCCCGTGAGGGCAGGTTCTTCTTGTCGCCCGCAGGCGGCTCAACTTGAAAAATAGCTTGGGGGGTGGTATCTGTTGGGCACAGATATCGGGGCGCGCTGCCCCGGCAGAGGTGCTTGACCATGAACGATGAAGCCACGATTCCGCTCACGCCGACCCCGCTTCCGGGCCGGTCCGGCCCGCTTCCGGGTTACTGATAGGCGCGACCGCGCCTTCAGCTAGGTTCATGTTTTCATCCACAAATTCTCGAGCAGCGGCTTTGCCCTTCTCGGAATAGATCTGGATCACCTTCAGCACAAATACCCCCGCCCAATAGGCGCGCAGGCGCATTTCGGCATAGCTGCGATACATGGCCGTGCGCCGCTTATTATCCATCGCATTGCGAAATTCCGGCGCCCGCATGTCTTCGCTAAGCGCCCGGATCGACCGGATCACCCCGTAGTAGAACGTAATCGCGCCGATGGTTTCGCGCGGGAGGATGTCGATCTTGTCCTGGATCGTGGCATGGAACGCGTCATGCACCTCCAGAGGGATCATCGGCACGAAGGGATCACCATCGCTGCTGCGCTCCATCCTCGAGATGAGATCGAGCGCGCCCGGGCCCAGTGACTGGACCCCGGTATCGGGATCCAGGATCCCCGGATCGAAGCCGCTGATCGTGCTTTGCACTTCGGCGAAAATCGCCTTGTGGTAATCGCGCAGCTTTTCATCCTTGTCCCGCGCCGCATCCAGATGCCGGAAGATCGCGGAGGTCAGCCAGCCGGATGCCACCACAAGACCGGCAATCGTCGCCTGCCAGATCGGCGCCGGAAGCGCGGGGAAGAGCAACGCGATGATCCCGCACAAAAGGCCGAAGATCACCAGCAGCGGCGCAAGCGCGAGCCAGATGAAATCCCCATAGACCCGGCGCCCGATCACCGCATCGCCGCGCAACCAGAACACCACGCCCAGCACAGCGCCTGCTGCAAGCAGCAAGATCATCCAATACTGGCCGAGCGCGGCATTCATGGGATCACTCGAACTCCATGATGATCTCGTCCACGGCCAGGCTGTCACCCGGGGCCGCGTTGATCTTGCTCACCACGGCTTTCTTCTCGGCGCGCAGGATGTTTTCCATCTTCATCGCCTCGACCGTGCACAGCGCCTGGCCCTCCTGAACCTCTTGGCCGACTTCCACGTCGATCTTCACGATCAGACCGGGCATCGGGCACAGGAGCAGCTTGGAGGTGTCGGCCTCTTCCTTTTCAGGCATCAGCGCAGCCAGTTCCGCAGCGCGCGGGCTGCGCACGTTCACGGCCAGATCGGCGCCACGGGTGCGCAGACGGAACCCATTGGTGATCTTGCCCACCTTCATGACGAGCGGAGCGCCGTCGATCTCCATATCGGCCAGGCTGTCGCCGGGCGTCCAGGCGCCGGTCACGCGCATCTCCTGACCGTCCTCGAAGCGAACGGTGGCACCGTCCTTGTCGGCGGCGATGGTGACCGGGAGCGCGATGTCCTGAAGGGACACGACCCAATCGGTTCCCACCTTGCGCTCATGGTTGCCCATCCGGCCCGAGACGCGGGTGCGGCGGATTTCGGCGACGCGGTACATGGCACAAGCCGCCGCCGCGACACGGCGCAGATCGGCCTCGGGCAGGCTCACGCCTTCGAAGCCCTCGGGGTATTCTTCCGCGATAAAGGCCGTGGTCATGTCACCGCTGGTGAATTTCGCATGATCCATCACCGCCGACAGGAACGGCAGGTTGTGCCCGATGCCTTCGACCTCGAACCGGTCCAGAGCCTCGCGCATCGCCTCGATGGCGGTCGCGCGGTCTTTGCCCCAGGTGCAGAGCTTGGCGATCATCGGATCGTAGAACATCGAAATCTCACCGCCGTCATAGACGCCGGTATCGTTGCGCACGGCAGTCTCCCCCGACGGCGCATCGCCCTGCCACTTGCCAGTGTCCAGCAGCGGCCCGGCGGCCACTTCGGCAGGCGGGTTATAGGCCGTCAGCCGCCCGATGGAGGGCAGGAAGTTGCGATAGGGATCTTCCGCATAAAGGCGGCTTTCCATCGCCCAGCCGGTGAGGGTCACATCGGCCTGCGCCATCTCCAGCTTTTCGCCAGCGGCCACACGGATCATCTGCTCCACCAGATCGACGCCGGTGATCAGCTCGGTCACCGGATGCTCCACCTGAAGGCGGGTGTTCATCTCGAGGAAGTAGAAATTCCGATCGCCATCGACGATGAATTCGACGGTGCCCGCGCTTGCGTAATCCACGGCCTTGGCCAGGGCGACGGCCTGTTCGCCCATCGCCTTGCGGGTGGCTTCGTCGAGGAAGGGCGACGGCGCCTCTTCGATCACCTTCTGGTTCCGCCGCTGGATCGAGCATTCCCGCTCGCCCAGGTAGATCGCGTTGCCGTGGCTGTCGGCCAGAACCTGAATCTCGATGTGGCGGGGCTGGGTCACGAATTTCTCGATGAAAATCCGGTCATCGCCAAAGCTGTTGGCAGCCTCGTTCTTGGAGGACTGGAAGCCTTCGCGCGCCTCTTCGTCGTTCCACGCGATCCGCATGCCCTTGCCGCCGCCCCCGGCAGAGGCCTTGATCATCACCGGATAGCCGATGTCATTGGAGATCTTCACCGCCTCGTCAGCATCTTCGATCAGGCCCATATAGCCCGGCACGGTGCTCACGCCTGCGTCCTGCGCGATCTTCTTGGAGGTGATCTTGTCGCCCATGCTCTCGATGGCGCCGACCGGGGGGCCGATGAAGGCCACGCCCTCGGCCTCAAGCGCCTCAGCGAATTTGCTGTTCTCGGACAGGAAGCCATAGCCGGGATGGACGGCTTCGGCACCGGTCTGGCGGATGGCGTCCATGATCTTGTCGATCACGATATAGGACTGGTTCGCGGGCGGCGGGCCGATATGGACGGCTTCATCCGCCATCTGCACATGCAGCGCCTTGGCATCGGCATCCGAATAGACGGCGACCGTCTTGATGCCCATCTTGCGGGCCGTCTTGATGACCCGGCAGGCGATTTCCCCACGGTTGGCGATCAGGATCTTTTTGAACATTTCAGCCCTTTCAGACGCAAACGACCGGACAAAGCCGCAGCTTTGCCCGGTCGGGTTTTTGATTACTTGTGAAGGCGCGTGCGTTAGTTGCACACCCCGGCATTGTCGCACAGAACGCCAGCCGTGCCGCCGATGGCAGCACCGATAAGCGGGTCGTTGCCCGTCGCGTCCGCGACGACCGCACCGCCGGCCGCGCCGACGAGGCCACGCTCGGTGTCGGACATCTGGCAGGCACCAAGGACGAAGAGCCCGGCACCGACGAGAAGAACTTTGGTGAATTGCATTGCACTGCTCCGTGATTATTGGACGAGGGCATGCGCCCTCCGATCCCAAGATCGGCGTTACAAGAGGCAAAAGCAAGAGAAAGAGGGCCGCCAGCCCTGGGGACGGCGTCAAAACCGGCCAGCGACCCGGAGCTACCGTTGCAGGCCGCGCGTTGACGCGAAAGTGGCAGTCTTTGCAGGGCGCTCAGGTGAGCCAGCCCCCGCCGATATTCGGATCCGATCGGCATATCTTCGCCCATCATCCCCAGCTCCCGTCGAAGGCGCCGGGGAAGGACGCGCGCGCGCGCACCTCGTCGATCCGCAGCAAGGCGTCATAGCTCTCCGGGTCGAACGGCTCTTCCGCGGCGAGCACTTCGCGGCCAAAGACCCAGGACAGCCGCCCCGCATCCAGATTGCCGCGCGGGAAGGGATCGGAGCCGAAATGGGCCCAGAGCGCCCACATGAAGGCTTCGTCCGCGCGCCGGTCCGCCGGGCGGCGGTCGGCATAGCGCTCCCGTTCGATCAGCTTGACCGGGCCGGACTTGTTCGCCCTGCGGATCGTGAACTGATAGTCCGTGCCCGGCTGGCGCGAAGGGAAGCCGCGATGTTTCTCCATCAGAAATACTCCCACTTGCAGGAATAGCCGTCGACGGCGAAGGCCTCAAAGAACTGCGGGATCTCCGTCGGTTCTCCGAACGGCACCGGCTCGGGGCTGACTGAGATCACGACGTGATCATGGGTGAGCCGAGCCTCCAGCAGCACTCGCGCGGCGATCGTCTCGCACAGCCAGGGGAAGACCGGCTCCAGCGTGTCGAAATTCTGCTCGGGCCCTTGATAGGTGAAGCGAAATCGCACCTGCCCGGCTTCGATCCGCATGTCGTACAGATCAAACGACAGCTCCGGCACACCCGGAGGGCTCAGGAGCTGGTTCGCCTGTGCCGGGCACGCCAGCATCACTGCAGAGGCCAAAAGCGCACGCATCACACCCGCCCCCCATGGGCAACCCAGCGGGCTCGGCAAACGGGGTCTTCCAGCAGATCAGCGATCCGCCCCTTCGTGCCCGGAGGGACCGCGCCAGCGACCTCTCCCCCAGCCTCAACGATCAGACCGCCGGCATCGCGGGTCACCGTCACCACGGGCGCAAAACCCCGCAGCGATTGCAGCGCCCGCCACAGGTCCTGACGGACCTGATGCGCCACCCGGCCCCGCCGCGCATCGGGCAGTCGGGTGGTCGCGCTCACGTCCATCTTCGCGGGCAGGCGCCGCGCCAACGTGAGGGTGTCGCCCTCACGGGTGATATGCCAGCGGCGGTTGGTCACAGCGGAATGTTGTCGTGCTTCTTCCAGGGGTTGGTCAGCTTCTTCGTCCGCAGGGACGCGAACGCCCGGCAGATCCGCTTGCGGGTGGAGCGGGGCTGGATCACCTCGTCGATGAAGCCCTTCTCTGCCGCGACGAACGGGTTTGCGAAGCGGTCCTCATAGTCCTTGGTGTGGGCCGCGATCTTATCGGCATCCCCCAGATCGGAGCGGTGCAGGATCTCAACCGCGCCCTTGGCGCCCATTACCGCGATTTCAGCGGTGGGCCAGGCATAGTTGAAATCGCCGCGCAGGTGCTTGGACGCCATCACGTCATAGGCGCCGCCATAGGCTTTGCGGGTGATGACCGTGACCTTCGGCACCGTCGCTTCGCCATAGGCAAAGAGCAGCTTGGCGCCGTGCTTGATGACCCCGCCATATTCCTGGCTGGTGCCGGGCAGGAAGCCGGGCACATCGACCAGCGTCAGGATCGGGATTTCAAACGCATCGCAGAACCGCACAAACCGCGCCGCCTTGCGCGAGCTGTCGATATCCAGGCACCCGGCCAGAACCATCGGCTGGTTCGCCACGACGCCCACGGTCTGGCCTTCGAGACGGATGAAGCCGGTCAGGATGTTCTTGGCGTAGTCTTCCTGGATCTCGTAGAAGTCGCCCTCATCGGCCAGTTTCACGATCAGCTCTTTCATGTCGTAAGGGCTGTTCGGGTTGGCGGGCACGAGGGTGTCGAGGCTGTCTTCGATCCGGTCCACATCGTCAAAGAAGGGCCGCACCGGCGCCTTGTCGCGGTTGTTGAGCGGCAGGAAATCGACCAGGCGGCGCACTTCGGCGAGCGCCTCCACATCGTTTTCGAACGCGCCATCGGCGACAGAGGATTTCTTGGTGTGGGTCGACGCCCCGCCCAGCTCTTCGGCGGTGACATGTTCGTTGGTGACGGTCTTCACAACGTCAGGACCGGTGACGAACATGTAGGACGTGTCCTTCACCATGAAGATGAAGTCCGTCATCGCCGGGGAATAGACCGCGCCGCCCGCACAGGGACCCATGATCACGCTGATCTGCGGCACCACGCCCGAGGCCATGATGTTGCGCTGAAACACCTCGGCATACCCGGCCAGAGAGGCAACGCCCTCTTGGATCCGGGCCCCGCCACTATCGTTCAGGCCGATGACCGGCGCGCCGTTCTGCATGGCCATATCCATGATCTTGCAGATCTTTTCAGCATGGGTTTCCGAGAGAGAGCCGCCGAACACGGTGAAATCCTGGCTGAACACATAGACCATGCGGCCGTTGATCGTGCCCCAACCGGTCACCACGCCGTCGCCATAGGGGCGACTTTCGTCCATCCCGAAATCGGTGCAGCGGTGCGCCTTGAACATGTCAAACTCTTCAAAAGAGCCCTCATCCAGGAGCAGCTCGATCCGCTCGCGGGCGGTGAGCTTGCCTTTGCCGTGCTGACTTTCGATCCGCTTTTCGCCCCCGCCCAGCCGGGCAGCTTCGCGGCGCATCTCAAGCTCTTGCAGAATGTCGTTCATTGCAGCCTCGCTATCCATTTGCGGCGGACCCTAGGGGGAACCTGTCCACGGGGAAAGGAGGATTGCGCAAATTTGCAAATTTCACATACGCGCAGACACCGCGTTTGCAAATTTGCAAATTCACCGCCCTGACGGCAATGCTGGCTTTCCACCGGAAGGCTCGACGGATAAGCCGGTATCATGACCCCGCGCTTCCTCGACCGGCGGAGCCCTCCGCATATCGCGACGCTGATCCTTCTGTCGGGGATCTCGGCGCTGAACATGTCCGTATTCTTGCCCTCCCTGTCCGACATGGCAGAGCATTTCGAGGTCAGCTACGGGCTCATGCAATTGGCTGTTCCGCTCTATCTCGCGGCCACGACGGTCGTGCAGATCGTTGCGGGGCCGCTGTCCGACCGCTACGGTCGTCGGCCTTTGCTGATGGTCACGCTGGTGATCTTCATCCTGGCCACGGTCGGGTGCATCTTTGCGCCGTCGATCACCGTTTTCCTCGTCTGCCGCGTCATTCAGGCCGCCGTTGCCACGGCGATGGTCCTGAGCCGCGCGATCGTGCGCGATCTGTTCGACGCGGACAAAGCGGCATCCATGCTGGGCTATGTCATCATGGGGATGTCCATCGTCCCGATGATCGGCCCGATGCTGGGCGGCGTGCTGGACGAGCTTTTCGGCTGGCAAGCCAGTTTTGTCCTTCTGATCCTGTGCGGGCTGCTGATGTTGGCCGTGGTTCAGTTCGACCTGTCCGAGACCTCCGAGCGCAGCGATACGAGCCTGTTCGGCCAGCTCCGCGCAACGCCCGAGCTGCTGCGCGCACAACGGTTCTGGGCCTATGTGCTGACGGCGGGATTCACGTCGGGCACCTATTTCGCCCTGCTGGGCGGCGCCTCCCACGTCGCCGGAGAGATGTTCGGCCTGTCGCCCAAGATGACGGGACTTGCCCTTGGCGCACCCGCGATCGGGTACATGGCCGGGAACTTCATCTCGGGTCGGCTGGCCATGCGCATGGGACTGGACCGGCTGATCCTCTGGGGAACCGCGATCACGCTGGTGCCGATGGGGTTGTCCCTGGGCCTAGGCCTGATGGGCCACCAGTCGCCCTGGACCCTGTTCGGGCTGTGCACCCTGCTAGGGCTTGGCAACGGTTTGGTGATGCCCAACGCCATGTCGGGGATGCTGTCCGTGCGGCCAAAACTGGCGGGCACTGCCAGCGGCATCGGCGGCGCATTTCAGATCGGCGGCGGCGCCATCGTGGCGGCTGCGGCGGGGTTCTTGCTCGAAGACGCGGCGACGCCGCTCCCGCTGCAAGCGATCATGGCGCTCTGCGCCGTGCTCGCCTTGCTCTCCGCGCTCTGGGCGGCGTGGCGCAACCGGCAGCTTGCGCTTCAGGGCTGATCCCTGCAAACTCCGGCTGCAAAGCTGCAAACCGGAGCCCGCCATGGCCGTTCAGAAACTCTATGCCGGGGCCAAGCTGCGGGAAATCCGCACCCGTCTATCCCTGACCCAGAAGGCCTTCGCGGAGCGCATCGGCGTGTCGCTCCCCTATCTGAACCAGATGGAGAACAACAACCGCCCGGTCTCCACCGCCGTGGTGCTGGCGCTTGCCTCTGAATTCGGGCTGGACGTGACCGAGCTTCAGGCCGGGGACGAAGCCCGGCTGGTCAGCGACATGCGCGAAGCTCTGGCCGATCCGCTCTTTGGCGCGCCGCCCCCGCTGGCCGATCTGCGCCTTGCGGCCTCCAACGCGCCCGCGCTCGCCCACGCGTTCCTCAAGCTGCACGCGGCTTACGCCCGCACCCAGGAACGGCTCGCCGCCCTGGACGAGACACTGGATCGCGAAGACGCCCGGCTCGCTCCGACACCATGGGAGGAGGTGCGCGATTTCTTCCACTACTGCGACAACTACATCGATGCCGTAGACCGGGCTGCCGAAGGCATTGGTGCGTCCTCTCTTGGTGCGGTCGCTTTCGTGCGCCAACAGTTCGACGCGCAAGGGATCCGTATCCGCGAGGCCGACACCCCCGAGCTGCGGCGCTATGACCACGATGCCCGCTGCATCACCCTGTCCACCCGCGCCAGCCAGGCGACGCGGGATTTCCAGCTTCTCACGCAGTTCGCGCTGCTCATGCGGGGAGATCTTCTGGAAGCGACGCTTGATCTGGCGCGCTTCGCAACGCCCGAAGCCCGCGCGATCGCCAAGATCGGGCTGGCCAATTACTTTGCCGGGGCCGCAGTGCTGCCTTATCACAGCTTCCTGACCGCCGCGCGCGAGACACGGCACGATCTGGAGCGCCTGTCGGACCGCTTCGGCGCCTCGCTCGAACAGGTCGCGCACCGGCTCTCGACCCTGCAACGCCCCGGCGCAAAGGGGATCCCGTTCTACTTCGTGCGGGTGGATCCCGCCGGAACGATCACCAAGCGGCACTCCGCGACTCATCTGCAGTTTGCCCGCTACGGCGGCGCGTGCCCACTGTGGAACGTGCACCGCGCATTTGAGACGCCGGGCCGCTGGCTGCGGCAGCTGGCCCAGACCCCGGACGGCGTGCGCTACCTGTGCCTCGCCCGCGACGTGAGCAAACCTGCAGGGGCGTTCGACGCGCCGACCCGCCGCTACGCCATCGGGCTGGGCTGCGAGATCCGCCACGCGGGCGATCTGGTCTATGCCGACACCCTACCCACAGACGCCCCCGGCGCCTATGAGCCCATCGGCATCTCGTGCCGTATCTGCGAGCGCCCGGACTGCCACCAGCGCGCCGTGCCGCCGCTGGAGCGACGGCTGGACGTGGACCCGGATCGCCGCGGCGCCCTGCCCTATAAGATCGGTTAACACGCCGACGAATCGCAAAGCATGGTAGGATGGGGCTGTTATCCACAGCCCCTTTTCCAACTCTGGTCATACCATGAAGACATTTCCCATTGGGCTCGCTGCTCTGCTCTGCGCAGGCGTCGCCGCCGCGCAGGACGCTCCACCACAAAACGCTCCCGCCCTTGCCTGCTGCTCAGGCGAGCTCTGCTGTGTCTTGCCATCAGGCAAGGTTGTCTGCTCTCGCCCCTGCGGCGCGCCGCTGCCGGGCGTGCCCAACACGCCGACCATCGGGCCGACGATCATGGAGGCCCCGGACCTCATGCGCACGATGGATATTCGCGATTTGCAGAGCGTCCTCAGCGGTGACAGCGCAATACGGAATTTAGGCACAGCGCAGGATTTGCGGCAGCTTCAAAGGGAGATGGATCAATGACCTATTTCAGCGCTCTATTCTCCACGCTTTGGCAGCATTTCACCATCAGCCTCGGGTTCGGGCTTGTGCCGGTGCTGATGATCGCCCTGATCTGTGCGGTCCTGGCCTGCCTGACATGGCGGCGTGAACTGATCCTTTTTGCCTTCAGCTTCGGCGTTCTGGGCGCCGCGACAGGGCTGCTGACGGGCAACAGCCGGGAACCCGTGGTTGCAGCGGTTCTGCCCGCCATACTTGCCCTGATCGGCGCGGTGATCGTCTATGCCTTCCCCAAGGTGCAGCCGAGCCTTCTGGGCGTCACCCAAAGCAAGGCTGACGCGCACCCCGAATACAAACGGGATGTCATCATCGTGTCCATCCTCGCACTGATGGTCTCGGCCTCCATGGGCGCCAGCTTCGGCGCGTCGATCCGAGAGGCCAACGAAGCCGCAGCCTTTGCCCGCACCCGCGAAGATTATCTGTTCCAAAACGTCGAAGTGCCTTTCATGATCGACAAGCTAAAGAATGACCTTGCAAACCAGCGGGCCGGATCGGCAAACTAGCCGTCACGCATAAGGGGGGCAAAGGGCATGGAACTTGAAGGCAGCCGCATGATCGCGGCAGACAGGCAGACGGTCTGGCACCATCTGAACGACGCTGAAACGCTCAAGGCGTGCATTCCCGGCTGTGAGGAGCTGACCGGCTCTGCCGAGGAGGGGTTCGAAGCCGTGGTGAAGCAGAAGGTCGGCCCGGTGAAGGCCACGTTCAAAGGCGCCGTTCGGATCGAAGATGCCAATGCGCCCGAAAGCTACCGTCTGGTCGGAGAGGGCAAGGGCGGCGTCGCCGGCTTTGCCAAGGGGGCGGCCGGTGTGACGCTGGCCGAAACGGGCGACGGCACGGAGCTGTCCTACACCGTCGACGCACAGGTCGGCGGCAAGCTGGCGCAGCTAGGCAACCGCATCATCGGCGGCTTTGCCCGCAATATGGCCGAGAAGTTTTTCGAGAATTTCGAAGCGCAGGTCACGGGCGAGGCCGAGCCTGACTCCTAAGGTGGGCATGGGGCGGCCTCACAAAGCCGCCCGTCCCGTTATCACTGCGCCAAGATCAGGCGTCCTGGATCATCGACCAGATTTCATCCTTGAGAGCCAGACGCTGCTTGCGCAGCTCGGCCATGTGCAGATCGTCGGTCGGCTCCACGTCGGTTTCAGCGCGGTGAACGGCACGGTTGATCTCGTGATAGTCATCCGACAGCTTCGCAAAATGCGCATTGTCCGCGCGCAGCTTGTGCATCAGCTCGACGTGATCCGGGAACTCTTCGTGCAGCTCGTGGGGGGTGTTGGACATCGGGTTCTCTCTCCTCCGGTGCTTGGGGTGCCCAGCCTCGGCGGCTTGGGATGATTTCGCATTGACCTACGTCAATATCTCGGGCGCCGCTACCCGTTCAATGCGCGAATATCAACCCCGCAGCGATGGCCCACATGGTCAAACCGATCACGATGTCCAGCACGCGCCACGCCACCGGCCGCGCGAAGAGGGGTCTTAGCAGGGCTGCCCCGTAGCCAAGCGCGAAAAAGAAGACGAAGGAGGCCGACACGGCCCCGGCCCCGAACGCCGCGCGCGCGCCTTCGAATTTGGTGCTGACCGATCCGATCAGCAGAACCGTGTCCAGATAGACATGCGGGTTCAGCCAGGTCAGCGCCAAGACCACCGCAAGTGTCCGCGCCAAGCTTTGCGGCGGATGATCGTCGGGCGCGAGCGCCGCCCCCCCGCGCCAGGCCGCGCGCAGGTTCAGCGCGCCATAGGCGATCAGGAACGCCGCGCCCAGATAGCGCATCACCGGCGCCAGCTGCGGCAGCCAGCCTGACAGGGTCGCAAATCCGGCAACCCCGGCCGAGATCAGCAGAGCATCCGAGAGCGCGCAGGTCAGCACCACCCAGAGGACATGTTCGCCCCGCAATCCCTGGCGCAGAACAAAAGCGTTCTGGGCACCGATCGCGAGGATCAGACTGATGGAGAGCAGGAAACCATTGATGAAAGCAGAAGTCATGACCGCTTGACTAAGCGTCCGCCATACGTAAGCCAAGTTAATGATTTAACCTCTAATGTAGATTCTCTAATGATCGACCGTGCCGCTCTCGCCACCCTTGCCGCCGTGCTGCGCAGCGGCTCTTTCGACCGGGCAAGCGCCCGGCTGGGGGTCACGCCCTCCGCCGTGTCGCAGAGGATCAAAGCCCTGGAGGAGCAGATGGGCGCCGCCCTGATCTTGCGGGGAACGCCCTGCACGGCAACGCCCCTGGGCGCGCGGCTGCTGCGCCATGCCGATGCGGTCGGCGCGCTCGAAGCGCAGCTTCTGGGAGAGATCGGTGAAAGCGGCGGAGCGATGCCCACCCTGCGGATCGCGGTTACGGCAGACAGCCTCGCGACCTGGCTGATGCCCGCGCTCGCCTCTGTCAAAGACGTGCTGTTCGATCTGGTGATCGACGATCAGGACCACAGCGCCGACTGGCTCCGGCGCGGTGAGGTCGCAGGCGCCCTGACCGCCCGCGCGCGCCCGGTGCAGGGCTGCGACGCGGTTCAGCTGGGCGCTCTTCGCTATCACGCCGCAGCCAGCCCCAGCTACCTGGCCCGGTGGTTCCCCAAGGGCCTGACCCCAGAGGCTGCCAGCACCGCCCCCATGCTGCAATTCAATGCAAAGGACGCGCTGCAACATCAGTGGCTGCGCGGGCAGCTCGGGGCCGAGATCGCGCCGCTCGCGCATCAGATCGCGTCCGCTCAGGGCTTTCGCGACGCAGCGTTCGCGGGGCTGGGCTGGGGCATGATCCCCGCCGGGCTGATCGAAGACGACTTGTCCCGGGGCAGGCTCGCCCTGCTCGCCCCCGATCCGCTGGATCAGCCGCTGACCTGGCAAACCCCGCGCGCCACGAAAGCCACCACCACGGCGTTGACCGCCGCTATCCGCCACGCGGCGCGGACGGGATTGGTGGCGGTCTAAGGATTCTGTCCGATGGCCCCGGTCAGCGCGACGCGGCAGCTCCGCAGCACAGCGCACCACTACGGGACAGGATCATAATGTCCCCAAGCCGGCGAGCGGGGACCGCTGTAAGGCTGCAGATCGACGCAGAACTGATAGATCGTCTGGCCGCCTTTCTCAAAGACGACATGCTTGGTCGCAAAGACGAGATAACGGATGGGGGCTTCGGGCGTCCCGATCTTGCCGACCCCATCAAGGCGGTCCCACCCGTGATCGTCAAAGCGTTCGCCCACGTGAAGCGGCATGAACGGGCTGGCCGAGCGGAACACCGCCACGGGTTTATGTTCACCGGAGATGTCGCACAAAACGAGCTCATAGATATCGGGCATCGGGCCAGCCTCTTCCTCAACGTGCAACGACCCTAGTCCGGCAAGCGTCTCTTGGCGAGGCGGACACGCGCGGGCTACTGGCGGCATACCCCGAAACGCAAAACGGCGCCCCGGTGGGGACGCCGCCTGCAAGGATCCGTTCGAAATCAGCTGTTGGCGTAAGCTTCCATGGCTTCGTCGCTGGCTTCGACATTGGTGGTCACGGTCTGGATGTCGTCATCGTCTTCCAGGGCCTCGACCAGCTTCATCAGCTTGGCAAACCCATCGGCATCGACAGGCGCGGTTGTGCTCGGGCGCCAGACCAGCTTGGTGCTTTGGGATTCGCCCAGATCAGCTTCCAGAGCATTGGACACCTCGTTCAGGTCGGTGTCGGCGCACCAGACGACATGGCCGTCCTCGTCGCTCTCCACGTCCTCGGCGCCCGCCTCAATGGCGGCCATCATCACGTCATCGGCATCCCCGGCTTCGGCGGTGTAAACCACCTGGCCTTTGCGCTCGAACATGAACTGGACGGAGCCGGTTTCCCCGAGGTTGCCGCCATTCTTGCCGAAGGTGGAGCGCACGGTGGAAGCGGTGCGGTTGCGGTTGTCGGTCATCGCCTCGACGATCACCGCCACGCCATCGGGGCCGTAGCCCTCATAGCGGATCTCTTCGTAATTCTCGGCGTCTCCGCCCATGGATTTCTTGATCGCGCGATCAATCACGTCCTTGGGCACGGAGCTGGACTTGGCTTCCTTCACCGCCATGCGCAGGCGCGGGTTCTTGTCCGGGTCCGGGTCGCCCATCTTGGCGGCCACGGTGATCTCCTTGGCCAGTTTGGAAAACAGCTTCGAGCGCGCGGCATCCTGACGCCCCTTGCGGTGCTGGATATTCGCCCATTTGGAATGGCCGGCCATGTCGGTCCTCATCGTTTTAGCGTTTTCCCGTCTATACGCGCCCCCGCCCTGCGCCCGCAAGCGCCATTGGCACCCGCGCCGCTTCGCGTTAATCCGATGGCATGAAGCCGTTCCTTATTCTCCAGCTCCGCCCCGAAACCGAAGCCGCCGATGGCGAATACCACGCCTTTCTCGACAAAGGGGGCCTGCGCGAGGAGGACACCCATCGCATCCGGCTCGATCAGGAGGATCTCCCCGAGGGTCTGGACCTGTCAGCCTATTCCGGCGTGATCGTCGGCGGCGGCCCCGGCTGCGTGAGCGATGCCCCCGAAGACAAACCCGCGGATGAAGCCCGGATCGAAGCCGAAATCCTTGGACTGATGCCGCAGATCACGGGTGGCGACATTCCCTTCATGGGCTGCTGCTATGGCATGGGCATTCTGGGCGCGCATCTGGGCGCCGAGGTCGGCAAAGGCCGCTATGGCGAGCCGGTCCGGGCCACCGGCTGCACGCTGACAGAGGCGGGCACGCAGGATCCGCTGACGACCGGACTGCCCGCCGGGTTCGGAGCCTTTGTCGGTCATAAGGAAGCGCTGCACGAGCTGCCCAAGGGCTGCGCCCACCTGGTGGGATCCGATCCCTGCCCTTTCCAAATGGTGCGCTACGGCCAGAACGTCTACGCGACTCAGTTCCACCCCGAAGCCGACGCCCACGTGTTTGAGGAACGGATCAAGATCTACCGGCACAAAGGGTATTTCCACCCCGACGAGGCCGACGCGCTGATCGACATGTGTCATGCAGCCGACGTGCAATGGCCGGAAATCATCCTGAAGCGGTTCGTGGAGCGCTACCGCCAAGCCTAATATCGGGGCGTTCTTGCCACTTTTGTACGAAATACGACCGGATTGAGGACATCCGGGCTCTCGGCATGCGATTTTCGCACAACCGATGCGGGATCTGCCGTAGGGTTAGCAAACGGTAAACGTATCGCGTTCGACGTCAGCAGCGTGAGGCAGCCATGCCCTCGATCTACGACATCTACGCGACCGAGGTCGTGAATGGCGTCGCATCCGGCGATTCCGTCCTGATCCAGTTCGCGCTCTACGCTCCCGGAGAGCCAATCGACCCCAATGATGGGGCCGAGTTGCGGATCATCGACAGCGATGGCGACGGGCTGATCAGCCGGTCCGAATTCCGAAATGCCACGGGCGGCGGCGGGTTCGGGCTCAATGGCGGGTCAGAGCAACTTCTCTTCGACGGCGACCGAGGCGGAGACAACGGCACGCTCTACAGCCCCAGCCCCGTGGCGGACGGCACGGACCTGACCCCGTTCCTCGACGACCTTGACCAGAATTTCACCCCGGTCTCGCCAGACAAGGTTGATGCCGTGCCCGGCAACCCGACTCCGGATGACAATCCCCTATGCCTACGCGCGGGCACACTAATGATGACGCCAGACGGTCTGCGCCCGGTCGAAACCCTCACCTCCGGAGATCTTGTCTACACCCTGAACGCCGGTCATCAGCCGATCTTGTGGATGTCCCGTCGCAATCACCGCACATGCCCGCGCACCGCGCCCGTTAGGATTGCCAAAGGGGCGCTCGGCCACGGCCGCCCGGAGCGTGACATGTGGGTCTCCCCTCAGCACCGGCTCCTGCTGTGCTCGCGCGCGCTGCGCAATCTGACGGGCATTCCCTGCGCCCTGGCCGCGGCGAAGCATCTGGTCGGCCTACCGGGCATTGCGGGGACCGATGCGGGGGCGCAGGTCTCGTATTTTCATATGCTACTGCCGCAGCACAGCGTGGTGGTCGCGGAAGGTGCGCCGGTCGAGAGCCTCTATCCCGGAGGCACCGGGCTTGGCTTCCTGTCTGCCCGCCAGAGGGAAGAGCTGCTTCACGCCCTGCCGATCCTGCGCGATCCGGATCACACCCCCGCACCGTGCCTGCCGCTGATGCGGGCGCGCGATCTCAAGGCGTGGCGGAGCCGCATGATCCGCACAGGTCGCACACCGCTGGAGGATCTGCCCACACTCAACCCGCTCGCCCCGCTCCCCCCGTTGGGTCAGCGACGCCGCGCGGACAGGGCCAGCCACAGGTTGGACGCCAGCAACGTCAGCAGGATGACCGCGCCGCCGGTCAGCGTGGGGGCGCCCGGCTGCTCTCCGATGAACCACCACACCAGAAGCGGACCGAAGACGGCCTCCAGCAGCAGCAAAAGGCCGACATCGGCCGCAGTGATATGGCGTGGACCGATGGTCAGGCAGATGAACGCCAGCGGCGATACGATCAGCCCCATCCCCAGGATCGGCGCCCAATCCCCGGGCTGAGGCATCAGCTCCGGCGCCAGCAGCAGCCCGAACAGCGCCCCCGCCCAGGCGCCCAGCCCCATGGCGGGCACGGTGCTGCGGGTCTTGCGGGCCCGCGCGATGGAAAACGACGCCGCCATCGACGCCGCCGCTGCAATCGCGGCCAGATCGCCGTCCAGACTGCCCTGCCCCTCGCCCAGCGATCCCGATGCGATGATGCCGATCCCGCTCAGGGTCATCGCAATGGTGATCCAGGTCCGCCGGGACACGGTCTCTCCCAGGATAAACCGCGCGATGAGCGCCGCGAAGACCGGAGAGGTCGAGACCAGAAACAGCGTGTTCGCCACAAGCGTATGGGTCGCGGCGTAGAGAAACAGAACGTTCCCCGCCGCAAAGGTCATGACGGCGGACCATCCCAGCACCCCCATCTTGGGCACATGGGCCAGCTCGCGGGGCTCGAACAGGGCGCACCATGCGATCACGACCACGCCGGTGAAGAACCCGCGCCAGATCATCATGGTCCACGGATCGGCCTCCACCAGCCGGATCAGCAGCGTGTCAGGCGAAATGATCAGCACGCCCAGCAGCGTGATCAGAACGCCGCGCAGATAGGGACTGACGGTCATAGCGGCCACAGGATCGGGATCAGAGCCGACGCGACAAGCGCCAGAGTCAGGTTCAGCGGCACCCCGACACGGATGAAATCCGCGAACTTGTAGCCGCCCGGGCCGTAAACCAGCGTGTTGGTCTGATAGCCGATCGGGGTCGCGAAACAGGCCGAGGCCGCGACCATCACCGTCACCACCAACGGGCGGGGATCCACCCCCACGGCCTGGGCCAGCCCAATGGCAATCGGGGTCATGATGACCGCAATGGCGTTGTTCGTGACCAGCTCGGTCATCGTCGTCGTCAGCACGTAGAGCGACAAGATCAGGAAGAAGGGCGGCATGTTCTGCATCCAGGGCGCGATGCCCGACACGACAAGCTGCACAGCTCCGGTGTGATCTAGCGCCGCGCCCACGGCCAACATCGCGAAGATCAGCGACAAGAGCCGTCCATCCACGAAGGAAAACGCCTCCTCCGCGTCGATGCAGCCCGTGGTCAGCACGACCACCGCCGCGATCACCGTGAGCGCAAAGATCGGTGCCAGCCCGAGCGCCCCCAGCCCGACGATGGACAAAAGCGCGATCACCGCAATCGGCGCGTGGGAGCGCCGGAACGCCCGTGCCGAAGGCTGGGTCACATCCACAAGGTCCATGTCAGTGGCCAGACGTTTGATGTCATCGGGCGATCCTTCCAGCAGAAGGGTGTCCCCCACGCGCACGACCAGCTCGTCGAGCTGTCGTCCGATATTCTGGTTCCGCCGATGCACGGCCAGCGGATAGACCCCGTAGCGCCGCCGAAGCCGCATGTTGCCCAGGCGGCGCCCCACCATCTTGCAGTCGGGCGAAATCAGGACTTCAACGGTCGTCGTCTCCACGGCGCTCACCTGGTCGACACGGCGCAGGGACTTGTTGCGCTGAAGGCTCAAAAGCTCGGTCATCTGGGTCCGCAGGACCACGCGGTCGCCGACCTCCAGCATCACGCCCTTAAGGTCGCGCCGCAGGGACACGTCTCCGCGGATCACATCGATCAGCCGCACGCCCTCGCGCTTGAAAAGCTGCACGCCAGACACTTCGCGCCCGATCAGGTTGCTGTCCGGCGGGATCACCGCTTCGGTGAAAAACCGCATGCGGGATCGGTCTGACAGCATGTCCGCCATGCTGTCCCGTTCGGGCAAAAGCCGGGGCGCGACGAACATCAGGTAGAGCATCCCGACCGCCGACAGCGTCAGGCCAAGCGGCGAGACCTCGAAGATGGTAAACGGCTCCAGCCCAGCACCGCGCGCGACCCCGTCCACCAGAAGGTTGGTCGATGTCCCGATGAGCGTGATCGTGCCCCCCATGATCGCCGCATAGGACAGCGGGATCAGCAGCTTGGATGCCGAAGTGCCCAGCGAGCGCGCCAGCTGCACAAAGATCGGGATCATGACCACCACGACCGGCGTGTTGTTGACGATGGCCGACGCGATCAGCACGAATAGCATCATGCCAATATAGCCCAGCACCGGGCGATCCTTGGCCCGCGCGATGATGAAGCTCATCAGCGCATCCAAAGCCCCGGTGCGCACGAGCGCGCCCATCACGATGAACATCGCCGCAATGGTCCAGGGCGCCGTATTGGACAGCACCCCAACGGCAGCGTCATAGGGCAGCAGGCCCAGCACGAACAGGAGCGCAACACCCGCCATGGCCACGACTTCGGTGGGGAAGGTTTCGCGCAGGAACAGCACGAACATGAACCCCACCACGGCAAGGGTCAGGATCGCGTCCCAAACTGGTGGCAAGGAAAGCAGGTCGGTCATCGCATGTCCCGTCATGGCTCGCGAAGAGTGACCATGACGAAGCTCCCCCTCTCTGGCAAGGGTTTAGCGCAAGGAGCGCAGGGTCACGCGGGACCGGATGGCGACAGCCGCCCGCCCTGCCGGACCATCTCGATCCGGGTGGCCGCGCCAGTGCGATCATCGGTTTCCACATAGATCCCGGACAGGGTCGCCTCACCATTCGCGGGCTGGAAGCGGCCCTTGGCCATGCCGGTGATAAAACGTCGCAGGGGCTCGTCCTTGGTCATACCGATGACGGAGTTGTAATCGCCGCACATCCCGGCATCGGACTGAAACGCCGTGCCGCCCGGCAGGATCATTGCATCCCCGGTCGGCACGTGGGTGTGGGTGCCCACCACGATGCTGGCGCGGCCATCGCAGAAATGCCCCATGGCCATCTTCTCGCTCGTGGCTTCGCAATGCACGTCGATCAGCGCCGCCTGCACCGCCCCGCCGCGCGGGTGGGTGCGCAGCACCTGATCGACAGCCGAGAACGGATCGTCGAAGGGCCGCTTCATGAACACCTGCCCCAGCACCTGCGCCACCAGCACCTTGCGGCCGCCCGGCGCGCTGAACACCGCAGCCCCCCGGCCCGGCGCGGCTTTGGAATAGTTGAGCGGGCGGATGATGCGCGGCTCGGCCTCGCAAAACTGCATCATGTCTTTCTGGTCAAAGGCGTGATCGCCTAGGGTGATCACATCCGCCCCGGCATCCAGCAGCGTCTTGGCATGGGCGGCGGACAGCCCGTGCCCCGAGGTCGCGTTCTCCCCGTTGACCACGACGAAATCCAAACGCCAAGCGTCGCGCAGACGCGGCAGATGCTCGGTGATGGCGGCACGCCCCGCGCGCCCCATCACGTCTCCCAAAAACATGATCTTCATGGACCATGGCCTACGCCACGCAGCCCTTCTCGGCAAGCGGGCTAGAAGCGGATCACACCGGCATCCGTCACCATCAGGTCAAGCGGCTGATCGGTCTCTTCGATCGGAACCTCTGCCACCTCCTGCGCGGCAAAGGCAAAGCCGACGGCCATCACCGCCCCCTGAACGCGCAGGGCCTCCAGCGTCCGGTCATAGAACCCGCCGCCATAGCCCAGCCGCCCGCCCCGCGCATCCCACGCCACCAGCGGCACAATCACGATCTGCGGCACGATCCATGTGCCGTCTTGCGGGATCATGGCGCCGAAGGTGCCCCGCACCAGGGGACAGCCCGGCTCCCAACTGCGGAACTTCAGCGGAGCGGCTTTCTGCTCGATCACCGGCACGCCAACGGGCCCGTAGGCGCTTGCTTCCTCCATGGCAGGCTGGGGATCCACCTCGCCGCGCATCGCCATGTAGCCCGCGAGCGGCACCCCGCGATGCCCCGCCAGAACCGACGACAAATGCCCCGCCGCCGCCTCTTGCGCCCCGACCGGAGCGCGCCCCCGCGCGGCGATCCCCTCCGCACGGCACGCAGCTTTCTTGTCCGAAATAGCCATGTGCCCTCACTTTCCCTGCGATCTCAGCTCTGTGATCCCAACGCCCCGGACACGCGCCACAGGCTCGGGGGACAGAGCCCCTAGAGCAACAGCATCCCCGCAAGCCCGAGAAAGGCGAAGAACCCGACGATATCCGTCACCGTTGTCACGAACGCCCCCGAGGCAAGCGCCGGGTCCACCCCGAACCGCTCCAGGATGATCGGCACCCCGGTCCCGGCCAGCCCCGCAACCACCAGGTTGATGACCATCGCTATCGCGATCACCCCGCCGAGCATGGGCGATCCGAACCAGACGATTCCAATGATCCCCATCACCACGGCAAAGATCAGCCCGTTGATGAGCCCCACCAGGACCTCACGCCGGATGACGCGCCAGACGTTCGATCCGGTCAGGTCTTTCGTGGCCAGAGCGCGCACCGCCACCGTCAGAGACTGTGTGCCCGCATTCCCCCCCATGGAGGCCACGATGGGCATCAGCACCGCAAGCGCGACCAGCCCGGAAATCACGTCCTCGAACAGCGAAATGACCAGCGAGGCAAGGATCGCCGTCACAAGGTTCACCGCCAGCCACGGAAAGCGGCGCTTCGTGGTCTCGATGGTGCGGTCGGTGATCTCACTTTCCTCGCCAACACCGGCGAGGCGCAGGATGTCTTCCTCGTGCTCGTCATCCAGAACCGCCATGGCATCGTCGATGGTGATGACGCCGACCAGCCGGTCATCCTCGTCCACCACCGGGGCCGAGATCAGGTGATACTGGTTGAACGCATAGGCGACCTCACCTTCGTCCTGATCGACGGGGATGGTGCGAAAGCTGTCCTCAACGATGTCGAGCAGCTTCACCTCGCGCCGCGCGCCCAGAAGGCGCCCAAGCGTGACATAGCCCACCGGCTTCATGCGGGGATCGACAAGGATCACGTGGTAGAACTGTTCTGGCAGATCGTCATGGCTGCGCAGGAAATCAATCGTCTCGCCCACGGTCCAGTGGCGCGGAGCGCGCACCACTTCGACCTGCATCAGGCGCCCGGCACTGTCCTCGGGATAGTTCAGCGCGCGCTCAATGGCGAGGCGGTCCGAAGGGTCGAGCGCCTCAAGCACCGCCTCTTGCTGTTCTTCCTCAAGGTACTCGACCAGATCGACGACATCGTCGCTTTCGAGATCGCGCACGGCCTCGGCCAGTTGCTCGGGCGCCAGATCTTCGATGACCTCTTCGCGCACCGCATCCGAGAGTTCGGACAGCACGTCGCCATCCAGCTCCGTGCCCCACAGACGCAGCAGCGCGTCCCGGTCGCGGGAGTCAATCTGTTCCAGAAGGTCGGCGATGTCCGCCGGGTGCAGCGGATCAAGCGCCGCGATCAGGGAGTCTTGCGAGCCGCGCGCCACAGCGTTGAGGATCGTCTCAACAACCTCGGGCTTGAGCGCATAGGCGTCGTCATCGTCGATCTCGGTCACGATCTGAGTTTCGGCCATGGCGAGTCTCCGGCTGAGAGGTCGGGTTGCCCGGAAAATAGGGACATTCCCCGCCACGGCAAGACGCAGCGGGGCCTGCCTTGAAAAAGATCAGAACGGAAGCGGGTGGGTCTGGTGGATGGCGTCGATCTCGCTCAGCACGTCATCCGAGAGCACCAGATCGCTGCCCTCGATGATCCGCTCCAACTGGGCCAGTGTCGTGGCCCCGAAAATCGGGATCGACGGGAAAGGCCGCTGCGCCACAAAGGCGAGCGCCATGGCGACCGGGTCCAGCCCGTGCTTTTCGGCCAGCATGTGATAGCCCGCCACGGCGTCGTCCACCCGCGGGGTCAGACGCCCGCCCAGATCGCCGTTGATCGCTCCGCGCGACCCTTCAGGCAGTGCACCATTTGCATATTTGCCCGTCAGCAGCCCCGCGGCCAAAGGCGAATAGGCCAGAAGCGTCACGTCTTCGTTCACCGCCATTTCGGCCATATCGGTGTCATAGAGCCGGCACAGCAGCGAATATTCGTTCTGCATGGCCACCGGTCCCGGAACGCCCATCCGCGCGGCGGTGTCGATCCAGCGGCAGGTGCCCCAGGCGGTTTCATTGGAGAGGCCAAAGGCACGGACTTTGCCCGCCTGCCTTGCCTCTTCCAGAACGCCCAGCACCTCTTCCATGTGGGCCAGCGTTTCGGCCTTGTTCTGACCGGACGGATCGTAAGACCACATCTGGCGGAAATGGTAGCTGCCGCGTTCAGGCCAGTGGAGCTGATAGAGGTCGATCACATCGGTCTGGAGACGCTCAAGCGACGCGTCGATGGTCTGCCGGATTGTCGGACCATCAAACCCCGCGCCGTCGCGCACGAAGCCACCGTTGCGGCCCGACACTTTGGTCGCGATCTGCACCTTGTCGCGCCGCCCGCCCTGCGCCAGCCAGCGGCCGATCATGCGCTCGCTGTCTCCGACCGTTTCGGCCCGCACGGGGGCCACGGGGTACATCTCGGCGCAGTCAAAGAAGGTGATCCCGGCGTCCACCGCGCGATCCATCTGGGCGAACGCGTCCTCTTGCCCGGTCTGGTTGCCATAGGTCATGGTGCCGAGACACCAAGCACTCACGTCAAGGCCGCTTTGGCCCAATGTCCGTCTCTTCATCGTCCTGCACTCCTTGAAAAAAAGAAGCGCCCACGCCGAATGGCATGGGCGCCTTATTCCGACATTTGCTGGATCAGAATTCGACCACGGCGCGAATGCTTTCGCCCTTGTGCATCAGATCGAACCCTTCGTTGATCTGATCCAGGGTCAGCTTGTGGGTGATCATCGGGTCGATCTCGATCTTCCCGTCCATGTACCAATCGACGATCTTGGGCACATCCGTCCGCCCCCGCGCCCCGCCAAAGGCGGTGCCGCGCCAGACGCGGCCCGTCACAAGCTGGAACGGACGGGTGGAGATTTCGGCCCCTGCCGGCGCCACGCCGATGATAACGCTCTCACCCCACCCCTTGTGGGCGCATTCCAGAGCGTCGCGCATCACCTTGGTGTTGCCCGTGGCATCAAAGGAGTAATCCGCGCCGCCGCCGGTCAGCTCGACCAGATGCGCGACCAGGTCTCCGTCGATCTTGGACGGGTTCACGAAATCCGTCATCCCGAAATGGCGGCCCATCTCGGCCTTGTCGTCGTTCAGATCGACGCCGACGATCTGACTGGCACCCGCCATGCGGAGGCCCTGGATCACATTCAGCCCGATCCCGCCAAGCCCGAACACCACACCGCGTGATCCAATCTCGACCTTGGCCGTGTTGATGACCGCGCCGATCCCAGTGGTGACGCCGCACCCGATGTAGCAAATCTTGTCGAAGGGCGCGTCCTTGCGCACCTTGGCCAGGGCGATCTCGGGCACCACGGTGTGGTTGGCGAAGGTCGAGCAGCCCATATAGTGATGGATCGGCGTGCCATCGAGCATCGAGAACCGCGTGGTGCCATCCGGCAGCAGGCCCTGCCCCTGCGTGGAACGGATCGACTGGCACAGGTTGGTCTTCGGGTTCAGGCAGTATTCGCACTCGCGGCATTCGGGCGTGTAGAGCGGGATGACGTGATCGCCCGGCTCCAGCGTGGTGACACCCTCGCCCACTTCCAGAACGATACCTGCGCCTTCATGGCCGAGGATCGCGGGAAAGATGCCTTCGGGATCGTCACCCGAGCGGGTGAATTCATCCGTGTGGCACAGGCCGGTGGCCTTGATCTCCACCAGAACCTCGCCCGCCTTCGGGCCTTCGAGGTTCACCTCCATGATCTCTAGCGGTTTGCCGGGGGCAAGCGCAACGGCGGCGCGGGTTTTCATCATGGTCGTCCTCCCTGATAGGCGATGTTGGTATCCTCTCGATCACAAGCCTAGGCGCCCCGATGTGCAGGCGCAAAGCGAAACTTCACATTCGGCTTTGCGAATGTCGCATTGACAAGGCATCATGGCCGCAAAGGGAGACACATCATGAAACTGACCCGCCGCACGCTTATCACCTCGGCCATGGCCACCGGAGCCACCGCCGCGCTTGGCCAACGGCTCTGGGCCAATACCACGCTCGAAGCTGGAACCACCCGGATCGACACCCTGTCGGACGGCAACCTGGTGCTGCCCGGCGATTTCATCCTGGGACCCATGCCCGAAGAGGAAGCCGCCGCGATCCTGGCCGATTACGGACTGGGCACCGATGAGCTGACCCCCGATTGCAACCTAACGCTTCTGCGCGACGGCACCAACACCGTGGTGTTTGACGCGGGATCGGGCGCCAATTTCCAGCCGACCGCCGGGCGCATCTGGGATGCGCTCGACGCCATCGGGCTGGACCCCGGCGACGTCACGCATGTCGTCTTCACCCACGCCCATCCCGACCACCTGTGGGGCGTGCTGGACGATTTCGACGAGCCGGTTTTCTTCAACGCCACACATATGATGGGCGCGGCGGAGCACGCCTACTGGACCGATCCCGCCACCGTGGACACGATTGGGCAGGAACGGCTCGCCTTTGCCGCAGGCGCCGCCCGCTATCTGGAGGCCATCGCGAATGGGCTGGTGCTGTTTGAGGATGGCGATGAGGTGCTGCCGGGCGTGACCGCGCGGATGACACCGGGCCATACGCCGGGGCACATGTCCTTTGACGTGACCGTTGGGGACGGGATCGTGACCGTCATCGGGGATGCCATCGGCAACCACCATGTCGCCTTCGCCCGCCCTCAATGGCCCTCAGGGTCGGATCAGGATCAACCGCTTGCCGCGCAAACCCGCGTGGCCCTGATGGAGGATTTCGCGGCCTCGGGGCGCTCCTTCGTGGGGTTCCACCTGCCCGCACCGGGGATCGGCACGGCGGAAAAGGACGGCGAAGGCTACCGTTTCGTCCCCGCCACCTGAGCGCTACCCAAACGCCGCCCCCCGCGCTAGAGTGCGCGAAAATCGCGTGAGGCGGGGAGCGGATGACAGCACTGACGGAGTTTGAGCGCCTGGAGAGCGACGGGCTCTGGCGCGAGTCGCTTGAAGCGCAGCGCCGGGACGTGGTGCTGTCCTTTGGCGAGGCGACGTTGGTTCTGGCCGACAAGGCCGGGCGCCCTCTGACCCACTGGTCCCTCCCGGCGATTGCACGGCTCAACCCCGGTCAGCGCCCGGCTCTGTTTTCCCCCGATCCCGATGGCGGCGAACAGATCGAGGTCGAAGACGACCTGATGATCGACGCTATTGAAAAGGTGCGTAAAACCATCGCCCGGCGCCGCGCGCATCCGGGGCGGCTGCGGCTTTGGATCGGTCTCGGGATCGCGGCGGGGGTTGCGGCGGTTGCGGTACTCTGGCTGCCCGGCGCCGCGCGCGAACAGGTGCTGCGCACCGTGCCGTCTTCGACCCGCGACGCCATCGACACCCGCCTGACCGCCCAGATCGAAGCCCTGACCGGCCGCGCCTGCACGAGCCCGCGCGGCACCCGCGCGCTCGGACGGCTAAACCTGCGGGTGGGCGGCTCTGACCCCATCCGCGTCGTCCCCGGAGAGCTGGCGGCGCCCCTGGCCCTGCCCGGCGGGGCTGTCTTGCTGGATCGCGCCATGGTCGCCCTGCCCGAAGACCCGGCGGCCCCTGCAGGTCACATCCTCACCGCCCGGATGCAGGCGCAGGCACATGACCCGCTCCGCGGTCTGCTGGAGCGTGCCGGGCCCGGCGCCCTGTTCGAACTGATCGGATCGGGCACCCTGAGCGACGACACCCTGGCCCAGGAAGCCGCCACGCTGATCAGTCAGACGTTGCCGCTCCCAGATGTTGAAACGGTGATCGAAGGTTTCAGAACCGCCGATGTGCCGGTCTCCGCATGGGCTCGGGATGTGGATGTCACCGGCGAAACGGTGCTGCCCTATCTGGAAGCGGACCCGTTCAGCCCAGGACAAAACGCCCCCCTGATCGGAGACGGCGATTGGCTGGCCTTGCAGTCTATCTGCGAAGGCTGAAGGAGCCGCCAGAAAGCTCGGGCTTTTACTGCGTCATCACCCGGATCACCGCCACCCCGCGATGGGGGTTAAGCCGACCGTCATCCCAAACCGGGCGATACCCCGGAGGCGGCCCCGACGCGATCCGGCGCTTTTCGATCGGCGCCGCATAGGGCTGCGGCGCGCCTGGGATCAGGTTCGACTGCTGACCAATGAACCCAGTTGAGGGAGACTGGCTCTGCGGCGCGCAGCGGATCGTGCGCCCATCGCCGGTCACGTAGAAGCCCTGCCCCGACATGATGGCCTGAAGACAGCTCGACGCACGCAGGGCAGACGGTCGCACCGCCGGAGCCGTTGCACGGGGCATGGCCGGGACCGGCGCAATCCCCGCAGCAGGCGGCGTCGTGACCCGAACGGGCGCAGCAACCCGCGCCGGAGCCGCGACAGCACTGCGGCCAGACACCACCGGCGTGATCGGTTCGGTCTGAGGACCGCAGCGCACGGCCCGCGCGCCGTTTCCGGACCGGCCAAAGGCGCCAGAGGCAATGGCAGTCAGACAGGCACTGGCGTTGACGCTGCTGCCCGTATTGACGGTGCTGGGCTGCACCGTAGCAGCAACCCGCTCCACGACCGCGTCACCGCAATCGAGCGGTTTGCCCGTGGCGCGCGAGATCAAATGAGGCTGCACGCCAGTGCGACCGGCGCAGGCCTCTGCGCGAGTCATGGTCTGGGGCTTGGGAGGCTCCACCACGCGCGGCGCGACCGGCAGGACCGACGCCGCCGCAATCGGCGCCCGCGCAACCCGAACGGGCGCCGGGGGCTGTGAAGCCTGCGCGGCCCGCGTCTGTGGCTGCGTTTGCGGCACGGGAGCGGGGGTCGGAGTGGGGGTAAGCTCGGGCGCAGCCGCCGGAAGGCTGGGCTGGAAGCCGCAAAGAAGATCTCTCGACCGGCTCACGCGAGGGATCCAGTTGACCACACCCGCAACGCCTGCCCGCACAAACGCGCATCCTTTACTGTCCACGTATTGCGCTGCCGTGTAGCTCGATGGGGGGTATTCCGCCGGTTGCGGGGCATCGGAGAGCGATTGCGCGCCCGCTGCCGTTGAAACCAAACCAAAACACCCCACCGCCGCCATCTGGCGCCAGATCGTCTTCATGTCGATACCCCCACAATATCTGGTGGGAGCATGCCGCAGGAGACCCATCAAGTAAAGCGCAATCCCTTGGAATCGGGCGATATGTCGCCTCTATAGGGCCTATTTCGTGCCAAACATCCGATCCCCGGCATCACCAAGGCCGGGCGTGATGTAGCCGCTTTCGGTCAGCCTGTCGTCCACAGCGGCGGTCACGATCGGCACATCGGGGTGGGCCTCCGCCATCCGGGCAAGCCCTTCAGGCGCCGCCAGAAGGCACAGGAACCGAACATCCCGCGCGCCGTGCTGCTTGATCAGATCAATCGCCGCAGCGGAGGAGTTCCCCGTCGCCAACATGGGATCGACAGCAATCACGGGCCGGTCTTCCAGATCTTCCGGCAGCTTGCAGTAATACTGCACCGGCTGGAGCGTTTCTTCATCGCGGTAGAGCCCAACAAAGCCGACGCGGGCAGAGGGGATCAGCTCCAGAACGCCGTCCAGCAGCCCGTTCCCAGCCCGCAGGATCGACACGAGCGCCAGCTTCTTGCCTGCCAGCACGGGCGCGTCCATCTCGGTCAGGGGCGTGTCGATCCGGGACGTCGTCAGCGGCAGATCGCGCGTAACCTCATAGGCCAGCAACTGACTGATTTCGCGCAAGAGCCGCCGGAACCCGGCGGTCGAGGTCGCCTTGTCGCGCATCAAGGTCAGCTTGTGCTGGACCAGCGGGTGGGTGACGTGAGTCAGGTTCGGGTGCAGGCTCATGGCGTGGGCTCCAGTCGTTTCGCGATCTTGTCCTTGGTCGCGTCATCGCAAAAAGCGGCGTCGAGCGCAGCCCCATTCAACGCGGCAAAATCACCTTCGTCCCAGCCGAAGGTGGCCGCCAGGCGCTCCGCTTCGCGCGGCATGGTCGTGTGGAAGAACGGCGGATCGTCCGTGGAGACCGAAACCGGCACCCCCGCATCGCGCAGTCGGGCAATCGGGTGCGTGCCCCAGCCCGAGACCGCGCCAAGCACCACGTTGGATCCGGGGCAGACCTCCAGATGGATGCCTTCGCGGGCCAGGCGCGCCATGAGCTCGCGATCTTCGGCCGCACCGATGCCGTGGCCGATCCGTTCGGGCGCCAATTGATCCAGGGTTTCGCACACCATCGCTGCGCCTCCCCATTCACCGGCGTGGCAGGTGATCCGTAGCCCCGCCTCGCGCGCGCAGTCGAAGGCCCAGGCGAAATCGCCCGGCGCGTGCATCAGCTCGGCCCCGCCCATGCCCCAGCCTGTCACGAAGCCCCCCGCTGTTTCCGCCGCGCAGCGCGCTGCCTGCTTGGCCTGTTCACCGCCAAAATGACGGATGCAGGTGGGGATCGTGCGATGAATGATGCCGAAATCGCGCTCCGCCTCGGCGCTCGCCTCTTCAATCGCAGCGAGGTAATCGCGCCAGTCCGCGACCTGTGCGCCCCCGCAGAAATCCGGGCTGGTGAAGCTTTCGGTGTAGAGTATCCCATGCTCCGCGCTGCGCTCCAGCACAGCGCGCGTGAGGCGATAGAAATCCTGTGGGGTCTGAAGGACCTCGCAGGCCTGCTCGTAGGCTTTCAGAAAGTGATCGAACCCGGCAAACACATAATTTCCGGCATCATCGAACAACCCTGTCAAATCCACATGCTTCTCATGGGCGAGCTGCCGGATGAACTCCGGCGGAGCCGCCCCTTCCAGATGCAGGTGGAGCTCGACCTTGAGCGCGGTCATAGCAGCGGCTTTCCCGGCCCCTGTGGCGGGATACCCAGCCACGCCGCAACCGTGGCCGCCACATCGACAAAGTCGATGACACCGAGATCACGTGCCCCTGCGCCATGGATCAGCACCGGCACCCGTTCACGGGTGTGATCCGTGCCGACCCAGGTCGGGTCATTCCCATGATCGGCAGTGATGACGATCAGATCCCCTTCGCGGGCTGCGCCGATCAGCTTGCCCAGCTCGGCGTCGAACCACTCCAAGTGGCGCGCATAGCCCGACACGTCGCGGCGGTGACCGTAAAGGCTGTCGAACTCGACCAGGTTGGCAAAGGTGAGGCTGCCCTCCTCCGCGGTCTGGATCAGATCGTGCAGCGCGGCCATCAGGTCGCGATCGGGGCCTTTGACCTTCGTGTGGATCCCACGCATGGAGAAGATGTCCGCGATCTTGCCGACCGAATGGACCTTGCGGCCCGCATCAAATGCCCAATCGCAAAGCGTTGGTTTTGGCGGCTCTACGGCAAAATCGTGACGGTTGGTGGTTCGCGTCCATCCCTGCTGCGCATCTCCGACGAAGGGCCGGGCAATCACCCGCCCCACGCGCATCGCGTGAAGCATCGGCGCAAGCGCCTCGCAGAGCGCAAGCAGCCGGTCCAGCCCAAAATGCTCCTCGTGGGCGGCGATCTGAAGCACGCTGTCCGCAGAGGTGTAGACAATCGGCCAGCCGGTCTCGATATGGCGGAGGGCCTGCTCTTCGATGATCTGCGTGCCCGAGGCATGGCAATTGCCCAAAATGCCGTCTGTGCCCGCCTTGGCGCAGATTTCCGCGACCAGATCGGCCGGGAAACTGGGCACCGTGTCGGGGAACACATGCCAATCCCATTCGAGCGGAACACCAGTCAGCTCCCAGTGGCCTGTTGGCGTGTCTTTGCCCGCGCTATGTTCCGTCGCAGCCGCAAACGCGCCGGTCGGTGCCGCCTCCAGCCCCGGAGCAGCTTCGCCGGACGCGGCACGGATTGCGGCGCCCATGCCAAGCGCGTCCATCACAGGGATCCGCAACGGGCCGGATCGCCCCTCCTCGGCCCGCCCTTCGGCGCAGGCCTGGGCGATGTGGGCCACGGTATTGGCGCCGGTATCGGGATGATCGCCGTTGAAGAACCGCTCGGCGTCCGGCGCCCCTCCGATTCCGACACTGTCGATCACGATCAAGAAAGCACGCGACATCGGGCGCTCCTTATATTTTATGCAAAATCAGCGGAGACGGGCTCACCGAGCCCTCTTCGATCACGATGGCGCCGCGCACCGCTCGGGCCGCCGCCTGGGCACTATCTTCGCCGCCCGCATGCACGGTGGCAAGCGGATCGCCTTTGCGAACCGTCGCCCCCAGCGGGATCACGCCGGACAGGCCGACAGCCGGGTCGATCTTGTCGGTTTCCACCCGGCGTCCGCCCCCCAAAGCGACCACGGCCAGACCAAGAGCCTCTCCGTCGATGGCGGTGACGACCCCGTCGCGCGGCGCGGGCACATCGCCCACCACTGGCGCGACCGGCAGGTGGGTGCGCCAATCCTGCGCCATGTCGGGCGGGCCGCCAAGCGCGTGGATCATGCGGGCGAAAATCTCCATGGCCTGACCGGACGCGAGCACCTGTTCGGCGCGCGCCGGGTCCAGATCGGCCTGCTCCAACGCGGCACGGCACAGATCCAGCGTCAGATCGCGCATCCGATCGGCACCCGGCTCCCCGGCCAGCACCTCCATGCACACGGCCACTTCGAGCGCGTTGCCCAAGGCAGGCGCGAGCGGCTGACTCATATCCGTGATCAGCGCCGATGTCCGACAACCCGCGCCATTGGCGGTGTCGCACAGCGCCCGCGCCAGGGCGAGCGCGTCTTCTTCGGTCTTCATAAAGGCGCCCGATCCGCATTTGACGTCCAGCACCAGACCTTCGAGCCCGGCGGCCAGCTTCTTGGACAGGATCGACGCGGTGATCAGGTCGATGCTCTCGACCGTGCCCGACACATCGCGCACGGCATAGAGCCGCCGGTCCGCCGGAGCCATGTCGCCCGAGGCCGACACGATGGCACAGCCCAGATCCCGCACCATACTGCGGAACCGCCGTTCGCTGACCTGGGTCACAACGCCGGGGATCGCCTCAAGCTTGTCCAGCGTGCCGCCCGTATGCCCCAGCCCCCGGCCCGAGATCATCGGCACATAGGCGCCGCAGGCCGCCAGAATCGGCGCGAGGATCAGCGATGTGCAATCCCCGACCCCGCCCGTCGAATGTTTGTCGATCACCGGGCCGGGCAGATCCCAATCGAGCACCTTGCCGGAATCGCGCATGGATTCGGTGAGCGCAACGCGCCCCTCATCTCCCAGCCCGCGCAAGCACACGCCCATGGCAAAGGCCCCGGCCTGCGCGTCGGATACGGTGCCGTCAGCCAGACCGGCGGCAAAGGCCCTGAGGTCATTTGGGTCGGGACGTTCGCCCTTACGCAGGGCGCCCAGTAGGACACGCGGCTCCATCGTTCAGGTCTCCATGTGCTGCGCGGAGAAGGCGCCGGGCAGAAGCGCGCCGATGGTCGTGGAGAGCCGCTTGCCCCCCGTGGTGGCCAGCGTTACCGGCGTATCCGCGGCTCCGAACTCGGCCAGCTTTTGCCGGCAGCCACCGCAGGGGGGCACCGGTTCGGGGCTGTCGGCGATCACGGCGACTTCGGTCAGGCGGGTCTCTCCGCTCGCCACCATGGCGGCGATCGCCCCGGCCTCGGCGCAGGTGCCTTCCGGGTAGGCGACGTTTTCCACGTTGCAGCCCCGGTGCACCGCGCCAGAAGCCCCGCGCACGGCGGCCCCGACGGCAAAATTCGAATAGGGCGCATAGGCGTTCTCACGCACTGCTTGCGCCGCCTCCATCAGGTCATCCGACATCGCTTCCTCCGATCTGGGTGCGGGGAGTGTGCGGCGCGCAGAGATCACGCGCAAGGGGCGCCCTTCGTCTTCCGGTCGCCACAAATGGGCGCTAACGTAGCGGCAAAGCCTCACGGAGAATAAGATGAGTGAAGACGGTCCCCAGGACAGCCCGCTGAGCGCGCCGCTCTACTACCACCGCTACCCCAAACCCGGAAAACTTGAGATCCGCGCCACCAAGCCTTTGGCCAACGGGCGTGATCTGGCGCGCGCCTATTCGCCGGGTGTGGCGGAGGCCTGCGAAGAGATCGTCAAGGATGACGGCGCCGCCCGCGACTATACCGCGCGGGGTAACCTGGTGGGCGTGGTCACCAACGGCTCGGCCGTGCTGGGGCTGGGCAATATCGGCGCGCGGGCGTCGAAGCCGGTGATGGAAGGCAAGGCCGTCCTGTTCAAGAAATTCGCCAATATCGACTGTTTCGACATCGAACTGGATGAGCCCGACCCGGAAAAGCTGGTGGACATCATCTGCGCGATGGAACCCACCTTCGGCGCAATCAACCTCGAAGACATCAAGGCGCCCGATTGCTTCATCGTCGAGAAGCTCTGCCGCGAGCGGATGGGCATTCCCGTCTTCCATGACGATCAACACGGCACCGCCATCGTTGTCGGCGCAGCCGCCGTCAACGCGTTGAAGCTGGTCGGTAAGAAGCCCGAAGACATCAAGATCGTCTCCACCGGCGGCGGCGCGGCGGGGATCGCCTGCCTGAACATGCTGCTCAAGCTGGGCGTGAAGCGCGAGAACGTGTGGCTCTGCGACATTGCCGGGCTGGTCTACAAAGGCCGCTCCGAAGAGATGACACCCCAGAAAGAGGACTACGCCCAGGACAGCGCTCTGCGCACGCTCGATCAGGTGATCGAAGGGGCGGATATGTTCCTTGGCCTGTCGGGCCCTGGCGTCTTGAAACCCGAGATGGTCGCAAAGATGGTGGAGCGCCCGATCATCTTCGCGCTCGCTAACCCGACGCCTGAGATCATGCCCGACCAGGTGCGCGAGGTCGCGCCCAAGGCGATCATCGCCACCGGCCGGTCTGACTTTCCGAACCAGGTCAACAACGTGCTGTGTTTCCCGTTCATCTTCCGGGGTGCGCTCGATGTGGGGGCCACCACGATCAACGACGACATGCAGCTGGGCTGCATCGAAGGCATCGCCGCCCTGGCCCGCGCCACGACAAGCGCCGAAGCCGCCGCCGCCTATCGCGGGGAGCAGCTGAGCTTTGGGCCCGATTACCTGATCCCCAAGCCGTTCGATCCGCGACTGATGGGGGTGGTGGCCTCAGCCGTGGCCAAGGCCGCGATGGCCAGCGGCGTGGCCGCGCGGCCTCTGGACAGCCTGGAGGCCTATAAGACGCGGCTGGACGGGTCGGTGTTCAAATCTGCCATGATCATGCGCCCGGTCTTCGATGCCGCTGCGACAGCCACCCGGCGGATTGTCTTTGCCGAAGGCGAGGACGAACGCGTGCTGCGCGCCGCCCAGGCGATGCACGAGGAGACCACCGACAACCCGATCCTGATCGGGCGCCCGGACGTCATCGAAGCCCGTTGCGAGCGGGCCGGGCTGACCATCCAGCCTGGGGTCGACGTCGAGATTGTGAACCCCGAGAACGATCCGCGCTACGTGGATTACTGGCAGGCCTACCACGCCCGCATGTGCCGCAAAGGCGTGACCCCCGATCTAGCCAAGGCGATCTTGCGCACCAATACCACGGCCATTGCCGCAACGGCGGTGCACCTGGGCCACGCCGACAGCATGATCTGCGGCACCTTCGGGCAGTATCTGTGGCACCTCAACTACATCCGTCAGGTTCTGGAAACCGAGGAGCTGCACCCGGAAGGCGCGCTCAGCCTGCTGATCATGGAGGACGGCCCCGTCTGGATCGCGGACACGCAGGTGCATGTGGACCCGTCCCCGGTTCAGATCGCTTCGACCGTGATGGCCGCCGCGCGCCATGTCCGGCGCTTCGGGGTGGAGCCAAAGATCGCAATCTGCAGCCACTCGCAGTTTGGCAATCTCAACAGCGCGGGCGCGCACCGCGTGCGCGAGGCGCTTGAGATCCTCGACGCCTCAAAGCGCGACTTCGCCTATGAGGGCGAGATGCACGTGGATGCCGCCTTCGACCCCGATCTGCGGGAGCGGATGATGCCCGGCGGGCGCCTGAAAGGCCCGGCGAACACGCTGATCTTTGGCTCCGTCGATACCGCGTCGGCGGTGCGCAATGCGCTGAAATCGAAAGCGGGCGGGCTCGAAGTCGGGCCGATCCTGATGGGGATGGGCAACCGCGCCCATATCGTGACGCCCTCCATCACGGCGCGGGGGCTTTTGAACATCTCCGCGCTCGCCGGAACGCCGGTGGCGCATTACGGTTAGGCTCTGGTCCTTGGCGATGGGCGGGTCTAGAATCCGCCCATGAGTCACCAACACCCCAAGGGCCTGTGGGTCCGCGTTCACGACCGGGAAAGCGCGCTCTATACCGTGCGCGGCTCCGGTTTCCCGTTCTTCCTGATCGGCTTTCTGGGCCTGATCGCGGCGCTGATGATCGCCGGGCCCGACACGGCCCTGCGCGCGGGCGTGATCGCGCTCGCCTCGCTCGGGCTTATGGGGCTGGGCTATGCCCTGCGCTCTGGCGTCGGGCACCCCGCGCTGATCCCCGCCGTTTGGGCCATCTTCGCCGCCTTGCTGATCGCGGAGTGGTCGGCCGCCTCCTCCGCGCTGATGCTGGCGCAAGGCATCGTCGCACTGATCGCGGCATCGGGCGTGCGTGGCTGGCTCTGGCTGCGGCGGCGGTAAGATCATCCGCACCATCAGGGTGGCTTTAGCGCCATCATGTCGCAGGTCCCTTGCGTCAACCTGACGCGCCGTCATACCCTCTCCTGCAGGAGCAAGAGGGAGGCATACCATGGGATACCGCGCAACCTACGACCGCTGGAAGGCGGACCCGGAGGCATATTGGATGGAGCAGGCCGAAGCCATCGACTGGGATCGCAAACCCAGCAAGGCCCTGTTCGATGACAAAGCCCCGATCTTCGAATGGTTCGCGGATGGCATGGTCAACACCTGCTGGAACGCCGTCGATCGTCATGTCGAGGCAGGGCGCGGCGATCAGGTCGCGATCATCCATGACAGCCCCGTCACCGGTGTCACCCGCCGCATCACCTATGTGAACCTGCGCAACCGGGTGGCCCAGCTCGCGGGCGCTCTGCGCGCCAAGGGGGTCGAGAAGGGCGATCGGGTCATCATCTACATGCCCATGATCCCCGAAGCTCTGGAAGCCATGCTGGCCTGTTCCCGCCTGGGGGCCATCCACTCCGTCGTGTTCGGCGGGTTCGCGTCCCATGAGCTGGCCGTGCGGATCGACGACTGCAAACCCAAAGCGATCATCGCGGCCTCCTGCGGGATCGAGCCGGGCCGCATCGTGCACTACAAACCGCTGCTGGACGGCGCGCTTGAACAGTCCGACCACCAGCCCGATTTTTGCGTCATCTTCCAGCGGGAACAAGAGGTCGCCCATCTTGAAGAAGGCCGCGACTACAACTGGCACGGCTTCCAATATGGCGTCGAGCCCGCCGAATGCGTCCCCGTTGAGGGCAACCACCCGGCCTATATCCTCTATACATCGGGCACGACCGGCCAGCCCAAGGGCGTCGTGCGCCCCACCGGAGGCCACCTCGTCGCGCTGAACTGGACGATGAAGAACATCTATCAGGTCGATCCCGGAGATGTCTTCTGGGCCGCCTCGGATGTGGGCTGGGTCGTGGGGCACTCCTACATCTGCTACGCGCCGCTGATCCACGGCAACACCACCATCGTGTTCGAAGGCAAGCCCATCGGCACCCCCGACGCCGGGACGTTCTGGCGGGTCATCAGCGAACACAACGTGCGCAGCTTCTTCACCGCGCCCACCGCTCTGCGGGCCATTAAGCGCGAAGACCCGAATGCGGAGTTTTTGAAGAAATACGACATCAGCGGGCTGCGCGCGCTCTACCTGGCCGGTGAGCGGGCCGATCCCGACACGATCACATGGGCCCAGGAAAAGATGGGCGTGCCGGTCTATGACCATTGGTGGCAGACCGAAACCGGCTACACCATCGCGGGCTACCCGGCCGGGCTGGAATCGCTGCCGGTCAAGATCGGCTCCCCCGCCGTGCCGATGCCGGGCTATGAGGTGCATATCCTCGATGAAGCAGGCCACGAGGTCGCCGCCGGAGAGCTGGGCTCTATCGCGATCAAGCTGCCCCTGCCCCCCGGCACCCTGCCGACCCTGTGGAACGCCGAAGAGAGGTTCAAGAAGAGCTATCTTGAGCACTTCCCGGGCTACTATGAAACCGGTGATGCGGGGATGATGGACGAGGACGGCTACCTCTACATCATGGCCCGGACCGATGACGTGATTAACGTTGCAGGCCACCGGCTTTCGACCGGCGGCATGGAGGAGGTTCTGGCCTCTCACCCCGACGTCGCCGAATGCGCGGTGATCGGTGTCTCGGACGATTTCAAGGGCCAGCTGCCCATGGGGTTCGTGTGCCTGACAACCGGCGTTGACCGGCCCCATGAGGAGATCGCAAAGGAATGCGCCGCCTTGGTGCGCGATCAGATCGGACCGGTTGCGGCCTACAAGATGACCGTCGTTGTGGACCGCCTGCCCAAGACTCGGTCGGGCAAGATCCTGCGCGGCACGATGGTGAAAATCTGCGACGGGGCCGAGTTCAAGATGCCCGCCACCATCGACGATCCCGCAATCCTGGATGAAATCCGCGAGGCGGTGAAACCGATCGGGTATCCGAAGGCCTAAAGCAAAGCCGCCGCAGCGATCTGCGGCGGCTTTCCCACCCTGGGGCGCGTGCCCCGTGGGCCGCTCGATTGACGGTTACGCCTTGTCAGCCAGTTCCTTGCACCAGGCTTCCATCGCCTCGGTCGCGGGCTTCATCGGCGGCTCAAGGAACGTGACGTGGAAATGGTCGCCCATATCCGCCACCCCGATGGAGCGCGGACGCACCGACAGCACATGCGGGTTCGGCAGCGCGATGCCAAAGCAGAAAACGATGTTCTGCGCCTCGGTGATCTCGGGCGCGATGTCGCCGTCGATGCTGCGCGTGTGGGCGTGGTGATCAAAGGTCGCGATATAGGCGACCTTTGGGTGCGCGTCGATCTGGGCCTTGAGCCGGGCGACCACGTCGCTGACGCTGGCACAGGTGGTTTCGGACTTGGCGATCTTCAGGTCAAAGACCGGATATTTATCCATAAGAAGAGATTGCTGCATGAGAGCCTCCGCGGTGTTTGCAAGAGCCTCATGCGCGATATATCTCGCATACGACATGCGTCATAATATCACCGGCGGGGCGAAGGGGAGCCCCTAGGCAAACTGCTCGCGGATCAGGCGCTCTTCCAGCCCATGGCCGGGATCGAAGAGCAGCCGGTGTTCGATATGGGCTTCGGTCTGCACCTCGACGCTGGCGACATTGCGCACGCAATCCGAATCCGCCGTCGCCATGACCGGGCGCTTGCGGGGCTCGGCCACGTCGAAACGCACCCGCGCCCGCGCGTTCAACACGGCGCCGCGCCACCGGCGGGGCCGGAATGCTGCCACGGCCGTCACGGCCAACACATCCGCACCGATGGGCAGGATCGGGCCATGGGCCGAATAGTTGTAGGCCGTCGATCCGGCGGGCGTCGCGACAAGGGCCCCGTCGCAGATCAGCTCGGACATGCGCTCCTTGCCATCGACCGAAATGCGCAGCTTGGCCGCCTGCGCGTCCATGCGCAGCAGCGACACTTCGTTGATCGCAAGCGCGCGGTGGACCTCTCCGCCCACAGTGATCGCAGTCATGGCCAGCGGGTTGACGACGGCTTCCTCCGCCGCCGCCAGCCGCGCGGTGAGCCCATCTGGCTGGAACTCGTTCATCAGGAAGCCGACCGTGCCCCGGTTCATCCCATAGACGGGTGCGGGCAAGTGCTGCGTGCCGTGGAGCGTGTCGAGCATGAACCCGTCCCCGCCTAGGGCGACAATCACCTCCGCCTCTTCCATGGGCACATTGCCATAGCGTTCCACCAGCCCGCGCAGGGCGGATTGCGCCGCAGGGGCGTTGGACGCCACGAAGGACAGGCGAAGATCGGTGGACATGACTGTATTCCTTTCCGTCCTGTTCTCCGCCACGGGCCCGCGATTGACAACCCGCCCGTCGGTTGTTTGCGCCAAAGGGAGCGATTGGCGTCTTTCACACGGGGCCAATGCCCCTTAGAAGAAGGCGATCACAAAGGAGACGCCCCCCATGTCCACCCACGAAGGCTTCTTCACCGAAGCGCTTGCCAAGACCGACCCGGAAATCGCCAAGGTTGTCGGCCAGGAACTGACCCGCCAACGCGACGAGATCGAGCTGATCGCCAGCGAGAACATCGTCAGCGCCGCCGTTATGGAAGCGCAGGGCTCCGTGCTGACCAACAAATACGCCGAAGGTTACCCGGGTCGCCGCTACTACGGTGGGTGCCAGTATGTGGACATCGCCGAAGACCTGGCCCGCGACCGGGCCAAGCAGCTCTTTGGCTGTGAGTTCGCCAATGTGCAGCCCAACTCCGGCTCGCAGGCCAACCAGGGCGTGTTCACCGCGCTGCTCAAGCCGGGCGACACGATCCTGGGGATGAGCCTCGATGCCGGTGGCCACCTGACCCACGGCGCGCGCCCGAACCAGTCGGGCAAGTGGTTCAACGCCGTGCAATACGGCGTGAAGCGGGACGACATGCTGCCCGACTACGACCAGATCGAAGCCCTGGCCAAAGAGCACCAGCCCAAGATGATCATCGCCGGGGGCTCTGCCATCCCGCGCGTCATCGACTTTGCCCGCATGCGCGAGATCGCGGATATGGTCGGCGCCATCCTGCTGGTCGATATGGCCCATTTCGCCGGGCTGGTTGCTGCGGGTCTCTACCCGTCGCCCTTCCCCCACGCCCATGTGGCCACCACGACCACGCACAAGACCCTGCGCGGCCCGCGCGGCGGCATGATCCTGACCAACGATGCCGACATCGCGAAGAAGCTGAACTCTGCCATCTTCCCCGGCATTCAGGGCGGCCCGCTGATGCACGTGATCGCCGCCAAGGCCGTCGCCTTCGGTGAAGCCCTGCGCCCCGAATTCAAGGACTATCAGGCCCAGGTGATCGCCAATGCGAAAGCCCTGGCCGATGAGCTGCAAAAAGGCGGTCTGGACATCGTGACCGGCGGCACCGACAGCCATCTTCTGCTGGTGGATCTGCGTCCCAAAGGCGTGAAAGGCAACGCGACCGAAGACGCTCTGGGCCGCGCCCACATCACCTGCAACAAGAACGGCATCCCCTTCGACGACGAAAAGCCGACCATCACCAGCGGCATCCGTCTGGGCAGCCCCGCCGGGACCACCCGCGGCTTTGGCGAGGAAGAGTTCCGCCAGATCGGCCGCTGGATCACCCGCGTGGTCGATGGTCTTGCTGCAGGCGGTGACAACACCGCCGTCGAAGACGCCGTGCGCGCCGAAGTCGCGGAGCTCTGCGCCCGCTTCCCGCTCTACCCCGGCAAGTGAGCGCACCGACACGGCTGCGCCGCGAGCGCGCGCTCGGAGACTGGCTCCGGGCGCGGCTTCCCTCCGGGGTCGCGGTGCTTGCGCTGTTCATCGTCAAACAAGGATGGAGCGCGCTGTTTGGCGGGCTCCTCCTCATTGGGTTGATTGCATCGGACCGCTACTGGCCCGACGCAGCCCCGCTTACGCGCTATGACGCGCTGCTGATCTACGCGATTTCCCTTCAGGCTCTGTTCCTGGCGCTCCGGCTTGAGAGCTGGCGCGAGGTCAAGGTGATCTTCCTTTTCCACCTGACCGGCACCGCCATGGAGATCTTCAAGACCCATATGGGAAGCTGGGCCTACCCCGAGCCGTCGCTGATCCGCGTCGGAGATGTGCCGCTGTTCTCAGGCTTCATGTATGGCGCCGTGGGCAGCTACATGGCGCGGGTCATGCGGGTGTTCGATATGCGGTTCGACCCCTATCCGCCCTACTGGGTGTCGGTCGCGCTTGCGGGTGCGATCTATGTGAATTTCTTCTCGCATCACTATGTCTGGGACGCCCGCTGGCTCTTGATCGCCGGAACTTTGCTGATCTTTGGCCGCACGCGCGTGTCCTTCGCCGTGGACCGGGGGCGCTACTGGATGCCGATGCCTCTGGCAGGCGTGCTCACCGCGTTCTTCCTGTGGGTGGCAGAAAACGTCGGAACCAGCACGAACACATGGCTCTACAACGGGCAAAGCGTGTTTGACGCCGTGTCGCTGTCGAAGATGGGCTCGTGGTATCTGTTGCTCTGGGTCAGCTTCGCGACGGTCACACTGGTGATCCGGGAGCCGCTGATCACGCCAGACCGCGCCACCGCAAAACGGCCAGCAAAAGCAACACGATCACGAGCAGGTTGAAGGCCATCCCGCCGACCCGGTGCAGCAAAACCCCGACGCGGCGATCTGCGGCGTCGACTCCTTTGAGGTAGGCAGAGAGCGTCTCGGCATCTTTACTGAGCGCTCCGCCATCCAGTCTCCGCGCCAGCTTGGGATGGGACAGCTGCGGCTCCGCCACCGCAAGAGCCCGTGCCGCACCGCGCACCCGGCGCGGCAACATCCGCCCGGCCTTGTCCACCTGCCGCGCCAGCGTGGGGCCGCCGATGCCCAGCCGCTCCCGCATTAGGCCGCGCAGGGCCGTGATCTCACTTGATAAGGCATCCATATCCATGGCGGCGGTGATAGAGCGCGTCGGCGCCTCTGGCAATTGCGCGCGCGCCTGCCTAGGGTCGCCACCATGCTGAATTCCATCACCGAAGGCATGCCAGAGCTGCCGCCCCTTCTGATTGCCCACGGGCTCTATGGTCAGGCCCGCAACTGGGGCCAGATCGCGCGTGATCTCTCCGATATCCGCCACAGCACTCTGGTGGATATGCGCAACCATGGGGACAGCCCGTGGTTTGACACCCATGGCTATGAGGAGATGGCCGAAGACCTGGCCGGGATGATCGACGGATCAAGCGACGTGCTGGGCCATTCCATGGGCGGCAAAGCGGCGATGACCCTGGCCCTGAGCCATCCCGAAAAGGTCCGCCGCCTGATCGTCGCGGACATCGCGCCGGTGCCTTACGATCACGATCAGCAGAGCATCATGGACGCCATGCGCCGCCTGGACCTCTCCCAGATCAGCCGCCGTACAGAGGCCGCCAAGGCCCTGAACCTGACGCCGGATGTGGCGGGGTTTCTGAGCCAGAGCATCGACCTGAAAGAGCGCGCGTGGAAGATGAACCTGGACGTGCTGGAGGCCGAACTGCCCCGCATCCTGTCCTTCCCGACCTTCCACACACCCTTCGATGGACCCGCGCTATTTCTCGCCGGAGCAGAGAGCGACTACGTCCAGCCCGAACACCGGGCGGAGATCAAGCGCCTGTTTCCAAAGGCACATATCGCGCGCATTCCCCAGACCGGGCACTGGCTGCATGCACAGCGCCCAGATGCCGTCACGGCGGCGATCCGCGCGTTTCTGACGGCCTAGGCCGTCAGCTTCTTGGCCACGACAAGCGCCAGCGGGATCGCAGCGACAAAGCCGAGAACCGCTGAAATGATGATCGGGCGTGCGGTGTCCTGCCCAATGACCAGAGCCACGATCATGAACGTCCCCGCAAGGGACGCACCGAGGATCGAATACAGCAACATGGCAACGCGAAGCATGGCGTTCTCCTTTATGGCCTGACGCGGAAACTTAAGACACATCGAAAAGGCTGCATCTTTGATCTGGATCACTCTTGCCGCTCCGGCGGGAGGCTGGTCTAACAGCCCGTGAGGAGGAGACCAGATGCAAGAACTTGAATACCTGAAAGTCACCCGAGACGGCCCCGTCGCCATCGTCACCATGGACCGCGCGGACAAGCGCAACGCGCTTGCGCTGCCGGTGATCGAAGAGTTCGTCACCGTGTTCACGGAGCTGCCCAAGACCGACGCCCGCGCCGTCGTTCTGCGCGGTGAGGGGGACCATTTTTCCGCCGGTCTGGACCTTGTGGAACACCTGAAGGCCAAGAGATCCGCCAGTGATTTCATGCATGTATGCCTTCGCTGGCACGAGGCGTTCAACAAGATGGAATATGGCGGGCTGCCGATCATCGCGGCGCTCAAGGGAGCGACTGTCGGGGGCGGTCTGGAGCTGGCTTCGTCGGCGCATATCCGGGTGGCCGATCACAGCACCTATTTCGCCCTGCCCGAGGGACAGCGCGGCCTGTTCACCGGCGGCGGCGCGACGATCCGGGTGGCCGATCTGATCGGTAAGGACAAGATGATCGACATGATGCTGACCGGTCGCCAATACACCGGAGACGAAGCGATCCGCGTCGGTTTGGCGCAGTATCTGGTGGACGATTCCGAGGCCAAGGCGATGGAGCTGGCGCATCGCTGCGCCGAGAACCCGGAGCTGTCGAACTTTGCCGTCTGTTCGGGCATTTCCCATATGCAGAACATGTCGGGGATGGACGCAGCCTATGCCGAGGCGGTTCTGGCCGGGGTGGTCAACACCCAGGAGGCCGCTCAGGCGCGGCTGGAAGCCTTTGCCGCCGGTAAGGCAAAAGTGGCCAAGAGCTGACCCGGCCGCGCGGGGCGTTAACCCCGCGAACGGCACGATCTGCGACGCTCAGTTTGACCGGAATGCGCGACGTTTCGGTCAAACCACTGGGGTCTTATCCCCCCGCATCCGTTTCCACCCGGTTAACACCGGGGCGATTCGGGCGCTGTCGCCGGGCCCTTTCCCGGCGAGACCACGGCGCGGCGGGCCGGTTTGACCGAACTTCGGGGATTTGTGGTCATTTCGACCCAGAACCGCCCGAGGAAACCGTTAATGCTCCCCGATTTTCGCACCCGCTCCGTCACAGAATTTCGCACGCAGATCAGTGAAGAGATCCGCTGGATCGACCGCCACGGCGCTCACCTGTGGCTGACCCGGCACGGACGCAAGATCGCGGCGGTGGTGCCTCCGCATCACATGGCGGTGCTGGAGGCCGCCTTGGGCAAACCGCTGGATCAGCACCGCCTGACCATGGAAGAGCGCCTGCGCCAGCTGGAGCGGGCTGCTGCGGCCCGGCGCACGTTGGAGGAAACGGGCCGCTGGCGCTAGCTGTGCACCATCACGACAACGGTCGCATATTCCGACCAGCCGGGCCCGCGTTCGATCTGCCGCAGTTCGCGCAAGACCGCAGCGCGCGCATTCGGCGGCGTGCGGGCGATGTCCCACAGCGCCGTGAGCGTGCCCGGGTCTTCATCCGCGACGGCCTGCGCATTGGCCTGCAGGTAGGTTTTCACCTGCGTCCGGCGCGCGGCATAGGCGGCGTCGTCCACGGCCGTGGTGACCAAAGAGGCCGGGTTCACCGCGAGGTGGTTGGCTTCGCCCGTGCAGGCGGCGAGGAGGAGAAGCATAGTCAGACGCATGGCGCGACCGTAGGGCGCCCGCGCAGAGCTGTCACCCATAGGGCGCCGCTGGACGCGGTTTCCGGCGGAGAGGCGCCGTATGCGCGAACGCTGGGCGCGGGCGCCGCCCGCCGAAACGAGGCCGCTGTCAGGCGGAATGGGCGGGTTCGGCTGGCTCGGGCGATCCGAGAGCCCCTTAGCCCATTGACCGGCCCCCGAAAGCCCAGCATATCACCGCAATGGCTGACCTGTCTCACATCCGCAATTTCTCCATCGTGGCGCATATCGACCACGGTAAATCCACGCTGGCCGACCGGCTGATCCAGGCGACCAACACGGTCGCCGATCGCGACATGAAGGAACAGCTCCTCGACGCGATGGATATTGAGCGCGAGCGCGGCATCACGATCAAGGCCAACACCGTGCGCATCGAATACGATGCGCTCGACGGGGAGCATTATGTGCTCAACCTGATCGACACCCCCGGACACGTAGATTTCGCCTATGAGGTCTCCCGCTCCATGCGCGCGGTTGAAGGCTCTCTTCTGGTGGTGGACAGCACTCAAGGGGTCGAAGCCCAGACGCTGGCTAATGTCTATCAGGCCATCGACGCGGATCATGAGATCGTCCCCGTGTTCAACAAGATCGACCTGCCCGCGTCGGATATCGACCGCGTGGCAGAGCAGGTCGAAGACGTGATCGGCATCGACGCCTCTGGCGCGATCGCTGTGTCGGCCAAGACCGGCGAAGGCATCCGCGAGGTGCTGGAAAGCATCGTTCAGCATCTGCCCGCGCCCACAGGCACGCGCGACGCGCCGCTCAAGGCGATGCTGGTGGACAGCTGGTATGACGCCTATCTGGGCGTCATCGTTCTGGTCCGCATCATGGATGGAGAGCTGCGCAAGGGCGACCGGGTCAAGATGATGCAGACCGGTTCCGTGCATCAGGTCGACCGGATCGGCGTGTTCCGGCCCCAAATGGAGTCGGTCGATGTGCTCGGTCCCGGAGAGATCGGCTTCCTCACCGCCTCCATCAAACAGGTCCGCGACACCAAGGTGGGCGACACGATCACCCATGACAAGAAACCTTGCGATGCGCCGCTGCCGGGGTTCAAACCCTCTCAGCCGGTCGTGTTCTGCGGCCTGTTCCCGGTGGATTCGGCGGAGTTCGAAGACCTCCGCGACGCCATCGAAAAGCTGGCGCTTAACGATGCCTCCTTCTCCTATGAGATGGAGACCTCTGCCGCGCTTGGCTTTGGCTTCCGCTGCGGGTTCCTTGGCCTGCTGCACCTCGAAGTCATCCGCGACCGGATCGAGCGTGAATATGACATTGAGCTCATCACCACCGCGCCCTCGGTTGTCTATCATCTCTACATGAAGGACGGCGAAAAGCGCGAGCTGCACAACCCCGCCGACATGCCCGACCTGACCCATGTGGATCACCTGGAGGAGCCGCGGATCAAGGCCACCATTATGGTGCCCGACGAGTATCTGGGCGATGTGCTGAAGCTGTGTCAGGACCGGCGGGGCATTCAGCTGGACATGTCCCACGCGGGTGCCCGCGCCATGGTCGTCTATGACCTGCCCCTGAACGAGGTGGTGTTCGACTTCTACGACCGGCTCAAATCCGTGACCAAGGGCTATGCGTCCTTTGACTACCAGATGGAGGGCTACCGCGAGGATAACCTCGTGAAGATGTCCATCCTGGTGAATGACGAACCCGTGGACGCGCTGTCGATCATGGTCCACCGCGACCGGGCCGAAATGCGCGGCCGCGCGATGGTCGAAAAGCTCAAGGACCTGATCCCGCGCCATATGTTCAAAATCCCGATCCAGGCGGCCATCGGCGGCAAGGTCATCGCCCGCGAGACGCTGTCGGCCATGCGCAAGGACGTGACCGCCAAATGCTATGGTGGCGACGCGACCCGGAAGAAAAAGCTGCTGGAGAAGCAGAAGGCCGGTAAGAAGAAGATGCGCCAGTTCGGGAAAGTGGAGATCCCCCAACAGGCGTTTATTTCGGCGCTGAAGATGGATGATTGACATAACTACCTAACAACGGAATCCTCTCCGGGATTCTATTTTTTGTTCAGGTATGACATTGCGTTACACTCTCTATGTCGACGAAAGTGGTGACCTTGGTTTATCTAACGTTAGGGTTAGAATTGACGACAAAGGAGCCAGCCCATTCTTTTCGCTGGGCGCTGCCCTAATCCCAGATTCTGTCAGAGTAGACTTGCGTTCTGAACTGAATGGGATCTCGAAGGATTTTTCGAAGTTTCTTCACTGCACCAAGCTAAACCACCTCCAGAAAGCGTATTATTCACACCGTGTTGGTAGTATGCGGGTCAAGCTATTTGGCGTACTGTCAAAGAAAGCAACTCTTGGAGCTTATGCAGAAGACTTGGACGAGAATGCTAAGTCTCAAGAGTACTACAACAAGAACATTCACTATCTACTCGAAATGGTCGGGGGATTTTGCCATGAGTTTGATATTCCATCGAGTAATCTGAGTGTCATCTTTGAAGAACAGCGCGGACATAGCTATCAAAGACTTCGGAATTATCTCTCCAGAATAAGGGCGGCTCCTATCGATTCACGCGCATCCCGTCTTCGATACATTGATCCCCTTTCGGTCACGACGCTCCAGAAAAAAGATGACACTTTGATGTGTCTCGCGGACTTGGTCGCGCATTCAATTTCTACAGCATTCACCGAGACAAAAACGAACTACGGCCTACCGGAGCAAAGATACTTGAGAGAACTACTGCCCCGCTTTCACCGCGAGACAGAGAGCGGTTGTATCGCCAACTCAGGAATAAAACTTGTAAAGGGGCCGTTCGCAATGAAACTCCAAGGCGTTTCAAAGGACCTGGCGTTGAAACTGTATCACCGAAATCAAACGATCACCTCTTAACACTTTCACCGCGCAGCCACGGCCGTTCCGAACGCCCACCCAAAGGTCGGGCGCTGCCCTCCGCGCGGGCCCCGCGCACTGCGACACCCCGCCCCGGAGACATGGCACATTTGAGATGCGACATATGACGCGGACCCACAACCGGAGATGTTCCATGATCCGCAAAACCGCTCTTGCCGCCGCTCTTGTCTGCGCCACGCCCCTGCTGGCCGACGATGCCGCGCCCCATGTCACCGTTGTCACCAGCGGCGACGCTCAGACCCAGCTCATGTCGATGGTGCTGACCGGTCAGGCCATGGCCAAGGGCCATCCGACCCGCGTTCTGCTGTGCGGTCCGGGCGGCGATCTGGCCCTGAAAGAAGCGCCCGAGGCCGCCACCGCGCCGCAGCCGCCCAAGGGCGCCAGCCCGCAGGGTCTGCTGAAGATGATGCTCGACAACGGCGCGACCGTCGAAGTCTGTGCCATCTACCTGCCCGGCAAGGGCGCAGGCCCCGAAGTTCTGATGGACGGCGTGAGCGTCGCCGCCCCGCCCGCCATGGCCGACGCGCTTTTGGCTGAGGACGGCACCGTCTGGTCCTTCTGAGCCCGATTGCGAGCGGGGCCGTGCTCCGTTAAACTGACCCCGAAGGCGACAGACCCGGCAAACCGGGCGGGCCTTCGGGACGATCAGAGCACGAGACCAAACACAGGCGGCCCCATGCGCATTCTTCTTTTGACCCTTTCGCTGGCCGTTCTGGCCTCATGCGGTGCGCGCGGCACCATCGGGAAAGCGTGCAGCGGGTCGGACCGTTCGGCCGCCAATCCGCGCCTGTGCAACTGCATCCAGTCGGTCGCGAATCGCACCCTGTCCCGCGCCGATCAACGCCGCGCCGCGCCGTTTTTCGAAGACCCCGACAAAGCGCAGGAAATGCGTGCCCGCGATGATGCTGGATCGGAGGCGTTCTGGCGCCGCTACAAGGATTTCGCTGAGGCCGCCGAGCGGTCCTGCCGCTAGGCGCTCTCCAATCGCCGCGCGATGTGGGCGGCGTGATCCTGGATCAGGTCCAGGCACCCGTCAAAATCGCGGGTGTAATACGGGTCGGGCACGTCCGATCCATCAACACAGAACATCTCAAGCGTGGCGGGGCCCGCCAGTGACGCGCAATCGCGCAGAACGGAGGCATCCATGGCAAAGATGTGGTCGAACCGTTCGGCATCGCGCGCGGTGATCTGACGCGCTCGCAGTCCCGAAAGGTCCAGCCCCCGCGCCTGTGCGGCCCGCTGCATGGGGCCATAGGGGGGCTCTCCGACATGCCAGGCGCCCGTGCCTGCGCTGTCGATCTGCCAATCGGGCCGCAGCGCCCTGAGCGCGCCTTCCGCCGCCGGAGACCGGCAGATATTTCCAAGGCAGACGAAGAGGATGCGAGGGCGCAGGATCTGTGACATGCTGGCCTCATACCGGAGGGACGCGGCATGAACATCACCATTCTGAGCGGGGCGGGCCTGTCCGCCGAAAGCGGGCTTGGCACCTTTCGCGACAAGGATGGTCTGTGGACCAAATACGACCTGTCCGAGGTCGCCACCCCCGAAGGGTTCGCCCGCAATCCCAAGCTGGTGCAGGATTTCTACAATGCCCGCCGCAAGAACTGCGTTGAGGCCGCGCCGAACGCCGCCCATGACGCCTTGGCGCGGCTGTCGACCCGCCCGGGGGTGACGCTGATCACGCAGAACATCGACGATCTTCTGGAACGGGCTGGCGCGCAGAGCGTGATCCACATGCACGGAGAGCTGATGCGCGCCCTGTGCGGCGCCTGCGGGCATCGCTGGGACGCGCCCGCCGTCATGCAGGTATCGGACCCCTGCCCCGCCTGCGGCGCCCCCGCGACGCGGCCTGACGTCGTCTGGTTCGGAGAGATGCCCTACCGGATGGAAGACTGCGAAGCCGCGCTGTGGGAGGCCGATCTGTTCGTCTCCATCGGCACCTCGGCCGAGGTCTATCCGGCGGCAGGGTTTGTCGATCTGGCAAAACAGGCCGGGGCCCGCACATTGGAGATCAACCTGGAGCCGTCGGGCCGGTCCCACATCTTTGACGAGGTTCTGACCGGCCCGGCCAGCGAAGTCGTGCCCGCCTGGGTGGCGGAGCTCAGCTAGGTCAGTTGCTGCTGGTGGCCGGAGCCGTTTGCATCTGGCCGTGGTCCATTTTGCTGTGGTCCATTTCGCCGTGGTTCATAGTGCTATGGTCCATCGGCGCCATATCGCCTTCTTTGCGCTCCAGATCGACGGGAACGTCGATTTCCACCTCGCCGCCATGTTCGAACACCAGCGTCAGGTCGATCATATCGCCTTGCTCGAAAGGCTCGGTGATGCCGAGGAACATCACGTGCAGGCCGCCGCGCTTGAGCTCGGTCATGCCATGGGCGGGCACGGGAATGCCGCCTTCGACTTCACGCATCTGCATCACGCCGTTTTCGTCTTCGATATGGGTGTGCAGTTCGATCCGTTCCGCCACGCCATCGGCGCGGGCAGCGATCAGCGTGTCGTCTGTATCGGTGTCGTTGTGCAGCACCATGAAGGCCGCACCGGAGGTCGACATCATGGCCGAGGCCCGGGCGTAAGGATCGGTGACAGACAGCCCGTCAGCAAAAGCGACGGAGGCGAAGGTCAGCGCAACAGCGGCGCCAAAAAGAGACGTTTTCATGGAGGTATCCTTGAAGTGTTTGAGTTGAAGAAGGGAAACTCAGACGCTTGCAGGCGGATCCCGGGCCGATGGCGCGATGAGCGGGGCTGGCGCGACGGGCGGCACCACGAGCGGATCCCAGGCGACGAAACGAAGGGAAAAAGGTCGCGCAAGAGCCGGTTCGTCCATGCTGCCTGCAACCAGCAGGGTCATCGCACAATCGGGACAGAAATGCGGAGGGCCGACAGGATTGCCATCGGCATCGACCTGAACGGTCACAACCGCCCCGCCGGAACAGATCACCATCTCGCCCGCGACGCTGGCCTGCCCCCGCGCCATACCGACGATCTGCGCAGTGGCGAGCACCGCGAGGATCAAGGTCAGATGGATGGCGCGACGCAGGCGGGTCATGGGGGCGTGAGTGGCTCCGGTTGGGGTGAGCGCACAGTCGGAAAAGACTGCAGCACGGTCAAGGGGTAGCAGGATCGCAGCGCCGCGCCTTGAGCAAGGTCAAGCCTGTTGGCCGGCGGAAGATCGCGAAGGCGCCGCACCCCGGCCCCCCCAAACGCAACAAGGCCCGGAACGCAGTGTCCGGGCCTTGCGAAATCTTGGGGTGCCTGAGCGGCGATCAGGCTTCGGCCTGGGCCTTCAGGATCGCCTTTTTCACCTTCAGGGCAGCGGCGGACAGTTCAGCGTCCTTGGCTTTGGCCATGAAGCCGTCCAGACCACCACGGTGGTCGACGGTGCGCAGGGCGGCGTTGGAGATGCGGAAGCGGAAGCTCCGGCCCAGCACGTCCGACTGCAGAGTGACGTCTTGCAGGTTCGGCAGGTAACGGCGGCGGGTCTTGTTGTTGGCGTGGGAAACGTTGTTGCCCGTCATGGGGCCTTTCCCGGTCAGTTCGCAGCGACGCGACATTGGCAGTATCCTTTGTTGTTGCCCCGGCCCCCAGGGCCGGCTTTTTTTGCGCCCGCCTTTTGGCGGACCGGCGCCTCATGCCCCAATCTGGACCATCGGTCAACCCTTGGCGGGCTCAGCCCTTGGAAAACAGGGGTGCGATGGCCTGCGCCGCTGCCGCTGCGGGCGCCGCATCGCCCCCCGCCACCGCGTCTTCGAGCGCGGACAGACGCGCGCGCGTCTCGGCGTCGCGGGTGAGCTGCGCCATGAGCGCCTGGCGGACTTCCTCGCGGAACCAGTAGCGGGCCTGATCGGCGCGGGCAGCGTCCCAAACGCCGCTGTCCTTGCGCCAGTCGGACAGGGTGCGCATCGCCTCCCAGGCCGCGTCGATCCCATCGCCGGTCTCCGCCGAGACGGTCATCGCCTTGGGGTAGCCTTCCGGGTCCTGCGGGCGTTTGCGCAGCAGCCGCAGCGCCCCGGCATAGTCGGCGCAGGTGCGCATGGCCTGGGGTTTGAGGTCTCCATCCGCCTTGTTGACAAGGATGATGTCCGCGATCTCCATGATCCCGCGCTTGACGCCTTGCAGCTCATCCCCTCCGGCGGGCGCCAGCAGCAGCAGGAACAGATCGGCCATTTCCGCCACCATGGTTTCGGATTGGCCCACGCCCACGGTTTCAATCAGCACCAGATCGAACCCCGCCGCCTCGCACAGGGCCACGGCCTCGCGGGTGCGGCGGGCGACGCCGCCCAGCTCTGCCCGGCTGGGCGAGGGGCGGATGAAGGCGTTTGGATCGCGCGAGAGCCGCTCCATCCGGGTCTTGTCCCCCAGGATCGACCCGCCCGAGCGCGCCGAGGACGGGTCCACCGCCAGCACCGCCACCCGCAGCCCCTGCCCGGTCAGCATCAGCCCGAACCGCTCGATGAAGCTCGATTTGCCCACGCCCGGCGTGCCCGAAAGCCCGACCCGCAGCGCCTGCCGTCCGCCCACGCGGCCCAGCAGGTCAAGCGCCTGCGCCCGGTGATCCTCGCGCACGCTTTCCACCAGCGTGATCGCGCGGGCCAGGGCGCGGCGGTCCCCGGCGACAAGGCGCTCGGCAAGCTGAGCGATATCCATGGGCAGCCCTCCTTTTGCGGTCCCCTTTGAACCGTCCCCGCGCGGCAAAGTCCACACCCGGTCTTTTCCTTGGGCCCCGCCGCGCCCATAACGCGGGGATGAACCTGCCCATCGACCCGCTATTGCCCGACATCAAGGCCGCCCTGCTGGACCACGGCCGCGCCGTGCTGCAGGCCCCGCCGGGCGCGGGGAAGACGACGCGGGTGCCGCTGGCCTTGATGGATGCCTTCCCCGGCAAGATCGTCATGCTGGAGCCCCGCCGCATCGCCGCCCGTGCCGCAGCTGAGCGGCTGGCCTCGCAACTGGGTGAGGCCCCCGGCACCCGCGTGGGCTACCGCATGCGCGGCGAGTCGGTCGCGGGCAGCCGAATCGAGGTCGTCACCGAAGGCATCCTGACCCGGATGCTGCAATCCGACCCGGAGCTGCCTGGCATCAGCGTCGTCATCTTCGACGAATTTCACGAACGCTCGCTCAATGCCGATCTGGGCCTCGCGCTGACCGTCGAGGCCCGCGCGGCCCTGCGCGAAGACTTGGCCCTGCTGGTCATGTCCGCCACGCTGGACGCGGGCCCCGTGGCCGATCTGCTGGACGGCGCGCCGGTGCTCACCAGTGACGGGCGCAGCTATCCGGTCGATATCCGCCACCTGCCCCGCCCGATGCGGCGCGGCACAAGGCTGGCCCCGGCCATGGCCGATCTGATCGTGCAGGCCGCGCAGGAGACCGACGGCGGCATCCTCGCCTTCCTGCCGGGAGAGCGCGAGATCCGCGACTGTGCCGCCCGGCTGGCGCCGCGCCTGCCCGAGGGCTGCGTCATCCGGCCCCTCTACGGCGCGCTGCCATTCGCCGCCCAGCAAGAGGCGATCCGCCCCGAGCGCGGCGCGCGCAAGGTGGTGCTGGCCACGTCGATCGCGGAAACTTCGCTGACCATCGAAGACATCCGCGTGGTCGTGGATGCCGGTAAGGCCCGGCGCGCGCGGTTCGACCCGGCCACCGGCATGTCCCGCCTGGTGACGGAGCCCGCCAGCCGCGCCGAAATCACGCAGCGCGCAGGCCGCGCCGGGCGGATGGCGCCGGGGCAGTGCTACCGGCTTTGGGCCGCCGCCGAAGAGGGCGCCCTGCCCGCCCATGCTCCGCCAGAGATCGCGGTCGCGGACCTGACCGGGCTCGCGCTTGAGCTGGCGCAATGGGGGGCGAGCGATCTGCCCTTTCTGACCCCGCCGCCAGAGGGCGCGCTGTCAGAGGCGCGGGCGTTGCTGACCGATCTGGGCGCGCTGTCAGGCGGAGCGATCACCGCCCATGGCCGGGCCATGGCGAAGGTGCCGCTGCACCCGCGTCTGGCCCATATGCTGATCACCGGCGGCGGCGCCGATCTGGCCGCGCTCTTGTCCGAGCGCGACCCGCTGCGCGGGGCGGGGGCCGACCTGACCTTGCGCCTCAAGGCCATGCAAGGCCGCTATACCGGCCCCGGAGAGGTCCACGCCCAAACGATCAAGCGCCTGAAAGGCGAAGCAAAACGCCTCTCGCGCTTTGCCAAGGCCACCGATCTGAGCCCAGGCGCCCGCGCCGCGCTCGCCTATCCCGACCGGATCGGCCTGCGCCGCAAGGGGGACGCCCCCCGCTGGCTGCTGTCCGGCGGGCGTGGCGCAGAGATGGACGCGGGAGATGCGCTTGCCGGGATGCGGATGATCGTCGCGACAGAGCTGGACGGCGCGGGGCGGGAGGCCCGGATCCGCCACGCCCTGCCCATCTCGGAGCCGGAGCTGCGCGATCTGATGCCGGGCCAGATCACCTGGCGCGAGACCTGCTACTGGTCCCGCCGCGAGGGCAAGGTGCTTGCCCGCCGTCAGGAGATGCTCGGCCAGCTTGTGCTGCAGGACACCAAATGGGACGCCCCGCCCGAGGCCATGGCACACGCCATGCTGGACGGCGTGCGCGAAGCTGGCCTGCGCCCCTCCCCCGCGGCGGAGCGCCTGCGCGCCCGCGTCGCGCTGACCCGCGCGGCGGGGCACGACCTGCCCGACATGTCCGACGCCGCCCTGATGGAGACCCTCGACACCTGGCTGTTGCCGCACCTCACCGGCATCACCACCGCCGCGCAGTGGCGCACCTTTGACCTGCTGCCCGCCTTGCAGGCGATGCTCGACTGGGGGCAGACCCAGACCCTGAACCGCGAGGCCCCGGCCCATTTCACCACCCCTTTGGGCCGCAAGGTGCCCATAGACTACGCGGGCGATCACCCCGAGATTGCCCTGCGCCTGCAAGAGCTGTTTGGCACCACCACCCACCCCACCGTGGCGGGGCGCCCGCTGAGGCTCGTGCTACTGTCCCCGGCGCAGCGCCCGATTCAGGTGACAATGGACCTGCCCGGCTTCTGGACCAGCTCCTATGCCGATCTGCGCAAGGACATGCGCGGGCAATATCCCAAACACCCCTGGCCCGAAGACCCGCGCGAGGCCGATCCCACGACGCGGGCGAAACCGCGCAAGGGCTGAGCCGCGCGTCAGCTCCGCGCCTCTCCTGGCTTAAATGTGCCGGGGGTCTGGGGGCGGAGCCCCCAGCCGGTCGCGCCCAACGGGCGCGAAACACCAAACCAACGTGTCACTCGAACTTCGGCGCGCGCTTTTGCATATTGGCCGCGATGACCTCCATCTGATGCGGCTTGCCGATCAGATCGGCCTGCTCGCGGCTCTCGGCCCACAGCACCGCCTCGGCGTCATCGGTCTCGGCCACAGCGATCAGCCGCTTGGCCGCGCGGATGGCAGACGGGCTCTTGCCCGCGATCTCTTCGGCCAGGGCCACGGCGGCGGCGTGGGGATCGTCGGCCAGCTCTGTCACCAGCCCCCAGCGTTCGGCCTGATCGGCCTGGATCGGCGCGGCGGTGTAGGTCATGCGGCGGATCACATCGGTGCGCGCAAGCTGCGGCAGAAGCACCATGCCGCCCATGTCGGGGATCAGGCCCCATTTCATCTCCATGATGGCCAGTTTCGTATCGGGCGCCGCGATGCGGATATCGGCCCCCAGAGCGATCTGGAACCCCGCCCCGAACACCACCCCATGCAGCGCGGCGATCACCGGCACCGGCAGCTTGCGCCAGACCATGGCGACCTCCTGGTAGTCATTGGCCGGGCCGTGGGTGCGGGTCATCACCATCTCTTCGGGGTCGCTCCCGGCGAGGGCGGCAAAGCTCATCACGTCGAGCCCGGCGCAAAACGCCTTGCCCTCGCCCGAGAGCACGACCGCGCGAATGTCGGCCTCCATCAGGCTGTGACCCGTCTCGATCAGCGCAGCGACCATGGCCGGATCGACGGCATTCATCTTGTCGCTCCGGGTCAGAGTGACATGGGCAATGTGATCTTTGATTTCGGTTGTAACGCGGCTCATCCTAAGCTCCTCCTCAAATCCTCGCGCGACTGTTCCAGAGCAGCGCGGCCCCGTCCAGATTGACGAGGCGGCATTGCCTTTCCCCGCGCGGCGGGCCAAGGGAAGAAGATGACTCCGTTTACCAAAGCAATCGCCGTTCATCTTCTCACCGCATCAGGTGCGATTTTCGCCATGCTCGCCATGCTGGAGGCCGCCAACCAGGATTGGCGCGCCATGGTCGGCTGGCTCGTCGTCGCCTTTGCCGTAGATGGAATCGACGGCCCGCTGGCGCGGCGCTACAACGTCAAAAAGCACGCCGCGATGATCGACGGGGTACTGCTGGATCTCATCATCGACTACCTGACCTATGTCTTTGTCCCGGCCTTTGCGCTGTTCCATTCGGGGCTGCTGGATGGCTGGACCGGATGGGTCGCGATTCTGGTCATCACCTATTCAAGCGCGCTCTACTTCGCGGATACCCGCATGAAGACGGATGACAATTCCTTCCGCGGCTTCCCCGGCTGCTGGAACATGCTGGTGCTGGTGCTGTTCGCGACCAGCCCCCGCTGGGAGGTGATCTTGCTGCTCGTCATCACGCTGGCCGTGGCGATGTTCCTGCCGGTGAAATTCATCCACCCCGTGCGCACCAAACGCTGGCGGGCGGTGTCATTGCCCATGGCGGTGATCTGGACGATCTGCTGCGGCTGCGCGGCCTGGGTCGGCTTTGACGCCCAACGCTGGGAGATTTGGGGGCTGGTGATCAGCTCTGCCTATCTGCTGGGCGCGGGCGCCGCGCAGCAGCTGATCCCGGAGCGCGGCGCACAGGCCTGAGGCCCGCACCCCGAAACGTCATGAGCGCCCGCCTGAGCAAGCGTTCATAGCGGAGCAGGCCGCAGCCCGCCCCGCGAGGGGCCGTTACCCCAAAGCGCCGTCGCAGCGTTTGCACACGCCGTCATGGCTGTGCTGGCCGACATCGGGCAGGATCTTCCAGCAGCGGGCGCATTTGGCGCCCTCGGCCTTTTCGAACACCACACCGATGTCGTCGATGCCTTCGGCGCGGAACGCCTCGGACGGCATCGGATCGTCCGAGACCTGCACCGCAGAGGTGATGCACAGATCCGCAAAATCGACCGTTTGCAGCACGGCTTTCACATCCGCAGGCACATGCACGACCGGAGCGGCTTCGAGGCTCGCGCCGATCACCTTCTCGCGCCGCTGCACTTCCAGAGCACCGGTCACCGCGCGGCGGGCGCGGCGGATGGTGGCCCACTTCGCAGCCAGATCATCGTTGCGCCAGTCCGCAGGCGTTTCCGGGAAGTCCTGAAGATGCACGGAGCTGTCATCGCCCGGACGTTGGTCCAGCCACACGTCTTCCATGGTGAAGGGCAAGATCGGCGCCAGCCAGGTGGTCAGGCGTTCAAAAAGCAGCCCAAGCACGGTGCGCGCGGCACGGCGGCGCAGGGTGTCCCCGTCGCAGTAAAGCGCGTCCTTGCGGATGTCGAAATAGAAGGCCGACAGGTCCAGCGTGGCGAAATCGAACACGGAGCGGAACACCGACTGGAAGTCGAAGGCGCGGTAGCTGGCGCGAACCTGCGCGTCCAGTTCGGCCAGACGGTGCAGCACCCATTGCTCCAGCTCGGGCATGTCCTCGCGGGCGGTCTGATCCGCCTCGGTCACATCGCCCAGCGAGCCGAGCATGAAGCGCATCGTGTTGCGCAAGCGGCGGTAGCTGTCGGCCACGCCCTTCAGGATCTCGGGCCCGATCCGCTGATCGGCGGTGTAATCCGTCTGCGCCACCCAGAGCCGCAGGATGTCGGCGCCGTATTGCTTGATGACCTCTTCGGGGACGATGGTGTTGCCCAGCGATTTGGACATCTTCATGCCCTTCTCATCGAGCGTGAAGCCATGGGTCACCACGTGGCGGTAAGGCGCGCGGCCCTTGGTCCCGCAGGCCTGCAGGAGCGAGCTGTGGAACCAGCCGCGGTGCTGGTCGGTGCCTTCCAGATAGACATCCGCGATGCCGTCTTCGGTCCCGTCCTCGCGGTCGCGCAGAACGAAGGCGTGGGTCGATCCTGAATCGAACCACACGTCGAGAATGTCGAACACCTGTACGTAATCGTCGGGGTTGACGGTATCGCCCAGGAACCGCTCTTTCGCGCCGTCCTTGTACCAGGCATCCGCGCCCTCGACCTCGAACGCCTCAACGATCCGGGCGTTGACCTCTTCCGATCTGAGCAGGAAGTCAGGGTCCGTGGGCAGCGCCCCCGCTTTCACAAAGCAGGTCAGCGGCACGCCCCAGGCCCGCTGGCGCGAGAGCACCCAGTCGGGGCGCGACTCGATCATCGAATAGAGCCGGTTGCGCCCGGTCTTGGGCGTCCAGGAGACCAGCTCGTCGATGGAGGTCAGCGCCCGCTCGCGGATCGTGTCGCCATACTGGCCCATGCCATCGTCCAGCGTGGCATCCACGGCGGCGAACCATTGCGGCGTGTTGCGGTAGATCACCGGCGCTTTGGAGCGCCAGGAATGCGGGTAGGAGTGCTTGATCTTGCCACGGGCGAGCAGCCCGCCGACCTCGGCCAGCTTGGCGATGACAGCGGCATTGGCGTCGCCCTCCCAATCGCCCTTCTTGGCTTTCTCGCGCAAGATGCGCTTGCCGCCAAAGAACGGCAGGTCCTCGCGGAACGACCCGTCATCCATCACGTTATAGGTGATGACCTGGCTGAGCATCCCGAGGTCGCGGTAGAGCTCGTATTCCTCCATCCCGTGGGACGGGGCGCAGTGGACAAAGCCGGTGCCTTCGGTGTCGGTCACGAACTCCGCCGCGCGGAAATCGCGCAGATCGTCCCATTCGCCATTGCCGCCTTCGGCGCCCGAAAGAGGGTGGCGCAGGGCGATGCCGTCCAGCTCGGACACGGGCACATCGCGCACGCGGGTCCACATGCTATCCTCCAGCCGCGCGCGAGCCATGACATCGCTCGCGCGATCATCGGCCAGCAGATAGCGGTCGCCCACCTTGGCCCAGCTTTCCTCGGGCGTGCCGGTGACCTCGTAGAGGCCATAAGAGATCCCCGCGCCATACACGACCGCCTTGTTGGACGGCATGGTCCAGGGCGTGGTGGTCCAGATCACAACGAAAGCGCCATCCAGATCGCCGCCGTTTTCCACCGCGAATTTCACCCAGATCGTGAAGCTTTCCTTATCGTGGTATTCCACCTCGGCCTCGGCCAGAGCGGTCTTTTCCACCGGCGACCACATCACGGGTTTGGAGCCCTGATAGAGCGTGCCGTTCATGAGGAAGGTCATGAACTCTTCCGCAATCACGCGCTCCGCGTGGTAGTTCATCGTCAGGTAGGGATCGGCCCAGTTGCCATAGACGCCCAGCCGCTTGAACTCCTCGCGTTGGATGTCCACCCAGCCGCTCGCGAAATCGCGGCACTCCTGGCGGAACTCCAGCACCGGCACATCGTCCTTATCCTGGCCCTTGAGGCGATACTGCTCTTCGATCTTCCATTCGATCGGCAGCCCGTGACAGTCCCAGCCCGGCACGTAGCGCGCATCATGGCCCATCATCTGGTGAGACCGCACGATCATGTCCTTGATCGTCTTGTTCAGCGCGTGACCGATATGCAGGTGCCCGTTGGCATAGGGCGGACCATCGTGGAGCGTGAAGGGCGTGCGGCCCTCTTTCTCGCGCAGGCGGTCATAGATGCCGATCCGTGCCCACCGCTCCAGCCATTCGGGTTCGCGCTTGGGCAGGCCCGCGCGCATGGGGAAATCGGTTTCGGGCAGGTTCAGGGTGTCTTTGTAGTCGGGCATATCAGCGGACATGAGAAAATCCTTGGATCTTTCGGGAATATCTGGGGCGCGCCGCGCGACATGCGGCGTCTTGGCCCGGCGCCGCTGAGGGGTCAGCGTGCCGGGGTGCTAATTCGTATGAAGCCCGTCCCGAACATGCAGGCTCTTTAGCTGCCGCAGCGCAGCGGGTAAAGAGAGCGCGACCAAGGAGCCCGTCCCATGTCCCTGCCGCCCCGTTTCGAGATCACCGAAGACCAGATCGCGCAGGTTGTCGCCGCCTTCTATGAGGCGGTGCGCCATCACCCGGGCCTGGGCCCCGTTTTTGCCGTGCATGTCACCGACTGGCCGGCACACGAAGCCAAGGTCGCCGCCTTCTGGGCCAATGCGATCCTTTATGCGCCGGGCTATGACGGCAACCCGTTCGCGGTGCACCGCGATGCGGGCAATGTCCGACCGGGTATGTTCGATCCCTGGCTGGCGCTGTTCGATGCGACCTTGCGCCGCGAGCTGCCGAGCGACACCGCCGCCGCCTGGTCCGCGCTTGCCCACAAGATCGGCCGGTCGCTGCGCGCCGGTGTGTCAGAGGTGCCCAAACGCGGCCAGCCGCCGATCCTGCGTTGACGCTTTCTGTGGTCTGAGGATCGTGAGGGGAGGCGCAGCCGGGCGGGCCGTCTCACCCTTTCCCGAACAGCCCCGTGAGCGCCCGGCGCACGAGCGCCGTCACGGAAGGCCGCGCGCGGCGGGCGAAGGGCAGCGGGCGGCAGACCTCCATCGCAGCGACGCCGACCCGCGCTGTCAGGGCGCCATTGATGACCCCTTCCCCGAAGCGGCGCGAGACCTTGGCCAGAACCCCGCCCCCCGCGACCGATCCGATCAGGTCGTCCCCGACCGCCACGGCACCGGTGGCGACCAAATGCGCAAAGACGGAGCGGGTCAGGCGCCAGCTCTCCAAAGTGCCGGAGCGCCCGCCATATACCTCCGCGATGCGGCGGATCATCCGCAGGTTCGAGGTGAGCGCCACGAACACATCGGCCAGAGCCAGCGGCACCACCGCCGTCACCGTGGCCACCTGCCGCGCGGCGGCTTCGACTTCGCGGATGGCGCGCGCATCAAGCGGCGCGATCAGGCTGTCTTCGGCCAGGCCCAGCAGGTCCTCGGCCTCCATGATTTCAGAGGCTGCCCGCTCCATCCGCGCGCGGCCTTCCGCCAGTTCGGGGCGCCCGCGATAGAGCGACGAGAGCTGCCCGGCGACGGCGCGGGCGCGGGTCAGGTCGTTGTCCGTGGCGGCCTGCGATGCCTCGTGCTGGATCTTGTCGATCCGGCGCAGCCGGGCAAAGCCCGCCGCCTCGCGCAGGGCAATCAGCGCAAGCACCAAGATCAGCAGCCCGAACAGCGCCGCCGCCATGGCGCCCAGCACCGGGTTGCGCTGCAGGAGACCGGTCACGAAGTTCCACGCGGCGATCGAGGCCATGAAGGAGATGAGCGTGCCCAGCAGCGCCCAGAACCAGCGGGCCAGCGGGCTGGGCTTGCGCGCGGAGAACGCCGCAACCCGCGTCATGGCCGCCCCGGTCGGCAGGTCCGTGTCAGGCACAGGCGGGGCTTCGGCGGGGGATGGCGCCGCCTCTTCTAGGTCGATCAGCACGGGGCCTTTGGGCACATCAGTCATGGTCGGCCTTCCGTCCCTGATATTTGCTTAACGTTAAACAATCTCACAACCGGTCCCCCAGGAGGAACTGCGCCGCCTTGTCGAGCCGGATATGCGGCGGGCCGTCTCCGGGCCGCAGGGTCAGGGGCGCGGGGGCGAAATTCATCACCGCGTAATCCGCACCCAGCCATTCCTGAGCGCCGCTGCGCGCAGGATTGAGAAGCTGCGAGGGGTCTTCGGGCAGATCGCCCGGATAGAACGCCGCCTGCTTTCCCGTCATCAGCCGCCCGCGCACAACATCAAGCGTGGCACCGCCATGATCCATGCTATCTTCGGTGGTGGCACGCAGCGCGGCGATGGACAGGGCCGCCGTCTTCGCCCCGGCGAAATCGGCACGGTCCTTGGCGTCGCGCAGCAGGGCTTCGGTGATCGCAGTCAGGCGGCCGTGCTGACTATGGTGCAGGTGATCGGCCTTGGTGGCGGCAAAGAGGATCTTCTCCACCCGCCGCCCCTGGAACAGCCGCGTGAGCCACGCATTGCGCCCCGGCCGGAACGCGCCAAGGATGTCGCTCATCGCGCGGCGCAGGTCTTCGACGGCCTGCGGCCCGGCGTGGATCGCGCCCAGCACATCGACCAGCACGACCTGCCGGTCGATCTTGGCGAAATGATCGCGGAAGAAGGGCCGCACGACCTGCCGCTTGTAGCTTTCGAACCGGCGCTCGAACTCGCGCCAGAGACTGCGGCGCCCCGGCGCGACAGGCTCGGGCAGCGGGGCAAAGGTCAGCACTGGAGAGCCTTCCATTTCGCCGGGCAGCAGGAACCGCCCCGGCGTGCAATCGGACCACCCGGCCTCCTGCGCGCCTTGCAGCGCGAGCGTATAGGCCGCGGCAAGCGCCTTGGCGGCGGGCTCATCATGGTTGGCGGCGGGGTCGGTGGCCTCGAGCGCCGACAGGAACGGCGCATATTCGGCGCGCAGCGCGGCGCGGTCGATCACCTCACGGGACCATTGGGCGTAGCTCTTGTCCAAAAGCCCCAGATCCAGCAGCCATTCGCCGGGATAATCGACGATATCCAGATGCACGGTGCGCGGCCCCGAAAGGCCCGACAAAAGCCCGGTCGGCTGCACCTTGAGCGACAGGCGCAGCTCGCTCACCCGGCGGGTGCCTTCGGGCCAGTGGGGATCCGAAGAGGTCAGCGCGGCGAGGTGGCGTTCATAGTCAAAGCGCGGCACGGTGTCGTCGGGCTGCGGCTGAAGCCAGGCCGAGGTGATCCCCCCGCGCGCGGCGGCCTCCAGCGCGGGCATCCGCCCCCGGTCCATCAGGTTGGCCACAAGCGAGGTGATGAACACCGTCTTCCCGGCGCGCGACAGCCCGGTCACCCCCAGCCGGATCACCGGATCGGTGAAGGGGGCTGTGGCGGTGTCCACCACGGTCTCGACGCTGCGCATCACGCCGTCTGCGATCCTGTCGATGACCAAACCCGTCTCCTGAAGTTGCCTGTGGCAAGATAGGGAGGCCGGCACGGGATGTGTAGGGGCCTTTACGCCACGGGGAGACGCAGACGGACCTTAAGCCCCTCGGGGTTCCAGTCGAAGTCGATCTCGCCTCCGACCCCGGCCAGCACGCGCGCGATGATCCGTGATCCGCCCGGCTGCGAGGGCGCCTGGACCATGGGGCCGCCTGCCTCCTGCCACGTCATGGTGGCGCGGTCGCCATCACGGCTCCACTGCACATCGACCGTGCCGCCGGACGCACCGAACGCGCCGTATTTCACAGAGTTGGTCGCCAGCTCGTGCAGGGACAGCGCAAGCGGGGTGACCACGCGGTTGCCGATGCCGAAATCCTCCGCAACCGTGACCTTCAGCTGACCCATTGGCCCTCCGGCATAGTGCCCCACGATCGCGGTGGTCAGCGTGGCCGCGAAAACGCGGGCCTCCAGATCGTCGGTGAGCGTGCGCAGATGCGCCTCGCCCAGGGCATGAAGCCGCCCGGTGATCGCGCCGACAAACGCCTCCCGGTCGTCGAACTCGCGCGAGGTCAGCTTGATCATGGAGGACATGACGCCAATGACGTTGCGCAACCGATGCAGGAACTCAGCCCGGGCCAGGCGCTGCGCCTCGTCTTCGGCGGCCCGCTGCGCGGTCACGTCCAGTTGAGAGCCGAACTGCAGCACGGTGTTGCCATTGTCATCCTTGACCGGCCCGATCTGCAGCGCATTGATGAAGGTCGAGCCATCCTTGCGATAATTCACGATCTCGACCGTGCCGACATCGCCGCTGGCAATGATCGCCCGGACCTGTTGCAGGCTCTCTTCGGTTGTGGCGGGGCCTTGCAGGAACCGGCAGTTGCGCCCCACCACCTCGGAGCGCTCAAAGCCCGTCAGCGCCAGAAAGGCATCATTGGCGAAGATGATCGGGGCATCCGCGACCGTCGGATCGCTGATGACCAGGGGCAGCCGCACCCTTTCGAGCAGCGTGTCGAGCGCCAGGTTGCCCATCTTGCGGCGCTTGAGGATGTCAGACAGCCGGTCGCCCATGCTGGTCCTTCCAGTAGAGTATTCGCGGGCGATTATCGGCCAAACCTGCGGCGCGGCAATCTCCTATGCACCACCAGTAGCACAGTTTTTTCGGGTTCAAACTCCCCCTCGGCGCGCCAGGCACGGCACTGCGCATCGGCGCGACCGTCGGCGCGCCCGCGCCCCGCACAGGACCACGGGGATTGATTTCCCCGCCCGCCGCCCGTACCCCGCGCGCCATGCCCCGTTTTGCATTCCGCGTCGAATATGATGGCCGCCCCTATGTGGGCTGGCAACGCCAGACCGCCCTGCCCTCCGTGCAGGGCGCGATCGAGACCGCTTTGGCCCGTCTGGAGCCCGGCCCCCACACCATCGCCGCCGCCGGACGGACGGATGCGGGCGTGCACGCCACGGGGCAAGTGGCACAGGCCGATCTGCAAAAGGACTGGGATCCCTTCCGCCTGTCAGAGGCGCTAAATTTCCATCTCAAGCCCGAGCCGGTGGCGATCACCGCCTGCGCGCGGGTTCCCGATGACTGGCACGCGCGGTTTTCCGCCGTGGAGCGGTCCTATCGGTTTCGCCTGATCGCCCGGCGCGCGCCGCTGACGGTGGACAAGGGCCTGGCCTGGCGGGTGCCGTTCCATCTGGACCTTGCGCGGATGCGCGCGGGGGCAGAGAGGCTGCTGGGGCGGCATGACTTCACCACCTTCCGCTCCTCCATCTGCCAGGCTGACAGCCCGGTGCGCACGCTCGATCAGCTCGACATCGAAGAGCGCCCCACGCCGGGCGGGCAGGAATTCCTGTTCCACGTCCGGGCACGGTCCTTCCTGCACAACCAAGTGCGCTCCATGGTCGGCACGCTGGAGCGGGTGGGCGCGGGCACCTGGAGCGCCGATGACGTGACAGCGGCGCTCGAAGCCTGCGATCGCGCGGCCTGCGGCCCGGTAAGCCCACCGGATGGCCTGTCGCTGGTCGGTGTGCGCTATCCGGAGCCCCCTTTCCCGGACGCTTGACGCCGCTGCCCGGCCACATGGCGTGGCGACTGCGCGACTTTTCGCAATATCTGGCATGCGCGCGCCATCTTGCCCATTTTCATGCCCCCCCGCAGCCTATAGGGTTCGGGCAGAAACCTCCGAGGGCGGGAGATCATGCATCGCAGCTTATCAGCACGCATCGTAGGCGCCGCGCTCGGCCTGATGATCCTGGGCCCCTGGGCGGTGGTCTCACGCGGGCAGGATGTCACGCTCACCCTGCCCGAGGGCGACGGCGGGCTGAGAGATACGCTCAACGCCGCCTCGCTGATCCTCGCGCTTGATGACGAAGGGCCGCAGACGGCGCAGGACTTCACCGCCGCCGCGCGCGCCGATTACCGGCGCCTTCTGACCGGGCTCTACCGCGAGGGCTATTTCGGCGGCACCGTGTCGATCAAGCTGGACGGGCGCGAAGCGGCGGCGATCCCGCCACTGGATGCGCCATCGCGCATCGACGCGATCAATATCGACGTCGATCCGGGGCCGGTGTTTTCCTTCGGCTCTCTTGCCGTGTCCCCCCTGCCCCCCGGCACCGCCCTGCCCGCAGGCTTCGCCGCCGGAGAGCCCGCCCGCGCCCGCCTGGTGCAGGACGCAGCAGAAACAGGCGTGAAGGCCTGGCGGTCCCATGGCCACGCCAAGGCGAAAGTCGGCAGCCAGGACATCATCGCCCGCCATGCCGAGCGCGCCCTGGACGTGCAGCTGGCATTGGACCCAGGCCCCCGCTTGTCGTTCGGGCCGCTCATCATCACCGGCAATGAAGCGGTGCGCACCGAGCGCATCCGCGCCATCGCCGGCCTGCCCGAGGGCGAGACTTTCGATCCCGAAATCCTCAAGCTGGTGTCAAACCGGCTGCGCCGCACTGGCACGTTCCGGTCCGTGTCGCTGGTGGAGGCCGACCAATACACCCCCGATCTGCGCCTGCCGATCGAAGTCCAGATCGAAGAGCGCGCCCCCCGCCGGATCGGGGCAGGGCTGGAGTATTCGAACACCGAAGGGCTTAACCTGTCGGCCTACTGGCTGCACCGCAACCTTCTGGGCGGCGCGGAGCGGTTCCGCGTCGAAGGCGAGATCAGCCAGATCACGTCGTCGGGGGACGGGATCGACTACGCTCTGGGCACCAGCTTTGAACGCCCGGCCACCTTCGGCCCTGAAAACACGCTGAAAGTCGCGCTAGAGGCCTCCTATCTGGACGATCCGGGCTACAAGCTGAAAGTGCTGGACCTTGAGGCCGGGCTGTCGCGGATCGTGGATGAGGATTTCACCATCTCTGCGGGTGTCGGGCTTCTTTGGGGTGAGGTCGAGGACGATCTGGGCAAGCGCGACTACGCGCTTTTGACGCTGCCAGTGGAATCGTCCCTGGACAAGCGCGATGACCAGATGGATCCGACGCGCGGATATTACCTGCAGGCCCGCGTGGTGCCCTTCGTGGGACTGTCCGGCAGCCAGAGCGGGATGCAGGCCAAGGGCGATTTTCGCGCCTATCGCAGCTTTGGCACGACCCGCACCGTGACGCTGGCCGGGCGGCTGCAACTGGGCACGCTGATTGGCCCCGATGCCACGGATGCGCCTGCGGATTTCCTGTTCTTCTCGGGCGGCGGCGGAACCGTGCGGGGGCGCGCCTATCAGTCGCTGGGCCAGACCCTTCCGGGCGGAGAGAAAATCGGCGGGCGATCCTTTGTCGGCGGCTCGGTCGAGGCGCGGGTGCAGGTGCGTGACAAGATCGGGGTCGTGGGGTTCTACGATGTCGGCGTGATCAGCGACGATCCCGTGCCGGGCCGAAACGGCGCAAGCCATGCGGGTGCCGGGATCGGTGTGCGCTATGACACCCGGCTGGGCCCGATCCGTCTGGACGTGGCGACCCCGGTGGGTGACGACGATGCGTTCAGCGATGTCCAGTTCTACATCGGCATAGGGCAAGCGTTTTGAACCGGCTTCGCTCCTCTTTGATGTGCGCCGCTTTGGCGGCGCCGCTGCCGTCCGCTGTGATCGCGCAAGACAGCGCGCAGATCGCGGAAGACAAGGGCCTCATCACCAGTTTCCTGGAAGACAAGCTGAGCAATGTCAGCCGCTCGGTCACCATCGAAGGGTTTGAGGGCGCACTGTCGTCCGAGGCCAGCATCGACCGGCTGACCATCGCCGACCGCGAGGGCGATTGGCTGGTGATGGAGGATCTGGTGCTGTCTTGGACCCGGTCGGCGCTCCTGCGCGGGCGCGTCGATGTGGAGCAGCTCTCGGCCGGGCGCATCGCACTCCTGCGTCCGCCGGTGCCCGACCCGTCGGCGCCTGCCGCCGAAGCCCGGGCTCTCAAATTGCCAGAGCTGCCCGTCTCCATCGAGATCGGAGACATCGCTGCGGACCGGATCGAGCTGGGCCCCGATTTCCTCGGAGAGCCCGTGACGGTGCAGGTCTATGGCGATGTGTCGCTCAAAAGCGGCGCGCTCGACACCACGGTCAACGCGATCCGGCTGGACGACAAAACCGGGCAGTTCATCATTGATCTGGATTTTGCCGAAAGCGACGGCGTGCTCGCGCTGACCGTTCTGGCGGATGAGGGCCCCGATGGGATCGCCGCGCGGGTGCTGGACCTGCCGGGTCGCCCTTCGGTGCGGCTGTCGCTGGACGGGCTGGCGCCGATCAACGATTTCACCGCCGATATTTCACTGGAGACAGACGACACGCCCCGCTTGTCCGGCGCGGTGACCCTTCAGCGGTCCGAGCCAGTCGGCGACGCCCCCGCCGCCCAGCGGGTGGAGCTGGATCTGGGCGGGGATATCAGCCCGCTCTTCGCCGGAGAGTATGGCGCGTTTTTCGGGGATGACACGCGGCTTCGGGCCAGTGCCGGGCAGCGCGCGGATGGCAGCCTTTCTCTGGATCGCCTCAGCCTCAGCTCGCAGGCGCTGAACCTGACCGGCACAGCGCTGATTGGCGCGGATGGCTGGCCGGAGCGATTCTCGGCCACGGGCGCGATCACCCCGCGTGAGGGCGCGCCGGTGCTGCTGCCGATCAAGGGCCAGCCCACCACCGTGGACGGGATGGACTTCGCCGTTGGTTATGACAGCGCGCAATCGCCGGATTGGACCGCCGATTTCGCCCTGGAGGGGCTGGCGCGCGAAGGGCTGCGGATCCCGCAGACCAAGATCACCGGCGGCGGGCAGATCACGCCCCCGGCAGAGGGCGCCACAGCCCGCTGGTCGCTGGGGCTGGACTACGCCGCCACGGGGATCGAGCTGGCCAAGGACGGGCTGGCCGAGGCTTTGGGCGATGCCGTATCGGGCCGGATCGAGGCGCATGGCGCCGAGCAGACACCAACCAAGATCGACCGGATCACACTACAGGGCCCCGGTCTCGAGGCCGAGGCCCGCGCCACCATCCAAGGCGCCGATGGCGGATATGAAACCCACGCCGAAGCCCGCCTGAGCGCGCAGACCTTAAGCCGCTTTTCCGGGCTGGCCGGGCGCGATCTGCGCGGGAGCGCGGAGCTCGACATCACGGCGAATATCGCCCCGCAGGCCCCCCGCACGGAGCTGATCGTGTCCGGCTCCACCCGCGATCTTGGCCTTGGGCTGGACGATTTGGACAAGCTGCTGACCGGAGACGGCCTGATCCGCATTGAGGCGGAGCGCGACGATACCGGCACGCGGCTGACCACCCTCGATATCCACACCGACCACGCTAAGATCGACGCCCGCGCCAATCTGGAGGAGGGCAGCACCGAAGCCCTCCTGATCGCCGCCATCCCGAACGCCGCGCTGCTCTCCCCCGATCTGGAGGGCGAGGCGCGGATCACCGCGACGCTGGCCAAGGGAGAGACGCAAGTCACCGTTGTCGATGTCGCGGCCAACCTGCCCGACGGCACGGCCCGCATCGGCGCCAATATCGGCCCGGTGGAGCGCGATTATCAAACCGCGCTTGAGGCGGAGCTCGATCTGCACGATCTGGCCAGCTACGCCGATCTTCTGGGCCGCGACCTGAACGGAAGCGCCAAGGGCACGCTCAGTGGCAGCATCGGCCCCCTGACCAAGGCGGGCGATCTGACCCTGAAGTTCGCCACGAAGGACCTGACCATCGGAGAGGCGCGGATCGACCCGCTGCTCCACGGCGCGGGGCAGCTTGATACGCGCGTTCAGCGCGACGAGGCGGGCGCGATCACCGTTGAACGGTTCAGCCTGACCACCGACGAAGTCAGCGCAAGCGGCGCGGGCCAAGTCGCCAAGGGCGCCGCCGTGGCGCGGTTTGACGCCCGGCTGCGCGACGCCGCCGTGCTGGCGCCAGAGCTGTCCGGTCCGATGACCCTCTCTGGCACGGCCGATCAGGATGCCGATGGCCGCACCGTGGTCGATATGCGCGCCTCGGGGCCCGGGTTTAATCTGACGGGCAACGCTATAGCGCCCCGGAACGTGACCGAGGCGCCCACGCAGTTCGATCTGAGTGCGCGGGTGGATGATCTGTCCGATTACAGCGCCCTGGCCGGGCGCGATCTGGCTGGCGCGGCGCGTGCCGACCTCAAGGGCTCTGTCACGCCGGGCACAGGCGTGTTCGACGCCACCGTCGAGGCCAAGACCCGCGATCTGCGGCTGGAGATCGACAAGATCGACGCCCTTTTAGCCGGTGCGAGCGCCATCAACGGACAGGTGCAGCGCCGCGCCAATGGCGATCTGCTGATCGAGGGACTGGACGTGGAAACGCCCCAGGCCCGCGCGCAAGGCCGGGCCGAGTTGGCGCAGGGCAATGTCTTTGCCGATCTGTCGGCCCGGGTGGAGCAGATGGCGCTCCTTGTGCCCGGGTTGAACGGCCCGGCAGAAGCGACGCTGACCAGCGAAGACAAGGGCGAGGGCAAGACCGACCTGATCCTGTCGGGCCGCGGGCCCGGAATGACGGTCCAGGGCCGCGCGCAGGTGGACAGCGGCGATGCCGCCCTGCCCGCGGCGTTCAATGTCACCGCCGTGGCCGGGCGTCTATCGGATCTGCGCAGCCTGATCGGGCAGCCGGTGTCGGGCAGCCTGCGGGTGGATGCGGTGGGCACCGCGTCCCTGCGGGACGCCACCGGTGCGGCGGATGTCACCGCCAGCACATCCGATCTGGGCATCGGCACCCCGATCGCGGACCGCATCCTGCGCGGCGCCGGGCGGCTGACGGGCCGTGTGGCCCGTGACGGCAGCGGCAAGATCACGGCGCGCGGGCTGGATCTTCTGTTCCCCAATCTGCGCGGCAGCGGCAATGGGACGGTGGCGCCCGGCGGCGGCGTATCAGCGGATTTCGAAGCCCGGCTGGCGGATATTGCTCTTATCAATGACAAGCTGACCGGCCCGCTCACCGCGACAGGAACGGCCCGGCAAAGCGGGAACGGCAGCGACGTGAATGTGACCCTGGGCGGCCCGGGCGACAGCTCTGCCCGCATTGTGGGGCGGATCGGAAACAACGGTCAGATGGCCCTGACCGCAGATGGACAACTGCCCCTGGCAGCGGCCAACCCCTACATCGCACCGCGCTCTGTCGAAGGGCCATTGCGCTTCGATCTGGCGGTGAATGGTCCGGCGGCGTTGTCCTCGGTGACCGGGACATTGTCGGTCGAAGACGCCCGTTTCGCGGAACCCCAAAGCGGCGAGGCGCTTGAAGGGATCTCCGGGCAGGCGCGCCTGGCAGCGGGGCGCCTTGCTGTTGATCTGAGGGCCGCGCCACCGCGCGGCGGCACCATAGCGCTGACCGGCGGCATTGGGCTCTCCGGTAACCTGCCCGCCGACCTGGCGTTGAACGCCGACGACATCGTGCTTCGTGATCCGACACTCTACGAGACGACCGTGGACGGCGCGCTGACCATGCGCGGCCCGCTGCGCGGCGGCGCGTTGATCGCCGGGCAGATCGACCTGGACCGGACGGAAATCCGCGTTCCATCCTCGGCGATCGGATCGCTGGGCGCGCTGCCCGAAGTGCGACACGTCGGCTCCCCGCCACCCGTGCGGCTAACGCTGGATCGGGCGGGCCTGTCCACCGGTGGCATCGACAAACGCCGGGGCGGCGACGCCAATGGCGACGGTGCCAGACGGGCCACTGTCTTCCCGCTCGACATCACTGTGTCGGCCCCGGCGCGGGTCTTCGTGCGCGGACGCGGGCTGGATGCCGAGCTGGGCGGCTCCATGCGGCTGGGCGGCACCAGCCGGAACGTGATCCCCTCTGGCCGGTTCGAACTGGTCCGGGGCCGGATCGACATCTTGCAACAGCGGTTCGACCTGACCGAAGGCTACGCCACGCTGGAGGGCGATTTTTCACCCTATATCCGGCTGGTCGCCACCACAGACACCGATAGCGGCAGCGCGTCGATCATCCTGGAGGGCGACGCCTCGGAGCCCGAGATCAGCTTTGCCTCACAGCCGGAGCTGCCCGAGGACGAGGTTCTGTCCCGCCTGATCTTCGGCCGCGATCTGTCTGCGCTGACGCCGCTTCAGGCGGTGCAACTGGCGGCGGCGGTGAACACACTGGCCGGGCGGGGCAATGGCGGGCTTGTCGGCCAGCTGCGCGACAGCGTTGGACTGGACGATCTGGACATCACCACGAGCGAGACAGGCAACACATCCCTGCGCGCGGGCAAATACCTGACCGATAATCTCTACACCGACGTCACCGTGGAGAGCGACGGCACCAGCCGGATCGACCTGAACCTGGACGTGAGCAAGAACCTGACCGTGCGGGGCGGATCATCGACGGATGGCGAAAGCAGCGTCGGGATCTTCTTCGAAAGGGATTACTGAGAGGCCCGCCTCAGCCGCGCTTCACCCCTGGCAGGGCACACAGCATCTCATAGAGATAGTTCGCCGCGATCACGGCGGTGTTGCCAGTGGGATCATAAGGCGGAGAGACCTCAACAAGGTCGGCTCCAACAAGGTTGAGCCCTGCGCAGCCGCGAATGATCTCGAGCCCCTGCAAAGTCGTCAGCCCGCCGACCTCGACCGTGCCGGTGCCGGGGGCGAAGCCGGGGTCAAGGCTGTCGATGTCGAAGCTCAGATAGACCGGCGCCTCCCCGATTTGGGCGCGGATGTCGTCCATCAGCGGCGCAAGCGAGCGGTGCCAGCACTCTTCGGCCTGGATGCAGGTCCAACCCTGCTTGCGGCCCCAGTCGAAATCGTCGGGGCTGTAACCGGTCCCGCGGATGCCGATCTGGAACACCTTGTCGTTTTGCAAAGCGCCCTCTTCCCAGGCCCGGCGGAACGGGCAGCCATGGGCTTCGGCTTCTCCGAACATGTGCTCATTGGTGTCAGAATGGGCGTCCACATGGATCAGAGCCACGGGGCCATGCGCTTCAGCCATGGCGCGCAGGATCGGCCAGGTCAGCGTGTGGTCTCCGCCGAGCGTGAGTGGGATCGCCCCGTGGGCCAAGATGCCCCGGTAGTGATCCGCGATAATGGCGACCGATTTCTTCAGATCGAAGAGATTGATCGGCACATCGCCAATATCCGCCACCTGAAGGCTCTCAAACGGCGCCGCGCGCGTGGCCATATTGTAGGGCCGCAGCATCCGGCTTTCGTCCCGGATCTGGCGCGGCCCCAGCCGGGTGCCGGGCCGGTTGGAGGTGCCGATATCCATGGGGATGCCGACAAAGCAGGCGTCCAGCCCTTCGGCGGATGCCGCTTCGGGCAAGCGCATCATCGTCGCCGGCCCGCCGGTGCGGGGCATGGCATTGCCGCCAAGCGGCTGGTTGAACCCGTTCGTTGCCATGCCCTGCCCCTTTTCGTGCTCAGGTTTCGCCCGGCGCGCGCAGCCCTTCGGTGCCCAGCACCTCGTCATGCTCCGCGACCCAATGGCCCGAGGCGACCTCGACAAGCTGGGGCCGGTATTGGTCGGCCATCGGATCGTCGATCACCTTGGACTTCATGAAACGCAGCGCGGCGCGGCTGTCCATCGGGCTGGGCAGATCGCCTTCGAGCTTGGTCCGCTCGCGGGCGCGCTCCACCTTCGGGTCGGGATAGGGCACGGCCGAGATCAGCGCCTTGGTGTAGGGATGGCGGGCATCGTTATAGATGGCATCCCGGTCCGCCAGTTCGACCACACGGCCCAGATACAGCACCATGATCCGGTGGCTGATTTCGCGCACGACGGAAAGGTCGTGGCTGATGAAGATCATCGCCATGCCCATTTCCTTTTGCAGCTCGATCAGAAGATCGACCACCTGCGCCTGCACCGACACGTCCAGAGCAGAGACCGCCTCATCGCAGACCACCAGCTTGGGCTTGAGGATCATCGCCCGCGCGATGCCAACCCGCTGGTTCTGCCCGCCCGACAGCTCGTGCGGGTAGCGGTTGATCATATTCGGATCGAGCCCGACCTTGGTCAGCATCTCGCGCACCATATTGTTGCGCTCGCGCCGGGTCATGCCGGGTTTGTGCACCGTGAGCGGTTCCGCAATGGAGCCGCCGATGGTCATGCGCGGGTTGAGCGAGGCCAGCGGATCCTGGAACACGATCTGAAGATCGTCGCGATACTGGCGCATCTCGTTGCGGGTCGCATCCGAAATGTCGGTGCCCAGCCAGGTCACCACGCCATCGGTCGGCGGGATCAGCTTGAGCACGGCACGCGCCAGCGTGGACTTGCCGCAGCCGGATTCGCCCACGACGCCCAGCGTCTCACGCGGGTAGAGATCGAAGCTCACGCCATCGACCGCCTTGAGGATCCGGTTATGGCCGAACAGCCCGCCCTTCATGCGGATCGGGAACTGCACCTTCACGTCATGCGCCCGAAGCACGGGCTCCACGCCCTCCATCGGCACCGGATCCGGGGTCGGGCGGCCCTTGCGGTCCAACCGGTCCAGACGCGGAACCGCGTTCAGGAGCATTTTAGTGTAGTCCTCCTGCGGGTTGTAGAAGATGTCTTCGGCGGTGCCGTGTTCAACGATCTCACCCTTGTTCATGACGATGATGCGGTCGCACATCCGCGCCACCACGCCCATGTCATGGGTGATCAGGATGATCCCGGTGTTGGTGTCGCGTTTGAGATCGTCCATCAGCTCCAGCACCTGCGCCTGAACGGTCACGTCCAGAGCGGTGGTGGGCTCATCCGCCAAAAGCACCTCGGGCCCGCAGATCATGGCGATGGCGATCATCACCCGCTGGCGCATCCCGCCGGACAATTCGTGCGGATACTGGCGCATGCGGCGCGCGGCCTCGGGGATGCGGACCTTTTCGAGCCACTCGACACAGAGCCGGTCGGCCTCGGCGCCGGTGATGCCCTGGTGGATGGCCAGAGCCTCGCGCATTTGCTCGCCCACCCGCATCTGCGGGGTCAGAGAGGTCAGCGGATCCTGAAAGATCATCGACATCCGGTTGCCCCGAATGTCGCGCAGAACCTTGTCCGAGGCGCCGATGACTTCGGTGCCGTCAAAGGTGATCGACCCGCGCGCCGCACCGTTCCGGGCCAGAAGGCCAAGCGCGGCAAGCGCCGACTGGCTCTTGCCCGAGCCGCTTTCGCCCACGATGCCCAGGCATTCGCCCCGGCACAGATCGAAATCGATCCCGCGCACTGCGTTGACCTGCCCATCGGGCGTCTCAAAATCCACCGACAGATCGCGGACGGACAAAATAGGTTTGTTCATGTCGCTCATGTCAGCGGTCCTTCGGATCGAGTGCATCGCGCAGGCCATCGCCCAGGAAGAAGAAGGCAAACAGCGTCACCAGGAAGAAGGCGAGCGGATAGCCCAGCTGCCACAGCGTGCCATAGCGCAACTGCTTTGCCCCTTCGTTGATGAGCGCGCCCCAGGAGGTCAGAGGTTCCTGCACGCCAAGGCCGAGGAAGCTGATGAAGCTCTCGAAGATGATCATCGAAGGCACCAGCAGCGTCGCATAGACGATCACGATGCCCAGAAGGTTCGGCACGATATGGCGGGTGATGATGCGGAAGGTGGGAACGCCGGTGGCAATCGCCGCCTCCACGAATTCCTTGTTCTTGATGGTCAGCGTCTGCCCCCGCGCGATCCGCGCCATGTCCAGCCACGAGATCATCCCGATCCCGACGAACAGCATGAAGATCGACCGGCCGAACACGACCAGCAGCAGGATCAGGACGAACATGTAGGGGATCGCCATGAGCACATCGACGATCCGCATCATGATATTGTCCACACGCCCGCCGATATAGCCCGCCGTGGCGCCATAGAGCGTCCCCACGACCACGGAAATCAACGCGCCCACGACCCCGACCATGAGCGAGATCTGTGTGCCCTGCACGACCCGCGCGTAAAGATCACGCGCCTGTTCATCGACCCCGAAATAGTGGCCGTTTTCCAGCGAAGGTCCGCCGTTTTGCTTGACCTGGCCCAGCAGGCCCCAGTCGATTTCTTCGTTGGACCATTGCGCGATCACGTTGCCGAACATGGCGAACAGGAAGATCAGCGCAAGGATCACCAGCGACACAACGGCGGCCCGGTTGCGGAAGAACCGCCCGCGCGCGTCCTGCCACAGCGAGCGGCCGCGCACAGGCTGGTGCGGGGTGTCTCCGATCATCTCGCCAGCTTCGACGAGCGCTTCGGTGCTTGAGGCTCTTTGTCCCATGGACCCCTCCTCAGTAACGGATGCGCGGGTCGATCCAGGCGTAGAGGATATCGACCAGCAGGTTGAAAAGGATGGTCAGGGCGCCCACCAGAATGGTGATCCCCATGATGACCGAATAGTCGCGATTGAGCGCCGACTGCACGAAGAACTGCCCCATGCCGCCGGTGGAGAAGAACATATCCACCACGACCGATCCGGTGATCATCCCCACGAAAGCGGGGCCCAGATAGGACAAAACCGGGAGCAAGGCAGGCTTGAGCGCGTGTTTCGTCACGACCTGCCGTTCGCTCAGCCCTTTGGCGCGGGCGGTGCGGATGAAGTTGGAGTTGAGCACTTCAAGCATGGAAGACCGCGTGATCCGCGCGATGGAGGCCATGTAGGAGGTGGAGAGCGCGATCACCGGCATCACCCACATCTCCCAGCCGCCGCCAGGGGTCATCCCGCCGGGCAACCAGCCCAGCCAGAGCGTGAAGACCAGCACCAGGATCGGTGCCATCACGAAATTCGGCAGGGTCTGCGCGCCGATGGTGAAGCCCACAGCCAGATAGTCCAGCCAGGAGTTGTGCTTGAGCGCGGCCATGATGCCGAGCACGCCGCCCACCAGAACAGCGACGACGAAGGACCAGAACCCGTAGGTCAGCGTGACGGGGAAGCCGTTGGCAATCACCTCGTTCACGGTGCGATCCTTGTAGACAAAGGACGGACCGAAATCGAATTGGGTCACGATCCCGACGATGTAACGCCAGATCTGGACGATGAATGGCTGATCGAGCCCGTATTTGGCGTTCACGTTGCGCAGCACTTCGGGTGGCAGCGCGCGTTCTTGGGTGAACGGTCCGCCTGGCGCCGAATGCATCAGCACGAACGAGAACACGATCAAAATAAGAAGGAGCGGGATGGCCATGGCCAACCGCTTGATGATGTAACCCAGCATGTCGATTTGATCCCGGAAAATGGGTGAGCGCGCCCCGTGGGGGGCGCGCTCTGTCAAGCGGCCTTATTCGGCGGTCTTGTAGAGTTCGCGCGAATAGACGTTCTGCATCAGGTCACCAAACGGCCAGCCTTTCAGCGTCGGTTTGACCATGATGACACCGGTGTACTGGTAGATCGGCGTGAACGGCAGATCGGCGGCCAGCATGGCTTCCATCTCCGGATAGAGCGCCGTCGGGTCTTCCACGGTTTTGGATTCGTCCACGAGCGCGTCATACTCCGGGTTGTTGTATTTCGCGTTGTTGTGGCCCGACGTGGAATACCAGAAATCGGTATAGGTCGAAGGCTCGTTGTAGTCGCCGCACCAGGCATAACGAGCGATTTCAAAATCGCCGGCCTGCATCTGGTCGGTGTGCACCTTCCATTCGTAGTTGTTCAGCGTGGCCTTCACGCCCAGCGTCTGCTTCCACATCTGGCCAACGGCGATGGCGATCTTCCGGTGACCTTCGGAGGTGTTGTAGTTCACCGTCACTTCCAGCGGGTTGTCCGGGCCATACCCGGCTTCGGCCAGCAGCTCTTTCGCCTTGGCGTCACGCTCGGCCTGGGTCCAGCCCGCATAGTCGATCTCGGGCATCACGAAGCCCGCGGTCGCCTGATGGGTCCAGTTGTAGGACGGGAACTGACCGCCCTGCAGGATGCCGTCCACAACCACATCGCGGTTGATGGCGTAGGTCAGGGCCTGACGGACGCGCAGGTCCTTCAGGTATTCCGGGCCGTTTTCGCCCAGGTTGAACATGTAGATGTAGGAGCAGGAGCGCGGGAAGGAGTGGGTTTCGTCCGGGCGCTCGGCTTCGAGAGCCGGGTACTGGCCAGCAGGCACTTCGGTCTTGTCCAGCTCACCGGCGTCGTAGCGGGTCAGGGCGATGTTTTCGTCGTTGATGACGAGGGCCGTGACCTTTTCGAGAATGGTCTCGTCGTTGTTCCAGTACATCGGGTTGCGCTCGCGCACGACCTGCACACCCTGCTGGTAATCGGTCAGCACATAGGCGCCGTTGCCGACGATGTTTTCCGGCTTGGTCCACTGGTCACCAAATCCTTCGACGACCTTCTGGTTCACCGGGAAGGTGGAGGGGTGGGTGAGCATGGAGGTGAAATACGGACGGCGAGCGTCGATCTTCACTTCGAGCGTGTGATCGTCGATCGCGGTCACGCCGAGGGTGTCGGGCTCCGCTTCGCCAGCGGTGATTTCAGTCGCGTTCAGAACGCCCATCAGCTCCATGTACCAGGCGTATTCCGAAGCGGTCGCCGGGTCGGCCAGGCGGCGCCAGGCATAGACGAAATCGCCCGCGGTGACCGGCTCGCCGTTGGACCATTTGGAATCGTCGCGCAGCTTGAAGGTGTAGGTCATCCCGTCTTCGGAGACCTCCCAGCTTTCCGCAACGCCCGGCGCGTCGGAGCCATCAGGGTTGGAGTTCACGAGACCTTCAAACAGGTCGCGCAGGACCATCGAGCCTTCCACATCGGTGCTGATCTGCGGATCGAAGGACTTGATGTCATCGAGCAGGCGGTAGGTATACTCTTGGGTGTCGGCGAGCGTGTCGCCTTCGGCCACGGTCGCAGCCCAAGCAGAGCCGCCCATGGTCACGAGCGCAGCGGCGGTGGTCGCCTTGAGAAGGGTCTTGAAGGTCATGAAGATCTCCCTGTTCTAAGCTGGGCGCCTCACGGGCCCCGAGCGTTATGGGGCGCGGAATAATCCACGCTAGTGGTGCAATCCAAGGCGAAGCAAAGGGCTTTGGCAAGGGGGTTTTACGCCACCGTCATATGCTGCATCCGCAGCATTACCCCAAAGCGCTAACATCTTGCGCATTATGTCCAATTCGGATCCACTTTCGGAAGACTGTTGCGTAGTGCGGCGAGACGCTGCGTCGCATAGCCTCAGCCGAGAGGCGCGAATCTCCCAGCCGGATGCGGGCTCACGGCGTGCCGGTCACGCCACCGGCGCCGCGAGCCAAGACCGCAGCGCGGCGAGAACCGCTTCGGGCTGCTCTAGCAAAGGCGCATGGCCCGCGTCGTCGATAAGTTCCAGATGCGCGTTGCGCATCAGACCGGCAATGAATTGGTGGCGGCGCGGCGGATAGATGTCATCGTGAGCGCCGCACATGACCAGGCCTGCCCCCCGCCATTCGCGCAGCACCCTTTGCTGATCGCGGCGGCGTTGCAGGGCGCGGGTCTGGTCCGCGAAAACGGCCGGACCCAGATCGTTGGCCATCTCACGCAGCTGCGCCACAACGGGAAGCCGCGCGGGGCCGGGCGCGAAGGATCCGGCGGGGTGCAGCATGTCCATGACCTCGTCCAGCCGCCCGGCGCGGGCGCGCACGATCAAAGGCTCGCGCGCTGCGGCATGGTCCGGGTTCTCCGGCAGCGGCGTCGTGGACAAAAGCGCCACGCGGCGCACCCGTTCGGGCGCCCGGCGCATGACCTCCATCGCGACCATGCCGCCCAGCTCGGCCCCCAGCAGGGCGAAGCGCTGCGGCGCACTGTCCAGGATGGCGCTCGCCATCTCCTCGATACGCTGCCCCATCAGGGGTGCAACCTGGACGGCCCTTTCCCGCGCCAGGGCGGGCAGGATCGGGGCAAACAGCCGCGCATCGGTCATCATCGCCGGGAGGAGCACCAGAGGATCGGGGGTCATTTTTCTTTGCCTGTCTCGGACTTGTGTCGCGGCTGCTGCGCAATCGTTACCCGGCCCGGCCCTGAGTGACCAGACGACCCATGCGCGATCCTGCGGAATTTGCGCATCCCCGCGCAGCGGCAGCCTGGTCCAGTGGCGGGCACTGCCCCAAACGAAAGCATGGGTGCGCGCGGATTTTCACACCCTCAGGCCGCTTAGCCTGACGTGCCGCGACACGGTGGCGCACGCAGATGGCATCGCCGCGCCCATGCCGGGACGGATCGCACGGCTCTAGCCGCCGCTGACCTCCGCCACCGCCTGTTCGATCAGCGCAAGGCATTCGGCATCCGAGAACCGGTGATCCGCGTCCTTCACCAGCATCAGGCGCATGTCGGGGCTGGCGGCGTGTTCCAGCAGCTTCACGGCCTGGCTCACCGGCACCGCCGTGTCTGCCGTGCCCTGCAGCAGGCGCACGGGAAAGGGCAGATCGAGCGGATCTCGCAGCACCAGCCGGTCCCGCCCGTCTTCGATCAGGCGGCGGGTTATGATGTAGTCCTCATCGTAGTCCGACGGGATGCGCACGGCCCCATCGCGCGCCATCTCGGCGCGCTGCTCATCGGTGAAGCTCTGCTCATAGCCGTCCAGCGTGAAATCCGGCGCGGCGGCGATGCCGACCATTCCCTTGATCCGCTCGGGCCGGGCCTTGGCCAGCAGCAGCGCCTGCCAGCCGCCCATGGACGATCCCACCACGACCTGCGGTCCCTCGGTCAGAGCGTCGAACGCGGCCAGCGTGTCTTCGTGCCAATCGCCGATGCAGCCTTCGGTAAACACGCCGGAGCTTTCGCCATGGCCGGAATAGTCGAACCGCAAGAAGGCCCGCCCATGCGCCTTGGCCCAGGCTTCCAGATGGACGGCCTTGGTGCCTTCCTTGTCGGATTTGAGCCCGGACAGGAACACGATACCGGGCCCCGCGCCCTCGGTGCGGTCATAGGCGATGCGGCGCCCCTGCGGGCTGGTCAGAAACTGGGTCATGCGGCCTCCCTCATGCGATACGCGGCGGCGCCCGCCGCAGACAGGCCCGCGAAGACGCTGATCTTCGGGGGCCATGTCCACCAGATAGGTCGAACGTCCCTGCCGGACCCCGTGATAGGCGATCATCGCGCCAAAGAGAACCGCCGGAGGACGAGCGCCCCTCTAGCGATCCGCCGCGCGGGCCAGCTCGCGGAACATGGACAGGTTCTGATCCATCACCCCGTCTTCCCGAAACGCCCGATCCGCCGCGTTGGTGGCAATCACCACCCCGCGCGGCAGGTCGAAATAGAGGAACTGGCCATAGATCCCGCGGGCGAAGAACTCTCCGGGCTGGGCCTCTGCCGGGATCCACCACTGATAGCCGTATTGCGTCTCTCCGGGGGCGGTCGGCGCCGACGGGGCCGTGCTTTGCGCGATCCAATCGGCGGGGACGATCTGCTGCCCCTGCCACTGCCCGCCCTGCGCGATCATCTGCGCAAACCGCGCATAGTCGCGCGTGGTCAGGTTGAGCCCGCCCAACACAAAGGCAACGCCCTTGCCATCGGTCACGTAGAGCGCGTCGCGCTCCAGCCCCAGCGGGCGGATGATCTTTTCTTTCATCAGGTCGGGGATGGACCGCCCGGTGGCGCCTCGGATCACCATGCCCAGCACATGGGTGTCGATGGAGACGTATTCCCACTGCGCCCCGGGTTCGGCAAAGCTGTTCTTCTGGCTGGCCGCGAAGGCGTCCATCGACCCGCCCAGAGCCAGAACCCGACCCATTTTATTGATGTCGCTTGAGAACTTCAGATAGTCCTCATCGAACAACACGCCCGAGGCCATGTTCAGCACATTGCGGATGCTCGCGCCGTCATAGGCCGATCCCGCCAGCTCGGGCGCGTAGCGCGTCACCGGATCGTCGAGGCTGGCGATCGCGCCCTCCTCCATCACGATCCCCATCAGCGCCGAAAGGAAGCTCTTGGCGACGGACCAGCTGATGCGGCGATCCTCGGGCGTGGTGCCCTGGTGATAGCTCTCATGGACGATCTCTCCGTCGTCCATCACGATCAGAGCGGTCACGACCCTTTGGTCAATCCAGCCTTGCGTGGATTGGGGCAGCTCCATCGCCGGGCCCTCGGCCAAAGCGACCGCCGGGCCGTCTCCGTGATCCATCGGCGTGGTGAGGAACGCATCCTCCATATGGGAGAAGTTGCCAACGATGCGGTCCTCGTCGAACAGCGACAACACCGCCCGCAGCCGCCCGATTTTCTCGCGCTGCGTCAGCGCGGCAACGGCCAGCACGGCCACCAGCACCAATAGCCCACGTCCGATCCATTTCATGGCAAACCCTCCCTGTTTGGAAGGCAGCTTAGCCGCATCCGCCCTTCCGTCCACAAGTGACGCAGGGTCAGGTTTGGTGGCGGAGCCCTGGCTGGCCCCGCTCGCGCCTTAGCGCCGCAGCTCCAGGATATCGAAATCCGACTCCAGCATCGGCTGGGGGAACAGCAGCCGGGCATGGATCGGAGACATCATCTCAAACCGGGCGGGATCGGCGGTGCGCTGCGGGCTGGCGCGGGTGTCGATCACCGGGGGCAGATCGGCATAGCCGGGCGGGCTGTCCCCCGCGATATAGCCGACGCCGGACAAGATCAGATCGCCCCCCCAAGGCACGATCTTCCCCCGCACCCGCTGCGAGCCAGAGACCTTTTCGAACCACAGCGCGCCGTCCGCGGTTTTGATCTTGCATTCGAACCAGCCATAGACAACCAGCGGCAAGGTATCGCCCAGCTTCATGGTGCGGCAGGACCAGGTGCCTTCGGCTTCGCGCCAGAGCGTGCCGTCATGGACCCCGGCCAGAGCATCCGTCAAAGCGGCCACGTCATCGGGGCTGCCTCCCGAAAAAGCCTGGTTCAGCGCATGGGTCAGCGCCCGGTCCAGATCATTGACCCGGTGCCAGTCCTCCTCGCGCAGCTGCGGCTCTGCGCAGGCGAGCGCGGGGATCAGCATCAGGGCGGCGATCAGGCGTTTCATGAGGCGCTCCAGTCGATCCAGCGGCCGTGAAAATCCACGCGGGCCAGCGGGACGGGCACGCCGTCTCCGGGCCAGAGCCGCACCGTCAGGGCCGCGCCGGGGGGCGTTTTGTCATTCTCCATCTGGACGAAGGCCAGCGGGCTGTCTTCGGTGGCGCGGGCACCTTCGGCTTCGATCAGGGCCAGGCCCTCGGCCTGTTTGTCCGCCGGAAAATACTGCCACGCGATGGTGGAGTAGATCATCCGCAGATGGCCGGGGCGCGGCGCGATCTGCCCGGCCAGCCATGTCACGGCGTCGCCGCGATCCACCTCGCGGTGCTCAATGTCGCCAATCGCGGCACGGGTCAGGGCCAGCCGCGCGGGCTGATCGGGCCACAGATAGGCCGTCAGGCGCTGCGCATCGGCCGGATCGGTCGCATCGAGAGGGTTCAGATCCACGCCCCGCCGATCCACCACGCGCGGCGCCGGGCCCGTGGGAACGCCCCCGCGCCATTCCGGCGTCAGGGTCAGCACCGGATCGGGCGCGCCCAGCCGGGGGCCCGTCGTGTCCACCGCGTAGTGATCCCAGTGCAGGTTCAGCCCGCCGCTCGCCCCCAGCTCGCGGGTGATGATCGGCAGATCATACCGCGCGGTCAGCCAGTGCCCGGCGGCGATCAGCGCGACGGAGCGCCGAACTTCGTTCGTCTGCGGGGCGCTGTCGATGAAGCGCATGACCTGCGCCTCGTGGATGATCAGCGCCTCGTCCACGGCGGCCCATAGCGCATCATCGCTGACCTGCGCGGGCGGATAGACCGGCCCCAGCACCGCGCAGCCCTCCAGTTTGAGCGCATGAAGCGCGCCGCACAGCCGCAGGGGCACGCTCTCCCCCGCCGGGGTCAGATCGCCCTGCCAGGCAAAGAGCCGGTCGGTCAGCGCCGTGCCGGGCTCCAGCCGCTCCGCCAGCAGGCGGCAGAGCTGGCCCATGAAGGGTGATCCGAGGCTTTCGCAGGCCTCGGCCTGAGAACGGAACGCGGCGCGCAGATCGGTCATTTGAAATGATCCTTCAGCTTCTCCAGCGGTGAGCGGGTGTCTTCCGTCGGCGCGGGGGCGGTGTCGGGCTTGGCCTTGGCGGCCTTGGGCGCCGTCGTCGAAGACCGGGGCGGCGCCACACGCAGCGCCACGGCGTTGAGGAACTTTGGCCCCTCCCCCGCCGCCAGCGAAGGCGCACCATCGGAAATCCCGCGCAACAGATCGTCCAGCCAGTCTCCATCCGCCTTGGCGAAATCGTGCAGCACATAGCCCGAAACGCGGTCCTTGTGGCCCGGATGGCCGATGCCCAGCCGCACGCGGTCATAATCGGCCCCGACATGGGCATGGATCGAGCGCAGCCCGTTATGCCCGGCATGGCCTCCGCCGGTTTTCAGGCGGCATTTGCCGGGGGCAAGGTCCAGCTCATCGTGGAACACGGTCAGATCGGCGGGGGTCAGCTTGTGAAAGCGCAGCGCCTCCCCGACGCTTTGCCCCGAGAGGTTCATGAAGGTCTGCGGCTTAAGCAGCAGCACCTTTTCCCCGCCCAGCCGGCCTTCGGAAACGAGCCCCTGGAACTTGCTCCGCCACGGGGAGAATCCGTGATCCTCCGCGATCCGGTCCACGGCCATGAAGCCGATATTGTGCCGCGTGCGGGCGTATTTATCGCCCGGATTTCCAAGACCAGCAAAGAGTTTCATGCCGCCACTCTAGCCGCAGCGCGGCATCGGCGGAAGAGGCCTTTCCGCCCTTGCCCGCGCGCGCTAACAAGGGACGATCTGCAAGGAGGCTCCCCCATCATGTCCGGCCACGGCACCCCCATTCCCATGACCGCCCGCGCCAGCGGCCCCCTGTCGGGGCGCGCCGAAGTGCCGGGGGACAAATCCATCAGCCACCGCGCCCTGATCCTGGGCGCCATGTGCGTGGGCGAAACCCGCATCACCGGCCTCTTGGAGGGCGAAGACGTGCTGGCCACCGCCGAAGCCATGCGCACCTTTGGCGCCGATGTGGAGCGGCTGGCGGACGGCGAATGGCGCGTGCACGGCGTGGGCGTGGGCGGCTTTGCCGAGCCCGATCACGTGATCGACTGTGGCAATTCGGGCACCGGTGTGCGGCTGATCATGGGGGCAATGGCCACCTGCCCGATCAGCGCGACCTTCACCGGGGATGCGTCCCTGAACGGGCGGCCCATGGCGCGGGTGACGGACCCTCTGGCGCTGTTCGGAACGCAGGCCGTGGGCCGCGCGGGTGGGCGGCTGCCGATGACCATCGTTGGGGCGCACGACCCGGTGCCGGTGCGCTATGAGGTGCCCGTGCCCTCAGCGCAGGTGAAATCGGCGGTGCTGCTGGCCGGGCTGAACGCCCCCGGAGACACCGTGGTGATCGAAAAGGAAGCCACCCGCGATCACACCGAACGCATGCTGGCGGGCTTTGGCGCGACCATCCGCACCGAGGTGACGGACGAAGGCCGCGTCATCACCCTGACCGGCCAGCCCGAGCTGGAGCCGCAGGAGATCGCGGTGCCGCGCGATCCGTCTTCGGCGGCCTTCCCGGTCTGCGCCGCGCTGATCGTGCCGGGATCGGATGTTCTGGTGCCGGGGATCGGGCTCAACCCGACCCGCGCCGGGCTCTATGAGACCCTGCGCGAGATGGGCGCCGATCTGACCTATGAGAACCCACGCACCGAGGGCGGAGAGCCCGTCGCGGATCTGCGCGCGCGCTATTCGCCCGACATGAAAGGCATCACCGTCCCGCCCGAACGGGCCGCGAGCATGATCGACGAATACCCGGTGCTGTCGGTGGTGGCCGCCTTTGCGGACGGCACCACCCACATGCCCGGCGTGGCAGAGCTGCGGGTGAAGGAAAGCGACCGGATCGACGCCATGGCCCAGGGCCTGCGCGCGGCGGGCGTGAGCGTGGACGAGGGCCCCGACTGGTGGGCTGTCACCGGCGGCGGCGCGAAAGGCGGCTGCACGGTGGAAAGCCGTCTCGATCACCGCATCGCGATGTCCTTCCTGATCCTCGGCATGGCCAGCGACGCCCCCGTGAGCGTCGACGATGGCGGGCCGATCGCCACGTCCTTCCCGATTTTCGAATCGCTGATGGCCGGGCTGGGTGCACGGATCGAACGCTCGAACCGCTGAGACGGGGCCATGGGGGCGGCGCCCCCTTGCCTTTCCGGCCGATCCCCTCAGGATGTCGGGACCACAAAACGGGGATAGGCCATGGCCAGTGGAAGCTGCCTGTGCGGCGCGGTGCAATTCAACGTCAACGGCCCATTGCGGCCCGTGGTGGCGTGCCATTGCCAGCAATGCCGCAAGACGAGCGGGAATTACGTGACCGCCACCTCCTGCCCACGCGATGCGATTTCGGTGACAGGAGAGGTCCGTTGGTTCCAATCCTCTCCGCAAGCGCGGCGCGGGTTCTGCCCGACCTGTGGCAGCAACCTGTTCTGGGACGGGCCGGGCGCGCATCTGTCGATCATGGCTGGGGTTCTGGAGGCCCCCACGGGGCTGTCTCTGGCCGGGCATATCTTCTGCGCGGACAAGGGCGACTATTACGAGATCAAAGACGGGCTGCCGCAGGCCGCTCAGGATGACCCTGTACTGACGACGCAGGTTCTGTAATCCGGGCACGGCTGATCCTCGGGATTGCGGGGCTGACCGCCCCTGACCGGCGGGAGCGACGTTATGGGGACACTGCTACACCTAGCGCCGTCACGGCGCAGCGCGGGGCCACGGGCGTCCGGCTGGCTGCCGCGCGCATCGGGGGCGTGGGCAAACCGGAGCGCGGGCGCTAGGGTGGCGGGCAAAGAAGGAGACATTTCATGAGCCTCTGCATCGCCATCGACGGGCCCGCCGCATCGGGCAAGGGCACGATTTCGCGCGCCATCGCCGCGCATTTCGGCTTTGCGCATCTGGATACCGGGCTGCTCTATCGCGGGGTGGGCCTGCGGGTTCTGGGCGGGGAGGACCCCCTGGCCGCCGCGCAATCGCTCACTGCGGGCGACCTGGAGGCGCCCGAGCTGCGCACCGACCGCGTGGCGCAGGCGGCCTCCAAGGTGGCGGTCCTGCCCGAGGTGCGCGCCGCCCTGATCGACTTCCAGAGGGCCTTTGCCGCGCGTGCCGGCGGCGCCGTTCTGGACGGGCGTGATATCGGCACGGTAATCTGCCCCGATGCGCCGGTGAAACTGTTCGTCACCGCCAGCCCTGATGTGCGCGCGCAGCGCCGCCTGAAAGAGCTGCTGGAGCGCGGTCAGGACACCGATTTCGCCACCGTCCTGGCCGATGTGAAAGCCCGCGATGCCCGCGACAGCTCCCGCGCGGAGGCGCCTTTGAAGTCCGCCGCGGACGCGGTGATGATCGACACGTCAGAGCTGGATATCGACGCCGCCGTGGCGCGGGCCATCGCGGCGGTAGACGCCGTCAGGACTTGAACAGCCGGAACACCGCCGAGGCCGCCCAGCCCGCCGCAATGGCAATCGCCAGCGACAGCAGCCCGTAGATCAGCGGCCGATCATAGGCCAGCCGGTAGAGGAACTTCTCCAGCCCGACCTTCGTGACGGGGATGGAGGTCTCATACAGGTCGATCACCCGGCCCTCGCGCGTCAGGAAGATGCGCGTGGCATAATCGCCCTCCGTCAGGTTCGCGGGCAGCGCGATGCGGGTGCGAAACAGGGTCTGTTCATCCACGGCCACGGCACCGTCGAGCCGCTGATAGATGCCATCTTCGCTCTGGATGCGGATCAGCGCGTCAATGAAGGCGTCGGCATCCTCGACAGTATCGCCCACCGACCAGATGGCACGGGGGATCGACACGCGGTGCCGCTGATCTTCTAGATCGCTGATGGCCTCCGTCAGCACCGTCGAGCTCGCGACGGCGTAGAAGGTCGGGGCCAGCTCGACCTCCACGGTGTCGGTGTTCACCCAGATGACAGTGCGCTGTTCCTTGCGCCGGACGGTAATGGGGCGCAGCGGGCCCGACACGGTGATGACGACCTCCAGCGGGCCGCCCTCGGGCGGGGGCGTCTCCCGTTTGACCGCGCCAAAGATTAGAAGGTCCGACCCGTCGAAGGTTGCGGTGATCGCGACCTCGTCCTGGCTCAAGCCCAGCACGACCTTCTCTTCGGCCGCGGCGCCAGTGGCCAGCACCAGCAGGAGAGCAAGCAGCCGGATCAATGCCCGCCCGCCCCGAGCGAGTAGAGCTCCGAGGGCTCAAGAACCAGATCGAGGGCCAGCTTGCCGCAGACAAGCAGCACCATCCCGGCCAGCAGCACGCGAAGCTGTTCGGCCTTCATGCCCATCCCGATGCGGGTGCCGACCTGAGCGCCGATCACGCCGCCCACCAGCAAAAGCACCGCCAGAGGCATATCTACGGTCTGGTTGGTGGTCGCGTGCAGCAGCGTGGTGAACGCCGTGACAAAGATGATCTGGAACAGCGACGTGCCGACCACGACCTTGGTCGGCATCCCCAAAAGGTAGATCATCGCAGGCACCATGATGAAGCCGCCGCCCACGCCCATGATCGCGACCAGAATGCCGACAAACACCCCCACCGCCACGGGCGGGATCACCGAGATATAGAGCCCCGAGATGCGGAACTTCATCTTGAAGGGCAGCGCGTGGATCCAGTTGTGGCGAGGGCGCCGGGACACCACGCCGGACTTGCTCTTGCGCAGGGCGGAGAGGCTCTCGATGAACATCAGCCCACCGATGCTGCCCAGGAAGATCACGTAGGACAGCTGCACCAGCAGATCGACCTGCCCCAGCGATCTGAGATAGTTGAACAGCATCACGCCAAGCGCCGATCCAACCAGCCCGCCGATCAGCAAGACGCCCCCCATGCGCAGATCCACGGTCTTTCGCTTCAGATGGGCCAGAACACCCGAAAAGGACGACGCGACGATCTGGTTGGCCTGAGTCGCAACGGCAACCGCCGGGGGAATGCCGATAAAGAACAGCAGCGGCGTCATCAGAAACCCGCCGCCCACGCCGAACATGCCTGACAGAATGCCGACAATACCGCCCAGCCCCAGAAGCAGGAAGGCGTTGACCGACACTTCAGCGATGGGGAGGTAAATCTGCATGCTGGCTCCGAAAGGTCATCCTCAGAAAAGCACGGAATCGGCGGGTTTGGCCAGACCCGCCGGGGCTTTGATCGGCCAGTGCGGAGCTTACGGCACAGGATCAATCAGGATTGCCCGGAAATCGTTCACATTGGTGAGCGTCGGGCCGGTCACGACCTGCCCCTGCGCGCGGGCAAAGAAGCTGTGGGCATCATTGGCGGCCAGGGCCTCGGCCGCGCCGGGGGTGTCGAGCGTATGCGGTCCGATCACTGCGCCCGCGACCTCTGCCGCGCCGTCCACACCGTCGGTGTCACAGGCGATCGCGTGGATGCCCGGGGCGCCCTTCAGTGCCAGAGCAAGGGCGAGCGCGTATTCCGCATTCGGCCCGCCGATGCCGTCGCCCTTGCGCGTCACGGTCAGCTCTCCGCCCGACAGAAGAAGCCGCCGCTGCCCGTCTTGCCGAGACAAAGCCAGAGCGGCGTGGGCGCGGGCCACGGCGCGGGCCTCGCCCTCAACGCTGTCGCCCAGCAGATCGACTTGAATGCCCTGCCCGCGCGCCAGATCCGCCGCCGCCTGCAAGGACCGGCTGGGCGCGATCACAACGCGGTTGTCCACCCGCGACAGGCGCGCCGCGCCGGGGGGCAGCACGCCGCTTTGCGCCAAAGCGGCCTCCAGCCGGGGGGTGAGCGCGCCGATCCGGTGCAGGATGGCGCGGGCGGCCTCCGGGCCTTGCGCTTCCCCGACGGTGGGGCCCGATCCGATGGCCGCCGGGTCGTCTCCCGGCACGTCCGAGATCATCAGCGCCAGCATCCGCGCCGGATAGGCCATGGCGGCCAACTGCCCGCCCTTCACGCGGCTCAGATGTTTGCGCACGGTGTTCATCGCACCGATGGCCTCGCCCGAGGCGAGAAGCGCGGCGCCCGCCGCCTGCTTGTCCCCCAGCGTCAGCCCCGGCCCCGGCGCCACCAGCAGGGACGACGCCCCGCCCGAGATCAGCGCCAGCACGAAGTCGTCCTCGCCCAACCCCTCCAGCAGGGCCAGCATCCGCGCCGTGGCGCGTTCCCCGGCGGCGTCGGGCACGGGATGCGCGGCCTCCACGATCTCGACGCCCGCGCAGGGGCGCGCATAGCCGTAGCGCGTGATGACCAGCCCCTCGCAGGGGCCCCAGGCGTGCTCCACCGCCTCCGCCATGCGGGCCGAGGCCTTCCCGGCGCCGATCACGACCACCCGGCCATCGGGGCGCGGAGGCAGCACCTGCGGGATCACGGCCATGGGGTCGGCCACGCGAACGGCCTCATCGAAAAGCTGGCGCAGCAGGCGGATCGGCAAAAGGACGCTCCTTGGCATTCCGGGGGCGCGACAGGCGCGCGGCTTGCCCCTAGAGTGGCCGCGATCCCAACCGAAGGCCAGAGCCATGATCCGCCTGATCCTCCTCCTGATGCTCCTGCCACTGAGCGCGAGCGCCCGCGATTTCGCAAGCTGGCTGGAGGCCGATCTCTGGCCCGCCGCCCGCGCCGCCGGGGTCAGCCGAAGCACGTTCGATGGCGCCTTGCGCGGGGTCGCGCCCGATTGGTCCCTGCCGGGCGTGGCTCGCCCCGGCACCACCCCGCCCCGCGCGCAGCATCAGGCCGAATTCGGCGCCCCCGCGCGCTATTTCCGCCATGTAACCAGCTCCGCCCGCACGGGCCGCGACATGGCCGCGCGCCACGCCTCTGCCCTGCGCCGGGCCGAAGCGGCAACCGGCGTGCCCGGTCACATCGTGCTCGCTATCTGGGGCCGCGAAAGCGCCTATGGCGCCGCCGCCCTGCCCCATGACGCGGTGCAGGTGCTGGCCACCAACAGCTTTGCCGGAGGCCCCCGCGCCGCCTATTTCAAAGATGAACTGGTCGCCGCCCTGCGGATCATCGAAGCAGGCCACGCCGCCCCGCGCGGGCTGCGCAGCAGCTGGGCCGGAGCGCTTGGCCAGCCGCAATTCATGCCGTCCAGCTTTCTGGAGCACGCCGTGGACGGCACCGGCGACGGGCGCGCGGATATCTGGGGCTCGGACACCGACACCATCGCCTCCATCGCCAGCTTCCTGGCCCATCACGGCTGGGTCAAAGGCCGCGACTGGGGGTTCGAGGTGCGCGTCCCCGCCTCGGTGAGCTGTTCGCTGGAGGGCCCCGATCAAGGCCGCGCGATCCGTGACTGGGAGGCCATGGGCATCACCCGCGTGAGCGGAAAGCCCTTCCCCGCCCATGAGCGATCAGGCGTGGGCTATCTGATGATGCCCGCCGGGCGGCTTGGCCCGGCCTTTATCGTGACGCCCAATTTCTATGTCCTGAAGGACTACAATATGAGCGATCTCTACGCGCTGTTCGTCGGCCATGCCGGGGACCGGATCGCCTATGGCGGCGGAGATTTCGCAGCGCCCTGGCAGCGGGTGGATACCATGCTGCGCTCGGACGTGGCGGCGATGCAGCGGGGGCTCGAAGCTCTGGGCCACGATGTGGGCGGTGCGGACGGGCTGGCCGGGTTCCGCACCCGCCGCTCCATCGGCCGGTGGCAGGACGCGACCGGGCGGGCCGCGACCTGTTTCCCGGATGCGCAGGTGATCAACGCGTTGAGGCGGTAGCCCGGCGGGCGCTCAGCCCCGCCCGATGCACCAGCATCGGGCACGTATGCGCCCGCCCCATGGCGAGTGCGTGCCGCGACAAAGCCACCTCTTACCCGACGCGGACCCCGCTTTCCGGGTCAAAGTAGGACACTTTGCTCAGGTCGAACGCCAGGTCGAGCATCTCGCCCGGACGGGCCTGAGTCTCCGCATGGAGCCGCGCCGTCACCGCCTTGCCGCCAAGGTTCGACACGACATAGGTGTCGGCCCCCGCGGGCTCCACCATGTCGACCTTCACGCCCGCTTCCTGCACGTCCTCACCGGCGCGGAAGCCCGCCTCCGCGATGTCTTCGGGGCGCAGGCCTACGATCACATCGGCGGGAAGGTTCGCGCGGTGGGTGTCGGTCAGCACCATCGGCGCCGCGCCGTCGCGGTCGATCTCGATGCGGGTGGTGGCCCCGTCGGTCTGCGCACGGGCCGGGATCAGGTTCATCGCCGGGCTGCCCATGAAATCGGCCACGAACAGGTTGGCGGGTTTGTTGTAGATCTCGGCCGGGGTGCCGATCTGCTGCACCACGCCGCCCTTCATCACCACGATCTTGGTGGCCAGCGTCATCGCTTCGATCTGGTCATGGGTCACATAGACCATGGTGGCGCCCAGATTGTGGTGGAGCTTCTTGATCTCGGTCCGCATCTCGACCCGTAGCTTGGCGTCGAGATTGGACAGCGGTTCGTCGAACAGGAACAGCTTCGGATCGCGCACCAGGGCACGGCCCATGGCGACCCGCTGCCGCTGACCGCCCGAAAGCTGGCCCGGACGGCGGTTCAAAAGCGGCTCGATCTGAAGCTGCTGCGCCACCTCGTGGAGCTTGCGCTCCTGCGTGGCAGCATCCACCCCGCGCACCTTCATGCCAAAGGTGATGTTCTTGGCCACGCTCATCGTCGGGTAGAGCGCGTAGGACTGGAACACCATGGCGATGTCGCGATCCTTGGGCGACACGTGCGTCATGTCGCGCCCGTCGATGGAGATGCTGCCCGAGGTGATCGGCTCCAGCCCCGCGATACAGTTGAGCAGCGTGGACTTGCCGCAGCCGGACGGGCCGACCAGCACCAGGAAATCGCCGGGATCAATCGCCACGTTGATATCCTTGAGGATCTCAAGCTGGCCGTAGTTCTTGTAGAGGTTCTTGATGTAGAGAATCGGGTCCATTGGCTTATCCCTTGACCGAGCCAGCGGTGAGACCGCGGATGAAATACTTCCCCGCCACGACGTAGACGAGCAGCGTGGGCAGGGCGGCGATGATCGCCGCGGCCATGTCCACGTTGTATTCCTTCACGCCGGTGGTGGAGTTGACGATATTGTTCAAAGCAACCGTGACCGGCTGCGTCCCCGCCTGGCTGAAGCTCACGCCGAACAGGAAATCGTTCCAGATCTGGGTGAACTGCCAGATCACGGTGACGACGATGATCGGCAGCGACAGCGGCAGAAAGATCGACCAGAAGATGCGGAAGAACCCCGCCCCGTCTACCTTTGCGGCTTTCACCAGCTCGGCCGGGATCGTCACGTAGTAGTTGCGGAAGAACAGGGTGGTGAAGCCGATCCCGTAGATCACGTGGACAAAGATCAGCCCCGGAATGGTCCCCGCCATCCCCAGGATACCCAGCGTCCGCGCCATCGGCAGCAGCACGACCTGGAACGGGATGAAGCAGCCAAACAGCATCAGCGAGAAGATCAGGTTGGCGCCTTTGAACTTCCACTGGGCGATCACGTAGCCGTTCATCGCGCCCAGGATCAGCGAAAACGCCACCGCGGGCACCGCCAGCAGGACGGAGTTCCAGAAATAGGGCTGGAGCCCTTCGCATTTCACCCCGGTGCAGGCGCCCGACCAGGCGGTCTTCCACGCCTCGAACGTGACCTCTCGGGGGAAGGCGACCAGCGATCCGGTGCGGATCTCTTCGAGCGATTTGAGCGACGTCGTCACCATCACGAAGAGCGGCATCAGGTAGAACAGGGCGAACAGGCCCAGGATGAGGAACAGCAGCCACCGCAAAGCGATCTGGCCCGGGCTCCGGCCCCGGCGGGGCATCGGCATGTCAGTCATTTTTCGCCCTCAGCTCGGAATAGAGATACGGCACGACAATCGCGAAGACGACGGCCATCATGACCATGGCAGAGGACGCCGCCTGGCCGATATCGCCGCGCGAAAACGCCATCGCGTACATGTAGGTTGCAGGCAGATCGGTGGCGTAGCCGGGGCCTCCGCCGGTCAGTGCGATCACCAGATCGAAGCTCTTGATCGCCAGATGCGCCAGCACGATGAAGGCCGACAGGAAGATCGGCGCCATCGACGGGATGATGATCGCGGAATAGATGCGCCAGTTGGGAATGCCATCGACCTGAGCGGCCTTGATGATCTCTCCGTCGACGCCGCGCAGACCGGCCAGGAACAGCGCCATGACAAAGCCCGACGCCTGCCAGACCCCGGCGATAACCACGGCATAGATCGCCATTTTCGGATCGACCAGCCAGCCGAATGAGAACTCCTCAAACCCCCATCCGCGCACCATGGCTTCGATGCCAAGGCCCGGGTTCATGATCCATTTCCACGCCGTGCCGGTGACGATCATGGAAAGCGCCATGGGGTAGAGGTAGATCGTGCGCAACACGCCTTCGGTGCGGATCTTCTGATCCAGCAGGATCGCGATCACCAGCCCCAGCACCATCGAAATGCCGATGAACAGCGCGCCGAAGATGAACAGGTTGTTCATCGCCGTGTCCCAGCGGGGTGCCGCGAACAACCGGTCGTATTGGATGAAGCCCTCGATCTCGTATTTCGGCAGCAGCTTCGATCGCGTCAAAGACACCCAGGCCGTCCAGGCGATGAAGCCATAGACGAAGATGAGGATGGCGACGAAGGACGGTGCCAGAACGATCTTGGGGACATGGCGTTGGAGCCATTCGGTCATGACAGATACCCCCTGGATACAAAAAGCCCCGCGCCAGGAATGATCCGGCGCGGGGCGCTGTCAGGTTACATGGAGTTGGCGACGGCCTCGGTCAGCATTTTCACCGCGTCCTCGGAGGACATGTCGGAGTTGAAATGCGCCGTCACAACATCGGTGATCGCGCCCGACTGAGCCCCGCGCAGCGCCATGCCATGGGCATAGGACGGCAGCAGGGAGCCGCCTTCCGCGCTTGCCGCCATGTCTTGGGCGGAGAGGTTCGCGCAGGCGTCGAACTCGTCCAGGGCGACGTCGGTGCGCGCCGGGATGGAGCCTTTGTTCAGGTTGAACACTTTCTGGAAGTTCGGGCCCATGATCAGTTTCGCCAACAGCGCCTGACCGTCCTGTTTGTCCTCGCCGTCCACTTCGAACATGGCAAAGCTGTCGACGTTGTAGAGGAAGCCCTCACCCGGCACGGAGGCGCACAGGAAGTCTTCGCCCGGCGTCTTGCCTGCAGCCAGGAATTCACCCTTGGCCCAGTCGCCCATGATCTGGAACGCCGCTTCGCCGTTCATCACCATGGCCGTGGCCAGGTTCCAGTCGCGGCCCGAGAAGTTGTCGTCCACATAGCCGCGCATCTTGGCCATCTGGTCGAACACGGCTTTCATCTCGTCAGAGCCCAGCGTGTCGGCGTCCAGCTCGACAAAGGCTTTGCGGAAGCCTTCGGCGCCCAGAACGCCCAGGGCCACGGCTTCGAACACGGTCGCGTCCTGCCAGGCCTGACCGCCATGGGCCAGCGGGATGATCCCGGCCTCTTGCAGCTTCTCGGCGGCGGCGTTGAACTCGTCCCAGGTGGTCGGCATCTCGATGCCATTGGCCTTCAGAACATCGGCGTTGGCCCAGATCCAGTCCACGCGGTGCACATTGACCGGCGCGGCGCACCAGTGGCCGTCACACTTCATGTGACCGGCGATGCTTTCGGGCAGCACATCGGCCCAGCCTTCCGCATCGGCGGTGGCAGAGATGTCGGCCAGAACGCCTTCTTCGTACCATTCCTGGATCGCCGGACCCTTGAGCTGAACGGCGGTCGGCGCGTTGCCGGAAAGGACGCGCGCGCGCAGAGCGGTCATGGCCGCGTCACCGCCGCCGCCCGCCACGGGCATGTCGGTCCAGGTGCCGCCATTGGCCGCGAATTCTTCCTGCAGCACGGCCACCGACTTGGCTTCACCGCCCGAGGTCCACCAGTGCAGAACCTCAGCCTGCGGCTCTGCGAAAGCGCCGGAGGCAGCGGAAATGGCGACAGCGGAAACTGCCGCGATTGCGGATGTCTTCATCGTGTTTCCCTCCCAAGGAAGGCCGCCCGACGGGACGGCTCTGGGCGCAGCATCCCGCCCGCCCCCGCCCCCACGCAAGAGGTAACGCGCCGCGCATTCCGTCACAGGGCGCAGAAAAATCCGGCTTCTGTTACACTCTGTTACCCAAGGCGCTTTGGATGCCCCGGCTTTGACAACGCCTCCGTTTCCCGGCACCCCTGCCGGCCTGACAGGACAAGGAAAGGAACACGCGGTGATTCCCCGACTGCTGGTTGTGGATGACGATGCGGAGACCCGCAGCATGTTGACCGAGTTTCTCCAGGTCAACGGCTTCATCGCCCTGCCCGCCTGCTGCGAATCAGAGATCGACGCCCATCTGGACGCGGGCCGGATCGACCTGATCTTGCTCGACGTCATGCTGGGCGACGAAAACGGCGTGGAGATCTGCGCCCGTCTGCGGGCCGATCAGGATGTGCCGATCATCCTCGTCTCCGCGCTCTCGGCCGACCATCAGCGCATGGCGGGCTATGAGGTCGGCGCGGATGATTACATCGCCAAGCCGTTCAATCCCGATCTGCTGCTCGCCCGCGTGCGGGCGGTGCTGGCGCGGGCGCATCGCAGCGCCTCGCTCAGCTATCGCCGCCGGGTCGCCACCTTCCGCTTCGCGGGCTGGACCTATGACGGGAAACGGGACGAGTTGCGCGCGCCCGGCGGGGTGCAGGTCGCCCTGTCCCGGCGCGAGACCGCGTTTCTCAAGGTGCTGCTGGCCAATCCGCATATCCCCCTGACCCGGGACGAGATCGCCCAGGCGCTCGACGTGACCCAGGAAGGCACCGGCGAAGGCTCGGGGCGCGCCATCGACGTGCTGGTCGGGCGGCTGCGCTCAAAGATCGAGGCCAACCCCAAGGCGCCCGCGCTGCTGCGCACCGAACGGGGCGTGGGCTATGTGCTGGCGGTCGATGTCGATACCGGGGACGCCTCTTGACCCCGCCCAGCCTGCGCTCGCTGGGCACCGGGCTCATTGCGGTGAGCTTCCTGTGCGGGCTGGTCAGCGCGGGGCTGTGGAGCAGCTCCACCGCCGCGTGGCAGCGCCACCTCACCCGCGCCTCCGAGACGGGCTTTGCGCTCTACGAGACGCTCCGGCGCGGCGGCGCCCTGCCCGATGGGGTCAGCCTGACGCCCCTGCCCGCCGCCGACGCCGCGCGCGCCGAACAGGGCCGGTTTCTGGAGCTGCCGGACCTGCCCGCCCCCGCCCATGTGACCCACGCGTCCATCTTCGATCCCGGCCCCGATCCGACGGCGCGTGAAACCATGGCGCTGATCATCGTGTCGGATCAGCTCCGCTACCCGATCGCCGATCTGGACTTGGGCCAGTCGATCACCGCCGCCCAGAAACTGGGCGCCATCACCCGCCTGATGGCGACCTATTGCAGCGATCCGGTGCTACTGGCCCGCCGCGCGGATGGCGACTGGCTGCGCATCGACGGCGGGCGCCTGTGGAGCTGCGACGCCCAGCCATCCGATCTGCGCCTGCCTGCGGTTCTGCTGGCGGCGGTCGTGCTGGCCGTGCTCGTGTCGCGGGTGATCGCCACGGCCGCTCTGTTCGAAAGCTTCGCCCGCGCCCTTCAGGGACGCCGCCGCCTGGGCGGGCCCGACGCCTATTCCAGCCAGGGCCCGGCCGAGCTGCGCGAGATCGTCGCCGCCGTGAACACCTATCTCGAAGTCGAACAGGACCAGATCGCCAAACGCGCGACCGTGCTGTCCGCCGTCAGTCACGATCTGGGCACCCCCGCCACCCGTCTGCGCCTGCGCACCGCCCTGATCCAGGATCCCGCCCTGCGCGACAAGCTGGATGCCGATATCGACAGCATGACCGGCATGATCGACAGCGTGCTGACCTACACCCGGTCCGAAATGAACGTGGAGGAACCCCGGCGCCTGTCTCTGACCTCCTTCATCGAAGCCATCGTGGCCGACTACCAGGACACCGGAGAGCCCGTCACGCTGGCCCCGCAAGAGCGCCCGGTGATGACCGGCGGGCGGTCGGTGTTTTCGGGCGTTGCGGGGCACGGATCGGTGCCGCCGGGCCAGCCGATCCTGGTGATGGCGCGGCCTGTGTCGCTCAAACGCGCGGTGGAAAACCTGATCGACAATGCGCTCAAATACGGGCGCCGGGCGCATGTGGCGCTCAGCGCGAATGCCGATCACGGGATCATCACGGTCGAAGACGAAGGCTCCGATCTGTCCACGCAGGACATGGAGGCGATCATCGGCCCGTTCCAACGCGGCGCAAACGCCGCCGGGGTGACGGGGTTCGGGCTCGGCCTGACCATCGTCGCGACGGTGGCCGAACAGCATGGCGGATCGCTCAGCTTTGAGAGCGGCCCCAAGGGCCTGCGCGCCCGGCTGGAGATCTGCCGGAACTAGGCGCCCGGCCTGCCATTCGGCGAACCGGGCGAACGGCCCCTGAAAGACGATCACACCCCCGGGCGCGGCGCCACAAGGGCGCGCGTTAGTCCTCTTGCGGCAGGACCCGCAGGTGCAGCTCGCGCAGCTGCGCGTTCATCGGCTGGGAAGGCGCGTCCATCATCAGATCCTCGGCCCGCTGGTTCATCGGGAACAGCATGACCTCGCGGATGTTGTGCTCATCGGCCAGCAGCATCACGATGCGATCCACCCCGGCGGCACAGCCCCCGTGCGGCGGCGCACCATATTGGAACGCGTTGACCAGCCCGCCGAAGCGCTTGCGCACCTCATCTTCGCCGTAACCGGCGATCTCGAAGGCTTTGAACATGATCTCGGGCTTGTGGTTCCGAATCGCGCCGGAGACGATCTCATAGCCGTTGCAGGCCAGGTCGTACTGGTAGCCCAGAACGTCCAGCGGATCGCCGTTCAGCGCGTCCATCCCGCCCTGCGGCGTGGAGAACGGGTTGTGCTCGAAATCGATCTCACCGGTCTCTTCGTCTTTCTCGTAGATCGGGAAATCCACGATCCAGGCGAAAGCGAAACGGTTCTTCTCGGTCAGGCCCAGCTCATTGCCGATCACATCGCGCGCACGGCCTGCGACGGCTTCGAAATCCTTGGCCTTGCCGCCCAGGAAGAACGCGGCATCGCCCACGCCCAGCCCCAGCTGCTCGCGGATCGCCTCGGTGCGTTCGGGGCCGATATTCTTAGCCAGCGGGCCAGCGGCTTCCATGCCCTCGCCCTGATCGCGCCAGAAGATATAGCCCATGCCGGGCAGGCCCTGCTCCTGCGCGAACTTGTTCATCCGGTCGCAGAACTTGCGGCTGCCGCCCGTGGGAGCGGGGATCGCACGCACCTCGGTGCCTTCGTTCTCCAGCAGCTTGGCGAAGATCGCAAAGCCCGAGCCGCGGAAATGCTCGGAGCAATCCTGCATCTTGATCGGGTTGCGCAGGTCCGGCTTGTCAGAGCCATACCACAGCGCCGCGTCGCGGTAGCTGATCTGCGGCCAGTCCTGATCGACCTTGGCGCCATTGCCGAACTCTTCGAACACGCCTTTCAGCACCGGCTGGATCGTGTCGAACACGTCCTGCTGGGTGACAAAGGACATCTCCATGTCGAGCTGGTAGAAATCGGTGGGCGAGCGGTCAGCGCGCGGGTCTTCGTCGCGGAAGCAGGGCGCAATCTGGAAATACTTGTCAAAGCCCGACACCATCAGCAGCTGCTTGAACTGCTGCGGCGCCTGCGGCAGCGCGTAGAACTTGCCCGGATGCAGACGGGACGGCACGAGGAAGTCGCGCGCGCCCTCGGGCGAAGACGCCGTGATGATCGGCGTCTGGAACTCGCGGAAATCAGCGCCCCACATCCGCTTGCGCATGGAGGCCACAACATCCGAGCGCAGCTTCATGTTCGCCTGCATCTTCTCCCGGCGCAGGTCGAGGTAGCGATAGCGCAGGCGGGTTTCTTCGGGGTATTCCTGCTCTCCGAACACCATGAGCGGCAGCTCTCCGGCCTGGCCCAGCACTTCCAGATCGCGGACATAGACTTCGATACCCCCGGTGGGGATCTTGGCGTTGACCAGCTCCGGCGCGCGGGCCTTCACCTCTCCGTCGATGCGGATGCACCATTCGGAGCGCACCTGCTCCATCTGTTGGAACACCGGGCTGTCCGGGTCGCACAGAAGCTGGGTCATCCCGTAGGTGTCGCGCAAATCGACAAAAAGCACCCCGCCGTGATCGCGGATCCGGTGGACCCAGCCAGACAGACGGACGGTCTGCCCCACATTGGATGCGTCCAGTTCGGCGCAGGTTTGGGTGCGATATGCGTGCATGGAAAGCTCCAGGGATGCAAAGGTTGCGACCCGGGCGGTAAACCGTGCCAAGGCCATCAGGTCAAGACAAACCCCTCTTTTGGTCCTAAATACCCCCGTCAAAGCCGCCCTGGCGGCCCGAGCCCCCTTGCGCCCGAAGGCCACACGCCTATAACCCCGGTCGATTTGCGCACATCACCGGGGGCCGCCATGCCGAAAAGAACCGACATCCGTTCGATCATGATCATCGGGGCCGGGCCCATCGTCATCGGGCAAGCCTGCGAATTCGACTATTCCGGCGCCCAGGCCTGCAAGGCCCTGCGCGAAGAAGGCTACCGCGTGGTGCTGGTGAACTCGAACCCGGCCACGATCATGACCGATCCCGGCCTGGCCGACGCCACCTACATTGAGCCGATCACCCCCGAGATCGTCGCCAAGATCATCGAAAAGGAACGCCCCGACGCGCTGCTGCCCACCATGGGTGGCCAGACCGGCCTGAACACCGCGCTTGCGCTCGCGGACATGGGCGTTCTGGAGAAATTCGGCGTCCAGCTCATCGGCGCCAACCGCGCCGCGATTGAGATGGCCGAAGACCGCCACCTGTTCCGCGAAGCGATGGAAGAGATCGGGCTGGAAAACCCCCGCGCCACCATCGTCACGGCCCCCAAGGTGGACGACAAGTTCGACATTGAGGCCGGGGTGAAGATCGCGCTCGACGCGCTGCCCGAGATCGGCCTGCCCGCCATCATCCGCCCCGCCTTCACGCTGGGCGGCACCGGCGGCGGCGTGGCCTATAACCGTGAAGACTATGAACATTTCTGCCGCACGGGGATGGACGCCTCCCCGGCCGGACAGATCCTGGTCGATGAAAGCCTGCTGGGCTGGAAAGAGTATGAGATGGAGGTCGTCCGCGACAAAGCGGACAACGCGATCATCGTGTGCTCCATCGAAAACGTGGACCCGATGGGCGTGCACACGGGCGATTCGATCACCGTTGCACCCGCGCTGACGCTCACGGACAAAGAATACCAGATGATGCGCACCGCTTCGATCGACGTGCTGCGCAAGATCGGCGTCGAAACCGGCGGCTCCAATGTGCAGTGGGCCGTGAACCCTGCCGATGGCCGCATGGTCGTGATCGAGATGAACCCGCGGGTGTCGCGCTCCTCCGCGCTCGCGTCGAAAGCCACCGGCTTCCCGATTGCCAAGATCGCCGCGAAACTGGCAGTGGGCTACACGCTCGATGAGCTGGACAACGACATCACCAAGGTGACGCCCGCGTCCTTCGAGCCCTCCATCGACTACGTGGTCACCAAGATCCCGCGCTTCGCCTTTGAGAAGTTCCCGGGGTCGGAGCCCTACCTGACCACCGCGATGAAATCCGTGGGCGAAGCCATGGCCATCGGCCGCTCGATCCACGAATCGCTGCAAAAGGCGCTCGCCTCCATGGAAACCGGGCTGACCGGCTTTGATGAGATCGAAATCCCCGGCGCAGCGGATGAAGGCAAACCCGCCGTCATCGCCGCTCTGGCGCAGCAGACCCCCGACCGCCTGCGGGTCGTGGCCGAAGCCATGCGGTTCGGGCTCACCGATGCCGAAATCCACGACATCACCATGTTCGACCCGTGGTTCCTGGCCCGCATCCGCGAGATCGTGGATGCCGAAAACACCGTGCGCGAAAACGGCCTGCCCGAGGACGAAGCCGGCCTGCGCGCGCTCAAGGAGATGGGCTTCTCCGATGCCCGCCTGGCGCATCTGACGGGGCATTCCGAAAGCTACATCCGCGCCAAGCGCCACGCCCTAAGCGTCAATGCCGTGTTCAAGCGGATCGACACCTGCGCCGCCGAGTTCGAGGCGCAAACGCCCTACATGTATTCCACCTATGAGGCCCCCGCGATGGGCGAAGTGGAATGCGAGGCGCGGCCTTCGGATCGCAAGAAAGTGGTCATCCTGGGCGGCGGCCCCAACCGGATCGGCCAGGGGATCGAGTTCGACTACTGCTGCTGTCATGCGTGCTTTGCCCTGACCGATCAGGGCTATGAGACGATCATGATCAACTGCAACCCCGAGACGGTCTCGACCGACTATGACACCTCCGACCGCCTCTATTTCGAGCCGCTCACGCTGGAGCATGTGCTGGAAATCCTCCGGGTCGAACAAGAGAACGGCACGCTGCATGGCGTCATCGTCCAGTTCGGCGGTCAGACCCCTCTGAAGCTCGCCCGCGCGCTTGAGGCCGAGGGCATCCCGATCCTGGGCACCACCCCGGACGCCATCGACCGCGCCGAAGATCGCGACCGGTTCATGGAGCTTGTGAACAAGCTGGGACTCAAGCAGCCCGAAAACGGTATCGCCCGCTCCGAACATGAGGCCGAAGCCATCGCAGAGCGGATCGGTTATCCGCTGGTTGTGCGCCCGTCCTATGTTCTGGGCGGTCGCGCCATGGAAATTGTGCGCGATCACGGATCGCTGGAGCGCTACATGAAAGAGGCCGTCGTCGTGTCCGGCGACAGCCCGGTGCTGCTGGACAGCTACCTGTCCGGCGCCGTCGAGGTTGATGTGGACGCGCTCAGCGACGGGACCAACGTCCATGTCGCGGGCATCATGCAGCACATCGAAGAAGCGGGCGTGCACTCCGGCGACAGCGCCTGCTGCCTGCCGCCGCACTCGCTCCCCGAAGACGTGATCGCGGTGATCAAGGATCAAGCCATCAAACTGGCACAGGAATTGGGCGTTGTCGGCCTGATGAACATCCAGTTCGCGGTGAAGGACGGCGATATCTACCTGATCGAGGTCAACCCCCGCGCCTCGCGCACCGTGCCCTTCGTGGCCAAGGCCACCGACAGCGCCATCGCCTCCATCGCGGCGCGGCTGATGGCCGGAGAGCCGCTGGCCAACTTCCCGCTGCGCCCGGCCTATGCGCCGACCGAAGACCCGATGGAGGTCATGCCGCTGGGCGATCCCTTCACCCTCGCCGATCCGAAAACGCCGTGGTTCTCCGTCAAGGAAGCCGTCCTGCCCTTCGCCCGTTTCCCGGGCGTGGACACGATCCTGGGGCCGGAAATGCGCTCCACCGGCGAAGTCATGGGCTGGGCCCGCAGCTTCCCGCGCGCCTTCCTCAAGGCGCAGCTTGGCGCGGGCACGCATCTGCCGGAAAGCGGCACAGCGTTCATCTCTGTGAAAGACGCTGACAAGGGCGACATGGTCGAAGAGGCCGCCCGGATCATGGCCGATCTTGGGTTCAAGATCATCTCCACCGGCGGCACCGCCACGTGGCTGGCCGAAAAGGGCATCCCGGCCGAGAAGGTGAACAAGCTCTATGAGGGCGGGCGCACCATCGTCGATCACCTCAAGGACGGGCTGGTGGATATCGTCATGAACTCCACCGAAGGCGCCCGCGCCATCGAGGACAGCCGCGAAATCCGCTCCGTCGCGCTCTATGACAAGATCCCCTACTTCACCACCGCCGCCGGCAGCCACGCCGCCGCGCTCGCCATCCAGGCGATGAAAGAAGACGAAGTCAAAGTCCGCGCGCTTCAGGGGTGATCGCCGGTCCCGGCATAGCCGGGTGAAACGTCCAGTGGACGGTTCAAGGCGATCACAGGCCAACAGCACAGCCGGGCGGCGCCTCTTGCTGCGCCCCCGCGATGCTGCGAGAATCCGCCCATGAATGGCTGCGGACCCCAGACATGACCGATCAGGAGATCTTCCTCGACGTGGTCGCAAGATGCGCGTCAGAGCTCGGTTCGATCTCGGACGACTGGATGCTGTTTGGCGGGGCCGCAATGGTGCTGCACGGGCTCTCGGGCCCGATTGTCAGTGACATCGACATCGTGACATCGACCGGCACCGCGGCGCAGCTTGCGGAAAAATACGCGCTGCCCGATCAGTCCAACAGTGCATCGAAGCTCTTCCGCTCAGAGGTTTTCGTGCGGCCCGATTTTGGGCCGATCCCGGTCGAAGTCATGGGCGGGTTCGAGATATATCGCGACGGCCTCTGGGTGCCGGTGACAGCGGCGCAGTTTCAAAAGGTCTCAATCAGTGGGCAGATGGTCAATCTGGCCTCCCGACACCGGTTGAAGGAGATTTTCGAACTCTGTGGCCGAGAGAAAGACCTCACCCGAGCCGGTCGGCTGGGATAGCGCCGCCGCGCGCGGACCTTGTCGGCACAGCGTCCCGACACGCCGTGACAAAGCCTGTCCAGACACGAAACTCACCCGGTCCAAGGCGGAAATCCTTTCACCCCCCGGTGGTCGCCACCTATGCTGGTCTCACCCCTGATCAACCGGAGACCCGTTTCCATGCGTATTCTCGCCCTTACCGCCGCCGCCATCGCTCCTCTTGCGGGCTGCGCCCCCAACGATCCCGATCCGATGGTGTTTGACGACCCGGCTGACGCCTGCGACATCGCCGGTGAAAGTGCCGCCACCGCGGATCTGCTGGATCACACCGCGACCCTCTACGCCTGTCCCGAGGGGGTCGTGATCGACGGCATGGTCCCGGTCGGCTCGGATATGAGCGTGACCTATTATTCCGTACCGGACCGTTAAACCATTATGCAGGCAGGGCCGGGCTTGCGTTCCCGGCCCGCTCCGCTTTACCTATCGGGACCAGCCAAACAGGATCCCGCAATGCACCAACCCGCCATCACCGGAACCGGCGTCTTCACGCCGCCGCACACGATCACCAATGATGAGCTGGTTGAGGCCTTCAACGCCCATGCCGATCTCTGGAACGCCGAGCACAAGGCCCAGATCGACGCCGGAGAGCTGGAGCCCAAGCCCCATTCTTCCTCCGATTTCATCTTCGCCGCTTCGGGGATTGAAAGCCGCTACGTGATGGAAAAGGACGGCGTGCTCGATCCGGCCCGCATGTGCCCCCGCTTTGACCCGCGCCCCGATGAGGCGCCCTCGATGATGGCGGAGATCGCGCTCATTGCCGCCCGCACCGCGCTTGCGCAGGCCGGGACCGACGCCGCCGAGATTGATCTTGTGATCTGCGCCGCCTCCAATATGGAGCGCGCCTACCCCGCCATGGCCGTCGAAATCCAGCAGCTGCTGGGCGCCGGGGGGTTTGGCTTTGACATGAACGTCGCCTGTTCTTCGGCCACGTTCGGCATCCAGGCCGCCGCCGACATGATCCGCGCCGGATCGGTGCGCAAGGCACTCGTGGTGAACCCGGAAATCACCTCCGGCCACCTCGAATGGCGCGACCGCGACTGCCATTTCATCTTCGGAGACGTGGCCACCGCCACCGTGCTGGAGCGCGCTGAAGACGCCAAAGGCGATCACTTCAAGGTGCTTTCGACCCGCTGCGCGACGGAATTTTCCAACAATATCCGCAACAACGCAGGCTTCCTGCGCCGCGCGCATGACCAGATGGACGACCGCCGCGACATGCAGTTCATGCAAAACGGCCGCAAGGTCTTCAAAGAGGTCCTGCCGCTCGTCTCCCGCCACATCGCGGCGCATATGGAAGACGAAGCCGTGCAGGCCAGCGATCTCAAGCGGCTCTGGCTGCACCAGGCCAACAAGTCGATGAACGACTATATCGGCAAGCGCGTCCTGGGCCGCGATCCCGAGCCGGGCGAGCAGCCCAATATCTTGCAGGACTACGCGAACACCTCCTCGGCGGGGTCGATTATCGCCTTCGCCAAACACTCCGCCGACCTGCAACCGGGCGACAAGGGGCTGATCTGCTCCTTCGGCGCGGGCTATTCCGTCGGCTCGGTGCTGGTAGAACGCGCCTGACAAGCAGCGCTTTGCGCAGGAAACGGGTCGCCCGGGCGGGCCCCGGACGGCAGGCTCCCGGTATCAAACCCGGAACCAGCCATGACCTTTCAGATCCACGCCCTGCCCGCAGAGCCTTTCGCCCCCCTCTTTGACCTGACAGAGGCCGAACTGGCGGCGCGCGCCATCCATCGCAGCACCGTGCGGGACTGCCCCGGCACCCCCTGCCGCGTAAGCCTTGAGGACGCGCAGCCCGGCGAAACCGTGCTGCTTCTCAATCACACGCATCAACCCGCTCAAACGCCCTACCGGTCCAGCCACGCGATCTTCGTGCGTCAGGGCGCCGCGCAGGCTCGCCCCGCACCGGGGGTCGTCCCCGAAATGATCCAAAGACGGCTCATCTCGCTGCGCCTGTTCGATGCGAATAACATGATGATCGACGCCGACGTGATCGACGGGCAGGCCGTCGCCTCTGCCCTGGACAGCGCATTCTCATCGCAACAGGTTGCCTATGCCCACCTGCATATCGCCAAACCGGGCTGCTTCGCGGCGTCGGTGACGCGCACGCCTGTTGGTGCGATCTGATTGAGCGCAGGCTCAAGGGAGGCAGCGCCCCCACACAGGTCGGTCCCGAAATCGCTATTCAGATACCCGCGTGTGGACCTGTTCGAGCGTCTCCACCCTCTCTGAATAGCGATCGGTCAGCTCGGGCCGTCCGCGCAGCATCCAGGTGAAGCGGACCAGCTCCTCCATCACATCCACGATGCGGTTGTAATGCGACCCTGCGATCATGCGTCCGTCTTCGAATTTCTTCCACGCCTGCGGCACGGAAGACTGGTTCGGGATCGTCACCAGCCGCATCCAGCGACCCAGGATGCGCAACTGATTGACCACGTTGAAGCTTTGCGACCCGCCGCAAACCTGCATCACCGCCAGCGATTTGCCCTGGGTCGGACGAATCCCTCCAATGGGGGAAAGCGGCAGCCAGTCGATCTGGGCCTTCATCACGGCGGTCATCGCCCCGTGGCGTTCGGGGCTGGACCAGACCATGCCCTCGCTCCAAAGCACCAGATCGCGCAGCTCTGCCACCTTGGGGTGGTCGTCATCGGCATCTCCGGGCAGCGGCAACCCGCTGGGGTCATAGAACCGGACCTCGCAGCCCAGAGCGCGCAGCACCCGCGCGCCTTCTTCCGCGGCCAGCCGCGAATAGCTCACCTCCCGAAGGGAGCCATAGAGGATCAGGATGCGCGGCGGATGCAGGTCCGCTCCAGGCGCCGCCAATGCCGCACCATCCACGGGCTGCAAAGCCCCCGGAACAATGTTTGGCATGTCGGATGTGTCCATCACGCGTCCGAGTCGTGCTCCAGATGAAGCTTCATCTCCAGCAGCACCCGCTGCAAGGCAACGGTCTCGCGCAGAAGCCGCTTGGCCTCATTGACCGAAATCACACCATCTTCGATGGACTGGTTATACTCTGCCATCAGCATCGCAAACCGCTGCGACAGGGTGATCACGTCCGAATTGATGCCGCCCTTGGCGTCGTGGTTCTTGGGCGCATCGTCATAGCTCAGCGTGATCTTCTTCAGCTCCGCCAGAGCCGAGGTGACATGAGGGTAGGACGATGCCGCCTCAAGAGCCGCGACGGCATCGACCGGCATGAAGCGATCCGCATGCTCGGGAGCATCGGAGTAATAGCGCCCCAGCGTGGCTTTGGATTTGCCTGTCAGCGCGCAAGCCGGCTCGATACCGACGTCCTTAACCAAAGCTTCGGTATGTTTCTTCAGATAGCTGCCGATACTCGTCATTGACCATTTTTCCTTGGTGCCACTCGGGGGAGACGCCCATCGTCCAATTCCCCTTAAGTCCACTTGGCGGAATTGTCACACTAATCTTGACCCGGTGCAACGCCGGGCTTCCCGAGACCCGCCTTACCCTGCGTCCCAGGGGGCGGTAGGACCGGGGACGCATTCCCCAGTTGGGGCGTAATCGGGATCCCCTCCCGCTTGCGGCCCGGCCCGCGTCCCCGGTCCGCTTGTCATTTTCCGTCTGTCTGGCAATAGAGAGCCCATGGCCAAGCTCTATTTCCACTACTCGACCATGAATGCGGGCAAATCGACTGTCCTGCTTCAAGCCGCCCACAATTACGAAGAGCGCGGGATGAAAACCTGCCTTCTGACCGCCGGGCTCGACACCCGCGCCGGGGAAGGCCGCATCGCCAGCCGGATAGGTATTTCGCGCGAGGCCCGCGTGTTTGGTCCAGAGACTCAGCTTTGCGACCTATTGGCGCAAGTAATCCGTGACGAATCCCCCGCCTGCATCTTCGTCGACGAAGCCCAGTTCCTGACCGAAGATCAGGTCTGGCAGCTCGCCCGTGTCGTCGATGATCTGCGCGTGCCGGTGATGTGCTACGGGCTGCGGGTGGATTTCCTCGGCCAGCTCTTTCCCGGCTCTGCCGCCCTGCTCGCTCTGGCCGATGAAATGCGCGAGGTACGCACGATCTGCCATTGCGGCAAGAAGGCCACGATGGTCGTGCGGCGCGGTGCCGATGGCGCGGTGCTCACCACCGGCGATCAGGTGCAGGTCGGCGGGAACGAGACCTACGTGTCCCTGTGCCGCCGCCACTGGCGCGAAGCCGTGGGCGATGAGGTGCTCACCCCGTGATCCGGGTGCTGGCCCTCCTGCTGGCCCTGCTTCCGGGGCTGGCGTGGGCGCAGGACTGCGTGATTTTGCTTCACGGGCTCGCCCGCACGGACGCGTCTCTGCTGATCCTCGAAGAGCGGCTCAAGGCGCGCGGCTATCTGGTGGTCAATCAGGGCTACCCCTCGACCGAAAAGGCCATCGCCCCGCTCATGCGCGAGGCCCTGCCCAAGGCCGTCGCGGCCTGCGGTGGGCGCAAGACGCATTTCGTCACCCATTCGATGGGCGGTATCCTGCTGCGCGCATGGCTGACTGAGACGCCGGAGGCTGAGCCGGGCCGGATCGTGATGCTTGCACCGCCCAATCACGGCTCGCAACTGGTGGACGCGCTCGGCGACATCGCTCTGTTCGAATGGCTCAACGGCCCGGCGGGGATGCAGCTTGGCACCGGCGCAGCCAGCGTGCCCGAGCACCTGCCGCCCATCAACGCCGACCTGGGCATCATCGCCGGGAACCGCAGCCTGAACCCGGTTTTCTCAGCGCTGATCGACGGAGAGGATGACGGCAAGGTGTCGGTGGCTTCGACCCGGCTGATCGGCATGGACGATCACATCGTCCTGCCCGTGTCGCACACCTTCATGATGAACAACCCGCTGGTCTTTGCCCAGATCGCGACCTTCCTGCGCACCGGGCAGTTCGATCACGGGCTGCGGCTCTGGGACGTGCTCTTCGAAGACTGAGCCAGCCCCCGCCGCAGCCACGCCTCGACATAAGAGCAGCTTGGCCGGATGGTCAGACCCTCTGCCCGCGCATCCTGCACCAGCCGCTCCACCAAAGCCGCCGCGATCCCGCGCCCTCCGATGGGGCGCGGAACCAGGGTGTGATAGGCGTCGATCACATCGCCCCTGCGGCGAAAATCCAGATGCGCGACATGCCCATCCACATGGGTCTCATAGCGGTTTTCCGCACGGGTGATGGTCGGATCACCCATCAAAGGCTCGTGCAGACGTATTTCATCTCAAGGTAATCATCGATCCCGTGCTTCGATCCCTCGCGGCCCAGGCCCGATTGCTTGACCCCGCCAAAGGGGGCAACCTCGGTCGAGATGATCCCGGTGTTGACCCCGACGATCCCGTATTCCAGCCCCTCCTGCACGCGGGTCACGCGGCCGATGTCGCGGGCATAGAAATAGGCCGCGAGGCCAAAGATCGTGTCATTGGCCAGGGCAATCGCCTCGTCTTCGGTGTCGAAGGCAAAGAGCGGCGCGAAGGGGCCAAAGGTCTCTTCGGTGGCGACCTTCATGTCGCGGGTCGCGCCGGTGACAACCGTGGGCTGGAAGAACAGCGGGCCCTCATTGGCGGTCGATCCGCCCGCCAGAACGGTGGCGCCCTTGGACGTCGCGTCCTCCAGATGCTCGCGCACCTTATCCACGGCGGCAGGCTCTACCAGAGGCCCCATCTGGATGCCCTCCTCCAGCCCGTCGCCCACGCGCAGCGCGTCGACCTTTTCCTTCAGCTTGGCGGCAAAGGCGTCATAGACCCCGCGCTGCACATAGATGCGGTTGGCACAAACGCAGGTCTGCCCGGCGTTGCGGAACTTGCAGATCAACGCGCCTTCCACGGCTGCATCCAGATCGGCATCGTCGAACACGATGAAGGGCGCGTTGCCGCCCAGCTCCATGGAGCATTTCATCACCTGATCCGCCGCCTGCCGCAACAGGATGCGCCCCACCTCGGTCGAACCGGTGAAGGACAGCTTGCGCACGGTGGGATTCTCGCAAAACTCCTTGCCCACGCCGCTGCTGTCGGTCGACGTGACGATGGACAAAACGCCCTTTGGGATGCCCGCCTCTTCGGCCAGCTTGGCCAGGGCCAGAGCCGATAGCGGCGTCAGCGTCGCGGGCCGCACCACCATCGAGCAGCCCGCCGCCAGAGCAGGGCCAACCTTGCGGGTGATCATCGCGTTGGGGAAATTCCACGGCGTGATCGCGGCGGCGACGCCAATGGGCTGGCGGATCACGGTGATCCGCTTGTCGGACTGATGGCCGGGAATGGTCTCACCATAGACGCGCTTGGCCTCCTCGGCGAACCACTCGATGAAGGCGGCGCCATAGGCGACCTCCCCGCGCGATTCCGCCAAGGGCTTGCCCTGCTCGGCGGTCATGATGATCGCCAGATCCTCCTGGTTTTCCATGATCATGTCGAACCAGCGGCGCAGGATGTTGGCCCGCTCCTTGGCGGTGCGCGCGGCCCAGGCGGGCTGCGCCTGCTCGGCCAGCTCAATGGCGCGGGTCACATCGGCACGGGTCAGATCCGCGACCTGCGCGATCACGTCGCCCCGCGCCGGGTTGACCACATCGAACCGCACCGCGCCCGCGACCCAATCGCCGCCCAGATAGGCATCTTCGCAGATCAGATCCGGGCGGTTCAGGCGTGTTTTCAAATCGGTGGTCGCATCGGTCATGGCAGGGTCCTCCTCAGGCTTTCGCCCAGAGGATCATGCCACGCCGCGCAGGTCCAGCCCGGTTACTGGCCGAAGTTCTCCAGAGCGCGATAGTCGATCTGCTCCAGATGGGCCTTCATCGCCTCCAGATCGCCGCCCGACGCCTGGACGATGATCCGGTTGCCGATCAGAATGGACAGATCGCCGTCCTGGTTCAGGAATTTCTGCCGCCCGATCCGCTCGATCTTGCCCATCGTGGCCATCATCTGCGCATTGCCGAACATGCCGGACATCATCGCCACCATCGGGCTGTCCGCCATGATGGTCAGCGTGAAGCTGTCACTGCCGTTGCTGAACTCCGCCTCGGCCGCGGTGCCGCCGCCCAGCATCCCCATCGCCGCACCGGCGTCCTCGGACAGGGTGCGCGTCCAGCCGTCCAGAGCCTCGGGCACAAAGCCTTCGAGTTCCCCGGCTTTCATCTCCTGAAGAAGCTGCTGGGCATAGACCAGCTCCTCCATGGCATAGGCGACATCGCCATCTTGATAGGCCTCGAGGGCCGAGGTCAGCGTATCGCTCACCTCATCGGCGGCGGCAGGCATTGATGCGAGGCAAACGGGCAGGCAAAGGGAAAGCAAAAGGCGCATGAAAAGCTCCAATATATGTCTTCAATGTGCGGACTTAGCCACAACCGCCCCCGCGCGTGAAGTCATGAAATCAAGCCCCGCCGAAGCGGGCCTGCCAGCAGGGCAGAACGTCCCCCGGTGCGGGCCGCGCCGCGTGAACCCCGCGCGCAATCGCCCGCGCCAGAGCCACCGCAGCCCCGTGCCCCAGCCACAGCCGCGCCAGCTCATCTGCGGGCTTTGCGCCGGTAGCTGCGGCAAAGACCAGATCGCCGTCCATAGGCGTGTGGCTGGGCACCAGGGCGCGCGCCATCCCGTCATGGGCGGCCACCGCCAGACGCTTGGCCTGCGCCTGGGTCAGATCGGCATCGGTCGCCACGATGGCAATGGTGGTGCTGCCCTGCGGCCCCAGCTTGGTGCGCGGGGGCTCCTGCGGCGCGGCCACACCGCGCCCGCCGAACTCCGCACCCTGCTCGAACGGCGCGGCCCAGAACTGCGGGCCGTTATCCACGACCGCGCTGCCCAAGGCATTCACCGCAACCAGAGCGCCAACCACATGCCCCGACGGCATCACCACCGACGCCGAGCCCAAGCCCCCCTTGAGCCCCGCCGTCGTGCAGCCCGTCCCGGCCCCGACCGATCCCAAAGCGACATCGCCCGACGCAGCGCGCAGCGCCGCCCGGCCAAGCGCGGGGTATGGGTTCTCTACCCAGCCGTGATCGCCCCCGGCCATGAGATCGAACAGGATCGCACCGGGCACAATCGGCACCCGCGCCGGTCCCACGGCAAAGCCGCGCCCCTGGGCCTTCAGCTCCGCCGCGACCCCGTCGCAGGCCGCCAGCCCAAAGGCCGACCCACCCGAGAGCACGAGGGCATCCACCTCCTGCACGGTCTTGTCCGGCGCCAGAAGATCGCTCTCCCGCGTGCCCGGCGCGCCGCCCATGACATGCATGCCCGCCACGAACGGCGCAGCGCCCATCAGAACGCTCACCCCGGACTTGAGCGTCTCATCCTGCGCCTGCCCGACCAGCAGGCCCTCCACATCGGCAATCGTGTTCAGCGGTCCCGGCTTCATCGCGCATCCTCGCGTCTTTGGCCCCGGACAGGGCCGGAAAGAGCCCGCGCGAAACGCGGACGGGGGGCCATGCCCCCCGCCTCACAGAATAAGAGCGCGCGTCAGCGCACCGCAAGGTCAGGCCGCTTACCGCGGGTTGCGATAGATCATCCGCCGCACGGAGCCGGTCTTGGACCGCATGAGCAGCGTCTCGGTCTGCACCGAGCCCGGACGGTGCTTGATGCCCGGCAGCAAGGAGCCATCGGTCACGCCGGTCGCGGCAAAGATCACATCGCCCCGAACCATCTCATCGCGGGTGTAGATGCGGTCCAGATCGGTGATCCCGGCCTTCGCGGCGCGGGCCTTTTCGTCATCGTTGCGGAACACGAGGCGGCCGATCATCTGCCCACCCATGCATTTCAGAGCCGCCGCGGCCAGAACGCCTTCGGGCGCGCCGCCGGTGCCCATATACATGTCGATCCCGGTCACGTCGGGCTCGGCGCAGTGCATCACGCCCGCCACATCGCCATCGGTGATCAGGCGGATCGCCGCGCCGGTCTCGCGGATCTGCGCGATCATCTCCTGATGGCGCGGACGCTCCAGCACGCACACGGTGATGTCGCCCGTCTCGCAGCCCTTGGCGGCCGCCAGAGCGCGCACCCGCTCAGCCGGGGTCATGTCGAGCGAGACGACGCCCTCTTCGAAACCGGGTCCGATGGCCAGCTTCTCCATATAGGTGTCCGGCGCGTGCAACATGGAGCCGCGCGGCCCCATGGCGATCACGGTCAGCGCGTTGGGCATGTCTTTCGCGGTCAGGGTGGTGCCTTCCAGCGGGTCCAGAGCGATGTCCACGCCCGGGCCCTCGCCGGTGCCCACCTCTTCACCGATATAGAGCATCGGCGCCTCGTCGCGCTCGCCCTCACCGATCACGACAACGCCCTGGATATCGAGCTTGTTGAGCTGATCGCGCATGGCGTTCACCGCCGCCTGGTCGGCGGCTTTCTCATCGCCCCGCCCGACGTGATCGGCGGATGCAATGGCAGCGGCTTCGCTCACCCGGGCAAGCCCGAGAGAAAGCATACGGTCGTGAAATTCGGGCGCGGCGTCGACGGGCATGGGAGCCTCCTTGTTATCTGGGCATGGGGGTAGCTCGCGCCGCCCCGGTCGGCAACACGGTTTGCGCTAAAGGCGTGGCGGGCGGGGCTTTTCCCCAACGACGCAACGCGCGCGCCCCTCTCTGGGGCGATTTCACCGCACTAGAACGGGGGCCGTTACACCGGCGTCATATTGAACGCGCAAACAGGCCGGTATCATTGACCTTACACGAGAGATCCCCATGCGACTGACCAAAGTCTGCCTGACCTCCGCCCTCGCGCTGACCGCAGGGTCCGCTCTGGCCGAGATGAATTTCAACCGGATCGCCTCCTTTGCGACCGTGGACAACATGGCCGCTGGCGAAGACCGCGCGCGCGAAACCTCTGCCGAGATCATCGCCGCCACCGCCGATGGCATGACCCTCGTCTACACCGACAGCCCGCTCGAATCGCTGGGCCGCGTGGACATCACCGACCCCGCGAACCCCAAGCCGCTGGGCAATATCGCCCTGGGCGGTGAGCCGACCTCCGTCGCCGTGGCTGGCGGGTATGCCATCGTGGGCGTGAACACCTCGGAAAGCTACACCGACCCGTCGGGCTATCTGGCCGCGATCGACATCGCCACCGGCGAAGAAGCCGCGCGCTGCGATCTGGGCGGCCAGCCCGACAGCATCGCCGCCAAGGGCGGGCTCGTCTCCGTCGCCATCGAGAACGAGCGCGACGAAGACCTGGGCGATGGCCGCACCGGCCAGATGCCCGCTGGTTACCTCGTGCAGGTCATGGCCGATGACAACGGCCTTCTGAACTGCGACAGCCTGCGCAAGGTCGATCTGACCGGGCTGGCAGACGTGTCCCCCGAAGATCCGGAGCCGGAATTCGTGGACATCAACGGCCTGGGCGAAACCATCGTCACGATGCAGGAAAACAACCACCTGGCCGTGGTGTCGAAGGACGGCGAAGTGCTGGCCCACTTCTCTGCCGGGGCCGTGGACCTGGAAGGGATCGACACCCGCGATGAGCGCGGCGCGATCACCCCGATCGACAGCCAGCCGGGCCGCAAGCGCGAACCCGACGCGGTGAAGTGGATGGACGACACCCACTTCGCCATCGCCAACGAAGGCGACATGGACGGCGGCTCGCGCGGCTGGACGATCTTCTCCAAGGACGGCACCGTCGTCTATGAGAGCGGCGCCAGCTTCGAGCACGCCATCATCCAGATCGGCCACTACCCGGACAAGCGCTCCGACAGCAAAGGCGTGGAGCCCGAGAGCATCGAAACCGCCACGTTCGGCGACACGCCCTATGTGTTCGTCGGCTCCGAGCGCGGCTCCGTCGTCGGCGTCTACAACGTGACCGACCCCGCCGCACCGGTGCTGGAGCAGCTCCTGCCGTCGGGCATCGGGCCGGAAGGCTACGTTGCCATCCCCGAGCGCAACCTGCTCGTGTCGGCCAACGAAGTGGACGCCCGCGAAGACAAGGGCCCGCTGGCCCATGTCATGCTGTTCGAGCGCAGTGAGAGCCCGGCGCAGTATCCGATGCTGACCTCCGAAGGCGCCTCCGAGCTGATCGGCTGGGGCGCGATCTCCGGCATGGTCGCGGATCACGGCAACGGCATGATCTACGCGGTCAATGACAGCTTCTACGGCTTCCAGCCGCGCATCTTCTCGATTGATCCCAGCCAGACCCCAGCCCGGATCACCGGCGCGGTCGATGTGACCCGTGGCGGTCGCCCGGCGCAGAAGCTGGACATGGAAGGCATCACGCTGGACGGCGAAGGCGGGTTCTTCATCGCCTCCGAAGGCCGCACCGACCGCCTGACGCCCCACGCGATCTACCACGTGAACGGCGAAGGTGAGATCAAGGACGAAATCGCCTTCCCCGCCGAACTGCTCGCGGTTGAAAAGCGCTTCGGCTCCGAAGGGATCACCAAGGTCGGCGACACGCTCTGGATCGCCATCCAGCGTGAGTGGAAGGACGACCCGAAAGATCACGTGAAGCTGGTCTCCTACAACCTAGAAACCGAAGAATGGGGCGCCGTGCTCTACCCGCTGGAAGAGGCCGAAAAAGGCTGGGTCGGCTTGAGCGAGATCGTCGCTCATGACGGCGCCCTCTACCTGCTGGAGCGCGACAACCAGATCGGCACCAATGCCAAGGTGAAGCAGATCACCCGCGTCAGCCTCGACGGGCTGGAGCCCGCCGCCCTGGGCGGTCAGCTGCCGGTGGTGGAGAAGGAAGTCATCCGCGACCTGATCCCCGACCTGCTGCAAACCAACGGCTACGTTCAGGACAAGGTCGAAGGCCTGGCGATCATGGCCGATGGCACCATGTGGGTGTCCACCGACAATGACGGTGTGGATGACCACTCCGGCGAGACGCTGTTCTTCTCCGTGAAGTAAGCCACGCTTACACGCGTTGCGCGGGGGCCCTTTGGGGCCCCCGTTTGCATTTGGCGCGCCCTAGGCGGGGGCGGCGCCCTGCGATCGGGCCTGAAGCTTGATGTAGCCATCCAGCAGGATGCCGATCATCAGGCCGTTGAGCAGATGCCACAGGAAATGTGTGCCGTTTGGCCAGATCTCGCACAGGTGCATGTCGAGCGTGCGCAGGGTCAGGGACGAGATGAAGGTGATCGTCGCAAGCGTGATCCACGGCGCCATGGGGCTTTCGCGGCGGCGGGCGATGAAGGTGAACACCAACAGTGCAATGACTGCGGGGAAGTATTGCTCCGACCCGTTGAGCAGGCTGTGGCCCTCATGGGCGGCGACCGCATTGTCGGTGTCCGATCCGGTGCCCGCCGCCATGAAGACGACGACCAGAACCGCGATCAGCACCACCGCGCCGGTGACCGCCTTGCCGGGCTTCACCCCGCCGATCCGCACGATGGCGGACAGCGTGAAGAGCGCAACGAAGGTCCAGATCGGGATCACATCGGCCAGCGAAGACCAGCCGTTCGCGAAAGTGTGGAACATGAACGAGCCGACCCCGACGCAAAAGGCCAGCACGATCAGCGCAACAGTATCGGCGCTGCGCACACCCGTGCGGCGGGCCAGCATCCCGGCCCAGATCGCCGCCGCAATGAACGAGAGGTTGGAGAGCGCGTTGAGCGGCTCGGCCCAGAAGGCATCGCTCAGGCGTTCGCAGTAGATGTCGATCGGGGCAGTCCAGTCCATGGCGCGTGGCTCCTTGTTGGCATCCGGGCGGAGGGGCGCAGCCCCCTTGAGCCTGCGGCTCAACTCTCCCGGAGTGTTTTAAGCCAAAAGAAACGCATCGCGGCGCGCCGGTAAAGGGCGCGCGCGGCGCTCAGACCTCTTCGATGCGGATCGCGACCGGCGGGGTCTCCACCACGCCCGTGCTCTCGAACAGGGCGGCGGCGTCCTCGACGGCGCTGCGGGTGGTCTTGTGGGTGACGATCAGGACCGGCGCGGCGCCCGCCTCGTGATCGTATTGGCGCATCCGGTGGATCGAGATGCCGCAATCGCCCAGCACCGCCGCCACCTTGGCCAGAGCGCCGGGTTTGTCCGTGAGGCGCAGGCGCAGATAGTAGGGCGCGGCCACGGCGCCGACGGCGGGGCGCGCCGCGCGCAAACCGGTCGCGGGCTGGCCAAAGACCGGGATGCGCAGGCCACGCGCCACGTCGATCACATCGCCCATCACCGCGCTTGCGGTGGGGCCTTCGCCCGCCCCGGCGCCGCGCATGACGATCTGGCCCACGGCATCGCCTTCCAGAACGACCATGTTGGTGCCGCCTTCAAGCTGCCCCAGCGGGCTGTTCGCGGGGACAAGGCAAGGGGTCATGCGCTGCTCAAGCCCGCGGCCGGTGAGCTGCGCAACGCCCAGCAGCTTGATCCGGTAGCCCATATCGGCGGCGGCGCGGATGTCGTCCAGCGTGACATGCTGGATGCCCTCCAGCGTGACATTGCCGAAATCGACCTGAGTGCCGAAGGCGATCGAAGACAGGATGGCCAGCTTGTGCCCGGCGTCGATCCCGCCCACATCCAGGGTCGGGTCGGCCTCCAGATAGCCCAGCTCCGCGCATTCGTCGAACAGCACGTTATAGCCCTGGCCCGTGGCCTCCATGCGGGTGAGGATATAGTTGCAGGTGCCGTTCATGACGCCCATCACGCGGGTGATGCGGTTGCCCGCCAGCCCTTCGGTCAGCGCCTTCACGCAGGGGATCCCCCCCGCGACAGCGGCCTCATAGCGCAGCGCCACGCCCTGCGCTTCGGCGGAGATGGCCAGGGCCTGTCCGTGGATCGCCAGCAGCGCCTTGTTGGCGGTCACCACGTCCTTGCCCGCGGCAATGGCGGCTTCGATCGCGTCCTTGGCCGCGCCCTCATGGCCGCCCATGAGTTCGACGAACACGTCCACATCATCGCGGCGCGCCAGTGCGACCGGATCGTCTTCCCAGCCGATATCGGTCAGGTCCACGCCCCGGTCCTTGCCCTTGGAGCGGGCGGACACCGCGCTCACCGTGATCTCCCGGCCCGCGCGGGCGGTGATCAGCTCGGGGTTTTCGCGCAACATGCGGATCACACCGACGCCAACGGTTCCAAGTCCTGCGATGCCGAGGCGAAGGGGCTGTGTCACGGGGATACTCCGGGTTGGCGTTGGTCTCACAGCGGCTTATCCCGTGGCGCGCCCTACTGCAACGCCGCGCGGCGCATCCGGGCGCGCAGGGCGGGCGGGATCACCGGACCGCGCAGCGCCTGTGCCCGTGCGCGCAGCCCCGCCACCCGCGCATCCAGCGATATGGCCGGGTCGGACAGGGCCGCCTGCCCCTCTGCCTGGGCCAGAACGTCCCCCAATGGCGCAAGCGCCGGGGCGGCCAGCCGCTCCCCACGGGTGGGGGCACCGGGCACCTGCGGCGCGGGCGTGCAGGCGGCCAGCGCCAGCAAAAGGGCAAGGGTCACGCGCATGACGGGCTCCCGGTGATCGTTGCGCGCACCCTATCCCCGGCAATCGGGCCTAGGCAACCGGGGCCGCGCGGGGTTATTAAATGACCCATGGCGCGCAAACAGGGCTCACATTCCGATATCACCCGCCCCCGGATCCGGGAGGCTGCCCTGCGCTTGATCGCGCGGGACGGCTTTGCTGCGGTCTCCATGCGGCAGATCGCGCGCGAAGTGGGGGTGCAGGCCGGGGCGCTCTACAACTACACCGACGACAAGCAATCGCTGCTGGTGGACCTCATGGCCCGCCACATGGAAGAGCTACTGGCCGCCGTGGCCGACACCGATCTGGGCAGCGGCAACGCGCCAGAGCGGCTCGACGCCTTTACCCGGTTCCATATCCGCTGGCACCTGCCGCGCCGCGACGGGGTCTTTGTCAGCTATATGGAGCTGCGCAACCTCAGCCCCGAAAACTTCGCCCGGATCGAACAGCTGCGGCGCCGCTACGAAGACGTGCTCGAAGACATCTTGCGCGACGGCATGGAAGAAGGCGCCTTTGAACTGGCCGAACCGCGCCTGACCACCATGGCGCTGATCTCGCTGCTCACCGGCGTGACCAACTGGTACAAGGCCGAAGGCCGGCTCGATCTCGATGAGCTGGAAGCGCTCTATGTCGGGCTCGTGCGCCGGGCGGTGGGCGCCGACAACGACCCGCAAGGCATGGCCGCAGAATAAGGCACCCCATGACATCCCTGACACTGAAAGCCTCGCCCGCGCGGCGATTTCTGGCGCTGACCCTGATCGCGGGGCTGGCCCTGATCCTGCTCACACTCGCCCTGCGAGGAGAGCTCACCGGACTGTCGCGGCTGGTGCTTGGGGGCTTCGGGCTCGCGGCGCTCGCCGGGGCCGAAGCGATGCGCCGGGCCACAATGGGCAGCGTCACACTCACCGAAACCGGGCTGGTGGATGAAAGCGGCCGCCTGATCGCGGCCCTGGACGATATCGAGTCTGTGGATCGCGGGGCCTTTGCCTTCAAGCCGTCCAACGGCTTCATCCTACGCACCCGCACGCGTGGGGCGCGCCACTGGGCTCCGGGCCTGTGGTGGCGCATGGGCCGCCGGGTGGGCATTGGTGGGGTCACCCCCGCCGCCCCGGCCAAATCCATGGCCGAAGAAATCGGGATGCATATCGCTCAAAGAAACCGCTAACCCGGCCCCTCAAACAGAGGCGCCGGGAAGCAAGATCAACAGGTCCGGTTGATGCTCTCGGGATCGCTGGTGTTGGTCACGCAAAGCTGCGCCGCGTTCCGAAGCCGCGCCAACGCTTGCTGTCGCACTAGTAGCGGTTTGAAGCCGACGAACAGATCAACTGGATTGTAGTTGAAATAGGTCTCAACCAGCACGATGCCCTCATAGTCCGTCAGAGTCGGCAGACTGTTTTTCAGCAGATCCGCAGACGGCGCTTCGTCCTTGAGATCGCTCATCTGCGAGCCGATCCGCGTGCGGAACCAGCGCACCCGGTATTTCTTCGTGCTCGGGTCGTAGTCGACCATGGTGATACGGATGCCGGTGGCCTCACCGCCGCCCGAAAGCTGCTTGTAGAGGTTGTGCATCGTATCGAGATAGTCCGGCGTGATGTTTTTCGTCTCCCGGCTCAGGGCGTCCGCGACGGCATAGCGCGCCTTGGTGTCGCGCCCGATGGCGGCGTAATACCCGTAGGCCGACACCGGCAGCGCCGCGACCAAAGCAAGCAGCGTCATCACCATGACGAACTCGATAACTGCATGACCGTCCTGATCGCGCCGGAAACGCAGCATCGTCGCGAGGCGGGAAAAGTGCTTCAGAACTCTCATCAGCTCGGCTCCTTCACAAATGCCGTGGTGGCCATCACCTGATAGAACCGGTTCGGAGCATCCGGATCGCTGGTCCGCACCAACGCCCCCCCGACCCCGTAGCCGGGCATGAACGGCTCCACCACCGCACAGACACGCAGGACCACAAGCTGGTTGCCCTGGGCGGTGTCGAACTCCTTGGGCTCTGTATAGGTCACTTCCTTCAGGCTCTCACAGTCCGGGGTCGCCCCGATGGACTCCCAAGAATAGGGCGACATGGCCTTAAGCTGCAGCTTCAGCCGGGTCTCGCATTCGGGGATGATCCGTGCGGTCTCGCAGATCGCCTTGCGCAGCCCCGCGTAGTCATCCGCCGGGCGCAAGCCCAGCCGAATGCTCCGCGCCTGCACGTCCACTGCACGCTCAAGCATCACCTGCCGGGTCAGCGAAATCCCCAGATCGCCTGCAAACCCCATGATGATCCCGATCAGCGGCATCAACACCATGAGCGACATCGCGTAGGTGCCCCGAACGTCCCGCCGCAGCCTCGCGAAGCGGCGTTTGATTGCGGCAAATCTGGTCATAGCGTCAGCCTCAGCTTGATAGCGTCGGAGAGAATTTTCCGGAACGCTTCCTGGATCTGGTCATCAGCCACGTCGAAATAGTTGTTAGAGTCGTTCCCGACACAGTCCATCATCGGCGCGACACCCGCTCTTGGCATGTGAACCCCGATCCCGAGGATCTCGATCCCCTTGGCCCGCGCCGCCGCACAGATCCGGCTGAGCTGGTTGTTCGCCTGAGTGTAGCTCATATAGCGCGTGCGCATTGATTCCGGGTAATAGGGATCGGTGTAGCGCGGCCAAACGTTATATTCGTAGTAGTTGAAGTTGTAGTTCGCCCAGTATTCCCGGTTCAGGCGGTACAGCTCCTGCGTCTCATAGCTCGTCACATAGCACCAGCAGTTCCAGCTCCAGGTCTGAGAGACCGGCACACGGCGCGAAATCACATAGTCCTGATCGTAGAACTTGTCCTTCGCGCGATAGCTATCGGAATTCTCACCGTCTGAGACGACGATCAGGAACTTGCGGGTTTCGCCGCCGTAATCCACCGGACGCCCCTTCATCGCCGTGACGAGCTCGCCCCGGACCGTCTCACGGATGGACGGGTCCAGCATGACCGCGCCCCATTTCACACCGTTGTTGATCTGGGTCCCGTGCGAGGGCCGTAGCGCAGCGATAGCTGTTTGCAGCGTGGCCAAGTTGTTCGAAATCGGAATCACCACTTCCCCATCCAGATAGGGGCACAGTGCACTCGTCAGCTCGAGGGACGGATCTCCGCCGAGATAGGGGTTCTGCTCACTTGCCGATTTCCAGATCTGAATATGCTGGGTCTGGCGCATGGCCACCGTCGTGTCCAACGCCACGCGGTCATACTCACTGTTGGGCAGATCCACGCAGAAGGAATTCGTATGAGACCGCTGCGGCTGATAGGGGTCGGTTCTCAGCGTGTTAAAGATGGACTCCGGAATACCGACTTGTTCGGAGAACGGCACGATCGACACGGACGCACCGGATGACGTGCTCCCCAACACGGCCTTGACGAAATCGTCCACCGCCGAGCGCAGCGCCTCGATGCGGGTCGTGGCAATGGGACGACCGTATTCGTCCCGGCCCTGCTCTGCCATGGAGCCGGAGATATCCAGCACCAGCGAAATCTCTACCTTCGGCGCGGCATTTTCTGCGGTCGACGTATTGGCCACCTGCAGCGGGGCACGGAACATCTTGAACAATGGGTTGGTCGTGATTTTGGTATTCGCCGTGACGGTGCGCGGCCCCGTGGTGCTGACCACCGGATCGCCGTCCAGCGCACTGGCCAGACCAGCGGCGGCCATGTAATCCTTCACGACCGTGGCGGGGTCGCCCTTCTGGTCGATATCGGTCGCCGCGAGGACGGCGGTGTCCAACGCCCCCTGCACAGCGGATCGCTCCGCCTCGACCCGCATCAAATCCACGGCAAATCCGGCAATGCCCAGAATAATCAGGGCCAGGTAAAGGCCAAACACGACAATCGAGCCGTCTTCGCCTTGGCGCAGATCGCGAAGACGCCGGTTTTTCTCAACTAAACGAATGCCCATTTCCAGGTGCCTTCTATACTATTTCCAGTGTCATAATGGTTTAGGGATTTGGAGCAGTTGGGGCGCAAATGCGGCGAAATCAGGGAGACACTCTCCCTACCTGCGGCGCAACGCCGCGCCGACTGAATCTTCTGCTTGCAAGAGCCGCTTTTCTCGCGCGCCGACCGCCCCAGAAACGTCTCGCCTCATGAGGGCAAACCTGATTAGGCTGTCATTATGTCGCAGGGCCCGCAGAGGCCCTCGGTTCTCATCTGGAGGGAGAGGTCACCATGGCCCAGAAGTCCAACACGGCGGAGCCAAGCTTCCGCGAATCTGTCGATCTGATGTTCAACCGAGCCGTCGCGCTGATGGATCTGCCCGAGGGGCTCGAAGAAAAGATCCGGGTCTGCAACGCGACCTATACCGTGCGGTTCGGGGTCAAGCTGCGCGGGAAAATCCAGACCTTCACCGGCTACCGTTCGGTCCATTCCGAACATATGGAGCCCGTGAAAGGCGGCATTCGCTACGCGCTCGCCGTGAACCAGGACGAGGTGGAAGCACTCGCAGCGCTGATGACCTACAAATGCGCCCTGGTGGATGCGCCGTTCGGCGGTTCCAAAGGGGGTTTGTGCATCGACCCCAACGAATGGAACGAAGAAGAGCTGGAGCGCATCACCCGCCGCTTCGCCTATGAGCTGACCAAGCGCGACCTGATCAACCCGGCCCAGAACGTCCCCGCCCCCGACATGGGCACCGGGGAACGCGAAATGGCGTGGATCGCGGATCAGTATCGCCGCATGAACACGACCGACATCAACTCCGCCGCCTGTGTGACCGGCAAGCCGACCCATGCGGGCGGCATCCAGGGCCGCACCGAAGCCACCGGCCGCGGCGTGCAATACGCGCTTCAGGAATTCTTCCGCCATCCCGAAGACATGCGCATCGCCGGGCTCACCGGGTCGCTCGACGGCAAGAAGGTGATTGTTCAGGGCCTCGGCAATGTGGGCTATCACGCGGCCAAGTTCCTCGCCGAAGAAGACGGCGCCAAGATCACCGCGATCATTGAGCGCGACGGCGCCCTGGTGGATGACAATGGGCTTGACCCGGAAAAGATCCGCCAGTGGATCATGCGCCACGGCGGTGTGTCGGGCTACCCGGATGCGGAATATATCGCAGATGGCGCGCCCGTCCTTGAAAAGGAATGCGACATCCTGATCCCGGCGGCTCTGGAAGGGGTCATCAACCGCGACAATGCCGATCGGATCAAGGCGAAGCTCATCATCGAGGCCGCGAACGGCCCGGTGACGGCGGGGGCAGACGAAATCCTGCGCAACAAGGGCGTGGTCATCATCCCCGACATGTATGCCAACGCGGGCGGGGTCACGGTGTCCTATTTCGAATGGGTCAAGAACCTGTCCCATATCCGGTTCGGTCGCCTGCAACGCCGCCAGGAAGAGGCGCGTCACCAGCTTCTGGTCGATGAGCTCGCGCGGCTGGATCGCTACCTGGGCGACAGCTGGTCGATGACCCCGGACTTCAAGAAGAAGTATCTCAAGGGCGCCGATGAGCTTGAGCTGGTCCGCTCCGGTCTCGACGACACGATGCGCGCCGCCTATGGCGCGATGTCCGACATGTGGCACTCCCGCGAGGACGTGACCGATCTGCGCACGGCGGCTTTCATCGTGTCGATCAACAAAGTCGCGAAAAGCTACGCAGCCAAGGGGCTCTGAGCCGAGAGCGACGGGTCCGGCGGCGCCCCTTCGGGGGCGCCCAGCAGTGTTTTGACCGAAAGCGCGCGGTTTTCGGTCACACCGGCCGCGTGCGCTGCTCAAAGGCCTCTTTCAGTGCGGCCTGGAAACGACCATAAATCGCGCAGTTTCGGTCACAACGCGGGATCCCCGATGCGTCTGCCTCTCCTAGCTCTTGCCCTGTTGGCCGCCTGCGCCCGCGCGCCCGACCCTGCCCCGTCCGTGCCGGACTACCGCCGGGACGGAGCCCCAATCGGGTCCGTGGTGGTTCTGGATTCGGCCCGCTTTTCAGGCTCTTGGGTTCAGATCGCCCAATACCCCGGCGCCTGCCCGGCAGAACGCCTGACCCTGACAGCGCGCGATGGAGGCTTTCTGGCCGAACGCAACTGCAACGGCGAAGAAACAACGGAATCGTGGTCCCTCTCCGCGCCGGGACGGATCGAAACACCGGACGGAACCCTTTGGATTCTTTGGATAGATCAGGGGTATCGCACCGCCGTTCTGGGCCGCCCCGAAGGAGATTTCGGCGTCATCTGGAACCGCAATCAGTCAATCCCCGCCGATCGCCGCAAGGCGGCGCGTGAAATTCTCGACTTCAACGGGTATGACTTGGGGCAACTTGTGGAGAATCGCTGATGAAACGTCTGTCTGTTTGTCTCGCCCTGATCGCTCTGGCCGGTTGTGATGGTGCCCTGCCCATGGGCGGTGCCGGGGGCGGCGGGGCCACATCTGGTGGTGGCGGCGGCGGCTTCCGCGAATATCTTGTGCTTGGCTCAAAGATGAGCTTCGAGCAATGCCGCGCCAAAGGCGGGCTGATCATCCGTGACGCGGGCAGCCCGCAGGTTGCCTGCGACCCCCGCGTCGTCGGCCCCGTGGTCCCCGCCGATGAGTTCAACCACCCCGGCGCCCCGGTCGGCGCCAACGCCACCGCCGGGTGAATCGCGCCGCATTCATAGCCACTGAAGGTGCTTTTTCCGGCTGGGCCGCTCGGTTCCTGTTGATGGGCTGGGACGTGGCCCTTGCCCCCGGCGCCCGGCGCGGCCTTGTCGAAGACAGGCTGGCCCGGTCCCAGCTTGCCGGGCTGTTCGACAGGCCCCTTCCCACACCCGGACAACTGATCGACTGCGCCAGCCTCGAAGAGGCCCTCGCGGGCGCGCAGTGGGTCATGGGCGGCGAAGCCCCCGGCACCGATCCCGGCGCCATCATCGTGGGAGACACGGTGCAGGTTAACGGGATCGAACCCGTGGACCTGATCCCCGCCGTCGAAGTTTTTGGGCCCGATTCCAAGCGCGCAATCAACATCTTGCGCGACATCGGCTGCGACCCCGTGGAGACGCCCGGCGGCGTGCTCCCGGCCCTGTCCGATGCTCTTGGCGAAGCCGCGCGGAGCTGTGTTGGCGCGGGCGCCTCTGCCGAGGCAGTCTCGCGCTTGCTGGGTCATGGGCTCGCCCAGACCTGGGCGCTCAGCGGCCCGCACCGGGCCGAGGATCCGGTCACCCGCGATGGCGATCTGACGGCGATCATGCGCGCCCTGAAATGGCAGATGCGCTCCGTCGGGGCGGAGCTCATGGACGCGGATCGCCACCTTGGCGGCCTGCCCGATTTCGAGGCCCTGGACCTGACCGCGCCGATCCCGACCCTGCATCAGACGGTGCCTGCCGATTGGGCGGATTACAACGGCCACATGACCGAAGCCCGCTACCTTGATGCCTTCGGTCGGGCCACGGATCGGTTCATGCAGCTGATCGGCTGCACTCTCGACTATGTGCGCGCGGGGCAAAGCTTCTTCACAGCCGAAACGCATATCTGCCACCTGGCGGAGACCAAGATCGGCGAGCTCGCCAGGATCGAGACGCAACTGATCGCGGCCCCTGGGCGCAAAATGCACCTGTTCCACAGGCTCTGGGCGGGCGACACGTTGCGCGCCACGGGCGAACATGTGTTGATCCACGTGTCGCTCGACACCCGCCGGGCGTGCCCCTTTGGCGATCCGCTCGCGGACCGGCTGGCCGCCATCATGGCGCAGCACAGCGCTCTGCCGCGCCCCGATCAGGCGGGACGCGCGATTGAGTAAAGCGCCTTTGCGCTTTCGTCGGTTGTCGGCCCCGGGCTAGATACGACCATGGAGCCCTGGATTCTCGTCACTCTGCTGGCCGCTTTTGCGCAGGCCACCCGTTTTGTTCTGCAAAAGAAGATGACCGCCACCGGGCTGACACCGGCCGGGGCGACCTTCGCGCGGTTCCTTTTTGCGTTCCCCGTCGTCGCGCTTCTGGCCGCGCTCTATGCGGGGATCAGCGCGCAGGCCTTGCCCGGCATCCCGGCGCAGTTCTGGCCCTACGCCATGGCCGGCGGGCTGGCCCAGATCGGCGGAACGATTGCGACCGTGTCCCTGTTCCAGCAGCGCAATTTCGCCGTGGGCATCACCTTCAAGAAGACCGAGGTCATCCTTGCCGCTCTGGTCGGGTTGGCGGTGCTGGGCGAAGGCGTGTCGGGCGTGGCCGTGATCGCAATCGTGCTGGGGCTGGCGGGGGTTCTGCTGCTCTCCAGGAACCCGACCGGGGGCGGAGTGTTCACCCGCGCGGCCGGAATCGGATTGCTGGCGGGGCTGCTCTTTGCCATCTCGGGCGTGGCCTATCGCGGGGCTTCTCTGTCGCTGACCGAAGGCAATGCGGTGCTGCGGGCGGCGGTCACGCTGGCTTGCGTGACGGGGTTCCAGACCCTTGCCATGATCGCGGGGTTTCTGCTGCGCGATCCGGGGCAGATCGGCGCGGTGCTCCGGCGGTGGAAGGCCGCAGCCCTGGTGGCGCTGACCTCTCTGGTCGGGTCGCTATGCTGGTTCATCGCCTTCACGCTGCAAACGGTCGCGTTGGTGAAGGCCGTCGGCCAAGTGGAGCTGGTCTTCTCTCTCGCCGCGAGCTGGCTGATCTTTGCAGAGAAGATCACCCGGCGAGAGCTGGCCGGGATGGCGTTGGTGCTTGGGTCCGTTCTGCTCCTGATCGCCGCTCACCCGTAGGCGATCACCAGAAGGATCACGCCCAAGATCACCCGGTAGATCACGTAGGGCGTGAAGCTGACCGATTGCAAAAGCCGCATCATCAGCGTCAGCGCGGCCAAGGCGGACGCAAAGGCAAAGCCTGCGGCGATGGCTCCGTCGCGGAACGCCGCCATGTTGGCCTGCGCCGCGGCATCCGCGCCCAGCAGCACCGCAGAGGCCAGGATGACCGGGATCGACATCAGCATCGACACGCGCGCTGCGTCTTCGCGGGCATAGCCCAGGAACCGCGCACCGGTGATGGTAATGCCCGACCGCGACGTGCCGGGGATCAGAGCGACCGCCTGCCAGAGGCCCAGGATCACCGCGTGGCGCAGGCTCCAGTCTTCGGTGCGGAGCTGCGTCGCGCCCCGGCGGTCGGCCCACCACAGGACAAGCCCGAAGACAAGCATGGTCCAGCCGATCACGGCGATGGAGCGCATCGCGTCGCTGAGCCCTGTGACCTTCAGAAAAAGCCCAAACAGCACCGCAGGGATGGTCGCAACGATCAGGCACAGCGCCAGCCGCGCCCCCGGTGCCTCAAGGCGCCCCAGCATAAGCGGCGCAAGCCCCCGCAGCCCGAGCCTCACGTCCCGCCAGAAATAGACCACGACCGCCCCCAAGGTGCCGACATGGACGGACACGTCCAGGAACTGCCCCTGATCGTCGAGGCCGGTGAGGCCCGGCAGAAGGATCAGATGCCCCGAGGAAGAGATCGGGAGAAACTCCGTAATCCCTTGGATGACAGCGATAAGAATCAGGTGAAACAGGGGCATTTGCGCGCTCCGAGAGATGCCCGATCCGCATAGGGGAGCGCGAAGATGAGCGCAATAGGTCCGTTTTGTGACATAAATTTCCGAATGCGCCCACCGCATGCGACAAAAAATCCGCAACGGATGACATTAAGGTCAGCAATGCTGTCTTTTCTTTCACGGAACGTGCCGCTATTCAAAGAGGCCGATCACGAGAGGACCACCCATGGCCGCAGAAAAGATGCTCAAGTTCGTCGATGTTGCCCGCGACATGCCACAAAAGCGTGACGCTGCGGATCGACGTCAGGATTTTGCAGAGATCTACGCCGAATATGCCGCCGAAAAAGCCGAAGAGCAGGCCAGCCGGTGCAGCCAATGCGGCGTCCCCTACTGCCAGAACCATTGCCCGCTGCACAACAACATCCCCGACTGGCTGCGCCTGACCGCCACCGGGCGGCTGCGCGAAGCCTATGAGATCAGCCAGGCCACCAACACCTTCCCGGAAATCTGCGGCCGCATTTGCCCGCAAGACCGCCTGTGCGAAGGCAATTGCGTGATCGAACAGTCCGGCCACGGCACCGTGACCATCGGCGCGGTTGAGAAATACATCACCGACACCGCGTGGGAGCAAGGCTGGGTCCAGCCCATCACCCCGCGTGCGGAGCGGACCGAGAGCGTCGGCATCATCGGCGCCGGCCCCGCAGGCCTCGCCGCCGCAGACCGCCTGCGCCGTGAAGGCGTGAACGTCACCGTCTATGACCGCTACGACCGTGGCGGCGGATTGCTGACCTACGGCATCCCCGGCTTCAAGCTGGAGAAGGATGTGGTCATGGCCCGCATGGACCAGCTCGAAAAGGGCGGCGTGACGTTCAAGATGAACTGCAATGTGGGCGACGACATTACCTTTGCGGAGATTCGCGAAGCTCATGACGCGACTCTGATCGCCACCGGCGTTTACAAGTCTCGTCAGCTGGACGGCGCGGGCGTGGTCAAGGCGCTCGACTACCTCACCGCATCGAACAAGGACGATTTCGGGGACAAGGTGCCCGAGCTGGAGGATGGCTCGCTCAACGCCAAGGGCAAGCGTGTGGTCGTCATCGGCGGTGGCGACACCGCCATGGACTGCGTGCGCACCGCGATTCGCCAGGGCGCGGAGACGGTGAAGTGTCTCTACCGCCGCGACCGCGCCAACATGCCGGGATCGCAGCGCGAAGTGCAGAACGCCGAAGAAGAAGGCGTGGAATTCGTCTGGCTGGCCTCCCCCGCCGGGGTCACAAAGGACGGCGTTCAGGTGCACAAGATGCGTCTTGGCGCGCCCGACGCCTCTGGCCGCCGCGCGCCCGAGAAGATCGAAGGCGCCGACTATCTGGAGCCCGCCGATCTGGTGATCGCCGCGCTTGGGTTCGAGCCCGAGGATCTGCCCAAGCTCTGGGACACAGACGGGCTCGAAGTCACCCGTTGGGGCACCGTCAAAGCGGAGTTCGGAACTGGCCAGACGTCGCTGGACGATGTGTTCGCCGCAGGCGACATCGTGCGCGGCGCCTCTCTGGTCGTGTGGGGGATCCGCGATGGCCGCGAGGCCGCCGATGCGATCTTGGCAAAGTTCGGCGCGGCTGCCGCAATCGCCGCAGAGTGATTTTGAGCGGCGCGCGCCCTGTGGCAAGGTCCCGGTGACCTTCAGCCAAGGAGCGCGCCGATGACACGGACGACAAGGATGACCTCTCGCCTTTCCCTGATACTGGCCCTGTGCGCCGCAAGCCCGCTTGCCGCGTTCGAGCCGCCTTCGGGCTGCACCGGAAAGCTGACGGTGCAGTATCAGGGATGCTTTGTGTCCAATATCTGGACCTGCGAGGGCGACGCAGAAGGCGAGCAGTGGATTGCGCTGTTCTCTCAAGATGGCCCCTACCAGGTGCGCAAGGTCGACCGCGAATTCCAGTGGCTTCAGACCTTTCACATGAACCCGCCCAGCACCGAGGTGATGCAAGTCCCGGTCCCGGATCCCGAAAACCTGACAGAGCTCTTTGCCACGGGCGAAGACCTCTACGATTTCACCATCCAGGAGAGCGGCGGGAACGCCGTGCGCTATCAAGGCTATGACCGCCTGCCCGGCGAAGCGGTCGTCATCGACGGCGAGCCGCTGCAGCGCACGGAGTTTTCCTACCAGGCCATGACTCCCGAGGGCGAGGTGCTCTATTCCCGGATGGGCCGCCAGTATGTGAGCGAAAAGCACCGGCTGTTCTTCTTTGGCAGCGTCTGGGACCCGGCCAATGGCGAAGGCGCCGCCGAGGACACGAGCCCGGTGGAGTTCATCTATCCCGAAGAGCCGGGCTTCATGTCCTCAAGCCCCAAACACGGCTGCGGGGAGATGGTGTCATGAGAGCGCTTGCCCTGATCCTCGCCGCCTCCCCGGCGATGGCCGCCGATGAATGGCCCCTGCCCGAAAGCTGCTCCGGCGTGGTGACGGTGCAGGCGGCCGATTGCACTGTCACGCATTACTACCGCTGCGAGGGAGATGCCCCCGGCGCCATGCGCCGGGACGATCTGGAGGAAGACGGGCTCGTCTTTCGCACCCGCACCGACAACGAGGCCCGCTGGATCGAAAGCGAGCATGTGGAGATCGGGATCACCGACATCCTGGGCGCCGAGCGCGACCCGGCCAGCCTGAGTGATCTGCTGGCCACCGGACGGGACGATTTCGACTTCCTGACCTATTCGTCGGACGGGCAGCGGCAGCGCTACATCGGCTTTGACGCGCTCACCGGCGAAGAGGTCGTGATCGACGGCGTTCCGCTCAAGCGCACGGCGTTCGAGATGCGGGTCGAGGACATGCAGGGCAACTGGCTCTGGTCGTCGGTCGGCAATGAATATGTCAGCGACCAGTGGCGCATCTTCATTGGCGGCACCCGCACGGTCAGCTCTCCGCAGGAAGAGTTCGTCCGCGACGGAACGCCTGAACGCGTGGTGCTTCCGGGTGAGCCGGGCTTTCTGGCGCGGCGCCCGATCTACGGCTGCGGGGTGATGATGTCGGGGCTTCCGGCGATCGGGGGGGCAGGATGATCGGATCCAGTTTCCTGATCGGCCTTCTGAGCGCGCTGCTGCTGCCCGGCACGGCGCCCGATGCGAATATGCGCATCCACGGCGACAATGCGGCGGCGTGGGAGGCTCCTGCAGGACATCAGGCGGATTCAGACCAGACCGGCAATGCCGCCCCCGTCGGGGAGTGGCAGATCGCAGCGCGTTTCGATCCCCAGACCGACATCGCCCGCAATTTCGACGCGGCGGGGCACGATCTGGACCTGCTGCGCGGCCCGCGCGATTTCTATTTCGATGCGGTGCTCGTTCAGGGCACGGAGAGCCTGACCTCGGGCGTGTCGTGCGAAGACGCGACCGCCCTGCGCCTTGTTGTGATCGCCGAGACCGAAGAAGGCCTGATCGAGCTGGACACCAAGCTGTTGCCCGGCGCTCCCGGCACATGGGCTGTCGGCCCCGGCGCGCTGCGTGTCACCGACCGCCATGTCCCGGACTTCGAGACCTATGCCGGAACGCCCGCAGACCTGATCCAAGAGATCGCCCTGACCTGCCTGTCCAAAGACATGGCCGCCGTGACGGTGCGGCTGGACGGCACGTTGATCGCGACCACAGCGGGCGACACGCGCCCCGCCCTATCCATGACCCTGAACAGCACAGCCGAAGCGCCGTTGATCGACGCCCAAAGCTACAGACCCTGACGAAAACGACCCGCAGCCCCCGGCACGCCCGGAGGCCCCAGAAGAGGTGAATGACCATGACCAAGCTCGATGCCCAATGGGCCGCCCGCGAGGAAGCCAAACGCGCCTATATGGCGGAAAACAGCCTCTATCGCCCCGATGATGAACGCGCCAACTGCGGCGTGGGGCTGGTGGTGAGCGTGGATGGCAAGGCCACCCGCTCGGTGGTCGAAAAGGGGATCCAGGCGCTCAAGGCGATCTGGCACCGCGGCGCGGTCGACGCCGATGGCAAGACCGGCGATGGCGCGGGCATCCATGTGCAGATCCCGGTTCCGTTCTTTTACGATCAGATCCGCCGCACCGGCCACGAGCCGCATCAGGACCAGCTGATCGCCGTTGGCCAGGTGTTCCTGCCGCGCAACGACTTCTCCGCCCAGGAGACCTGCCGCGTCATCGTGGAAACCCAGGTGATCCGCATGGGCTATGGCATCTATGGCTGGCGCCGGGTGCCGGTGAATGTCGAATGCCTGGGCGAGAAGGCCAACGCCACCCGCCCCGAGATCGAACAGATCCTGATCACCAATTCCAAGGGTGTGGACGAGGAAACCTTTGAGCGCGAGCTTTACGTGATCCGCCGCCGGATCGAAAAAGCCGCCGCCGCCGCAGGCGTCAAAGAGCTCTACCTCGCCTCCCTGTCCTGCCGGTCGATCATCTACAAGGGCATGATGCTGGCCGAGCAGGTGAGCGAATTCTACCCCGATCTTCAGGACGAACGGTTCGTGTCGGCCTTCGCGATCTATCACCAGCGGTATTCGACCAACACCTTCCCGCAATGGTGGCTGGCCCAGCCGTTCCGCATGCTGGCCCATAACGGCGAGATCAACACGCTCAAGGGCAACCTGGGCTGGCTCAAGAGCCACGAGATCCGCATGGCCTCCAACACCTTTGGTGATCTGGCCGAGGACATCAAACCGATCGTGGCCGCCGGGTCTTCGGACAGTGCCGCGCTCGATTCCGTGTTCGAAGTGCTGGTGCGCGCGGGTCGCTCCGCGCCGATGGCCAAGACGATGCTGGTGCCGGAAAGCTGGTCCAAGCAGGCGACCGAGCTGCCGCAGGCCTGGCGAGACATGTATTCCTACTGCAACTCCGTGATGGAGCCTTGGGACGGCCCCGCCGCTCTGGCGATGACCGATGGCCGCTGGGTCTGTGCCGGTCTGGACCGCAACGGGCTGCGTCCGATGCGCTATGTCGTCACCGGCGACGGCCTGCTGATCGCGGGCTCCGAAGTGGGCATGGTTCCGACGGATGAAACCAACGTCGTCGAGAAAGGCGCGCTTGGCCCCGGCCAGATGATCGCCGTGGACATGGCCGACGGCACGCTGTTCCACGACACCGAAATCAAGAACAAGCTGGCCACCGATCAGCCGTTTGGCGACTGGGTCGGCAAGATCAACGAGCTGGACGAAGAGCTTTCGGGCGCCCCCGAGGCACCGCTCTTCACGGGCGACGATCTGCGCCGCCGCCAGATCGCGGCAGGTTACACGCTGGAGGAGCTGGAGCAGATCCTCGCCCCGATGGCCGAGGACGGGAAGGAAGTGCTCGCCTCCATGGGCGATGACACGCCGTCCGCCGTGCTGTCCAACCAGTATCGCCCGCTGAGCCACTTCTTCCGGCAAAACTTCAGCCAGGTGACCAACCCGCCGATCGACAGCTTGCGCGAATACCGGGTGATGAGCCTCAAGACCCGGTTCGGCAACCTCAAGAACGTGCTGGACCAGTCGTCGTCCCAGACCGAGATCATGGTGCTGGAGAGCCCCTTCGTCGGCAACGCCCAGTTCGACGCGATGCAAAAGCAGTTCAACGCCCCCAGCGAGGAGATCGACTGCACCTTCGCGCCCGGTAAGGGTGCGCTGCAAGACGGCCTGGCCCGCATCCGCGAGGCCGCTGAGGACGCCGTGCGCTCGGGCGCGGGGCACCTGACGCTGACCGATCAGCATCAGGGCAACGGCAAGATCGCCATGCCGATGATCCTGGCCACCTCTGCCGTGCATTCGCATCTGACGCGCAAGGGTCTGCGGACCTTCTGCTCGCTCAATGTGCGCTCGGCAGAATGCATCGACCCGCATTACTTCGCGGTGCTGATCGGCTGCGGCGCGACCACGGTGAACGCCTACCTGGCCGAAGACAGCATTGCCGACCGGATCGAGCGCGGCCTTCTGGACGGCCCGCTGACCGAGGCCGTCGCGCGCTATCGCCAGGCGATTGACGCGGGCCTTCTGAAGATCATGGCAAAGATGGGGATTTCCGTCCTGTCGTCCTATCGGGGTGGCCTGAACTTCGAAGCCGTGGGCCTGTCGCGCGCCATGTGCGCCGAATACTTCCCCGGCATGCACAGCCGCATCTCCGGCATCGGGGTAAACGGCATTCAGAAGAAACTGGAAGAGGTCCACGCCCGTGGCTGGCTGAGCGACACGGTCGTGCCGATTGGCGGCTTCTACAAGGCGCGCAAATCCGGCGAGACCCACGCCTGGAGCGCCAATGCCATGCACCTGATGCAGATGGCCTGCAATCAGGGCAGCTACCAGATGTGGCAGAAATACTCGGCCACCATGCGGGCCAACCCGCCGATCCACCTGCGCGATCTGCTGGCGATGAAGCCTCTGGGCAAGCCGGTCCCGCTGGAAGAGGTCGAAAGCATCACCGCGATCCGCAAGCGCTTCGTGACGCCGGGCATGTCGCTGGGCGCCCTGTCGCCCGAAGCGCACAAGCTGCTGAACGTCGCCATGAACCGCATCGGCGCCAAATCCGACAGCGGTGAAGGCGGCGAGGATCCGGCGCATTTCGTGCCCGAGCCGAACGGGGACAATCCGTCGGCCAAGATCAAGCAGGTTGCATCTGGCCGCTTCGGTGTGACCGCCGAGTACCTGAACCAGTGCGAAGAGCTTGAGATCAAGGTCGCGCAGGGCGCCAAGCCCGGCGAAGGTGGCCAGCTTCCGGGGATGAAGGTCACCGACCTGATCGCCCGCCTGCGCCATTCGACCAAGGGCGTGACGCTGATCTCCCCGCCGCCGCACCACGACATCTATTCGATCGAGGATCTGGCGCAGCTCATCTACGACCTGAAACAGATCAACCCGCGCTGCAAGGTAACGGTGAAGCTGGTCGCCTCCTCTGGCGTTGGCACGATTGCCGCGGGCGTGGCCAAGGCCAAGGCCGATGTGATCCTGATCTCGGGCCATAATGGCGGCACCGGAGCGTCCCCGGCCACGTCGATCAAATATGCGGGCCTCCCCTGGGAGATGGGCCTGACCGAAGCCCATCAGGTGCTGGCGATGAACAACCTGCGCGAGCGGGTCACCCTGCGCACCGATGGTGGTCTGCGCACGGGCCGCGACATCGTCATGGCCGCAATGATGGGTGCCGAGGAATACGGCATCGGCACCGCCGCTCTGATCGCCATGGGCTGCATCATGGTCCGCCAGTGCCAGTCCAACACCTGCCCGGTCGGGGTCTGCACCCAGGACGAGCGTCTGCGCCAGAAATTCACTGGCACCGCTGACAAGGTGGTGAACCTCATCACTTTCTACGCTCAGGAAGTGCGCGAAGTGCTGGCCGAAATCGGCGCGCGCTCGCTCGATGAGGTGATCGGTCGGGCCGACCTGCTGGCGCAGGTCTCGCGCGGGGCGGCGCATCTGGACGATCTGGATCTGAACCCGCTGCTCATCACCGTCGATGGCGCGGACCAGATCACCTATGATCGCAACAAGCCCCGTCAGGCGGTGCCGGACACGCTGGACGCCCAGATCGTGCGCGATGCCGAACGGTTCCTGAAGGACGGCGAGAAGATGCAGCTCTCCTACGCGGTTCAGAACACCCTGCGGACGGTCGGCACCCGCGTGTCGAGCCACATCGTCCAGCGGTTCGGGATGCGCAACGATCTGCAACCCAACCACCTGACGGTGAAGCTGCAAGGGTCTGCCGGGCAATCGCTCGGGGCATTCGCCGCGCCGGGGCTCAAGATCGAAGTGTCGGGTGATGCCAACGACTATGTCGGCAAAGGCCTGTCTGGCGCGACCATCGTGGTGCGTCCGCCGATGGCGTCCCCGCTTGTCGCCGCTGACAACACGATCATCGGCAACACCGTGCTTTACGGCGCCACCGACGGCTATCTCTTCGCGGCAGGCCGCGCGGGCGAGCGGTTCGCCGTGCGCAACTCCGGCGCCAAGGTTGTGATCGAGGGCTGCGGATCGAACGGTTGCGAATACATGACCGGCGGCGTCGCGGTGATCCTGGGCTCCATCGGCGCGAACTTCGCGGCGGGGATGACCGGCGGGATGGCCTACCTGTTCGACCCCAAAGGCGAGGCGATGCCGCTCATCAACCATGAGAACGTCGTCACCTGCACCCCCGAGGGCGAATGGGAAGACGATCTGCGTACGCTGATCCAGCGTCACGCGGAGGAGACCGGATCGGCCCGCGCCGCCGAGATCCTGACCCACTGGGACCACACGCACAGCCAGTTCCTGCAGGTTGTGCCCAAGGAGATGCTCGACAAGCTGGCGCATCCGCTGCCAGCCCTCAACGAGGCCATCCCTGCGGAATGATTGGAAAAGCCCGGCCCTGCGCCGGGCTTTTTCGTTGTGGCGCGGGCGCGGCAGGCCACTCTTGGGCTGCCTGACACATCTCAATTCAGCCCGCCCGCGCGAGATTTCGTTGCCTTATTTCCCAAATTGGTCTAATTCTCTTACCAATTCGGGAGGTTCGCCATGGAAATGCCCATTGCTGATGCCAATGTCCTATCGCGCCGCGCGCGCGTGCTGGATCGTTTGTCCGCAGCCCTGCCCGCTGATGCTGTGATCTCGGATCCGGCAGAGCTTCTGGCCTATGAATGCGACGCGCTCACCGCCTATCGCTGCCCGCCCATGCTGGCGGTGCTGCCGTCTTCGACCGAAGAGGTCTCGGCCGTCTTACGCATCTGCCATGAGGAAGGCGTGCCGGTGGTGCCGCGGGGGTCGGGCACATCGCTGGCAGGCGGCGCCCTGCCGACGGCGGACAGCGTGATCCTGGGCGTGGCGCGCATGACCGAGGTGCTGGAGGTGTCGCCCGAAGACCGGCTGATCCGCGTGCAGAGCGGGCGCACGAACCTGTCCGTGACCGGAGAGGTCAGCGATCTGAGCTTTTTCTACGCGCCCGACCCTTCGTCGCAACTGGCCTGCGCGATTGCGGGCAATATCGCGATGAATTCGGGCGGGGCTCATTGCCTCAAATACGGGGTGACGACGAACAACCTTCTGGGCGTCACGATGGTGCTGATGGACGGCTCGGTCGTGGAGCTGGGCGGCGGGCATATGGATGCGGGGGGGCTGGACCTTCTGGGGCTGGTCTGCGGATCGGAAGGGCAGCTTGGCGTGGTGACCGAAGCCACGCTGCGCATTCTGCCCCAGCCCGAAGGCGCGCGGCCGGTGCTCATGGGGTTCGACAGCTCCGAGGTGGCCGGAGCCTGCGTGGCGGACATCATCCGCGCAGGTGTCTTGCCCGTGGCCATCGAGTTCATGGACCGTCTGGTGATCGCAGCGTCGGAAGCCCATGCGGGCGCGGGCTATCCCGATTGCGAGGCGCTGCTGATCGTGGAGGTCGAGGGCTCCGAGCCCGAGATCGCGCACCAGCTGGGGCTGATCCGCGAGATCGCGGAGCGGCACAACCCGGTGGAGTTCCGCGAGGCGCAGGATGCCGACGAGAGCGCCCGCATCTGGCTGGGCCGCAAGAGCGCCTTTGGCGCCATGGGCCAGATCAACGACTACATGTGCCTCGACGGCACAATCCCGGTCAGCGCCCTGCCCCAGGTGCTCCGCCGCATCGGTGAGCTGAGCCAGCAATACGGGCTGGACGTGGGCAACGTGTTCCACGCGGGCGACGGAAACATGCACCCGCTGATCCTGTTCGACGCCAACAAGCCCGGCGACCTGGAGCTGTGCGAGGCCATGGGCGCGGATATCTTGCGGCTCTGCGTCGAGGTGGGCGGCTGCCTCACCGGCGAGCACGGCGTGGGCGTGGAGAAGCGCGACCTGATGGATGTGCAATACGGGCCGGGCGATCTGGACGCACAGATGGCGGTGAAAGACGTGTTCGACCCCAACTGGCTGCTGAACCCGGCGAAGGTGTTCCCCCTGACCGTCAGCGCGGCGCGGCGCGCGCAGTAAAGGGGGCTCTGCCCCCCTGCGCCTGCGGCGCATTCCCCCCGAGGTATTTTGGACAAATAAGAAGATGATCGAGCCAGCAGACGAGACCGCGTTGAGCGAAGCCCTGGCCGGGGCAGGCGGCCCTTTGGAAATCCGCGGCGGCGGCACAAGGCCCGTGGGGCGCGGTGAGGGCGAGGTGCTGAGCACCCGCGCGTTGTCCGGTGTGAAGCTCTATGAGCCCGAGGCGCTGACGCTGGTGGTGGGGGCCGGGACGGCGTTGGCCGAGGTGGAGGCTCTGCTCTCTGCGGAGGGGCAGCGGCTGGCATTTGAGCCCATGGATCACCGGGCCCTGATGGGGATCGTGGGAGAGCCGACCATCGGCGGCATGGTCGCGGCCAACATCAGCGGCCCGCGCCGCGTGCAGTCCGGCGCCTGCCGCGATCACCTTCTGGGCGTGCGGTTCGTGGATGGGGCCGGGCGGGTCCTGTCGAATGGCGGGCGGGTGATGAAGAACGTCACCGGCTACGATCTGGTCAAGCTGTTGGCCGGGAGCTGGGGCACGCTCGGCGTTCTGAGCGAGGTCAGCCTGAAGGTACTGCCGGTGCCAGAAACCTTTGGCACCCTGCGCCTGCCGGAGCTGGATGTCTCGGAGGGTGTGCAGGCGATGTCGGCGGCGCTTGGGTCTCCGTTCGAGGTGACCGGCGCGGCCTGGGGGCCGGAGGGGGTGAGCCTTCGGGTGGAAGGGTTTGCCGATCAGGTCGCCTATCGCCTGGGGCGGCTGCGCGACATGCTGGGCGGCGAGGTCATTGACGAAGACCCCTGGCCCGCCATCCGCGACGTCACCGATTTTGCGGGGCAAGAGGGCGATGTCTGGCGCATCCACGCGCGGCCAAGCGCGGCGCCTGAACTGGCAGAGCGCATTCGCGGCACTGAGCTGCGGATGGATTGGGGCGGCGGCTTGATCTGGGCGCTGTGCGCACCGGGGCATGATCTGAGGGCCGATCTGGGTGCCTTTGACGGCCACGCAAGACGGGAACGCGGTTTGGGTCCGGCCTTTGGAGCACGCCCAAGCGGCGTCGGAGCCTTGGAGCAAGGTATCCGCCAGCGGTTCGACCCGCGCGGCATCCTTAACCCCGGAAGGATGAGCTGATGCGGACCGAATTCACCGAAGAGCAGCTGCGCGACCCCGGCACCGCCCGCGCGAACGAGATCCTGCGCGCGTGTGTTCATTGCGGTTTCTGCACCGCGACCTGCCCCACCTATCAGGTGCTGGGCGATGAGCTGGACAGCCCGCGCGGGCGCATCTACCTGATGAAGGAGATGCTGGAGAGCGGTAAGGCGCCCGATCCAACCACGGTGAAGCATGTCGATCGCTGCCTGTCCTGCCTCGCCTGCATGACGACCTGTCCGTCGGGCGTGCATTACATGCATCTCGTCGATCACGCCCGCGCCTATATAGAAAAGCACCACACACGGCCCTGGCATGAGCGCGCCCTGCGCTCCGTGCTGGCGGCGATCCTGCCCCATCCGGGGCGGTTCCGGCTGGCGCTTCTGGGGGCCAAGATCGCGCGCCCGTTCCGGCGCCTGGTCCCCGACGCGAGGCTGCGCGCCATGCTGGAGATGGCGCCCAAGCGCATCCCCGCCGTGAGCCCCAACGACAATGCCCAGGTGTTTCCCGCAAAGGGCGCGCGCAAGATGCGGGTCGCGTTGATGACCGGCTGCGCGCAGCGGGCGCTCGACACCGATATCAACGATGCCACCATCCGGCTGCTGCGGCGGCTGGGATGCGAGGTCGTGATTGCCGATGGTCAGGGCTGCTGCGGCGCGCTGACCCACCATATGGGCCGCGAATCGCAGGCCCATGCCTCGGCGCGGGCCAATATCGCCGCTTGGGAGGCCGCGGGAGAGTTGGACGCGGTGGTCATCAACACCTCGGGCTGCGGCACGACCGTGAAGGATTACGGCTACATGCTGCGCGGCACGGACGTGGCAGAGGCGGCGGAGCGGATCTCCTCCATTGCCTGCGATGTGACCGAGCTGCTCTCGCGGCTCGACCTGCCCGAGCGGGGAGCGCAGCCGCTGCGCGTGGCCTATCACGCGGCCTGCTCGCTCCAGCACGGGCAGAAGGTGGTCGGCGCGCCCAAGGCGCTGCTGCGCAAGGCGGGGTTTGAGGTGGTCGAGCCCAAGGACAGCCATCTGTGCTGCGGGTCGGCAGGCACCTACAACCTGCTTCAGCCGGAGATCTCCCAAGAGCTGAAGCGCCGGAAAATCGCCACGCTTGAGGCCAAGGAGCCGGACGTGATCGCCGCCGGGAATATCGGCTGCATGATGCAAATCGGGTCGGGCACCGGAGTGCCCGTCGTGCATACAGTCGAGCTTTTGGATTGGGCGACGGGCGGGCCACGACCGCGCAAGCTGCCACTGGACCTGCGCCCCGGCTGAAGGCACAAGAGGCGCCATGTGGATGCGTCTCGCCTTCTTCCTATTGCTGCTGGCCACGCCGCTTCGGGCGCAGGATCAGGATACGCCGCTGACCCGGCTCGATACGCTGGGCGCGGGTAAGGCATGGCAGGCAGTGGGGCGTCTGGACGTGGACGGGAAGGGCTTTTGCACCGGCACGCTGATCTCCAGCGATCTGGTTCTGACGGCGGCCCATTGCGTGATCGTCGAAGGCGCGGTGGTCGATCCCGGCCGGATCGGGTTCCGCGCCGGGCTGCGCGACGGTGCCAGCCATGCGGAGCGCCGCGCACGCCGGGTTCTGGTCCCACAGGACCGGGTGACCGATGACAGCCGAATGGATCTCGACATGGCTCTGGTGGAGCTGAGCCGCCCCGTGCGCCGGGCCGGGTTCGAACCGGCCATCCCTGCGGGCGGGCTCGCGCGCGGCACCGGGGTGGGGGTCGTGTCCTACGCCCAGGAGCGCGCCGAAGCGCCTTCGCTGCAATCGCTGTGCCGGACGCTGGGGGTCTGGCAGGGGGTCGCCGTGCTGAGCTGCGAAGCCAATTTCGGGTCCAGCGGCGCGCCCGTGTTCCGGTTGCTGCGCGGGCGGCCTGTGGTGGTTGGCGTGCTCACCGCGATCAGCGAGCTGAACGGGGAGAAGGTTTCCATGGCGGTGCGGATCGAAGATGTCCTGCCCGGCCTGATGCAGCGCGCGCGCGAAGGCGACGGCGTCTGGGCAAACGGACGTCAGGGCGCGTTCCAGAGCGTCACCCCGGGACAGCGCCGTGATACGGGTGCCAAGACGGTCCGCGTGCCGCAGCGCTAGGTTCCACGGGCGGCTCTTGAAACTGCGTCAGATGACCCCAGATTCGAACCACGGGATGCCCATGATGGGGCCCGTGTCACTGCTCTGCCCGATCCGGGAGGGCCACGAAAATGTATCGCTCAACGGAGGATGCGACATGCGTAATTTTGATCTTGCCCCGCTGTATCGGGCCACAGTCGGTTTCGACCAGATGGCTGAAATGATGGACCGGGTGCTGTCCGGTGATGCTGGCCAATCCAGCTACCCCCCTTACAACATTGAGAAAACCGGAGAAGATGCCTGGCGCATCTCTGTCGCCGTGGCGGGGTTTAGCCCCGAAGATCTGGGCGTTGAGGTCAAGGAGCAGAAGCTCCACGTGACGGCCCGCCGCGCGGAGGACGACTCCGACGCCGCCCGCACCTACCTGCACCGCGGCATCGCCACCCGCGCGTTCGAGCGCCGGTTCCACCTGGCCGATCACGTCCGGGTCGAAGGCGCGAGCCACGAGGATGGGATGCTTCATATCGACCTGCTGCGCGAGGTGCCCGAAGCCCTCAAACCCCGCCGGATCGAGATCGCCCGCGCCTCGGACGGCCCGGCGCAGATCGAAGCCTGATCCAGCAAGGCCCGGTGGCAACGCCGGGCCTTTTGCTCAGTGCATGGATTTCGCGGCGATCTTGCGCTCGGCATTGGCGCGCAGGCCAAGCTGCCTCTCTCGCGCGACGATGATGGCCCCCGACGCGATGATCAGCCCCGCGCCCATCATCATCGGCCATGTGGCGGTTTCCCCGAACCACAGGTAGCCGATCAGCAACGACCACAGCATTGACACGTAGGTGAAGGGCGCCAGCACCCCGGCTTCGGCATGGCGATACGAAGCGGTCACCAGGATCTGCCCCAGCCCGCCTGTGATCCCGGCACCGGCCAACCAGAGCCATTCCCACCCGTGCGGCATCACCCAGCCGAACGGCCATGAGCACAGGGCCAGTGCCGCCGCCGTGAGCTGAAACCAGAACACGATGGCGGCGGTTTTCTCCCGGCCCGACATAGCCTTCACGAAGACCTGCGCGAGCGCCGCAAGCCCTGCAGAGCCCAGGATCATCAGCGCCCCGACGGCCTCGCGCGATCCAAAGCCCCCCGACAGGCGCGGCGCGGTGATGACGGCGGTTCCCACCAGCCCCAGCACCACGGCCGAGATCCGCACAAGCCGGATGCGTTCTCCTAGGATCAGCGCGGCCAGCAGCACGATCAGCACGGGCGTCACGAAACGGATCGCGGTGACTTCGGGCAGCGGCAGGAACCGCAGACCCGCAAAGCCCAAGGCCATGGCCAAAGACCCCGCGATGCCCCGCACCGCATGGCTGCGCACGTTGCGGGTGGCGATCCCTCCGGGCAGGTCTCCGCGCATCGCGAGCCAGACCAGCACGACCGGCAGCGCCCCCGCCGCACGGAAGAACATCGCCTCCCCTGCCGGGATGCGCGCGGCTTCCTTGACGAAAGCCGACATCAAGACGAACACAGTGATCCCCAGCGTCATCAATCCGATGCCGCGCAGGAGCGATTTTTCAGAGGTCATAGGGCAGGCATATCCGACCGGCCCGCGCGCTTCCAGCCTCGCATTTCGCAGGCGGACGGTGATCGTTCACCCGTCGCTCACGGCGCGGCGTTCAGGCGCCCCAAGGCCCATTGCGCCGCCTCCGCCAAGGCCGCATCGGGATCGCGGGTCAAAGGCTCCACCGCCGGGATCAGAGTCGGATCGCCCGAGTTGCCGATCGCGTAGCACACATTGCGCAGGAACCGCGCCCGTCCGATCCGCTTGACCGGAGAAGCCGTGAACAATGCCCGGAACCCCGCATCGTCCAGCCCCGCCAGCTCCGCCAGTTTCGGAGCGCTCAGAACATCACGCTCCAGCAGCCGGGCATCGCGGGCCTCCTGGGCGAACTTGTTCCACGGGCAGACGGCAAGGCAGTCATCGCAGCCATAGATGCGATTGCCCAGGGCGGGGCGCAGCGCCGGATCGACCGGGCCGTCATGTTCGATCGTCAGATACGAGATGCACTTGCGCGCATCGAGCCGATGCGGCCCCTCGAATGCGTCGGTAGGGCACACATCCAGACAGGCCCGGCAGGAGCCGCAGTGATCCTCCCCGCCGGGATCGGGCGCCAGCTCAAGGGTCGTGAAGATCGCCCCCAGGAACACCCAGTTGCCAAAATCGCGGCTCAGAAGGTTGGTGTGCTTGCCCTGCCAGCCCAGCCCCGCAGCCTGCGCCAGAGGCTTCTCCATCACCGGCGCGGTGTCGACAAAGACCTTGATCTGCTCGTCCGGCGCCTGCTCCAGCAACCACCGCCCGACCCTCTTGAGCCGCTTCTTGACCACATCGTGGTAATCCCGCCCGCGGGCGTAAACGCTGATCGCCCCGCGATCCGGCTGCTCCAACACAGCGCGCGGATCAGATTGAGGCGCATAGCTCTCGGCCAGCATGATGATCGAGCGCGCCTCGGGCCATAGCTGAGCGGGATCGCCGCGCCAGCCCATGCGTTCCTCCATCCAGCCCATCTGCCCGTGCCAGCCCGACCCCACGAACCCGTCCAAAGCAGAACGCAAATCGGGCAGCGCACGCGGATCGCACACGCCCATGGCGACAAACCCCTCATCTAGGGCCTGCCGGTGGAGCCGCGCCTTCAGGTCCATGACGGGCCCTCACGCTTTTCTAGGATCGAAACGCGCCGGGCGCAGCACCTTGGGCGGAGGGAGCAAGTCCCCTCGCCCCGCCCTATCTCAGAAATCGAGATCGGCATAATGCGGCGGCTGCGGGAAGCCGGGGATCTGGTCTGTCAGCAGGGACCGGAAGGCCGGGCGCGACTTGATCGTCGCGTACCAATCCTTGACCACATCCGACCGGTTCCAATCCACATCGGTGAAATAGTCGATGCAGGACAGATGCGCGGCGGCGGCGAAATCGGCCAGGCTCAGCGTATTGCCCGCGAGCCACCGGCGCTGATCCAGCAGCCAGGTCATGTAGTCCAGGTGATACTTGATCGCCTGAAGCCCCGCGCGCACGTTCTTGCTGTCCGGATAGCCGGTGCCCTGCAGCTTGCGATACATCCGCTCACCAAGCAGCTTCGAGGTGACCTCGTGATAGAACGTGTCGTCGAACCAGCTCACGAGGCGGCGCACCTCATAGCGGTCCTCGGCCGATTTCGGCAGCAGGGGCGGCTCGGGGTGCTTGGCTTCGATGTATTCGCAGATGGCCATGCTCTCGGGCATCAGCCGGTCGCCCATCCGCAGCACCGGCACCTTCCCGGCGGGGTTGCGGCGCATCAGCTCGGGGCTCTTCTCCCAGTAGCGGTCTTCGACAAGCTCAAGCTCGATCTTCTTCTCGGCCAGAGTCAGGCGAACCTTCCTCGAAAAGGGGCAAAGCGGGAAATGGTACAGTCGTGTCATGCGGGCTCCGGTCGCGGGCTTGCTGTCCTATCTGCCCGAGCACCGGCGCGGTTTCAATCCTGGAAGCAGTCCGCGCGCCCGTCCCGGTCGATTGTCGCCGCCCCATCCATCACAGCGCGCATCTTGCGCAGCAGGTTCGGCGGCAGATCGGCGGCGTTGCGGCTCTTGGGGGCGGGAAGGACCGTGGCCAGCCTCGCGGCCTGTTCGGGCGTCAGATCGGCGGCGGAGCGGCGGAAATAGTGCCGCGCGGCGGCTTCGACGCCGAACACGCCCTCGTCGAACTCTGCCACGTTCAGGTAAATTTCGAGGATCCGTCTCTTGGACCAGAACGCCTCCACCATCGGCGTCAGAAGCGCCTCGATGGCCTTTCGGGTCCAGCTCCGGCCCTGCCAGAGATAAACGTTCTTGACGGTCTGCTGAGAGATGGTCGATCCGCCCCGCTGCGCGCCGTCCTCTAGAGCGGCCTGGATCGCCTCCAGCTCCAGCCCCCAGTGCTGGCAGAACCCGGCATCCTCGGCCGCAACGGCCGAGCGCGCCATGGCCGGAGCGATCTGCTCCAGCGGCACCCACTGACGCGCAATCCCGTCCAGCCGGTGCGATTCCGCGCGCATATACGGCCCGGCGGGCGGGTTCACGAAGATCGGCAAAGCGACAAGCGCGAGGATGGCGAACATGATGCCCCCGATGATCCGCAGCAGCCACTTGCGCACAAAGGCACCCGGCCGGGGACGGGCGGAGGCTTTGCGCCGGGACCTGCTGCTCTTCTTGGCCATGGCAAAGGTATCTCAGGGGCGACGCGTTGAAGCAAGGGTGCGATGGGCCGCCGCGCGCCTCTAAATCCGCCTGAACATGTAGGTTGTGGCATGAAAACCGGTGCCATCGGGGTCGAGCGCATAGTCCGGGATGATCCCGGCCTGTTCGAACCCGACCGCCCGATAGAGATGCTCTGACACATCGCCGGTCCGGGTATCGAGGGTGAGAAGCGTCTTTCCCGCCTCTCGCGCCAGATCAAGAGCGGCCCCCATCAGCGCCTTTCCGATCCCCTGCCGCCGGGCGTCCGGATGAACGATCATCTTGGCGATCTCGGCGCGGTGCGGCTGGTTGAGAGGCATCGCCACGACCAGTTGGACCGTGCCGATCAGTCGATCCTTCTGAAAGGCGCCCAGCAGGTGCCGATCTCCGGCCTCGACGAAAGCCTGCACGTCCGTCTTCCAGAACCGCGCGGCATCCATCGGGGACAGCGGCGCCAGAAAGCCAATCGCTGCGCCGTCGTCCACGCTGTCGATCAAAACGCGGCACAGATCGGCCGCGTGCCGGTCGATCTCTGCCGCGCCCAGGCTGCGGATCCGCACCTCCCCGCCGATCATTTGAGAGCAATCAGATAGCGGCACGGTTCATCTGCCGTGTAAAACACCGTCGGCCCGACCAGGAGATAGCGCAGGCAATCCCCCGCACCGAGCGTGTGCGAGCACCCTTCCACGGTGACCTCCATCCCGCCCGAGAGCACATAGAGGTGATGTTCCTGTCCGGGGATGGCTGCGGCATCGTAGGCGATGCGCTGCCCCGGGGCGAGATCGCATTCGATCAACTCCACGGAGAGCGGGCCATTCGCCGGCGAGACCGCGCGGCGGGTAAACTGATGCACAGGATCGTGCCAGACGGTTTGCTGGCCTCGTGTCAGAACCGGCAGGAAGGCGTCGTCCAGAGGCGAAAGCAGCCGCGAGATGGGCAGCCCATAGGTCGTGGCGAGCCGCCCGAGGGTCTCTGCCGTGGGGCTGGTTTCCCCATTTTCGATCCGAGAGAGGGTTGCGCGGCTGACGGCACTTTGCGCCGCGAGCGCAGCCAGCGTCAGGCCTCGCGCTTCGCGCAGCTCTCGAAGATGCCGGGCCAGGGCGGCTGTGGCAGGTGCGTGCGTGATGCCCATAATTGGGATAATTCCCAATTTCGGGATATTCGTAAAGCCCCTTTGACGCGGGATGTCAGCGCCGCCCTTCGCGCAGCCAGCCCCACAGCATCAGGCCCGCCGCCAAAAGCAGCGCGAGCCAGGCGGGCAGGAGCGGGGTGAGCCGCAGATCCGCCGTCAAGTAGGCACCTCGCGGGGTCACGCCCAGCCAGCCAGCCCCCGCCGCGATGCGGCCCGCACGGACCTCGCGGATGCGGGGCAGCCCGTCTTCGATGGCGATGTTTCCCCCCTGCCCGGCTGCGATGGCCGGGGCCAGAAGATCGCTCGTGGCAATCGTCTGCTCGAACTCCCGGGGCGCGGCGGGGCCGGTGGCGGTGACCGCCTCAAGCGTATCGTCGCGCAGCCGATAGATGCCCGGATCGGGCGCGGGGATCACCGCCTCAAAGAGGCCCGGTGCGCGCAGCGCCAACGGCAGGGTCTGCGTGCTCCCGTCGGGGCGGGTGACGGTCACCTCTGACGCGCTGTCCTCAAGCGTGCGCCGCTGCACGCGCAGCTGGCCATCCTCGGGCAGCGCGGTGAGCACCTCTTCCTCCAGCTCAGGCTCTTTCATCTCCCAATGGGCCAGGCGCCGGAGCAGCTCCAACTGCGGCCCGCCACCCTCGAACCCGCGCCCCCAGAGCCAGGCCTGATCCGAAGCCAGAAGCGCCACGCGCCCCTCGCCCACCCGCTGCAAGAGCAGCAGCGGACGGCCCTCAAGCCCCTCCATCAGGATCTGGGCATCGGGGGCGGGGCGCAGGTCGATCTGGCGGAACCAGCGGCCCCATTCGGCGTCATCGCCCAGCCCGCGCGTCACCGGGTGGCGCGCACCCAGCTCTGTCAGGGTCGGGCGGAAGCCCTGCTCTACCACGCGGGCGGTGGGCGAGCCGGGGAGGATATTGCCCAAGGGCGAGCGCCACAGCGAATCCGCGCCCGCAAAATCAGGCCCCGCGGCCACGAGGATGGCCCCGCCATCTTCGACATAGCGCTGAATATTGGCGAAATACTCGGTGGGCAGGATCCCCCGCCGTTTGTAGCGGTCGAACACGATCAGATCGAATTCGTCGATCTTTTCCAAGAACAGCTCGCGGGTCGGGAACGCGATGAGCGACAGCTCCGTCACCGGCACGCCGTCCTGCTTTTCGGGCGGGCGCAGGATGGTAAAGTGGACCAGATCGACGGAAGGATCGCTCTTGAGCAGGTTGCGCCATGTGCGCTCCCCGGCATGCGGTTCCCCCGACACCAGCAGCACCCGCAGCCGGTCGCGCACGCCGTTGATGCGCACGATGGCGCCGTTGTTGCGGTCGGTCAGCTCGCCCTCGACGGCGGGCGTTTCGATCCGCAGCAGGTTCATCCCGCCATGGGGCAGCCTGTAAGGCAGATCGACGGAACGCCCGACGGGCACGGTGAAGACCTGCTCGGGTCCGCCATCGACGGCGATCACCAGATCGGCCTGATCCGCGCCGGGGGCGGCGCCGGTGTCTTCGACACGGAAGCGCAGGGTGATGTCTTCGCCAAGGATCGCATAGGCGGGCGCGGATTCCATCACCAGCCTGCGGTCCCAGTCCTGCGCGCGCCCCGTGCGCAACAGATGCAGCGGCGCGGGCAGGTCCGGCGCAAGGTCGGTGTCGTGGATCACCCCGTCCGACAGGGCAAACACCCCGGCGATGCGGCTGCGCGGCAGATCGGTCAGCGCCTCTGAAAGTGCGCTCATCAGCCGGGTGCCGCCGCCCTGCGCGGCATCGGTGATCTCGACGGTCTCCACTTGCCCCCGCGCGGCAAGCTCGCGGCGCAGATGGGCCAGAGCGCGCTCCGTCTGATCAGGCCGCGTGCCCAGCTCTTGCGAGGCGCTGCGATCCACGGCCACGACGAAGATATCGTTGAGCGTCTCGCGCTCTTCCTCGCGCAGGGCCGGGCCGGACAGCGCGGCCAGCAGGACAAGCCCCGCCAACCCGCGCAAAGGCCATCCCCGCAGCCCCTTCCACAGCGCCCAGACCGTGGCCAAGGCGACAAGCGCGGCGAGCGCGGCCAAAGCCCAAAGCGGCACAAGCGGGGCAAAGACGATCCCGGTCATGGCTGCGCCTCCAGACGATCCAGCAGGGCGGGCACATGGACCTGATCGCTTTTGTAGTTGCCGGTGAGCACATGCATCACAAGGTTCAACCCGAACCGATGCGCCAGCTCGCGTTGGCGCTCTCCGGCCGTGCCCCGCCCGACCGGCAGGAGCGGGTTGCCCAGATCATCCGTCGCCCAGGCCGCAGCCCAATCGGCGCCGCCGATCACCACCGGGCTCACCCCGTCGTTGAGATCGCGGAACGGCATCCCTTCGGCGGCCTGCGCGCCGGCCGGAGCGGCTTCGACCCAAACCTCACCCGCGTAGCGGCCCGGAAAGCTGTCGAGCAGGTAGAAGGCCCGGGTCAGCACGTGGTCCTGCGGCATCGGCTCCAGCGGCGGAATATCGAGCGCGGCGGCCAGGGCGCGCAGCTTGCGGCCATTGGCCGTGGTGTCGCCATAACCCGCCAGATCGGCATCGCGGGTGTCGAACACGATCATCCCGCCGCCGAGCAGGTAGCGGTTCAGCCGCGCCACTGCCTGCGCCGAGGGCAGCGGCTGGGTTTCGGTGATCGGCCAATACAGCAGCGGGAAGAAGGCAAGCTCGTCCGTTTCGACATCCACGCCCATCGGGATCCCCGGCTCGATCGAGCTGCGGCGGAACAGAGTGTCCGAAAGCCCCTGAAGCCCGGCCTGCGCGATCTCATCCACCTTGGCATCGCCCGTGAGAACATGGGCCAGCACCACGTCGCGCGTGGCTTGGATGGCGAAGTCATCCGCCTCCTGCGCCTGCACGTCAGGGGGCAGAAGCAGCACCAGCATCAGCGCCAAAAGCCGCCCGCCAAGCGCAAGCGTCGCCGCCACGTCGACGGCCAACAGGATCAGCGCAAGCGCCAGAAGCGGCCCGCCCAAGGCACGGGCGGGCGCGGCGCTGCCCTGTTCGATCACGGTGCCCGCGGGCCAGTCGGCCAACCCCGTCACACGCGGGGCGTTGAGCACAAAGACGCGGTCGTCGCTTTCATAAAGGCCCGGCGGCAGGTCTGGCCCCGCGGCACCTTGCAAAGCCGCGCCATCGACGCCCGAAGCGGGCTCCGCGCCGGTCAGAGCGCCGTCCGCCCGCAGGCTCTGGGTGATCTGCCAGATCGTGCCGTCTTCGGCCTTTGCGTCTCCGGTCGGGCTGCCTGCGGCGATCGCCAGGCGCTCCAGCATCTGCACGAAGAGCCCCGAAAGCGGCAGGGTGGACCATTCCGCATTGGCCGTGACGTGAAACAGGACAATCTGCCCCGCTCCGACGGGTTTGCGGGTGACAAGCGGTGTGCCGTCGGCCAGCCGCGCGATCACGCGGCCTTCCAGATCCGGGCCGGGCTCGGCCAGCACCTGGGCAGAGACCTCCACGTCGCCCGGCACGCTCAGGCCGTGAAACGGGCTGGTCACGTCGAACGGTGCGAGCGCCTTGGGCGTGCCCCAGCTCATCGCGCCGCCGATGGTGCGCCCGCCGGCCCGCAGCCGGACAGGCAGCAGCGGGTCTTCGCCCGGCTCGGCCCGCGCCATGGACGGCCCGGCAAAGCGCAGCAGCAGCCCGCCTTGCTCCAGCCACGTCGTCAGCGCGTCCACCTCGGCCCCGGCGAGCCCGGCGACATCGGCCAGCACCAGCACATCGGGATTGGCCTGCAAGAGGTCCAGCAGCGTGCCCTCAATCAGCTCCGCCGTCGGGGTGAGCGCCTGGCGCAGATAGTGGAGCGGGGCCAGCAGCTCCATCGCCTCGCGCTCCGCCCGGCCAGCCACAAGCCCGATCTCACGCCGGGTCAGCGCGCCGCCGGTGAGCCAGACCCGTCCGGCAGAGCGGGCGCCCTCGATCTTGAGCGACGTGACGCGGTTGCGCAGCTCTGCTGGGAGCGTGAGACGCGCTTCGCCCTCGCCGCCATCAAAGCGCATCGGGGCCTCGGCCAGCACCCGCTCCACGCCCGAAGGGTCGGGGCCGATGGCCTGCACGGTTGGGTCATCGCCCTGCCCCGCGCGCCAGCCGGTGACCGACAAAAGCCCGTCCTGCATCGCCACACCGGTCAGAACGGGGCGCGGGGCGGCGGGCTCCACCACCCGCAGGTTGCCCCGCTCGGTGAGCGCCGCATGCAGGGCGCCGCGCTCGGGCCAGCCCAGACCGTCGCTGATCCACAGGGTATCGAACCGCTCCTCCGGCACCCAGTCGGGTGCGGCCAGGCCCCAGGGGCGCGGCTCAAGTCCCGGCAAGTGGCTAACCGTCTGGTCCGGGGCGGCGAAAACGGGGGTTTCAGGGGCAGAGGCCAGCACGACTGCGACAGGCCGCGCCTGCGACATGAGCCGCCGCCGCAGATCGCCGCGCAGCCCGTCCCAGCCCGGAGCCTGCGCCCATGTGCCATCGACCACGATCAAGAGCGGGCCGTCGCCGTCCGCGTCGCTGGCCACCGGGTTCAGCACCGGCCCGGCAAAGCCCAGGATCAGCGCCGCCACCGCAAGCGCCCGCAGCAAGAGCAGCCACCACGGGGTGCGATCGGTCACCTGGTCTTCGTCGCTCAGCCCAAGCAGCAGCGCCACCGCCGGGAACCGCCGCCGCAGGGGCGCGGGCGGGACCGCGCGCAGCAGCACCCACAGGAGCGGCAGCACCAAAAGCCCCAGCAGCAGCCAAGGCGCGGTGAAACCGACAGGGCCCAAGGTCAGCATGACGCCCCCTCCGGGCCAAGGGCGCGCATCATCCACAGCAGCGCCTCGGCTGCGGGGGTATCCGTGCGATGGGTCAGGACCTGCCAGCCGGTGCGCTCTGCCAACCGGCGCAGATCGGCCTGCCGCTGCGCAAGCCGCTCAAGGTAGCGATCGCGCAGGCCGTCGGCCTTGAGCGTCTCATGCTGCGGCGTGCCGGTCATGTCTTCAAAGATCGTGCGGCCCTTATACGGGAACTGCACTTCGTCGGGGTCGAGCACCTGGCACAGCACACCCTTGACCCCGCGCGCGGCGGCTTCGGTCAACACGGCCTCAACCGGCGCCAGATCCCCCAGGAAGTCGCCCAGCAGCGCCAGCCGGCCATGGGGCCGCACATGGACGGGATCGAGCGACACGCCATCGACCAGCCGTGTGGCCAGCCGGGTCACCTGCGTCTCTCCTCCGCGCGGAGGGGTGGGATCGAGCGGGCCGATCCGTTCTCCGCCCCGCGCGGCGAGGATGGCAACGGCAAGCGCCAGCTCCTGCGCGCGCTGCGCTTTGGTCACATCGCCCGATGCAAACCCCATGCCGGGGCCGGGATCGACCCAGACCTGCACCACCTGCGCCACCTGCCATTCGCGCTCACGGGCGAAAAGATCGTCACCCCGCGCCGAGCGGCGCCAGTCGATGCCGCGCATGCCGTCGCGCGGCTCTGCGGGACGGAACTGCCAGAAGGCTTCTCCCGCTCCGGCCCGGCGGCGACCGTGAAGGCCGGTCTGCACCGTGCTGGCCAGCCGCTCCGCCCCCGCCAGAAGAGCAGGCAGCGGCGCGGCCAGACCTTCGGCCCGCGCGCGAAGATCGGCGGCGCCGCTCACGCGGGGGCGATCCCGGTGCGGCTTTCGGTGATCTCAGCGATCAGCGCGTCCAGATCGGTGCCCCGGGCGCGCGCCGCGAAGGACAGGGCCATGCGGTGTTTCAGAACCGGCCCGGCCATGAAGGCCACATCCTCAGGCGCCGGGGCCAGCCGCCCGCGCAGCATCGCTTCGGCCCGCGCCAGCAGCATGAGCGCCTGTGCGGCCCGCGGCCCCGGCCCCCAGGCCACCGCGTCGCGCACCACGTCCGGGGCGCTGTCATCAGACGGGCGGAACGCCCGCACCAGATCGAGGATCATGTCGACGATGCTGTCGCCTACCGGCATTCGCCGCAGCAGAGCCTGCGCGCGGGTCAGCTCTTCGGCGGCAAAGACGGGTTCGGCGGCGGCCTCTTCACTACCGGTCGTCGCCAGCAGGATCGCGCGTTCGGTATCGCGCGCCGGGTAGGGCACATCGACCTGAACCAGGAACCGGTCAAGCTGCGCTTCGGGCAGCGGGTAGGTGCCTTCTTGCTCAAGGGGGTTCTGCGTGGCGAGCACGTGGAACGGAGGCCCAAGCGGCCGGTGCTGCCCGGCCACGGTGACCTCGCGCTCCTGCATCGCCTGAAGCAGCGCGGATTGCGTGCGCGGGCTGGCGCGGTTGATCTCATCCGCCATCAGAAGCTGCGTGAACACAGGGCCTTCGATGAAGCGAAAGTTGCGGCGGCCATCCTCGCCCGTTTCCAGAACTTCGGAACCCAGAATGTCGGCGGGCATCAGGTCCGGCGTGAACTGAATGCGGCTGGTGCCCAGCCCCATGACGGTGCCGAGCGTATCGACCAGCCGCGTCTTGCCCAGCCCCGGCAGACCGATCAGCAGCGCGTGCCCCCCGGCCAGCAGCGCCGACAGGGTCAGGTCCACGACCTTCTCCTGGCCGATGAACCGGGCCGCGATGGCGCCGCGCGCCTCGGCCAGCCGGGCTTCTAGCGCTTCGATTTCGGCCACCGGATCGAGGGTCTGGGTCATGGCAATCGGCCTCCTGCCGCAGTAATGTCCGACAAGACCTAGCGCAGCCAGACCGGAGGGCAAAGCCATGAGCGGACAAAAACCCGAGAGCCCGAGCGCCGAAGGCATCGCGCAGGCCGCAAAGGCCGCCTCCAGAAAGGGTCCGCCCCCCGTGGACAAGTGGAACCCGCCCTTTTGCGGCGATCTGGACATGCACATCGCGCGAGACGGCACCTGGTTCTACCTGGGCACGCCGATTGGCCGAAAACCGCTGGTGAAGCTGTTCTCCTCGATCATCCGCAAGGACGGGGAGAGCTATTTCCTCGTGACCCCGGTCGAGAAGGTGGGAATCACCGTGGAAGACGCGCCCTTCATCGCCGTCGATATCGACCGGGTGGCCGAGGGTCTGCGCTTTGTCACCAATGTCGAAGACGAGGTGATCGCAGGGCCCGACCACCCGATCCGCGTCGCGCGCGATCCCGAAACGGGAGAGCCATCGCCTTACGTCCTGATCCGCCGCAATCTGGAGGCGCTGATCGACCGCAAGTCCTTCTACCGGCTGGTGGATATGGGCGAAACGCGTCCCCATGACGGTGAGGACTGGTTCGGCGTCGTCTCGAACGGGGCGTTCTTCCCGATCATCCCATCCCGCGAGCTGCCCTGATGCCGCGATTTTGCGCGAACCTGTCGATGCTGTTCCCCGACCTTCCGCTGCCGCAGCGGATCGGCGCCGCGCGTGCCGCCGGGTTTGAGGCGGTGGAGATCCTCTTTCCCTACGAGGTCAACTCCGCAGAGCTTCTGGGGCCGTTGCGCCAAACGGGGCTTCCCCTTGCTCTGATCAACGGGCCGCCGCCCAGCTATGCGGGCGGCCCGCGTGGCTTTGCCGCGATACCGGGCGGGCAGGCCCGGTTTGCCGCCGATCTGCGCCGGGCCCTGCGCTATGTCGATGCGCTTGGGGCGCAGCACCTTCACCTGATGGCCGGTGTGGCCGAGGGCCCCAAGGCCCGCGCCGCTTTCGTCGAAAACCTGCGCCATGCGGTGCAGACAGCCCCGGCCCAGAGCTTCACCATCGAGCCCCTGAACCCCGCCGATATGCCCGGCTATTTCCTGTCGGATTTCGACGTGGCAATGGACATACTCGACGAGATTGACGCCCCCAACCTGCACCTGCAGTTCGACGCCTACCATGCGCACCGGATCACCGGCGATGTGATGGGCACCTGGGCCAAAACCCGCAGGCGCGTCGCCCATGTGCAGATCGCCGGGTATCCCGGACGGCACGAACCCACAGGCGGAGAGATCGACTACCCGGAGGTCTTCGCCATGCTCGACGCCGATGGATATGACGGCTGGGTCAGCGCGGAATACAACCCCAAGGGCGACACGGTCGCCGGTCTGGGCTGGCTGCAATAGCTGGCCCGGAGGCGTCCGCGCCCTGCCCTGTTCTAGCCCACGAACGCTTTTTCGATCACGAAATCGCCGGGCGACGCGTTGGAGCCTTCTTCGAAGCCCCGCGCTTCCAGCAGCGTTTTCATGTCGGTGTTCAGCGAAAGCGAGCCGCAGATCATCACGCGATCTTCCTGCGGGGATAACTCGGGCGCGCCCAGGTGGTCGGCCAGTCGGCCATCCGCGATCCAGTCGGTGATGCGGCCCATGTTCGGGCTTTCCGCGCGGGTCGTCGTCGGGACGTAGCGCAGGCGCGCGGCGTGCTCTCCGACCAGCGGATCTTCGGGCAGCGCCGAAACGAGCGCGGCGCCATAGGCCAGCTCATCCGGAGTGCGGCACGTATGGGTCAGCACGACCTCATCGTAACGCTCAAAGGTCTCCGGCTCACGCAACAGCGAGGCGAACGGCGCGATCCCTGTGCCCGTGGCGACCAGATAAAGCCGCCGCCCCGGCCGCAGCGCATCGTGAACCAGCGTGCCCACGGGCTTGGGCCGCAAGATCACCGGATCCCCGGGACGCACATGTTGCAGGCGAGAGGTCAGCGGGCCGTCCTCCACCTTGATGGAGTAGAACTCCAGCTCATCGTCCCAGGCGGGCGAGGCAATGGAATAGGCCCGCAGCAACGGGCGGCCATTGTCACCCATCAGGCCGATCATGACGAATTCGCCCGAGCGGAACCGCAAGCTGCGCGGACGGGTCAGCCGGAAGGAAAAGAGCCGGTCGGTGTAATGCGTGACGGCAGTCACGGTTTGCGCATCGGGCAGCGCGGCGGGAGCATTCATCGGGGGGTCTCCGGCATCAGACGGGATTGATAGCTTTGGCCAAAGCGGACGGATTGCCACTGCGGCTCGGGGTTTCGGTCGGCCTGCGGGGCGCTGATTTCGATGTCGTCGAAGCCCGCCCGCACCGCCGCGCGCAACTGATCGACCAGCAAAGCGCCGCTGGCCCGCAGATGGCCTTTGTAACCCAGCACCCGCAGTATCGCCGCAAGAGAGAACCCGCGACCATCCGCGTGGGTTTCAAACGGGATAACAATCAGATCGAGCCGGGCGAAATGCGCGCTCAAGCCGGTCGGGTCCGTATCCGGCGCCAGGCGCAGCGCCGGGCCGTTTTCATAGCTGTCCATATCCGGCACCGGGGTTCCGGCGAAGATGTCTTCGACGAAACCCTGTGCGGTAATCACCTGTGTCATCCCGCTCTCCTTTGGGGACGCCCGTCAGGGGCGAAGTGGATGCCGCATTCCTCGCGGGCTTCGCCGCGCCACCGCCCGGCGCGGCTGTCTTCCCCGGCATTCACCGGGCTGGTGCAGGGCGCGCAGCCGATGGACGGATAGCCACGCGCGACCAAAGGGTGACGCGGCAGGTCATGAGCCTCGAAGTAAGCCGCGACCTGTGCGGCGCTCCAGCTTGCCAGCGGGTTCACCTTCAGCCGCCCGGCCTCGAACTCAAAGGCGGGCAGCTCCGCGCGGTGGCGGGTCTGAAAGCGCTTGCGCCCGGTGATGACCGCATCGAAGCCGGTCAGCGCCGCTTCGAGCGGCGCGACCTTGCGCAGGGCGCAGCAGGCTTCGCTGTCGCGCAGGTGAAGTGTCCGGTCGGGATCGGTCGCTTCGTCCGGCGTAATCCGCCGCACATCGCTCAGGCCGAAACGTTCGGTCAGATCGGATTGGTAGGCCAGCGTCTCCGGGAACAGGAGCAGCGTGTCCAACATCAGGATCGGCACTGCCGGGTCGATACGGGACAGCATGTGAAGCAGCACCGCTGCCTCAGCTCCGAAGGAGGATACGAGCGCGACGCGGCCCTCGAAGCGGTCCAGGGCGAGCGCCAGAACCGATTCAGCCGGGGCAGCACCAAAGCGTGCACTCAGGCGGCGCGCGGTGACTTCGTCAGGCGGCTGCTGCATCACGATCTCCATAGAGCGCTTGCTTGAAGGGATCGATACCCACGCGGCGGAAGGCGTCAAGGAAAGTTTCCTGCGGGCCGTCGCGCAGCGCCAGGTAGGCTTCGATCACCCGCTCGACGGCTGGGACGATCTCGTCATGGGCGAAACCGGGGCCCGTCCGGGTGCCAAGCGCCGCCGCCTGGGTGCCATCGCCGCCCAGCGTGATCTGGTAGTTTTCCACCCCAGCCTTATCGAGCCCGAGGATCCCGATATGGCCCACATGGTGGTGCCCGCAGGCGTTGATGCAGCCGCTAATCTTGATTTTGAGCGGTCCGATCTCGTGCTGTGCATCGAGATCGGCGAAGGCTTCCCCGATCTGCTGCGCAATCGGGATCGAGCGCGCGGTGGCGAGGGCGCAGTAGTCCATGCCGGGGCATGCGATAATGTCGGAAATCAGCCCGACATTTGCCGTGGCCAGCCCCGCTTCGCGCAGTTCCTGATAGACCTGCGGCAAATCGTTGCGGTGCACATGGGGCAGGATCACATTCTGCTCATGGCTGATCCGCAGCTCATCATGGCTGAAGCGCTCCGCGAGGTCGGCAAGCACGCGCATCTGGTCCGAACTGGCGTCACCGGGCGTGGCGCCGATGGCTTTCATCGACACGGTGACGATGGCGTGATTGGCCTGCTTGTGGGGCGCTGTGTTGGTTTCCATAAAGGCGCGCAGGCCCGGGCCGGGCTCCGGCATGGTCACCGGACGCGGATCGAACGCGGGATCGAAAAAGCCCGCTTCGATCCGTTGAAGAATCGCAGGATCAACATCGGGCAGCAGCCGCTTTTGCGTCTCGAATTGCTGTTCGATCTGCGCTTTGAGCGTCTCAAGACCGGTCTCGTGGACCAGGATCTTGATCCGTGCCTTGTATTTGTTGTCGCGGCGGCCCGACAGGTTGTAGGTCCGCAAGATCGCCTCAAGATAGGCGAGCAGGTCGCGCTTGGGCAGGAAGTCCCGCACGACCTTGCCAATCATCGGCGTGCGGCCCAGACCGCCGCCAATCACCACCTGATACCCGACGTCGCCGTCCTGGCGGACCAATCTCAGCCCGATATCGTGGAACCGGATCACCGCGCGGTCGTCTTCACTTGCGGTGACCGCGACCTTGAACTTGCGCGGAAGCCAGGCGAATTCCGGGTGATCGGTGGACCACTGACGGATCAGCTCAGCGGTGATGCGGGGGTCTTCGGGTTCATTGGGCGCGGCACCGGCAAAGTGATCGGCGGTCACGTTGCGAATGCAGTTGCCGCTGGTCTGCACGGCATGCATCTGCACATCGGCCAGAGCGTCGAGGATGTCCGGGATGTCCCCCAGCTTCGGCCAGTTGAACTGGATGTTCTGGCGGGTCGTGAAATGGCCATAGCCCTTGTCCCAGCGATCCGCGATCATCGCCAGCTGCCGCATCTGGGCGCCGTTGAGCGTGCCATAAGGGATCGCCACCCGCAGCATGTAGGCATGAAGCTGAAGATACACGCCGTTCATCAGGCGCAGGGGCTTGAACTCCGCCTCGGTGAGCGATCCGTCGAGCCGCCGCGCGACCTGATCGCGGAACTCTGCCACGCGGGCGCGGACGAACGCTTGGTCGAATGCGCTGTAACTATACATGGCCAGCCTGCTTTCCATGAGGGTAATTGGACGGACCGCGCGCGCGGAACGCTTCGCGGAAATGGGCGGGCGCGGGCACGCCGGAGGACAGATCGACATCGGCCAGAGTGACTTCGACCGTTTCGCCGGGATGGCGGGACGCCTCGGCCAACAGGGCATCCGCGTCCTCAGGCGTGTGGGCAACCGCAGCTTCGGCCAGGTGCCGGGTCCAGCCGGGGCGGGTGAAGTAGATCACGTCACCTTCGATGAGGTGATTGGTCGTCGCAACCTTCGGGGCAAACGGGCGGACCATCAGAGCACCTCGCGCAGGTCGGCCGCCGCCTGACGCGGTGCCAGCCCCAGCATCAGGACGGCGGGGCCGTCGACCCCTCTGAGCTGTTCGGCCAGGGTCACCAGGGTCGCCGCAGCGATCCGCTGGTCGGGGCGCGAGGCATTCTCAACGATGCTGATCGGCGTGTCCGGGGCCGCCCCGTGCATCAGGAGCCGCCCGGACAGAAACCGCGCCGCCGCCTTGCCCATATAGATCGCCGCCACGGCGCCGGGCACCGCCAGAGCGCGCCAGTCCTGATCGGCGAAGCCGCGCGCGTCATGGCCCGTGATGATCCGAAGATCGCCGTTGCGGCCCCGCTGCGTCAGGCTGAGCTTCATCGTGGCCGCCGCGGCGGAGGCCGCCGTGATCCCGGGGGTGACGGCATAGGCGATCCCCGCCGCATCGAGCGCAGCGGTTTCCTCGTCCAGACGTCCGAACACACCGGGATCGCCGGATTTCAGCCGCACCACCTGCGCGGAGCCACCATGTTCGACCAGCAAGGCGTTAATGTCTTCCTGTTTCCACGACCGGCCAAACGGCACCTTGCCGACCTCGATCATGGTCGCTTCCCTGCGGGCCAGCTCCAGCACCTCGGGCGAGACGAGCCGGTCATGGATCACCACATCGGCATCGTGCAGCAACCGCCGCGCGCGCAGGGTCAGAAGCTCGGGATCGCCCGGCCCGGCCCCGATGAAATCGACATGACCCTGACGCGGACCCTCTTGGCTCATCTCGTCCAGAAGGGCGTTGAGCACATGCTCCGCCGCCCATTCCCCTTCGGCCAAAGCCTTGGGTCCCTGATCGAAATAGTAGCGCGCCCAGAAATCGCGGCGCGCCCGACCAAATGGGAGACGCGTCACCATCGGGCGGAACGCCTGACCGATCCGCGCCAGAAGGCCCAAAGACGGCGGCAGCATCGCCTCCACATCAGCCTTAATGCGGCGGGCCAGCACAGGGGCTGCGCCTTCGGTGCCAATCGCCACCGTGACGGGGGCGCGATCCACAATGGCCGGGGTGATGAAATCGCTGTCATCGAGGTTGTCGACGATCAGGCAGCGCACGCCCGCAGCGCGGGCAAGCGCGGCCGCCTTCTGATCCGCGTCGGGCTCATCGTTGGCCGCGTAGAGCAGCAGTGCCCCACCCAGATCGGAGGCCACCAGCTCCCGGTCGTGATACGAAAGCCGCCCCTCGCGCGCCCAGGTCACCACCTGCGGATCGGGGTCGGAGCCGAACACATCCACCTGCGCCTCGGTCTTGAGCAGAAGCCGCAGCTTGGCCACGGCGCAGTCCCCGGCGCCGGACACAACGATCCGTTTCCCTTGCGTGTCGAGATAGATCGGAAAATGGCGCATCGGCTTTCCTCCGGGGTGCGTGGAACGTTTGAGCAGTGATTTGGCGATAAATGTGACCAACGTTCTGGAATTGACAATCATTGCCACCGCATGATTGACCAGTTTTCACTTATCACCCGAAAGACGGATCAACCTTCGGAAACGATCATGACCGACCGAACACCCTCCCTTGACGATGACGACCGCAAGATCCTGCGCGAGGTCCAGAGCGACGGAACCCGCTCTTTGGAGCGAATCGCGGCGAAAGTCGGCCTGTCCAAGACGACCGTCTGGAACCGTCTGCAACGGCTCTTGCAGAGCGGGACGATCCTACGGCAGGCCGCGATCCTGGATGCCCGCAAGATCGGCCTGAAGGAGACGTTTTTCGTCTCTGTCCGCACCGCGCGGCACGACGCGGAATGGCTGGCCGAGTTCCGCGCGGTGATCGACGCCATGCCCGAGATCACGGAAGCGCACCGGCTGGCCGGAACGCTGGACTACCTGTTGAAAGTACAGGTGACTTCCACCGAAGCGTTCGACACGTTCTACAAGGATCTCGTCTCTCGGATTTCGATCTATGACGTGTCATCGAGCCTCTCGATGGAGGAGATGAAACGCTCGCTCGATCTGGTGGTTTAGGCGATCCGGTCAGCCCGCCAGTTGCCGCGCAACATCGGAGCACCATTGGTCGCTGACGTCCCAACTGGCGGCGCGCGCCGCGAGGACAAGCGCCCCCGGCAGGGGGGTAAAAGCGGGCTCTGCTGGCGGGCCGATCTGGCCCACGACGGCCTGAGCCACATGCGGATTGCCCAGGACCGATCCGGCGCCGCTCCACGCAAACCGCAAGCCAAGCCCGGCGCGCAGGGCGGCGGCCTCTGCCATCTTGGCCAGCTCGCGCCCCGCCGAAGCCAACAGCGCCTGTGCCGCCGGATCGCCCGCTTCCGCCAGCTCCGCGACATGCCCGGTCAGGGCCGCGATCTCACGCCGGGGCTTGCCCGCACTCCACGCGTAGAGCGCCTGCGGATCGGCGGCGATGCCAAGCGCGCCGCACAGCGCCTGCGCAAAATCCTCCTCTTCCCAGCCGGTTACCCCTTCGAGCCCGTCAGAGGCCTGCCGCAAGGCGGCCCGTGCGATGGCGTATCCGCTGCCCTGATCCGAATAGAGCGGCCCCCAGCCCCCCGCGCGGGCCGCGCCGTGCGGGCCTTCCGCGATGGCGACCGATCCGGTTCCGGCAACGATCAGAACACCGTGCCCGCCACCAAAGGCTGCGGCGCGGGCCAGATCGGCATCGCCCATCAGCGTCACCGGCGCGGCGATCACCTCGCTCAGCAGAGCATGGGCCGCCGCCTTGGCAGAGGGGTCTTCGGCCACGCCCGCCATCCCGGCCACCAGATGCGCCGCGCCCGTCGCGGGTGCCAGAACATCCGTCAGCACGGATCGCCACTGCACGACATCGGTTGGCGAGCAGCCCGACCCTTCGGGGCAGCGCGTGACGCGCCCCGCACGGTCGGCCAAAGCCAACCGGGTCCGGCTGCCGCCGCCATCAAGGGCGGCGACGCACTCAGCCAAGGATCTTCCGCACGCTGTCCACGGTCGCGCCGACGATGCGGTCGGCCTCTTCGCGGGTCAGGCAGAAGGGCGGCGAAAAGCCAAGGATGTCGCCTTCGGGCATCGCGCGGGCGATGATATTGTGCCCGGAGAGCATTTCGGCCGAGACCTGCGCAATGGTCTTCTTCGCCGGATCGAAAGCGGCCCGGTCGTCCTTGTCTTCCACGATCTCGACGGCGCAGAGCATCCCCGTCCCGCGCACCTCGCCCACATGGGGATGATCGGCGAGCGCCTCTTTCATCGTGGCGTTCAGGTATTCCCCGACCTCGCCCGCATTGTGAACAAGGTTCAGATCGTCCAGCAGAGTGAGGTTGGCCACCGCCGCCGCTGCACCGATGGGATGGGCGGAATAGGTCCAGCCGTGGCCAATGGGGCCGTTGCGGTCGGCCCCTTCCGCGAACACCTTGAACAGCTTGTCGCTGATGATGGAGCCCGACAGCGGCGCATAGGCCGAGGTCACGCCCTTGGCGATGGTGATGATGTCGGGCTCGATCCCGTAATGGGTCGATCCGAACATGGTGCCAAGCCGGCCAAATCCGGTGACGACCTCATCCGCGATCAGCAGGATGTCGTGCTTTTTCAGCACCGCCTGCACCTTGTCCCAATAGCCCGGCGGCGGCGGCACGATGCCGCCGGTGCCCAGATGCGGCTCCCCGATGAACGCGGCGATGGTGTCGGCGCCCTCGCGCGCGATCATGGCCTCCAGCTCTGCGACGCAGTGGTCGGTGAACTGTTCCGGCGTCATGTCCGCGTCCTTGCGGCGGTAGTAATAGGGCGCTTCGGTGTGGAGCACCTCCACCAGAGGCAAGCCGAAATGGCGGTGGAACGTGTGCAGCCCGGTGAGCGATCCGGTCAGAAGCCCCGAGCCATGATAGCCCCGCCACCGCGAGATGATCTTGCGCTTTTCGGGACGGTTCTGGAGCGCCCAGTAGTGCCAGACCAGCTTCACGTTGGTCTCGTTCGCGTCGGATCCGCCGAGGCCGAAGAACACCTTGGACATGTGATCCGGTGCTCGGTCCAGGATCATCTTGGCGGCGGTGACGCTCGCCTCCGTGCCGTGGCCCATATAGGCATGATAATAGGCAAGCTCCTTCGCCTGGGCGGCGATGGCGTCCGCGATCTCCTGGCGGCCATAGCCGACATTGACGCAGTAAAGCCCGGCAAAGGCGTCCAGCAGATCGCGCCCGTCGCGGTCGGTGATGGTGCAGCCGGAGGCGGTTGAGATGATACGCGTCTCTGTCTCCCCGCGCTCATGGGCGCCAAGCGCCGTCGAGGGGTGAAAGAAGTTCTCCCGGTCCCATTGGGCGAGCTGGTCGTTGGTGCGCATCTATGCCTCCCTCATGCGATATGCGGCGAGCCTAGGGGAGAATATGCAAGCGTGGAAGGGGGCTCTGCCCCTGCGATATTTGGGCTACCAGGGCACGCAAGGCTTGCGCGGGCGGCCATACCGCAGACAGGATGGCGGCCATGCTGGAGCGCGCGATTGAACATCTGGAAGTGCTGGTCGGGTTCGACTCCGTTTCGGAGCACCCCAACGGGCCCATTGCGGACCATCTGGCCGGGGTGCTTGAGGGGCTGGGCGCGCAGGTCGAACGGCAGGTCAACGGCGAGAAGGTCAACCTTTGGGCGCGGTTGGGGCCCGACGGTCCGGGCGGCGTGATCCTGTCGGCGCATATGGATGTCGTGCCCGTGGCGGGGCAGGACTGGACGCACCCGCCCTTTGCGCTCACGCGCGATCGCGGGCGGCTCTATGGGCGGGGCAGCTGCGACATGAAGGGGTTCATCGCCTGCGTGCTGGCAGTTCTGGAGACCGCACCACCGCAGGTTCCGATCTATGTCGCGCTGACCCATGACGAAGAGGTAGGCTGCCTGGGCGCGCAGCATCTGGTGGAGTGGCTCAAGGCCCGCGATGCGCATCCTGCCTTGTGCCTTGTGGGTGAGCCCACCGAGATGCGGGTGATCGACGCGCATAAGGGCTGCAACGAATACACCACGCGATTCACGGGCCGCGCCGGGCACGGTTCCGACCCGGATGCGGGCGTGAACGCCGCCCAGTATGCGGCGCGGTTCGCGCTCGGGCTTGAGCAGATCGCAGCCGCGTTGCCGGTGCCCGAGGACAGCCCCTTCACCCCGCCGCACACCACGCTCAACATCGGCGCGATCCGAGGCGGCAGCGCCCACAACGTGATCCCGGAGACGGCTGAGATTGCGTGGGAGTTTCGCGAAGTGCGCGCCGATCATGCCGCGCAGGTCCGCCAAAAGGCCGAGAGCCTGCGCACAAAGCTGGAGGCCGAGATGCAGGCGCGCGACCCAGCCTGTTCGATCCGCACCGACACCATCGGCGAAGTGGTCGGCCTGGCGCCACAGGAGCCGCACCCGATGCGCGATCTGATGCTGTCCCTGACCGGCGAAAACCGCGCCATGAGCGTGGCTTTCGGGACCGAAGCGGGACTGTTCCAATCGCTCGGCGCGGCGACGGTTGTGTGCGGCCCGGGCTCCATCGCGCAGGCCCACAAGGCGGATGAGTTCATCGAGGAAAGCCAGATGGCCGCCTGCTGCGCGCTGCTGGTTCGACTGCTGCGCCGCCTTGCCTCGGACCGGGGGCTTGTGTAACGCAAGGACCGATGGCCCGGATTACCAACATAAGCGACCACGCCCGCCTCCCATGGCGGTTTTTCGGCGCGGCGCGTTCGGTCCGGGCACGGCAGGGGTAAGCCCTTCACCCCCCTTCCCTTCTGTCCAGCCCGGAGATTCCGATGACCGCCAAGACACTCTATGACAAGATTTGGGACGCCCACCTTGTCGATGAAGCCGAAGATGGCACCTGCCTGCTCTATATCGACCGCCACCTCGTCCACGAAGTGACCAGCCCCCAGGCCTTTGAGGGCCTGCGCATGACGGGCCGCACCGTCCGCGCGCCCGACAAGACGATCGCCGTCCCGGACCACAACGTCCCCACCACGGAAGACCGCGAAAACGGGATCGAGAACGAAGAAAGCCGCATTCAGGTGGAGGCTCTCGACAAGAACGCGCGTGAATTCGGGGTGCATTACTACCCGGTCGATGACATCCGCCAGGGCATCGTGCACATCGTCGGACCGGAACAGGGCTGGACCCTGCCCGGCATGACTGTCGTGTGCGGCGACAGCCACACCGCGACTCACGGCGCCTTTGGGGCTCTGGCCCACGGGATCGGCACGTCAGAGGTGGAGCATGTGCTGGCTACCCAGACCCTGATCCAGAAGAAATCCAAGAACATGAAGGTCGAGATCACCGGCCAGCTTCAGCCGGGCGTGACCGCCAAGGACATCACGCTGGCCGTGATCGGCGCTACCGGCACGGCGGGCGGCACCGGCTACGTGATCGAATATTGCGGCGAAGCGATCGAATCCCTGTCGATGGAAGGCCGCATGACCGTGTGCAACATGGCCATCGAAGGCGGAGCCCGCGCGGGCCTGATCGCCCCCGACGAGAAGACTTTCGAATATGTCAAAGGCCGCCCCCACGCCCCTAAGGGCGCACAGTGGGAAGCCGCGTTGAACTGGTGGAAGACGCTCAAGACCGACGAAGGCGCCCATTGGGACAAGGTCATCACGCTCAAGGGCGAAGAGATCGCGCCGGTCGTCACCTGGGGAACCTCGCCCGAGGACGTGCTGCCGATCACCGCGACCGTGCCCAACCCCGAGGATTTCACCGGCGGCAAGGTCGACGCGGCGCGCCGTGCCATCGACTACATGGGACTGGAAGCGGGTCAGAAGCTGACCGATATCGAGATCGACACCGTGTTCATCGGCTCCTGCACCAATGGCCGGATCGAAGACCTCCGCGCCGCCGCTGCCATTCTGAAAGGCCGCAAGATCAAGGACGGCATCCGCGCCATGGTGGTGCCGGGCTCCGGGCTGGTGCGGGCGCAGGCCGAAGAGGAAGGCCTGGCCGACATCTTCAAAGAGGCCGGGTTCGAATGGCGGATGGCGGGGTGCTCCATGTGCCTGGCGATGAACCCCGACCAGCTCGCCCCGGAAGAGCGCTGCGCATCGACCTCCAACCGGAACTTCGAAGGGCGCCAGGGCTATAAGGGCCGCACGCACCTGCTGTCCCCGGCCATGGCGGCGGCAGCGGCGGTGACGGGTCGCCTCACCGACGTGCGCGATCTATAAGCGCCCAGGCTTAGGTCCAATCTACGAAAAGACGGGGGCGGGTGACGCCCCCGTCTTCGTTCTCAGACCCGCATGACGCGGACCGGGACGCTTCAGGCCTCGTTAATGAAGCAGACGAACGGCTCTTCATCGCCATGCAGGACGAGCACGCCGAGCGCCGTCACTACATGCTTCTCCTTGTTCTTCATGGCGGCGTTGAGCTGCCATTCGAACGGGCCAAGCCCGGCATGTTCGGTCAGATGCTCCATGAACCGGCGCACGGTCGACATGGCCGAGTTGTCGATCAGCCCGTCTTCGGCCTCGAAGGTGTACTTGCCTTCGCCGCCGCGCTCACCGTGCATCAGGGTCGCGTTGTAGGTTGCCATCGTCAAAATCCTTTGTTCGTTGGGGCTTAGACAGCCATTTCCGGCACATCGTCCGGTATGATCAGCGTCGCGCCGGTGCGAGCCGCGATCTCATCCACCGAAACGCCGGGCGCGCGTTCACGCAGAACCAACCCGCGCTCTTCCGGGGCGATCACGGCCAGGTCGGTCACAATCAGGTCCACCCGCCGTGTGGAGGTCAGCGGCAGGCTGCACTCCTCGACGATCTTCGGCGTGCCTTTGTGATCGTGGATCATGGCCACGACCACGCGCTTTGCGCCGGAAACAAGATCCATGGCGCCGCCCATGCCGGGCACCATCTTGCCGGGCACTTTCCAGTTGGCCAGCCGTCCCTCAGCGTCAACCTGCAATCCGCCCAGCACGGTCATATCGAGATGGCCGCCCCGGATCAGGCCAAAGCTCATCGCGCTATCGATCGACGCAGCGCCCGGCACAGCAGAGACAAAACCCCCGCCCGCATCGGTGAGATACACGTCCTCCATGCCTTCCGGGGGGCGAGCGCCCAACCCGACGACGCCGTTTTCGGCCTGAAAGAACACGTCCATCCCGGCGGGCAGGAAGTTGGCCACCATCGACGGCAGGCCGATCCCCAGATTGACGAGGCTGTCAGGCTTGACCTCCTGCGCGACGCGGCGCGCGATCATCTCTTTGGCTTCCATCACCATTACGAGGCCCTCCGCACGACATGGTTCACCAGAACGCCGGGCGTTTTCACCGCGTCGGGCGGGATGACCCCGACCGGGACGATCTCATCGGGCTCCGCGATCACGGTCGTCGCGGACAGCGCCATGATCGGATTGAAGTTATGCGCGGTCAGCGTGTAATCGAGATTGCCGACATAATCACAGTGCCGCGCACCGATCAGGGCGAAATCGGCGTGAAGCGGCTTCTCAAGCAGCCACCGCTGCCCGTCGATCTCCACGACCGGCTTGCCGTCTTCGACCTCGGTGCCGATGCCCGTCTGGGTCAGCGCGCCGCCAAGCCCGACACCCGCACAGCGGATGCGTTCGACCAAAGTGCCCTGCGGGACCAGCTCGACCTCCAGATCTCCGGCAATCATCTGCGCCTGGGTCTCGGGGTTCAGCCCGATATGAGACGTGATGACCTTCGCCACCGCGCGGGCCGAAACCAGCAGGCCGATCCCCACACCCGGTTTGGCCGTATCATTGGCGATCACGGTCAGCCCCGTGCGCCCGCTTTCGGCCAAGGCCGCCAGCAGCCGGTGCGGAGAGCCCACGCCCATGAAGCCGCCCACATGCAGCACCGCCCCGTCCGGGATCAGCGCGACGGCATCGCTCAGATCAATTGCTCGTTTCATGGATGTATCCTTCTTCGCGCGGAAACATAGGAGGCTCGTTTGACAGTTCTGCGACAGCCCGGCTTGCCGGACCGCCTCTGGCGTGCTTTATCCGTCAAGGATCAAGGAGGCCCTAATGGACAAGTTCGAAAAGCTCACCGGGATCGCGGCGCCGATGCCGCTCATCAATGTCGATACCGACATGATTATCCCCAAACAGTTCCTCAAGACCATCAAACGGTCGGGGCTGGGGCAGAACCTGTTCGACGAGATGCGCTTTGACCGCGACGGCAACGAGATCCCCGATTTCGTGCTGAACAAGCCCGCTTATCGCGCGGCCGAGATCCTCGTGGCAGGCGACAATTTCGGCTGCGGCTCCTCGCGCGAACATGCGCCCTGGGCGATCAAAGATTTCGGCATCCGCTGCGTGATCGCACCCAGCTTTGCGGACATCTTCTTCAACAACTGCTTCAAGAACGGCATCCTCCCCATCGCCCTCCCGCAGGAGACAGTCGATGTGCTGATGAAGGACGCGGAAAAAGGCGCCAACGCGCGGATGACCGTCGATCTGGAGGCGCAGGAGATCACCACATCGGAAGGCGAAGTGATCCCCTTCGATGTGGATCCGTTCCGTAAGCACTGCCTGCTGGAAGGGCTCGACGACGTCGGCCTGACCCTCGAGAAAGCCGCGGCCATCGACGGCTTCGAAGCAAAAGCGGGCCTGGAGCGCCCCTGGGTCTGACCGCTCGGACATTCCGATTGCCACATTTCGGGTCGCGTTACGGCGCGGCCCCAATATCTTCGATCTGAGGTTAAGATCGCCCTCTAATCGCTTGAGAATGGTTGCATTCTCGCACCACCTCCGCCGCAAAACCGCCCTGTTCCTTACTCATCTGTTACCTGAAGGCTTGCCGTCAGGGAGAGAAATGGGCAACTTTGTGTCATCAATGAGGCACCCGTCAGAGCAGGCGGGATCATCTGGCCCCAAAGGCACCGGAAAAATCCGGGCACGGGCGGATAGAGGGTTTGACAACATGCTGTCCCGATTGGCCGGGGCGGTCCTGCGCGGGTTCCTGATCGCGTGGCTGATCGCCTTACCGACACTGGTTCTCCCCGGCACGCCCGGAGACACAGCGCTGATCGCCCTGTTTCTTGCATCATGCGCCGGTGCGCTCACCGTCAGCGAATATCTCAGCGGCTCGCCCTCGCTTGTGGAATTCCGCGATGCCCCGCCGTTCAACCGCATTCGCTTCTTTGCCGCCGCCGCGACTGTTTTGCTCCTGACCCTTCTGGTGCGCGAACAGATCACCCCATCTCCGCTCGGGGGCGCGGTCGAAAGCGTTGCGCAGAGCGTGGCCAATCTTCTGGATCAGCCTTTCTCGCCCGTGCGGTTGATGGGGCTCATGCTCCCGCCAGAGATGCCCGCCTCAATGACCGCACTTGTCATCACGGCGTCCGCAGTCGCCTACATGATCGGCTGGCTGTCCGTCGCGTTCTTCGCGTTGTCACTGCGGACGATGGGATGGCCGACCCGGCGCCGCGACTTCAACCTCTGGATCAACTTGCCGACCTTCGAGGCCTCCAGCCGCGGAGACCTGATCCAAAGGCTGGAACGCACTGGCCAAATTAACCTCGTATTAGGATTTCTCCTGCCATTCCTGTTCCCAGCAACCGTCGAATATAGCGGCGGACTGATTGACGTGACACGGCTTGTCTCTGCACATAGCCAAATCTGGATGGTATCGGCATGGGGAGTCATTCCGGCCGGGCTGATGATGCGGGGCATCGCGCTTCTGCGGGTGGCCCAAATGGTCGAAGAACAGCGCCGCGAACGCGCCCAATCCGATACGGCGGAGCTCAGCGCCGCCTGAGCACTCCCGCACGGGGCAAACGGGCGCACTTATGGCGTGCGTGGCTTTGCGCCATTCTCCTTGCAGCACTAGCACCGAGCGCCACCCTAGCCGATGCGGTTCGCGTTGCCACCTACTCTGCTGCGTTCAGCCGCGACGGGCCCGGCCTTCTGCTGCGCGACCTTCTCAAAGGCGATGCCCAAACCGATGGCGCCATCGACGTCATCGCGCATGCCACGCCCGACATTTTACTCCTGACAGAGTTCGATTACGACGCAGGCGGCGCCGCGCTTTCCGCGCTGATCGACCGGCTGGCGGACAAAGGCCTGCACTACCCCCACCATCTGGCGCTGCGCCCGAATACGGGCCGGGTCAGCGGCCTAGACCTGAACGAGAACGGACGGCTGGGCGACGCTGAGGATGCTCAGGGCTTTGGTCGGTTCGCGGGCGATGGCGGCATGGCGATCCTGTCCCGCTTCCCAATCAGAGAACCGCGCGATCTGTCTTCGCTGCTTTGGCGCGACCTCCCTGGAAGCCGCGCACCCGAGGTCCTGACGCCCGACGCCCTGGCTGCGCAACGCCTCTCCTCGACCGCGCATTGGGTCGTTCCGGTGGAGACCCCCGGTACCATCCTGACGCTTTTGTGCTTCGCCGCAACAGCGCCCATTTTCGACGGCCCCGAAGATCGGAGCGGCGCGCGCAATGCCGACGAAATCATGCTCTGGCTGCGCTTGTTCGATGGCGCGTTGGGCGACGCACCGAACCCGCCCTTCGTCGTGCTGGGAAGGGCCAATCTTGACCCCCAAGACGGGGAAGGCCGCCATGGCGTGATCCGGGTCCTGTTGTCCGATCCGCGCCTACAGGATCCCGCCCCCAGCAGCGGCGGTGCAAGAGCGGCCGCCGACCCCGACCATGACGGCGACCCCGCGCATGACACCGCCGATTGGCCACGCGGTGCGCCGGGCAATCTGCGGGTGTCTTATGTGCTGCCTTCGGCGGATGTGGACGTCATGGATGCTCAAGTGGTGTGGCCAAGGCCTGGATCCCCCTTAGACCATTCCATCGAATCCGCCGGCCCTCATCGGCTCGTCTGGATCGATATCACAATACCCCGCCATCAAAATAGGTAAAATAGATGACACAACCCCATGAAAATAAGAGGTTGCACAAATTCATACCAAACAGTTAAACGTCACACGCCTGCTATGATTCCAGTGTTAGATGTACCACACCGCGTGGTTCCCGACGTTTATTCCTTTTCTGTCCCATTCCCCCTTCGAACCGAAGGGCGAGCTTGAGGAAAAATCAATGAAACGCCTTTCTTTGGGATCTGGCATTGAGTCTATTGGCATGCCGGACCGGACCAACCCGGTTGCCAAACCCTCTGACCTCTATGCCCGTGGCGGCAAGTACGTATTCGACTTACTTCTGATTCTCCTCAGCTTGCCATTCCTGCTACCAGTTTTCGCAATTTTGATTGTCGTAGCGTCACTTGACGGCGCCAGCCCGTTCTACATTCACCCCCGCGTTGGCAAGAACGGGAAAGCATTTCACTGCTTCAAGTTTCGCTCAATGGTGCCGGATGCTGACAAGAAACTGAAAGACCTTCTTGATAATGCCCCTGAAGCACGCAGCGAATGGGAACACTATCAGAAGATCAAAAATGATCCGCGCGTAACCAAATTCGGTCGATTCTTGCGTAGCAGCAGTCTCGATGAATTACCCCAACTCTTTAACGTCTTGAGAGGCGAGATGAGTTTGGTCGGACCGCGCCCATTCATGCCGAATCAAAATAAACTCTATAAGCAAGCAGGTGGAGGTCATTACTATGACCTGAAGCCGGGCATTACTGGCGCGTGGCAAGTCTCATCGAGGAACTCCTCGAGCTTTAAATCACGTACCGACTACGATGATCTGTACTATCAGAATATGTCGTTGTCCGAGGACGTGCGCATCCTTGCCAAAACGATCAGCGTCGTGCTCAAGCGCACCGGCCACTGACCGCGCCCGTTCTTGACCACTTCGCGGGGCCGGGCTACCCCGGCAGGCGATGTGTCAAGAAAGGACAGCCCCATGTCAGCCCAGAATGTCAACGCTTCGCTCCTGATTCTGCCTGGTGACGGGATTGGTCCCGAAGTCATGGCCGAGGTCCGCAAGGTCATTGACTGGTGCGGCACGCAAGGGCTGGCGTTCGACGTGTCCGAAGGGCTGGTCGGTGGCGCATCCTATGACGCCCACGGAACGCCCCTGACGGACGACACCATGGCCCGGGCTCAGGAGGTCGACGCCGTCCTGCTGGGCGCCGTGGGCGGGCCGAAGTATGACGATCTGGATTTCTCGATGAAGCCCGAACGCGGGCTGTTGCGCCTGCGCAAGGAGATGGACCTTTATGCCAACCTCCGCCCCGCCCAATGCTTCGATGCCTTGGCCGATTTCAGCAGCCTGAAGAAGGACGTGGTTGCCGGGCTCGACATCATGATCGTGCGCGAGCTGACCTCCGGCATCTATTTCGGAGAGCCCCGCGGCATCTTCGAAGAGGGCAATGAGCGCGTCGGCATCAACACGCAGCGATACACCGAAAGCGAGATCGAGCGCGTGGCGCGTTCCGCGTTCGAGCTGGCGATGCGGCGCGGCAAGAAGGTCTGCTCGATGGAGAAGGCCAACGTGATGGAGAGCGGCATCCTGTGGCGCGAAGTCGTCACCCGCGTCTCTGCCGACTACCCCGAGGTTGAGCTGTCCCACATGTATGCCGATGCCGGCGCCATGCAGCTGTGCCGCTGGCCCAAGCAGTTCGACGTGATCGTGACCGACAACCTCTTTGGTGACCTGCTCTCCGACGCCGCCGCCATGCTGACCGGATCGCTGGGGATGCTGCCGTCCGCCTCGCTCGGCGCGCCGATGGCGAATGGCCGCCCGAAGGCTCTTTATGAGCCGGTCCACGGCTCCGCCCCCGATATCGCGGGCGAAGGCAAGGCCAACCCGATCGCCTGCATCCTGAGCTTTGCCATGGCGTTGCGATATTCCTTCGACGCCGGAGACCTGGCGACGAAGGTAGAACAGGCCGTGGAAAAGGTCCTGGCCGATGGCGCCCGCACAGCGGACCTCATGGGCCCGGATGGCGGCACGCCGATTTCGACATCGGAGATGGGCGACAAGATCGTCGCCGCGCTGTCTGCCTAAGTGCTTTCACGCCCTTTTGGCGCGACCGGTTGGGGGAGAGCTCTGCTCTCCCCCAAACCCGTTCTAGGGATGATTCTGGCCAAACGAGATACGGGTTGACCATCAGAGGCCGCGCGATACGCTTTGCCTGAAAGCCTTTGACGTGACGCCATGACCCCGAACCTGCGCGCGGCGCTGTTTGCGCTGCTGGCCTTTGCGATCTTTGCCGGGCACGACGTGGTCGTGAAGCTTCTGGGCGCGCTCTATTCGCCTGTTCAGATCGTGTTTTTCGGAGCACTGTTTGCCTTCCCCTTGGCCACGCTGATGATGCTGCGGGACAAGACCCACGGAACCTTGATCCCGGTCCACCCCTGGTGGCTGGCTCTGCGCACCGGGGCGGCCGTGCTCACGGCCCTGTCGGCTTTCTACGCCTTTTCGGTCCTGCCGCTGGCGCAGGTCTATGCGATCATCTTTGCCACGCCGCTGTTCATCACATTGCTATCCGTGCCTTTGCTCGGGGAACGCGTCGGCCCCCACCGGGCGGGCGCGGTCATCTCGGGGCTGGCAGGCGTTCTGGTCGTTCTGCGCCCCGGCACTGAGGCGCTCACGCTCGGGCATCTGGCGGCGCTCTGCACCGCGGGGTGTGGAGCCCTGGCCTCCGTGATCGTGCGCAAGGTCGGTCGGGATGAGCGCCCCGTCGTGCTGCTGCTTTTGCCGATGATGGCCAATGTTATCCTGATGGGCGCCATGCTGGGCTTTGTGTACAAGCCCATGCCCGCCGGTCATCTGGGCATGCTGGCCGTGATCGCGGTGCTAAGTTGGTTCGCCGGGCGGCTGATGGTGGCGGCCTATTCTTCGGGCGAAGCGGCTGTGGTGGCACCCATGCAGTATTCGCAGATCCTTTGGGCGTCGGCCTATGGGTGGCTGATCTTCGACGAAAGAATCGACCGCTGGACGGCGATTGGCGCGGGGATCATCATCGCATCGGGCGTCTATATCGTCTGGCGCGAGGGGCGTGGCGGGCACTCTGTCAATCGCCCGGTGCTGCGGGCCCGGCCACGGCCCGAAACGGGAACCAATCCGCGATCCATCTCTTCGATATTGCGCGGCATCGACGGTCGCCGCCCCTGAGCCGCGCCAAATTGACACATGTCAAGGCGTAGATATTCACATGCTTGCATGAGAATAGGAGGCTCTTTCGAAAGGACCGTCATGATTCGACATTTCTCAGCATCGCTCGCGCTGCTGCTGGCGCTGCCGATCAGTGCTCTGGCGCAAGAGGCCGTGGCCCCCGACATTCCCGCAAGTGGCTCCACCGCCGATCACACGAAATTCGAGATCCTGCAAAAAGACTTCGCATCCGGTCCCGAAGTCACCGAAGCCTGTCTGACCTGCCACACCGAAGCGGACAATCAGGTCAAGCATACGACCCACTGGAACTGGGAATACTCTCACCCCACGACCGAACAGCTCCTGGGTAAGCGTTTCGTCATCAACTCCTTTTGCGGCAACGTGCCGTCGAATGAACCGCGCTGCACCTCGTGCCATGTCGGTTACGGCTGGGACGACATGCGGGAAGACCCGCCCATGGCCGATGCCGCCGTGGACTGTCTGGTCTGCCACGACCGTTCGGGCCAATATACCAAGTATTCCAACCGCGCCGGAGCCGTGCCTCTCGATCCCGTGCCGGACGGGGCCAAGACGATCACCGGCGCCGCCGCCTGGCCCGTGGATCTGAGCGAAGCCGCGCAAAGCGTGGGCATGCCGGGCCGCGACAATTGCGGCAACTGCCACTTCTATGGCGGCGGCGGCGATAACGTGAAGCACGGCGATCTGTCTTCTGCCCTGTATGAGCCCAGCTTCGAGGTGGATGTGCACATGTCCGCCGTCGAGGATGGCGGCGAAGGCTTTGTGTGCGCCACCTGCCACGTGTCGGATCAGCACGCCATTGCCGGATCGCGTTACAACACCACTCCCGAAGACCACCCGGATATGAAGCCGGGCGAGCGCCGGGATGTCGCCACCTGCCAGAGCTGCCACGGCGAAGAGCCGCACCCCACCACGCTGATGGGGCTGAAGCTGAACGACCATACCGACCGGCTGGCGTGCCAGACCTGCCATATCCCCGAATTCGCCCGCGGCGGCGTGGCCACAAAGACGGTCTGGGACTGGTCCACCGCCGGGCAGTTGCGCGACGGCAAGCCCTATCACGAAGAGGACTTCATCCAGTCCGACGGACAGCACCTGCACACCTACATGTCGCAGAAAGGCGATTTCGAATGGGGTGAAGATGTCGTGCCGTTCTACAGCTGGTTCGACGGTCAGGTGCGCTACACCGACACCAACACAAAGATCGACCCGAACGGCGTTGTGTCCGTCAACGCCGTCGGCGGCGATCCTGCCGATCCCCACGCCCGCATCTGGCCCTTCAAGCGCATGATCGGCCGTCAGGCCTATGACAGCCAGCTCAATGAGATGGTCATGACCAATGTCTATGGCCCCACAACCGACACTGCGCTGTGGACCAATTTCGACTGGGCCAAGGCGATCCAGGCAGGGATGGACTACATCGGAGAAGAGTATTCCGGGGAGTTCGGCTTCGTGGACACAGAGATGTTCTGGCCCACGACCCATATGGTTGCCCCGGCGGAGCAGGCTCTCGATTGCGAAAGCTGCCACGCCCGCGACGGGCGCCTGAACGGGCTGACCGGGATCTACATGCCCGGCGCGACCCTGCCGCCCGCCGCCAAGATCGGCCTGCTGCTGGTGCTGGCTGCTCTGGCCGGGGTCCTGATCCACGCCGCCCTGCGCATCTTTGGACCGAAAGGGAACAGCCATGACTGAGACGACCCAGACCCCTGATCGGACCGAATACTGCGTCAAGGTCTACACGCCGTTCAACCGGCTCTGGCACTGGAGCCAGGCCGCCTCGATCCTGATCCTGGTCTTCACCGGGCTGCGGATCGCGGGGCTGCACAGCCTGATCCCGTTCAAGGCGGCGGTCGGGATCCACACCATCACCGCGCTTGCACTGCTGCTGCTGTGGATCTTCGCGACCTTCTGGCTCTTCACCACCGGCGCGTGGAAGCAGTTCCTGCCGCGCTCCAAGGGCTTTCTGACCATGGTGAAGTTCTATGCCTGGGGTGTGTTCCATGGCGAGCATTCGCCCTACCGCAAGAAGCTCAAGCAGCGGCACAACCCACTGCAGGCGGCCACCTATATGGCACTGAAGATGGTGCTGTTCCCGGCGATCTGGTCCACGGGGATCATCTACCTGCTCCACACGTTCTGGAGCGATCTGGACCGCGGCAGCTTCTGGCTGACCATTGTCGCCAACCTGCATATCCTGGCGGGCTTTGCGATCATCGCCTTCGTGGTCGCCCACCTTTACCTTCTGACCATCGGCGGGTTCCGCAAGCATGTCGCGCCGATGATCACCGGGTTTGACCGCATCAACCTGACCAAGGAAGAGGCCGCTTACCTCAAGCAGGACGAACCGGGTCGTTTGCGCGAAACGCGGGACTGAATCCGCTTGCAATAACGCGCGGCGAGGTATACGCCGCGCGTCACGGTCGGAGTGTAGCTCAGCCTGGTAGAGCACTGTCTTCGGGTGGCAGGGGTCGTGAGTTCGAATCTCGCCACTCCGACCAAAAAATCTAGGCCTCGCCCTGATGCCAGAACCGCCATGATCGCGGATCCAGCCCCCAGAAATTGACATAGAACAAAGTGTCGCAGGCGAGACGTAGATATCTCGCCTTTGGAATATGTATTTACCCAATATCGGAGGGATATATGGATCGCAGACAGGTACTTTCGCTATTGGCGGGCGGCGGCGCTGCTGCCGCAGTGGCACCGCAGATTGGTCAGGCCCAGACACAGCGCGCGCAGACCAATGCGCGGATCGTGATCATCGGCGCCGGCGCTGCGGGGACCGCCCTTGCCAACCGGCTGGTTGCCCGGCTTGAGGGCGCGCAGATTACGGTGATCGATCCGCGTCAGAACCATCTCTACCAGCCGGGCCTGTCTCTGGTTGCAACCGGGCTGAAGCCTGCGGATTACGTCGTGTCCGACACCGCCAAATGGCTGCCGGAGGGCGTGACCTGGCTGGCCGAAAAGGTCGCCGCCGTCGATCCCGTGGCCAAGACCGTCTCCACCGAAAGCGGCGAGACGCTGGGCTATGACTGGCTGGTCGTCGCGCCGGGGCTGATCTTGGATCACGGGGCCATCGAAGGCTTCAGCCGCGACCTGATCGGCCAGAACGGGGTCGGTGCGCTTTATGGCGGACCCGAGGACGCTGCCAAGACCTGGGCCGCCGCGTCCAAGTTCTCCGAAGAGGGCGGCGTCGGGATCTTCACCCGCCCCGCCACCGAGATGAAATGCGCGGGCGCTCCGCTCAAGCACACCTTCCTGATCGACGATATTGCCCGCCGCGCGGGCACGCGCGGCAAGGCCGAATTCCGCTATGCCGCCCCGCAAGGCAGCCTGTTCGGCGTGCCGATCGTGGCCGAGAAAGTGCGGATGCTGTTTGCGGATCGCGGCGTCGACACCGCAATGAAGCACGCGCTGATCTCCATGGAGCCCGGCGCGAAGCGCGCGACCTTCATGACCGATGGCGGCCCCGTTGAGATGGATTACGACTATATCCATGTCATCCCGCCGCAGCGCGCGCCCGAATTCGTGCGCCAGTCCGGCCTGAGCTGGGCCGACAAATGGACCGATCAGGGCTGGGTGGAGTGTGACAAACATACGCTTCAGCACCTGCGCTACCCCGAGATCTTCGCGCTTGGCGATGTCGCCGGGGTGCCCAAGGGCAAGACCGCGGCCAGCGTCAAATGGCAGGTTCCCGTGGTCGAAGACCATCTCGTCGCCGCCATCACCGGCGCTCAGGCGACCGAGAGCTATAACGGCTACACCTCCTGCCCGATGATCACCCGCGTGGGCCGGGCGATGCTGGTCGAGTTCGACTATCAGAACAATCTGGTTCCGTCCTTCCCCGGCGTGATCGCGCCGCTCGAAGAGCTTTGGATCAGCTGGCTGATGAAGGAAGTCGCGCTCAAAGCGACCTACAACGCCATGCTGCGCGGCCGCGCCTAAGGAGACACGACGATGAAAGAACTTACCCTTTCCACCCTCATCGCGGTGTTCGAAGAGATCTTCGGCCGCGGGTTGTTCTGGATCATGGTCGCGGTCGCGGCGGTGATCACTCTCGCCTATCTGTTCGTGCTGATACGGGACCGCTCGGTCAGCTGGCGCAAGTTCCTGCTCGCGCAGCTGTCCATGCCCATCGGCGCGGTCGCGGCGGTGTGGTTCGTGCTGGCCATGACCCACTCCCAGCTCAAGGATCTTGGCGGGCCGATTGACCTGTTCGTCTTCCTTGGCGTGGCCGTTCTGGGCGCGATCGGGATGGCGATCCTGGTCTATACGACCGAATCCCTGCTGCGCTCGGACCGCGGCAGCAGCGACAGCTGATCCTGAATGACAGCTTCCGGGCGGCACATGTCGCCCGGATTGCACCCTCCGCCCCGACGTGATCGCAGCACGCGATGCACCGGGGCGCTCAGACCATGCGGATCACATCCTTGTCGATGGCCAGCATGTAGCCCTTGCGGGCGATGTTGCGCACCAAAAGCTCGCTCACCATCTGGTTGCCCAGCGTGTCGCGCAGCCGTTTGATCCGGGTGGCGCCTGCCGCCTCCTCGCACTCCGCCGCGCTACGGCCCGAGATCATGGCCTCAATCTCCGCGCCCGACAGCACGTCATCATCCATCCGCGCTTCGGCCAGCACCGAGAGCGTCTCAATCGCGGCCGGGGTCAGCTTGAATTCGAAGTTGTTCAGATAGACGAGGTTCTGATCGCGGTTGATCATCAGCGACGACACCTGAATGCCCGATTGCTCAATCTGGCCCATCCGCCGGTTCAGCGTGATGAGCATGACCAGAAAGACAAGAGCGGCCACCAGCATGGCGGTGGCAAAGACAAGCAGCACGAAGATCACGAAGCGGTACGATGTCAGCGTTTCGGAAAAGATCGTGCCCGACTGCGCGAGGATTTCGAGAAGCTTGATCTCCGCCGGGGCGGTCAGATCATTTTCGACGAAGATCTGCGTCACCTGATCGTTGAACGCGCCCGCATCGGGCAGGTTCAGGAACAAGAGCACAGCAGCACCTGTCAGGAAGGCGACAATCGCCGCGATCCCTATGATGACAGTCCGATCCCCAAGAGCCTTGGCCTCAGAAGCTGAGATAGTGGTCTCCCGCACGTGCTTTCCTTTCTTCCAGCCCGTCATCCCCGAATGTGCCCATCACATCGAGAAGGGTCCACCCCTTCCCGGCAAGGCGTGGGGTCAGTTCGGCCACGGCTGATGCGGCGTCACAAGGGCCGGTGATCTCGGCCACACCGTAGGCCAGCCGCAGGGGGTCGTCCTGCTTGGCCTTGTAATCAGCATAGCAGGCGGCCTGAGCGGCAGGCGCGGCGGCCAGAGCCAGAAGGAGAGAAAGCGTGCGTATCATGCGGATGACCATGCCCGTGCGGAAGGCGCTAATCAATAACGCGCGATGGAAATTGACGGCTATCGGGTGCGCCGCCGTCGTTATTGAGCGGCACGCCCGCATCTGCGCCCATCGCGTCATCCCGCATCGGCTGACACGAAAGGAGCCCCCATGCGCAAGACCCTCACCGCTCTTGGCCTGATCCTTGGCCTTGCCACCACGCCCGCGACCGCCCAGACCTATCCGCCGCAGGCGCGCTCGGCCCAGACGGGCGAGCAGGTTCTGGGCGCCATTGTCGGCGCGCTGATCCTGGGCGCCATCGTCCATGAGGTCACGAAGGACAAGAAGAAGTCCTCCTCGCCCTCAGAACCGCCCCGACGCCCTGACCGAGACCGCGATACGCCTCCGCATCGCGTGATCCCGGCGCAGTGCCTCGCCTTCACCGGCCCACGGCATGGGCACATGGAGGTCGCCCAAGCGCACTGCCTGGAGGCGCGCTATGACTGGCGCACTCTCCCGGCGGCCTGCCTGACATCCTACGGGCGCCACACGCGCAACGAGGGCTACGTGGTCAGTTGCCTTGAGCGGCACGGATGGCGCCTGCCCTAAAGGTCAAGTGACGCTGCGGCGCGGCGGACCTCCGCGCCGCGCTATGATAAGCGCCAACGCAGGGAGGACATATCAGGAGCAACCGCTATGACCGACCAGCCCCAAGACCGGCTTTTGCCCGAGTTCGACTATTACGACATTCTCGCCCTGGCCCACGATGCCAAGGCCCGCGCGCAAGAGCCTCAGCCGCGCCCGCAGCCGGCCTCCAAGGACTGACCTTGCACCCGGCCCGTGTGGCTGGTTGATGGGCCCATGACACATGGACCCGATCTTTCCTTTGAACAGGCCGCCATGGCGCGCGGCCTGACCCGTATCGCCGGTGTTGACGAAGTGGGCCGCGGCCCGCTTTGCGGCCCGGTCACGGCAGCGGCGGTGGTGCTGGACATCTCCCGCCTGCCCCCCGGCCTCGATGACAGCAAGAAACTGACCGCCGCCCGCCGCGCCGCTCTGGCCGAGGCGCTTGAGGGCTGTGCCGAAATCTCCATCGCCCATGCCAGCGTCGAAGAGATCGACCGGCTCAATATCCTCGCCGCCAGCCACCTGGCGATGTGCCGCGCGATTGAGGGGCTCGCGACGCTCCCCGACCTTGCGCTTGTGGACGGCAATCGCCTGCCACGCGATCTGCCCTGCCCCGGAGAGGCGATCGTGAAGGGCGATGGGCGCTCCGTGTCGATCGCGGCGGCGTCAATTGTGGCGAAAATAAGCCGCGACGCCATCATGGAGACTCTGGCGCAACAGCACCCCGGATACGGCTGGGAACGCAACGCAGGTTACGGGACGAAAGAACACAAAGCTGCGCTTCTAAATCTTGGCGTGACCCCACACCATAGACGTTCCTTCGCACCCATCCGCAACATCTTGTTGCAAGAGAAATCTTCAAACCCCTGATTCAAAAAAGATTTTGACAGGGAATCACCCCTGACTCATTCTGTTTGCAATAACCGAGCGAAAAATCGCCGGGCAATGAGGCGGACAGATATGACGAAACAAGCGACAAAGGGCGCAGCTCAGGCTGTGCTCCCTCTCAACACGATCCTGCCGGGCGACTGCATCGAAGAGATGCGCGCGCTCCCCGATGAGAGCATTGATCTGATCTTCGCGGATCCGCCCTACAACCTGCAACTCAAGGGCGAGCTGCACCGGCCCGACAACTCCCGCGTGGATGCGGTAGACGATCACTGGGACCAGTTCGACAGCCTGCGCGCCTATGACGATTTCACTCGCGCCTGGCTGACCGAGGCCCGCCGCCTGCTCAAGCCCAACGGCGCGATCTGGGTGATCGGCTCGTATCACAACGTGTTCCGCCTGGGCGCCGAGCTTCAGAACCAGGGGTTCTGGATCATGAACGACGTGGTCTGGCGCAAGTCGAACCCGATGCCCAATTTCCGCGGCAAGCGGCTGACCAATGCCCATGAAACCCTGATCTGGGCCGCCAAATCCGAAACCGCCAAGCCGACCTTCAACTATGAGGCGCTCAAGGCGCTCAACGAAGGCACGCAGATGCGCTCTGACTGGGTGCTGCCGATCTGCACCGGGCATGAGCGGCTCAAGGACTCGACGGGCGCCAAGGCGCACCCGACCCAAAAGCCCGAAAGCCTGCTGCACCGCGTGCTGATCGGCACCACCGAGCCGGGCGATGTGGTTCTGGACCCGTTCTTCGGCACCGGCACCACCGGCGCCGTGGCCAAGATGCTGGGCCGCGACTTCATCGGGATTGAGCGCGAAGAAGCCTACCGCGAGGCCGCGACCAAGCGCCTGGCCAAGGTGCGCCGGTTCGACCGCTCCGCGCTCGAAGTGACCCGCTCCAAGCGCGCCGAGCCCCGCGTGCCCTTCGGCCAGCTCGTCGAACGCGGCATGCTCCGCCCCGGAGAGATGCTCGTCAGCCCGCGCGGCAAGACCGCCAAGGTCCGCGCCGACGGCACGCTGATTGCCGACGAAACGCGCGGCTCCATCCACCAGGTCGGCGCCGCACTCGAAGGCGCACCGTCCTGCAACGGCTGGACCTACTGGCACTTCAAACGCGACGGCGAAACCGTCCCGATCGACATCCTGCGCCAGCAGATCCGCTCCGAGATGCGGCCGAGCTAACATTCACTTCGCCGGAGCCTGCGGCCCTATAGCCCGCAGGCCCACTTTCCCGCCATCGTCATGCCCGAGGCCTCCTCCGGCATGATGTGGCGGGATTTTTTTTGCGCAGGTGCGCTTACGATCCCTTTGGCAGGGGCGTCGTGCCCGCCTTGTAGGCCGACCAATCGGTGATCTGCGGATAATACTGCCGCCGCCAGGCCCGCACGCGCGGGTTCATCACCCGCCGCCAGACCGGCGGCACCATCGCCGCCATGGTCATAAGCGGATAGCCATAGGGCAGCTGCGGCGCGTCGGCCTCATCATAGGTTTGCAGCAGGGGGAAACGGCGGTCGGGCTTGTAGTGGTGGTCCGAATGGCGTTGCAGATTGATCAGCAACCAGTTCGTCGCGGTGTGGGCCGCGTTCCACGAATGGCGCGGTTTGACATGCTCGTATCGCCCCTCGCCCAGATGCTCCCGTGTCAGGCCGTAATGTTCGACATAGTTGGTTAGCTCCAGTTGCCAGATCGCGACGATGGACTGGAACAGGAACAAGGCCAGCCCCAGCCATCCGCCCAGCAAAATGACCAGAAGAGCGGAAATTACGGTCAAAACGCCGTATCGCCAGAACGGGTTGGCAAACCGCCCGCCGCCGCTCCGCCGGGCCTGCATCTGGCGCTCGGCCCGGATCGCGGACAGGAAGCTTTCAGGCAGCACGCGGAAGAAGAACCGGTGGAACCCTTCGTTATAGCGCGCGCTCACCGCATCGCGCGGGGTGCCGACATAGCGGTGATGCACCAGCAGATGTTCAGAGCGGAAATGCCCATAGCACACCATGCCCAGCAGGATATCCCCCAGCCACCGTTCCCAGGCCGGCTTTTGGTGCATGAGCTCATGGGCATAGACCATCCCGACCGTGCCGGATGCCACGCCCATGCCAAAGAACAGCCCGGCCAGCTCCCATCCTCCAAGATGGTCCGCGCGGGTCGCATAGGCGATCAGGCCAAACAGCGTCACGGCCTGCACAGGCACCCAGCCCGCAACTCCCAACCGATACCACCATAAGGCAGCGTCCGGGGTGTCTGGATCGGGGTTGTCCTCACTGAGGCCCAGCAGCGCATCGAGCGCGGTGAACATATACCACGCATAAACCGGCGGCAGCAGCACCCAAAGCCCGCCGCGCGTGGCCCCCAGCCAAAGCAGCGGCACCAGAAGATAGATCAGCATATAAGGCGCGGCGGAGCGGAAACGGGCAATTGCGGGCATCAATCTGGCCTCCTGAGTCGGGGGCACTATACGCCCCTGCGCGGCAGGGGAAATGCCGCGCGGCGTCAGGTCGCGGAGGGGCTCTAGCGCCTCATGCTCCGGGCTTCTTATTTGTAAAAATACCTTGGGAGGGGGCCTGGGGGAGGGCAAAGCCCTCCCCCAGCAGCGCCACCTTGCGCATCAGGCTGGGCAGTTCATCGGGCACGACATGCCGGAAGGCGCCCCGGTCGGGCACCGCATCGGCACTGCAGTTGGCCACCAGAACCTCAAGGATCAGGTGGAAATGGGTGAAGGTGTGACGCACCTCCTGCCCGGTCTCGTGCCAGTCGGTATCCAGCGGCGGCGGCGCCTCTCCATCCCAGCCGCTGGTCGGGAAGGCGAGCGTGCCGCCCAGGAGCCCGCGTGGGGGGCGACGCTCCAGCAGGAGCGCGCCATCGGCGCGGCGGGCGACCCAGACCACGCCGTCGCGGGTCGGTTTGGGGGGCTTGCGGGTCTTCTTGGGCAGCTCTGCCGCTGTGCCGCGCGCGCGGGCCAGGCAGGGATCGCGCCACGGGCAGATGCCACAGGCCGGGCTCTTGGGCGTGCAGATCGTCGCACCCAGATCCATGACCGCTTGCGCATAGTCTCCGGGCCGCGCCTGCGGGGTCAGCGCCTCCGCCAGGGTGGTCAGCTCGGGCTTGGCCGCTGGCAGGGGCGTGTGAATGTCGTGCAGCCGGGCCATGACCCGCTCCACATTGCCATCCACGACCACCGCGCGCTTCTGAAAGGCGATCGCCGACACCGCCGCCGCTGTATAGGGACCAATGCCGGGAAGGGCGCGCAGGGCTTCGGCATCCTCAGGGAACCCGATCCCCGCCACGGCCCGCGCGCATTTGAGCAGGTTGCGGGCGCGGGCGTAGTAGCCCAGCCCTGCCCACTCGGCCATGACATCATCGTCTTCGGCGGCGGCAAGATCTTCGACCGTGGGCCAGCGGGTCGTGAACCGCTCGAAATAGCCCTTCACCGCCGCGACGGTGGTTTGCTGGAGCATCACCTCTGACAGCCAGACACGATAGGGATCCGCGCGCTGCCCGCCCGGCGCCATGCGCCAGGGCAGATCGCGGGCGTGGCGGTCATACCAGTCCAGAAGATCGTCGCTCAGGTTCGTGCCCACGGGTCTCTCACTCTTTTGTCATCCGATAGCGCGGGGTGGCTCTGGCCCCTGCCCCGGCGGTCGCGCTATGCTACCCCCATGACAGGCCGCAAGACCACGACCCGCGGATTCTCCCGCGCTGCCACCCTGATGCAGGAGCGCATCCGCTCCGCCGGGGAAAAGCGCGGCTTTGCCGTGGCGCGGCTGCTCACCCACTGGAGCGAGATCGCGGGCGAGGAGGTGGCAGCCATCGCCCGCCCCGTCAAGGTCGGCTACGGGCGCGGCGGGATCGGCGCGACGCTGACCCTGCTGACCACGGGCGCTCAGGCCCCGATGGTGGAGATGCAGCTTCCCCTGATCCGGGACCGCGTCAACGCCTGCTACGGCTATAATGCCATCGCCCGCGTGCGGGTGACCCAGACCGCCCCGACCGGCTTTGCCGAAGGACAGGCACAGTTCGGCCACGCCCCGAAATCCACGCCCCGCGAGCCTGCCCCGCAGGCGCGCGCGCAGGCCCATGCCTGCACCGATGGCGTCCACGACACCGCCCTGCGCGACGCGCTCGACCGGCTCGGCGCGCAGGTGCTTTCCAAAGATGTCCCAACACGGAGTACGACATGACTTCTCGGATCCTGACCGGCGCGCTTGCGCTGACCCTTCTGGCCACCGGCAGCTGGGTAATGACCCGTGGCAGCGGCGCGGAAAGCCCGCTGCTGCCGGCCATGGCCAATGCGCAGGAAGCCGCAGCCGATCCGGCCGCTGCCACGGAAACGGTCGAGATCGCGGACATGACGCTCGGTGCGGCGGACGCCCCGGTCGAAATCATCGAATACGCCTCCTACACCTGCCCGCATTGCGCCGATTTCCACAACGATCAGTTCCAGAAGCTGAAGACCGAATATATCGACACCGGGAAGGTCCGCTTCACGCACCGCGAAGCGCTGTTCGACCGCGCGGCGCTTTGGGGCACCATGGTGGCCCGCTGCGGCGGTGAGATGCGCTATTGGGGCCTGTCCGGCCTGATCTATGAGACCCAGCAGGAATGGATCGGAGACGGCGATCTGGCCGGGATCGCGGAGCGGCTGCGCAAGACCGGGCTGACCGCCGGTCTTTCTCAGGAGCAGGTCGATGCCTGCATGTCCGACGCCGCGACCGCGCAGGCGCTGATCGACTGGTATAATGACAACCGCGAAGCCGATGACATCACCGCAACGCCGACGCTGATCATCGACGGCGAGAAGCACTCGAACATGAGCTTCGAGGACCTGGCCAAGATCATCGACGCCAAGCTCGCGGAATGAGCCGCCCGCTGGAAGGCCTTCGGGTCGTCGAACTGGCGCGCATCCTGGCCGGCCCCTGGGCCGGTCAGACGCTGGCCGATCTGGGCGCCGAAGTGATCAAGGTCGAGGCGCCGGAAGGCGATGACATCCGTCGCTGGGGCCCGCCCAATATCGACACGACCGGCGAAGAAACCGCCGCCTATTACCACGCGACCAATCGCGGCAAGCGGTCGGTCTGCATTGATTTTCGCACCGAAGAGGGCGCGGCGCAGCTGCGCAATCTGATCGAAAGCGCTGACATCCTGATCGAAAACTTCAAAGTCGGCGGGCTGGCCAAATACGGCTTTGGCTATGACGATATGTCAAAGCTGAACCCGCGGCTGATCTACTGCTCGGTCACCGGTTTCGGGCAGGATGGTCCCTACGCACCCCGTGCGGGCTATGATTTCATCATCCAGGGGATGAGCGGGCTCATGTCCGTGACGGGCGATCCATCCGGCCAGCCGCAAAAGATGGGTGTTCCGATCACCGATCTGGTGACGGGGCTTTATGCCACGAACGCCATCCTCGCCGCGCTCTACCGCCGCAAGGAAACTGGGCGCGGAGACCACATCGACATGGCGCTGCTGGACTGCGCTCTGGCGATCTCGTCCAATCAGGCGATGAACTACTTCGCGACCGGCAAGGCGCCGGTCCAGCATGGGAACGCCCACCCGAATATCGTGCCTTATCAGGTGTTCGACTGTGCCGATGGCCATGTCATCATCGCCGTGGGCAATGATGGCCAGTTCGCCCGGCTTTGCGATCAGCTGGGTGTGCCCGAGCTGGCGACCAACCCGGACTACGCCACCAACCCGGCGCGGCTGGCGAACCGCACCGCTCTGATCCCGCTGCTGGAGCCGCTGATCGCCGCGCTCCCGCGCGATGAGATCCTGCGCCGCTGCGAAGCGGGCGGCGTTCCGGCGGGGCCGATCAACGGGATGGATCAGGTGTTCGACGATCCGCAGGTCATTGCGCGCGGCATGAAGGTGGACCTGAACGGCACGCCCTCCGTGCGCAGCCCGATCCGGTTCCGCGAGGCACAGGTCGGGGCGGAGCGCCCCTCTCCGGTGAAGGGCGAAGGGCAGGATCTTCTGGACTAGGATCGGTCCTTGTCCGGGCGGCCACGCGTGCCGCCCGGACGATGGCGCTGTCAGAGCGCGGCGGGTGCGCCTTTGTTCAGTTCCTGATACTCCAGCTCTGCAAGCTGATCCCCGTTCAGGTGGCGATGCCTGCGCTTGATGCCCAGCATCAGAAGCGCGGGCGTCACCACCAGCGTCAGGACCGTGGCCACCATGAGCCCCCCGGCAATGGCCGATGACAGCTCCGTCCACCACTGGGTCGACGGGGCGCCATAGACGATCTCGCGCGAGAAGAAGTTGATGTTGAGCCCGATCACCATCGGCATCAGCCCCAGAGCGGTCGTCACCGAGGTCAGCAGAACCGGACGCAGACGCTGGGCACCGGTCCGCACGGCGGCCTCATAGGCGCTCATCCCGGCGGCGCGCAGGTCGTTGAACGTGTCGATCAGAACGATGTTGTTGTTCACCACGATCCCGGCCAGGGCGATCACGCCGATCCCGCCCATGACGACCCCGAACGGCCGCCCGGTGATCATCAGCCCCAAAAGCACGCCGCCCACCGAGAAGACGATCGCCGACATGACGATGAAGGCCTGCCAGAAGCTGTTGAACTGGGTCAGCAGCGCAGCGAACATCAGCGCAATCGCCGTGATGAAGGCCCCGATCAGGAAGGTCATGCTTTCCTGCTGGTCTTCGGCCTCACCGCCGAACTCCCAATCAACCCCGTCGGGCAGGTCCATGGTTTCGAGCGCCCCGCGCAGGGCCATGATCTGATCGTTGACCAAAAGCCCGGGCGCGACGTTCGATTCGATGGAAATGACCCTCTTCTGGTCGATCCGGGTGATCATCCCGGTGCGCGGCACCGCCTCAAAGGTCACGAAGTTGCTGATCGGGATCAGCCCCGACGAGGTCGGCACCCGCAGCCCTCGCAGCTCTTCGAGCGTGCGATCACCGGAGGGGAAACGCACGCGGATATCGACCGATCCATCGGTATAGTCGGGCCGGTAATCGGCGACCGTGATCCCACGCGTCAGAAGCTGCACCGCCTGCCCCAAAAGGCTGACATCTGCCCCGAACCGCGCCGCTTCGGAGCGATCCAGCTTGATCGTCCATTCCACGCCGGGCAGCGCTCGGGTGTCGGTGACATCGGTGAAGCCGCCAATGGCGTCCATCTGCTCGCGGATCTGCGCGACGGCCTGCTGCTGCGCGTCGGGGCTGCGCCCCCGCACCTTAAGGCTCACCGGCTTGCCTGAGCTGGGCCCCCCGCTATCTGTCTGGACCTGCACGTCAATGCCGGGGATCTGAGTCATTTCATCGCGGATCTGCTCGCCGATGACCTCTGCCTTGCGGCGGGTGTCCCATTCGGTCAGCTCAAGTTGAATGGTGCCGATCACCTCTTCGTCGCCCTGCCGGTCGGTGCCGGAGCGGGCGTAGACGGACTGGACCTCATCATAGGCCAGCAGGCGGTCTTCGACAGCCCGGACAAGCGCGTCGGTTTCATAGATCGAGTAGTTGTCCCGCCCGCGCACTGTCACCTGCATTACCTCGGGCTCCACCGAGGGGAAGAAGGTGAGACCATTGCCGAACTTGCCATAGGCTAGGAAGGCGCTCACCAGCAGAAGCATGGCAAAGACCAGCGTCACGATGGGACGCAAGATCGCCCATTGCAGAAGCCGTACATAGGCGCCGGTCAGGCCCGGCACCGTGCGGGGATCGCCCACCTCAGCCCCATGCAATGTGCGCTGCGTGGAGACGCTTTGCGGCTGCTTGCGCCCGATGACGCCGCCCAGAACGGGGATGAAGATCAGCGCCATGAACAGCGACGCGGTCAGCGTGAGGATCACCGTGATCGGCAGGAACTTCATGAATTCGCCCACCACGCCGTTCCAGAACAAAAGCGGGAAGAACACCGACAGCGTCGTGACCGTGGAGGCGATAATCGGCCAGGCCATGCGTTTCGCCGCATAGGCATAGGCCGCCCGTGGCGCGTAGCCGTCATGCAATCGGCGGTCGGCCAGCTCTACGGTCACGATGGCCCCGTCCACCAGCATTCCGACCACAAGGATCAGCGAGAACAGCACAACGATGTTCATCGTGTATCCCATGACCCAAAGCGCGGTGACCCCGGCCAGGAATGCGCCCGGAATGGCGAGCCCGACAAGGATCGACGCCCGCAGCCCGAGCGCCCAGACGACAACGATCATCACCAGGATGATCGCTGCAATCACGTTCGCTTCCAGGTCGGACAGCATGTCTTTGACGTCTTGGGACTGGTCGTTGAGATAATTGATCTTCACCGTATCGGGCCAATCGGCCTGCGCCTCGGCCACCACGGCGCGGACCTGATCGACCGTGTTGATGATGTTGGCCCCCACCCGCTTTTTGACCTCAAGCGCCAAGGCGGGCTGGCCGTTGATCCGGGCGAAGCTGGACGGATCTTCGAAGCTGCGCCGGATGGTGGCGACATCGGCAAAGGTCACGACAGTGTTGCCGCGCACCTTCACGGGCAGCTCCATCACGTCATCCACATCCTCGATCAGCCCCGGCACCTTGAGCACCAGACGACCGGCGCCCGTTTCAATCGCACCTGCCGCGATCAGACGGTTGTTCCGCTGGATCTGACCGATCAGCTCATCAAAAGAGATATTGTAGGTTTCAAAGGTGGTGGGGTCGATCACGACCTCCATCAGCTCGTCCCGTTCCCCGCCGACATCCACTTCGAGCACGCCGTTGATCGCTTCGATCTTGTCCTTCAGATCCTCGGCCAGACGGTTGAGCGTCCGCTCCGGCACGGGGCCGGAGAGCACCGTGGTCAGAATCGGAAAGAGGGCGGTGTTCACCTCGTTGACCGAAGGTTCGCTCGCGTCGCTCGGCAGGTTGGGCTTCGCCCGGTCCACCGCCTCGCGCACCTTGTCGAGCGCCTCATCAGCGTCAAACCCCGGTTCGAACTCCATGGTGACGGAGGCGTAGCCCTCCGCCGCGTGGCCTTCGATCTTCTTGAGGCCGGTAAGCCCGCTCAGCTCGGTCTCCAGCGGCTCGACCAGAAGGCGTTCGCTGTCCTCGGGGCTGATGCCTTCGAGGGTCGTGACCACATATGCCACCGGGATCGGGATTTCAGGAGAGCTTTCCTTGGGGATCGCCCGATAAGCCACCGCCCCGACCCCAAGGATCAGGAGCAGGGCCAGAACGATCACCCGCGCGCGGGAGAAGGCTGCATCAATCAGCGCGTTCATTCCTTTGTCTCCGATGTGTCGGCTTTGGTCTGGGCCGCGGCTTCAAGCAGATCGGATGCTTTCGGCTCCACGATTTCGCCGCGGTTCACGAAGCCCTGGCCGACGGTGATCACCGTCAACGCATCGGGCAGCCCGCCAACCCAGATCCCATCGGTCTGAGCGCGCAGGATCTCCACCGGGTAGAACACGACTTCGTTGCCCTCGCCCACGGCCTTCACCCCCAATTGACCCGTGGTGTCCAAAGACAGGATTGCCGGGCTCAGGAAATGCGCTTCCAGCTCGCCGGTCGGAATGCGGACCTGCGCCGACAGGCCCGCCGGGATGGTCCCGTCTTCGTTGGGCACTGTGATTTCTGCGGTAAAGGTCCGGGTCTGTGCATCCGCCGAGGTGCCGACAAACGTCACCTCTCCGGCACGATCGGTGCCCGTGATGAAATGGACATCCGCCGCCATGCCGACCTTCACATCGGCAATGGATTGCTGCGGCACCTGAACAGAGACCGTCAGCGGGTTCAGATCGACGATGCGACCGATCTCAGACCCGGCGCCGATCAGCTCCCCCGGTTGGAGATCGAGAGACTCGATCCGACCCGAGAAGGGCGCAACGATTTCCAGGTTCTTCATCGCCTCTTCGGCCGCGACCAATCCGGCACGCGCGGCGGCAGCGGCGCTTTCCGATTCGATCAAACGGTCATTGGTGGCGACGCCCCGCGCCAACAGCGTGCGGGCGTTCGCCAGATCACGCGCCGTGCGGGTCACTTCCGAGCGCGCACGTTCCAGATCGGCCTGACGCTGCGCCGGATCAATCCGCGCGATCACGGCCCCGCTTTCGACATCCGCCCCTTTTTCGATGACGATTTCGGCAACTGTCCCGCCGGTCTCTGCGCGCAGCGCGGTATCGCGGCGCGGCTCTGCCTGGCCCTCGGCCAGGAACTCCTGCTGTACAGGTGCCGCATGGCTTTCGTGAACGGCAACCGTCACCGCGCGGCGTTCCGCTTTGGCTGGTGTCGCCTCTTCGGCTGGCGCTTCCGCCGCCGGAAGCACATAGCCGCTGCCCATCCAGCCAACCAGCATCACGACCAGCAGGCCAGCAATCCACTTGGACCGGCTCGCGCCTTTTTCGTGCTGGAATTCAAGGTGTTCGGTCATCGTTTTCTCCGGTCAGCCGCGTCAGAGTGGCGGCGGCGCTGTCATAGACGGCACCATAAAACAGGGACAGTTCGGATAGCCGGGCATAGCGGTCATCCAGGGTTTTTCCGAGTTGCTCCAGCGTGATGGAGATCTCGGTCTCCGCGTCTCGCGCGCGGCGGGCAATGCGTTCCATCAGTCCCGAATACGGGTCTTCGGCGAGATCGAAATACTCGCCCCTCTCACCCGGGCGCGTAAAGCGGCGCAGCACACCGCGGCTCTCCAGGAAACGCACGGAGTTCGAGACGCTCCCACGGCTCACGTTCAGCCGCTCTGCCAAGTCTCCAAACGAGATCGGCCCGCCATCAAAGACGAGCAAAGCAAACATGCGCCCAGAGATCGGCGGCATCCCGTCGGCTGCCGCGATCAGGCTCATGCGGTCCAGAAAATCCGCGCGGATAGACTCAAGGCGTGTCATGGAGGGTCAGATGGGGACCGCGCTCCGTTCAGTCAATGCTGAACAAAAAGATTCTTTGACAAGTGTCAGTCTTCTTTCGGACGGTCATCATAGTCCGTACGCAGGATGCGTTCGGCATCCCCTTGCGGATCGTCATACTGGTCGTTCTTGAGCGTCCAGAAGAACAGGCCAAGCCCGATACCGCCAAGCACCAAAGACACCGGGATCAGGATCGCAAGAATTTCCATCAGCGGGTTCTCAGCGCATTGAGGGACACGACGATCGACGAGGTCGACATCGCAATCGCAGCGGCCAGAGGCGAGGCAAAGCCAAAGAACGCCACCGGGATCGACACGGCGTTGTAACACGCGGCCAACCCGAAGTTTTCCAGAATGCGCCGCCGCGCCACGCGGCCCAGCCGCATCGCTTCGGATACGGGCGCGATATCGGAGGAGGTCAGCACCACATCCGCCGCCACCCGCGTCGCTTCGATCGCCTGCGCGGGCGCGAGCGAGACATGGGCGAGCGCAAGCGCCCCCACATCGTTGAGCCCGTCGCCCACCATCATCACGCGCTCTCCGGCTTCGGAGCGGGCCCGGATGTGGTCGTTCTTGTCCTCGGGCATCAGGCCCGCCTGCCAATCGGTGATCCCCAGCTTGTCGGCCAGGGCCCAGACGGGCGCTTCGGCATCGCCGGACAGAAGCGTCACGGGAACGCCCTGCGCGGTGAGTGCGGCAACCAGCTCTTCGGCGCCGGGGCGGAGCGCATCCTCAAACGTCAGAGCAATGGGCGCATCCCCCTGCACCGCCAGAACGGTGCCTTCGCCCTGCCCGATCCAACCGGCACGGCCCAGGCGGATCCACCGCCCGTTCCACTGACCTTCGACGCCAAGGCCGGGATGCTCCCGGATGTCTGTCACCGTTGCCGCAGGAAGCCCCCGCGCCGCCTGCGCAACCGCCTGAGAGCGGGGGTGGGCGGAGCCATCAGCCAGAGCGCCGGCCGCCGCAAGAAGATCGTCGGGCAGCTCCGTGGTCAGGCGCGGCGTGCCCGTGGTGAGCGTGCCGGTCTTGTCAAAGATCACGGCATCGACCTCGGCCAGACGCTCTAGCGCGGTGGGGTGCTTCACCAGCAGCCCCCGCCGGAAGAGCTGCCCGGATGCGACCGTAGACACAGCCGGAACCGCCAGGCCAAGCGCACAGGGGCAGGTGATGATGAGCACAGCAACCGCGATCCCCATGGCATGGCGCAGATCGCCACCGGTCATCCACATCCAGAACAGGAACGCCGTGAGCGCCAGCAGGTGCACCGCCGGCGCATAGATCCGCGCCGCACGGTCGGCCAGCGAATTGTAGCGGCTTTTCGATTCCTCCGCGATCGTCACCAGATCCGCGAGCGCATTGAGCGACGTGTCCTTGCCGACCGCCGCCGCCGTCACGGTCAGCGGGCCGGTCAGGTTCAGTTCCCCGGCACGCACGTCAGCCCCCGTTTCCACCGGCACCGGATCGGTTTCGCCGGTCAGGATCGCTCGGTCCAGCTCGCTCGCTCCCTCGGTGATGGTGCCATCCACCGGCACGCGCATCCCGGCACGCACAAGCACGGCATCGCCCACCGCCAGATCAGCGGCCTTGACGGTGATCGGGCCCTCATCGGTCAGCTTCAGCGCCGTGGGCACGGACATCGCAGAGAGCTCTGCCGCCGCCGAGCGGGCAACGGAGCGCATCTTCTGGTCTAAGAACCGCCCGGCCAGCAGGAAGAAAGTCAGTGACAGCGCGGCGTCAAAATAGGCATGGGCGCCGGACTGCGAGGTCTCATAGACCGACATCAGCACGGCCAGGATGATCGCCAGAGAGATCGGCACATCCATGTTGAGCCGCCCGTGGCGCACCGCGCTCCATCCATGGCGGAAGAAGGGCTGTGCAGAAAACAGGATCGCAGGCAGCGTGATCGCGGCGGAAATCCAGTGGAACAGATCGCGCGTCGCATCCGTCGCCCCGGACCAGACCGAAATCGACAGAAGCATGACGTTCATCATGGCAAAGCCCGCAACGCCCATCCGCATCATCAGATCCCGGGCCGTGCGGTCGCTTTCCGAGGCGGTCAGGACCGCCCCGTCCATCGGCTGCGCCTCGTAGCCGAGCCGTTCAAGTTCATGGACCAGGGTTTCGGTCTCGGCCTCGGGCCGGGCCCGCACAGTGGCGCGCTTGCGGGTCAGGTTGACGCGGACATCCTCGACGCCCTCGATTTTCATCAGCCCGTTTTCGACGGTGGCCATGCAGGCTGCGCAATGGACCGTGGGCAAGGAGAGCTGCACGTCACGCGATGCGGAGGAGATCACCCGGCCCGAGCGATCCGTGATCGCCGGGGCCGCCAAGCAGCCCGGACAGGCCGCGCCAGAGCTTTCCGTCATCGCCATCGCTTAGTGCTCCACGTAGACGACAACCCTTTGTGTGAAGGGGGTGCCGTCTTGCGCCACGGCTTGCATCCGCAGGTTCCAGTTGCCACCCGGCGCATTCACCTTGGCGACGTAGCGCTGCCCGTCAAAGCGGAACTCCGGGGTCTGGTCATCACGCACCGTGGTGGCGCGGCCAAAGACGCCGGAAATCGAATCCACCTCCACCGGAGCGCCCGTCGCATCCAAGATCGTCACGTGCAGCTCGTCCTGCTTCACATCGGCATCAACGGTCCAGCCCAGCGATTCCTGCGCGGCGCGATTGTCATCGAAATGCTGGCTGGCAACGTAGGAGTTCTTTGTCTCCAGTCCCGGAAAGGTTCCGACGGCAAAGAACGCCATGGCGATATTCACCGCGATAATCACCACGAAGAACATGGCGAAAATCGCGAAGAACTTCTTACCCGTGATCTCTCCCCGCCCCAGCAGCACGCCGATGCCCAGCATCAGGAGAGCGCCACCGACCATGGCCGCAACCATGACCCAGGAGGAGAGTTCGAATTCGGGCATTAACGGGTTCCTTTCCCATCGAAATAGGCATCGTTGGACGCACGTTCGCTGCTGAACATGTCTTCCACCCAGAAGCGGAAATCGGTGCGTTCAGATTCGGCCGCGTCCGATCCCGGAGGCGCCATGACATAGACCCGTACCTGATGCGTGGCATCGGCGGGAACGTCAACCACGGGCGTGTCGGCACCTTCGACCGTCAGCTGCAGAGGCTGATCGGCGGTCAGGGAGAGCTCAAACGGGCGCTCTTCGCCATGCTTGTTGCGCAGACGGATCTCATAGGCGTTGCGGATCGTGCCATCCGAGAGCGTGACATAGGTCGGGTTGCGCACGGCGGCGACAGTCATGTCGATGTCGGGCCGGATGAATAGCGCAAAGACCAGCCCGACGCCCACGAGCGACCAGAGCGTCGTGTAGACGATCGTGCGCGGGCGCAGGATGTGCTTGATGACCGGCTTGCCGGGCTGGCCAGCCCGCTCTTTGGGCTCATCCGACAGGGCGAAATAGTCGATCAGCCCGCGCGGCTTGCCGATCTTGGCCATCATGTCGTCGCAGGCGTCGATACACAGGCCGCAGGTGATGCATTCAAGCTGCTGACCGTCGCGGATGTCGATGCCCATGGGGCAGACGTTCACGCAGGCACGGCAGTCGATGCAATCGCCGAGAGCCTCGGCGTCGGCCCCCTTGCGGTGCTTGCCACGCGGCTCTCCGCGCCAGTCGCGATAGCCGATGGTGATGGTGTCTTCGTCCATCATCGCCGCCTGAATCCGCGGCCACGGGCAGGCATAGATGCAGACCTGTTCGCGGGCGATGCCCCCGAAGAAGATCGTGGTGAAGGCGAGGATGAACATGGTCGAATAGGCCACCGGGTGCGCGGTGCCATTCAGAAGGTTCATCATAAGGGTCGGCGCGTCGGCAAAGTAGAAGATCCACGCCCCCCCCGTCGCAAGGCCGATCAGAAGCCACACGGCGTATTTCGTCACACGCAGACGGATCTTTTCAGCATCCCACTTGCGGTTATAGAGCCGGATCCGCGCGTTGCGGTCGCCCTCGATCCAGCGTTCCGTGTGCACGAACAGATCGGTCCACACGGTTTGCGGACAGGCATAGCCGCACCACACCCGGCCCAGGGCCGAGGTAAACAGGAACAGTCCAAGCCCCGCCATGATCAATAGCCCCGCAATGAAGTAGAACTCATGCGGCCAGATTTCGATCCAGAAGAAGTAGAACCGCCGGTTCGCCAGGTCGATCAGAACCGCCTGGTTGGGCAGTTCGGGACCGCGATCCCAACGAATCAAGGGCGTTAGATAGTAGATGCCCAGCATCACCGTCATCAGACCCCACTTCAGGCGGCGAAATGGCCCTCTGACCTTACGTGGGAAGACCGGCTCGCGGCCTTGATAGAGCTTCGGAGCTTCGGACTGGCTCATGGCTGGACCTTTCGGGCAAACGGATTGCGTCACTCGCTGGTATCGGGCTTTCAGCGGCTCCGCTCATTGACACAGGTCAAAATGTGCAAGCAATATGCGCTATTGTCGCGGCGCCCGTCCAGCCTTCCGCTCCGTGCTGTAGCGACGCAAAAGCGGCGCCCGTTGGGGGCGGAAGCTGTCCCCGGTCAGGGTCATCGAATGGATCCGATCCAGCCGGAACGACCTTGCATCCTTCCTTAGAAGACAGTGGGCCACGAGCAGCAGGGCATTGTCCATGTAGATGATGCAAAGCGGCCAGACACGGCGTTCGGTGCGCGCGCCGTCCTTGTCCTCATAGGTCAGATCAATCGCCAGCTCGTCCCAGCAGGCCCGGCGAAGTTCCGTTACGGCAACATTGGGCGCGGCCTGTGAAACGGGGGCATAGTTGCGCAGCACCGCGTGCATGGCGGCGCGTTGGCCGTCATCGTTCAGACGCGCAATGATCTTGGCCAGGGCGGTCTCCCCGGCGGTCACCAGCTCCCGGTCAGCATAGTCTCGAATCGCGGAAAGGCCGAGCGTGAGCGCTTCGACCTCCAACCGCGAAAGCTGTTGCGGCGGCAGCGCCGGATCCTCGGTGAGCGTGTAGCCCAGCCCGGCCTCCCCCTCGATCCGGGCCCCGCCCGCGCGCAAGGCGTCAATGTCGCGATAGAGCGTGCGTAGCGAAACGCCCGTCTCCTCCGCCAGACGCGCGGCTGTGATCGGCGCGGGCAGGCGCCGGATCGTGTCGAGCAAACGGAACAGTCGGTCAGAACGGGCCATGGACTCCTGCCGGAAAGTGTCAGTAGGGCGATGTTAGGAGCCCCCTATCGAAACGCCAAGGAGGCTCACCATGCTTACGCTTTATCATTCCCCGATGTCCCGCTCGACGTCGATCGTCTCTCTGATCGAGGAGCTCGGTGCCGATGTCGATATCATCACCGTCACCGTACCCAGGCAGGACGGGACGGGCGCCCGCGATCCGCGCAATCCGCACCCCGAAGGCAAGGTGCCGCTGCTGGTCCATGACGGGCAGCACATCCGCGAACGTGGCGCCATTGTCGCCCATCTGTGTGCACTCTACCCCGACGCCGGACTGGCCCCAGCCCCCGGCACGGCTGACCACGGCCGGTTCCTGTCCTGGCTGTTCTATTACCAAGGTGTGATGGAGCCCGTGATGGTGGCCAGCATTCTTGAGCTCAGCCACCCTGGGTTTGAGGCAACCTTCCGCGACAAAGCCGCCATGGCGCGCGTTCTTGAAACCGCTCTGAAGGACGGCCCCTACCTGATGGGCGACACGTTCAGCGCCGCCGATCTTCTGCTCCACAGCCCCTTTGGCTGGATGCCGGAGTTCACGCCCGATAGCCAAGTGATCCGCGACTGGGTGGCGCGCTGCGCGGCGCGCCCGTCTATCGCGCATGCGGCGGCCCGGGATCAGGAAAGCATGAGCGCCTGAACGAAAACGGGCGGCCAAAGGCCGCCCGTTTTACATCTGCTTATGCGGCCTCGCGATCAGATACCGCCGCCCAGGCTGTGCACATAGGTGGCCACGGCCTTGATTTCAGCTTCGGTCAGACCCGAGCCCGGACGCGCGTCCAGGTTCCACGCCGGCATCACGCCAAAGCGGGAATAGGTCACGGTGTGCGTGATAGTGTCCTCATCGCCGCCATAGAGCCAGATCGCGTCGGTCAGGTTCGGCGCGCCCTGGAACTGGTCACCCTTGCCATCAACGCCGTGGCAGGAGGAACAGTTGATGTCGAACACTTCGGCGCCAGTGGCGGCGAGAGCGGCATCATGTTCCTGCCCGGAAAGCGCACGCACGTGCTGAACCACGGCGGTGATTTCCTCTTCGGGGAGGATGTCGCCAAAGGCAGGCATTTCGGACCAGCGAGCTTCGCCGTCCTGTTCGTTCCGAATGCCGTGGGTGACGGTGTACACGATGTCGTCCATCGTGCCGCCCCAGAGCCAATCGTCGTCGATCAGGGTCGGGAACCCGCCCGCCTGCACACCCTGCGCGCCAGAGCCGTGGCACTGGGAGCAGTTTGCGCGGAACACGGAGGCGCCGGCGTTCTGAGCATAGCCCAGAAGCTCCGCATCGTCGGCAATCGCAGCCGGCTCTGCCGAAGCGAGGCGCTCGTTGATGGCGCCGTTGCGCTCGTCGACGGCGTCGATGTCCGCCTGAACGTTGGCGCGGGTGGACCAGCCCAGAAGGCCGGGCGTCGCGCCCTTGATCAGGGGCCAGGCGGGATAGGCGATCGAGTAGCCAATCGCCCAGATGATGCAGGCATAGAAGATCCATACCCACCATTTCGGAAGCGGGTTGTTGTATTCTTCAATCCCGTCCCACTCATGACCGGTCGTTTCGACCTGGTTCTTATCGTTTTGGTTGCTCATTTCTGACCCTCCTCCGGGTCCGTCGTATCGGTGTCAGGGGCGGGCCGATCCTCATGGCGGAACGGCACGTTCGCTGCATCGTCATGGAGTTCGCGGCTTCCGGGCCGGAAGGCCCAGAAGATGGCGAAGATGAACACGCCGAAGATAGCCAGCATTCCCCAGCTGTCAGCGAATTCACGAAAGGCGGAATACGTGTCCATCTTTGGGCTCCGTTAGCGGCTCGCGTCGGGGGTGAAGGTCGAGAAATCGACCATGGTGCCCAGAACCTGAAGATAGGCGACAAGCGCGTCCATCTCGGTCACGGCTTCCTGCCCGTCCCAGTTCGCGACCGTGGCGCCGGGGTAGCGCTCATTGAGCGCATCCACGTCACCCCACGGATCGGCCTGAGTGGCGAAGTCTTCCGCGGCGGCTTCCATCATTTCGTCCGTGTAGGGCACACCCACGAGGCGATGAGTCTTCATCTTGTCCTCGATATACTCGGGCGTGATCTCACGGTTCAGAAGGAAGCCGTATTTGGGCATCACCGATTCCGGCACCACCGACTGCGGGTTCGCAAGGTGCTGCACCTGCCAGTCGTTCGAGTACCGACCGCCAACACGGGCGAGGTCAGGCCCCGTCCGCTTGGAGCCCCACTGGAACGGGTGGTCATACATCGACTCGGCGGCAAGGCTGTAGTGGCCATAGCGTTCGACCTCGTCCCGCATGGGACGGATCATCTGGCTGTGACACACATAGCACCCTTCGCGCACATAGATATCCCGCCCGGTCAGCTCGAGAGGGGTGTAGGGACGCACGCCCTCCACCTCTTCGATGGTGTTTTCCAGGTAGAACAGCGGCGCGATTTCCACCAAGCCACCCACGGTGACCACCGCGAAAGCCCCAGCCAGAAGCAGCGTTGCGTTGCGTTCAATTACGGCGTGACGATCAAGAATTCCCATTGATACGTCTCCTTATTCGGCCGGCACGGCGGTGGCGGCATCCTCTTTGCGAGGCTGCGCGCGGACCGTCATGTAGAGGTTGAAGCACATGATGAGAGCGCCGGTCAGATACATCAGACCGCCGGTGCCGCGCACCACATACATCGGGAACTTGGCCGACACGGTGTCAGCGAAGCTGTTCACGAGGAAGCCGTTGGCATCCACTTCACGCCACATCAGGCCTTCCATGATGCCGGTCACCCACATCGACGCCGCGTAGAGCACGATGCCGATGGTCGCCAGCCAGAAGTGCCAGGACACGAGGCTCAGGGAGTACAGCTTCTCACGCTGCCACAGGCGCGGGGTCAGGAAGTACAGAGCACCGAAGGTGATCATGCCGTTCCAGCCCAGAGCACCGGAGTGCACGTGACCGATGGTCCAGTCAGTGTAGTGAGACAGCGAGTTCACCGCACGGATCGACATCATCGGACCTTCAAAGGTGGACATCCCGTAGAAGCCGACCGAGATGACCATCATACGGATGATCGGGTCGGTGCGGATTTTGTCCCAAGCGCCCGAGAGCGTCATCAGACCGTTGATCATGCCACCCCAGGACGGCATCCACAGCACGATGGACATCACCATGCCGAGGGTCGAGGCCCAGTCCGGCAGAGCGGTGTAGTGCAGGTGGTGCGGGCCAGCCCAGATGTAGATGAAGATCAGGGCCCAGAAGTGGATGATCGACAGCTTGTAGGAGAAGACCGGGCGCTCAGCCTGCTTCGGAACGAAGTAGTACATCATCCCCAGGAAGCCCGCCGTCAGGAAGAAGCCCACAGCGTTGTGGCCATACCACCACTGCGTCATGGCATCCTGAACACCAGCAAAGACCTGAACCGACTTGGAGCCCAGCAGGCTCACCGGGATGGAGAGGTTGTTGACCACGTGCAGCATCGCGACGGTGACGATGAAGGACAGGAAGAACCAGTTGGCCACGTAGATGTGGGGCTCTTTACGCTTGAAGAGCGTGCCCATGTAGATGCCCAGATAGGTCACCCAGACGATGGTCAGCCACCAGTCCACATACCACTCGGGTTCGGCGTATTCTTTGGATTGGGTGACACCCATCAGGTAGCCGGTCGCTGCCAGAACGATGAAAAGCTGATAGCCCCAGAACACGAACCACGCCGCGTTACCGCCCCAAAGGCGCGCGGCGGTGGTGCGCTGCACAACGTAGAAGGACGTCGCGATCAGCGCGTTGCCGCCAAAGGCGAAAATCACCGCGGAGGTGTGCAGCGGACGCAGGCGTCCGAAGTTGCCGTAGCCCTGCAGGAACTCAAAGTTGAGCTGCGGAAAGGCCAGCTGGAACGCGATGAACGTCCCCACCAGGAAGCCCGCGACCCCCCAGAATGCCGTGGCGATGACGCCGGCACGCACGACACCATCATGGTAGCCGGTATCGACGACCTTCGGCTCTCCGGTGCGGCGAATCGTGTAGATGAAAGCCAGGCCCGCGGCGATCATCACGATCAGCGCGTGGACCTGGTAGGCCATATCCCTCGCAAAGTTCGCCGCCACAGCGGCGAGGAGGGTCACGATCCCAAGGACCGCAATTTTCAACCAATCCGTCATTAGATTGTCCCTTCGTTTCGGTTTTTGCAGTCCCTGGCGCGTCTCAGAATACCGAACACGACGCCCCGCAGGACCTATTTTCCCAAGTTTCTTCTGTCATCCGCGCGCACCCCAAACCTTGATCCAAGTCAATCCGCGCGCGTCTGGCTCTTGCTAGGGAAGAGGAAGCTTCCCCGCAACGGGGCATGCTGGCGCAGCCTGCAAGGAGGGGTTTGACCGATGTCCTACCGTACAGTCTCTACGATTCTGACCGATCAGGAAAGCGATTCCACCGCGCTGAGCGCGGCCCGCGGGCTTGCCGCTCGAGAAGGCGCGCATCTCGAAGTGACCTGCCTTGGGATCGACCCAACACGCTATGAAGCCCTGCCTGCCGGGTCGGCCATCGTTCTGGACGAAGGCCGCGAGGACGCCCGCGCCCAGGCCGATTCGCTCGCCACTTGGGCGCGTCAGGCGGTTCCCGAAAGCGAGAACCGCGTCTCTGTCGAAGACATGGTCGTTGCACAACTTGCGCTCGATCGTCACATCGCACGGGTCGCCCGTTACACCGATCTGGTTGTGTCCTCGCGCCCGTACGGGGACGATGCCGCCCCCATCGCGCCGATCATCTTCGAAGCCGCCCTGTTCGGCGCGCGCGTGCCGGTGATGGTCGCGCCCAAACCCGACCTGCCCATCTTCAACCGAATCTGCGTGGCCTGGAACGAAACGGACGAATCCCTGACCGCCGTACGGAAGGCGCTTCCTCTTCTCACCGCGTCAAGCCATGTGGATATCGTGATGATCGACCCGCCGGCCCGGTCCGCAGAGCGGTCCGACCCCGGTGGCGCCCTGGCCCTGATGCTGGCCCGTCACGGTGTGACCTGTGAAGTGTCGGTCCTGTCCAAGACACTGCCTCGGGTCAGCGATGTTCTGATGCGCTTCACGGCCGACCATGCCAGCGATCTGTTGGTGATGGGGGCCTACGGCCATTCGCGGTTCCGCGAAGCTTTGATCGGCGGAGCGACCCGCGACCTGCTGGAAGAGGCGGAACTGCCTCTGTTCCTGGCGCATTGAGCTGCGCGATGATCGTTCAACGACCGGAAGCGGCGCGGGGGCTAGCTGATCACGCCCCCGTCAACGTCGTCCCCGGTCTCGGCCATCAGGCGCCTCAGGTCCGGAACCCGGATCCGGCGCTTGCCTTCCAGAACGATCACGCCTTCACGCTTCAGCGCCGACATCTGGCGGCTCACGGTCTCAAGCGTCAGCCCCAGGTAATCCGCCATCGCCTCGCGCGTCAGCGGAAGATCAATAATCAGATCGCGGCTCTGCGGGGTCATGCCGATCACGGCCTCACGCCGCGCAATGATGTTCAAAAGGCTCGCGATCTTTTCGCGGGCCGTTTTGCGCCCCAGGATCAGCATCCACTCGCGCGTGCTGTCGAGCTCATCCATGGTCATCTCAAGCAGCCGCTCCGCCACATGGGGCGTCGTCCGCATGAGCTGTTCGAACGGCTTGCGACGGAAGCAGCACAAGGTCACCGGCGCCACGGCCATCACGTCAAAGGCGGAATGGGTACGCCCCGGACGGCCAATGAAATCGCTGGGCAGCAACAGCCCGACCATTTGCGTGCGCCCGTCCTCCAGCGTCTGGGAGAGCGACGCCACCCCCGTCACGACGGAGGCGACAAAGCTCATCTCGTCCCCGGCCCAGGCGATCGTCTGCCCGGCATCATAGTTCCGGTAGTACTTGATTTCTTCGAGAGCGGAGAGTTCTTCGGGCTCGCAACGCGAGCAGACCGCGCGATACCGGATCGGGCAGTCACCGCAGTTCGTATCCAAGCGTGCGGGGTCGGCGCGCATGAATTTTCCTCAGCCTTTGATAGTTCGCCCTATAAGACACGAAACACGGAGCCTTGCCAATGACATCGCGTGCTAAACTCCGCGATCTGGGCCTGTTTGACGCGCGGGCACCGCGTTACACCAGCTACCCGCCCGCAAACCATTTCAGCGATCTCGCCGCCGATTCGACCGAAACCTGGATCCGCGCCCTGCCCTCTGGCGCACGCGTGTCGCTTTATCTGCACGTACCCTATTGCCGACGCCTGTGCTGGTTCTGCGCCTGCCGGACCCAAGGCACCAGCACAGATCGCCCGCTGGTTCCCTATGTCGACATGCTCAAGCGCGAGCTGGAGATCGTCGACGGGATGCTCGGCAAAGACGTGGTGCTGTCGCGCATCCATTTCGGGGGCGGCACGCCCACCATCCTCCCGCCGGAGCTGATCGCAGAGCTGGGCGGGATGCTCGACGGGTTCCGCGACCGCTCGGACGATTTCGAATTCTCGGTCGAGATCGACCCGACAGAGGTGGATCAGGCCCGGATCGACGCCTTCGCCGCGCTCGGCATGAGCCGCGCCTCCATCGGCGTTCAGGATTTCGACCCGATCGTGCAGGAAAGCATCGGCCGCCTGCAAAGCTTCGAGCAGACCCGCGACGTGGTGGAGCGCCTGCGCGCCGCCGGGGTGGGCAGCCTGAACATGGACATTCTCTATGGCCTGCCCCACCAGACCCGCGCCCGCATGGCCGCGAGCGTGGAAAAGGTGCTGGAGCTCGCCCCCGACCGCGTGGCGCTCTACGGCTACGCTCACGTTCCATGGATGGCGAAACGCCAGGTGATGATCCCCGCCGACGCTCTGCCCGACGCGGAAGAGCGGCTCGATCTGTTCGAGGCCGCCCGCAAGCTGTTCCTCTGGCGCGACTACGCCGAAATCGGGATCGACCACTTCGCCCGCAAGTCTGACAGCATGGCCCATGCCGCCGATGACGGCACGCTGGCGCGCAACTTCCAAGGCTACACGGTTGACCCCTCCGATGCGCTGATCGGGCTGGGGGCGTCGGCCATCTCGCGCTATCCGCAAGGCTTTGCACAGAACCACTCGACCAGCTCGAAATATACCGGCGCCGTGCAGGATGGCAGACTGGCCACCGTGCGCGGCCACGCGATGAGCGACGACGATCTGCTGCGCTCCGATCTGATCGAAGACCTCATGTGCCGCTTCGCCATCGACCTGAACGCCCGAGCCGCACAGCATGGCCGCCCGCTGGCGGAGCTGGAAGAGATGTGCGCAAGCATCCACGCCGATTTCGAAGGCTGGGTCGAACAGGACGGCCCGCTGCTGCGCATCACACGAGAGCCGCACCTGATCGCTCGGCTGGTGGCCCAGAAACTGGACGCCTATCTCATGCCCGAAGGACGCCACTCCAAGGCGCTGTGATCTTGCCAAGCCGCCGCGCGCGTGCCTTTCTCGCGCGGCAGGAGGCAAGACATGACCCATCCCGGCATCATCGCCCTGCTGGGCGCCTATGTGCTCAGCCAATTCTACCGCGCCTTTCTCGCGGTGCTCGCCCCCGTGCTGGAGCGCGATCTGGGCGCGGGCGCGGATGATCTCGCTCTGGCCTCGGGCCTGTGGTTTCTGACCTTCGCCGCCATGCAGATCCCTGTGGGAGAGGCCCTGGACCGGATTGGCCCGCGCCGAACGGCTGCGACGCTCTTTCTTCTGGGGGGCGCGGGTGGTGCGGCGGTCTTTGCCCTGGCCACGGCCCCGTGGCACATCACGCTCGCCATGATCCTGATCGGGATCGGCTGTTCTCCGGTGATGATGGCCAGCTATTTCATCTTCGCCCGCAGCTTCCCGCCCGCCGCTTTCGCCACGCTGGGCGCCATGGTCATCGGGATCGGATCGCTGGGCAACCTTGCATCTGCGGCGCCCATGGCCTGGGCCGAAGCCACCATCGGCTGGCGCGCGACCCTGTGGGTGCTGGCTGCCGTCACGGCCGCCATTGCGCTCGCGGTCTGGCGTCTGGTCGACGACCCGCCCCCGGCACCACGAGACGCCCAAGGATCGGTGATCGACCTTCTGAAGATCCCCGCATTGTGGCTGATCTTTCCCCTCATGGCGGTGCAATACGCCCCCTCCATGGGGCTGCGCGGGCTTTGGGCAGGCCCCTACTCCGCCGATGTGTTCGGAGCTGACCCGGCCATGATCGGGACCGTCACGCTTGTCATGGGGCTGGTCATGGTGGTCGGAAACTTCGGCTACGGCCCGATGGACCGACTGCTGCGCACCCGCAAATGGGTGGCGTTTGGCGGCAACCTGGGCGGCGCGCTCGCGTGTCTGGCACTTTGGGCCTTTTGGGATCACTCCCTCTGGCTTTCAACGGTGCTCCTGTCGCTGATCGGCTTGTTCGGCGCGAGCTTCGCCGTTCTGATCGCCCACGCCAAAGCGCTGTTCCCGCCGCACCTGACAGGGCGTGGCGTCACCTTGATGAACCTCTTCGGTGTCGGCGGCGTCGGGCTTGGCCAGATCGCGACGCGGCAGATCCACGCCAGCCATGGCGGCGCGCCAGAGGCGTTCCCGGCGATCTTCCTCTATTTCGGCGTCACGTTGCTGATCGGTCTCGCGCTCTACCTGTTCACCGAAGACCGGCTCGACTGATCTTCTTATTTGTCGAAAATACCTCGGGGTTTGGGGCAGAGCCCCAATCCAACCTCAGGGCAGCGGATCGGTCCGATAAAGCCGCACCTTCAGCCCGCCATGGGGTACCGGCGCCTCCTCCGTAGCAAAGGGAAGCCCCGTCGCCTTCGCCAACCCGGCATCTGACGTGATGATCCCCACGCGCCAGCCGGAAAACGCTTCCATCAGGCGCCGCCCAAGCGCGTCATGCGCCGCAAACAGCGGCTTTCGGGATCCGATCCGCGCCCCATAGGGCGGGTTGACGATAACCAAGCCGGGCGGGCCCGCAGGCCGTTCCAGATCGCTGACCGCGCCCTGCCGGAACTGACACAGATCCGAGACCCCTGCGCGCTCCGCATTGGCGGTGGCCCCGCTGATCGCGCCGCTGTCCCGGTCCGATCCGTAGAACATCGGCTCGACCGAACCCACCGGCTCCGCCCGGCGCAGTTTCCGCCACGCCTGGCCGTGAAAGCTCGCCAGTTGCTCGAACGCGAAGGCCCGGGATCGGCCCGGCAGCAGCCCTGACGCCATCTCGGCGGCTTCGATCACAAAGGTGCCCGAGCCGCACATCGGATCCAGCACCGGCTCGCCGGGCTGGTAGCCGCACTGGCGCAGGAAAGCCGCCGCGAGGCTCTCGCGCATCGGCGCCTTTCCGACGAACATCTTATGCCCCCGCTTATGGAGCGATTCACCCGTGCTATCGACGCTGAGCGTGCAGAGATCGTCATCGATTCGCACCTTCACGGTGACGGGAGCCTCATCAGAGAGGGGAGCGCCAAGTGTCTCCGCAATGGCACGCTCCACCCGCTGTGCGGCGGCACCGGCGTGGTAAATGCGGGACGCGCGGCAGGTCGCTTCTACCTTCACCGGCACATCGGGGCGCAGCACATCGGACCAGGCCACCTTGCGCGCCCGCTTATCAAGCTGCGCCAGATGCATCGCCCTGAACTGCGCCACCCGTACCAGCACCCGCACCGCGCAGCGCAGCGTCAGGTTGGCGCGCCAGACTTCGCGCCAATCGCCCTGTAACGCGACGCCACCGGGCACAATGGAAACGCCCGCAAAACCCGCCTCACGGGCCTCATCCGCCAGAACCGGCTCCAGCCCCGGAGGGGCTACGAGAAAAATATCGAGAAGATCGCTCATTCCGCGTCTCTAACGCGTATCGACAGACACCGCGAGAGCAAGACGCCCCTCCCCCGCAGGTCTCCAGTGCTAAGCCGCCACGCTCAGTCTATCTGACCGCATCCGAAGGGCGCGCGCACCATTTTTCCCTTGAAACTGAGCACGAGGCACCCAAAGACAGTGATAACAGCGAAAAAGAGGCTCGGAATATGCGTATCGCAGTCATTGGCACCGGTTATGTCGGCCTTGTATCAGGCGTTTGCTTCTCGGATTTTGGCCATGAAGTGGTCTGTGTGGACAAGGACCCTGGCAAGATCGAACGCCTGAAAGCGGGGGAAGTCCCGATCTATGAACCCGGGCTGGACGCCCTGATGGCGCGCAATGTTGAAGCGGGGCGCCTGACCTTCACACTCGATTTGCAAGAGGCGATCGAAGGCGCTCAGGCCGTGTTCATTGCGGTCGGCACACCGACCCGGCGCGGGGACGGGCACGCCGATCTGACCTTCGTCATGGCCGCCGCCGAAGAGATCGCGAAAGCCGCGACTGACTATCTGGTGATTGTCACGAAATCCACGGTTCCGGTCGGCACCAACCGCCAGGTGAAACAGGTTGTCCGCAAAGCCAATCCCGATCTCGAATTCGACGTCGCTTCGAACCCGGAGTTTCTGCGCGAAGGTCAGGCGATCGAGGATTTCATGAAGCCCGACAGGGTGGTTGTGGGCGTCCAATCCGAGCGCGCCGCCGACGTGATGAGCGAAATCTATCGCCCGCTCGAGCTGCGCGACTATCCCGTGATCGTGACCGATTTGGAATCGGCCGAAATGATCAAATACGCCGCCAACGCATTCCTTGCGACCAAGATCACTTTCATCAACGAGATCGCGGCGCTGTGCGAACGCACGGGCGCGGATGTGAAAGAGGTCGGCCGCGGGATGGGGCTCGATGCGCGGATTGGTGGCCGTTTCTTGAACGCCGGACCCGGCTATGGCGGAAGCTGCTTTCCGAAGGACACTAAGGCGCTTGCCCGGATCGGGCAGGAAAATGCGGTGCCAATGCAGATCACCGAGACGGTCATCAAGGTCAACGAGGAGATCAAGCGCCGCATGGTCGATAAGCTGGTCGACCTTTGTGACGGGAGCTTCAACGGAAAGACGGTCGCGGTGCTGGGCGTCACCTTCAAGCCCGACACCGACGACATGCGTGACAGTCCCAGCCTCACGCTGGTGCCCGCCATGGTAGGCGGCGGCGCAAAGGTGCGGGTCTGCGATCCCCAAGGACACCACGAAGGCGAAGCCCTGTTGCCCGGCGTCAACTGGTTCGATGACGCCTACAAAGCCGCGCGCAATGCTGATCTTGTGGTCATTCTGACCGAATGGAACGAGTTCCGTGCACTTGATCTGGAACGCATCGCGAAACACATGGCGATCCCGCGGATGGCGGATCTGCGCAATGTCTACACCGCGCGAGACGCCAAGAAGGCTGGGTTTGAGGCATATGCATCAATCGGACGTCCCGATCTGAGCGCCCGCCCCGATCAGGACTGATAGCGGCGCACACCGCGCTGTGCCAATGACAAAACGGCGCCCCGAGAATGCTCCGGGCGCCGTTTTTTTGTTTCGTCAAACGCTCGGTTGGCCGCGGCCCGTCAAAGCGCCTTCGCCGTGCGGGCCACACCGAACAGCTGGCCGATTGCACCAAGGATCGACTGCGTGGCGGTGAGCGGGCTTTCCGTCACATAGATCAAATCATCGGGCCGAATTTCGAACTCACCCGCGCTGAACAGACCATCCGCGTTGGTCAGATCGATAGTGAAGATCACCCGGCTCTCATCCGGACCGCTAGGCTTAACGGCAGAGGCCGGATACGTGCGCAAAATCAGCACACCACCGGGGTCGGCACGGCTGTCGGTCACGCCCCCGATGATGGAGATCGCTTCAAGCGCGGTCACCCGCTCTTCTCCAAAGTAATGCACGGCCTCGGAACGAGCCGCGCCGAGTGACAAGAACTTGCGATCGTCCTCCTGGACAACCACTTTATCGCCACCGATCAAGGTCGTGTCCCGGCTGGGGTTATCGTACAGCTCCTCGACCGACAGACCGTAGGTCTTCCCACCACGGTGAAGGCGAACCTGTGGGCTTTTCATCGACGGGTTCACACCACCGCCAGCGGCAAGCAGCGCCATCAACGTGTAGTCCTGATCGGGCATCGGATAGGATCCGGGACGGCTCACACCGCCCACCAGGTTGACCGAACTGTTCCGGCCGGGCTTGTGGGCGACCTGCACCTGCGCCGACGGCGCGACATTGAGATATTGCCCTTCAATCACCTCGCGCGCCCGCTCGGGGCTCATCCCCGACACGCGCACCTGGCCGATATAGGGCAGGAAGACCCGTCCAGTTGAAGACACCTGCATCGAGGGCATCGCCACAAAACGCTGCCCCGGAGCGGTCAGAAGGCTCGAATCCTGAGAGCTCCAGACAGTGATGTCGAGCGCATCGCCCGGGCGAATAATCTGATTGGCAGGTTGGCGCACGCGATCAATCCATCCCAGGCGCGGCTCTCCGACCCTTGGCCAGCTGGCGTACTCACCCACGGTGGCTCTGGTCACCGGAGCGACCTGAAAATCGGGCAAAACGCCGTCAGGATCGGCCGGATCGTTCGTCTCATCAAGAATTTCGCTTTGCAGTGCAGCGCCTCTCGGCATCTGTTCACACCCTGCGACGAATGTCGCAACCAAGCAGATGGCAAGCAGTTTCTTCATGGACGCAATCCCCCCGGGCTGGCATCTTTCCGAACACCCTTAAGCGCTTCCGACGCGTAGGGGAACAGCCCTGTGACAAAACCACCCCGTGCTGTCACCTTTCCGCCCCGCCCCTCTCGTGGTATTCCTCACCAGAGTCGCGGCCTCAGGCAGCGGCAAACATAGTGAAACAAAAGGTCTTCGATATGAAAACCCAAATCCTTGGCGCGGCTCTGGCCGTTATTGCTCTGCCCGCTCTTGCTCAGGATGCGCCGACCGGCGACGCCGGAGCTGGTGAAACGGCGTTCAACCGTCAGTGCGTGGCCTGTCACGTGGTCGTCGACGCCGACGGCAACAAGCTGGCTGGTCGCAACGCGAAAGTGGGCCCGAACCTTTATGGTGTGGCTGGGCGCGTGATCGGGTCCCAAGACGGCTTCCGTTACAGCGATGGTTTCGCGACCCTGAACGGTCAGGGCGACACCTGGGACGAAGCCCATTTCGTCGGCTATGTTCAGGATCCCACCGGCTGGCTGCGCGAAACGCTCAGCGACAACAGCGCCCGCGGCAAGATGGCGTTCAAAGTCCGCTCGGAAACCGATGCGGCTGATATTTACGCCTACCTGCACAGCGTGGCCCAGTAAGCACCTGAGTCCTTGACGCATTCGGAGAAGCCGCCCTTCGGGGCGGCTTTTTTGTGGCACGATCGCGGCACACCTTTCTAATGCCAAAGAACTTGGGCGGCGGTGTTTACACCCGCTCAATGCCTCCCGGTCACAGTCCCTTTCGTGGGGGTGAGTTTGGGAGAGGTGGCATGTCCGCAACTGCGAACGCACCAATTATTATCAAGCGCAAGAAGATCGTCGCTGGCGGCGGTCATCATGGTGGCGCGTGGAAAGTGGCCTATGCGGATTTCGTCACCGCGATGATGGCTTTCTTCATGCTGATGTGGCTGCTCAACGCCACGACAGAGCAGCAGCGCAAGGGCATCGCGGACTATTTTTCGCCGACGATCCCACTGGCAAAGATCTCCGGCGGCGGCAGCGGTTTGCTCAACGGTCAGGACGCCGCCACGCGCGAGAAAATCTATCGCGAGGCTGAAGGCGCCTCGACCGACAACCCGAACCCGCGCAACAGCACGTCGCGCGACGACGAGGATCTGGCCCGGATCGAAGAAGCGCTAGCCGGCACCGGGGGCGAAAGCACCGTTGCCGACGACACGCTCCGCCATATCGTGACGCGCACAACGGACGAAGGGCTCGTCATTGAGCTGTTCGATATTGGCGACACCAGAATTTTCGCCCCCGGCACGGCAGAATCAGAGCCTCTGGCCCATCAGCTTGCAGCGATGCTTGTCCGGGTGATCGCCACGGTCGAAAATGATGTAGCGGTGCGCGCCCATGTCCGGGCCTTCCCTGCCCCATTAGCCCAGGAAAAGACCTGGCCTCTCTCCATGGAGCGGGCGGATGTGTTCCGGCGATTGCTCGATCAGCACGGGCTGGAGGACGGCCGCGTGACCCGCACGACCGGGCGCGCTGCGACATCTCCGATCGTCCTAGATCCGATGGCCTTGCGCAACAACCGCGTCGAAATCGTTCTGCTGCGGCAGGGTCGCTGATCTCGCGGCCCTTAGCGCAATCTTAAGACACCGGGCGTTAGGGATGGAGGAGACACCACGGATCAAGCTCGCAAACAAGGATACGCATGACGATTTCATCCTCACTGAGCGCCGGAGTCGCCGGACTGGCAGCCAATGCAAGCCGCCTCGCCACGATTTCCGACAACATCGCGAACTCGGCGACGTACGGCTACAAACGCGCGGTCACCGACTTTCATTCGTTGGTGACAAATTCCGGCACCGGCAGCTACTCCGCCGGTGGGGTCCGAACGACAAGCGCGCGGATGGTATCGGAAAGTGGCCCGGTCGTGACCACGTCCAACCCCACAGACTTGGCCGTGACCGGCCGGGGTATGCTTCCGGTTACCTCGGTGACAGGCCTTGCGGAGAACAATACCACCCCCGATGTCAAACTGGTGACAACCGGATCGTTCAAGACCAACGCAGACGGTTTCCTGACGACCAGCGGCGGGCTCGCACTCATGGGCTGGGCCGCAAACCCCGACGGAACGATCGGCAGCTACCCGCAAGACACTTTTGCAGGTCTGACTCCCATCCAGATCAATACCAAGGAATACGCTGGGTCCGCGACGACCGATATCTCGCTCTCGGTGAACCTCGCAGCCACGGAAACGGAGGCGGGCGCATCCGGGGATCCGCGCACCATGTCGGTGGAGTATTTCGACCACCTGGCAAAGTCCCAAAACCTGCAGATTGAGTTCACCCCCACAGTGCCCGCCACCGGAGCCTCCAACGAATGGTCGATGGCCATCCGAGATGGCGCATCGGGCGGTGCAGTGATCGGCGAATACGTCCTGACTTTCGATAATACCCCCGCCAGCGGCGGAACCCTGGCCGCTGTCACCGCTGTCACCGGAGCCCCCTATGCCCCCGCGACAGGCACGCTTCCGCTAACCACACCGGGCGGCACCATCGCGCTCGACATCGGGATCCCGGGCCAACCGGGCAGGCTCTCCCAGATCTCAGACAAGTTCGCCCCGGGCGATATTTCCAAGAACGGCTATGCTGCAGGCAATCTGACCGCAGTCGAGGTCGATGCCGCAGGCCGAGTCCAAGCCTATTACGACAATGGCGTCGGTCGGACGATCGCTCAAATCCCATTGGTCGATGTGCCCAACGTGGACGGTCTGCGTGTGCATGATGATCAGACCTACACCCTCTCCAAGGATAGCGGTGATTTCCTTCTCTGGGCCGCCAGCGAAGGCCCAACCGGGGAAATCCTGAGCTTCGCGCGCGAAGAATCCGCCACGGATGTCGCACGCGAGTTGACCGATCTGATCCGCACGCAGCGCGCCTACTCTTCGAACGCAAAGATCATCCAGACGGTGGATGAGATGCTTCAAGAGACCACCAATATGAAGCGCTAAGAGGGCGCGAGTAGATGCCGATCAGCCAATCCCTCAACAACGCCCTTACGGGACTAAATGCCGCATCACGTGGCGCCGATCTCGTGTCATCCAACATCGCAAACGCGGCGACCGAAGGGTATGCGCCGCGCTCACTATCGCTCTCGGCCCGGGATGTCGGAGGGCTCGGCGCCGGCGTGCGGATCAACGGCGTCGTTCGGCACAACGACCCCTATCTCACGGCCCAACGGCAGCTGTCGGATGCGCGGGCAGGATATGATCAGACGATCGCTGAAGCAACAACCCATTGGGAGAAGAGTATCTCTGGCGGCGATGGCCTGCCCAGCCTCTCCAGCCGGATCACCGCCGTAGAAACCGCGCTTATCACCGCGGCGGGTGATCCATCATCTGCGGCCCGCCTGAAAGCGGTCACATCTTCTCTTGAAGACGTCGCAACAGGTTTCAAATCAGCGTCGGACGGCATCAGCGAGATCCGCGCGCGGGCGGAACAAACCATTTCGGCACAAGTCACGTCCGTCAACGAAGCGCTGCGCGAAATCGACCGGCTGAACGATGAGATCATCCGCGTCCGCTCCGGAAGTGGAGAGGCCTCGGGTCTCATTGACCAGCGACAGCAAGCCATCGACAGTATCTCTGAAATTATCCCCATCAAGCAACTCAACCGCGACGGTGGGCGGATCGCGCTGATCTCGACACAGGGAGAGTTCCTTCTGGATCATGAACCCCGCACGCTGTCCTTCTCTGCTGCGGGGGCCGTGGCGGCAGACATGACCTATGCGAACGGCGCTCTCTCCGGTCTAAGCATCAACGGACAGCCGGTGACTGGCACAGGATCGTTTGGAAACCTGGGCGGCGGAACGCTAGAGGCCCAATTCCAGATCCGCGACCAGCTTGGCGAGTCGTGGCAAAGCGCGCTCGACTTGAATGCAAGGGATCTGCTTCAAAGGCTCTCCAGCAATTCAGCCGATTCTTCGATTGCGTCGGGTCAACCGGGGCTATTGTCGCTCAGCAGTCCCTCCGCCTCAAGCACGGATCCAGGAGTCGCGGGGAAACTGGCCTTGAACGATAGGTTGGTGGCACCGACGGGCTCAGCAGACCGAATTCGAGATGGCCTTTATGCCATCGTTTCCGCTGGCAATGGCGACCCTTCGCAACTCCGCCGCTGGGCAGATGCGCTCTCAGCTCCGGACAGCCTGAGCCCCGGCGCACCAGCACGATCAGCCAGCGGAAATCTGGATGGCCTATCTGACGGTGCGAGCGCTGATCGGGTGCATGCGGAGAACAGGCAGTCTCGTTCGACAGCGGCACAGCAAAGCTATCTGGAACGTGAAAAGGCGCTCGGCGTCGACACCGATGCTGAGCTTCAAAACCTGATGCGGATCGAAAAGGCCTACGCCGCAAACGCCCGCGTCATTAAAACGATTGATACCCTTCTCAACAGACTGCTGGAGATATGATGCTACGCCCCCACCTTGGCGACATGGCGCGCCATCTTGCGAACCAGCAGCGCACGATACAGATCAAGACCGATCTGTATCGCCTGAGCGATGAACTATCCTCCGGCAAGAAATCAGACCTTCCTCGCGCGTTGGGTTTTTCACGCGCCCGTCATGCGGAGCTCGTATCGACGCTTTCCCTGAACAGCGCATTCAGCCAACTGGGTGAGGAAGTTGGGGTACGACTAGCGGCTCAGCAAGGCGCCCTAGCCGAGATAGGGGATCGCGGGTCGTCACTTGCGTCCGATATTATCGGCCTGCCGCTTGAACCATCACAACAAGACATCGCACGCACGGCGCGCAGTGCGGAGAGCGACTTCATCGACGGAATCGCAGCGCTTCGGACCTCCGTCGCAGGGCAGTTCGCCTTCTCGGGCGCGCAATCAGATCACCCGCCCCTGCCAGACGGCCAGACACTGCTTGCCGATCTGCGCGCGACCATCAACATGGGTGGGTCGTCTTCTCAAATCATTTCTGACGTCAGACAGTTCTTCACAGACACAGCCGGACGCTACGAAACCGCGCATTATACCGGTGGGGCCGCACCTGCCGAGACTTTGAGGTTGGGCGCAAATGTCACCTTGGAACCGCTCGCCACAGCGCTCGCGCCAGAAATCAGAGATGCACTCGCCGGTGTTGCCCTTGCAGCTATTGCGAATGACTTCTCCGCTCCGCGCGATCCGCGAGCCAAAGACCTCCTTCAAGCGGCACGTGACGATCTACAGAACACTGCGGGGCTTACTGCGATTAGCGCTAGGATTGGCACGGCAGAGCATCGCGTAGAAGAGGCTCAAACGCGCCTATCTGCAAACAGTAGCGCCATGCAGATAGAGCTCAACTCCATGGAGACAGCAGATCCATTCGAAACAGCGGTCCGCCTTCAAGAAACGCAACTTCAACTAGAAACACACTTTACGTCGCTGGCCAGACTTTCGAAACTTTCTTTGATTTACCATATGCCATGACTCAACGTTTTCTGTTCTTCGTCAGTGTCCTTTTGGCAGCTTGCCTGTCTGCCGCAGTTGCTCTGGCTGCGCCTGTCCGGCTCAAGGACTTGGTGGAGTTCGATGGTGTTCGTAGCAACGACCTCGTCGGATACGGCCTTGTTGTCGGGTTGAACGGGACGGGGGATGGCTTGCGCAACGCACCCTACACTGAGGAGATTCTATCCAACATCCTCGAGCGGTTAGGCGTCAACGTCACCGGAGAGCAGCTTCGCCCCAAAAACGTTGCGGCCGTGCTCGTGACAGCAAGCCTGCCGCCGTTTGCGCGGGCAGGCAGCCCGATCGACGTCACGGTTTCAGCGATCGGGGACGCGAAGAGCCTTCTTGGCGGGACCTTGGTCATGACGCCACTCAACGCCGCAGATGGTGCGATCTACGCGGTCGCGCAGGGAACGATCATAGCGGGTGGTGCCGTGGCAACCGCCGATGGCGCAAGTGTCACGCAAGGCGTTCCGACGTCCGGCGTCATTCCCGCAGGCGCGACAGTGGAGCGCGAGGTTGATTTTTCTTTATCGGAGCTTTCAGTGCTCCGGTTGGCCTTGCGCAACCCCGACTTCAGCTCGGCGATGAAAATCGAAAGCGTGATCAATCGCGCATTCAACCGGAATGTCGCTCTCATGCTGGATAGCGGCACAGTTGAGATCGACTTGGCAGCGTCAGGCGCTCGATCCCCAGCTCATGCGATTGGCCGGATCGAAAACCTGCGGATTGAACCGGAGCACCGAGCGCGCGTCGTAGTCGATCAGCGGTCTGGGACAATCGTCATGGGCGAAGATGTGCGGATCGGTCGGGTGGCGGTCAGCCAGGGCAATCTCACCCTTCGTGTGAGGGAAGAACCACTCGTTGTACAGCCCAACCCATTTTCCGATGGGGAAACCATCACCGTCCCGCGCAGCTCTGCGGCAATCGAGGAAGAACCCGGTATAGGCCTTGCGGAAGTTCGCGAAGGCACAACCTTGTCTGAAGTGATCGCGGGCTTGAACGCACTTGGCGTCGCACCACGCGATATGATCGATATCCTAAAAAGCATCAAAGCCGCTGGGGCGCTGCATGCGGAGTTTGTCGTACGATAAATGGGCCCCAATTCGCCAACGCATAGTTCTGAACCTTCCAAAGCCATGGAGTTCGCGCAAACAGCAGGTTAGTCTAGGTCAGCCAAAAGACAACGGGACACCACAGTGCAGGGCGCGAAACAGATACTGAGCAGTGCTATCACGTCATTGTCGCGGCGCCAAAAGCGCATGCTGCTTTTGGCTTTGGATGTCATTCTGATCCCGGCGGCACTACTTTTCGTGTTGCTTGTCGAACCGCACAGCACGCAACTCGACACGGCGGAGCAGTGGGGTGAGCTCGCTGCAATGGCGGGCCTGATGATGGTCTCAGGCGCGTTGTTGGCGTCGGCTCTGGGCCTGCCGAACGTAAAACTGAACACCTTCGAGCAGAATGCCATCCTGAAAAGCTGCCTCTTCACAGCATTGGTAAGTCTTGTCGGGCTGATGTCTCGGGCGGTGATCACACCGTCTGCAATGCAAGGGTCCGCTTTCATCATGTTCTGGATGGCGCTGACGATCTTCGCAGTGACCTCGCGCTTCGTGATCCGGCACTTCCTGCGAAAGATCTACGCCTTCTCGAAGAAGCGGGATCGGGTCCTGATTTACGGCGCAGGGCAAACGGGCGTACAGCTCGCAGTCGCGCTGAAGACGGATGCAACCCTCGATCCGGTTGCTTTTATTGATGATAACTCCACGCTGCAAAACGTAATCGTCGCAGGGCTCCGGGTCTATCCACCCGTCATGGTCGAGCATCTCGTGAAGGAGATGGGTATTAGGCGGGTCGTCTTGGCGATGCCGTCCCTGAGCCGCTCCAAATTGTCCCTGATCGCACGCAAACTGCAGCGACAGGGCTGCGACGTGCGCATGATGCCCTCCTTCGCCCGTCTGGTGAACGATGGAGACTTGCTGTCTTCGATTCAGCCAATCAATCCCGGGATGTTCCTGAACCGACCCGGGCGCCAGTTCGACCGCAAACGGATTGATAAGACATACCAAAACCAGTCGATCCTGGTGACGGGAGCGGGCGGATCCATCGGATCCGAGCTATGCCGCCAAGTACTTGCCAGCAATCCCTCGCGACTGGTTCTGTTCGATGTCAGCGAAGCAGCTTTGTACCAGATTGATCGCGAATTGCAGGCCATGCTGGAGGAACGCGCGCCTGAGCAGCGGCCTCTGGTCGTGCCGATCATGGGCTCCGTCACTGACCGGGCCGCGCTTGAGCGGGTCATGACGCAAAATGAGATCACGGTGGTGTTTCATGCCGCGGCCTACAAGCATGTGCCTCTGGTCGAGAAAAACCCCATCCCCGCGCTGCGAAACAACGTGCTCGGCACCCGCAATGTAGCAGAAGTCGCACGCGAGGTTGGCGTCAAACGCTTCGTTCTGGTGTCAACCGACAAGGCGGTACGCCCCGCCAACGTAATGGGCGCGACCAAGCGCATGGCCGAGTTGTCCGTACAGGACCTGGCGGAGCGCCCCCGCGATACCCGCTTCGCCATCGTTCGGTTTGGCAATGTCCTGGGCTCGTCCGGCTCCGTCATCCCCCTGTTTGAGGAGCAGATCCGTGCGGGCGGTCCGGTCACGGTGACCCATCGTGAGGTGACGCGCTATTTCATGACAATCGGTGAGGCGTCTCACTTGGTCCTGCTGGCCGGCACCTACGCCGAAGGCGGGGAGGTGTTCGTGCTCGACATGGGTAAGCCGGTCCCAATCGTAAAGCTGGCAACCCAGATCATCGAAAACGCGGGCTACACCGTGAAGGATGAAGAAAACCCGGACGGGGACATCGAAATCGAGATCACCGGCTTGCGGCCCGGCGAAAAACTGCACGAGGAACTGTTGATCGGCTCCAACGTCGTGGCCACCGAAAACGACAAGATCCTGCGCGCTCGCGAGGAGCTCTTTTCAGAGCTCGAAATGGCAGCAGCCCTGCGCGCGACTGAGAAAGCGATTGCCTCCGGCCAGCCCGACGAAGTGCGCGCTCTTCTCGCGAAATGGGTGACCGGGTTCGCGGACATGGCGCGGATCAGCGCCGAGAACGTTCAGTCCAGCATCAGCGAGCACGGCGCCGATCGGTGATGACCCAGCTGCCATCGCTCATGACCTATGGCGTGACCGGTCGGCTCGGCCGCCTGCTGGTCCCAGCTTGGGGCGATCACGTGTCTTGCCTTGCGCGGGCGCCCGCTCCGAGTTCGCCGATTGAGAAACTCGACCTTGAGGACCAGCAAGGATGGTCGGCCCTTCCCACCACCGACGCCTTCCTTTTGCTGGCTGGCGCAACCGCTCTAGGCGAGGGTGACGAAGCCAGCCATGCCGAATTGGCCGAGAAGGCAAGCGATCTATGCAGATCCAAAGGCATCCGGCACCTTATGCTGATGTCCTCGGCCGCTGTTTATGGCCGGATGGATCCTCCGCTGACGGAAAGCCGTGTTCCCCGCCCTGAAAGCATCTACGGCGCGGCCAAGCTTCAGCTTGAGACCCGCGCGCGCACCCTTGCCGGAAACGACCTTTCCATCACCGTCTTGCGGCTGGGGAATGTTGCGGGAGCGGATGCGTTATTGGGCGGTATGACTGCAGGTTCAGTGTCGCTTGACCAGTTTCCGGATGGACGGTCTCCTCGACGTAGCTATATCGGGCCGAAAACACTCGCGCACATGTTGCGTGTCTTGGCGCGGCGCCCGGAGGTGCCGTTTCGCATTTTGAACCTCGCCGAACCTGGCCCCGTCGAGATGGCTAACCTCGTTCGGGCCGCCGGGGCGCAGGTGATCCCCCGCGCGGCGCCGCCTCAAGCGATTGCTGAGGTTTCTCTTGATCTCACGGCCCTGATCGCAGCACTCGGGGAAGAACTGCCTGAGGCCGACCCCCAGACCATGGTCCGCGAATGGCGCGCGTTAGAGGAACAGCTATGACCCCTGCAAAGCGCATGATGGACATCCTCTTGGCGGTGCTACTGGGTGTTCTCCTTCTCCCGGTTCTCGTCGGGCTCAGCCTCGCGGTGCTGATCACCAGCGGACGCCCGATCTTCTACGTTTCAGAGCGGATGAAGACCGTCGATGAACCGTTCGACCTGATCAAGCTGCGCACGATGACCGTGGCGCGTGAGGACAGCGGCGTATCGGGAGCCGACAAAGCCGCGCGGATCACTCCCATAGGGCGCTTGCTGCGCAAGACTCGCGGGGATGAGATCCCACAGCTGTGGAACATCCTGCGCGGGGATATGAGCTTCGTGGGGCCGCGCCCCCCACTGCGCCAATATGTCGAGCGTTTTCCTGCACTGTATGCGCAAGTACTGCAGTCCCGGCCCGGCGTGACGGGGCTCGCATCTCTGATCTATCACCGACACGAATCCCTTCTTCTGGAGCAATGCCACAGCGCCGAAGAAACCGACGCCGTCTACACCCGCGCCTGCGTCCCGCGCAAAGCAACACTGGATCTGATCTATCAACGCCATCGCTCGGTCTGCTTTGATCTGGCGATCATGTGGCGCACGGCAGCGGGCGTTTTCCGGCGCTAGAGCGGGCCGAGATAGTCCAGGTCCTCGGAGAACTTCACCAGATCGGAGCGGGCTCGGCCCTCAATACGGGTCAGATGCTCCAGCCCCATCAGCTTCGCGGGCTCGGTGAGCGCCGCGCGCAGCGCGCGCTCAGGCCCAAACCCGAGCACATAGCATGCCCGTTTTGCCGCCCAGGACAGAGCCAGATGTGCCCCCGCAAGATTGCCTTCGCGGTTCACAAGGCGGCCGTCCTGTACGGTAATCTCGTCGCCTTGGAGCGAGAAATGCGATGGACCGCCCAGAGTCGGCATCGCATCCGAGACGAGAAAGATGCGCGGCGAGGCGCGCAGCGCCATGGTACACATCGCATCATGCACATGGTGCCCGTCGCAGATCAGCCCCGCCGCTACACCGCGAGACAGCGCAGCCCCCGCAAGGCCCGGCGCACGATGGTGCGGCGGCGCCATCGCGTTGAAAAGATGCGTCACCGCCGAGGCCCCGGCATCGAACGCCGCAATGGCCGTGTCAAAATCGCACCCGCTATGGCCCAACGATACGACGGCGCCCATCTCGCAAAGCGCATGGATGTCATCCGATGTCGCCATCTCAGGAGCCAGCGTCACGAGGGCTGGAATATCCGCACCGCGCAACCGCTCTATCGCGCGCAATGTGTGGGCATCGACGGGCCGCATGAACCGGCCCTGATGCGTCCCGCGCCGACGAGGATCAAGATGCGGGCCTTCGAGATGTATACCAGCGATCTCACGCGCACCGCGCGTCTCGATGGCGGCGCTCACAGCGGCATCCATGACCTGCGGCTCATCCGAGATCAGGGTGGGGAAGATCGCGCCGGTTCCCTGCGCACGGTGCGCAGCGGCAATCCTGATCATCCCCTGCGCGCTCGGCTCGGCGTTCAGAAGCACCCCGCCGCCGCCGTTGACCTGAAGATCCAAGAGCCCAGGCGCAACAATCCCTGTCAGCGCAACACCGCCCGAAACCTCTGCCGCGCTCCGCAGCTCGACAACGCGCCCGTCGTCAGCAAGCCCGATTGCGAGGCCGGATTGCAGCCGATCCTCCACGAACAACCATTCGGGACATAGCCATTTTGTCGGTTTTTGCGTCATACCCCTGTCCTGACGCAGCGCCGCGTCCGACACAAGACGCTCACATTGTCGTGGTCGTGCTTGTGATGGCGATCCCGCTTGGGCATCTGTGTGGCAACGGAAAGGACACCCATGCTCGACACCGCTGCCCGCCGATTGATCGACCCGCCGCTGAACCGGCTTGGACGCCGCCTGGCGGCGCGCGGGATGAGCGCGGATCACGTGACATTGGCGGGGCTTGCCTTTGGGCTTTTGGCGGCGGCCTTAATTGCAGTCGGCTTTCCAAGCGTCGCCCTGATCCCGCTGCTGCTGTCCCGACTGGCCGACGGGCTTGATGGCGCGGTGGCGCGGGCCAGCCGAAAGAGCGATTTTGGCGGATTTCTCGACATTACGTCTGATTTCGCCTTCTACGGCGCCGTGCCTTTTGCCTTTGCCCTGCTGGACCCTCAGGCCAACGCCATCGCCGCCGGATTCTTGCTTTTGTCGTTCTACATCAACGGCGCCAGCTTCCTCGGCTTTGCCATCCTCGCGGAGAAACGCGGCTTGACCACCAGCAAAAAGGGTCAAAAATCGCTCTACTTTTCGGATGGACTGCTGGAAGGCACGGAAACGATCTTGTTTTTCGTGGCGCTTTGCGTGGCACCGGCGCTGTTCGCTCCGCTGGCCTGGGGCTTTGGGCTCCTGTGCTTGATAACCGCTGTGCTTCGCGTACATGCGGCATGGCGCCTCTTTCCCTGACACTCACACACCGTTCAAATATAAGGACATATGATGAAACATCTGGCCCTGATTGCTGCGCTTGCTGCGCCGCTCCCTGCCCTAGCCCAGGATCCTGGCGACTGGGATGCCGTCTTGAACGACGCCCGGGGACAAACCGTCTATTGGAACGCCTGGGGCGGCGCGACGGCAACGAATGATTTCATTGCGTGGGCGGGTGAGCAGATCGCGGATACCTACGGCGTGACCGTCGAGCATGTGAAGCTCACCGACACCGCCGACGCCGTCACCCGCGTTCTGGCTGAACAGCAGTCCGGGCAGGATACCGGCGGCGCCATTGACATGATCTGGATCAACGGCGCCAATTTCGCCGCCATGAAGGACGCCGGGCTTCTCTTTGGGCCGTTTGCCGAGCAACTCCCGAACTGGCGCTATGTCGATACCGACGGCAAAACTGTTCAGACCGATTTCACCGTGCCCGTCGAAGGATATGAGGCACCTTGGGCCATGGCGCAGGTGGTGTTCATGCACGACACGGCCGATCTGGCCGCCCCGCTTCCGTCGATGACCGCAATCCTGGAGTGGGCGCAAGCCAACCCGGGGCGCTTCACCTATCCGCAGCCGCCCGATTTTCTGGGAACTACCTTTCTCAAGCAGGCTCTGGTCGATCTGACCGGCGACGACGATGCCCTGTCCCGCCCGGCGGACGAGGCCGATTACGACGCCGTGACCGCGCCGCTCTGGAGCTTCCTCGAAGATCTGACGCCGGTTCTGTGGCGCTCCGGGCAGGCCTATCCGGCAACCGGCCCCGCCCAACTTCAGCTGATTGCGGATGACGAAATCGACCTCGCGATCTCCTTCTCGCCCGGAGAGGCCACCGCAGCGATCGCGAATGGGCAGCTCCCCGACACGGTGCGCACCTTCGTGCTGGACGCGGGCACGATCGGCAACGCCTCATTCGTGGCCATTCCGTACAATTCGGACGCAAAGGCAGGCGCCATGGTGCTGGCCAACTTCCTGATGTCGCCGGAAGCGCAGCTGCGCGCGCAGGACCCCGATGTCCTGGGCTACGGCACCGTGCTGGCGATGGAAAAACTGACCCAGGCCGATCAGGATGCTTTCTCCGCGCTTGATCTGGGCATTGCGACCCTGTCGCCCCAGCAGCTTGGCACCGTGCGCCCGGAGCCGCATCCCAGCTGGATGACCCGCATCGCTGAGGACTGGGAAAGCCGCTACGGCACCGCGCAGTGATCCGACTTTGGCCCCTCCTCACAGTGCTGTTGCTGGTGGGGCCGGTCGCTGCTGGCTTATGGGGGGCCCTGCTCCCCGCCTTCGGGCATTTGCCCGCCGCGGGCCTGCACGGCCCGTCGCTGGAGCCGTTTCACGCCCTGTTGGCCTGGCCGGGGCTTGCGGAGGCCGTGGGGCTATCGGTGCGCGTCGGTCTGGTCTCCACGGTGGTGTCGCTGGTCATTGTGACACTGTTTGTGGCCGGGTGGTCCGGAACGCGCGCGTTTGCGCGCCTCGTTGGAGCGCTTTCGCCGCTGCTGTCCGTGCCGCACGCTGCGGCGGCATTTGGGATCGCGGCGATGCTGGCGCCGTCGGGATGGCTGGCACGTGCGATGTCACCCTGGGCCACGGGCTGGCAGCGCCCGGCCGATCTGCTGTTTCCGCAGGACCCTTGGGGCGTGGCGATGAGCGTGGGGCTCATCGCGAAAGAGGTGCCGTTCCTTCTGCTCATGACGCTTGCGGCCCTTCAGCAAGTTCCTGAAGCGCGGTTGCGCTCCGTCGCCGCGACACTGGGCCAGCCGCGCATCACAGGCTGGTTCAAAGCCGTCTTCCCGCTGATCTACCGACAACTCCGCTTGCCGATCTTCGCCGTGCTCGCCTATGCGATGTCGGTCGTCGACCTCGCCATCATCTTGGGCCCGTCCACGCCGCCGCCGCTCGCCGTACAAATCGTCCGTTGGACCTCTGATCCCGACATCGCCCGTCGCAGCGTTGCAGCTGCCGCAGCGCTTCTGCAGTTGGGACTGGTGCTCGCCGCCATTGGCCTTTGGCTTGCCGCAGAAAAGGGCAGCGGGTGGCTGGGGCAGCGGTGGATCCAGACAGGGCGCCGTGGAGGCCGCATGATCGGCCTGCGCCCTCTGTCGATGCTGATAACAACGGGATTGGCGGCTCTGCTGCTGACCGGTCTGGCGGTCCTTGGGCTTTGGTCCGTGGCAGGCCCATGGAGGTTCCCAGACATCTTGCCCTCGGCGGTGGACACCGCCACATGGAGCCGCGTCACGCGCACGGCACCGCGGATCCTGGGCGATACGGCCCTTATCGCCGGGCTCAGCACGGTTGCAGCACTCACCCTGACATTGGGAACGCTGGAGACACTCTTCCGCCGCGGCCGATCAAGCCCCGCACTCGGCATGATCTACATCCCGCTGATCGTGCCACAGATCGCGTTTCTGCCGGGCCTTCAGGTCTTTTTCCTTCACCTTGGTGCGGATCGAGGACTGGCCCCCGTGGTTCTCGCGCATCTCGTGTTCGTACTGCCCTACATGTTCCTGTCGCTCAGCGGACCCTTTCATGCCTGGGATGCCCGCCTCGCGGCCCAGGCGCGCAGCCTCGGAGCGAGCCAAGCCCGCGTGTTCTGGCACGTTCGGCTACCGATGATGCTGCGCCCGATCCTCACCGCTCTGGCGCTCGGCATCGCCGTATCCGTCGCCCAGTATCTTCCAACGCTTTTGATGGGCGGAGGCCGTATCGCGACCCTGACGACCGAGGCGCTTGCGCTTGCCTCGGGCGGGGACAGGCGCATGATCGGAGCCTACGGCATCCTGCAAACGCTGGCCGCTATCGCGCCTTTCGGGGTTGCGATCGCGCTGCCCGCCTATCTTTTCCGCAATCGAAGGGCGATGCGACATGACTGATGGCCTGTCCGTCCAAAACCTAAGCGTCTATCGCGCGGGCACCCTGCTGGCCTCACTCGACGCGCGCATTGCACCCGGAGACGTCCTGACCGTCATGGGGCCATCGGGGTCGGGAAAATCGACGCTGCTGGCGGCGATCACGGGCACGCTGGCGCCCGCATTCCAGACCAAGGGGCGCGTGTTTCTCAACGGCCGGGACATCTCCGCACTGCCGCCCGAGCGGAGGCGGATCGGATTGCTGTTCCAAGAGCCATTGTTGTTCCCCCATCTCAATGTGGGCAGCAACCTTGCCTTTGGACTGCCGGCAGGCGGATCGCGATCAGAGCGCCGCCAAAGGATTGAGGCCGCGCTCGAAGACGTCGGCTTGAACGGGTTTGTCTCCCGCGATCCGGCAACACTGTCGGGCGGACAAGCCGCGCGCGTCGCGCTGCTGCGGGCCCTGCTGTCGGAACCCGAAGCGCTGCTGCTGGATGAGCCATTCTCCGGGCTGGACCAAGCGCTGCGCGACCGCATCCGCGAACTGGTCTTCACGCGCGCGGCGCAGCGCGGTCTGCCCGTACTGCTGGTGACCCATGATCGCGCGGATGCAGATGCCGCAGGGGGGCGGGTGATCGAGATCAGTCAGGAATAGCTGCTCACCAAGGCCCCTGCGATCAGACTCCAACCGTCTGCGACGACGAAGAACCCCAGCTTGAATGGCAAGGCCACAATGGCTGGTGGAACCATCATCATGCCCATCGACATCAACACGGCGGCGACCACCAGATCGATGATGAGGAAGGGCAGGAAGAGCATGAAGCCAACCTGAAACGCGCGAGAGACTTCGCTCAACAGGAATGATGGCATCAACACCGAAAGCGGCGCATCCGCCCCGGGCACGGCGTTTAAATCCGGTCGCAGGTCCGCGAGGTTGGCGAAAGTCTCAGGGTCCACGCGGGCCGCCATGAAACCCCGAAACGGGGCAATCGCGAGCGGAAACGCCTCCTCAAGGCTGAGCTCCTCCGCCACCAGCGGGGCGATGCCTGCGTCCCACCCGGCGGTAAAGACCGGTTCCATGACGTAGTAGGTCAAGAACAGGGCGAGGCTCACAATCAGCATGTTCGGCGGCGCCGCTTGCAGCCCGATCCCCTGCTTGAGAATCGACAGCACCGTCACCATGAACGGAAAGCAGGTGAACATGATTGCGATGGCGGGGACGAGGCTCAGCACCGTCACCAGAACGAAAAGCTGCACCGACCGGTTGGTGAACGACACCCCTTCGCCCAGATCAACGCTCACGTCTTGGGCAATGGCGGGCCCCGCCAGCATCACTGCGATCAAGATCAGCGCAATACGCATATCAACAAAGGTCCTCGCCTGGCCCTGCGACTTCCGTGAGCCGGATCGCGAGCTGCCCGGGCTCCCCGCCCTCAAGCTCCTCAAGCTCACCGCGCGCGATGAGCCGTTCTCCGGCGTAAAGCTCGACCGGATCGTCCAAGTTGCGGTTAAGCGCCAGCACAGAGCCATCCGCGAGATCCAGCAGCTCGCGGACCGACGGGCGCGCCTGGCCAACCGAAACGGTCAGCTCAATTGGAATGTCTCCGAACGGATCGTTGCGGAGGGTCGGTTCCGGCGTTTCAGTTTCCATGGAGCACCTTTCTGTCCGGGGTATCAATCATCGCGGCAACGATGGTCTCAATGTCACGCAACACGCGCGGGGTATCGAACATCGTCTCATCCCCATTGTGAGCGAGCACGGCCTGTCCTGGCTCAAGCTCATCCGAGATGCCCAGGTGAACGACCGTCCCAACCGCATCAGCGAGATGCTCCGTCATGAGAGCATGATCGCTTGGGGATAGCGTCAACCGCAGAGCCTGAGCCGTATCGGCCTCAAGCGCATCACAGATGCGTCCGTGAAGATCCGCGAGCAGGCCTTGGCGGGCCAATACAGGCGCCACGTTTTCAAGGATGGTCGCAAAGAGCGGTGCCAATGCGCCAAGGAGCTCGGCCCGCGCCTGCGCGTAGCTGATGTCCAGATCGGAAAGCGTCTGCACGAGCGTTTCCATCGCTTTGTGCTGCCCGGCGGTGGCGGCGGCTTCGGCGTCCGCCAGGCCGCGCGCGTAGCCCTCGTCAAAGCTCAGCGGTGCGGATGCCTCGGGCTCCGGAGCCTCATGTTGCGCCTCGAAATCCTCTAGCAGCAGCGCCATCACGCGGCTCCCGGATCGGTGCGGGCGGGTTCGTCAAGCCACCCTTGCAGGATCTGAAGAGCATCATCCTGCCGCTCGTCAATCAACGTGCGCAACTTCGCCGTGGGGGTGTCCTCTTCGAGGCTGGCCATCGGCTCGAAGCCTCCGAACTCCAGTGCAGGGAGTGGAGCAAGCTCATCCGGCGCCGCAAGGGTGTCTTGCGGCAGGCCAAGCGGGGCGGGATCATCGACGGAGGGCGGAGCGCTCAACTGAGCGATATCCGCCCCAGCTGCGCTTCCCCGCACCATCAAGAGGGGCCGCATCACGAAAACACCCAGCACAATTGCAACAATGGAGAAGGCGGCGAGCTGCGCGAGCTGGAGCGCGTCGACGGGCTGCGCCCACCCATCCGCCGCTATCGCTTCTGTCCCCGCAGTGGGCAGCGGCTCGAACGGCATCGTTTCAATGGTCAACGCGTCGCCGCGCTCTTCATCCAGGCCGACCGCAGACGCGACCAACGCGCGAAGCATGGCAAGCTCTTCCTCGGACCGGGGGGTCAGTTCGCTTGATCCGTCAGGCGCGCTTTCCTGAATATGGTTCAACAAAACCGCGACGCTGAGCCGCTTGATATCGCCGGGCGCGCGCTCAACCTCCCGCTGGACTTCGGACACCTCGAAATTGGTTCGCTCGCGCACTTGCGTGCTCTTGCGACCGCTTCCTGCGGCCTCTGCGGCGTCACCATCGGGTAGATTGGATGCAACGGTAACGCTGCCCCCGGCTCCGTTGCTTTCTTCGCTCCGCTCCTCGCTCTCCGCGCTGATGGCCACGCGGCTGTCGGGGTCAAAGCGCCGCTCCGTCACGACTTCCCGTTCTGAAACGCGCTCCACCGAGACCTCAACCACCGCATTGCCCTGCCCCACCCGTGCACTGAGCAACCGCTCGACCCGCGCCTTAAGTTCCTGGCCAAGTTCACCCGTCCCAACACCCACAGCGCTATCTGCGGTGGAGACGAGACCATGCAGATCGTCGATGATCGATACGTCCTCTGGCCCGAGGTTCGAGACCGAAGCCGAGACCAGATGCTGGAGCGCAAGGGCCTGGTCTTTGGTGAGCGGCATCGATTGTGTGGTCACCGTCACTGCGGCACTGCCGCTGACACCGCGTTGGAATGGCCGTGATGTCGCGGCGGAGATATGCACTCTGGCGGCCCGGATATGAGGCGCGGACACGATGGTACGCGCCAGTTCTCCCTCCTTTGCGCGCCAATAGGCTGCGTCAAACATCTGTGAGGTCGTGCCAAAGCCGGACAGCTCATCCAGCAGCTCATAGCCCTTCGCGCCCATCGCTGGCATGCCCTCGGCCGCCAGAGCCATGCGCAAGCGATCACGATCCCTTTGATCGACAAAAATCGCGCCGCCCCGGACTTCATGGGCCACAGAACGCGCCTCCAACGCAGCAACGACCTGCCCCGCCGCCGCAGGATCAAGGCCGCTATACAGCAGCTCCATCGTCGGACTGCGCCCACGCCCCAGGGCGATAAGGGCGGCAAAAACGACCAAGGTGGCCGCCGCGATGATCAGCTTCTTCCGCACGTCCAACGCAGCCCAAGTCGCAGACAGGTTTTGCACACTCATATCTTTCCTCGCAGGCGTTCTGCCGCTTCAGGAAGTAGTCATCTCTGATCCTTCTTAAGAATCGGTTAGCTCCATCGCTCTAATCAGGGTCTCGACCATCAAAGTGTGGAGACAGTGATGACCGAAGCGTCAGCCCCCCCAGAAGAGACCCCGAAAAAGGGCTCCAAGCCTCTGATTTTTCTAAGCCTCGCCCTGGCGATCGGATGTGCCGCTGGCGGTTTTGCTGCCGTGAAGTTCGGGCTTCTGGACGGAATCCTGGGGGCCGAATCGGCCAGCGAGCAAGGACAGACACATGCCCCGCATAGTGACAGCGGAGCCGACACCTCCTTCGTGGAAGTACCGCCTGTCATGGTCAACCTTCCCAATGAGAGCGGCCATCACATCCTGCGCTTTGCGGTCCAACTCGAGGTCGAGCCGAGCGCCGCGCATGACGTCGAGGATCTCATGCCGCGGATCGTCGACATGATGAACCAGTACCTCAGGGCCGTAGATGTGCCCTTGCTGGAAGAACAACACGCCACGCTCATGGTTCGAAGCCATCTTCTGGCCCGCATCCGGCTCATCGTCGGTGACCAGGCCGTCCGTGATGTCCTGATCCAAGAATTCCTGCTGAACTGAAGAGCCAATATGTCCCTGATATCCGATCTATTTCTTTTTGCGGCAGCGCTCGGCGCGGGCGTTTACTGCTTTATCCTTTCCCGACGGCTACGCGCTTTGGGCGACCTGCAAAACGGAATCGGAGGCGCGATCGCCTCCCTCTCGCGCGAGGTTGAGGACCTAACAAAAGTCCTGGAGACGACCAAAAACGCCGCCAATACCGTCAGCGTAGGTTCAGAGGACCGGGTGAAACGCTCGGAGGCGGCAGCGCGCCAACTGGAGCTGCTGCTTGCCTCGATGCATGATCTCGAAACACCGGATCAGACGGCCCGGGAGGCGGACTGAGCCATGCGCCAAACGCCCACCCTCCTTGTTCTAGCATCAATGTTTCTGACGGCGGCGACACTCAAAGGCATCGGCGGCGCGGCCGCTGCACTTGATGTCACCACGGACGACACACAAACGCAAATCGACTGCCTCCCCGACACGACACCTGCAGCGCTTTCCCAAGCGCTGCAGGACCGAGAACAAGCCGTCTCCGCCAGGGAGGCCGCCCTGACAGAGCAGCAGTCCCGGATTGATCGGTCCAAAGAACAGCTCGAGGCGCAATTGATCATGCTGCAAGAGGCAGAGGCCGAAATGCGATCATCGCTCGCGATCGCTGAGCGGGGTGCACAGGACGACCTCGAACGCCTTACGCGGATGTATGAGGCCATGGATCCAGAGCAGGCCGGGAGGCTGTTCACGCAAATGGACCCAGCCTTCGCCGCAGAGTTCCTCGCACGCATGTCCTCCCCGGCGGCGGCAGGCGTGTTGGCAAGCCTGGAACCCGACCACGCCTACGCCATGAGCGTTTATATCGCCGGGCGGAATGTCGGAGGAGAGCCCGGGCCGCGAGATTGAGAGCACGTAGAGAAGCTTTCTTAACCATCCGCGTGCAACCAAGACGAACGCTCACTGACCAACGGGGGCCCCCACGTGATCGGCATCATCGGAATAGTACTGATCTTCGCCATGGTTTTCGGCGGTTATCTGCTCGCTGGGGGCAAGATGGCGATCATTGTCAAATCGCTCCCGTTCGAAATGATGATGATCGGTGGCGCGGCAGCAGGTGCTTTCGCCATCTCCAACGATATCTCCGTGATCAAGCACACAGCAAAAGATCTCGGAAAAGTCTTCAAGGGCGCAAGATGGAAGCCCGACGATTATAGGGACCTGCTTTGCCTGCTCTTCCTCCTCATCAAGATCGCGCGCTCCAACCCGGTCAAGCTTGAGGAACATATCGAAGACCCGCAGGCGAGCCCGATCTTCAATGACTTCCCCCGGCTCCTTGCCGACAAGGAAGCAATGGATCTGATTTGCGACACGTTGCGGTCTGCTTCCATGAATTTCGACGATCCCCACCAGGTAGAGGTCGTCCTGGAAAACAGGATCGACGAATCGATCGAGCACCGTCTTCACACCTCCCACGCGCTGCAGACCGTCGCTGATGGCCTGCCTGCGCTTGGGATCGTCGCGGCTGTGCTTGGCGTCATCAAGACGATGGGATCCATTGATCAGCCCCCAGAAGTGCTGGGCAAGCTCATCGGTGGCGCTCTGGTCGGGACCTTCCTCGGCGTTTTCTTGGCCTATGGGCTCGTCGGGCCGTTTGCATCAAAGATCAAAGCGGTTGTCGATGAAGAGGCGCATTTCTACCGCCTGATCCGCGAGGTCCTGATCGCAAATCTCCACCGCCACGCCCCGAACGTCTGCATTGAAGTCGGCCGCCAGAACACGCCTCACGCGCTTCGACCCACCTTTCCCGATCTCGAAGAAGCGCTACGCGAACTTCGGAAGGAGGCATAATGCGTTCTTTGCTAATTGCGGCTTCCCTGACCGTCGCCCCGGTCCTGTGCGCCGCGAATGATATTGAGGTCTCAGGTGGCCAGCATGACGGGTTCGTGCGGCTGTTCCTTGCGCCATCCGCCCGTAACGGAGCATGGGACAGCGATGGGGAGAGCGGGCAGATCATCATCACTCACAGCGCCCCTGGCGCGCGATACGATCTGTCCGCGACCTTTGCACGAATTGGCACAGACGTCGTCACCAATGTGACCAACGGCGGGTCGGGAAGGCTGGTTATCGCGACCGCCTGTGATTGCGCACATAGGCTCGTCACGCGATCGGATGGCAGCGCTTATGTCGACATCCTGGAGGATATAGCAGAGGATCATCCGTCCCGCGTTCGGCCGAGGCTTCGTCCGGTTTCGCAGTTGGCCGCAGAGGCTGCGGCGCCAGAGCCCGCATTGCCGTCTCCTGATGTTCTTAGTGAAATCAGTGAAATGGAACGGACATTGAGAGCGTCCATCACGACAGGCATAGAACAGCGCCTGCTTCTCGGCGCGGTTTCTCGGGAAGATCCCGTCCTGGAAGACCGGGAAGCGGTCGAAAAGGGCTCGCGTGAAGACATCTGCTTTCCTGCTGAGATGTACTCCTTTCTCGACGAGCACAGCGCGCCCCAAGCGAACACCTCCGGCTCGACCACGTTCGACGTTCTGGAAGGCATGCCGAGCGACACCGCGCTGATCGCCATGTCCCGCGATGAAATCAGATCCGGTCGTGGTTTCGAGGCAAGGGCAATCGCGCGGGCCGTCGCTGAGCCCTCTGTCGAAGCCGCATTCTTGACCAGTCTCGCCTCGATCATCGAAGACGTCGACGCCCCACAGGCTATGCGGCAGCACTGCAGAGGCAACTCCTTGCTCTGGTCACAGCTCGCCGATCCCAAGCCGTCCAACTTGACCGAGCCAGACGCAAAGTCGCTCTTCGAAGCAACGCTCCTCCTGCCGCGCCCGATCCTGTCTCTGATCGCTCCGCGCGTCGTGGCGCTCCTCGCCGATGCGCAGTTCAAAGATCTGTCACAGCAACTCCGCGCTTCAGCGCCGAGCAAGGCGTTGGCTTTCGAGGGGGCAATGTGGGCCGCATCCTCGGTTGAGCTCGAAGCCGATCAGACGACACGCAGTGCCGACAAGTCTTCTGAAGACCTTGCCTTTCCCCTGTCGGACTCGCTCGCTTATGAGAACCGCAGCAGTAATAGAGGGAAGGCTGTAGAAACGGATCGTTTCGATGCTTTACTGGAGCATGGCGACTATGCCGCCGCGCGAGAGGTACTCGATCGCTCCACTCCCACCGAAGGAGCGCCGATTGCGCGCATATCTCGTCTTGCAAACGCTGTGACCCGCGACGCCGACGACACGACATTCCTGACTTACAGTTTCGAGCTTACTCCCGACGAACTGAACATCCGGGCCCGCGACAAAGTCGCCGCGCGCCTGGACACCTTGGGGTTTCACACCCAGTCGAACGAGTGGCGCGGGACGGCGCCAGTCATCGTGGCAGAGCCAACGCCTGAGCCAGCTTTCACTGCGGGGGTCCAGTTAGAGAGCGTCTCCCCGGACACTGCCATCTCGCGTGCGCACGACGCGCTAGCAGCCGCGGAGCGCGTCCGTATCGATGCGTTCTCTGTGCTCGAGCAGTAGTAGGACGAACGGGCCCAATGTACCGCATCGATAGCACCCTCGTCGCCCTCCGAAGACTGCTCTTCGTCTGTCTCTGTCTCGCGACGGCACCGGCAATCAGCAGTAGCTCCGACTGCACGGAGGCGGCCTTCACGGCCTCTGAAGAATTCGGTGTGCCCACGGAGCTTCTCGCACGCATCGCGATGACGGAGAGCGGGTGGCGCGGCGCCCAAGGTTGGCCCTGGACAGTGAACGCCGGGGGCGAGGGCCACTATTTCGAGACCCGCAGCGATGCCGTTCGCTTCGCCTACGGCGCAATTCAACATGGGACGACAGGCATCGACATCGGCTGCTTTCAGATCAACACGCTCTGGCACGGTCAGCATTTCGAGTCGGTCGAAGAGATGTTTGATCCTCAGCGGAATGCCCGATACGCGGCCCGGTTCCTGCGCGACTTGCACGGCGAAACCGGTAGTTGGGAAACTGCGGTTGGATACTATCACTCCCGCGACGAAACCCGTGCCCGCGCCTATCGCGACCGCGTTTTTTCGAAGAATCTCGCGCCGGAACAATCGGAGTCGGACCGGCAAGCGCGACAGGCACCCCCACGCACGGCTCCGTGGATGACGATCAACCCAGGGCACCCCTCGACGCGGAGCCCGGGATCACTTGTCGCCCTTCCCGCGTTGGGGAGCGGATGATGCCCCCTTTCATGAAATCCCTTCTTAACCCAACAGTCGCACTGGCCTTCGCCTTGATGGGCGTCATCGTGATGATGATCCTGCCCATGCCCGCCGTTGTGTTGGACATTGGATTGGCGATATCGTTCGCCCTTGCGATCCTCATCTTCACGATCACGCTTTTCATCGAACGTCCGCTCGATTTTTCGGTGTTTCCAACGGTTTTGCTTGCCTCCCTGATGTTGCGCCTCGCGCTCAACGTGTCGTCGACAAAGCTGATCATCGGTCAAGGGCACACCGGAACTGCAGCCGCCGGTAATGTCATCGAAGGCTTTGCAGAGTTTGTGATGGGCGGAAGCGTGTTCCTAGGGCTGGTGGTCTTCGGCGTCCTGCTGATCGTCAACTTCGTCGTCATCAACAAAGGCGCCACGCGCATGGCTGAGGTTGGCGCCCGCTTCGCTCTGGATGCGATGCCGGGCAAGCAACTCGCTATTGATGCAGACATGAGCGCCGGCGCCATCAGCCACGCCGACGCCGCAGAACGGCGAGCGCGCGAGCAGGCAGAAACGACGTTTTTCGGCTCTCTCGATGGGGCGTCCAAATTCGTCAAAGGCGACGCCATCGCAGGCCTACTGATCACCGCGATGAACTTGGTCATGGGCCTGATCATGGGCACGCTGGTGCATGGCATGGCCTTTGGGGCGGCGCTTGAAACCTATGCCATCCTAACCGTCGGCGACGGACTGGTGAGCCAGATCCCCGCCGTCATTATCTCCATCGCATCGGCGCTTCTTCTTGCGCGGGGGGGCGCAACCGGCTCGACCGACACGGCACTGGTGACCCAACTGGGCGGACATCCCGTCGCCCTTGCCTCTGTGGCCGTGCTGATGGTGTTCTTCGCCTTCGTTCCCGGACTTCCCGTGCTGCCTTTCCTGCTCGGCGCAGGAGCGCTTGGCGGTTTCGCATGGCTCAGCCATCGCAATCAGGCAAAGGCGGTGCCGGAAACTGACACGACATCCGATGCCCCCCTTCCCGTCACATCGCTCGGCGATGTGCTTGATCTCGATGACATCCACCTGGAGTTCGCGCCGGATCTCGTCCCGATGGCGCTCGATGCCGCGACCGGCCTCGATGCCCGCATCTCGAACATGCGAAATCATGTCGCGACTGAATATGGCCTGATCTTGCCCGAAGTCCGCTTGACGGACACCTCGTCTCTGCCGCCGGGCACCTATGTCATCCGCATCCAGGGGGTCGAGATGGCCCGCGACACGTTGCGCCCTGATCACGTGATGGCGCTTCTCAGCGATAACTCTGCAGCTGCACCTTCCGGCGAAGATGTCGCAGAGCCCGTCTACGGCGCGCAGGCCCGCTGGATTTTGCCCGAGCATCAAGAAGACGCCGCGCTAAGCGGGCTCACGACCGTCCAGCCTAGCGAAGTGCTGGCGACGCACCTTCTGGAAGTGATCAAGCGCAATTTCGGTCGGTTGATGTCGCTGCGTGCCCTCCGCCGGATCCTCGATGAGATGACCAACCTGACCGATACACGGCGCGCAGACGCCAATCGGCGCATGCTGGATTCGCTGATCCCCGACAAGGTGCCGACAGAGTTCCTTCTTGCCGTGCTGAGGCTGCTTCTGGATGAGGGCGTATCCATCCGCAATATGACGCTCATCCTCGAAGCGGTTGCCGATAGCCGACAAACCGGAAGCCCCGTGGAAGCAGCGGCAGAGCATGTGCGTCAAAGGCTCGGGTTTCAGACCGTCGCACGGCTGCGCCGAAGCGATGGGCTGCTGCCGCTGGTGCAGCTCGATACCGGGTGGGAAGACATTTTCACCGCGCACCAAATCGGCCCCGATCATGCGATCAGCGATGTTGCTCTCCCTCCAGAGGAGTTCAACCGGCTTGCCGCAGCGATTTCGGAAACCCTCGACGCCACGGCCGAACAGGGACCCGCGGCGCTCATTACATCGTCCCGCAGGCGCCGGTTCCTGCGCACGGTGGTCGTCGCCAAGGGATTGTCGACCCCGGTGCTATCCTTCGAAGAGCTCGGACCAGAAAGCCGCCCCGCGCTTTTGGGAACGGTCGCAGCATGATCTTCGATCCCGCCGCACTCAACGCCCTGGCCGCGCCCCTTCTCGCCACCGCCGCCATCTTCGCACGGGTCGGCGCCATGATGTTCCTCGTTCCGGGCTTCGGAGAAGCCGCGATCCCAATGAGGATACGCTTGGCCGCCGCGATCTCATTCAGCCTCGTGCTCGCCCCACTGCTTCCCAGCACACCGGGCATCGCATCTTTAGACCCCGTTCAGATTGCGGAATTCCTGATCACGGAGGCTGCCATAGGTTGTGGCTTCGGTTTGCTCCTGCGGCTTTTTGTGATGGCGCTTCAGACTGCTGGAACCATTGCGGCGCAATCGACATCCCTGTCGCAAATCTTCGGGGGCACCGCCGGGGCAGACCCCCAGCCAGCTATGGGTCATCTCCTCACCTGGGCGGCCCTGGCCTTTGCGGTGGCAAGCGGGTTGCACCTTCGGCTTATCACCTTCTTGGCACGCACGTACGACATCTTCCCGGCGGGCAGCACGCCATCCTCTAGCGTGGCCACACCCTTTGTGGTCGAGCGGATCGCTCAAAGCTTTGCTTTGGCCTTCTCGATCGCGGCGCCATTCCTAATTGCGTCCATGCTCTACAACGTGACGCTCGGCGTCATTAACCGCGCGATGCCGCAGTTGATGGTCTCATTCGTCGGCGCCCCGGCCATCACAGCCGGCGGGCTCGCGCTGCTGATGGTGCTGTCACCGGCCATCATCCATCTGTGGCATGATAGTCTGACCCGGTTCATGCTCGCACCTGCGGAGGCCGGTTTTTGAGCGACCCGGACGACAGCGCAGAGAAAAGCCATGAAGCCACGCCCGAGAAGCTCAAGCAGGCACGGCGGGACGGGCAGATTGCGCGGTCAAACGATCTCACCACAGCCGGGAGCTACCTGGGGTTCTGGCTGGTTTCATCCACCTTCGGCGCCGGAGCCATCCTGTCGATCGGCGCTGTTCTTCAGGGGGCTCTGCAGAACGCAGCGGACACAGGTGTCAGTCTTTCGACGCAGCGCGTTGCGACCATCCTTCCGTCGCTCGTCTCCGCCATCGCACCTTGGATGCTTGTTCCCGCCGTAATGGCAGTCCTAACCTTGGTGGCTCAGCAGGCCCTGATCATCACGCCTAAGAATCTCAAACCCAAGATGTCGCGCATATCGCCGTTATCGAACGCGAAACAGAAATTCGGGCGCTCCGGCCTGTTCGAGTTCTTAAAGAGCGCGGCTAAGCTCATCCTTTACTCCATCGTTTTGGGCGTCTTTTTGGCGCACAACACAGACGCGATCCTAGGCAGCATTCATCTTTCCCCTCACCAGAGCGCTGCACAGATGATGCGGCTCGCCGGGGGCCTGCTCGGCATCGTGGTGATGGTCGCACTGGGATTGGGAACCGTCGATTTGATCTGGCAACGGGCGGAACACCTAAAGCGCAACCGCATGTCGAGAAAGGAGCTTTTGGACGAGACGAAGAACTCGGAGGGTGATCCGGAGATGAAGCATAAGCGCCGCAGCAAAGGACAGGAGATCGCGCTGAACCAAATGCTGGCTGACGTCCCGAAAGCCGATGTTGTCGTAGTCAACCCCACCCACTACGCGGTCGCGTTGGCGTGGGACCGCTCGTCTGGTGGCGCGCCGCTCTGCGTAGCGAAGGGGCTCGATGATACCGCTGCGGCTATTCGAAAGGTCGCACAAGAACATGGGGTGCCCATCCAATCCGATCCTCCGACGGCACGGGCCCTTCATGCTACTTTCGAGATCGGAGAAGAGATCACACCGGAGTTTTTCGCGCCGGTCGCTGCCGCCATCCGGTTTGCGGATGACATGCGCAAAAAGGCGCGAGCACGATGAAGCAGCAGGCCCGGCTTGGGGAGTTAACCCGCATAACAGAGCTCGCCTTTTCGACACAGCAGGGCCGCGTGGCGCGGCTGCAGGCCCAATTCGATGCGCTCGGTCAGCAGCTCGCGGCGCTCGACCGGCAGCGCAAAGCCCGAGCGGACGCTCCGGGCGCGACGCCGGATGCCGCCTTCTGTGTCGGCGCGGACATGACCTGGTTGAAATGGGTCGAGCGACGCAAAACGGCAATCAACCTGGAACGGGCTCAGATCGCCGCGCGGATCGAACATGAGAAAAGCGCGTTGCGGCTCGCGTTCGGCCGCCACCAGGCCGCCCGCGCCTTGCAAGCAAAATGCTCGGGCATCACGCGTCAAAAACTCTGACGCGCGAGCTCCGTCACGAGGACGCCGTGCACCGCCGCTCCGGCGATCTCTTCTGCCTTCGCGAGCAAGGCGCGTTTCAGCTCAGATTGAGCAAGAGAGGCCGTAAAATCCCCCTCGAAACCACCGATACGGGCGTGGTCGAACAAGGCCGAGAGAAACGCATCCTGGAATCGCGGCAGCAGGTGCACAACTGCCTCTCGCGACTGCTCGTCGATCTCCATGGTCAGCGACAGAACAACCATCGCCCGCACCTTGCCGTCATGCAGGATGGGAATGGTGAACTGCCCCGGCATTTTGACGAAGCCGTCGTCCACAGACGAAGCGTGGTCACCGTGCCCCGCGTCGGGTCCGGGCTCAGCATGTGTTTCATGATCCTCCATCGGGGGATCATGCGGCGGCTCGCTGGGTTTCAACGCTATCGCAGCGCCGAGACCAGATCCGGCGCCGACAACAGCGGCGATGAGCGGAACAATCATCTTCTTCATCGTATCTGCTCAGAAAGGGAGGACGGCTTCGACGATTTGCTGCCCATAGCGGGGCTGTTGCATCTCGGATATCTGGCCACGCCCCCCATAGGAGATGCGGGCGGATGCGATTTTGTCGTAAGTGATCTCGTTTTGACGACTGATGTCCTCTGGCCGGACAAACCCGCTTACCAGCAACTCTCTCATCTCGTAGTTCACCCGAACCTCCTGGCGTCCCTCGATCGCCAGAACGCCATTGGGAAGCGTCCCCGTCACTGTCGCCGCGACCCGCAGCTCTAGCTTTTCGTTGCGGCGCACCGCGCCATCTCCGCTCGCCTTGGAGCTGGAGTTGAAAGACACGCCCGGATCCAGAGACGCCCCTTCAGGCAGATGTGCCTGTGCCCGCTGAGGCAGTCCGAAGAGCGCCCCGATGCTCATTTCTTCGCCGCCATTGCGGCTGCGTTCGGACGAGTTTCTGATCTCAGCGCTGTCGTCGATCTGAATGACAACGGTGAGGATGTCGCCGCGCGCCATCGCCCGGCGATCCCCCAAGAGCGAGCCCCGGCCCCGGGACCACAGCGACGCATCCGCGCTTGCAACCGGGGCTGAGCTGTCAATCGAAAGCGGCAAGTCGTTGGACAGCATCGCACGATACTCCGCCCCGGTCGGCTGCGGAGAAAGCTCCGGAGCCTCCCCGATCTGGTGGCTGCGGCCACATCCTGCCGCCGCAAGGACCAGCGTTAGAGCGACGAGAGATCTACTGGACATGGGCTTTTCCTTCGGCAGTGATTATCGCGCTGACCGTGCTGCGCGACGAAAGGTTCATGACGCGAATGGTCTCCCCCACACCGGCCCGGTCCAAGGCGCGACCTTCAGTAGAGATCGTGAGAGCGGTCCCGGCATAGATCAGCGGGACCACTTGATTGCGCTCGACAAGAGCGGGCGCACCAACATCGCCTTGGCGAATAGGCCTGCCGGCATAGAGCGCCACGCGCGCCTCTCGCCCGATGACCTGCTCCGGCGCGGTAAGCGCCCCTGCGATACTGATGTCCTTCACGCTCACGTCGTCTGCGGTGATAACCTCTTTGGGCCTGATGTTGCGCGCGGCAACGAGCGCCTCCGCCCCGGCGGATTGCGCAAGAAGGCACAGGGCCAATCCGATCCGGATCATCGGACCTGCACCGTCGCGCCGAGCATCTGGTCGGCCGCGCTGATGACCTTGGAGTTCATTTCATATCCGCGCTGTGCTTCGATCAGCTCCGTAATCTCCCGGACTGGGTCCACGGAGCTATCCTCAAGGTAGCCTTGGCGGAGCAGGCCGAGGCCATCTTCCCCCGGGGCCGCGATCACCGGCGGCCCCGACGCTGGGCTTTCGACAAAGAGGTTGGAGCCCATCGCCTCCAGCCCGCGCGCATTGGTGAACCCGGCCAGAGTGAACTGACCAAGGATTTCGGGCTCCACCCGATCGCGGAAATAGGCGTAGACCTCGCCTTCGGCGTTCACTGACACAGATGTGGCATCGCGCGGGATGGTGATTTCGGGCACGACAGGATGGCCGTCAGAGGTCACGATCAGCCCTTCACCCGTGCGTTTCAGCCCCCCATCGCGCGTATACGCCGCGCGACCATCGGGCAGTCGGACCTCAAGATAGCCGTCGCCTTCGATCCCAACGTCCAGATCGCCGCCGGTGGCCGTCAACGTGCCTTGCGCCAGCATCATCGAAACGGCTGCGGGCCGCACGCCCTGTCCCAGCTGCACACCGGTCGGCACTTCGCTGCCGTCACTGGCGCTGATGCTGCCGGGACGGACGACCTGCTGGTAGTGAAGGTCTGCAAACTCCGCCCGGCGGGCGTTGTAGCCGGTGGTGCTCATGTTTGAGAGGTTGTTGGAAATGACTTCGACGCGCATCTGCTGCGCGCTCATTCCGGCAGCGGCGATCTGTAAGGCACGCATATCCTGCTCCTATCGTCCGAGGGTGGTGAGGACGCCGCGAATGCGCTCGTCCTCTTGGTCCAGAAAACTCTGGCTAAGCTCGTAGGCCCGCTGGACCTCGATCATCCGGCTCATTTGGTGCACAGGGTTGATATTCGCGCTCTCCAAGCGCCCCTGACGCAGCTGAGGTTCGGGAACAGGATCCCAGCCGCCAGGCGCGTCGAACAACGCACCAGAGCGGCGCATCATCCCTCCGCGATCAACCGGCGTGACAACGGCAAGCTGCGCGAGCGGCCGCCCTTCTGCCGAAAGAGTTCCGTCAGCGGAAATGGCCACATCTTTCACACCGGGCGGCACGGCGATCGGCCCCTCACCAACGTCGAGAACCCGATGGCCATCAGGCGTCACCAGAGTGCCCGTCGCGTCGGGCGTGAAATGCCCCGCCCGTGTCAACTGCGAACCGTTGGGGGTTTCAACCAAGAAGAACCCATCGCCTTCAATGGCAACGTCATAGGTCCCGCCCGTCAGCTTCAGCTGACCCTGGGTGTGGTCCCAAATCCTGCCGCGCGCGGTGGCCATGGACAGCGAGTCGCTGTCTCCGGTCGTGCGCACGAACTCGGAAAAAACAAGCGCCTCTCCCTGAAAACCCGTTGTCTGGAGATTGGCGATGTTGTTGGCCAGAACTCGCATCTCGCGCATCAGCCCCGACTGGCGCGTCGCCGCAATATACCCCGCGTTATTCATGCGTTACATCCCCACAATCAGCGGCAGAACCGCGCTCTGAAAAAATGTGGAGAGCGTTTGCGTCATGAAGCCCATGGTGACCCAGAACGTCACAACGATGGCCGCAAGCTTGGGCACAAAGGTGAGCGTCATCTCTTGAACAGAGGTCAGCGCTTGGAACAGCCCCACGACCAGCCCGACCACGAGCGCTACCGTCAGGATCGGCAGAGCCGTCGTCACCGCGACCCACAAGGCGGCGCGGAGCAGGTCAAAAAACTGCGAATCCGTCAGCATCAGACCGGCATCCGAAGGATTTCCTGATAGGCCTCAACGACCTTGTCGCGGATGGTGACGGCGGTCTCGACAGCCAGCTCGGTCTGCGCAAGCGCCTGAACCAGGGCGTGTGGATCCCCGGCCCCCGTCATCGCCGCCATGGCCTGTCCTTCCGAAGCGCGCAGAGTGGCAGCCATGCCAGACGCCATTTCCTTCGCAAACGTCCCTGCGTGGCCAGAGGGGTCGGGCCTGGTGGCCGGACGGGTGGCGGCATAACCTTGGGCCGCAGCCAATTGCGATGTGATCATAAGGGTTTCTCCCTCTGCCGGTTGTTGGGGGCTATCGCTTGAGCAGCGACAGTAAGTCAGAGCGCATCTTGCGCGTCTGATCGAAGATCCTCAGGTTGGCGTCGTAGCTTCGCTGGGCTTCGCGGGCGTCGGCCACTTCGATCATCAGATCCACATTGGACCCGGTGTAATGCCCGGTTTGATCGGCCATCGGGTGTGAGGGATCGTAGATCTTCTCTCCCTCCGACGGATCGAGCCGAACGGGCCCGGTGCGCACCATCCCGTCTTCGAGACGAAAGGGCACCGTCTTGCGACGGTATCCCGGAGTATCCGCATTCGCGATGTTTTCAGACAGATGCCGAAGACGCTTCGCCTGGGCGCGCATCGCGCTCGACGCGAGATCAAGGGACGAGGCAAAATCGGTCATGTCAGCCTACCTCCGCCCAAGGACAGTCCGCAGAACGGTCATGCCGTGGCGGTAGACAGCCAATGCACCGTCATGCTGCGATTTGGCCGCAACCGCGGTAACCATCTCCTGTTCGAGCGACACATCATTGCCATTCGGAGACATCTCTCCACCGCGCAAGGCGGTCGTGAAACGCAGATCCCCCCCCTGCGCGGCGAGGTGTTGGGCGCGCGTCTGCCGCAGCCCGGTACGGGGCGCGGTAGTGTCGAGCCGAAACGGCTCCAGGCTCTGCGCGCGATATCCTGGGGTGTCCGCATTGGCGATGTTCTTCGTCACGACGGCTTGCGTTTGTGCTGCGTAGCTCGCGCGCCCTTGAGCGGCCGCGAACAGGGACAGGTTCTGGTACACCGGGGCTTCTCCCTCGATTGGCTTCAACACTGAATTAACGGTGATTCCCTAAGATCCGGTTGAGATGGATCGAAGGATTGCCAATGAACGATAAACCCATCGCGCGGGCGATCTCCGCCATTGAACGTCTTGCGATCAGCGCCCCGCTTGGGCGCGTGACGGATCTGGGCGGCGGAACCATTGGGATCGGCGGGCTGCAAAATCGCGCGCGGCTCGGCGACCGGGTTGAAATCTCCGGCCCCGCCGGACCCGTTGTCGCGGAGGTTCTGCACTTGGGCACCGACATCCGCGTGCTCCCGGAAACGGCCACCGATGGGCTCGCGATCGGCGCGCCTGCCCGGATGTTGCAAGAGCAGCATTTCGCGCCTCATGAGGGGTGGCTGGGCCGTGTCATTGATCCCGATGGCAAGCCGCTCGACGGAAGGCCTCTGCTTATGGGCCGCACGCCGCGTGCAATTAAGTCCTCTCCCCCACAGCCTCAGGACCGGCGCGCGCTAGGGGCGCGAATGACCACGGGGCTGGCTGTTTTCGACACATTCCTGCCGCTCGTTGCGGGGCAACGCATCGGTCTTTTCGCCGGGTCTGGCGTGGGCAAGTCAACCTTACTTGGTGAATTTGCACGCGGGATCGACGCCGATGTTATCGTGATTTCATTGGTCGGGGAACGCGGACGGGAATTGCGCGAGTTTGTTGAGGAAGTCCTGGGCTCCTCAGGGCTAGCGCGCTCCGTCGTGGTTGCCGCAACCTCGGACCGGGCACCTCAGACCAGACGACGATGCGCCTGGTCGGCCATGGCTGTCGCAGAGCACTTTCGAGACGCAGGCCAGAACGTGCTTCTGCTGATGGACTCGGTAACACGGTTCGCGGAAGCACACCGCGAACTGGCCATTGCAGGCGGCGAACCCGCGAACTTGCGAGGCTTTCCGCCCTCGACCGGTCCCGCAATCGCCGCCCTGTGCGAACGGGCTGGCCCCGGCCCGGAGGGCGGCGGAGACATAACCGCTGTCTTCACTGTTTTGGTCGCGGGCTCTGACATGGAAGAGCCCGTGGCCGACATGCTCCGCGGCGTCCTGGACGGTCACACGGTCCTCGACCGCGAAATCGCAGAGCGCGGCCGGTTTCCGGCAGTCAACCTGCTCCGGTCCGTTTCCCGGGCGCTGCCACAAGCAGCGACCGAGGGCGAAAATGCCCTTCTGACGGAGGCGCGCCGGCTCGTCGGGGTTTACGACCGCGCCGAGATGATGATCCAAGCGGGCCTATACACCGAAGGCAGCGATCCCGAGATTGACCGGGCCATGGCACTGCACCCCGTGATCGAGCGGTTCATGTCCTTGCGCGAGCCGAAGGGCGTTCCCGCGAGCTTTGCGGCACTACGAACCCTGCTCCATACGTGACGCTCTGCTGAAGATTTTGAGTCAGCGCCAAGTACAAAGCGCGCGGAATTCAGGAACAGATCTGACACTCCTTTGAAGTCTCAAATGTCACAGGGGGGGACGCGTTGACGCTGTCACGCCTGAACGGACAACTATCCCGTTTTCCAAGGGTTCCCCATTGACGAGAGCAGTGCCAACGCAACCTGGCCCGATGATGATCGGGCGCTGAACTGGTCAGCCTCCCGGCGGATCAGGAAGGTTTGAATCAACTTCTCCTGCAACGCAGGATCTTTCAGATCCGCGAACGTGTCGGAGCCCAGAACAGCTTCGCTGCGCTTACGGAACTGATCCAACTGCTGATCGATATCGAGCGATCCAAAGCCCGATGGGAACCCAAACGCGGTTTCGAACACTTCACGCAAAGGAGGGGTGCCCATCATTGTGAACCAATGCGAGCGATCAGTTCCACCCTTCTTGAACATGTCATTCAACTCGCCCGAAACATTCATGGCGAGCCGCAGATCGTTATTCTGTGCACCAACCGCGCTTTCAAATTCCTTTGCGCGGAACCTCTCGGTGATCTCTTCCGCCAGAACGGAAAATTGGGTGCGTGGACCCAAGGCTGAATCAAAACCAAATGCCTTGGAGAACGCCGCGTATCTCTTGTCAGCAAGCTTGTTCGCAAGCGCCGCACGATCCGTTGTCCCTTCGGCGAGAACGCGCTCCACAAAGTAGCGACTGTCCAGATCACGCTCGAGCCCAAACGCGCTGAGCGCCACGTTGAGCATACGGCGATCCGACGTCAGATCCTGAGCGGTCCGCACTTTCCCGATGTTTTCGCGGAAGTAGTCGACGTCACGCTTGATCGTCGGATCGGCAAGAAAGGCCGCTTTCTGACCCGCCATCGTCCTTTGCAAAAAACGCCAGCCCGTATACCCGCCGATCGGAATGGCGGGCTGGAAGCTCATACGACGGCCCCTGAATAGCCGAGCAGGCGTTGCTCCCGATCCAGCAACCCGCGTAGCGTCTTCAGTGCCCGATAGGCATCGCCATTGAGCACCGCCGCGCTTGCGTCCGCCAGGCTGCTGCGGCTGTCGCTGTCTCGCAGGGCCTGACTGAGCTGCTCAATACCCGTAAGAAGCTGAGGACGCGCGTCATCCACAGTCATGTCGCCAGACAGCACCAGTTGAGCCAGATAGCACACCCGCCGGACCGGCGTGTTTGCCTCGTCGGGGCGAAGGGCGTCCCGCAGGCGCAGGATGTTGGCGTTCGGGGTCTTGATCGACAGACGCGAACGGCGATCCCCATTTTCAATAACCGCGCCATTGATCAGAACGCGCTCACGGGGGCCGAGCTTGAGGACGAGACCACTCATTCGGACTGTCCCTTCATGGGCTGCAGGCCGCGCATGACCGCTTTGTTGATATCGATCAGAGACGCGGGATCGGCGCCATCACGCAGCACCTTGCCGCTCTGATGTTCGACGAACTCGTAAAGATAAAAAATCTGCGCGCGCAGCGGCTGAGGAAGGGCGTTATCGGGATGCGCGACATCAACGGCCAGGCGGTTCCAGAACCGGCGATTTTCACCAAGCACCTCGACAAGGTTCCGAAATGCGGCGGGTCCGTTACGCGAAGCCTGACCAAGTCGGGCGGTGATACGGGCAAGAAGATCAAATTCCGTTCCGCGATCGCTGCGCACTGTGGCGAGCGTTGCACCATAGGCCATTTGAGCCTGAGACTGTGCTTGCACGTTGCTATCCTTTCAGGATGAGAGGGAGGTCACGGAGCTTTGCCGTGGTGGTGTCGAGGGCGCCCAAAACGGGCGCCCCACCCTGATCGGTTAGCGGAACAGCGACAACAGAGCCTGCGGCGCCTGGTTCGCAATCGACAGCGACTGCGTGCCCAGCTGCTGCTGCACCTGAAGCGCCTGAAGGCGGGCGGACGTCTCTTCCATGTTGGCGTCCACCATGGAGCCGATCCCGGACTTCAGGCTGTCCGTCAGTTTCCCGACGAAGTCAGACTGAATTTCGATCCGCTTTTCGGCGGAACCGAAGGATGCGGCCGTATCGATGGAAGACTGGATCATCCCCTCGATGGCTTCGAGTGCAGCCGAAGCGCCTTCGTCCGACACAACATCGATCGCTGACAGCTTGCCCATGTCACCGCGTACGGCATCGGACTTCACAGTCACCTGCTCAGTGGCGAGACTGGAGATTTCGATGTCATCGCCGCCACCGCCAGCCACGATCGTGATCGCGCTGCTGATCCCGGCGTCGGTTGCTGCAGCACTCAAGCCCGAAATCACGTTGGCCAGAGCATCACCCTCAGCAATCGTGTAGGAGACATCCTTGCCTTCCAACTGCAAGCTGACAGTGTCGCCCGCCAGAAGGCCAGCGGCTTGGGCTCCGGCGTTGAGATCATCTTTGCTGATCGCCGTGCCGCCCGATGCGCCCGCGCCGGTTGCGTCGGCGAACAGGAAATCGCCCAGGCTCTGGGTAACGGCGGTAGAGCCGTCACTGGCGATCATGTTCGTCTCGGCGACAGCGGTATAGCCAGACACGAGTTCCGAACGCATATCGGCGGTCGCCACGTCGATGGACGAGGCTTTGACCCCATCAGCCGAGCGATCCAGCGAGGACAGCACCGACACGGGGTTCTCAGACGAGCCATTCACCAGGTTCAGGCCATTGAACTGGGCAGAGCCCACGACGGATTTGATCTGGTCGGTCAGGGCTTCGATGTCGGTCTGCAGCTTGGCCCGGTCGACGTTCTCTTCCTGAGCGGAGACGATTTTGCCCTTCACCTCCTTGAGGAGGTCGGTGATGCCTTCGGCGGCGTTACGCCCCACCGCGACGGTGGATTCGCCCAGGGCAAGGCTGTCAGAGATACCTTCGAAGCCTTTGACATCGGATTCCATCACCTTGGAGATGGCCCAAACGGCGGCGTTGTCCTTCGCGGAGGCCACCGATTTACCGGTGGAAATCTCGCTCTGGGTTTTGGCCATGCTGGCGTTGATGCCCTTGAGGGTTTGCAGCGCCACCATGGCGCCATTGTTGGTCAGAATACTGGACATAGCTGTCGGTCCCTTGCGTGAGGGGCGCATTTTGCGCCGGGAGTTTCAGGATGCCGCGACGCAAAGGCCGAGGCAGGGAAAGCCCTTCTGACTGAGCAGCAAGACGCCGCTGTCCGTTTTGGACAGCCCAGCAATGCACCGTCAGGCGTGAAGAAAGCCTGAACGGCGCACCGCCAGTTGATCGCAATTTTATCTAATCGGGGTCAGGGCAGGATTCGCGCAGCATGGTCGGACAGATAGATCCTCAGCCAAGGCGTGAACCGCTCCGGCGTTTGCGCGATTTCCTCTCGCAGGGTGTCCAAGGTGACCCACCGCGTCCCTGCGACTTCATCGGGGTTCAACGTGATCACGGGAGCAACCACAGGGCTGGCCCGGAAGAGCCGGACATGTTCGTGCTCCACCATGCCGTTTCCGACATCGGCGCGGTATTCCACCTCTCCGAGATCTTCCAGATCGAGCCCCCCGATCCCGAGCTCTTCGTCCAGACGCCGTTCGGCGCAGGCCAGATCGGGCTCTCCCCAGATCGGGTGGGTGCAACAGGTGTTCGCCCAGAGCCCCGGCGTGTGGTACTTGCCGACGGCCCGCTGCTGGATCAACAGCGCCCCGTCGTGAAAAACGAAAACACTGACCGCCCGGTGCGGAAGGCCCTCAAGATGCACCTGCATCTTGTCAACGGGGCTCAGAACGCCATCGCGCCAGGCTGGGATCAAGCTCGGATCAGTCATGCGCCCGGCGATAGCGCAGCCCAGGCCAAGGCGCTAGCCCGAGCCGATCAGAACGCCCGCCGCGAAAACGAGCGCCCCGCCCAGAACCACCTGGAACGCGGCACGCAGAAACGGGGTTTCCATCCACTTGTTCTGTATCCACGCGATCGCCCAGAGCTCTGCAAAGACCACGAAGAAGGCGATGATCGTAGCAGTCCAGAAATCGGGGATCAGGTAGGGCAAAGCGTGGCCCAGCCCGCCCACGGCAGTCATCACGCCCGACGCAATGCCGCGCTTGATCGGGCTGCCGCGCCCGGAGATCGAGCCGTCATCCGACGCGGCTTCGGTGAACCCCATGGAGATCCCGGCCCCGACCGACGCCGCCAGCCCGACCAAAAAGGTCGTCCAGGTGTCTTGCGTGGCAAAGGCCGTCGCAAAGATCGGCGCAAGGGTCGACACCGACCCATCCATCAGCCCGGCCAGACCCGGTTGCACCCAGGTCAGCACGAACTGCCGGTGCGCCTTGGCGTCTTCATGTTCGACCGCCTCCGCGCTCATGCCCTCTCCGAGCGCCTCTGCCGAAACCTCGTGCCCCGCCTCGGCGGCTGCCAGATCGCCCAAAAGCTTGCGAGTACCCGCATCGGACGTGGCCTGCGCGGCGCGCGTGTAGAACGCGTGGGCCTCGCGCTCCATCTGGGCGGCTTCCTCGCGCATCCGCTCCAGGCTCAGGTTTTCGACAAGCCAGACCGGGCGGCGCGCATAGAAGCCCGACACGTGCTCACGCCGGATCAGAGGGATCGTTTCCCCAAAGCGCGCGCGGTGCATGTCGATCAGGGCGGTGCGGTGGATGTCCTCTTCCTCTGCCATGCTGTCGAACACATGGGCGCTTTCGGGATAATCGCCGCGCAGCCTCTCCGCATAGAGCCTGTAAATGCGCGCGTCGTCTTCTTCCGAAGAGATCGCAAGCGCCAGAACCTCCTGTTCGCTCAAATCAGCGAACCGGCGACGCTGTGAAAAACCGGGGATCATGTCAGGCTCCTTTTGGAATGATTCCAAATTAATGCAGGCCGCCGGGCACTGCAACCGTAGGCTTGCCAGACCGCCGCGTCGGAGGCATGACTCGCTTATGAAACGCTTCACCCTCCCGATCATGCTGATTGCCGCCGCGTGCTCTGGCCCGACAGGCAAAGCGACCAATGCGCCGGAGTGGCATTCTCCGATCTCCCCTATCGCCGCCGCGACGGGGGACGAATGTGGCGCCGCGCCGCATGAGAGCCTGACGGGGCAGGACGCGACCGTTCTGGAACGGGTTCTGATCCTTGGGCAGGTGCGCGTGATCCGGCCTGGTCGTCCCTATACGGAAGACCACCGGCCAAAGCGGCTGAACTTCGAGGTGGACGCCATGGGCCACATCGCGCGGGTCTTCTGCGGATAAAGCTCGACTTCGGGGGAGGCATTGGTCAGATTGGCAAGCAACTTCCGCGTGACCACTCCGGAGCATCCATGGCCCTGATCCGCTTTCTTCCGATTATCGCGCTGCTGGCCGCCTGCGCCCAGCCCATGAAGACCTATCAAGACGCCTGTTTTGAGCCTGCGACGCCCCGAGCCAATGGCACCCAGCTCTTCGGCGGGCCGAAGCGTGCTCCGGAATACGATCCGGTTTTGACGGTGCAGCAGCAAGGGGGACGGACACTGGTCTACTGCCAGTGAGTTCGACGAAGACCTCGAAGCGGCATCTGTGTGGGGGCTGAAGTAGACGCTGCCCCGAAGCCTTCGTCATGAAGACCAGATGCCCGGACGCTGCGGCGCCGGTTTGAAGCTTCTGCGGTTCTTTGGGGGAAAAATCGTGGCACGAATGGGGCGCCCCTTGATTTGAAGCGCCACGCGCGGAAGAGTTGAAGCGATGTTGCAAACGCCCCTGACCGCCTCCACCCCGCCCGGCGACGCCGTTGCGTTCCACCGCACGGAACTTGCGCCGATCCTGTCTCTCTATGGCCGCATGGTCGCCGCCGGAGAATGGCGCGATTACGGGATCTCATGCCTGCGCGACATGGCGGTGTTCTCTGTCTTTCGCCGCACGGCGGAACAACCGCTCTACCGGATCGAGAAACGGCCCAAGCTGCGGCTGCGTCAGGGGCAGTATTGCGTGATCGGAATGGATGGCCGGATCCTGAAGCGCGGTGACGATCTGCGGCAAGTGCTGCGCGTTCTGGAGCGCAAGCTCATCCGCTCGGTCGAGTGATCCGGCGCCGCGATGTGACCGGACCATCCCCCTGATCCGCAATCCGCTGGCACGCCCCGGCAAAATCTTCGCGCGCAACGGCCATCGCATGGGCATTCGCGTGAAGCAGCGTCCGGTCATCCTCCATGATCCCGACATGACCACGCCAGAACACAATGTCTCCGCGCTGCAAAGGTGCCCCGTCGGGCAGGCGCTCCCCCAGTTCCGCCTCCTGCATATCACTGTCGCCGGGACATGAAATGCCACATGCGCGACACGCAGCCTGCACCAGCCCGGAGCAGTCGATCCCCCAGATGGAGTTGCCACCCCACAAATAGGGAGTGCCCAGATACAGCAAAGCAACCTCGACCGGATCGGAGGCGCGATGCGCGAGGGGCACGAGATGCGACACCGGAACATGTCCCATCGGCGTCGCGGCCCAGGTGTCATTGATCCCCTCAACGGCAAGGCGGGCACCGTGCGGCAGCGCGGCGCGTTCGTGGCTTTTGAGATCGGGTGCAGTGTAGGCATGAGTCGCAGCGGTTGCGACGGTGTGGGTCGGCTGCTGGATCGCCGCCCCCAGAGAATCCGCCGAAACGTAGCCGACATAGTCGTCTTCCGCCTGCACAAAGCTCCAGCCCTCATAGGTCTCGTAGACCGTCAGCGGCGCCCCCAGAAGCAACTGGCGATCACGCGCCCCCCCCGGCGCTCGAAGGAGGTCTGTGACCGGCACATGCACCTGCGCGGCGGAACCGTCGACGAAGCGGGGTGCATCAATCTGCCCCCGCAGATGGCTTGCGGCTACGCGGTCATTGGCAGCAAGGCGGCGCCGGTCAGTCATCACAGCACCTCTGGCAGCGCGTCGAACAGGGCGCGCCAGCCCTGCCCCGTTCCGCCAGCCAGCCGACCGGGTGCAGCCGTCGGCATCCAGGCATAGATGTCGAAATGGGTATAGGGCGCGTCGCCCGCAAAGCGGCGCAAGAACAGCGCCGCAGTGATCGAGCCCGCCATGCCGCCCTTCGGAGCATTGTCCAGATCGGCAATGGCTGGCTCAATCATGGGCTCGTAGGGTGCATGAAACGGCATCCGCCAGACCGGGTCCGCAGCGCGCTCCGCCGCAGCGGTGATCGCCCCCGCGACACGGTCCTGATCGGTGTAAAACGGCGCGATATCCGGCCCGACCGCAACCCGCGCCGCCCCCGTCAGGGTCGCCATGGATACAAGCTGATCAGGCCGATCCTCGGCAGCAAGGGCGAGCGCATCGGCGAGCACCAAGCGCCCTTCGGCATCGGTGTTATTGACCTCAACGGTCAGACCATTGCGCGCGGTCAGAACGTCGCCGGGCCGGAACGCATTGGACGCCACGCTGTTTTCCACGGCGGGGATCAGGACCCGAAGCGACACAGGCCAGTTGCTGCCCATGATGGCCTGCGCAAGCGCCAGCACATTCGCAGCACCGCCCATGTCTTTCTTCATCAACCCCATCGACGCTCCAGGCTTGAGATTGAGCCCACCCGTGTCGAACGCCACGCCCTTGCCGACGAGGGTCAACGCGGGACCGCTGCCCCAACGCATGTCGATCAAGCGCGGCGCCTGGGGCCCCGCGCGTCCGACCGCATGGATCAGCGGCAGGTTCGCCGCCAGAAGATCGTCGCCCGTGGTGACCTCGACCCGGGCTCCGTGATCGTCGGCCAGTCGCCGCACCGCCTCTTCGATCTGATCGGGGCCCATATCCGCCGCCGGGGTATTCACCAGATCCCGCGCGAGGCGCTCCGCGTTGGCAATACGCTCCAGCCGCGCGGCATCGACGCCCTCAGGTGCGACGAGCCGCGCTTTAGGATCTTCGGCTGGTTTGTAACGCGCGTAGCGGTAGCTCTCCATCAGCCAGCCCAGGGCGAACTGATCGGGGAGAGTGTCGCCGCTCGTGGCAACCCGGTAGCACCCCTCCGGCAATCGCGATGCGGCAATGCTTGGCGCGAAACGCTGCCGCGCGCGCGCGCCGGGCGCACCTTCTCCGACCAGGACCGCCGCGAGAGCACCGGTCGCGTCCGGAAGGCACAGGCATTCTCCGATGGCGCCAGAAGCGCCGTGCGTGCGGGCCCAGGTCCGAGCCGTCTCAGGCAAACCGCTCAGAACATGATCCAGCGACGCGGGCGACACGATATGGATCGGAATCGCACCGGGATCATCGGGGGCGAAAGAGAGCGGAGCGGAGGCGAAAGCAGTCTGATCTGTCATATCGCGACCCTATCGCCACGCCGCGCCATGGCAAGCCCTGCGGCACCTAAGTGCCCGCGAATACAGCGGCACCCGCGTCCCCCAAACGAAGCAGCCGCGCGATAGTTGCCGCGAGAGCGGCATCATCACCGCCTGAAAGCACCTGCGCGACATCGCGCGCGACATGGAGGGCCATGTCCATGCCAAGCGCCCTGAAGTCCGGCTCCAGGATGGTTAGGGCCGCCGCGATGCCCGGCCCATCGTCACGGGCCCACGCATCGGCCATCTGCGAAAGCGCCCCGTTTAGCCGATCAACCGTCTGCCAGACGCTCTCCCGCGCCGCGTCACGCCCCAGTTCGATCGTCAACCGGGCAAGAACGTCACAGTCGATCCGCGCGTTCTCTTGGGGCGTCAGCCAAAGGATATCGACGTCGGGGTCACGAATGTAGCTGAGCGCGGTTTCCATTCCTGGATCCTGCCCGCCAAGAAACTGCCATGGGGTTACCGAAACCGACGAAAGCCTCTCGAAATTTCGGAAAACTGGACTTAGTTTCATCCGAACGCGATCAGGAAGGAGACCCCCGATGGACCACGCCCGCCCGCTGCCCGACTATCTGGCCCGCCGCTATCATGGCTGGAAGGCCACGAATTACGCCGAGAACGAGAGCTGGTATCGCCATCTGGCCGATATGGGGCAACGTCCGCGCGCGATGATCATCTCGTGCTGCGACTCGCGGGTTCATGTCACGTCGATCTTCGGCGCCGACCAGGGTGAGTTCTTCATTCACCGCAATATTGCCAACCTGGTTCCGCCCCATGCCCCCGATGGGCAGCAGCACGGCACCTCGGCCGCAGTGGAATATGCGGTGACAGCCCTTCGGGTCGCGCATCTGATCGTGATCGGCCATTCCTCCTGCGGCGGCGTCGCCGGGTGCTACGACATGTGCCGCGGCGAAGCGCCCGAGCTGGAGGAGAAATCCTCCTTCGTGGGCCGCTGGATGGACATCCTGCGCCCGGCCTATGATGACCTTCCCGAAGGGGACGACTCCAAGCGGCTCGCCGCGTTCGAGAAGAGCGCCGTGCTCGTGTCGCTCGACAATCTGATGACCTTCCCCTTCGTGCGCGAAGCGGTGGAAGAAGGTCGCCTGAGCCTGCATGGCGTCTGGAACGACATCGGTAGCGGCGGGCTGGAATGCTACGACCCGGACGAAGGCGCCTTCGTCCAGGTCTGATTGCAGCCCACGGGCTTAACGAATCAGGATTTGATCCCGCGGCCAGCGGAGCGTGTAGTCCACGGTAATCTCTTGAGAGGCCCCCGGCGCCAGCGTCGGGTGCCACTCCAGCAGCCCGCGTTTGCCCTCGGGATCGGTCACGTCCGGCTGTGGCTGCGTCGACCAATCCACCGTCAGATCCTCCTGAGTAGAGACCGGAACCCGCGCGCTCAGGCGCAGATCCCACGGATCGCGGGTCAGGTTGCGGATCGTATAGGCGGTCTTGGACTGCTCCGCATTCTGGCGCGAGATGATGCCGGCCCCGCCCTCAAGATGCTCCAGCTCGCGGCGCGTGATCTCGATCCCCTCGATAGGGCCAAAGGCCAGCTCCGCATCCGATCCGGCCACCATGGTGTCGATCCAGCGGCGCCCGACGAAACCGCCTTCGAAATAGAACCCGGCATCGGCTGGCAGGAGGATCATGTCGTCGGGCAAGGTCAGCCGGGCCATGGCATAGGCCACGTCATCATGCGGAAGCGCCGCCCGTGCAAAAGCCTCGGCGTCCAGATCGCGCTCCGCCAGCGTGACGCGGACCTGCCCGACGCCGGATGGCATGTTGACCGGAACGGTCAGATCCCGCTCCATGCGCACGCCCGAAAAGTTGCGGATTTCCGCAACGACGGGAGCTGCGGCATCCATCGCCATTTCGGCCGGGGCCATCGACTTGGGGCTGCGCAGGGCCTCTCCGTAGGTGGTGACCGCAGGGTGTGGCTCTTCGATCCGGGGCATCCAGGAGGACAGGGTCGTCGGCTGCGACCGGCCCGAGGGGCGCGTGGTGGAGAGCGTGACCGACACACCCTCCCAGGCCTCACCGGTATTTTGATAGAGCAGCGCGGCCTCTTCGACGCGGAGCCGCGCGCCGCCCTCATCGCGGGTCAGATAGAAATCATACTGCGGCGCCCAACCGGCGGTGAGCACGGGATAGACCAACCGCAGCACACCCGTCGCGGGCGCATCGCTCTGGATCGCGACGGTGGCGAATGCGCGGTCTCCCTGCGGCTGAAGCAACGCCGCAAGCCGCTGACGTGCGTCGTTCAGATCGTCTTCCAAATCGTTCCGCTCACGCCCCAAAGCCGCAGCATCCCGCCGCGCGATCAGGGCCTCCCGCTCTGCGGTCAGGGTGTTTTCCGCGATCATGGAGGCAATCGCCCGCAAACTGTCGGCATCCTGCGCCATACCCTCCAAGGGCAACTTGTCGAGAAACCCCGTCTGCGCCCGCGCCGCCGTTTCCCGCAGCAGGATTTCCTGGCGCCGATGCTCCAGATCTTGAAGCGCATCCTTCAGCCGCTCGACCTCCGCTTGGGCGGCCCGCACAGCCTCCGTTTCCGGGGCCTCGTTCGGCGGCAATTGCTCTCCGCGTAGCGAAACAGCCCCCAATGCGGCACCCTCGACCGAGATGCGCAGCTGATCGAGCGGCACCGAAGGCGGCAGGTCGGATATGGTGATCCGGTGCTGCCCCGGCGGCAGATCGAAAGGTATTTCGCGAGTCAGGCTCGCGCCGTCGGGGAACAAAACTCCGGACGCAACATGGCTGGGAAGCTGCACATCATCCGCATGGGCGGTGCTGGCGATCAGGGCGGCAAGGGCAAGAAGCGGGCGCATCGTGTTCGGGCTCCGTTGGACGCTAGATATCTGCGCCCATCGTGCCGCCCCAAGATGCGGAGCAACAGCGATTTTCAATCTCTTACATCAGATCGGCGGTTTTCCGAGCGGGCCTGCCGCGCGCGTCCCGCCATCGCAGAGCCCAACCGCTTCCAAAGAAAAAGGGCCGGCGATCACGCCGGCCCCCCACATGTCTTCAGGCGTTGGATCAGCCCTTCTTGAGACAGCGCTGACCGAGCGTCTCCGCGATCTGAACCGCGTTCAGGGCCGCGCCCTTGCGCAGGTTGTCGGAGACGCACCACAGGTTCAGACCGTTTTCGATGGTGCTGTCCTGGCGGATCCGGCTGATGAAGGTGGCGTAATCGCCCACGCATTCGACCGGCGTGACGTAGCCGCCATCTTCGCGCTTGTCGATCACCATGACGCCGGGCGCTTCCCGCAGGATGTCACGGGCTTCGTCTTCGTCGAGGAACTCCTCGAACTCGACGTTCACCGCCTCCGAATGGCCGACAAAGACCGGCACGCGCACGCAGGTCGCGGTGACCTTGATGGCCGGATCGACGATCTTCTTCGTCTCGGCGACCATCTTCCACTCTTCCTTGGTGGAGCCGTCTTCCATGAACACGTCGATATGCGGGATCACGTTGAACGCGATCTGCTTGGTGAACTTCGTGGCCGGTTTGTCATCGGTCGGGTTGTAGATCGACTTGGTCTGATCCCACAGCTCGTCGATGCCCTCTTTGCCCGCGCCGGACACGGACTGATAGGTCGACACCACCACGCGCTTGATCTTCGCGCGGTCGTGCAGCGGCTTGAGCGCCACGACCATCTGCGCGGTCGAACAGTTCGGGTTCGCGATGATGTTCTTCTTGGTGTAGCCGTCCACGGCCTCGGGGTTGCACTCCGGCACAACCAGCGGAACGTCGGGATCGTAGCGATAGAGGCTGGAATTGTCGATCACGACACAGCCCGCCGCAGCCGCCTTGGGCGCATAGACCTTGGTCGCGTCCGAGCCGATGGCGAACAGAGCAATGTCCCAGCCGGAGAAGTCGAACTCCTCCAGGTCCTTGGTTGTCAGGGTCTTGTCGCCAAAGCTCACCTCAGTGCCAAGGCTCCGGCGCGAAGCCAGAGCCACAACCTCATCAGCAGGAAACTGGCGCTCGGCCAGGATATTGAGCATCTCGCGGCCCACGTTGCCCGTGGCACCGACAACGGCGACTTTATAGCCCATCGGGGACCTCCGTTTTTCAAACGTGCGAGCCTTACCGCGCAAAGGTCTCTGATGAAAGGGTTGATCGCGCCGCTTGCCCGGAATGTGACATAAGTCACCGCCGAGCAGCGCCCGACGGGGCAGGAAAATCGGACAATGGCGACCCCGGCAGGATTCGAACCTGCAACCTGCCCCTTAGGAGGGGAAAGCCGCATGATTTCAGGGGGTTTCAAGAGGGTGCTGGAAGTTCGGAAAAGTCCTTTTCTTTTAGCATGTTACAGTTTTAACTAGGATCAGGTGGTTTCATGCGGGATCACCGGAACCCGGTCATTTTGAAACCCCAGTGAAACCCCAAATGCAGAAGCGCCTCACCGAAGCTGCCGTCGCCAAGATCAAGCCCGAGCCGGGCAAACGCCTGGAAGTGCACGACCTCGCCATGTCCGGTTTGACACTTCAGATCTCGCCCACCGGCAAGCGGTCTTGATCCTTAATGTATCGAGTCGCGGGCGAGGCAGACGATGGCGTCTAACTAACTCGATGCACTTCCGAAAGGTTGCGCTTCGTTTTAGAACGTTTGAGCGGCTGACAGTTTGAATTTCACCGTGCTGCCACAATCTGCGGCGGCCGTTGTCGCAAGCCAACATGTCCCAGTATTCTGTTCTGAGAGGAATTTCATTTTGCCCGCTATTCGGGAAATTAGATCTCTCCCGATGGCAATACTGCCTACCACCGGAGGCCCTCAAGGATCTGTGCTGCTGCGATGGGAAGCGATGCGACATCTAGGTGCGATGCTTTGACGTCCTCAATGAGCAGGTCTTGTGTAAGCCACCTATGATACTTGCCAAATTCCGATCCGACGAGGACCTCGAAGAGCTTGGGTGTATCATTTTCCACCAGACGAGTTAGAACATCGGTGACAGAAGGGCTCGTTGGGCCGGGCTCGAGCCGGAGTAGCCCGGTTTCCGCAATTGCTGTATAGCCGTGGGCGCGGAACTCCAACGCAAGTGTGGCGGTCTTGACGGTGCCGAGACGGGTCAGCAGCACCTTAGGGCCGCCATTCAGGGCAGAAGAACGATAGTCAGCGCGGAAGGTCTGAAAATGATCGCGCGCCTCACGAAGCAGTTCTGATGCCACCTGATCGATCCAAGCAATGTCCGTTTGCCGATCCAACAACGCAAACATGCGATCCACTACGGTGTCATGAATGGCGCCCGGCGTGCCTTGGAAGTCCGGGGGGCGGCATGCTTTGGACGGGGTGACATACAGGACGCGTTTGTCTTCGTCGATTCCCGACACTTCCCAACGCCGTCCAGCAAAGGTGAACGGCATGCCGAGGTCCGTCAGTGAGCAGAAGGGGAGTGTTCCCAGCGTCAGCCCGTCCGAGACGATACGGTATTCGTTGGAAGTGTCGAACACTGCGAAAAAGTCATAATGTGCAACAAGCCGCTCCCCATTTTCACCAAGCAGGAGCAGCCCGTCCGGCGCAGGCTCAATCAGGGCGGAATCAGGCGCCATGATGGCGTTCACCAGCGCATTGAACATGCCCTTTGATACCGTGCGGAACGGACCTCTCTGACAAAGCGTTTCATAGAGGGCCCCCATTCGCGCCCCTCCGGAGCCGGCGATGATCGACAGGATCTGTTGAACGAGTGTCGACAAGTGCAATGCCTGCGGCGCGGGAGGCTCGCACCATCCCTCGAGCAACAGTTCGATCATCGCGATCGCCTGCACCAGTTCGAGGCGAAGCCGTGCGGTGACGGGTGCATCGGGCTTGGGCGTGGCGGTCACAACATATTGCCGCAAAATCGCGGGTTGCCCCGGTTGCCTTCCAGATCGACCGAGCCGCTGCCGCAATGAGGCGACAGAATAGGGCGCTCCGATAAGCGCAACACTTCGCACGTCTCCGATATCAATCCCAAGTTCGAGGGTGGACGTGCAAATGGCCGTGGTTGGGGCGCGGTCGCTTTTCAGGCGCGCTTCCACGTCTTGTCGATGGTGCTGCGAGAGGTTCGCGTAATGGGCATGGAATTCATGAGGCACTCCAGCCAGATCGGAGAGCTGGTGCAGCAGGTCGGTATAGACTTCCGTCTGCTTGCGCGAGCCCGCAAAGACCAGATTGTTCGTGCCGCGCAACTGCGCGAACAGCTCGGCGGCAATGAGCTTCTGCGCCGGTGGGCGTGTGGTGTCCTCTGGATCTGAAACAACCGCGCGCAGGCGCAGCAGCAGCTTGGTCTGGTCGCTATTGGCTTCGATGAGAGAAACGCGCTCGGGGTCGTCAGGGCGAAGAAAACTGCGGGTTTGATCCATGTCTCCCAATGTGGCCGAAAGACCGACGCGCCGGAGAGGTGCGCCGCGCGCTTCTTCCAAACGGGTCAGGAGCGCATTGAGTTGAACGCCGCGTTCAGTTCCCAAAAAGCTGTGCAGTTCGTCGATGACAACAGCGCGTGTCGAGCGGAACAAGTCGGGGATTCTGGAGGCTTTCAGGACGAACATGGCTTCGAGCGCTTCGGGTGTGATCAATAGTACGCCACCTGGCTCGGACAGAGCGCGTTTCTTAACGGACTGTATGACGTCCCCGTGCCATGGGAAGACGGCGAGCCCGGCGCCGTCGCACATGTCGTCCAGCCGGGTTTTCTGATCCGAGATCAGGGCCTTCAGCGGGGCGACATAGAGCATGTCAAACCCGCCCCCTTCCGCAGGCATCTGACAAATCTGGGACAAAAGCGGCAGGAAGGCTGCTTCGGATTTGCCTCCTGCTGTCGGGGCCGAGATGATCACATCGTCCTTACCGTCCAAGATCCGATGGATCGCGCGATCCTGGATCTCATGCAGCTGTGACCATCCCTGATTGCGGATCCAATTGCGGATCGGCGGAGCCAGCTTGTCAAATGCCTGCGTCATGGTGCTTCCCTCGCTTAGATGCGGACTTCGACAAGTGCGCTGTCGTTGCTCAGCGGGCTGTCATGGTCGTTGCTGGTCGATGTGCCCCGAAGCGCGATGCTTGGCGGGTTTGTGCAACCGAGTTGCGGGTCATCTTCTTGGTCGGGAGCGACCTCCACCCGATCAATGAGATCGGTCCATGCAATGTCCGGGTTTTGCTCCAGCACGGACAGCAAGTTGACGAAGGCCGTCACGGTATTGCGGGGCGTTCGGAAATACGCTTCCCCGATGCGATTGGAACAATGCGCCATGAATGCGTGAAGCGCCTCGTCTGGCAGGGCCGTCTCGCTGTCCTGCATCACGTTGCGGACATTTCCAAGAAGCACGAAAAGATCCTCAGGGGTAAGGTTCTCCAAGCGGATAATCGGACCACTCAGATCGACCAGCCCCTCGCGCGCAAAGCTGTTTTCCGCGAGCCGCGACTGCAGTGCATCATAGCTAAACAATCCCCGGCGGCGATCGGCGAGAAATTCTGGTGTCCCACCCAAAACGAAGCCAAGATGAGCGGCACTGCCCTGAAGCACATCATTCAGCATCCGCAGGATTTGTTCGTAATTGGCGGTGCGGGCGCCGGGCGAGGTGAGTTTGTAGAGGTTCACCATCTCATCAAGGCCAACGAGAAGCCCGGCATAGCCGGCCTCACGAACAAAGACCGACATAAGCTTCAGATGATCGTAGACATTTGTGTCATCGACAATCGTCCGCAGACCCAGCGCCTTGCGTGCGTCGGTGCGGGTGGCGAATTCACCGCGCAGCCAACGCATCGCCGAGGTAATCAGGTCTTCGTCTGCGGTCTCGTGGCCCTCCCAATAGAGCTGGATGACGCGGGCGAACTCAAAGCCACCGGTCAGCTCCTGGAAATGAGCCAACCGCTCTTGAATGACCGCGTCGGTCGATATGGAGCGCGCGTCTGCCTCTTGCTGCGCGCGCGTCAGAAAGCGCTCCACGACACTGGGGAGTGCGCCGCCATCAGCTTTGCTCCGGGTCGACAGATTTCGGGCCAATTCGGCATAGAGCCCGCGCGCCTGCCCCGCCGATGCATGCAGGCGACGGTCCGGCGCGAGGTCGGCAAACATCGTCACCAGACCTTTTTGATGTGCAATCAGGCGGAGCAGATTCATGAAGAATGTCTTGCCCGATCCATAATCGCCGATGACGAAGCGCATCGCAGCGCCCCCTTCACGGATACGATCCATATCGCGGATCATTTCTTCGATCTCACGGACACGTCCGACCTGAATGTGCTGAAGCCCGCGCTTTGGTACGACACCGGCACGAAGGGATTGGATGATTGCGTCTCGCTCTTGGGGTGTTGGGACTGACATGGTTAAGCCTTTCTGTGTATGTCCTTAAGGATGGCTGCTGCCACGGCGGCATCTACGGGATAGTCGGGAGCATCTCCGATCAGCTGCGCGCCGTATTGTTCGAAGCTCCAGTCGTTGATGGCTTCCATCGCGCCAAGGGCAAGGCGCCCATGAGTTTCTGCCTCCTGGGAAAAATCCCCGGGGTTTCCTGATCGAAAACCTATTGTTTTCATGAGGATAGAGGAAAGGGCTTCATCGAGCCCCGCCGGGTCACTGGATGCAGCTTGCTTCGAAGGCTGTTCGGGGACCGCGTCATGGAAAACCGACGCAAGAACTTTGGACACCTGATCGGTATCTGACTGGATTTGAGCAATTCGGATGCTGTCCAGCTTTGGACAGGCTGGGGCACGCGCTGAGGTGAGGGAACGGCGCGCCAATTCCGGATCAAGTCCGCCTGCGCGATAGACTCTCTCTATCGCGTCAGCCCGTGATGAGGTTGGGCGCTGCTTCACAAAGACGTCTAGGATTGACTGCAAGCGTTCATGATCGGTTGTCGAACTTGCCCCTAGGCGACGCCTTAAGAGACGCCACTCGATTGGCACCGCAATGAGCCATTCCAGTTCGGCGCGGAGTCGCGGGCGTTCTTGATCTGATGGGATGGTTTCCTGATCCGCAATGGTGCGCAGCGCTATCGCGTCTCGCTCACTGATCTGTCCATCAGACCGAGCGATGTAAGTCCCCGCTGCCAAACCGAGAATGAAAGAACGAATGTCAGGACAGGCGGGGGCCTGCGGAGCTTCGGGTGGCGTTTCTAGACGATACAGCGCGACAGGCTCGTCGCTTCGTGCACCACGCAAAGCGAAACGCGGATCGGGTGCCATGCCAATATTGATCCGAGCCAGTGCCGTTACAGCTTCGGTGATTTGGCGCTTGTTGAGCTTGTCCGGGGCGGCGCCATTCAAGCGCGTGAAAACGTCGCTGGCCGGAGCAAAACCGCCTTCAACAATGAGGTCCGACGCCCAAGCTTTCAACGACGCCATAACCGGATTGGGAAACGCCACCCATAGCTCTGGGGGCAGCAAAGCATGAGCCTGGGCAGAGGCACGCCCATCGGGGGAGCGACCAAGAAAGCGGCTCAACTTGTCCAGATCGTCGGCCACATCGTCTGAGATTTCCTGAGCAATTTCTACGGGCTGGCGCAAGCCAGAGATGTCGGGAACAGGCGTTCCCTTGTGTTCAGGCGTCATCGAAACGGAAAATGACCCGGATGCGGACTTGTAGTGCACTTTGAATAGCTTTCGCGGGCGCTTGAGCGTCAACCCGTCTGGGAAACGTGCATCGAAGCGAAGCTTGAACAGCGCCTCGAATTCTTCTGCGCAGCGCAGCGCAGGGGTACGCAGGCGGCGTTCTGGGTGGTTCATGAACCAGATGAACAAGTCTTCGGCCCGCAGAGGGCGCCCGTCAGCAAGTTGAGCACCAAATCTGAATTTCAGGACAGCGGGCAGGTCAGGCAGATCTGTGAGACCGGGGGAGATCTCTTCGGAGCCATATTTCAACGACACGGCATCGAGGAACCGGGAAAATATGCGCTGGACGACGTGCTTTGCCGGGTAGAGATTTTGGAGCCGATTGACTTCGTCAAGGATAATCCCCGCGTCATCGTCCGCCTCGTCGATGAGCAATCTGCGCTCCAGGCCGGAGAAGTAAAGCAGCATGTATTTGGGATCGACCGAGATGTCGTTCCGTCCTGTTGCCAGCCAATTCAAATAGGTCGCGCGCGCGCTCGGGGACATCGAAGCGTAGTCCAGCAGCCTATTAAGGCGTGGTGTCGGGTCCGCTTTTGATGCGACCGGGCTGGTGGGATCAATGGCCTCAGGTATGCGAAGCTCTTGCGACTGGTTCCCCGTGTCCGTTGCAAGATATGTCATGCCGCCGATCCGAAGCCCGGCCACGCGCACGTTTCTGGTTGGCGGCACCCAAATTTCGGGAGCGCGACTTAGCGTCGCAATCCGCCGAGCTCCGCGCAGCAGCTTAACACGAAGGCGCGCCGAAGCAGATCTATGCTGAGAGCCGGGCGGTTTTGCCTTCGTCTGTTTCGAGCGGGGCAGATCCGGCTTTTCACGCAAGCTTAGGATCCGCAGGAGACAGATACATGCGCCCGAGATCAGATACGCTGCGATGGCCTTTGGAGGTGGCCCATCGACCTGTGTTCCCAGCATTGCCACAGAGACGCACAGGACAAGCAATGTGATCTTTCGCTGCGCAAATCCAAGCTCGGGCATGGGGTGTCCTTTCTCCTCGACGCAGACCGTCCTGCAGGGTGGTCTACGGGATGGTCCGCGCCTAATGTGTGCGCGAGGACATTGCCGTCAGGGACATGCGACAGCGGGGAGAAGGAATTTGTGATGACGAAGCGCGGTTTTCCGATGTGGGCAATTGGGGTGATTGTCACGATTTTGGCCTGTGTGCCGTTGGCGGTGCATGCGGAAAAATACGCGCTCATCATTGCCAATCAGAGTTACGAGAATGTCGAGTCGCTAGAAAACACGCGGGCAGACGCACGCGCCTATCGCGATATGTTGGAAAACTTCGGGTATGACACGCGTGAGTTCCATCTGAATCTTGGTCAAAGCCAGATGCTGGACATGATCGACCGTGTCGCAGAGCGGATCGATTCTGGCGACGAAGTTGTGTTTGTTTATTCCGGCCATGGTTGGAGCGACGGCGCGGAGAATTTTCTGGTTCCCGTGGATGCGCCCAAATCAGGGCGCGAAAGCTTTTTGGCTGCCCGATCCGTTTCTCTGGAAAATCAGGTTTTGAGAAGCTTCAAGAGAGCGGGCGCCAGACTGACCGTTGCGATCATCGACGCGTGCCGTAACAATCCCTTCACACCGGCGCGCGGCAGCAAGTCCGTCGGCATCGCCCGAGGGCTTGCACTTAGCCCTGGTCCAGAGGGTAGTTTTACCATCTTTTCGGCAGGCCGAGGCGAAGAGGCGCTTGACAGGCTGCCTGATGATAGTGCCGACACCACGCTCTCTGTGTTCTCACGAGTGTTCATCCCGCTAGTAGAGGCGAAACTGCCGCTGGAAATTGCGATGAGCCGGGCCCAACTGGAAACGCGGGATCTGGCGATCAGCTATGGTGGCCATGCCCAGAACCCAGCCTATTCCGATGAAACTCCGGGATTCACCTGCCTCGCCGATAGATGCAGCACTCAGATGCCCGTCGCAGACGCGGTCGGGGGGACCTGCGACCAACTTCATGCAGCGGCGGAGCGCGCTGACAGGTGCTACGCATGGGAGGCTTTTGTCGATCAATGTCCGGCCCATCCGTTATTTCCTGCCGGACGGCGCTATGTCCGTAAGCATTGTGAGGAAGATGTGCCTCTGATTGTGGGGGAAGAAGAAGACCCGATGTATCTCGTTCCAGTGTTAGAGACCTACAGCTCATCTGAACGGCCTGCTGCGGAAGGCCTTTGCCAGAGGGAAACGGGAGCAGATGCGATCAGCGCCTGTTTGTCGTTGGGCTCTATGTACGAGTCCGATCAGGGATTGGTTCGCCAGGACTTTGAGGAGGCTGTAAAATTCTATGAACGCGCCTGTGACATCGGAATTGCATCGGCTAGCCTTGACGGTTTGTATGGCTGCGACAGGGCTGGGTATCTGTTGCGAACTAAGATCAAGTCTGACGAACGAACGTTCGCGGTTTTGGCTCACGGGTGTCTTTATCGGACCGATAATGTGGACCGAGGTCAAGCCTGCAATGGTGCCGGTCTCGCAGCTGATCGCTCAGGTGACGCCTTTAATGTTTCTGCTGACAGCATCGCAAAGCTATTTGTCGAAGCCTGTGAGGCGGGCTACCCTTATGGATGTGGAAATGTTACATCTGTCTACCCCCTGCCAGAGAGGGCTGATTTTTCATTCGCGCGGGTCGAAGGCCTTTTGCGGGATGGCTGCTATGGAGTTAACTTCTCCAAAAACACATTGCGAGATATTGGAGTGCAGTACAGCTGTAAGGAGCTGGGGCAATTCCTCATCTCATTCGGGCCGGACACAACTAAGAACCTCGAGGAGGCATTTGCGGCTTTTGATCGTTCATGCCTCAACGGACCAGATCGGGGTGAAAGTTGTGAACAAGCTGCGAACTATGCCGCTTCGATGATTGAACCGGCACCGCCGCATCCGTTCGAAGTGGAAAAGCTCTTGAATATGGCGTGCTCGCTTGACCGGACTGACGCCTGTTTGCGGTATCTTGATGAAAGGGACCGTGAGTATCGAGATGATATAGATCTTATCGAAGAGCCGGTTTTGGTGTTCGATGACTACTCTGCCCCCGAATGGATGACATATCGCAAGATTATCGAGCGCTTGCTTGATCGCCAGTCGCTTGTATTTGCGCGCGGCTTACCAAATGCGGCGCGGTTTCGACTCGCAAATACTCAGGATGTTCTAAAGAGCAGGGGCCTCTATTCGGGCGCCATCGACGGTATCTGGGGGCCTGGCACGAAACGGGCTGTCGAGGCGGCCTGTGGATGCCGGATCTGACGTGACCACATAAAAAAGCCGCCCTCACGAGGTAGGGCGGCTTCGATTTCGGTTTCTACGCGATCACCAGACGCCGAGCAGGGACATCACGCGCGTGGTCAGATAGCCCGTCGGAGCCAGTCCGCCTGCGCCCTGCCACTTGGTCAGGGCCCGGCGGGTGTTGGGGCCAAAGATCCCGTCCACTGCCCCTGCGCTGAACCCCCGGCTGTTGAGAGCCAGCTGCACAGCGCGTCTTTCCGCGTGCGTCAGGCCGAGGTTGCGTTCCACATCCACGGCCGTCCGGACCGGAGTTGCTTCGGCGTTGCGCGCCTCGCGGATGTTGAGCAAGAGATTGTAGCTAGACCAGTCACGCTGGTTTGCCAGCACGACTTCAATATCCTTGGACAGCTCTTGTGCCGAGACAGTGGCGGATTTGAACGGTCCGGCCGGAGTAAAGACCGTGTTGGCGAAGATCGGATCCGGCGTATCGGTGACGATCACCTTGACCAGCTCGATGCCCTCCGGGCCTGATGCTCTCAGGTTGTAGTCAGCACCTTCGCCGGGCACACGGACCAGCTCACCGGCCTTGATCTGATTGCCGTTTGAGTGGGCATTGGGATAGATCTGGTGGACCTGGCCGCTTGTCCCCACGTCCAGCAGCCAGAGGTACCCATCTTGGGTTGCCCGAATGCTGAGATCAACCAGCTCGCCCGGCGCGTAGGTGTTGTTCTCCCGGCTTGTCCAGGCTGCCACGCGGAGCCCTGTTTCAGAAGGTGCAGCGGTCTGGACCCCGAGGGCGGTCGCCGGAAGAACAGTCGCCACAGCCACCTGTTCAGGGATCAGATCGCGGGTGATACCGGCCATGGCCGGAGCGGTGGCCTGAGGGGTTTCTTGCGCCGCCCCCATCATGGGGGCGGCGACGGCGAAGGTGGCCGTGGCCAAGATCGCAAAGTGTGTCATCGAAATTTTCATCGTTCTGTTCCTTTCAGTTTAAGAGTTACTTGCCGAAACGGATGTTGTTCAGCAGGCGGGTGTCGCCGGCGAGGGCAGGGTCCATGCGGCCTTGGCTCGCTTCGCGGGTCAGGCGATCGGTCTTGTCGAACAAATCCGCGAAGCTGTCGCCGGGCTGCATCTGGCCAAGGGCTGCGACCAGCTGCATGGTGAAGATGCCGCCGCCGGCCACCTCGAGCGCGTACTGATCTTCCTGCACCGCAGCGAACGCCGTCCCTTTGATGCCGTTCAGACCGCCGCTATCGAGACCGCCGCCGATGTCAGAGCCTTGCAGCTCTTCGTCGATCAGGCTTTTGGCCATCGGTTGCACCGCGTCGATCGCGATCGAGCTGAGCGCCTTTTGCTTGGCCCCGATGACGGAGAAGTTGAGCGCTTTCGACAGACCGCCAGAATGGCACGCATCCATGATGGAGATGACGTTATCGGTCGGCAGCGCCGCGACGAGTTTGGACCACTCATCATCCCGGATGACGTTGGACACGCGCAGCCCACTCACTTCGGCATCCATGGGGATGAACACTTCATCGAGCAAGTCTGCTTCGTCGCCATCGTCGTCGGTGACCACACTCCCATGCCCGCTATAGTACAGCATGACCTGATCGCCGGGCTTTGCATTGTCGCGGAGCCAAGCCATCCCATCGTAGAAGTCCTTGCGATAGGTCTCCTCGCTCAGGCGGACATTGGAGGCAGGGACGTCAAAGGCCGTTTGCATCGCACGGGTGAAGTTGCGCGCATCGTCATCCGTATGGGCCAGGCCAGCGACGTTCGCGCCCATGGCAAAAATCCAGACATTGCCGCCATCAATCCCTTCGACGGACGGGACGTTCCCCGACGTGACCGCCGACTGGTTCGGGCGGACCGATGCATTCGGGTCAACGATCTCATAGCTGACGGTGACCGTTTCCCAATTGGAAGACGCTTCAACATGGAGATCCTTGCCCAGAGCGCGACGCATCTCGCGGTTCAGCTTAGGAAGGCTGTCGGCGGATTTGGGCTGCTGCTCCAAATGACGGGTCCAGATGAGCATCGAAGTTTCGATGCCGCCGGGACCGGTCACCCGATACTGGTAGGGCGCGCCATCGGGCCCTGCGCAGGTCTCGGTATAAGCTTCCACCCAGATCGGGTCCGTGGACGCCGTGTAGGGGAAGATGCGGTGCACAGAGCCGCTGGTGCCGAAGTTGTACATAGAGACGTAGCCGGACTTCGAGCTTTCGAAGCAGAAGGACATGGTGTCTCCAACCTCGACGACGCTGTCGGATGCCCGCAGAACGATCTGAACATCGGGGTTGTTGTTGGCCGGAAGGACGTCGACCACAAGATCGCGGGTCTGCGCCTCGGCGGTGGCGGTGATCATGGACGCCGCGATTGCAGCAGCGGAAAAGATAGAGGTTTTCATTAGATTAGTTCCCTTCAAAAGTTACGTTGACGCGGGCTTCGGCGGCGTAGCTGTCTGGCAAGGCAAAGAACGCCTGGCCGTCGAGATCGCTGAAAACCATTGGAGAGGTTGTCGGGATCACGCGGATTGGTTCACCGCGGAAACCCATGGCTTGGGCGTCTTCTTTGGAGATCGAAGACGGCACGCGGGTGATGATCGCGCGCAGGTCGAGCGCCTGGCTGTCCTCGGTCAGAGTGAAAGGACCGACCGCATAGATCTGGTCTTCGACCACGAAGTTCTCGACATGGCTGTCATTCGGGCGCAGACGCTCGATGAACCCCTCGTCGGTCTTCTGGAACAGCGAGAAGTAACCGTCCCGCGTCGCCGTGTAGTAGAGCTGCACCTGCGCGCCGGGTTTGATTTCGCCGCTCTCATCGAGAGACTCGACCCACATCCGCAGATCGTATTCCGGTACAGGCTCAGGCTTCAGTTCCAGCGCCGTCAGCAGGAAGTCACGGACAGGCTCTTCGAGGATGTCGATCTCATCAGGAGCAACCTTAATGCTGCGCTCCGCGATGATTTCAGCCTCGTCGTCGGTGTTGCCCTGGCTAACCATGTTCAGCAGCTTCAGCTGAACTTCGACCAGACCAGCGCCGTTACCCAAAAGACCTGCTTCGGTCAGGCTGTCCGGGATATGGACGGCCAGACGGTAAGCGCTACGCACTGCGCCGGGGTCCGCAGGGGTTTCTGCGTGGCTCGGCATGTCTTCGGGCGACAGCACCGGCTGCGCACGATTTACCAAAGCCAGCCCCGGCACACTCCGCGTCGAACGGGACAGCACAGTCAGAATCTGCTGCTTGAGTTCTGCAGTCACCTCTGCATCGCTGTCGCCGTCTTCCGGCGCCGCCTCATCGAGGCCTCCGCCAGTCAGCACAAGCTCCATAGCTTGCGTGGCCTGTTGGGTTTCATTCGCGTCTGTGGTTTCGACGGCGATGCCTTCGGCGGGGATGAGTTCCGCTTGAGCCGGAGCGACCAGCGCCGCAATGGCCAGAGCAGAGCAGAGCCCCGTGTTGATGATGAAGGTTTTCATTGGCGTCCATCTCCTTTGCTTGTGGAACACTGATAGCTACGGGACGGTTTGATCCGCGTTCCGCACAGCCGGAGTGTTTTTTCAGGAGATAAACGAGATTTTTTCTCTTAAGCTATTGTTTCAAAATAAACTCTACTCTAAGAAAAGTTCGACAATGCACAGGGCTAGGGCATCGCGTTCTGCATTTTCGGGCGGTGCGATCAGGTCTTGAGCGGGTGCGAACTGCACGGATCCACTGATCCCCTTACGAGGTGCCTGATACTTATCCAGCTCGATCTCATGCAAATCTAAGGGGAGCTGAGTGAGGTCAACCAAGGCCCCGCCTTCAATTGTCATGCGCGCACTCTCAAGGCTGGCTAAGCCGGAAGGGGCTGTCACAAGAAGCAGAAGCGCCTGACCATATTTCATGTGGGGTGCGAACCAACCTGCGTCCACGTCGAGCATGTCGGTCTGACGGTGCCGTTCGATCAGGAATGCATAATGTGCTTTTGAAGAGGCACGGTGCGACAGCATGATTGCCGGAGACGAAGACAAGGTAACCTTATTGACACCTCCGGCAGATAAGATGTGCAGTTTCTGTTCTTGCTCGTCATATCTTTCGATGAGCTGCCATGGGCACGAGGGGTCGGACAGATCCGCTAGGGCTGGTGGCGCAATGGCTCCGACCAGCAGGGCAAGCGTGGTAATGAGACCGTTGCGGGACATTGTGGAGGCTACTCTTCGGTGCATGGGCTCTTTGCGACTGAACGGTAGCGATATGCCACAAAGCCAGGATAGCGGTCACGGAGAAATGCTTCTGCCCTATTGAGCCTAGCTTCGCCCTCAAGATCCTCGATGGCCGAGTTTAGATCGTCGATTACATCGCTGGTGGATGTGTGTGTGCGCTCGGCAGTCAGAACGATCAATAGGTCCTCTGCCGGAGGACGGACGGGAATAATGGCCACATTATCCGGCCCGTTTTCTGTGCCGGTCACCCCATTAAGTCCACGAAACATCTTTTGATCGACCACGACTGGATCGCTCTGTGAACCAACACCGACAATCGATAAGGCACCGCGTTCCAACAGTGTTGCCTCTAGGTGAGCAGGGTGGATCTCAGGGTGGATGAGCAGCGTTTCGTTGATGGCGATGAGGGGTTGGCTGGTCACGCGATCTCTACAGGTGGGGCGGATGACATACTGGTTCAGTAGGTTATCATAACGCGCCCGTGTTGGTGCGCCAGCAGGAATATTGAATGTTCGAAGTCCGCCGAATGCGATGTCAATCGGTCTATTCACGCACCAAGCATTTATGCCAATTGCCGCCCAAACTAAAATGGCGAGCGTGAGGGTCAACATTCCGAACTTGAAACGGCGATCCATCCGAGGAGCCCAGCGCTTATCGGACTCCACGATCTCTTTGAAAGCATCCAAGGGCATGACCTTGAGCGAGATCTGGTGGGGGTCGCAGAGAGACTGGATGCGCTCCAGCTCACGTTCTATGTCCTGATCACGGTCAGGGTCGTTGGGATCATAGTTCTGGCGCGGAAAGAGCACGTGAACGGAGCGTTTCTTCAGTTCATTGGCATTCGTTTCAAGGTAGTCCGAGAACAGCTCGAGCTTCTCTTTCAGGTGACCGATTTCCTGAATAGGCAGTTTGCTGTTGCTGCTTGTATCCGTGATCACTTTACCTGTGGCAAAAACAATGTCTGCGGTATCGTAAAACTTGTGATATAAGAAAGCAGCAGCCAATCCCAGGCCCGCGCTGTCCTGATTTCCTCGACCGACGTGGCCGTTATCACTTTTCGTAAGGCGCAGGAAGCTAGGGCGCGGCTTATAAGCGAGCCGGGAGGGCCAGCCAGGGCACCGCGCATCATAAAACTGATCGGTCGCGGCGCGCACTCCCTCGGCAATGCTATCAAGCCCAACGGGGTAAAGCTCGGCGACGTCTGCCGAAAAACCGTCTAACACCGTTTCCGGCGGCGACTCTTGCGGTTGGATCGAAATAAGCGCTCCATTCCCCTTCGCGCCGGAAGCGAAGGGGATTAGAATTGTCAATTCATCCGTTTTCTCTGCGATCATACCGTGGCGATGTATAGGCGGAACATCTGCCACGTCGAATCCGTCCATGGATCCTCTGCTACCTCGATCTCGAGCGTGGCGGTGCCCATGTGGTCGAAATCGATGGATTCGGGCGCGCGATCCGCTTGCGGGAAAGACAGCATGCCAGACTGATCGGCAAACTGGCGCATGCCGCGCGGGCCAATGGCCTGCAACGTGAGGCGAATAGCCCGCTGCGGTTCATTTGCCATGTCTTCCATTGTGATCCGTAGCATACGATCAGAATCCATAACGCCTTCAGTTGGAAAGCGGCGCGTTCCTGCATCGGCTGCGAGCACTTGGAAGTCGAAAGAGGCTGGAGCGTGTTCAAGCATGAACGCGTCATACTCTTTCGATGTGCGCCAGAAGTCCAATCGGCTTATAAGTTCATCCGAGACCTTGCTTATGATCCCAGCGAGTTCTTTGTTTCTTGAGTCGTCCTGCATGTCATCCTCTCGATTTCAGGGTGGTGCTATGAACTACGGGATGGTCCATGCATTAAAACTCACCTTTTTCTCTGAATTGCATCGCTTTAGCTTCTAAGGCCTCCAAAAATGCCGGTAGTGCGAAGATTATCTGCCCGGAATCTTTGGCGTTTTCTTTAACTATATCATAGGCTGCTTCAACAGCCACCTTTTCTAAGAGAAGCTCCAAAAACTCGATTTCGTGGGGGGTAAATGCATCGGCTTCTTTAGCCTTCTCCAAGAAAATACTGCGATCGGTTTCTGTGCTTTCCTCTTGGACTTCGGTCTCTTCTGAATCCTCTGACGCTTTCCAATCATCAGAGTCGTATAAGTCTGGCGCCTTTTTTTTGGGACCGTACTCCAATACCGGGTCAGGCCTTGAAATAATAGTTCTCCAGAGTTCCGAATTACAAAACTCTTCAATCGTGTACTTTGGCACCCCTGCTACGGCATCCCAGGATGATTGCATGAGGGGCACCATTTCATCGCCAAATACATTCTCCGACGGTTGTGACGCCGCGGGTGCGCTTTTGTGCATTGCGTGAAGATCTGAAATCAGTGTTTTGATTCTTTTGAGCTGAGAATGACTTGGTTTGCCTATGTCGTCCTCAATGTCACCTGTTTTGGCCCACTCTGATGGGTTAAGCCCCATCTGCATCAAAAGCTCGACATATTGCGACCTTGTGTCCATCACTCTGAGAATGAGACGAAACGTTTCCCAGACATCATGCTCTTCGGCCTCTCGTAAATGTTCGGGGCATTTGCGAAAAATTTCTTCAAGAGAAAACGTCTTCTCCGTTATGTCGAATGGAGGTTCGGATTTTTCGACCGACAAAGCCAGAAGATGCTCCATCAGTCTTTCGGGCGTATAAGGTTTTGGTCTCTGCCGCTGGGTCTCTCGCGCAATTGCGTATTCCCAATAAAGGCCTGCAGCCTCCCTGGCGACCTCCCAATGTTCGGCTGACCACTTTGAAAGCTCAGTTCCAGTGGGTAGTAATTGCGAGTAATATGTCAAATGGCTTGCGTATTTCCTTGAGGAAAGTAACAGGAAAGCCTTTTCAAAAAACCAAGCGAACTGACGCTGCTGGAGGCTGTCTGGAATTCTAGGAAGAGCCTGCACTTCTTTATAATCTCGTGCGAGAACGCTTGGTGGGGGTGTGTTACGTTCTTGATCATGCAGCAGTCGAGCTAGGAAACCACAGAATTTTTGCCTGTATTCCTTCATTGAGAAAACCCTATGATTTGCGCCTCGTTTGTGCCCACGCTTGACCACGGCGCCGAAGTGAGCATGTTTTACCTGCTCATATGAGCCTTAGCATTATGGGGGACATCCATTGAAACGTCGACTACTTTTGAGCTTTCTGGCCGTGCTTCCGACGGCCACCGTCGCGGACAGTTATGCGCTGGTTGTGGGTAACGCATCGTACGAGCCGCCATTTGCACCTCTTGCAAGTCCCGCGAAAGATGCCGCGCGTTTCGAGGCCGCCTTTACAGAGCTCGGGTTCTCTGTGGAAGTCTTGTTAGATGCTGATCATGCACAGTTCGACGCTGCGCTTACCGACATGCAGGGGAAAGTCGCAGAAGGGGATACCGTTGCCGTGGTTTATTCCGGGAATGGCTGGCGGGCTCAGGGTGTGGACTATCTGATGCCAATTGATGCGGGAAATGAAGCCAGCCTGTTAGAAAAGTCGATTCCCCTCCGGAATGGGGAAACAGGGGTTTTGGACCGGTTGCGCGCAACACCTGCCGATCTTGTCGTTGTGATAAGCGATGCTGGTCGTTCCGAGCTTTCGGCGCCCATGATCAAGCGCCGAATCGCGCTGCCTGATAGCTTGGCGGAGTATTTTTTGATCCAGTCGACAAGTCCCGGCGGCGGCGCCATTGATGGACAGCCCGACGATGGTGGATCACCATTCGCGCGCAGCCTTGCCCCTCTTTTGACGCAGAAAATCGGCCTGGAAGAAGCCGTTGGATTGACGCAGACCAGCGTCGCCGCCAAAGGTTCAAAGTCCGAAGGCCAGCGACCAACCTACGAAGACGGCACCTTCGGTCTGACCTGCCTGATAGAGCAGTGCGTGGACTAAACTCGTGTGCTTTGCGGGCTTTGAGTGTGCTGGTAAAGCTCGTCATTTTGGAGGAGCGAAATGCGCATTTTCTGCCTTATCGCCTTATTTCTTTTGCTTCCACTGAGCGTGTCCGCCGAAAGGCTCGCACTTGTGGTTGGTAACGGATCGTACGACACGCTCGATGATCTACAGAACCCGCATTTCGATGCCGAAGCTTATGCGGCAGCTTTTGATGATCTTGGCTTCCAAGTGGTGTATTATTTCGACCTGACCGGCGACGAGCTTTTGGCGGCGCTGGAGCGCTTTAAGCGCCGTGTTGCGCCCGGTGATACGGTTGCGTTCGTCTATTCCGGTCATGGGTGGAGCGATGGCCACACCAACTTTCTGGTGCCGACGGACACGCCACTGGACGCCTCAGCTGACATGCTGCCTCAGCTTGCTGTTCCTATTCAGAATGGGCGCGATGGCGTTTTGGAGCAACTTGAAGCTGCCGGGACCGAGCTCATTGTTGCGATCATAGACGCTTGCCGCAACAACCCGTTTGGTGCGCGGATGACCGACGTCGCCGCAGGATCCCGCGTCGTTCCGTCAAATGCTCCGGGAATGCAGCGCGGGCTCGCATTGCAAAGCTCCGCACCGTCTGGCAGCTTCGTGATTTACTCCGCAGGGCGGGGTCAGACGGCGCTAGATCGGCTCCCGGATGATCCGCCAACAGAACGCCTGTCTGTTTTTACGCGCACCTTTATCCCCATGTTGAAACAACAGATTACGCTTGAAGACGCGATCGGCATTGCTCAGGTGGAAACGGCCAAACTTGCGAGCCGTTATCCGGGGGGGCATACGCAGCATCCTGGTTATATCGATGAAACCCTGGGGGAGACTTGTCTAAACGACAGATGCAGGGAGCCCAAAGTGGGTGCAGTGGCGCGTCGGGACTGGGCCCGACTTGCATTTGAGCAACTCTCGGATTTGCGAGCGGCCGAGGGCCGGAGGCCGGTGGTGCTGGATGACACCAAGTCTCTCGCAGCAGAATTAATTGCGCTCAAGCTTGCGAATGGTGAAGTTGATTCTGAGTCCATTTATGACGCTGAATTTGAGGCCATGAAAAAATACAAAATTCGTGGTTCAGATTGCATGAAATCAATGGTTTTTTCGCATATCGACGTGCCAATTGAGTCTGCTCTAGATGGAAGCAGTTACGTAAAGGTTTTCCATGATGGAAGTCTTTGTGATCGCTTTGAGGGCGTACGCGGAACCGCAAAATCCGTTGGGATTGGTGTTGCAGAGCTGTCCAATGGAGATGCTGTCGTGGTAACCCAAGTTTATCACTGACCCCTTCTAGATCATCGCGAAATACGCCTCAATCACCCTTTCGCGTGTGAAATAGGCCTCGGGGATCAGCGCATGCCCCTCAAACCCATAAGGGTTATCCGAGGCCCATTCCGAGCCCCAGCTGTTGCGCACGAGATAGAGCGTAATGCCGTAGGGATTGCTTGGGTGGTCGGCGTCAATGTAACCCACGATCACCATGGCATGGTTGTCGCTGCGGCGCTCCCCATCAAGCGGGATTGAGATCAAACCATCTTGGCCTGATGCCGCGCTGTGAAAGCTCTCATAGAGTACAAGCGAGACGCCCACGAGATTAGGGGCCATCTCGCGCGTAAGGTTCCCGGACAGGGTCGCCTTAATCAGCCGCATGAGATGCGTCATGTTCGTGGTGCTGTCCAGAAGGTCCACGCATCCGCTGATCCGGTAATCCCTGGCGCGCCGTTTGAGAGGTGCAACCGGTTTCTCAGTGATACAATCCTGCATGGTATAGAACCGGTCTTTGACATGTCCTGTATTGCAGGCATGTTTCAGGGCGAAGTGGAACGAAGATCCTGCGCCGACGCCCTTTGGGAAATCCGGTTCAGAGCGGGACCCGGCATAGAGGTAGCAATCCGCCAAAGCGGTTTGATAGAGAAACTCGATCATTGCATCGGTCGCGAAGCCGACACAAAATGGATTGGGTCCCTGAGAACTGACTGGCTGCATTTGAGGCGCGAGGCATGCGCTCGTAGGCAGGGGGCCTAATCCATCCAAGTAGCGGGCAATCCCGCGCCCATCCCCGATTCCTCGCGCTGTTTTAGGCGACAGCAGCTGCGTGGACACGCCGGAGGGCGCACGAGAGCCATGCAGCCTCATGGATGGGGCATCAAGGTCGGGCAGTGGACCCAGATGGGTCACAATGATCCGGCGCATGTCTGCCGCAGAGACACGGACAATTTGAGCCACTGCATGAGGCGCGCGCAGGAACCGTTCTACAAGCTGTGCTTTGGTCACGATGCCGCGTCGGCGGAATGCACGCGTGATGCCAGGGGGGAGAGAACTATTTGCAAGGGCATGTTTTTGTGCCGTTGCGGCGCAGTTTAAGCGGTCGGCGCGTGCAAAAACATCAAACATCTTTCGCCCCCGTGTCCGATGCCAACGGACGCAGCATCGAGGCTTTCGGGCCGCCGGTTCCGAAGTCGCTGATGTCAGGAGTGACCCGGGCGAGTATGGTTTCCGCTATCATAATGCTGATTGAGAGATCGAGATCTTCGCGGGTCAGGCCCATGTTTTCGAGCGTCTCATCGGGCGCGTCCGAAAGCCGCGTTAGCGCTGAGGCCGCATGCGAGAGAGTGACTATTGCGTGCGCGGCAAAGAACTCAATGATGCTTTCAGGAAGTCCTGATTTTACTTCACGCAGGGGAGTGTAGTGGGGTTTCGAAAATTCCATCACTTTGCCTCCTTGGTCAAAAGTGTAGCCAGTCGAATACGACCATGTTGGTCACGGGGGAGGTCCTGGATATGGCTGCGCGACATGGGCGCGCAGATCAGGTGCTTCAAAAGCGCGCCCCCTGCCCCAACGCTCCCGGCAATTTGAGGCGAGACGTAAACTGGTCCGATCAGCGCGACGGAGCATGCAGCGCATACGACGACGGCGATGCGAGGCATGAGGAAGGCGAGCAACAAAGCGAGGCTGAGTGTTGGTGCGTTAGTGTGATCAACACCGAACACTCCGGCTCCGGACATTGCTACAGCCACAACAGCTATCGCTGTGAAACGATCTGCGAGGATAGGCTTTGGGCTTTTGTCTGCGGAAACTGCAGGGGCAGACGCCATTAGCCCGAACCAGACCAGTTTAATGCCTGGAAGGAGTTGAGCGACCTCAGCGATCAGTGGAAAGGGCTGAGACAGGGCAGAAATGGTCGCTAGGCCGCCAACCGCTGCAATCGATGCACGCACCACCGCAAGTGCCTGAGCGCTGAAAAGCAGCGAGAAAACCCCAACCGTCAGGACTGCAGCTTTCGAAACAGCTATGAAGTTTTCGCGTACGTCACTGAAGATTTGTAAGAATTTTAGGGCGGCGGAGGTTTTAATCTCGATGCTATGGGTTGCTAGAAATGAGGTCGGCGAACGATCGCTAGTACGCCCGAGGGCAACAACGATGTCGCCCACTTCAAGTGGGCTGCTCACATTGAATGAGGATCGCAGAAAATCACTCTCGGAGTGCTCGATACCTCCAATTTTGGTCACGCTGGTTGATCTTCCAAGCTGATGCTCAGCAGAGCGCACGACACCTAGAGCAATACTGTCTGATGCTACATCGGCAACAATCATAGCCGTTCCGATGAATGTACAAATGGTCAATGCAGTGACAAGGATCGCATGGAACAAGATACGCATAGGTCCCCCCGTTTTTTGTGTCTTGGGAGATCTACGGGATGCTTTTCGGGGCTTTGGTCTGCGCCGGGAGCTTTTTCCTACCAATTTGCAATGGGGCTACTACAATAAGACTGTCATGGCCGAATAACCTTTAAGGGGTTCGTATGCGGATTTTTCTCATTTTCGCGCTTTACCTTCTGTCGTTTTGTCCGTTGTCGGCCTCAGCCAAGGACATCGCCCTGATTATTGGCAATGCCCGTTATGGTGAGTTGATAGATTTGCGGAATCCGGTCGGCGATGCTTCAGCCTTTGCCGCAGCATTCGAGAGCCTCGGGTATGACGTGCATTTGGAAAGCAATCTGTCCCGGCGCGGGATGATCCGGGCGATGGATAGACTGACCCGATTAATCGAGGAAGGAGATCGCGTTGCTTTCGTCTACTCTGGGCATGGCTGGAGCGATGGCGGGGAGAACTTTCTTGTTCCAACTGATGCACCTGCGCGTGGGGGGGGATCGTTGCTGCGTCAGGAATCGGTTGCACTTGAAAGCTACGTTTTAAGTGAGATCCGCGCAGCAGGGGCCAAGTTGACCTTTGCGATCATTGACGCATGTCGCAATAATCCGTTCGAGCTGCCTGAAGGCGCCAAGTCGGTGGATGGGACCGGAGGCAAAGGGCTGACCATTGCTCCTGGTCCAAGGGGCAGCTTCATTGTCTATTCAGCGAGTCGGGGCCAGATCTCTTATGACCGTCTACCCGATGATCCTCGCGAGCAAAGACTGTCCGTATTTGCCCGTTCACTTGTGCCGCTTTTGGAGACACATGAGCCGTTGCAGACTTCGGTCAAGCGCGCACAACGTATGACACGTGATCTGGTCGCAACGATCAACAAAGAGCAAGTTCCCTCATATGTAGACGAAGTCGAGGGATTGGCGTGCCTCACGGATCGGTGCCAAAGCCTGCAGGCCCCGGCGTTTCAGGCCTGCGAGCGCCGCCTGAGCACGGCGCGCGGACGATTGGCCCTGTGTGATCCCGGCTGGCAAGAACACCTAGAGGCCTGCCCCGACCATCAAGCGGCGCGCATTCTGCGTTTGGACCGGGAATCTCTCTGCTCTGCGAGCGGTGCGGCGCTCACCAGCCGCGAGAAAATTCTGGCCTGTGATCGGGCGGCGGGGTCCGAATTCTTCGAGAGCGAGCTGCCGAGCGGAGTTCTCTCGGTTGATTTTTCGGATATCGCACCCGCGGAAGCCATCGCGGCATGTCGTGCAGCCTTCGATGCGGCACCTTCGAATTTGCGGGTTGGCTATCAGCTTGCGCGCAGCCTGCGCGCTGAAGGGGGAGAGGCGAATAATTCTGAGGCAGAAGGCATTTATCTAACCGCATGCCAGCGCCACAATAATCCAGCAGCGTGTTTCGGCGCCGGAAAAGCCCTAGCTTCGTCAGACCCAGACCGCGCAGCTGCTTTGTTGGACCAATCCTGCAAGTTGAAAGATGGGCGCGCGAGTGCTTTGGCCTGCACGAATTTGGCTTACTTGTATCGCGATGGCGCAGGGTCACTTGACGAAGATTTGGACACAGCAATCGATCTCTTCATCGAAGCCTGCGACTTGGGAGAACCGTGGGGCTGCAACGGGGCAGCATATCAACTCAGCGAAGCAGAGGGACAAACGGATTTTGATTTGCCCCAGTCTTTGGCGAAACGTGGCTGCGATATGCATTATGGGCGCGGTAGCGCCGCATCCTGCAACACACTGGGAGTTGCATATGAAGAGGGAGAAGGGAAACTAGAACCCGACAACCCCACGGCTATCGATTACTATCAGCAGGCCTGTGAATTGGGCAGTGCATATGGGTGTAACAATTGGGGCGATATACTTGCATTGGAGGGGCCGCTTCAAAGTGCTGAGCGGGCTGCTCGTCTGTTCGAGAGGATTTGCGAGCAGGGAGATGGTCTTACAAGTGCCTACTCTTGTTATGATCTTGGCAGTCTATACGCGAACGGCACGGGTGAATTTGAAGAGGACTATGACCGTGCGGCTCCATTCTATGCCCAAGCTTGTGAGCTGGGCTATGTTTGGGGATGCGAAAATGCCGGTGCGCATTGGAGAGATTCTTCAGAACCTGAGTTGCGTGATCGTGCGATGGAGTTGTTGCGCAAAGGGTGCGATATGAAAGAGGGCTTTGGGAGTGGGCGCTCTTGTAACAAGCTTGCTATGGCGCTCGAACGCCCTGCAACAAAAGATGAATTCTCGCCCGAAACGTTCAATGAAATTTTGGACCTGTACGAACAAGGATGCGAACTAGGACCATCCTTTATCTGTAGCAACCCTTTGTATGCCTTGTGGGACTACGAGGAGACTCGAGACCCGCAGCGCGCTCTTCGCCTTATGAAGATCGGTTGTGAGTCGGAGATGATAGATGACACGTCTTGCGTAGTTTGGGCAGAGGCATATCGAGATGGCACTGCTCCTGTTGAAAAAAACCCCGCTCGGGCATCCGAGTTGTTGCGGAGAGCATGCACGACGAAATATCCGTCCGCATCTGCAGGCATTGCATTGTTTGAGCTGGAGGCAGTTCGTGGAGACAAAGAGGAAGGCCTCGCCTGCCTAGAGAAGAGTTGTGAGGGGGATGACTCTGAGGCTTGTCTCGTCCTCGGTGAGATCTATGCGGCAGGGAATGGCGTTCGTAAGAATGCGGCGACGGCATCTTCCTATTTCGAACAAGCCTGCTCGAAGTCCTACATTTCTGGCGGCGCCGGTGTTGCGATGATGTCCACCCCTGGTATCGCACCGGACGCTCAAGCGGCCTTGTCATGTCTTCAGAAAAGCTGCGACCAACTGACAGGCTACGCCTGCTTCCACATCGGGTACTTCTATGACCAAGGCTTCTCGGAGTTGATCTCGGCCGACGAGGCCGCCGAAGCCTTGGTGAAGGGCCGTGAGCTTTATGACCGGAATCTGCCCAACTTTGCCGCCAGTTTCCCGGTCGACCTGCGCCGGGCGCTGCAACGCAAGCTCAAGGAGAGGGGGCTCTATAACGGGGCGATAGACGGAGTGATCGGCGCGGGCACTCTGGCCGCTATTGAACGGCTATAGGTCAGCACCTGGCTTGTTGATTTGGGCTGTGGTCTGGATTACGAGCAGGATGACACCTGTCGTAAGCCTGCGAGCGTGCCTGGCCCGTAGTCTCCATCAATTGCCTTGTCGTACACACCCTTTGCCTGCAGTGCCGCTTGAACGGCTCGAATAGCTGATTTGGATGCAAATGACATAACGGAGCTTCTTCATCAAGGTCCGCGCAGGAACTCGAATCGAAGTTTGACAGTCCTTCCATGAAGCTTGTCGCCATGTCCGCGAGGTCGGTTCCTGAAAAGCGTTCTGAGCCTTCCTCCTGATCGAACAGCCATTCACAGCTATATAGTGAACCGAGTGCGCATCCTTTGCTGAACGACCGATAGGCGTCTGCGCGCGCGCCTTCATCAGCCTGATATCTCCCCAATTGAGCGCAAGAATCTCCACTGTCTTCTCCGCGCTCCAGATCGCACCCCCGAGAGGCCATCGTCTTGGCGCCCGCGAGATCCCCCAATCCTTCAAGGGTGACGCTGGCGTTGAAACAAGCCCACTCGTACTCCAGTTCGCAAGACTTCATGTGCAGCTCGCTAGCACGGCGCGGGTCATTTCTGAAAGCTCCTTCCCCCTCGTCACGCATACGGGCGAGATGATAGCACGCGCGTCCGGCTCCGCGGCTTCTGTCCATGTCACAGGCCTTGGCGAGAACCTCTGCTGCGCGGGCGAAATCCTGGTGTGGCTTGTCTGATCGAAGGTTTGAGCCGACATTCGAACAAGACCACGCATTGCCCAGATCACATCCTTGCTGGTAGTATTCTATCGCAGTTGCGAGATCCTGATCGAGCTGACCCTCACCGTATCTATGCATAACTCCCAGACTTAGGCAGGCATCGGCACTGCCCTCCCCATCTTTCAAATCACAGCCCTTTTCGAAATACACGGCGGCCTGATCAAGATCCTGAATGCTCTTAATGTCCCTCAGGTTACCTGCAGCATTTGAGCACCCCAAGGCTCACCCAATTCGCAAGCGCGGATGTATAGGTCATTTGCAGTTGCAAGACTGGCTTCAAATGGCCCCTCACCGCGCCTGTTCATAATGCCCAGATTATTGCACGCGGAGCCGCTTGCTTTGCCGGCATCCATCTCGCACCCTTTTTCAAGAAACACTGCAGCCTTTTCATAGTCACGGACGGTGGGATCGGTACGCAGTTGGTGTCCAGCAGCGCCGCAGCCATTGGCATTGCCAAGATCGCAGGCTTTCAGGTACAATTCTGTCGCAGCAGGAATACTGAGTTGCAAATCAGCTTCACCATTCGCATGCATGCGCCCCAATCGGAAGCATGACTTGCCGCTTCCAGCACTATCACCCATCTCGCACCCTTTCTCGAGAATTTGGAGTGCCTGCGTTTCGTTGCGGAGGCCTTCATTTGTTCGATAGAGAAGCCCCGCGTTACTACACCCCCAAGCTACGCCTAGCGAACATGCTTCGGTGTAAAACTTGATCGCGCGGGCAGCGCTACGCGGAAAGCCGTCCGTTCCAGTGTCGTAGTCGTACCCTAGCATATTGCAGGCAAATCCACTCCCGCGGCCTTCGGACATGTTACAGGCTTTTTAGAGCAGCTCAGTTGCTTGATCTGGATCGTCGCCCTGTAAGATCGCTCCTGCAGAGCGACATGCCGCTGCCTTGTTCTGTTCTTGGCAGAGGGACTTATAGATTTCCAGTGCTGCATCGAGTTGGCTTTCCTCGCCGCCCGCGTGCAACGCCCGCGCCAGTTGATAGGCGACACGTTCCGACGCTGGCGCGGCATTCAGTGCTGCGCGGCAGGCAGGAATGGCGGCATCTGTGTCGATCTTTTCAAATGGCACCAAGGAAATACGCGACGCATACTCAGCTTGATAGTATTCCGAAGCGGCAAGTCGGTCGCACGCCAACACCTGCTCGGCCGGAGTGAGGCGGTCCCCATCGTTGCCACAGTTGGAGACCCGGTTGCGGAGAAGGGACTGGGCAAGCTTATGTTAGCCGCAGCTCTCCAAGTAAGGCTCCCAGTCAAGGCTGCACCAATCAGTGAGCTCTGACAGGGCCGCTTCCAATTGCCTGCCGCATTGCAGGTAGGTGATGTCTTCGCGGACTTCGCAGGCTGCGGTCAGACATGCGCCGCCCGCATATGCGATCCGTATCGCAGGGACTTGGTCGTGCTCCACGGACTTGGCGAGCCGGGTTGTCTGGACCTGAGCCTCTTCGAATGTATCCTGTAGGCTTATTTCTTCTTCCAATGCCGGGATCAAGAAGCGAGCAAAAACGGAAAGCTCCCCATCGTTGGGAGCTTCACCAGGAAGATAATCGAGCGCGGTCTGACCTTGGCGGGCGGAATAGACGACGACGCTACCGTCGCCGCCGCGCGACAGCTTGAGCCCGCGCGTTGGCAGCCCGGACCGATCCGTGTCAGGCAGATCAAAGGGATTGTTCCGGCAGGCGTCGATCACCGCAAAGGTCAGCTTTGCCTTGGCTGATTCAATCGGGCGCAGAACGGCCTCATCCACACGGATCGACTCACTGGCGAGGAAATTCTGGGATCCGCGCGCAGCGGCGTCCACGGGGATCAGGTAATTTCGGGTGCCGTCGCTCCAGCCATGCCCGGAATAGACAACCACGACCCTGTCGCCCTCTTCGATCTGGCGGTGAAAATGGTCCAAAGTTTGGTAGAAGGTTGCTTTGTCGACGTCGACAGCAAGCTGCACACTATACCCTAGTGTTTGAAGCAGTTCGCGATAGGCTTCTGCGTCTTGTTTCGGACTGCGGAGCGAGGTGATGTTGTCATAGGAACCATTGCCAATCACCAATGCGATATTCTCCGCGCGCACCGTTTTGGGTAGCCACATGAAAAGGCAAAGGACTGACATAATAAGTCGAAACATTGCTACGAATTCCTCCTGAAAACGGATAAAATCCGCTATCTAGCCTCTCGTCTCGTTGACGGTTTGTTGCAATTCTCTGTCGTGTGCACTCGCATTTTGGATCAATGGGTTGGTACGACGCCTTATCTTGAAATCACGTAGTCGACACTCGCTAGTGACCAATGCACGGCGCGGTTGGTATCGGCTTCGTGCCAGACAGACATCAGATGATGCGCCAGTTCAGAGAGGTAGGTCTCTTCATTGGGCATGACCGAAAGGTCTCGGGTACGGCTCAGCAGGTCATCGAGCGGTAGGTTGTCGCGTGTCACGATGGCAACCAGTTTGCCAGTGCCGACCTCTTCGGCAAAGAACTCACAACCGTAACCTGCAGCGGGAATGGTCAGGCTGGCGCCTGGCTGAATCTTGCGGGAGTTATGCTCACACACGCTGGGGAAAAGCTGCACCACACCACCGTTGTTTCGAACGTCAAGCAGGATGAGATACCCGCCATCAGGTGCCGTTACCCGCGCGCGCCATACATCTCCGACACGCATGTTTTTTCGAGGAAGCAGGTCAAGGAAGACATTCGATGGTTGTTGCTGCGGCAACAAATCCGAAGGGCTGACGTCATTTGGGCCAGAGGGCGTTTCAGAAAATCCAGCCCAAGACAGCAGGTCTAGCCCCATGGACCCCGTCGGCGCTTCAAGTGTCGGGGTCATAGAGCCTGAGGCGCAGGGCGCGTGTCGGCAGTATTCTGCTGAACTCGCTCGGAGATGCCCAAAAAGCTCGGCCACTGAAATCTTGCCATTTCCGTTTACATCCGCCGCGCCTTCCAGACCTTCGGCGAAGCGACGCGTGAACACGCCCTGTGCGGCATTTTCGGGGGTGGTTTCATCCACATGTGCGACTTCCTGCGCCGTCACTGCTGTCCATGCCATCACGTTCGAGAAGGATTCGAACGGGGTGGTCTCGAGGCGGTGAGCGATGGCGACTTGCGCACCTGGATAGGTGTCTGCCGGGTTCGGGACATAGCGACCTGGAATCGAGGCAGGATTCAGGTCGCGGGTCATTGTTCCTGAGTTGCAGGAGTCCAACACGAGCATAACCGATCGTCCATTCAGACGGGAGAGCAGGTTATGCATTTGGTCGTCTGTCACGATGTTGCTGATGCCGGTCTTTGTGAGTGTTGCGTCGAATGGGACAAGAACTTCATCGCGCTGATCTGCCTCGTCGCCGTCTTCATCGAGGATTTGCGCACCATGCCCGGAGTAAGAAATGAGCACGCGATCGCCGACTGATGTACCTTCGATCAGAAAACTCTCAATTGTCGCGACGATTCCCTGGGCCGTCGCCTCGCCATCCACAAGTGTTCTGACAGATGAAATGTTGAACACGTCGCGGGCAACGCGCTCCATTGTTTTCGCATCATTGGCGGAGCCGATCAGTTGTAAGGATTCGGCAAGATGGGGATACTTGTCGACGCCAATAATAAGGGCGCGGTCTTCGGCTGCAGTCGGAGCGGCTAGGAACGGCAATACGCCAATGCTTAGCGTGGTCAAGAGCGGTTTCACTTTGCCTCCGTAGTGTAAAGTTCTTGGAGGCCAATTTTTGCTTTTCCTGCAAGGAGGATGTCCAGCTGCTCCGATAAATTCTGGGCCGTGTTCGTTGGCGAAAGTAGGTCCTGCATTGCGTTTCCAAGCGGCGACTTTGACAGGATCCCAACAACATGATCTGCACCAAAAGGCGGTGTGACGATCAGGTCTGCCACCACGACGCTTTTGGATCCGGTGAATGCCTTATCTATGAAAAGTGGTTGGATCTCCGATCCAGAAGAAAGATTAAATAGCGTCAGGTAGGGGAAGTCTGGATCAGGCGTCAGGCGCAGCTGGAGATTATTGCCCCGACGATGGATCGTTCGGGTGGGGACAATCTCCATAGAGACGGGTTCGTAGCGCATAGCAAGCGATTTGAGTTCGGTCAGAGTGTGCCATTTATTGACTACGGCCTGAAGACCAAGCGGCGCGACGTGCTCCGCAGCGACATCGCCAAGCTGTGTGGTCACAGTGCGAGACTCTGCATCGTATGTCAAAAGAGCGACTTCGCCAGGATTGGGGCGTCGCGCATATTGGAGGTTATTCCAGACTACAGCGCTCTGATCATGGACTACATCCAAAACGATCTTTGGTCCCACTTCGATCGGGACATTGGTGTCGAAGCGATCAAAAACCGTGGTGTCAAACAGCTCCGATGATATCGAAATGGACGGGATCTGCCGCCCTTCTGTCTGCGTCCTGACGGCTGTTTGAACGAAGCTGCCAATTTCCCGAAACGACGCTCCATTATGATTAAGGTCGCCCGCACCTTCGAGTGCTCTGGCAAACGCCCAACTCAAGGCGCCTCGCATCATACCGTCAATAGGGACTTCCACGGCGACATTATTGTCGGAGGCGGCCCCAAGCACTGCGATGCCACTATAGGTTAGTAACTCGTCTGGAATTTCGGCGACGTCCGCCTCTTGCGTGATCGCAGGTGGAGCGTATTCCGTTGCGTATCTTGCGCCATAAGGTTCACCTCCAAGATAGGCGCGGATCGGCGTACCTGAGTGACAGGAATCGGCCACGTAGATTACGTTAGCTCCACGCTGTGCCGCTGCGTTGAGCCACATCCCGATTTCGTCGTCCAGAATTCGTTCTGTACCGTTTGAAAGGCGATCATAGCCGCTAAGGATAAGAACTTCGTCGGAGCCATCACGCTCAGACCCAGCCACTTTTTCAGGCTCTTGCGCGCCATGTCCCGCAAAACTCAGTATGATCGTATCACCGTCGTCCAACTGCGCGACAAGGTCGAACCAAGACTGTCGGATCGCGTCCGCTGTTGCTTTTTTGTCTAGCAACAGGACCGTCTTCGTTGCTCCGAGTGCATCGAGCGTTGAGGCAATGTCCCGTGCATCATTCACCGCCCCACGCAGATCTGTGAACGACTGGTACTGGTTCACCCCGATTGACAGGCCATAAACGTCCTGCGCCAACAGTGATGAAGAAAGAGAAGAAAACAAGAAGGCTGTCGTGGCTGCCACGATTCGCTTTTTCATAGGAGCATCACAATCAGTTATCGATCACGAGTTCGACGCGGCGGCGCAACTGATGAATTTCGTCAATCGAGTAGAGGTCTGGGTCGTCCAACGCCACTGTGACCTGCTCGCCTCTCCCGTCGGTTTGGACATCTCCGAGATAGCCTCGTTTGATCAAAAAGTCTCTCACGGCCTCGGCGCGTTTGAGTGATAGCGACAAGTTGTAGGCGTCGGGGCCTTGGGGATCTGTATGGCCGATAAGGGTGATGTTCGGACTTCCTTGCCGCTCCAGTGTCGTCAGCATATCCTCAGCGGCCTCAATTCCGAAATCTTCAAGCTCCGCTGAGTTGTAGGTAAAACGCACAGGGATCGCGCGGCGCCTCACCCCATGCCCTCGAATGCTAAGGCGGCCCAAGCCGCCAACCTCTCCGCGGGCGCGCGTTGCGACGATATAGTCTGGCGCAAGCGAGCGAGCGATTGTGGCATCAGCAAAAATCTTTCTGATCACCTCGATGCTCGGCGCTTCCGCGACCGAGGCAACTTCGATGTCATCAATCGCCTCTTGAAACAGATGAACAGCGCTCGAGTAATCTTTCTTCGCAAGCTTTATTTCGGCCAAAGATGCTGTAACTTGCCATGGTCGTCCATACTGAAGCGCTTGATCTAGCAGCTGTTCCGCAGTTTCCGTATCCACACGAGGGCTTCGTGCGGCTGATAAGTGAGCGTAGGCTGTCCATCGGCCCAAGGAGGCCAAAGACCCGCTTGAACAACCGGGATCAGTTTCTCCTTGTGAAAAGAGTCTAATAGAGCCGTCAGCATCCCCTCGCTCAGCCATCGCTTTCATGCGCGATTCTAGGTCATTGCAATCTGCAAATAGTGGTGAAGCGGCAAATGCCGATACGATCCAGACGGGCCGCAATGCGAAAGTTCCAAACATCATCCAAAGCCTCTCAGTCAAGTCGGGGCGGTATCGCTTTGGACCAACCTACGGGATGATCGGTCACGATTCTTTGCGTGACAAGGGAGGAAATGAAGAAAGATTGCGAAGTCTATGGATAGACCCAGAAGAAGATCAGCGGCAAAAAAGATCGCCACACTTAGGAGGGGAAAGCCGCATGATTTCAGGGGGTTTCAGGAGAGTGCTGGAAGTTCGGAAAAGTCCTTTTCTTTTAGCATGTTACAGTTTTAACTAGGATCAGGTGGTTTCATGCGAGATCACCGAAACCCGGTCATTTTGAAACCCCAGTGAAACCCCAAATGCAGAAGCGCCTCACCGAAGCCGCCGTCGCCAAGATCAAGCCCGAGCCGGGCAAACGCCTGGAAGTGCACGACCTCGCCATGTCCGGTTTGCGGCTTCGGGTCTCGCCCACCGGCAAGCGGTCTTGGTCCTTTATGTATCGGGTCGCGGGTGAGGCGGACGATGGCGGGAGGGGCAAGAACCGGCGCATGACTCTGGGGGCCTATCCGTTGGTGAGCCTCAAGCGCGCACGCGAGCTGGCCTCGGAGGCGCAAGAGCTGGCGGACCGGGGCATCGACCCCGTGGACAAGCGTAACGCCGCAGTGGCCGAGCGCGTGAGCCGCAAGATCGACAAGCTGATCCCGAAGTTCATCGAACTCTATGCGCGGCCCAACACCAAGAAGTGGCGGGGGACCGAGCAGCTTTTGACCTCGACCGTTGGCGTCATCTGGAAAGGGCGAGACGTGACCAAGATCACGCGGGCCCAGGTCCATGCGCTGTTGGACGAGGTCTCAGAGCGCGAGGGGGCTGCCAAGGCTCGCGAGGTGCGCAAACAGCTTTCGGTGATGCTCAACTGGGCGGTGGATCGCGGTATCTGCCCGTTCAACCCAATGGCGGGGATGAAGCGCAAAGATCTACGCTATGTACCACGCTCCCGGTTTTTGGAAATCGACGAGCTACGGGCGATCTGGGATGCGGCGGAAGCTATGGGCTATCCGTTTGGCCCGATCACCCAGCTATTGATGCTCAGCGGCCAGCGTCGGTCAGAGATCGCGAACATCCGTCGCACGTGGCTGATGGACGGGATGATCGAGATCCCTGCGGAATTTTATAAGACCCGCCGGGCACACGTGGTGCCACTGACGAACCGCATGTCCGAGATCATCGACAGTCAGCCGATCTGGAACGAGGGTGACTTTGTGTTCTCGACCACGGGAGGTCGGACGCCTTCGAGTGGCTTCAGCCAAGCCAAGCAGATTTTGGACCGGCGAAGCGAGGTTGAGGCATGGACATTCCACGACCTGCGGCGGTCCGTAGCGACCCACATGGCCCGCGCTGGGGTTATGCAGGAGCACATCGAGCAGGTTCTGGGGCATGTGATCCCGGGCGTTGCTGGGACCTATAACAGGTATAGCTATCTGGAGGAGAGGCTGGCGGCGCTGAGGGCTTGGGATGAGATGTTGTTTGGATAGTCCGGGCGGGAAGCAGCCATTCGCTGCATGTGCATTGAGAGTACTCTGTGATCTTCAAAGCCGACATTAACTTCCGAGAGAGTTCTAGTGATCAGCTAGGTGTAGCTGGATAATGAGGTTTGCAATTTCAGCAGTTTCAAACCAACTTCGTTTTGAGTATCGGAAAAATATGATGTGTATTCGTCAATCGAGCTGATGTCGCCGCATCTTCGAGAGAAACCGAACTCATCCAAGAAGGCTACGAAATCTGTGAGTGATTTCTCAGATAAACGTTCTTCGTCTTTCTGTCCGACCAGTGATACGATGTTTGGGTAGTCTAGTGTTTCTGCGAGAGCTTGAGCCGAGAAGGCTGGCCTCCGTGAACCTGCCGCGTGCGCTATCGCTATAGTCCTCACACTCCAAGCAAGTTTTTTGTTGATTGAAGCGGCGCTCAGCTCCCCCCAAAGGGATGCAATCGCCCATCCGACTTCTGATCCTTTCAGTATCTGACTTTCGTAGTTTTGCGAAAATCGAAACTCATTCTGCAGTTCTGGAAGAACATCGTTCGGATCAAAAACTGCCAGTGCTTCGGTTACGATGTGCCAAATAAACAGATCGCCCTGCCTTGCTTTTGAAAGCAACCATTCGGAATTGTAGTGGTAGAGAGTTGCAGGGCCCGCCCCTGTAACCATGGGCTCCGAAACGTTACTTACGGCTAGAAGATCAATGTCGGAGCCTGCTGAATTATCCCCACGAGCTCTACTACCAAAGAGAAAAAGGGCGGACACGCTCATGGGTCTGTAACGTCTGCGTAGCGCTTCAGTGCGTCTTTAGAGAGTTTTCTAGCGACTTCTCTGGCTTGGACAACATCCTCAGCATTCCTCAGAACAATCTGTTGTTTGGCAGGGGATAGGACTCCTTCACCAACATCGAGGTTGTGCTCACTCATCAAATAAAAGCTGACCGACAGGCGGCAGTTAATCCTTAGGCAGCCGTCGACCATCTCGTATTCATATTCAACGGCTGCTTGCTTCTCATCTGGTAGATTGGGATTCGGAACGATTTCCAAGTCTATGGAGTGGTGCCATTGAAAGTCCAGCGAGCGGTCCACTGCAGCGGGCTTGCCCTGTTTCGCTTCATGAATTCGGTTGAGATTGTAATCGCGGAAATCGTTGTGCTCACTCGACCAAGCCCGTACGTACCACCGGCCAGAATTATAGCTTAGTGCGTGAGGTTCGACCAAGCGCGTCGATGCGGTCGATCCGGTCATCGATCGATACCCCATGTCAAGCTGGCGTTCATTGCGGATCGCATCCAAAACGTTCATTAAAACATCGGTATCCGCTCTCTTCTTAGTGAGCGTGGTAACCTCGACCGCCTGTCTTTCCCCAAACCAAGTTTCGTCATGGTCAAGCCAGCCGCTCTCGATAGCAACAAGTTGCAACAAGTATCTCTGGGTTGATGCCCCGATGAATGTTGGAACGAAGTCCTCTGATCGGAAGTACGATTTCTGTCCGGCATCGTAGCTCAGGTTTTTGGGCGCAATCTGTTCATATGTTGAGATGTCCGCCGAAGCCTGTTGCGCAGAAATGCCAAACGTGTCGATCAGGTCTTTGCGATTTAGCCGCTCAGCCCAGAACAACCGGAACTCAATGAACTCCAAGCGTTTCTGAACATTCCATTTTGCCTTTTTTTTGGATGCTTGATCGTTGGATTCGACCATAAAATCCGCCTTTTCGATTTCAGTTCGTCTACTTTCTTGACGCATAAGCGCCAAACACTTAAAATAATATGCGAAATAGAGCGACTCGGGTCAACACGCGGTTGCGCTCAACGACGAGGCGAAGGCAGATGAACATCAGAACAAATTTTGAAGACTTCGCGCGGAGCCTGCATATCGATCCCGTTGAAGCCGCGCTAATGGATGTGGCTCGGGCCATCCAGATCACCGTGACTATGCACCGCGAGGCAGAAGCTCACTATCGCGGATTGGCCAGCCATGTAGATCGGCCGGGAAGCCCGTTTGAAGACCTTGTCCACGAGATTTACGCGTCCGGCAGCTTTGCCATTCACGCACCGACGCGATCTCGTCTTAAGCGAGATCAGCATGATGTCGACGCTGTCATTGAACTGAACGTGCTACCAGGCAGTGACCCTGAATGGGTTCTGACCACGCTCTACAAGGCAATCAAGGGCGATCCGGGCAGCAAGTACCACAGCTATCTGATCGAAAAGAACAGCCGCTGTGTGACAGTGACATATCCGGATGGCGTGACCGTGGATCTGATGCCGGTTGTCCGTTTGGCTGGCACCCCGGATCGCGTCGCGACCTTGTTCCACCACAAGCCGGAAACGGGCACTTGCTACCACAAGGAAGTGAACCCAAAGGGGTTTGCCGACCACTTCAATGGCCATATCGAAACTAGCGCAGTCTTCCAGGATCGGTTTGATGCGCGGCGTTTCCTCGTAGACGGCGAAACCTACGAAACTATGGCAAAACGCATGACGCCTGATGGCAGCATGATCAAGGCCGATACCCAACCGATGCCTGTCCATGTCCCGCTCGACCAAAAGTCTCCGCGCGTCGTTGCTCTGCAATTGATCAAGCGGTTTCGTGACAAGCGTTTCCGCAAACATGATGACCACCGCGGCAAACGGAAACCTCCCTCGATCATCATGGCTGCGATCGCGTTGGAAGCTGGTCCCGTGCAAGACAGTCTCGTTGACGAGGTCATTGCACTGGCAACACGTATGCGCCGCCGAATCCAGGATGCCGAAAGCTGCCTGCGATTGTTGAAAGTTCGCAATCCGGCTCATACACCCGATATCTTCACCGACCGGTGGCCTGAACAACGAAGCGACCAGCAACTCTGGGCCCGTGATCTCCAGACACTCATTGACCGCCTGAAAACCCTGCAACGGGTTGGTTTCAACCCAGCGGTAATTCAGTCAACCTTCGACGATCTCTTCGGTGAGAAAGCCGGTGAAACTGCACTGCAGGCGTTTCACCAGGCACGGATGGTTCAGCTTGAGCACGGCACGATTGGAATGAAACCGGGCGGAGAGTTCAAGCCTGCAGCCCCTGCTTTGGGGGCAGGTGTCGCGGCTGCGAGCGGTCTGATTTCGCCCGCCCGAGCCAATACCAACATGGGGGGCGTCGTGCCCGATGATAACTGTTGGTAGCCAGATCGCGGATATGCGCGCTATTCTCCCGACCTGGTCGTGCAATCAGCCGGACAAACGGACTGCCATTTGGCATGGCACGCTCACACCCCACAAAACGACTTATGAGTTGCGGGTAGAATACACCGAACCACTGTTGCTCGAGGGGCGGTCAAATCTCTATCTTCAGCCGCTGGTAGAGGTGTTAAGTCCAACGCTGACCCGGAGATTTGGAAATGCGGAAGGCTCGCTCCCGCATGTCTACATCGAACATCCGCGAACGCAGCGGATCGGACCCTTTCTTTGTCTCTTTGATGATGAAGCCGGCGAATGGTCACCAGATGATCGCATTAGCGATACCACCATCCCGTGGGCTTCAAACTGGCTAAGCTGCTATGAGTGCTGGCTGTTAACGGGCAAGTGGTTCGGCACCGGCAAGCACATCAGATCAGAAACAGATAGCCGCAATCCAGTCGCGGCAGCATTGGAACGCTACTATGGAACAACCTCAGTCGCGGCGGTCACACGGCACGATTTTTCATCGGCGTGAACAACTCGAATGGACGGCCGACGCCTTCCGCATCCTCTCGATCGATGGTGGCGGAATTAAAGGCATATTGCCTGCCGCCGTGCTGGCCGAATGCGAGCGGCGATTTCTGAAAGGCGGGTCAGCAGCGGCCTATTTCGATTTGCTAGCAGGGACGTCAACCGGTGGCATAATCGCGCTTGGTCTGAGCGCTGGTATGCGTGCAGCAGAGGTTCTTGACATCTACCTTACACACGGAGGGAAGATCTTCCCTAAAGACTGGACTCCTCCGTTTGCTTTGGGTCGGGCGGCAAAATCCGTCTACGGATTTGCACGCAACATGGCCGTCTACCGCTATGACCGAGAGCCTCTCGAGCGCGCCCTTAGGGACTGTTTCGGCAACAGAACTCTTGGGACGGTGGATCGACGGTTAAACATTCCAACCTTTGATGGTTTCAACGAGGTCACTGTCCTAAAGACTCCGCATCACCCTGATTTTCGCTTGGACTGGCAGGAGGAGATCGTCACGGCCGCCCTCGCGACCTCCGCTGCTCCTACCTTCTTTTCGACTTACCGAAACGGCACGCGTCACTTTGCCGATGGAGGTGTTTGGGCAAACAATCCAGCCATGGTTGCGCTGGTTGATGCCCTTTCGTGTTTCGACCTCGACCGACATACCGTCGACATTCTATCTCTCGGATGTGGCGAACAGGATTTGCGCATGTCAGCCTCGCAGATCAAGTGGGGCGGGATGTTTCACTGGCGAACGATCATTGAGACAGCCATGCATCTGCAAAGCCAAAACGCAGTCGGTCAGGCCGGTCTGCTTATAGGGCGAGACAGGTTGCTGCGAGTAACGACTGCACCTTCATTGGCTCCAATAGCGATGGACGACTTTGAAAGAGCACGTGATGAGCTTCCCGGGCAAGCCCGGCGGCTTGTAGAAGAAAATGCGGAGCGGCTTGAGATGTTCTTCGATGGAGCGAGGGCATCGGTGACTTTCTATCACGGGAAGCACGAAGTGAGGTAGCAATGACGATTGATGAAACGGCAATACGCCAATGGGCCGACCGGCACGAATGCCGCAGCAACCTACCAATTCTGGTTCGGCGATTGATCCGTGAAACAACGAGCTCGCTCGTTTCACTTCGGTTTCCTGGCAACGAAGCAGTTGATTTATCTGGTCTCGATGGTCAGGCAGAATGCGAGGATGCGACCACTTGGGTTCCTGCGGGTCGAAGTGTTTGGGAAATGGGCTGCAATCAGGATCCACGGGCCAAAGCAGATGCCGACTATATCAAGCGGACTGGCGAGACGCCTCAACCAGACCGGCAATCCACTGGTTACTTGTTTGTCACTCCTAGAAGATGGAATGGCAAAGAAGCTTGGTTGACTGAAAAACGTGCAGAGGGAGATTGGGCCGCAGTTGAGGCATACGATGCGATTGATCTTGAAACATGGTTAGAGGAAGCACCTGCGACGGCGCGATGGCTCAGTGAGAAACTGGGTATTGGAACGCCTGGACTTAAATCACCGCAAGAGTGGTGGAATAGCTGGACAACGGCATCGCAACCCCCGCTGTCCATAAAACTTGTGTCGACACGCCGACATAACGAACAAGCAGTTCTATTGGAAAAACTACGCGGGAATGAGCACACCATACCCGTTCAGGCAGACGATCGCGGTGAGGCAGTCGCATTTGTTATCGCCACGCTGATCGAAACAAACGCGCTCGATTTACTCGACAGAACACTCGTTGCAACCTCACCTGGTGTCCGCATTCCGACAAGCTCCAATCGTCTCGTTGTCGTAGCAGATGTTGAGGAAGGCGCCGATCTCGATCTTGGTGATCGCACAAATCTGACGGTTGTTCGCCCATACCCCAAGGGTCGATTAGACGTGCGCGAGCCTTTATTGCTCTCACATGTTCCTGCCGATGCATTTAGATCTGGGCTTCAAGAAATGGGCCTAGCTGCCGATGATGCCGAGGGCTTGGCTCTAAAAGTCGGCCACTCCATTCCTGTTTTGCGTCGACACTTGTCTAGCGACCCTGATGTCAGAAGGCCATCGTGGGCGAGGAATCGCGTATCGGCGAAGCGGTTGCTGCCCTTTGCTTTGGCTGGGTCATGGGTTGAGCGCGAGAATATGGAAGACGGGACAATTCTCCAATTGCTCGGTGAATTCCAAGATGGCGAAATCGAACGGATTCGAGATGAGTTACTAACACTCGATGACGCACCTATTGCGCGCTATGGCCACGTCAATATCGTTGTTTCTCAACTGGATGCGCTCTTTGCGGCCGGGCAGTATATCGAAAGGGAGGATCTAGATCGCTTCTTTCAGCTCGTTCCTGAATTGCTAGGCGATCGCGATCCCGCTTTAGATCTTCCACAGGATCAGTGGTACATGGCGAATGTTCTTGGCCATGCTCGCAGCTTCTCTGGGGCATTGCTGTCTGGGCTGGGCGATGCGCTGTGTATTCTCTCCGTCCATGGAGCCGAAATCTGTGGGAACAGGCTTAGAATGGATTTGTCAGTTCGTGCCGGACAAGTTGTGCGCTCACTTATGCAGGATGCAAACGAAGAGCGCTGGCTTTCAATCCGCGGACACTTGCGGGCGTTAGCTGAGGCTTCTCCATCCACATTTCTTGATTGCTTAGAAACGGAGCTTCGCAAACCAGAACCTGCTATCAGGGCAATCATGGGGACAACCGACGGTGTCATGAGCGGAGAGTGTCTCAGGACAAACCTGCTTTGGGCTCTTGAGCTTTTGGCTTGGCATCCCGCCTACTTTTCTCGAGTGGCGGAAGTTGTTTTCCGCCTGCGAGGCTTTGAGGTCGAAGACAACTGGTCGAACTCTCCGAGAAACACAGCAAGGTCTTTGTTCCTGCCATGGTTGCCTGCCACCACGCTTCGGGTTGAAGAGAAAATGGAAATCCTGCGTCGGCTTTCTAACGACTTTAGGCGCCCCGCGATGGACGTTTGCATCTCCCTCCTGCCGGGCGGTGGTCCGGGCTTTGCCTCAAGAACAGCGCGTCCACAGTGGCGAGCACTTGAAGCCGAAGTGCCTGATCCCACAAACCTGGATGTTCATGAAGCTGCGATTGAGGCCAGTCGTCTACTCATTGATCTGGCACCGTTTGATAAAGCCGAGTTCGATGACCTGTTTGAGGTTGCAACGCGCCTGCATCCCGATGATCTGAAACGAATGGTAGTTGAGGTAGAGCGTTGGTCAGAAAACGCGTCGGATGAGGACAAAGCAGAACTTCGGAATAGCCTAAGACGTCGTGACGTTATGAGGGCGTATCAGGAGAGCGAAGAAGACGAGCAGCTCGTCACAGCGCTCCGCCGTCTTGAATTGGCGCTGGAACCAGAATCCGCAGTATCTCGACATAAATGGCTGTTTGAAAACTCGCATGTCGAGTGGCGCTCTCTCGTCGAAGACGAGGGAGAAGGTCGTCTTTCATGGGAAGAACGCAGCGCACTGGTACAACAAACTCGCCGAACAGCACTGGAAGAAATCAGAGAAGAACTGGGCGATGAAGCTCTGCTGTCGTTCGCGTTGTGCGTGAAGCAGCCAGAAATCGTGGCACAAGTTCTGCTTCCACAGGAGGCCGGTGTGGATGCGGCAGTGCAATGGTCGCGCGATGCATTGCTCGCAGAAGAGAGTGAGAAGTCGGATGTGTTTCTAGGACAGGTATTATGGAGCGCGAGTTGGATAGATTTGCACGGTGTGATCAAAGGTCTCGATCAGCAAGGCCACCTGAATACTGCAAATGCGAGGTCTCGATTGGCAAAGCACCTTCCCGGCCGGCCAATCGGATGGGAAGTGGCTGAAGCACTCGGCGATGACGTTGCTTCCGTGTTTTGGGAGTCGACCCAAATAAGAGTTTGGGATGAAACGCCCGTTGAACAAGTTGAATACGCCGTTGCTAAGCTTCTTGCCGCGCAAAGGCCTCGATCCGCGTTTTCAGCCGTTCAATTCATTGGCGATAGACTACCTGCGGCGCTTTGGATCGATGTTATTCAAGCGGTTTCCAGAGGCGAAGAACCAGACGGTCCATTTCCAGACGCTTACAGATTGGACGAAGTGTTCAAGTACCTTGACGCAGCCGACGATGTAACTGACGAGCAGATTGCGAACCTAGAACTTCCGTTCGTTCCACTGCTCTGCCGGTATGGCCACCGCAACCACGAGAGGACTCTGGCAGTGCATCGACAATTGACCAAAGAACCGAGCCTTTTTGTTGAACTGCTTCGTTGGCATTATCGGCGGCGAGACGGAACTGATGAGCCCGACCGGCAAGAAATTCCGGAAGACAGGCGTAAGTTCCTGGCAGAGCTGGCCTATCATGCGCTGGAGGGCTGGAACATAGTCCCGGGCGATGATGCAAGTGGCATCGTAAATCAGGACGATTTCAACACATGGGCGGACGCGGCCTTGGCGGATGCAGGAGAGGCAGATCGTAAGGAGGTCGCCGAAACGCATCTTGGGGCGTTGCTTGCGCGATTTGCTCGCCGCCGGCCTTGGGACGACTGGTTGCCTGTCTGTATATTGGACTACCTTGAACGCCCTGAAAATGACGGTCTCCGAGAGAAGTTTGATCTTGGCGTGCGAAATGCCAGAGGCGTCACGACGCGCGGCCCGTACGATGGTGGCGAACAAGAAAGGCGACTTGCCGAGCGATATCGCAATCTGGCCGGACGTTTTGACAACTCGCACCCGAGAGTCGGACAAATGCTAGTTCGCATCGCTGAAGGGTACGAATGGGATGGACGTCGACAAGATGAGCAAGCGGCGGTTGGGGAGCGCTGGCATCCTTAAGCATGTCGAATTAGGCAACTAATTCGGTTGGCAGATCGACGGTCTTTCTATTCTTCCAGGAGCGCAGTAGTCGGACAAAGAACTACTAGGGGCGGTTCACTGGCCGATGCGAATGGCAGCTAAGCGGATTGCAACCGCAGCATTCGGAAGAGGTGCTGAGAGTCCGCTCTGGGCCGGGAGCGAGCAGTTCTAGCGTCGACGCCAATTGCCTCAGTAGACGAGGCTTGACCAGTCCGCGTCGATCTGCCAGTTGCTCGCTCAGGTGCCGGGCACCTGCCGCCTGCGGACGCAAGTCACGGTGAAGCCCGGAGAACGACGACACCTCACCCTCGAAGCATTTCGCAGGTGGGTAATGCAGGCACCCTCCCGATCCGAAATGCCTCCATGGAGGAGTGAGCGATGTCTGTTCGTCGCGCAATCAATGCCCCGTCCGCAGTGGGCGTGAATTCCTTTCTGACCGGGCCCATCGGTCGGGTTTTCCTGTCAAACGCCGTGCCCATGGCGGTGGTGATGTCCACCGGCGGGCTCTTGAATGTCGTCGATGGCATTTTCGTGGGACGGTTCGTTGGCGCGGATGCCTTGGCGGCGATCAGCCTGGCCTTTCCGATTGTCATGGTGCTGACCGCACTCACCACACTGGTCGGCGGCGGTATGGCGAGCCTGTTCACGCGGCACCTTGGCGCGACAAACCGAGAGGCGGCGGGTGCGGTCTTCGCGGGCGCACATGGGCTTGTCCTTGCAGTGAGCGCCTGTTTGGCCGTCGGTGCCTATGCCTTCGGGGACATGGCGCTGGCTTGGCTATCGACGGGCAATCGGGATGTCGCCGGACTCGCCCGTGACTATCTGGCGATCCTGCTGCTCGGGGCGCCGATCCAGTTTGCCCTTGGCCTGCATGGGGACGCGCTGCGCAGTGAGGGCAAAGCCGGGGTGATCGCGCTGCTGTCGGTGCTGGTGAACTTCTTCAACATCGCTGCCAACTATGTCGCCATTGTTGTGTTCGACCTCGGCATTGCGGGTTCTGCCATCGGGACCGTCGCCGCCCAAGCCCTCGGCTTTGGACTGGCGCTGATGGTCCGTGGCCGCAGCCCGTCGCTTCTGCCCCTACGCCTGATCCTCAGCACTAGCTGGTTGCGACACTGGCGCCAGATCCTTGGTCTGGGTTTGCCGCTCTGCCTCAGCTTTGTCGGCATGGCGCTGGTCTCGACCATCGTTCTGCGGGCCATCGGGACGCAGAGCGCCGACCCCGCCACCGATGTCGCGGGGTATGGCGTGGTGACGCGGATCTTGGGCTTCGCGTTCCTGCCGCAATTGGCGTTTGCCCTCACGGTCCAGACGATCACGGGCACCAATGTCGGCGCCGGGCTACCGGACCGCGCCCTTGCGGCGCTGAAGCTTGGGATGGGGTGCGCATTCCTCTGGTGTCTCGGCGTGACCCTTGCCGGGGTCGTGGCGGGGGAGGCCATCGGCGCGCTCTTCAGCGATGATCTGGCTGTTGCCCAAGCGACCGGGCGGATCATGACGATCATCACGCTGCTTTACGCGGCCAACGGGCCGATCTTGGTTCTGGCCATGCACTTTCAGGCCATGGGGCACCCGGTGCGCACGGCTGTTCTGACACTTGCCAAGCCTTGGTTGCTTACACCAGCGCTGATCGCCGCTTTGTCGGCGCGTTTTGGCGCTGACGGGATCTGGGCAGCCTTTCCATGTGCCGATGCGGTGCTTCTTGCGCTGGCTCTGACCATCGGGTTTCGCGGCGACCTCGCTCCCGCGCAGAACTCAGCCACCATAGGAGAGACCAAATGACCGATCTGACACTGGACGCCGCGAAGGCGCAGGCGAAGGCCCTGCGGCAAGCGCTGGCGGCAAACAATTCCCCCGTCAGCCACGCTCAGGCGCTGGAGCTTGTCGCCCAGCAGCATGGCGCGCGCGATTGGAACACGCTTCACGCGCGGCTCACACGTCGCAACGTACCGCCAGAACTGGCGCTTGGGGATCGCGTGACAGGCACCTATCTTGGCCAGTCCTATCGCGGGAAGATCATTGCGATTTCGGGCCCCCCCGATCACCGACATGTCGAGATCCGGCTGGATGAGCCGGTCGACACGGTGACGTTTGCAAGCTTTTCCAACTGGCGGCGCCAGATCAGGGGGACGCTTGACGCGCAAGGGCGAAGCTATCGAAAGACCTCCGATGGCGTGCCTCAGCTGGTTGTTGAGAAAGGCGAAACGTAAGCCCGGTCAGCTTCGCTCGGAATCCAGACAGTCCATCTGCCTTACGCATAGAGGGCGCAGGCAAATGGTCCCGCACCGATATTCATCGATGCTTGCCTAGGAGAGCGAGCTTCTTCAGAACGCACATCGGATGTCTCCTTTGGGCCGTTCGTAAGTTTGACCCTGCCCTCGAAACACGAGGAGTGAATAAGCCGGTTGACGTAGGTGCGAAGAAACCTGCCATGGTCGGAGAAGTCGTACCTTCTCCGAACTTGAGGCAAATGGAAGCCTACGCCGCGTCCTTTCCGGTGCCCGACCTTCTGAGAGATTATCACCTCACTATATGGCAAGGAGGCTGACTGTATGAGCCGCCGGTATTTTTGGACTAAGACTTGGGGTGCTCCCGGCTTTCCGGAGCATGAGGCTCTGGCGCTGAGCGAAGAATCTACACGTCAGCGCATCCTAAAATACATCCAGCCCGGTGACATCGTTGTTTACCTAACGAGCAAACAGAAGGAAGCCGATCCCAAGCGAAGCGGGCGAATCGCTGGTGCCGTCGAGATCGCACATCCTCTTCGGGAGGTAGATGTTGAGCCTCTGTCGGACGGGAGCCGACCGCCGGAGGACTATAGGGAGAGAGATGGGCGATTCCGTTGGCCCTATGGTATAGCTGTGTCGCGGACATGGTCTTTCATTGAGCAAGAAAGCAACGATACACTGATCCCGGACCACGCTGGGAAAGGAATACAGGGCGCAAAAGACATTCATGAGATGCGACCAGAAGAGATCGACCGCCTTATGCCGTTGAGCGCCATAGAGCTAGTGAAGGGCAAAGCGTCCCAAGAGCTATCATTCGAAGACTCACTTCATCGCCCTTGACACCAAAAGATCGGGGTGGGCACAGCGCAGAATTCAGATCCAGCCACACATCTTTATATTGCACAGACCTATGATGATGCCCGTGGACTGACCTTCAAGGTCAGCGTAGGGACAGCCGCAGAAGGGGTTGAAGACCTAAATCGCTATTGTCGTTTGGCCGAGGGACAATCGAGGTGGTCCGAGAGATCAGCGAGCCAGTTCGCCACAGTCGCTGGCGCAAAGGCTGCCAAGGATTCTATTCTGCGCGAAGCAAGGAATGCAGGGTACGGGTCCAGTGATCATTCCGAACTTCTGGTCGGCATCTCGACTCGCGATCTGGATACGCTTTTTCGAAGGCCCGAGCTATTGGTTTTAGTGTAGATGGCGAAGGAGGGCCGATCGAACCCAGCTGAAAATCAGTTTATGATGTGCTCTGTTAGAGCCACATCGATTTGCTGGGCGTTTGAGCGTTGGGATGCAGTTCAGTTCACTCCGAGTTTGCAAAGCCTACGGCTCATACTCATGCGAATCCTCGGAGATTGCCTCGATAGCAACATCCTCCGCCGAAGATCGATCTACTCGGATCTTTGGGGCAGCCTTTTTCCACGCGACCAGATGTGAGCCGACCTCTCGATAGAACGCGGGCACAATGTCTTCGAGGTCAGAAATGAAATTCTGCTGCTGAGTAAACCGCGCCCCCAGTTTCTTGGCGTAAAACACATAGAAACTATGGGGCGACTTGCCTTCCATACCCTGTTCGGCCAGCGCCACGTCAGCGATTAAGTCACTTACCAAATGCTGCGTTGGGTCCGCGCTACCGGGCCAAAGTAGCCGCACAAACAAGTCGTCCACGGCTTCGGTTTTGACCTGTCTAAGAAGCCAGTTCACTCGCGCCTTGGTAGAGACCTTATCTTCGGGCGCGCGCAGTGTCATACCTACGTCAATTGCGCGGCGTGGCATGTCTGCGATAACCTCTAGCGGTGCTGCTGCATCTGGGATGTCGAGCAAAGCCGAGAGCTGTTTGTTATCTCGCAGCCTGGTTAATCCTGCCTTCTCGCGCTCTCCATGATCAGCCTTTTCCTTGCGGGACAGCTTTTCAGAAACATTGGCTTCGGTCATGCGACTCAGAATTAGGGAAAGGTCCCTGCTTTCTTGATGCCAGGCATGGATCACCTCAACCGCATCACTTGAACGTGCAGGGATCACACCGCCACTCGACACCAATCTATTAAGTTCGGTCCAGGCCTTCGGCATCCGGTCAAAGCCTTTCACCCCGGCACTTTCGTGGGTCAGGAAACGCCGTAGCTCGTTGAGCAAAATCCGCTGATCGATATCGTCAACGTCATCCTGACTCAGCAGCAGATCTGCCTCGGTAAGCACATGCATCCACGACCAATGATACACAGGGATCTTGGAACGGCTTTTGCGGACATCGGCCAAAGGATGCTGATCGGCGGCGGTGGCGAACTGATTGGAGATCGTAAGCACGCAGTCGATGTCATTATCCTTGGCCAAGTGCCGGATCCTTGGCCAAGTGCCGGTATTTTTCGATCTGCTCTGTGGTTAGCTCACTACTGCCAACCTTGGCTTCGACCAAGGCGCGCCATTCCCGTTTGCCGGTTTTCACCACGATCAACCCGTCGGGACGGTCTTTTAGATTGCTTGGGCGGTTTTTCAGTACGATTTCGGTATAGGTCTCAATCCGGCTGCGCACTCCGATCCTTTGGCCAAGGGAGCCAAGCAAATTTGCTCCGAATTCGTTTACCTTTGAAAGGCATGCCAACACGATCGATGTCGTTCGGCCTTCTTTGGACGTGGTTGACAGGACGGGGAACAGCCGCGCGGGCTCTCCTTGAACAACGGATTCGGGCAAACCTTCTTTCAAAACAATCTCCTCCAATTCCTGAAAGCATGGACTGCCCAAAAGTGATCAGTCAACAATATTGCTCGCCCGTTCAAAGCATCTGTCTTTGATGTGGCCGTATCTGCCTCGTCGACTTTATTGTTGCCAACGCTTGGATTGATGCAATTTCAATCAGTCTAGAAGTGACGGTGACCCGACAAACGACAGTGATCTAGTCCACAATGTGCCCATGCTCCCTCGAGGTCTCCAACTCCACCGCTGTAACAGGCCGATACGAGACAAACTCGCTCCCCGAACAGGACGGCAGGCCAAGGGCCTCTATCAGCGGGGCGTCGTAGTGGCCGGACAGCAGCAACACGCCCTCACGCGCCAGAATGTCCCGTGTCCCCCTCCCGTTGTCTGACCTGATCCGGCGCATGAAGTCTTGCTGTTGGGCGACCGCCTCCACCACATCGCGCGTGATCGGAATGCCCTGCACTTCTCGGAACAGCGCCGCCATCCTCTGATTGCCCGTCTTGCCCGCGAATATCCGGGAGACCACATCAGGTTCCACGGTTCGCCAGAAATTCGGTGGATAGGGGTGGTCTCGCAGCAGCCAAAAGATGTTTTCGAACCCCGCTGCTGAGACGCTCTTTTTCGCATCCTTGTTCTGACCCAGCGTCAGATAGTCCGTCTTCGACACGATCAGGCCCAGGTAGCATCGGGCGCGGGCCTCATCTGCAGCGACCAAGATACAGGGATGGTCAAGCGCCTCCGTCGGGATCATCCAGTTGTTGCCCATGGTGTTCTTGATATCGACATCGCGCCCTAGAATCTCCGTGTCGAGCTTGCCTTTGGGCAGGTCCAACATGGCGCGCAATTCGATCTCAACGCGGGTGCCGATGTAGGTCTTCTCGGTCTTCTCCAACTCGTCGTAGGACCGCCGCCCGGTCTTGGGCGTCATGATGACATCATCCACGCATTGCCGCAGCATGGCGGAGAACTGCTCGGCCAGCCCATCGGGGCCGCCAGCCCGCGCGGTGATGTCTTGCGCCAGAGCGGACAGCAGCTCGTGGTCGGGGTGACCCGGCACAACAATGCTCTCAGGGATATTTTTCTTCATCCGACTCTCCGGGCAGATCAGCCACCCGGAGTGTGTCACGCCGCGAGAGTGTGGGGAAGGCTAGGCGCTCACCGCATGGAGGACAGGCTTTTGAAGAGACGCCTTGATCTTGAGCGCTACAGCCTCGGCCACAGGGGGCGGGAAGGCATTGCCCACCTGCCGGTAGGCGTTGGTCTTGGCGCCGGTAAAGTGCCAGTCATCCGGGAAGCCCTGGATGCGCGCCACCATAGGCACGGTCAGGCGGGGCATCCCGCTATGAAAGGGGTCGGGGGCCTCAGGGGCAATCGTGCGCCCCTCAACGCCCAGAGCGGCCCATGCACGGCGGGCACGGGTAGGGCCAAGGTCAGGGCCTCCATGCTTCTTGGAGCCGCCGACAATCGTCGGAGCGATCTCGTCGGCTTTGTCAGCCCAGGCCTTTGCTCCCCGCCAGCCACGTTCGGCCATCAGGTCCCCCAGGGTTTCGCCCACGGTCGGTGGGTTGTGGGGGTGAGCCTCGGGCCAGTCGAACAGATCAGAGCAGGCCTTCTCAACCGCCACGATCACAACGCGGGGCCGAAGCTGGGGCACCCCGAAATCGGAAGCATTCAGCAGCCGCCAGTCGGTGTGGTAACCCATCTTGCTCAGCTGCCGCTTGAGGCGCTCGCGGTAGTCGTGGAACACAGCGTCCAGAAACCCCCGGACATTCTCGATCATCACGGCGCGCGGGCGGGCGTCCGCGATGATGTCCAGCGCGTCGTTGAACAGGTTGCGCTCGTCCTTCTCGCCAAGCTGTTTGCCAGCGACCGAGAACGGCGGACAGGGGAGCCCCCCGGCGAGCAAGTCGATCCCGCGATAGTCTGCGGCGCGTTCCTTGAAGATGCGCATATCCTCTTCGAGCACATTCCAAGCGGGGCGGTTGTGGCGAAGCGTGTTGCAGCAATGCTTGTCGATCTCGACAAGGGCGGTGTGGTCAAAACCGGCCCGCTCAAGGCCAAGGGCTTGCCCGCCTGCACCTGCACACAACTCCACCGAAGTCAGCATAACGCCCGATCCTTTGTTCTTTTTCTGATGCCTAACACGCGCGCGAGACGGCACCAATGCCCGATCCTTTGTTCTATACTTGTTCTTCGCGCAAAATCAAACCCACAAGCCAACACGCACCTTGCGCCTCTGCTTTTCTCCTTTCGATTTCCGTGCACTGGCAGTAACCTTCGCGTGGCGCGGAAGACGCATCCGCGTTGGGGCGTAGCAACCCCTCTACGACTAGGCCGGGACACCGGCTGAACACCACTGACCTATGGTCGGGGTGCCTGTGTTATACAACAGGCTCCGGCTAAAGGCGCAGGGTCCGTGTCGTAGCGGATTGCTAACACCCCGATCACCATCAGGTTTGCGAGGGCGCTCGCGTACGGGGTTTGCATTATGAGCGACAGCAACAAGAAGTTAAGAACCTGCCCGGCCTGCAGCAATCAGGTCAGCAAAAAGGTCAAGACCTGCCCGCATTGCGGAGAGCGGTTGAAGCGCGGTTTTTTCTACAAGCTTATGGTCGCCGTGCTGGGCCTCTTTGTCGCCTTTGTTGTTTTGCTGATGGCCCTACCAGCCCCCGACAAGGACCCCCGCTTGACCGAGGTGAATGCGGAGCCTCCGCAGTCTGAGGTCGACGCCGACACCTGGCGGCAATGCAAAGAGAACGACGCCTATTTCGAGCAACTATGCAAAGGCAAACAGGTGGTCTGGGTCGGCGTGATCAAAGAGATGAAGAACGCGCGTGACATCAAGGTGAATGTCGCGGGGTTGGGGAACTTCCGGGTGCGAATGGCCGAGAGGATCGATGTGACAGCGACCCCGGTTGATACGGAGATTTCATTCGTCGCAGAGGTGGTGAATGCCGATGGGGTTTTCATCAGAGGCGAATTGCGCGACGCTCGTATCCTAGAGGTGCTGCGCACGGCCAGCGAGTTTGAGGACGAGAGACGCGCGGAACAAGCCGAAGCGGCAGCACGAGAAGCCGAAGAAGAGGCGGCACGGGCGGAAGCGGAGGCGACCAGCTGTATTGGCGATCTGACCTACTGCGAGAGCGTTGAAGACTTCGTTAAACACAACAATGCGATGGCAGCGTGGCGCTACCGCTGCGTCGAAAGGGTAGAGCAAGCCTCCCGCTATGGTGACGTGAAATGGGGCAGCAGTTTCATGAACCGCATTCAGTTCGAGTCCTATGAGCCGGGAGAGTGGGACCCTGACGCTCCCTCTGTCACGCTGATCGACCGGGATGCCGAGGTGCCCAACGCGTTCGGGACAATGGAGCGAACAGTTTTGCGGTGCACTTTTGACCCTAAGGCGCTCGCCATCACCGAGCTCACGGCGCAGTAGGCGGTCAGATACGAGCCCAGGAGTGTTTCGTGAACACCCCCTCGTCGGGCTTTCTCGTTCAGCCGGAAGAGCCAGAGACCAAAAACTGGCAAATATGGCATCTCTCGAAAAAGGAAGGGGGTGTTTCGGGAGTTGCCCGCTTGCCGCCTCCTTCCTTCTGGAAAAACGGTGCTGGACTACAAATCCGGGCCAAGGGCCAACTTTTACCCTGTTTTTGAAGATTCTTAGGAAGAACGGAGGTTGGCAGAAGAGACGCTTAGAGGTTTTGCAAATCCAATCTTTTTTGGCCCTTTGGCCCGGCGTGAGATAGAGGCCCATCCGTCAGGCAGTGATGCAATCCGACAACGCACTGTCCGAACGACAGAAAGGTTGCCAGGGGGTTCCTGCTAGTTCTGAACGGATCATGTTGGCGTGGGGCGATCGTCATGTTGCAAATGCTTTTTGTACCGTAGACACTAACCTTTGGAACGGCGATGTGTCGGAGATTTTTATGACCAATAGCGATGATGACTTGTCAGATCCTCTCATTGGCCCTTCGTGGGGCCCATCATTTCTAGAAAAGTTAATTACCGCCCTGGTGGACGGCCATATGTCGCTACAGGCGGAGATGTCAAAAGAAGAACAAGCCGACATGAATGAGAAAAGTCGGGATCAAAGAATTCGCGATGCTATGTTTGCGATAAGCGGAGTACATATCCGCGGCGGAAAAAAGACCCAAGACGATACGGACCTCCTCAGACATATGGCGCTGCTCGACTACAAAGATAAGATCCAAAAGGGGATAGGATCGACCGCCGCAGAGGAGCAGCCGCTGTCCGCGCGCGCTCTGGCCAAATTGGCGATCAATGACACAGGCCTGATTGAACGGCACGTGACCGGTGAGGACGTGACGATTAAGCGGCTGTCAACTAAATACAAAGAGAGCCGGACAGGCCTTTTGGGGCTCGAAATATACGATGACGACATCGTCAACTCGGTCGAGCATCAAATCCTAACTCGCATCGGCGAAGAGCTGAAAAAAGCGGAGATCCCCTTCGAGTTCGAAGACCTTTAAGCAGTTATAAAGCATGACTTTGCCCTAGGGCAAAGTCGATATATTTACTCAATTAAAATCGTTACTTCATTCCCATCACTGCCGATGGAGAATGTCATGACTGACGAAAAAAAGAAGACCCCACAACTGCGCCTTGATGCGTTGCTAAACCAGCGAGAGGTAGCCCAGTTAACCCGCCTCAGCAAAGGCTCCCTTTACCGACTGATGCAAGCCGGAGTCTTTCCGCGCCCTGTGCGCCTGTCGGTCAACCGTGTCGCATGGCGTACACGTGACGTAATCGCGTGGATCAACAGCCTCCCAGAAGCCGACGGTGGTTCCTCGCAGCTCGCTGAATCGGGAGGTAAACATGTCGGGTAAAAAGAGAATTTCAAATGTCGATCAAATCCAGATAGTCGCAACGTACTATCGCCGTATACGCGCGGAACCATATTCGATGTTCGTCGGACGGGTCACACAGAAAATAGATGGCTATGACAAGACGGTCTGCGAGATCCAATTTGATCGCACGGGCAACATTGAGGTGTCTAATAAAGAGGTGTCTAGTAAAACCTATGAGCCGACTGATGCGGAGCGAGATGCCATCAAAATTGCATTTCAGGACTTCGAGTTTCCGAAGCATTTTCCATTGGCAGCGTTGATCAATCCACCAAAGGAGTTCGAACAGGCCTCCGAAGAAGACAAATTCGTGTATAAAACTGCATATGGCAGGATCGCGATGCTAGAGGTTCGCGTCGATCATGACAACGGACATAAAGAGTACATTCCTTTCATCTATATGAGCGACGGCCACTGGTATCGTCAACGCCCAGAGACAGGAAACCCGATATACAATCTCGAAAAGGCTCGGGACAATCTTGTTGTCTATATCCACGAGGGTGCCAAAGCGGCGCGTAAGGCGCAGGAACTAATCGAAGGCAGCTCTCGCAAGGTTCAGACGGACCATCCCTGGTACCAATTCCTGAGGGGGGGCGTGCATATTGGATGGAGTGGTGGGGCCTATGATGAGCACAACACGGACTGGGCGCAGCTGAAACGTATGGGCGTCGAAAAAGCGATCATCATCGCGGACAATGATCTCGTCGGAATGCGTGCTGCCCTTCAGATCTCAAAGCGGCTTCAGATGGATACCAGGATTGTACAGTTCACCGATGAATTTCCTGCTTGTTTCGACCTGGGCGATGAGTTCCCTGACGATATGTTCAAGCCGATGCCGGAAAACTCGAAGCCGGGCGGCCCAACGCGCAAGTACATTGGGCCAAGTTATTTTGATTGCCTTCACCCTGGGACATGGGCGACGGATCGCATCAAAGGAAAAGACGACAAGACTAGAACAATCTTGCGGCGGCATTTCATGGACTACATACGATACGTTGAGGAAGCCGAGGTGTTCGTGCACACCGATTTTCCTCAGCTGCGAGAAAGTGAAAAAGCGTTCAACGCGCGGATGACGGCCCACAGTCATACCGACAAGCTCAGCAAGCTTGTGCTGCGGGAACGGACCACGCGCATTGAAAATGCTTGCCTATCGCCCCGGTGTCAAAGAACAACTGATCACAGTAGGCGGCACCTCTGCATTCAACATTTATCGCCCGCCGGACATTAGGCCGAACCCTTTCGATAGGCTGGAGCCTGGCGATGTGGCGCCATTCCTAGAGTTCCTTGCCTATTTGATTCCGAATGAAGCTGATCGAAAAAGCCTGTGTGCGTGGATCGCGACCTTGATTGGGCGGCCAAAGGTCCGGATGGGGTACGGGGTTCTGCTGGCAAGCGAGAAGCAGGGGGTTGGGAAGTCGACGCTCGGCAATGTCTTGGCTCAGTTGGTGGGTCCGTGGAACGTCTCGCACCCATCTGAGAGCGACATCGCCGGGAAGTATACCGGCTGGCTCGCCAACAAGCGGCTCGTGCAGGTTGAGGAGATCTACCAAGGGCACAGCTTCGCAACGGCCAACCGCCTGAAGTCTTTGATCACCGAAAAGCATGTCAGGGTCGAGGAAAAGTATCAGGCGGCCTATGAGATCGAGAATTGGGCGCATTTCTTCGCGACCTCGAACTCGATGCGTCCGCTGAAAATGGCGGAGTCTGAGCGGCGATGGTTCGTCCCGGGTGTGACCGAGGAGGTCTGGGATCAAGCTAAGTTCAGGGAACTGCATGACTGGCTTGAGTGCGACGGGCTGCGGCACATCGCCAACTGGGCCAACAGGTACGGTCATTTCGTCAGGCCAGGCGATCATGCCCCAGCCACGGATGCGCGAAACCGGATCATTCAGGACTCGGAATCGAACGCAGTCAAAAGCCTCAGAGATATCGCTGAGGCGGCGATTGAGAGCGCAAAGCCGCTGACCTTTACCCGCAACGCAGCTGTGGCGGAGGCGGAGCGCACGACCCGGGAAAAGGTCTACGAGGGTGAGGCCCAGATTGGTCGGGTTCTTGTGGGCTGCGGCATGGTCAAGCTCGGGCGGGTGCGGATCGACAAGACCAAGGAACTGGTCTTCGGCAATCCTGCCGCTGCACAGGCGCTCAAGGGCCTCCCAGAGGGCACAGAGCGAAACAAACGCATCCGGTCGTTCTGCGTGGCTTGGCGGGATCAGACCGACCTCTGAGCGACGAAACAGAGAGCATTGGGTGGAGGGGCTGTGGGCCTCTCCACCCGTAGTATTGAGAGTGTGGGGGCTGCGAAGAAGCGTCACAGTTCATGGTGCTGCCCTCGGCAAGTTCATCGCCGCTATTCAGCCAGTATCAGAACCAGACCTTATGGGCGCAATCACCACGAAGGGCGGCTGTGGGGACAAAATCGCCGTTCGACCTGACCAGGGACCACCGCGTTGGCTACGCCTATCGCATTAAGCCCAAATCAGCTTAACTGAAACGAGGGATATCACCCCTTGGAAAACGGCTCGAAGCAATCGTAGTTGCGCAGGCTCGTCACTTTGCCATCCTCGAAATCAAAGACCGCGATGCAGTTTGCCCGCAGGTTCTGACCAGCTTTCAGCGGTGGGATGTCGATGGCCATTGTCCCCGTCCAGATCATTTCAAACATGATCGAAGTCTCGTCAGCGAGGGTCTTGGTGACCTCATAGTGTTGTCCGTCGATGATCCCCTTGGCCTTTTCAAGAGCGACCTTCAATGCAGCGAGGTTGCGCACGTCCCCTTGGGGCTTGAACGCATTTGGAAACTCGATCTGTTTGATGTCCGGGGCAAAGAAACCATCGAGGCCACTGCCATCCATGGCCTCGACTGCGGTGAGGAAACGTTTGGCGGTTTCAATGTTGCTGGTGCGAAGACTTGTTGTCATGGGGCATACCTACTAGAATATCGTTCTAGGCCCCAATTAGAATACCGTTCTAGTTGCTGTCAACCCAAGGATTTCGCATGTCCGATCGAAAGCAAACCATACTTGACGCCGCTCTTCCACTCTTTGTTGCGCAGGGCTATGCGGGCACGACCATGGCGGACATTCGCAAAGCAAGCGGGGCAACAACAGGCAGCATTTACCATTTTTTTAAAGGCAAATCTGGCATCGCAACGGTGTTGTGGCAGCAGGCCAATCGAGCCTGGTTGGCAAATACCGAAACCCTGCGCACGGCGCGCACCCCACAGGACATGACGACCAGCACGGTCCGGGGTTTATTGGAGTGGGCGACGGAAAACCGGCCTCTGTTTTTGTTTTTCGAAGACCTGAGAATGCGGGCACGCTCGGACCCCGATCTGGTGCTGTTGCGCGACGAGATCGCGACGACGCATAAAGAAGCCGCAGCCATTTATGGCGAGTGGGTCAAACGCGGGGCTGTGAGGGATATTCCATGGCCGGTCGCTTCTGCCCTGATTGTCGGGCCAGCCTATGACTATCTGAGAAAATGTGCGCCTGCGGACGATCATGAAGAAGCTATTGTGCTGCTCTGCTCCCAAGCTTGGAACGCCGTGCGTCCCACCTCAGAAAACTAATCCCCTCGCCACAAACTCAGTAAAGCTATTGCGTAGGTATGGGCTCAAAGCGGACATGCGGCGGTGCCGCATGTCGCATACTGGCATCGTCGCTACATCAGCGTCGGGCCACGGGGCCAAAAAATGCTTGGATTTGCAAAACCTCTAAGCGTCTCCTCTCCTGCCTCCTCCTCTTCTTCGGAGTTTTCAAAAACAGGGTAAAAGTTGGCCCTTGGCCCGGATTTGGATCTGGGTGCGGGTCCTTCTGAAGGGGAGGGGGTGGTGAACGGGTAACTCCCGAACCGTCTGCTCTCTGTTTTTTCGAGAGAAAACACCTTTGCCAGTTTGTTTTTGGTCTCTTGTCCATGTGGCGCGCGGTGGATGCCTTGCATGCGCGACGAGGTCCAAGGTTTTTCGTTCAGTCTCAGGGTTCTTCCAGTGCCCCGGCGGGCAGTTTTTTCGTCTTCGATGGACTGATTTTTTGAAACCCCAGGTGAAACCCCAAACCGATCTTGCGGCGTCTTCGAAAAATCGGCCAACACAAAAGATATTGATATATAACATAAAAGATGGCGACCCCGGCAGGATTCGAACCTGCAACCTGCCCCTTAGGAGGGGGCTGCTCTATCCAGTTGAGCCACGGGGCCGGATCGCGTCCGTTCTGGAGGCGCCGCGTCCGGCTTGCAAGTGAAACCCTTGGAGTTCCGCCGCAACCCGGTCTACATTAGCGCAAACACCGAAAGACGAGGACACATCGACGTGACTACGCCACCGCCCCGCCCGCTGACCTTGCGCGATGTTTCCGAAGCTTCCGGGGTCAGCGAGATGACGGTGAGCCGGGTGCTGCGCGGGAAGGGCGATGTGTCTGACGCAACGCGCGATAAGGTCCGCGCGGCGGCCAAGAGGCTCGGCTATGTCCCCAACAAGATTGCGGGGGCGCTTGCCTCCAACCGGGTCAACCTCGTCGGCGTGGTGATCCCGTCGCTGGGCAACATGGTGTTCCCCGAAGTGCTGCGCGGCATCTCTGATGTGCTGGAGCAGACAGAGCTTCAACCTGTCGTCGGCGTCACCGACTACCTTCCTGAAAAGGAAGAAAAAGTCCTGTTCGAGTTGCTCTCCTGGCGCCCGTCCGGGGTGATCGTTGCGGGGCTGGAGCACAACGACGCAGCACGGGCGATGCTGGCCCGTGCCGGGATCCCGATCGTTGAGATCATGGACACGGATGGAGAGCCCATCGACAGCTGCGTCGGGATCTCGCATCGCCGCGCGGGTCGCCAGATGGCCGAGGCGATCCTGGCCCAGGGCTACCGCAAGATCGGGTTCCTCGGCACGAAGATGCCTCTGGATCACCGGGCGCGGAAGCGGTTCGAAGGCTTCACCCGCGGGCTCGGCAAGGGCGGTGTGGAGATCACCGCGTCGGAATTCTATTCGGGCGGCTCCGCGCTCGCCAAAGGGCGCGAGATGACGCAGGCGATGCTGGCCAAGCACCCCGATCTCGATTTCATATACTACTCCAACGACATGATCGGCGCCGGTGGGCTGCTGTGGCTGCGCGAACAGGGCTATGACATTCCCGGCCAGATCGGGATCGCTGGCTTCAACGGGGTCGAGCTTCTGGACGGCCTGCCCACCCGGCTCGCCACGATGGACGCCTGTCGCCGGGAAATCGGGCGCCGCGCCGCCCAGATGATTGCAGCGCGCCAGGATGACGATAGCGGCCACGGCGCTGTCGTCGAGCTTGAGCCGGTGCTTGATGCGGGGGACACCCTGCGCCGACGTTAGACCTGAGCGGCGCGCGCCTCCGCGCGCAGCCATCGGATCAGGTCCTTCACCTGAGGGCGCATGCCCCCCGGACGGCGCAGAAGGATGTAGGACAGATCGCCGCAAGACTGCATCGGCAAGCGCGTGAGCGCGCCTGCGTTCAGGTCAGCTTCGGCCAGGGCAATCGGCACAATGCCCGCCCCTGCCCCGGCGCGCGCCCCCGCCAGAACCATCGCCGGGTTCGGCAGTTCCTGCACGACGCTCTGCGCCGTGATCAGGCCAACGGCTCGCCCCCAGTTCAGGGCCTCCGGTGCGGTCGTCTCCGTCAGCCAAGGAAGATCCTCCGTCGGCGTCCCGACCCAGCTTGGCGCCATCACGACGGCCAGATCTGCGGGCAGCAGGCGCTCTTCTTCGAAGCCGGGCCAACCGCCGCGACCGTAGCGGATCGCAAGATCATGCCCGTCCGAACGCAGATCGGATAAGCCAGTCTCGGGCGTGATCGACAGGCGCACATCAGGATAGGCGCGCCAAAGCCTCGCCAACCGTGGCATCAGCCAGAACTCCGCAAAGCTGGGCGTGGTTGTCAGTCGGATCGGGCGGGCACCGCCAGTGTCTCGCAAGGCATGGACCGCATCGGCGATCTGGGCAAAGCCAGCGGAGCAGGCCGCCGCAAGCGGCGCTCCGGCCTCCGTCGCGACCATGACACCGCCGTCACGGATCACCAGCGGCTCCCCCAGTTCATCGGCCAGCTTGCGCAGATGCTGCGACACGGCGGCATGCGTCACGTTCAGCTCATCCGCCGCCCGCGACACTGAGCCAAGCCGCACAACCGCCTCGAAGGCGCGCAGAGCCGCCAGGGAAGGAATTGATCGCCAGTCCATGTTTGTTAGTTTTTCTTACATGCGCGAAATCTTCAAGAGCAGACATGGCGTCGCCGCGCATGGCATCACGGATGGGCAGAGAGAAGGAGACCCGCCATGTTCAGCATTTTCAACGCCATGATCCGCACGGCCACGCGGCTCGATTCCGATGTCCACGACCACCACCGGCCCTTTCGCCCACACGGCTGGCATCAGCGTATGCCTCTCAGCCCGCCGGACGCACGCCGGGCCATCAAGGATCGCGACTGCAACTTGGACTAACGTTCGGAGCGGTGCTGGCGCTCAGCCTTGAGCGCCGGGATCGGGGAGCGAAATGTCTGACTGCGCCGGAACCACGCGCATCAAGCAGCCCTCCAGAGCGTCCTTCAGCAGCGGATCATCTGCGTGCTTCTCGGTCAGGATGACCTCGCCGCGCAGGTAGGGTTTGAGAAGGCGGAACGCCTCCTGCAAGTCCGGCGCGGTGCCGTCTCCGATCACGACCGTCCCGATCCGATCCACCGGCAATCCCGTCTCGGCGAAGCCCGGTTGCCAGTCGCCGACGATCTGGCCCGGGCCGCGACGATCCAGCACTTGCGCCACAAGCGCCGAGCGGTCGATCACGTCGCCCTCCCAGGCCAGACGCAGCACAATGCCTTCATCCGACTGACCCGGACCGACATAGTCTCTCAGGGCCATGTGGAACGAATGGAGATAGGTATGCCCCATCTGCGGCATCACGTTAATCTCGCAGATCGTGCCCCCGGTGGCCGCGACCGGCTCCGCGATGCTCCGGCAGATCAGATCGACCCCCGCGATATCGAGCGCCATCAGCGCGCAGGCGCGTTCGCACAGACGGACGTTTTCTGGATGGATGTCATCCGTCACGACAACGGTTGACCCACCCGAGCTGACATTGGCATTGGCGCGCAGGCGGACGAACACGCCCTCTTCGGGCACGCTGGTCAGCTTGTAGCCCGTCTTGTGCAGGTAGGCCCGCAGATCGTCGTCGATCTCGATCGGCTTCATCACGGAAAACGCCCCGGCCGAGCGCCTCGGGTCCTTGTTCTCCTGGGCGATCAGGGCGCGGATCGTATGCTCCCCGTCGCCGGTCACTCCCGCCGGAAGCCGTAGCACCGCTCCAACGACCTTCCCCGCGACGACATTCACACGATAGTCCTGCCCCTCGATATGTCGCTCAACCACCACGTTCGGAGACTGCGCGCACGCGTCGTGAAACCGCTGGGCGACCTCCTCGGTGGACACGAGCCGCGGGAAAACGCCATCCCCGTGGGTGCGGTCCGTGGGCTTGACGACGACCGGGAAACCGAAAGCCTCTGCCGCGGCGATGGCCTCGTTTTCACTGGCAACCTTTGCCTGATCGGCCACCGGGAACCCGGCAAGGCGCAGCATCTGGCTTGCCGCGGCCTTGTCCGTGCTCAGCAGCATGCCCATGCTGGAGGTCGTGTCGCTGGTGGTGCTGCGGAACAGCCGCGCGCCCTTCCCGTAGCCATACTGCACCATGCCCAGCGGAAGACGCAGGACAGGAATATCCATGTTCAGCGCCTCGCGCAGGAAATGGCGGCTGCTGGTCCCGAAGGCGAAATCGTTGCTGTGCCGCTTACCGACGGCATCCAGCTCTGCCTTTTCATCGGCAAAGAACCCGTCGGGCTGGCCCGCATCGACATAGGCGCGCACGCGACCGGCCAAATGACGCGCCAGCGGAAGGGCCGATTTCGGCAAGGTGCTGGGCGCCAGGATGCGCACCGCATGCCAGCCTTCGGGCGCGGTGTCATCCAAGCGCGGCACAACGATGGCAGGCCCCGAAACAACGCCGCCGGAGCGCTCTTCGAGGGCGGCCAATAGCGCGCAGAGCAGCTGGAGATTGGCCTCACCGCCAATGTCCGAGAGCGTTAGCGACTCCAGATCAGCGGGCGGGCAATCGGGCAGCATCGGGCGAAGAAGGCCGTGAACATGCGCCACCAAGCCGTGATCGCCGCAGGCGCTGTCCACATGAGCGTCGATCACCACCGCATGCTGGCGAAGCCCATAGAGAAACCCGATCAGGGTCGAAAAGGACGTGATGCGGTAATTGTGTGGGCTGGGCATGGAAAACGGTCCTGAAATCAATCAGCACCGTTCTATCAAGCCTTCAGCGTCAGACAAGCGCGCACAAAAAAGCCCCGGTCGCTCAACGCGCACCGGGGCTTTTACCATTGGGTCAGGATCAGAGCGTGCGCTCGACCTCTTCGCGTTCAAAGATTTCGATGACATCGCCGGGGCGAATGTCGTCGTAGTTTTCGAACGCCATACCGCATTCCTGGCCGGACTGAACCTCGGGCACCTCATCCTTGAAGCGCTTGAGCGTCTTCAACGTGCCTTCGTGGATCACCACATCGTCGCGCAGCAGGCGCACCCCGGCGGAGCGGCGTGCAACGCCCTCGGTGACCAGACAGCCCGCGACCTTGCCGATATTGGAGACCTTGAAGACTTCCTTGATGTCGGCATAGCCGATGAAGTTCTCCTTGATCTCGTTCGACAGCAGACCGGACGCCGCCGCTTTCACGTCATCCACGAGGTCGTAGATCACGCTGTAGTAGCGGATCTCGATGCCCTTCTGGTTGGCGCTGTTGCGGGCCGGAGCGTTCGCACGAACGTTGAAGCCGATGACCGGGGTGCCCGATGCTTCGGCCAAGCCGATATCGGTTTCAGTGATCGCGCCCACACCGTAGTGCAGCACGCGCACGCGCACCTCGTCGTTGCCGACTTTCTCCAGAGCCTGCACGATCGCTTCGGCAGAGCCCTGCACGTCGGCCTTCACCACCACCGGGAGCTCGGAGACGTTCTCGTCTTCCTTGGCCTTGGCCATGAGCTGTTCCAAGGTGGTCGCAGCACCGGCAGCGGCGCGCTTCTCCTTGGCGGCTTTCTCGCGGTATTCTGCGATCTCGCGGGCCTGGGCTTCGGTGTCCACCACGTTCAGAACGTCGCCTGCTTCGGGCGTGCCGTTCAGGCCCAGCACCTCGACGGGGACGGACGGACCGGCCTCTTCGACGCGCTCGCCCTGATCGTTGATCAGCGCACGAACCTTACCCCACTGCTCCCCGACGACGAAGATGTCGCCGCGCTTGAGCGTGCCGTTCTGGACCAGAACGGTGGCAACCGGGCCACGACCCACGTCAAGCTGAGCTTCGATCACGGCGCCTTGGGCGGCACGATCGGGGTTGGCTTTCAGCTCAAGAATTTCCGCCTGAAGCGCGATGGCTTCGAGCAGCTCATCCAGACCCTGGCCGGTGATCGCGGACACTTCCACGTCCTGCACATCGCCCGACAGTTTTTCGACGATCACTTCGTGCTGAAGCAGATCAGTGCGCACCTTGTCGGGGTTGGCGGCCGGGCGGTCGATCTTGTTGATCGCAATGATCATCGGGACCTTCGCCGCCTTGGCGTGATTGATCGCTTCAATCGTCTGCGGCATCACCGCATCGTCGGCAGCGACCACCAGAACCACGATATCCGTCACCTGAGCCCCGCGCGAGCGCATGGAGGTGAACGCCGCGTGGCCGGGCGTATCCAGGAAGGACAGCACCGCACCGCCATCGGTCGTGACCTGATAGGCGCCGATATGCTGGGTGATCCCGCCGGCTTCGCCGCTCACCACCTTGGTGTGGCGGATCGCGTCCAGCAGCGAGGTCTTACCGTGGTCCACGTGGCCCATGATCGTGATGATCGGGGCGCGCGGCTTCAGGTCTTCGGCCTTGTCCTCGATCGTGTCGATCACGTCTTCGACGTCGGCATCGGACACGCGCACGACCTTGTGGCCGAACTCTTCGATGATCAGTTCAGCTGTGTCGGCGTCGATGCTTTGGTTCTGGGTCGCCATGATGCCGTTGTTCATCAGCGCCTTGACCACATCGGCCACACGCTCGGCCATACGGTTGGCCAGCTCTGACACCACGATCATTTCGGGCAACTGAACGTCACGCACAACCTTTTCGCGCTCGACCGCGCCGCCCATGGCTTTCTGACGCGCACGCTCCTGCTTGCGCTTCATCGCGGCGAGCGACTTCTGACGCCCACCTTCGCCGCCGGACAGAGCCTGGTTCAGCGTCAGCTTGCCACCGCGACGGCCACCGTCGCCGCGGTCGTTCTTGCCACGGCTGTCACGATCACGATTGTCGCGTTCGGGCTTGCGGGCGCCGCCGCCAGCGGGGCGCGCACGTTCCTGAGCCTGAGCCGCCGCCGGATCGGCAGGGGTCTCGGCCGCGCGAGCGGGCTTGGCCTGGGCCGCATCACGTGCGGCTTTGGCCTCTTCGGCCTCACGCTTCTTGCGCTCTTCCTCTTCGGCCTTCGCCTTCAGAGCCTCTTCGCGCTCACGCTCTTCGCGTTCCTTGGCTTCGGCTTCCTCGCGGCGGCGACGGCGCTCTTCCTCGCGGGCCTTCTCTTCGGCGGCACGCTTGGCGGCGTCTTCGGCTTCGCGCGCCTTCGCGGCGGCCAGGGCCTTCATCCGGCGTTCGAGCTCGGCCTCGGAAATGCCAGCAGGGCGCTTCTTGGGGTCGCCCCCGGCGGGAGCCGAGCTCCGCGCACCGGGTTTCGCCGCGCCGGGCTTGGGCACCACGACGCGCTTTTTCTTGGTTTCCACCACGACGCTCTTGGTCCGGCCATGGCTGAAGCTCTGCTTCACCGAGCCCGACCGGGGGCCGCCGCGAACACCAAGGGGTTTTTTTCCGTCGTTCTCACTCATCGAAGTCTTCATTCCTTCCCGGAGACGCCTTCGTCCCCGTTTTGACTGCGCATCCCGCGCAGCTTTGCCGCTTCCTCTACTACACGGTCAGCCAAGGCGCCAGCGGCCAGAGCCCCGTGTATGACAGTTTCGCGCCCGAATGCCAAACCAAGCTCATCGCTCGTCAAACAATCGAAATAGCGGGCCCCTTCCGGGGTCCAGAACTTGCCCTTCTGACGGGCGGAGCCGTCGCTTGCCTGCAAGAGAACGCGGATCGGCGCGCCTCCGGCAAGAAGGGTCTTCACTTTCTCGAACCCGACCGTGGCCAGCCCCGCCTTACGGGCCAGAGCGACCAGATCCACGACCCGCCGGGCAAGCTGGCGCTCCACCTCATCGGCCAGACCTTCGGGCACCACCACCTGCGCCTTGGCGGCGCGGGCGAACTGCCCCTTGCCCGCCTTGTCGAGCACCTCGCGCGAGGCGGTCACCCACATGCCGCGCCCTGGAAGCTTCTCCAGAATGTCGGGCACCACAGCCCCATCCGGCCCCACGACGAAACGGATCAGCCCTTCCTTGGGCTGCGAGTCGCGTGTGACGATGCAGGTCCGTTCAGACCCTTCGCTGCGGTTATGACGCTTACCCCGGCTCATGCGGGCGACCCCCGGAGGCCTGAGATCAGGCCTCCTGCTCCTCTTCGTTTTCCACGTCGCCTTCGGCGTCCACATCGGCGTCGTCGGCAACAAGATCATCCGGATCGACCCAGCCCAGCATGACGCGGGCGGTCATCACCATCTCCTGAGCTTCCTCCAGACTCACGTCGAAGGGCTCAAGCACGCCGTCATCCTTGCTGCGCTCCCCATCGACAGTGGTCCAGCCACCGGCCAGTTCCCAGTCGGCGCAGGTCGCGAAGTCTTCGAGCGTCAGAACGCCGTCCTTGGCGAGGGCCTCCACCATCTGCGGGGACAGGCCGTCAAACCCGATCAGGCTGTCTTCGGCACCCAGCTCGCGGGCGGCTTCGATGGCCTTGCGGTTCTGCTCTTCGATCACGTCGCGGGCACGGGCCTGCAATTCGGTGGCCGTACCTTCGTCCACGCCGTCGATCACCAACAGCTCGTCGATCTCGACATAGGCGACCTCTTCGAGGTTGGTGAAGCCTTCCGAGACCAGAAGCTGCGCGAAGAATTCGTCCAGATCGAGAGCGGCCATGAACAGGCCGGTGCGCTCTTCGAATTCCTTCTGGCGGCGGGCCGATTCTTCAGCTTCGGTCAGGATGTCGATATCCAACCCGGTCAGCTGCGAGGCCAGACGCACGTTCTGACCGCGGCGGCCGATGGCCAGAGAAAGCTGTTCCTCGGGGACCACGACTTCGATCCGCTCGGCGTCTTCGTCGAACACCACCTTGGACACTTCAGCAGGCTGAAGCGCGTTCACGAGGAAGGTCGGCATGTCCTCGTTCCACGGGATGATGTCGATCTTTTCGCCCTGCAGCTCGTTCACGACGGCCTGCACACGGGAGCCCCGCATACCGACACAGGCGCCGACCGGGTCAATCGAGCCGTCATAGGAAATCACGGCGATCTTCGCGCGCGAACCCGGATCACGGGCCACGGCCTTGATCTCGATGATGCCCTCGTAGATTTCCGGCACTTCCATCTTGAACAGCTCGGCCATGAATTCCGGCGCGGTGCGCGACAGGAAGATCTGCGGGCCGCGCGGCTCGCGGCGCACATCCTTGATGTAGCAACGGATACGGTCGTTCGGGCGATAGCTCTCGCGGCCGATCTTTTCGTTGCGGCGCAAAACACCCTCGCCGGGGTTCAGCTCCACGATGACATTGCCGTATTCCTCGCGCTTGACGAGCGCGTTGATGATGGTCCCGGCCTTGTCCTTGTATTCTTCATACTGCTTGTCGCGCTCGGCTTCGCGGACCTTTTGCAAGATCACCTGCTTGGCAGACTGAGCCGCAATCCGGCCCAGCTCCACAGGGGGGACTTCTTCGATGAACTGATCGCCCACCTTGGGATCGTCCATGTACTGCTTGGCCTGCTCGACGGTGAATTCCGCCTGGTAGTTCTCAAGCTCTTCTTCGTCGACCACCGTGCGCACACGGGTGAAGGTCGCCTTGCCGGTCTTGCGGTCGATATCCACGCGGATATCCATCTCCGCGCCGTAGCGGGACTTCGCCGCACGGGCGAGGCTTTCTTCCATGGCCTCAACGACGAGATTCGGGTCGATCCCCTTCTCGCGGCCCACGGCCTCAGCGGTTTGCAGCAGCTCAAGCTGGTTAGCGGATGTGATTGCCATCAGGCTTTCTCCTCATCGTCATCGCCATCCACGATGGTCTGGACTTCGTCGAATTGTTTCTCGTCGATCTCACCGGCATCCTTGCGCGCGCGCAGGACATCGCGGATCAGCTCATCGGTCAGGACCAGCTTGGCATCGGCCAGCCAGTCGAATTGCAGACCGATGGTGACCGGCTCCCCGGCTTCGTCGATCTGGATCAGGACTTCACTGCCTTCGGTGCCTTCCAGCACGCCCTTGAAGCGGCGACGCCCGTCGATCAGCTCGTGGGTTTCGATCTTGGCAACATAGCCGTCCCACTGCTCGAAATCCTTGAGCCGGGTCAAAGGCCGATCAATGCCAGGGCTCGACACTTCCAGCGTGTAGGCATCAAGGATCGGGTCTTCCACGTCCATGACCGCGCTCACGGCGGTGCTGATATCGGCGCATTCATCCACGTCGATGGCCCCATCGGGGCGCTGTACCATGAGCTGAAGCGTCGCGTTCTGGCTGCCCATGTAGCGCACGCGCACCAGCTCAAACCCCATGTCCTCGATAACAGGGGTGATGATCTCTGCAATGCGCCGATCCATGGCGCCTTTGGCAATCATATCGTTCATTGGTCTTCCAGCCTCTCGTGCTGGCACAAAAAAACGGGCGCGCGGCCCGTTGTCGTTTCCGGTGGAGCCTCTTTCAAAGCGCCGCTGTTGAAAGGCCATATAGGCCGGAGCACGCAAGGATGCAAGCCTTAGCCGATAGGACCTACATCCTGTCGAGCCGCAGCGGCACAACATCGGGGTTCAGCCGCCAGACCGCCACATTGAGCGCGAGCGCAAAACTCATTAACGCGACACGCTAGCTGAGGGATCGTTCCCCTGCGGCGCCCGCAATCCGATCCATATGCGCGATCAAGGCGCGGGCAATCCCCGGCTCGGACATCGTGTGCCCCGCATCGCGGATCATCTCAAGCCGCGCAGCAGGCCAGGCATCGGCCAGCCGATACGCGGTCTGCGGCGGACAGATCATGTCATAGCGCCCCTGAACAATCTTGCCGGGGATTCGCGCAATCCGATCCATCCGCGACAGGATCTGGCGATCCTCGCCGAGCCACCCGCGATTGAGGAAGTAATGCGATTCGAGCCGCGCGAAGGCCCGCACATAGTCCGGCGCCCCGCCCCCAAGAACCCCGCCCCCGTGGACGGCAAGCGCATTCTCCCAGCCGCTCCAGATGCGGGCCAGGCGCTGCTCTTCACTCCGGTCACCGCTGAACAGGCGTCGGTGATAGGCCGCAATCAGATCGCCGCGCTCCTCCTCCGGGATCGGCGCGGTGAAGCTGTCCCACAGCTCGGGCCAGAACGCGCCTGCCCCGCCGCCATAGAACCAGTCGAGCTCCGGCTCCGTCATCAAAAAGACGCCGCGCAGGATGAGCGACAGTGCCCGCGCCGGGTGCTCCTGCGCATAGATCAAGGCCAGGGTCGCCCCCCAGCTTCCGCCGAACACATGCCAGGCCTCGACCCCAAGCGTCTCGCGGATCAGCTCCATGTCACACACCAGATGCCACGTCGTATTGGCCTCGACGCAGGCATGGGGCGTCGACCTCCCACAGCCCCGCTGATCGAACAGGATGATGCGGAACACCTCCGGATCAAAGAACCGCCGCATGAACGGGCTGCACCCGCCGCCGGGGCCCCCATGGCACACGACCACCGGGATACCGTCGGCACGCCCGCTCTGCTCGACGTAAACGCTGTGACCATCGCCCACATCGAGCATCCGCACATCGAACGGCTCAACGGCGGGATACATCCCGCCCGCCGCGCGTTTATGCCTCAAGCTCTTGTCCATTTTCGCCGCCGCAGCCCCGTGCTACATCCCCCTTGGACCTGCCACGAAGGAGAACCCGATGCAAACCACCTCCAGCATCGACCAGGGTGAAGTCGAAAAATTCCAGGCCATGGCGGCCGAGTGGTGGGACCCGAACGGCAAGTTCAAGCCGCTCCATATGCTCAACCCCTGCCGGCTGGACTACATCACCAGCCAGATCGCAGCGGAGTTCAACCGAGACCTCTCCACCCCAGAGCCGTTCAAGGGCCTGCGCCTTCTGGATATCGGTTGCGGCGGCGGGCTCCTGTCGGAGCCGATGGCGCGGCTGGGCGCAGAGGTAGTCGGCGCCGACGCGGCAGAGCGCAACATCCCCGTAGCCCAGCTCCACGCAGAGCAAATGGGGCTCGACATCGACTACCGAAACACCACCGCCGAAGCGATTGCCGAAGGCGGAGAGCGCTTCGACATCGTCCTGAACATGGAAGTGGTCGAACACGTGGCCGACCCGCAAGAGTTCCTGAACACTTGCGCCTCTCTGCTCAAACCGGGCGGCCTGCACATCTGTTCAACCATCAACCGCAACCCGAAAAGCTACGCGGTGGCGATTGTCGGCGCCGAGGTCGTGATGCGGTGGCTCCCGCGCGGCACCCATGACTGGGCCAAATTCATCACCCCGGACGAGCTGATCGCCATGCTGCAAAACGCCGGGCTCACCCCGGTGGATCGCACCGGTTTCGTCTTCAATCCGCTCGGCTGGAGCTGGAGCCTGTCCCCCCGCGATCTCTCGGTGAACTACGTGACCGCGGCAACCAAGCCCCGCTGATCTTCTTATTTGTCCAAATACCTCGGGGAGCGCGAGGGGCAGCGCCCCTCGCCCGGGTCGCGCACCGCGCGAAACAGCTCAATAGCCGCGCTTGACCACCGCCATCAGCCGCTCAGAGGGCCTGAAACCGCAGCGCCGATATATACGTCCGGGCGCGCCGTTCCGATCCGCGATCATCACCACATGCACCGCAACGGCCCGCGCCGCGACCTCACCGACGAGCGCGGCACAGATCCCTCGCCCGCGATGCGACGGGCGGGTTTCGACCGATTGAAACCGGGCGATCTTTCCGTCGGAATAGAGCCCCATATCCGCCACCAGAAGATCGCCGTCGAACGCGCCGAACCATTTGGCTCGCCCGGCACCAGATGCCGCGCGATGCGCATCAAACCGGCGCTCGACATAGTCGAGATGGGCCGCTTCGGGGTGACCATCCTCCTCAACTCCGGTGCGGTGCTGCAGGTCGGCCACCTGCGCCCAGTCCGCCGCGCGCTCAACGCGGCGCACCGCGATCCCTTCAGGCATCGGGAACCGGATCAGCCGATCCAGGACCAAGACATCGGTGTCGTCGATCTGAAACCCATCGGCGCCCCATTCGCTCAGATCGGCGTCCAGATCCGGCACATCCCACTGAATGCAGATATGCGGCGCTTGCGGAAAATCTGCCCGAAACTGCGAGATGTCGGCATCTTTGTCGCCGGAGTAGCCGCGAAAAGTCACGCAATTGCCGAACCAGTAGCTCGGCTGTTCGGGCGTGCGCAGCACCATCCGATCAGTATGCGACTCAATCACCTGAGACGTACCGCCGACCAGAATGTCGCTGGCGATGCCAAGCGAGCGGAGAGTCATTCCTCTGCCAGCGTCAGGCGCAGTTCCCTCAGAACCGGCAGCGCGGCGCGCACCCGGTCCGCGCCGATCTGGCGGACCGCTCCGGCAATGATCGGAGAGATCGCCGCAAGCGCCTCATCGCGGGCGCGGCGGCCGGCGGGGCTGACCGAAACCAGTTTCTTGCGGGCATCGTCCCAATCGGGCCGCACATGCACCCAGCCCGCCCATTCTAGCCGCTGCAACGTGTTGGTCATCGCTCCACGCGTCAGATGAAAACTGCGCGCCATCTGGGCCGGAGTGCGCTCCAACCCGCTGTGTGCCAAATGGTTGAGCACCGCGAAATGCGACAGCTCCATCCCCTTGGGCAGCGCCCGCGCCACGCGGTTGCGGGCCAACTGATCAACGGACAGGATCTCCGCGAAAAGGGTTGCGGCCAGGTCTTCTTCGCCGCTGCTCATAATAGGCCTCCAAACGGACGGTCATGGCGGAGCGAGGGCACCTTGCGGCGTGCCTCCGCCACCCGGTCCAAATCAAGATCAATGAATATCGCTCCGGGTTCGGTCCCGGCTTCGGCAAGCACCTCGCCCCACGGCCCGATCGCCATGCTGTGACCATAGGTCTGCCGGGCCCGTTCATCGCGCGCGCCGTGGGTGCCCGTCTGAGCCGCGGCCAGCACATAGGCCCCGCACTCAATGGCCCGCGCGCGCAAGAGCGGCTCCCAATGGGCCGCGCCTGTCGCCGGAGCAAAAGCGGCCGGGATCAGCAAAATCTCCGCTCCCGCCTGCGCCAATCGCCGATAGAGTGCGGGGAAGCGCAAATCGTAGCAAATGCTCAGGCCCAACATGCCGAACGGCGTCTCGCACAGAACGGCTTGATCGCCGGGGCGGTAGCCCTTCGATTCGCTGTAGGACTCGGCGTCGGACAAGGTCACGTCGAACATGTGGATCTTGTCGTAGCGGGCTTTCACCGCGCCATCGGGGCCGATCACAAAGGACCGGTTGGCGTAGCGCCCATCGGGGTCGTCGGTCTTCAGCGCAAGCGATCCGAGCGACAGCCAGACCCCCAGCTCCGCCGCCACATCGCGCAGGCGGGCGAGCGTCGGATCGCTGCGTTCTGGGTGCAGGACCTCCTGCTGACGGCGGCGCAAGAGAGAGACGCAGTTCGTGACTTCGGGCGTCAGGATGAACCCGGCGCCCTGGGCGGCGGCATCGCGCATGGCGCGCTCCGTGACCACAAGGTTTTCCTTCGGATCATCCGAGGAGGTCAGTTGCAAAAGCGCCGCCTTCATCCGTTCAAAAGCGCATCCAGCTTGCCCGCACGTTCCAGGGCATGCAGCTCGTCGCTGCCCCCGACATGGGTTCCACCGATAAAGATCTGCGGCACCGTGCGACGCCCCCCGGCCCGCTGGATCATCGCGGCGCGCAGCTCGGGGTCGCTCACGTCTGTCTCTTGAAAGGCGATACCTTTCTTGGTGAGCAAACGCTTGGCCATGTGGCAAAAACCGCAAAAGCGGGTGGTGTAAATCTCGACGGGTTGCATTGCGTCCTCCTGAACGCTTCAACCCTTAAACATCTTTCGCCACCCTGGCCAGCACCGCGATGCTGACCCGACTGGCCCCGGCATCGAAGGCGGCCTGTGTGGCGGCGCTCAGCGTCGCGCCGGTGGTCATCACGTCATCCACGATCAAGACCGGGCGCCCCTCTGCGCTTCGGCGCGGATGTGGCGCGATGGCGGAGCGTAAAACTTCGGCGCGTTCTTCGCGCCCCTTCCCGTCCAGAACGGGCGTGCGCCGGGGGCGGATCAGAAGGTCCGGACAGAGCTCCACCTCCGCATCATGCGCCAGAGCGCGCGCCATCAGTTCGGATTGGTTGTAGCGGCGGCGCCACAGCCGCAGCCAATGCAGCGGAACAGGCACGACCAACGTGTCGGGTGTAATCCAACGGTGGGCCTTGCTGGCCATCCAGCCCCCGGCCGCCCGCGCCAGATCGGTCCGATCACCATGCTTGAGCGCCAGCACGAAGCGCCGCGCGGCGTCCTGATAGGGAAGCACCGCAACCCCACCCTCCCAAGGGCGGGGTTCTGCCAGGCATTCATCGCACAGCTCATCGCGATTCGATGTGCCAGGCAGAGGCGCGCCGCAGTCGCGGCAGGCCAGCCCGCTGAGGAACCCCATCCCGGCCCAGCAGGCGCCGCACAGGGCAAAGTCCTGCTCCACCCGTTCGCTGCACAAAAGGCATTGCGCCGGGTAGAGCCCCCGCGCCAAGGCTTGCATCACCGCGTTTCTCCCGCCATGTCCCGCGCATGAGCCGCCTCACCGACCGCCCAGCGCTTTTGCGCAACCGCGCCCGCGCCGCCGCCACCGGCCCGGAGCTTTTCCTCCACGAACGCCTGCGCGACGACATCGAAGATCGCCTCGCAATGGTTAACAGGGCGTTTACAGCGCCCGCCGTTGTGACCGGCTGGCCGACCATCTGGGACGGCTGGAACGGCGCGAAGGTCATCACCGATGACGCGCTGCTGTCTCTTGAGGAAAACGCGCATGACCTGGTGATCCACGCGCTATCGCTGCACTGGGCGGATGATCCCGTCGGGCAGCTCGTCCAATGCCGCCGCGCGCTGAAACCTGATGGCCTGCTGATCACGGCCCTCTTCGGAGGAGAGACCCTGCACGAGCTGCGCGCCGCACTCGCCACAGCAGAAAGCCAGATCACCGGCGGGCTGGCCCCGCGCGTGCTGCCGATGGGCGAAATCCGCGATCTGGGAAATCTGCTGAACCGGGCCGGGCTCGCATTGCCGGTGGCCGATAGCGATGAAGTAACGGTGCGGTATGACAGCGCACTTCACCTGATGCGCGATCTGCGCCAGATGGGCGAAGCCAACGCCATGGAGTCCCGCCTGCGCCGCCCGACGACGCGGGGGCTGATGCTCGAAGCCGCACGGCTCTATGCCGACATTCATGGCGAAGACGGCCGCATCCCCGCGACCTTCGAAATCGTCACGCTGACCGGCTGGGCCCCTGCCCCCGACCAGCCGCAACCGCTCAAACCCGGATCGGCCTCGCACCGGCTTGACGACATTTTGCGCGACCTGCGGAACGAAACTTGACGCTGATGCGTTGCCCCGGCACGAGTGCCGTAGCCAGACAGGAGAGCCACATGACCGAAGCCAAGCGCCCGGAACACGCGCCAGCCGATCACCCGAAGATCATGCCCGATCGGATCGGGATCCTGCTGGCCAATCTGGGCACGCCGGACGGCACGGATTACTGGTCGATGCGCCGCTATCTGAACGAATTTCTCAGCGATCAGCGCGTGATCGACTATCCGAAATGGAAATGGCAGCCGCTGCTTCAGCTCATCATCCTGACCAAGCGCCCGTTCTCCAGCGGCGAAGCCTATCGCGGCATCTGGAATAACGACAAAGACGAAGGCCCCCTGCTGACCATCACCCGCGACCAGACCGACGCGATCCGCACCCGGATGGAAGAGGCCCATGGCGACCGCGTGATGGTGGATTTCTGCATGCGCTACGGCAACCCGTCGACGAAGTCGAAGGTCGACGCGATGATCAAAGCGGGCTGCACCAAGATCCTGTTCTTCCCGCTCTACCCGCAATACGCGGGTGCAACCTCGGCCACGGCCTGTGACAGCTTCTTCAAGGCGTTGATGGCCGAAAAGCACCGCCAGCCCGTCGCCCGCGTGGTGCCGCCCTATTTCGACGATCCTGCCTATATCGACGCGCTCGCCCAGTCGGTGGAACGCGCTTATGCCGAAACGGCGGATAAGCCGGACATCCTGGTGTGTTCCTACCACGGCGTGCCGAAGCGCTATCTGCTGGAGGGCGATCCCTATCACTGCCAGTGCCAGAAGACGACGCGCCTTTTGAAAGAACGGCTGGGCTGGGACGACACCCAGATCACCACCACCTTCCAAAGCCAGTTCGGCCCCGAAGACTGGCTACGCCCCTACACGGTGGACCACGTGGCCACGCTGGCAAAAGAGGGCAAGAAGAAGATCGCCGTGATCGCTCCGGCCTTTTCGGCAGACTGCATCGAGACGCTCGAAGAGATCAACGAAGAGATCAAGGAAAGCTTCGAGCACGCAGGCGGAGAGCAGTTCACCTACATCCCCTGCCTCAATGACGAGCCCGCCCATGTGGATGCTTTGGTCGGCGTGATCGAAGCGAACCTGCGCGGGTGGATCTAGCTCCGGGAAGCCGTTTCAGTCAGCCCCACCCGATGCGCCCCCCCCATGGCGGGCGCTCACCGCATAGCCCAAGACACCGAGGTTAGCTGTCCCCAGCCACCTCAGCCGCAATCTGCGCACGGCTCTTCCGGGCGCGCTCGGTCGCGGACTTCAGCTGCCCGCAGGCGGCCATGATGTCTTCGCCGCGCGGCGTGCGGATCGGGGACGCATAGCCCGCCTTGTAGATAATATCCGCGAAACGGTGGATCCGGTTGTTCGAGGACCGCTTATACGGCGCGCCCGGCCATTCATTGAACGGGATCAGGTTGATCTTGGCCGGGATGCCTTCGATCAGCTGGATCAGACGCCGGGCGTCTTCATCCGTGTCATTCACCCCGTTCAGCATCACGTATTCAAAGGTGATCCGCTCGGAATTCGACAGGCGCGGATAGGCGCGCAGCGCGTCCAGCAGCGCCGCGATGTTCCAGCGTTTGTTGATCGGCACCAGCCTGTCGCGCACCTCATCTGTGGTCGCGTGGAAGCTGATGGCAAGCTGACAGCCGATTTCTTCGGCGCAGCGGGCGATTTCTGGCACGACACCCGAGGTGGACAGCGTGATCCGGCGGCGCGACAGGGCAATGCCTTCGCCATCCATGGCGATCTTCATGGCATCGCGCACATTGTCGAAATTGTAGAGCGGCTCGCCCATGCCCATCAGCACGATGTTGGACAGCAGGCGCGTTTCATCCTTGGGCGCGCCGCGCTCGGGCCATTCGCCAAGATCGTCCCGCGCCAGCATGATCTGGCCGACAATTTCTCCGGCGGTCAGGTTGCGCACCAGTTTCTGCGTGCCCGTATGGCAGAAGGAACAGGTCAGCGTGCAGCCGACCTGAGAGCTGACACACAGCGTGCCGCGATCCTCTTCGGGGATATAGACCACCTCGACCTCGTGCCCGCCCGCGATGCGCACAAGGTATTTGCGGGTGCCGTCTTCGGACACATTGCGCACGATCATCTCGGGCAGACCGATGACAAACCGCTCCGCGAGCATGGCGCGGAAGGGTTTGGCCAGGTTGGTCATGTTCGCGAAATCACGCTCACCCCAGTGATAGACCCACTGCCACAGCTGGTTGACCCGCATCTTCACCTGCTTCTCGGGCGTTCCCGCCTCAATCAGGGCATCGCGCAGCTGGTCGCGGGTGAGGCCCACGATATTGACCTTCCCGTCCGGACCTTCCGGGCGCTTGCGGGGGATCGTGATGGCATCGGGCGTGATGGCGTCGGTCATGGTCCAAAGGGTCCTGAAGGGGCGGAAGGCCCCGATATAAGCAAAACGGGCGCCGGTCTCAAACCCGCGCCCGCGAAAAACATGCGCCCGAGGGGCTTATTTGCAGCGATTGCCCGCTTCATCCACCGATGCGGTGAAGCCCAGCAGGCTGAACGTGTCTTGCGTTTGCGTCCCGCGCGCCGAACGGGCGGTCAGAACGGCATTGGCGCCACGCTTCATCGACGCGACGATCTTGGCGTCATCGCCGGGAGTCGCGGGCCAGGCCCATTCGCCTTCGGTGAACAGGTCATAGCTGCTGTCCCCGATCTGCATGCTGACGGTGGAGCCGGGCGCGAACGGGTAGCCCCCGGTAAAGGTCACCTGGCCGCTGACATTGGCGCCGGGACGGTAGAACACGAACAGCAGGATTTTGCCGCGCCGCACTTCGACCGGCTGGCCGTTGCGGGTGTTGAGCGTCTGCTTGGGCTTCGACACGGCGAAGCATTCCTTGGGGTCGCTCTCCACGAAAACGGACCAGTCCGTTTCGCTGGCCACGCGGTTCGTGGTTTCTTCCTGCGCGAACGCCGCGCCGCCGGTCAGCCCAAGGGCCGCCATCGTGAGCGCGAAGAGGGGGGTCTTCAGGGTCATCTCTGTCTTAGCCTCCTGGCTGTCTCGTCTACCTCTGGTCACTTCCGGGGTCCGCTCTGGCGGCGGCATTGCGGGAGGGACCGGCGCTGTGTAACCGATAGATCAGCGTTATCAAATAGCGGCGCAAGGCGAAAGGCTTGGCGCGGGCATGGGCATAAGCTTGCCGGGAGGAAATTCCATGACAGCAGCGCCGGTTCTGGCCGAAGTGTTTCGCGGCGGTCACCAGGAGGGTCAGCACCGCGGCCATGCGGTGATCTGCGGCCCCGACGGGGAGGTGATCGAGGCCTGGGGCGATCCCGGCGCGGTGATCTTCCCGCGGTCGTCCTGCAAGATGGTGCAGGCGCTGCCACTGGTGGAAAGCGGCGCGGCGGATGCGTTCGGTCTGACATCCGCGCAACTGGCGCTCGCCTGCGCCAGCCACGAGGCCGCGCCGATCCACAACGATGCCGTGCGGGCGTGGCTTTCGGATCTGGGCCTAAACGATTCCGATCTGGAATGCGGCCCGCAACCACCGCGTGACCGGGAGGTGAAACACGGCCTGATCCGCGAGGGGCACAGCCCCTGCCGGGTGCATAACAACTGTTCCGGCAAGCATGCCGGGTTCCTGACGCTGGCAAAGCACCTGAAAGCTCCGACCGAAGGCTACGTGCTCCCGGATCATCCGGTCCAGCAAGCCGCGCGCGCCGCCTTGGAAGATACCGCAGGGGAGACCGCCCAAGGCTACGGAATCGACGGATGCTCCGCCCCGAACTATCGGGTGACGCTGGCCGGGCTTGGGCGCTCCATGGCCAGTTTCGCGGCAGCAGGGGCGCGCTCGGATGCCCGCTCCCGTGCGCAGAGCCGTCTGGTCGATGCCATGCGCAGCCACCCGCTGCTGGTCGCCGGTAACGGGCGTGCCTGCACAGAGCTGATGCAGGCCGGGCAAGGGCGTTTTGCGGTCAAAACCGGCGCTGAAGCCGTGTTCATCGCCATCCTGCCGGAAACCGGCCATTCCATCGCGCTCAAGATTGAGGACGGCGCCACCCGCGCCAGCGAAGCGGTGATCGCCGCGCTTCTGGTGCGGCTGGGCGCGGTCGAGCCCGCGCACCCGCTGGTGCAAAAGCGCATGAACGCCGTGCTGCGCAATTTCGCCGGACAAGAGGTCGGGGAAGTGCGGGCCGTGGCCGGGCTGAGCGGCTAGACAGCCCCTGCCCGGCGATCCATCAGGATAGTGCGCTCACCCGGGGGCGATCAGGCGCGGAACTGGTCGCGGCTGTAGCCTTGCAGGAACAAGAGCGCGGTCAGATCGCCATTGCTGACGCGCAGATCACTTTGCGCGGCAACGGCGGGCTTGGCATGAAGCGCAACCCCCATCCCGGCGGCATGGATCATCCCCAGATCGTTGGCGCCATCCCCCACGGCAAGCGCGTCCTGCGCAGAAATGCCCTGCTCCGTGCACAGCGCGTCCAGACGGGCGACCTTGGCCTCGCGCCCAAGGATCGGGGGAATGACCTGGCCGGTCAGCGTGCCGTCCACCGATTCGAGCACATTGGCGCGGTGGCTGTGAAAGCCGATACGTTTCGCGATCTCACCCGAGAAAGCCGTGAACCCGCCCGAGACAAGAGCGGTCTGCGCTCCATGGGCCGTCATCGTCGCGATCAGGCAGCGCCCACCGGGGGCGAGTGTGATCCGGTCATCCAGCACGCGGGTGATGGTGCTTTCCGGCAGCCCCTTCAGCAGCGCCACGCGTTCGGTCAGGGCCTCTTCGAAGTCCAGCTCTCCGTTCATGGCGCGGGCGGTGATCCCGGCGACATGAGCGCCCACGCCTGCCTCATCGGCCAGCTCGTCGATGCATTCCTGCTCGATCATGGTGCTGTCCATGTCGGCCAGAAGCAGCTTCTTGCGGCGGCCATCGGAGGGCAGCGCATTCAGATCGACGCCTTCACTCAGGAGCGCGGCGCGGGTGTCTTCGAAATTGTCCGGGAGCTGCTCAATCTCGAACTCCGCCGCCTCGTCGGGAGACAGCCAGAGCACGTCTCCGCCGCCCCACGCATTGCGCAGCGATTCGGCCAGGTGGGGGTTCAGATGCTCAGGGCGGGCGATGAGAGACACGGTCAACATGCCCCCGCGATAGGCCGCCGGGGCCGCGCAGGCAAGTGGAACGCGGCTCATATTCAAATTGAGATGAATGTGACTTGCTGCAGTGCCGCAGATGTGCATGGTGGTCGGTGGGACACCCTTCCCCAACGAAGGGCGCATATCTGGAAGGATACCAGCAATGGTGACGAATACCCCGGCGACGCGGCCGGCTAATCCGCGTTTTTCGTCTGGCCCCTGTGCCAAACCCCCCACTTGGACTCCCGATGCGATTGCCGATGCCCCCCTGGGCCGGTCGCACCGTGCCGCCATCGGCAAGGATCGCCTGAAGCGCGCGATCGAGGAAACCCGCGATCTGCTGGGCATTCCGGCTGACTACAAGATCGGCATCGTGCCCGCATCGGATACCGGTGCCGTTGAGATGGCGATGTGGTCCTTGCTGGGCGAACGGCCCGCAGAGATGGTCGCCTGGGAAAGCTTTGGCGCGGGCTGGGTGTCCGACGTGGTCAAGCAGCTCAAGATCGAAGCCAATGTGCACGAAGCGCCCTATGGCGAGATCGTCGACATGGCCGCGCTGAACTACGACAACGATGTCGTGTTCACCTGGAACGGCACGACCTCGGGCGTGCGAGTGCCGACCGGCGACGTGATCCCGGCGGACCGTGCGGGCCTGACGATTTGCGACGCCACATCGGCCGCCTTCGCGCAGGACCTGCCCTGGGACAAGCTCGATGTAACCACCTTCAGCTGGCAGAAGGTCATGGGCGGCGAAGCGGCCCACGGGATGCTGATCCTCTCCCCCCGCGCGGTGGAGCGGCTGGAAAGCTACACCCCCGCCTGGCCCCTGCCCAAGATCTTCCGCATGACCAAGGGCGGCAAGCTGATCGACGGGATTTTCACCGGTGCGACGATCAACACGCCGTCCATGATGTGCGTCGAAGACTATCTCTTCGCGCTGAACTGGGCGCGCGAGATCGGCGGTGCTGCGGCGCTGCGCGACCGGGCCGATGCCAATGCTCAGGCGATCTGGGATTTCTGCGACGCGCGCGACTGGATCGCGAACCTCGCCGAAGACGACGCCACACGCTCCAACACCTCGGTCTGTCTGAAATTCACGGACGACCGCATTCAGGACGGTGCTACCTTTGCCAAGGCCGTGCAAAAGCGTCTGGAAGCCGAAGGTGTGGGCCTTGATCTGGGCGCCTATCGCGATGCTCCGGCAGGTCTGCGCATCTGGTGCGGCGCCACGGTCGAGACGTCCGATGTCGAGGCTCTTCTGCCCTGGATCGAATGGGCCTTTGAGGCCGAGATTTCCGCGCAGGGCTGATCGCCAGCCCGCGCCCCCAACCCATTTTTTCAAGGAGTGCCAAAAATGGCCCCCAAAGTTCTTGTCTCTGACAAACTGAGCGAAACCGCCGTGCAGATCTTCCGTGATCGCGGCATCGACGTGACCTTCGATCCTTCCATCGGCAAGGATAAGGACCGCCTGGCCGAAGTGATCGGCGACTATGACGGCCTCGCCATCCGCTCTGCCACCAAGGTGACGGAAAAGCTGATCGAACAGGCCACCAACCTCAAGGTCGTCGGCCGCGCCGGGATCGGGGTGGACAACGTGGACATCCCCGCCGCCTCGCGCCGCGGGATCATCGTGATGAACACGCCGTTCGGGAACTCCATCACCACCGCCGAACACGCGATTGCGATGATGTTCGCCGTGGCCCGCCAGATTCCCGAGGCCAGCGAAAGCACCCATGCCGGGAAGTGGGAGAAGTCGAAATTCATGGGCGTCGAGCTGACTGGCAAGACGCTGGGCGTCATCGGCGCCGGCAATATCGGCTCCATCGTCTGCGACCGCGCGCGCGGGCTGAAGATGAAGGTCATCGCCTACGATCCCTTCCTGAGCGAAGAGCGTGCCGACAAGATCGGTGTCGAAAAGGTCGAGCTGGATGACCTTCTGGGCCGCGCCGATTTCATCACCCTGCACGTGCCGAAAACCGAACAGACCGCCAATATCCTGAGCCGCGAGAACATCGCCAAGCTCAAGCCCGGCATGCGTCTGATCAACTGCGCGCGCGGCGGCCTCGTGGACGAAGAGGCCCTGGCCGAAGCCCTGAAGGAAGGCCGCGTGGCCGGAGCCGCGTTCGACGTGTTCGCCGTCGAGCCCGCCACCGACAGCCCGCTGTTCAACCTGCCCAACGTCGTCGTGACCCCGCATCTGGGCGCCGCCACGACCGAGGCGCAGGAAAACGTTGCCCTTCAGGTGGCCGAACAGATGTCCGACTTCCTTCTGACCGGCGCCGTGACCAACGGCATCAACATGCCCTCGATCACCGCCGAAGAGGCCAAGGTCATGGGCCCGTGGGTCAAGCTGGCGGGCCATCTGGGCCAATTCGCCGGACAACTGACCGAAGAGGCGATCAAGGCCGTGAACATCCTCTATGACGGGGAAGTGGCCGATATGAACCTGGCCGCGCTGACCTCTGCCGCTGTGGCCGGTCTGCTGCGCCCGATGATCGCGGATATCAACATGGTCTCCGCCCCGGTGATCGCGAAGGAACGCGGCATCCAGATCTCGACCACGAAGCAGGACCAGTCCGGCGCGTTCGAGGGCTACATCAAGATCACCGTCGTCACCGAGGAGCGCGAGCGCTCCATCGCGGGCACGGTGTTCAGCGATGGCAAGCCGCGCTTCATCCAGATCAAGGGCATCAATATCGACGCCGAGGTCGGGGAGCATATGCTCTACACCACCAACGAAGACGTGCCGGGCATCATCGGGACGCTGGGCCAGACGCTGGGTGAAAACAGCGTGAACATCGCAAACTTCACCCTGGGCCGCTCCGAAGCCCATGGCGAGGCGATTGCGCTGCTCTATCTGGACGAACAGCCGCCGGAAGACGTGCTCAAGACCCTGTGCGACACCGGCATGTTCAAGCAGGTCCGCCCGCTGCAGTTCGACATGAGCTAAGGGTCGCTTCACCGTGACCCTGGTGAGGGGGCTGTCGGCCCCCTCGCCCTCCCTCTGGGGTATCAAGAAAGAGATCATGATCTACGCCGTCGGAGACATTCACGGGCACCTCAACCAGCTCGACCGTGCGCTCCGCCTGATCGAAGCGGATGGCGGGGCCGATGCACGGGTCGTGTTTCTGGGCGATTACGTGGATCGCGGACCGGACAGCGCCGGGGTCCTGCAACGGCTGATCGACGGCCAGGCCGAGGGCCGCGACTGGATTTGCCTCAAGGGCAATCACGACCGGCTGCTTCAGACCTTTGTCGAAAACGGCAATCATCATGATGACAATATCCGCTCGGGCAAGAGCTGGCTTCACGAAGCACTCGGTGGGCTGACCACTCTGGCCTCCTATGGCGTGGAAGGCGACGATCCAGAGACGCTGTGGAAAGCCGCGCGCAAGGCGGTGCCGCAGGCGCATCTCGACTTCCTGCAGAACCTTCCGCTCTGGCATGGTGAAGACGATCTGATCTTTGTCCATGCGGGCATCCGCCCCGGCCTGCCCATGGGGTTCCAACAGGAAGACGATCTGGTCTGGATCCGTGAGCCGTTCCTGAGCGACACGCGCGATCACGGCGCGCTGATCGTCCACGGCCATACCGTGCAGGAGCGTCCGGTCCATTGCGGCAACCGTGTCAATCTGGATGGCGGCGCGGGTTACGGGCGGCTTTTGGTGCCAGCCGTGTTCACCGGGCGCCGCTGCGAGATCCTGACAGAACGGGGCCGCTGGCCGCTTGAGCCCTGACCCTTTCGCTCTCCGCGCGGGAGGCGTAGGAGAGCCCCATGAAACGCCAGTTCCAGAGCCTGTCTGATCTGCTCGCCCACGGGGCCGATACGGTGATCGACGTGCGCTCCCCGTCCGAATTTGCCGAAGACCACATCCCCGGCGCGATCAATCTGCCCGTGCTGAGCGACGCGGAGCGGGCAAAGGTCGGCACGATCTATGTCCAGCAATCCGCCTTCCTGGCGAGGAAGATCGGCGCGGCCCTGGTTGCGCAAAACTCCGCGCTCCACCTGCAAGGCCCCCTGGCCGACAAGGACGGCGCGTGGAAGCCTTTGGTCTATTGCTGGCGCGGGGGGCAGCGGTCGGGCAGCTTTGCCACGATCCTGGCGCAGGTCGGCTGGCGCGTCGGGCTGATCGAGGGCGGGTATCAGAGCTGGCGGCGACTGGTGCACCGCGCGCTCTATGACGATCCGATCCCGGTCCGCGTCGTGTTGCTGGACGGGCTGACCGGCACCGCCAAGACCGACATCCTGCACCGCTTTGCCGCGCAGGGCGGACAGATGATCGACCTTGAGGGGCTGGCCAATCACCGCGGGTCGCTTCTGGGCGGGCGGCCCGAGGGACAGCCCTCGCAAAAGGCCTTTGAAAGCCGCCTTGCCACCGCGCTTGCCGGGCTGGACCCGGCCCGTCCGGTGCTGATTGAGGCCGAAAGCAACAAGATTGGCGATCTGCATGTGCCGCCCACCTTGTGGGAGGCCATGAAATCCGCCCCTGCCCTGAGAATCGAGGCGCCGCTGGCGGCCCGCGCGGATTATCTGACTGAGGCCTATGCCGACATGGTGGAAGATCGCGCCGCCCTGGTCACCCGACTGGACAAACTGCGCCAGCTGCGGGGCGGAGAGGCCTATGGACGCTGGTGCGATCTGCTCGACGACGGGGATTTTCGCGGGCTCGCGCGCTGCCTGATGGCTGAGCATTACGATCCCGCCTACACCAAATCCCGCGCAGCCCATGAACGGCCCGAGGCGGGGGTGTTGTACAGCGCGACGCTCACCCCTGAGGATCGCGATCAGCTTGCCGGAGCGCTGCTGACGCGCCTTTCGTCAGAGCACGGTGATCCGTGAAGGTCCTTCAGTGATCCGCCCGATCCGGGCGCTGAGACCGGCGATCTCGCCCAGCGCCTGCATGGTTTGATCCGCCTCTGCTTCGGGCACGGCGGCCAGCAGCCCCCCGGAGGTTTGCGGATCGAACAGAAGCGCCGCGTGGGGGGTGTCGGGCATCTCAATAAGCGGCACCGCGCCGCGATTGTCCGCCCACAAGGTCGAGCGCATGCCCGCTTTGGAAAGTTCCAAGGCGCCGGGCAGGAGCGGCACGGCGTCCAGCGTCAGCTCCGCACTCACGTCCGAGGACTCGCACATCCCCCACAGATGACCCGCGAGACCAAAGCCCGTCACATCGGTCATCGCATGGGCCACACCGCGCAGGATACGGCTGGCGGCTCCCTGATCTTGGGTCAGCGCGTCCCAGCAGGCGACCACATCATCGCCGTCCGCCTGCCCGGCCATCTCGGCGGCAAGGATCGTGCCGGAGCCGATGGGCTTGGTCAGGATCAGGACATCGCCGGGGCAGGCGCCGCGCAGGGTGATCGGCTCCGCCTCGCACAGGCCGGTCAGCGCGAACCCGATGGTCAGCTCACTGCCCATTGAGGAATGGCCGCCGACAATGGCCGCGCCCGCCTTGGTCAGAGCATCATGCGTGGTGCGCATGATTTCTTCCATGGTGCGGCGTTGGAGCGTCTCATCCATGCGGGGCAGGATGATCTGCGCCGTTGCCGCCTGAGGCTCCGCCCCCATGGCCCAGATATCGCCCAGGGCGTGAGCGGCGGCGATGCGGGTCATCAATACCGGATCGTCCACCACGGCCCGCAGATGATCGGTGGTGAACACCTGCCGCGCGCCGCCGGTGCGCAGCAGCGCCGCGTCATCGCCGGGCAAGGGTTCAATATCGGCCCTGTCGGTCGGGGGCAGCCCTGCCAGCACCGCGCCAAGCGCGCCCTTGCCGACCTTGGCGCCGCAACCGCCACACATGGGCTTGCCGCCAAGCGCCGCGTCCACGCCCGCCGCGCGGGCGCGCGGCAGGGGCGGCGCGGGCATGGGGCCGAATTCCTTGAGCATGACCATGAATTTGCGGTCGATCCGGTTCTTCCACCGCCACATGAGCCGCCCGCGATAGGCGCGCCCGCCCTTCTCGGCCAGGGCACGCTTTCCGCCCAGCGATACGAGCTTGAGGTAATCCTTCTGCGGGTGGAACGGTTTCATCCGGCCACGTTCCTGCAGCGCAATGCGCAGGTTATGATCGAGCGTCGGCGCAGCGCGCACCGCATAGACCCCGGCCTTGGGGCGCGGCGCATGGCTCAGATGCGCGCAATCGCCCGCAGCGAAGATCGACGGGTCCGAAGTCTGGAGCGTCTTGCCCACACTCAGGTAGCCGTCATGGGTGTCGAGCCCGGTCTCCGCCAGCCAGGGATAGGGCCGCGCCCCAGCAGCGCCGGTGACAAAGCGCGCTTCGATCTGCCCATCTTCCAGCAGGACCGCATCATCGGTGATGCGGGTGACGGCGGCGTGTTCGTGCAGGGTGACGCCCTGCCGCGCCAGCTCCTCCAGCATCGCCTCGCGGGCGCGCTCGGGCATCTCGTCCAGAACGCGGGCACGGTCGATCAGGTGAACGGGCACGGACGCGCGTTTTTGGCGCAAGGCATGGGCCATGGCCATGGCCAGCTCCGCCCCTGCGAGCCCGCCGCCGATGACCGCAGCAGGGCCCGGATCGGCGCGAAACTGCGCCCAGGCATCCGCAAAAGGGCCCAGCGGCTTGGCAGCGATGGCATGATCGGCAAAGCCCGGCAGATCGGGCATCTGCGTGTGGATGCCGATATCGACAGAAGCCACATCGTAGGGCACCGGCGGTCGTCCCGAAACGCGCACGGTCTTGGCCTGCGGATCAATCCCCAAGGCCTTTGCCGGGATCACCCGTGCCCCGGCGATGCGGGCCAGCCGCACCAGATCAATCGACAGATCGTCCCGCGCATAGTGCCCGGCCACAAAGCCTGGCAGCATCCCCGAATAGGCCACCGTGGCACCGGGGTCGATCACGGTCACGCGCACGCCCGGCAGCGGGTTCATGGCCCACATCCGAAGGACAAGCGCGTGGGTGTGGCCACCGCCAATAAGGACAAGATCACGGGTGAGGGGGATGAGGTTCTGCATACCGCTTATGTAGCGCCGCGAAGGGCGCGCGGACAGGGCCTCCACGCGGTCGTGATGCCGCAGCCGCGCCCAAGCGGCGACCCGGCGCGAAGGGAGACGCGCCGGGCCAGCTCTGCTTCAAGAGCTCGCGCAGATCAGAAGCTGCGCTGCCACCCGTGGGCGGCAAAGACCTCTGCCGCGCTGTCGGACTGGACGTAGTCAAGGAACTCCGCCGCGACATCGCGCGTCGCGCCCCGTTCGGTCAGGCCAATCCCGGTGTCGCGGTAGATCGCCAGATCCGGTTCCACGGCCACCATGTCGGCCAGATCGGGATTGTCGATCTGCCAGTGGTTCCAGATCAGCCAGGCGTCGAGGCTTTCATCCTCCTGCCACAGCGAGCGGGCCACGCCGCTATTGGGCGCCCGGACGACGATATTGTCGCGAAACGCCTTGAGCTGCGCGATGTCGCGCATCCGCCCCACGGCGTCTTCCCACATGCCGACTTGCCCGGCGCCCTGGACCACCATGATCTTGGTGCCCGGCTCCAGCAGGCTCTTGAGCCCGTCAAAGCCATCCGGGTTGCCCTTGCGGACCAGGATCGCGGAGGGCCGCATGTAAAGCGGCACGACGCTGTCTTCGACGATCTCGCCATGGGCGGCGAAGAACGCCGTCATCATGTTTTCGGACCCGCTGTAGATCAGGTCGGCATCGGCCTTGGCCTGCTCCATCCACCGCGAGGCAGGGCCTGCGGTGACCTCGACATCGTGGCCGGTCTTGGCCTCAAAGGCGGCGGCCACCTCTTTCATGGCCGGGGTCGGCCCGCCCGGACCATAAAGGCGCAACGTGTCGGCCTCGGCGGACAGAGTGCCGAGCACCGCAACAGCGGTGCCCAGCATGAGGGTGGTGAAGGTGTTCATCCCTGCCGCCTCAGTAATCGCTGGCCATGGGCGCGATCTGCCAGGTCTCGGAGACGATCTGGGAGCCGCGATAGGTCAGGACATAGCGCACCGGGATCGGCATTTTGCCGGTGAACACCACATTGGCGGAGACGGTCGCGCCCGCGGGGTTTTCGTGGACGCTCAGATCGTCGACCGCCACGTCGAGCATGCCCTGGGCACCAGTGAATTTGGTCCAGACACCTTCGATCGCGGCCGCATCGGCGTACCGTCCATCGAGCGGGCCCCCAACCCATTCGAAAACGGCGCTGTCCGCATAGGTTTCGGTGATGCCCGCGACATCGCCGGAGCCGATGGCGGCGAAATGGGCCTGCGCCAGATCGGCATGGGCCGCACTATCCGCAAGCGCCGCGTTCCCGGCGAAGGCAAAGATCACGAGGGCGGTGCGAAGGGTGGTTCCGTGAGAGATGGTCATGGCAAGTGCTCCTGTCATTGGCTGGTCAATGCAGGAACTACGGGTGCGCGCGGGGATTATTCCCGGTGCTTTGAAAAAAGCCTGCGCCGCTACGGCGCGCGCCATTCTCCGGCCCAGCCATCGCCCCGCTGGAACACGGCGCGGATGTCGGGGCGTGCAAGACGCACGACATCCAGAACCGCCACATTCAGCGTGATTCGGGCGAAGGCCTCGAAGGCCGAGCTGCGATGATAGTCCGTGGGGCCGTCGATGACCCGCCCGGGTGGCGGGGTCATGCCGTATTGGCTCTGCTCGAACGGGCTCAAGCTGTCCCAGACAGCGCCAAGCGCGGGGCCGCTCTCCACGGTCGCGATGCCGGTTGCGCGCAGATGCAGACGCGCCTGCGGATCCCAAAGATGCAGCCCGGCGCGCGGGTCGGCCCGCAGCTCTGCGATCTTGGTCGAAAACAGATCGGCATAGACCGTCAGCGTGCCTGCCGCGCGATCCGCGCCGCGCAATACGACAGAGCGCATTTGCGGCCCCTCAGCGCCCCAGGTCCCGAAGGTGGCGATTGGATCGGCCCCATCGGCCCCGAAACGGTCCCAGGCAGCGGTCCAGAGATCAGGCAAACCCGTCATAGACGTGGAAAGGGCCGCCCCAAAGGAGCGACCCTTGATCCCTTAGGCTTGGGCGTCGCGCGGGATGCGCAGCACCTGACCGGGGTAGATCTTGTCCGGGTCGGACAGCATCGGCTTGTTGGCCTCGAAGATCTCGGTGTAGCGGGCGCCGTTGCCCAGATGCTTCTCCGCGATCTTCCACAGGTTCTCGCCCTTGGCGACCGTGTGGAACAGGGGCTCTTCGGCGCTGTCATCTTCGACCTTGGCGACGCCAGCGGCGTTCCCGGCGGCGAGGATGATCTTCTCACGGGTTTCGGCATCCTTCGGGGTGCCTTTGACCTTCACGGTGTCGCCTTCGACTTCGATTTCGACGCCTTCCGTGTCCAGCCCCAGGTCCTCGACTTCCTTGCGGATGTCTTCAGCCTTGGGGGCTTCGTCTTCGTCTTTCTTCCAGAAATTGAACAGGCCCATGGGAAGCCTCCTTCTATTGGTGACTCAAAGAGGATGGCCGCTATGGCCGCAAAGGAAAAGGGGGAATCATAGAGGGATTCGCATCCCGTCGCGTCCGACATAAAGCGGCCCGGACCAATGGCGCGCGACCTCGCGGCGCCAGTCTTCTTCGGTGAAATCGGGATCATCCGACGGTACCAGGTGGTGCAGCGCAAGCGCGCCCACGCCTGCTTGCGCGGCGATACGCCCCACCTCGGCTGCGGGGGCGTGGCTGCGCTCCAGATGGGTGCGCAGGCGGTCATCCCCATTGCCCACCCGCGCACAGAGCGCGTCGATCCCGGCGGAGAGCATGGCTTCATGCACCAAGAGGTCGCTGCCCTGGGCAAAGCGCGCCATCTCTTCCATCGGCGCGGTATCGCCCGAGAAGGTGACGCTGCGCGAGCCCGTGACGCGCAGGGCAAAGCTGTCGGTGATCGGCGGATGCACATTGCGCATCGCCGCCAGGGAAAGCGGGCCAATCTGCGCCCCCGGCTCAATTGGCTGGAACTGCGGCAGGGCGTGCAGATCAGGGCGCCCCTCATCCGCGATCCGCAGGGAGATATCGAACGCCATCGCCGCGCAGAAATGGCGCCAGTACTCCGCCAGCCCATCGGGACCATAGACGGGCAGCTCCCGCGCCAGCCCCGCCGTCCAGGCGGTGTGCAGCAGCGGGCCCAGCTCAAGATAATGGTCGGAATGCAGGTGGGTGATGCAGATGGCATCCAGCTCGTGCAGCCCCACCCCGGCACGAATCAGGCCCTGGCTTGCGCCAAGGCCTGCGTCGATCAGCACCTTTTGCCCGTCCAGCTCCAGCAAGCTGGCGGTGGGCATCGGAGAGCCGGGCCGGATCGCCGGCCCGCCCTTCACGCCCAGCAAGGTGACTGCGTTCATTGCCCCTCCGGGGTTCCGTCGAAGTGCTTTTCAAGCCCTTTCCAGCAGTCGATGTAATCGTCCTGCACCGGTGCTTCCTTGGCGGCGAAGCTGGTGAGATGCTGGGGGAAGCGGGTCTCGAACATGAAGGACATGGTATTGTCCAGCTTCTCCGCTTTCAATTCCGCATTCGACGCGCCCTCGAACGCATCGCGGTCCGGGCCGTGCGGGATCATCATGTTGTGGAGCGACATGCCGCCGGGAACAAAGCCCTGCGGCTTGGCGTCATACTGGCCGTAGATGTTGCCCATCAGCTCGGACATCAGGTTCTTGTGATACCAGGGCGGGCGGAAGGTGTTTTCGGCCACCATCCAGCGTTCGCGGAACAGCACGAAGTCGATATTGGCCGTGCCCGGCACGCCCGACGGCGCGGTCAGCACGGTGAAGATCGACGGATCGGGGTGATCGAACAAGATCGCGCCGACCGGGCAATAGGTGGTCAGGTCGTATTTGTACGGCGCGTAGTTGCCATGCCAGGCCACCACATCCAGCGGAGAAGCAGGCACATCGCAGCGGTGGAACTCACCGCACCATTTTACGGTGATGGTCGAGGCGACCTCGCGGTCTTCGAACGCCGCGACGGGCGCTTTGAAGTCGCGCGGGTTGGCCATGCAGTTGGCGCCGATCGGGCCACGGCCCGGCAGGTCGAACTTCTGACCGTAGTTCTCACACACGAAGCCGCGCGCGGGGCCTTCGAGAAGCTCCACCCGATAGACCAGACCACGCGGGATCACACCGATCTCTTGCGGGGCGAGGTCAATGATGCCCAGCTCGGTGTAGAAGCGCAGCTTGCCGTCCTGCGGCACGACCAGAAGCTCACTGTCGGCGGAGAAGAAATAGTCGTCCTCCATCGATTCGGTGACCAGGTAGATGTGGCTCGCCATCCCGGCCTGGGTGTTCACGTCCCCGGCCGTGGTCATGGTGCGCATCCCGGTCAGCCAGGTCAGGCCGTCCTGCATCGGCACCGGATCCCAGCGATACTGGCCCAGAGAGGCAATGTCCGGTTCCTGGTTGGGCGCGGATTTCCAGTAGGGCAGGTCAATCTTGGTGTAGCGGCCCGAATGCTTCACGGACGGGCGAATGCGGTAGCACCAGGTGCGCTCCACGTTCTCCGCGGTGAAGGCGGTGCCGGAGAGCTGCTCACCATAGAGGCCGTAGGCACATTTTTGCGGGCTGTTCATGCCCTGCGGGAGCGAGCCAGGCAGCGCTTCGGTCTCAAAATCATTGCCCCAACCGGGCATGTAGCCCTCGTGCGGGCCGGGGTGACTGGGCGCGACGGTCATGTCGCGGGGGGTGGGTTGATCTTTCATGGGGGTCCTCCAACTCTGCGCCGGAAAATATGGTTACAAACGTAACTGTCAATGACCCGAGGTCAGGAAGCGGACCTCGCTGATCTCGGCCTCAAAGAACGGAAAGAAGGCGTCGGTGCCGGGAAAATGACCGATCCGGACCCGTGTCGGGATGGTGAACCCATCGAATTGGCCAAACGCGAGAAGATCACCCCCAAAGGGCTGAAGCCGGTGCATGCGGTCGGGATTCACATCGCTCCACCGGGCGATCACGGCGCGCGTCGGCTGACCGTTCGGCAAAAGGGAAAGATCAACGACATGATCATGACCGTCCAGCGTGAAGACGACGCGCGCGGTGTCGGGCCCGGCCTCCTCCCACCGCACCCCCGGCCCCGGAAGCGCCGCGGCCGGGGTCCAGAGCACCGCCTCGATCACCTGCCGCCCAAGCGCGGAGCGATCATGGTCGGCCCCCTTCCCCACACGGGCAACGGGGATCAGCCCCATCAGCCAGAACCGCGTCCACGCCCCGCTGTCCGAGCCCCCAACCCGCATGACGCCGTCCTTGGCGCTCATCCGCCAGATGAACCCATGCGGCGGAGCGAGGATCTGACGCGCGCTCATCGCCATGGCGCGCGGTTGGCTGGCGTCACCCAGCCGGAAGGTGCCCGTCATACGCAGCTCGGCCACCGGGGTTAAAGGCGCGCCTTCCGCTATGGCAAAGCTCAGGTAGCGCCGCGCGGGTTCGGGCAAACCATCGAGCATCGCCGGATCGAACCGGGCCGGATTGACAGGCGCCGTCGCGCGCAGGCGCGCCCATTCCCGACGATCGGCCAGCCGGTCAACGCCGCGCCACAGCGCTAGGCCAACCAGCAGCGCCAGCACAGTGACAATGAAGATCCGCATGTGGTCCCTTTCCGCTCCGCCTGTCGCATTCTATCATGCGCCGCTGCTGACAGGAGCCCCCATGATCATCCGTGACGCGACCCCCGCCGATGCCGCCGCCATCACTGCGCTGCACAATCACAATGTGCGCGAAAGCACTGCGCTCTGGACCGTGGAGGAGACCACCGAGGCGGACCGCGCGGCGTGGATCATCCAGCGGCAGGCTGCGGGCTTTGCCGTGCTCGTGGCGGATGCGCCCGGATTTACGGGCTATGCCAGTTACGGACCGTTCCGGGACAAGGACGGGTATGACCTGACGGTCGAAAACTCCGTCTATGTCACGCCCGAGGCGCAAGGACGCGGCATTGCCCGCGCCCTCATGGAAGCCCTGATCGAACATGCCCGCGAGCGCGGCTTCCACGCAATGATCGGCGCTGTCGAGAGCGCCAATGCCGGATCCCTGCACCTGCATCGCAGCCTCGGCTTTCAAACCGTCGGCCAGATGCCCCAGGTCGGACAGAAATTCGGACGCTGGCTGGACCTGACGCTGGTCCAGCTTACATTGGACGCGTCTTCCACACCGCCCGGCTAAAAAACCCTTGCCAACTTGGCTTTCGGGGTCTATGCGGGCCACTTCATCAGGAACCCACCGGGAATCAGGGTCACCTTGCATGGCGAGGGCTCTCCGGTGATGTGGAAAGGAAAAAGGCGATGAACGCCCAAGACCTGCGGGGCAAAACCCCCGAAGAGCTGCGTGAGCAACTCACCCAACTGAAGAAAGAGGCCTTTAACCTGCGTTTCCAGCAGGCGTCCGGCCAACTTGAAAACACGGCTCGTATGCGCTCCGTGAAGCGCGAAGTTGCCCGTGTGAATACCATTCTGAACGAGAAAGCGGCTGCCGCCGCTCAGGAGGCCTGATCCATGCCTAAGCGTATCCTTCAGGGCACCGTTGTCTCCAACCAGAATGCCCAGACCGTGACCGTCCTTGTCGAGCGTCGCTACAAGCACCCGCTGCTGCACAAGACCGTTAAGTCGACCAAGAAATACCGCGCCCACGACGAGAACGACACGTTCGCAGTTGGGGATATCGTGCGTATCCAGGAATGCGCTCCGCGTTCCAAAACCAAACGCTGGGAGGTGATTGCCTCCTAAGGCAGCCACATTCTGGTTTGAGCGAAACCCTGGGGCATCCAACTGCGAAAGCGGGCCCCACAGGTCGGGAGAAACCCCATGATCCAGATGCAGACCAATCTGGATGTCGCTGACAACTCCGGTGCTCGCCGGGTTCAGTGCATCAAGGTCCTCGGCGGCTCGCACCGCCGTTACGCATCCGTGGGCGACATCATTGTGGTGTCGGTCAAGGAAGCGATCCCGCGCGGCCGCGTGAAGAAAGGTGACGTCCGTAAGGCCGTCGTCGTGCGCACCGCCAAGGAAGTCCGCCGTGAAGACGGCACCGCCATCCGCTTCGACAAGAACGCGGCTGTGATCCTCAACAACAACAACGAGCCGGTCGGCACCCGTATCTTCGGGCCGGTGGTTCGTGAGCTGCGCGCGAAGAACTTCATGAAGATCATCTCGCTCGCTCCGGAGGTGCTGTAATGGCTGCTAAACTCCGTAAAGGTGACAAGGTCATCGTCCTGACCGGCAAGGACAAGGGCAAGACCGGCGAGATCGAAAGCGTCGATCCGAAGTCCGGCAAAGCCATTGTCGGCGGGATCAACATGGCCATCCGCCACACCCGCCAAAGCCAGACCACCCAGGGCGGCCGTCATCCCAAAGCGATGCCGATCGAACTGTCCAACCTGGCCATCGTCGATGCCAACGGCAAAGCGACCCGCGTCGGCTTCCGCATGGAAGGTGACCAGAAGGTCCGCTTCGCCAAAACCACGGGGGACGTGATCTAATGCTGGACAAAGCAAGCTACACCCCGCGGCTCAAGACGCTCTACCGCGAAGAGATCAAGGCCAAGCTGAAAGAAGAATTCGGCTACAAGAACGCCATGATGATCCCGGGTCTGGACAAGATCGTCCTGAACATCGGCGCCGGCGCTGAATCCGTGAAGGACAGCAAGAAAGCCACCCGCGCCGCCGAAGATCTGACCGCAATCGCCGGTCAGAAGGCCATGGTCACCCGCGCCAAGAAGTCCATCGCTGGCTTCCGCGTGCGTGAAGACATGCCGCTCGGCGCAAAGGTGACCCTGCGCGGTGACCGGATGTATGAATTCCTCGATCGCCTGATCACCATTGCCATGCCCCGCATCCGCGACTTCCGCGGCGTGTCCGGCAAGAGCTTTGACGGTCGTGGCAACTACGCCATGGGCATCAAGGAACACATCGTCTTTCCCGAAATCAACTTCGACCAAGTGGACGAAGTGTGGGGCATTGACGTCGTGATCTGCACCAACGCGAAGACCGACGCAGAGGCGAAAGCCCTGCTGACGCACTTCAACATGCCGTTCAACAGCTAAGGGATTCGAGAAATGGCGAAGAAATCCATGATCGAACGCGAAAAGAAGCGGGAACGGCTGGTTGCGAAATACGCCGCCAAGCGCGCCGCTCTGAAAGAGATCGCGAACGATGAATCGAAGCCGATGGAAGAGCGCTTCAAGGCCCGCCTCAAGCTGGCCAAGCTGCCGCGCAACTCCGCGCCGTCGCGTCTTCACAACCGTTGTCAGCTGACCGGGCGTCCTCACGCTTATTACCGGAAGCTGAAAGTCAGCCGTATCATGCTGCGGGAAATGGGCCAGCAGGGCCAAATCCCCGGCCTGGTCAAATCGAGCTGGTAAGGAGGTCAGACTATGAACGATCCTATCGGTGATATGCTGACCCGTATCCGTAACGCTCAGATGCGTGGCAAATCCTCCGTGGAAACGCCCGCCTCCAAGCTGCGCGGCTGGGTTCTGGATGTGCTGGCCGACGAAGGCTACATCCGCGGCTACGAAAAGTGCGATGGCAAGGACGGTCACCCCGCCCTGCGCATCGAGCTGAAATACTACGAAGGCGCTCCCGTCATTCGCGAACTCAAGCGGGTCTCCAAGCCCGGCCGTCGCGTCTACATGGGCGTCAATGACATCCCGCAGGTCCGTCAGGGTCTGGGCGTGTCGATTGTCTCCACCTCCAAAGGTGTGATGTCGGATGCAAATGCACGTGCGGCCAATATTGGCGGCGAAGTGCTTTGCACGATCTTCTAAGGAGGCCCGGAAATGTCTCGTATTGGTAAAAAACCGGTCGAGCTTCCCTCGGGTGTCGAGGCGAAGATCAGCGGCCAGCAGATCGAAGTGAAGGGCCCGAAAGGCACCCTGAGCTTCACCGCGACCGACGATGTCACCCTGTCCGTCGAAGACGGCTCCGTGAAGGTTGAACCGCGCGGCAAGTCCAAGCGCGCGCGCCAGCAGTGGGGCATGTCCCGCACGATGGTGGCCAACATGGTGACCGGCGTGACCGACGGCTTCAAAAAAGAGCTGGAGATCAACGGTGTGGGTTACCGGGCTCAGATGCAGGGCAACACCCTGAAGCTGAACCTGGGCTATTCTCATGACGTCAACTTCGAAGTACCCCAGGGCGTGACCGTGACGGCTCCCAAGCCGACCGTGATCATCATTGAGGGCGCGGATCCGCAGCTTGTGGGTCAGGTTGCGGCGAACATCCGCGAATGGCGCAAGCCCGAGCCCTACAAGGGCAAAGGCATCAAGTATGTCGATGAATATATCTTCCGCAAGGAAGGTAAGAAGAAGTAAGGGCACACAGATATGGCTAACAATAAGAGAACTCTGTTCCTTAAGCGCCGTCTGCGCGTCCGGAACAAGCTTCGCAAGGTGAATGCCGGTCGCGTGCGGCTGTCGGTTCACCGCTCCAACAAGAACATCTCGGTTCAGCTGATCGACGATGTGGCGGGCCGTACCCTGGCCGCCGCCTCCTCGCTCGAGAAGGATCTGGGTGTCGTGGGCAAGAACAACATCGACGCCGCCAAGAAGGTGGGTGCCGCGATCGCAGAGCGCGCGAAAGCCGCTGGCGTGACCGAAGCTTACTTCGATCGTGGTGGCTTCCTGTATCACGGCAAGGTGAAGGCTCTGGCCGACGCTGCTCGTGAAGCTGGCCTGAAACTGTAAGGAGACGCGCAAATGGCACGTGAACCGCAAAAGGGGAACCGTCGCGAACGCGAAGAGGCTCCTGAATTCGCCGATCGCCTTGTCGCGATCAACCGGGTGTCCAAGACCGTGAAGGGTGGTAAGCGTTTTGGCTTTGCCGCGCTCGTGGTCGTGGGCGATCAGAAGGGCCGTGTTGGCTTTGGCAAAGGTAAGGCCAAGGAGGTCCCCGAGGCCATCCGCAAAGCCACCGAATCCGCCAAGCGCAACATGATCCGTGTTCCGCTCCGCGAAGGCCGGACGCTGCACCACGACATGTCGGGCCGTCACGGCGCCGGCAAGGTGGTCATGCGCACCGCCCCGCAGGGTACCGGTATCATTGCCGGTGGTCCGATGCGCGCCGTGTTCGAGATGCTGGGCATCCAGGACGTCGTCGCGAAATCGATCGGCTCGCAGAACCCGTACAACATGATCCGCGCCACCCTGAACGGCCTGCAGAATGAGCAGTCCCCGCGTCAGGTGGCTCAGCGTCGCGGCAAGAAGGTCGCGGACATCCTGCCCAAGACCGACGCACCCGTGGCGGAAGCCCCGGCTGAAGCGGCCGAAGCGTAAGGAGACTGAGCAATGGCAAAGACCATCGTCGTCAAGCAGATCGGTTCCCCGATCCGCCGCCCGGCCAAACAGCGTCAGACGCTGATCGGCCTCGGCCTCAACAAAATGCACCGCACCCGTGAGCTGGAAGACACCCCTTCCGTGCGCGGCATGGTGGAATCGATCCCGCACCTGGTCGAGATCGTCGAAGAAAAAGGCTAAGCATCCCTGCTAAGCCAGATTATGCCGCCCCGCTCTTCATTGAGCGGGGCGGTTTTCGTTTGTGATCCCCCGCCCCGGCGCGGGCTCAACATGCCGACACAAAAAACAAAGGGCCGAAGTTTTCACTTCGGCCCTTTCATTCCGTCGGTTTCCCGCAGGTTATCAGGAGACCAGCGGCTTTTGGTTTTGCTGGTGACGCATCGCCAAACGGCGGGCCATACGGCCGGTGGCCAAATGACGTGCGGCAATCGCCTCTTCATGGGCATCGCGCAGCTCGGGGAAGAGCGCAAAAATCTCTTCGCGGGCTTCACGTCCGACCCCTTTGAGCGCCTCATCGCCGGTGTAGAGCGATTCCGTCTCCGCACCTTCCGAGAAGATGATCTGGTGGTCGTCGAACAGGATGTGCACGTAGGTCACTTCGTTCAACTCCTCCGCGACATCGATCCCCTCCAGCATCAAAAGCTGTTTCGCCGCGACCAACACCTCGTCCGTCCCAAACATGCGCTGTGCAATACGCGAGCGCACCAGAACGCGGTGCTGAGGCGAAATCAGAAGATCGGCAGCCGGGATATTGTCGCCAAGCGCACCGGCACGGACGCGAATCGGGCGCAGCTTGCTGCCTTCAGCCATCCGCGCGCCCGCCACATGGTGCGACCCGACCCAACGGACTTCCTGGAAGCCGTTGTCGCGAGTCTTCACCAGATCACCCGACCGGATCGCGCCCGCGGCCTTAAGCCCGTCAGCGGTTTCGATCATCACCGTATCGGCAAAGCATGGGCCGGAAGGGGGATACCATGCCTCAGGATTGGTGCCGATATCATAGAGGAAGCCGTTGCTATCGCTGGAGCCGACATATTCCACACTCACGGACGAGATCCCGTTGGGGTCATTGATCGTGATGTAGCCGATTTCGTTTGCCTGCAACGCGCCGCCGCTCACCACGGCGGTGGACCGGCCACGTATCGTTGTCAGCCCACCGTCTCCGCTTCCGGTGTAGTCACCGTCTGCGTTGTTGGTCAGGGTGATGCGAGGGTCGTTCAATAGATCGACCTTTTCACCGTTAATGTACACGTACATGACCTCGGTTCCGCTGGCGAGCGAGTTGCTGAGATCCGTGAAGGCGATCTGCACGTCGGTCACATACGCGGGTTCACCTGTTTGGGTGGTGTAGTTGTGCGTGTAAGTTTCAGACGAGTTTCCGCTCGCCCCCAGCCACCAGGCATAGTTGCCATTTGGGGAATTGAAGCCTGCGTCGTAGTTAAACCCGGTCGTATTGTCGATGCTTCCATCCGAACTGGTGGTCGTCGACAGATACGAATATCCGTCCGCGGTCGTGAATCCTTGAGTCAGCCGTACAGCGTTAAACACAGCAGATTCAAGCTGGGAGTCATATGCCATTACTATCTCCTTGAGTGCGTACACTCATCAAGACAAGGCACCAATGTCTGAAAAATGCGGCCAAGCTCCGCGGAGCGGGGACCCTACTGAACATATACAGACACCAAGTAGCCAGTGAAGGTTTCTCAGATATCGAAGAATCACTATGTGATCCTGTGCACTGGATAATCTGCTCACACCGCCAATGTCAAGATTTTGGCGCATTTCGCAGCTTTTCGGCCCATTTTTCGACGTTTTCGGCGGTTTTTCGCTTTATGCCGTTTCTGGAGTCTTCCCAATCCGTTCGGGCTTGCCCCACCGTTGGCGGACATCGCTTGCATTGACCAAGGCGGATCGTTATGGACGCCCGATGTGGGAGACCCCCACATATTTATCTTAACGCAAGCCGTGTCCCCTCTATTTGCGCTTCGCAGAGGGTCGTCCGGCAAAGGAGAAGCGACATGAAACTGAATGAACTCCGGGACAACCCCGGCGCCGCCAAGAAACGTATGCGTGTGGGCCGTGGCCCCGGCTCCGGCAAAGGTAAGACCGGTGGCCGTGGTATCAAAGGTCAAAAGTCCCGTTCGGGTGTGGCCATCAACGGCTACGAAGGCGGCCAGATGCCGATCTACCAGCGTCTGCCCAAGCGCGGCTTCAACAAGCCGAACCGCAAGGTCTACGCTGTCGTGAACCTCGGCCTGATCCAGAAATTCATCGACGCCGGCAAGCTGGACGCCGCCAACATCACCGAAGAGACGCTCATCGAGAGCGGCCTGGTGACCCGGTCGCGTCTGCGCGACGGCGTGCGCGTCCTGGGCAAGGGCGAGCTGACCGCGAAAGCCACCATCACCGTGACCGGCGCCTCCAAGGGTGCGGTCGAGGCGGTGGAGAAGGCTGGCGGTAAACTCACCGTCACCGCCCCGGCTGCGGCTGAGTAACAGGTTGTCGGCGGGTCTTTGCCCGCTTAGATACCTGTCATGTTTCCAATGCGCGCCGCCGGCCGGAAACGGTTCGGCGGCGCCTGCATGAGAAGAGAAGGGCCCACATGGCATCCGCAGCAGAACAGATGGCCTCCAATCTGAGCTGGAGCACTCTCGGCAAAGCGACCGAACTGCGTCAGCGAATCTTCTTCACCATCCTTCTTCTGGTGGTCTACCGCATCGGCACGTTCATCCCCGTTCCGGGGATCGACGGTCAGGCCTTGCGCGACTTCATGGAAGGCGCGGCCAGCGGGATCGGGGGCATCTTGTCGATGTTCACCGGCGGCGCGCTGTCGCGGATGGGGGTCTTTGCTCTGGGCATCATGCCTTACATCTCGGCCTCGATCATCGTGCAGCTCCTCGGCTCCATGTGGGAGCCGCTCAAGCAGCTCAAGAAGGAGGGCGAGCAGGGGCGCAAGAAGATCAACCAATACACCCGCTACGGCACCGTCGCTCTGGCGACGTTCCAGGCCTATGGGCTTGCCGTCAGCCTCGAAGCCGGGAGCCTCGCCTCTGATCCGGGCATGTTCTTCCGCGCCGCCTGCGTCATCACGCTGGTCGGGGGCACCATGTTCCTGATGTGGCTGGGTGAACAGATCACCGCGCGCGGGATCGGTAACGGCATCTCGCTGATCATCTTCGTCGGCATCATCGCGGAAATCCCCGCCGCTCTCGCCCAGTTCCTGAGCCAGGGCCGGTCCGGCGCGGTCAGCCCCGGCGTGATCGTGGGCGTCTTTGCCATGGTCATCGCGGCGCTTGCCTTTGTCGTGTTCATGGAGCGGGCCCTGCGCAAGGTGCACATCCAGTACCCGCGCCGCCAGGTCGGCATGAAGGTCTATGACGGCGGCTCCTCGCACCTGCCGATCAAGGTGAACCCGGCGGGCGTGATCCCGGCGATCTTCGCCTCTGCCCTGCTGCTGCTGCCGACCACGCTGTCCACCTTCTCGGGCGGGCAGACGGGGCCGGTCATGTCCACCATCCTGGCCTATTTCGGGCCCGGCCAACCGCTGTACCTGCTGTTCTTCACGGCGATGATCGTGTTCTTCACGTTCTTCTACACCAAGGAAGTCGCGTTCAAAGTCGATGACGTGGCCGACAACCTGAAGAACCAGAACGGCTTCGTCCCCGGCGTGCGCCCCGGCAAGCGGACCGCGGAATATCTGGACTATGTTGTGACCCGCCTGCTGGTGCTGGGCTCCGCATATCTGGCCTTTGTCTGCCTCCTCCCGGAGATCATGCGTTCGCAGCTTTCCATTCCTTTCTATTTCGGGGGCACTTCCATTCTGATTATTGTTTCCGTAGGGATGGATACGATCCAACAGGTGCAGTCGCATCTGCTTGCCCATCAGTATGAAGGGCTGATCGAGAAATCCCAGCTGCGCGGTCGCAGCAAAGCTGGGGCCGGAAAGAAACGCAGGAAGGGACCCGCGCGCAAATGAATATTATCCTTCTCGGACCGCCCGGAGCAGGCAAAGGCACTCAGGCCCGCCGGCTCGTTGAGACCCGCAAGATGATGCAGCTGTCCACCGGCGACATGCTGCGAGAGGCTCAATCCAGCGGCTCCGAGATGGGCAAGCGCGTGGCCGATGTGATCGCTCGCGGTGAACTGGTCACCGATGAGATCGTCATCGGCCTGATCCGCGAGAAGCTCGAAGGCGAGCGTCCTGAGGGCGGCTTCATCTTCGACGGCTTCCCCCGCACGCTGGCCCAGGCGGATGCTCTGGGCGAACTGCTTGGCGAAGAAGGCATGACGCTCGACACCGTGGTCGAAATGCGCGTGGATGACGATGTGCTGGTCGAGCGGGTTGAAAACCGCGCCCGCGAAGCCGCCGCCGCCGGAGAGCCGGTGCGCCCCGACGACAATGCGGAAAGCCTGCGCACGCGGCTGATGGCCTATTACAAACAAACCTCGCCGCTGATCGGCTACTACCACGCCAAGGGTAAGCTCCAGTCCATCAACGGCCTGGGCCAGATCGACGAGGTTGCCGAGCGGCTCAGCGGCGCGCTCGACGGTTAAGGCGCCCGAGCTCTACAAAGCACCAAAGGCTGAGTGCCAACCATAAAAAGCGCGCGGGGTCAGACGATCCCGCGCGCTTTCTCTTTTCCGATTGGATGGACCGCCCTGCCCTACCGATCGCTCTCACGCCAGCGGGGGTTGATCCAGGGCGCTGCGTTGTCACGCGGCAGGCTCCGGCCCAGGATGTGATCCGACACCTTTTCACCCACCATTATCGACGGCGCGTTCAGGTTCCCATTCGTGATACGCGGGAAGATCGAGCTGTCAGCGACGCGCAGGCCGTCCACGCCGATCACCCGCGCCTGCGGATCCACCACGGCGCCCGGATCGTCAGCCGCGCCCATCCGGCAGGTGCCGCAGGGGTGATAGGCGCTTTCGGCGTGCTCAGCGATGAAGGCGTTCAGCTCCTCATCGGTCTGCACATCGGCGCCGGGCTGGATCTCTTTGCCGCGGAACGGATCGAAGGCCTGCTGCCCAAAGATCTCCCGGGTCAGGCGGATGCAGTGGCGGAAATCGCGCCAGTCGTCCTCATGGCTCATGTAGTTGAACCGGATCTCGGGGGCTTCCTGCGCCGCGCCGGACCGCAGCCGCACATGCCCCCGGCTCTTGGAGCGCATCGGCCCAACATGGGCCTGGAAGCCGTGGCCTTCCGCAGCCGCCTGCCCGTCATAGCGCACGGCGATGGGCAGGAAGTGATACTGGATGTCGGGATACTCGACCCCGGCGGCAGAGCGCAGGAAAGCCGCCGATTCGAACTGGTTCGACGCACCGGGACCCGTGCGGGTGAACAGCCATTTGGCACCGACGAAGGCTTTGCCCAGGAGGTTCCAGTATTTGTAGAGCGTGATCGGCTGGGTGCAGGCCTGCTGGATGTAAAGCTCCAGATGGTCTTGCAGATTGCCGCCGACACCAGGCCGGTCCGCCACCAGGTCGATGCCGTATTCGGCCAGATGGGCGGCGGGACCGATGCCGGACAGCATCAGAAGCTTGGGCGAATTGATGGCCGATGCGGCCACGATCACCTCAGCACCCGCGCGGATGGTGTCCACCTTGCCTCCGCGCTCGACCTCAACCCCGACCGCGCGCCCGTTCTCGATCACCACGCGCCGTGCAAAGGCGCGGATCAGATCACAGTTGGGGCGCTTCAGCGCAGGTTTAAGATAGGCATTCGCCGCCGACCACCGCTGACCGCGATGGACCGTCATTTCCATCGGGCCAAAGCCCTCTTGCTTCTCGCCGTTATAATCTGAGGTGGTTTCGAACCCGGCCTGCGCGCCCGCTTTCACGAAGGCGTCGTGCAACGGGATATCGCGCGGGCCGCGCGTGACGTGCAACGGGCCATCCGTGCCGCGCCAATCGCGGTCGCCGCCATGGCCGCGCGGATCCCAGTTTTCCATCCGTTTGAAATAGGGCAGCACATCCGCGAAATCCCAGCCCGCCGCGCCGTTTTCGGCCCAATGGGCGTAATCCCCGGCGTGGCCGCGCACATAGACCATCCCGTTGATGGAAGACGACCCGCCCACGACCTTGCCGCGCGGGCAGACCAGCGAGCGCCCATTCAGCGCCGGTTCCGGCTCCGCCATGAAGCCCCAATCATAGCGGGACATGTTCATCGGGTAAGACAGCGCACCGGGCATCTGGATGAACGGCCCCGCATCGGTGCCGCCATGTTCGATCACCAGCACGGATTTCCCGGCTTCGGACAGACGGTAAGCCATGGCGCAGCCAGCGGAGCCGGCACCGATGATGACGTAATCTGCTTGCATCAGAAGGGCGCCTCCACCGGGCTCAAGCCCACATAGACCGACTTCACCTGGGTGTAGTGCTCAATCGCGGCGCGGGCGTTCTCGCGGCCGAAACCGGACTGCTTCACCGCGCCGAACGGCATCTCGACCGGCGTCAGGTTATAGGCGTTGATCCAGGTCGTGCCCGCCTGAAGCTGGGCGATCACGCGGTGGGCGCGGGTGATGTCCTGGGTAAACACGCCTGCGGCCAGGCCGAAGTGGGTGTCATTGGCGCGGGAGATCACTTCGTCTTCATCGTCGAAGGGCAGGATCGACAGGACCGGGCCAAAGATCTCCTCGCGGGCGATGGTCATGTCATCGCGCACATCGCTGAAGATCGTCGGCGCGACAAAGAACCCTTCGCGGTCCATCCGGTGGCCGCCCAGCACCAGCGTGGCGCCTTCGGCCTTGCCGGTCTCAATATAGGACAGCACCTTCTCCATCTGCGCTTCGGTGACGAGCGGGCCGAAGGTCGTGGCCTCATCCTTGGGGTCTCCGATCACCGCATTTTGGGTGCGCTCCACCAGCCGGGCGATGAACGGCTCTAGCACCTTGCGCTGCACGAAGACACGCGTGCCGTTGGAGCAGATCTGCCCCGACGAGTAGAAATTGCCCAGGATCGCACCGCCCACGGCGTCTTCGATGCTGGCGTCTTCGAACACGATCAGCGGAGATTTGCCGCCCAGCTCCATGGTGATGTGCTTGAGCTCTCCGGCGGCAGCGGCAGCGACTTTGGCGCCCGTCGGCACCGACCCGGTCAGAGAGACCTTGGCGACATCGGGGTGGCTGGTTAGCGCCGCGCCCACGGCGCCATAGCCCTGCACGACATTGAAAAGCCCTTTGGGCGCGCCCGCTTCGATCAGGATCTCGGCCAGCTTCAGGGCAGACATGGGCGTGATTTCGGAGGGCTTGAACACCATCGCGTTTCCTGCGGCCAGAGCCGGAGCGGCCTTCCAGCAGGCGATCTGGATCGGGTAGTTCCACGCGCCGATACCGGCGCAGACGCCCAGCGGTTCGCGCAGGGTATAGGCGAAATCGCCGCCCTGCCCGCCAAAGGGGATTTGGTCTCCGGTCAGGGTCGCGGCGAGCCCGCCGAAATACTCCATGGCATCCGCGCCCGAGGCCGCATCGGCCACCAGCGTTTCCGAGAGCGGCTTGCCCGTGTCGAGCGTTTCAAGCTCGGAGAGCTCCTGATTGCGGGCCCGCAGGATATCCGCGACGCGGCGCAGCACACGGCCGCGCTCTGCGGGAGGGGTGGCGGCCCACTCGGCCTGGGCGCGCGCGGCAGAGGCCACGGCGCGCTGCACCAGATCGTCGGTCGCCGCGTGAAAGGTCGCGACCTGCTGGCCATTGGCCGGGTCGATCACCGGGATCGGCGCGCCGGTTTCGTCTTCGATGAAAGCGCCGTCGATGAAATGGGAAGCGGTGGGGATCATGTCTGCTCCGATAGGTAAAGCGAGATGGTTTCTTCGATACGCGCGACCACATGGCCCGCGTCCGGTGGACGTTGGCGCAGCGCGTGACGCAGGTAGAACCCGTCGATCAGCGCAGCGAGCGTGTCAGCCAGGGCTTCGGCCCGGGCCTGAGGAGCCAGCTGCCGGACCTCGTGGAGGAGGTTCGACTGCAGGCGCCGGAAATAGATGCGCAGCAGGCGCTGCGTGGGCTCATCGGCCTGGGCCCGCACATAGAAGTTCAGCCAGGCCGAGATCGTCTTGTCACAGAACTGGCCGGGCCCGAAATTGGCGCGGATCAGCGCCGAAAGCCGGGCGCGGGGGCCGTTGGCCGCACGCAGCGCCGCGATCACATCGGCATTCAGCCGCCGCAGCATGTCGCGCAGCGCCTCGGTGATCAGCGCGTCCTTTGTTCCGAAGTAGTGCGACGCCAAAGGCCCCGACACCCCCGCCCGCGCAGCGATGGCCGCCATGGTCACGCCCAAAGTGCCTTGCGCATGGATCTCGTCGATCGCGGCAACGATCAACGCAGCGCGGCGCTCTGTGGCAAGCGAGGGGCGACCCATGATATGCTCCTTGTGTCACTGCGGAATAATAAGTTGACTGACCAGTCAATAAATGTTTCCTAACCCCTAATCCCGCCGTCAAGCGGCGTCAATAATGATCATCAACAGGAGCTTTCCATGAACCGTCTTGCCATCCTTGCCACTTTGACCACCGCGCTTGGCACCGGCGCGCTCGCCGATTGCGACAGCGTGACCTTCTCGGACGTGGGCTGGACGGACATCACCGCCACCACCGCCGTCACCACTCAGGTGCTCGAAGCGCTTGGCTATGACACCGAGATCAAGGTGCTCTCCGTGCCGGTGACCTACACCGCGCTTGCGGGCGGCGATGTGGATGTGTTCCTAGGCAACTGGATGCCCACCATGGAAGCCGATATCCGCCCCTATCTGGACGCAGGCACCGTCGAAAGCATCCACCAGAACCTGGAAGGCGCAAAATACACGCTGGCCACCAATGCGGCGGGCGCGGCTCTGGGCATCACGGATTTCGCCGACATCGCGGCTCATGCCGATGAACTGGACGGCAAGATCTACGGGATCGAGCCGGGCAATGACGGCAACCGCCTGATCATCGACATGATCGACGCCAACGCCTTCGACCTGTCTGAGTTCGAAGTCGTCGAGAGCTCTGAGCAGGGCATGCTGGCCCAGGTCGGCCGCCTGTCCGGCCGCGACAAGCCGATCGTGTTCCTGGGCTGGGAGCCCCACCCGATGAACGCCAATTTCGACCTGACCTACCTGGCGGGCGGCGATGATGTCTTCGGCCCCGATTTCGGCGGCGCGACCGTGCACACCAATGTCACCGCCGGTTATGCCGACGCCTGCCCGAATGTGGGCGCCCTGCTGGGCAACCTGACTTTCTCGCTCGCCATGGAGAACGAGATCATGGGCGCGATCCTCAATGACGGCGAAAAGCCCGAAGACGCGGCCCGCGCCTGGCTGTCCGCCAATATGGACGAAGCCAAGGGCTGGCTCGACGGCGTGACGACCAAGGACGGCGAAAACGCGGCCGATGCGCTCGCCGCGGCCCTGAACTAAGGCCCATGACCTCGGCGCCCTCCGCCGGGGTCTTTTTCCATCATGGATATTCTGACCGCGTATAAAATCCCGGTCGGCGACGTCTCTGAGAGCGTCGTCGACTGGCTGATCGCCAATCTGGGCTTTGTCTTTGACGGGTTCGCCACCGGGGCCGAAGCCCTGATCGACGCCATCCTCTGGGCGCTCCAGACCCCGCCGATGATCGTCGTCGTCGCCGCTCTGGTCGCGCTGACCTGGGTGTTGCAACGGGGCTGGAAAGTGCCTCTGGGCGTGCTGCTGGCCTTGGCCTTTGTCATCAACCAGGGCTACTGGGAAGAGACGACCGAAACGCTCACGCTGGTCGTCACGGCCTGCATCCTGTGCATGGGGCTGGGGGTGCCTTTGGGCATCTACGCCGCCCACCGCCCGCGCGTCTATGCGTGGATGCGGCCCGTGCTGGACCTGATGCAGACCCTGCCGACCTTCGTCTACCTGATCCCGGCGATCGTGTTCTTTGGCATCGGCATGGTGCCCGGCCTGATCGCCACCGCGATCTTCGTGATCCCGGCGCCGATCCGGCTGACCCATCTGGGCATCAGCTCCACCCCGCCCGAGCTGCTGGAAGCCGGTGAGGCCTTCGGCGCCACGCCGGGCCAGGTGCTGCGCAAGATCGAATTGCCCTACGCCCTGCCGCAGATCATGGCCGGGCTGACGCAGACGATCATGCTGTCTCTGTCGATGGTGGTGATTGCCGCACTTGTCGGCGCTGACGGGCTTGGTGTTCCGGTCGTGCGGGCGCTCAATTCGGTCAATACCGGGCTGGGGTTCGAGGCCGGGTTCGTGATCGTCGTCGTGGCCATCATGCTTGACCGCATGTTCAAGAAGGACTGACCCATGGTGCGCATGATCGAGTTCGACAAGGTGAACATCGTCTTTGGCGACGCCCCCGAAGAGGCTCTGCCTCTGATGGATGAAGGCCAAAGCCGCGAAGACATCCAGACCAGCACCGGGCAAATCCTGGGCGTTCATGACGCCTCTCTCTCCGTCGAGGAGGGCGAGATCGTCGTGCTGATGGGGCTGTCCGGCTCCGGCAAATCGACGCTGCTGCGGGCGGTGAACGGGCTCAACCCGGTCACGCGCGGGACGATGAATGTCTATGACGGCAGCGCGATGCTGGACGTGGGGCAAGCCAGCCCCCGCGACATTCGCGATCTGCGCCGCACGCGCGTGTCCATGGTGTTCCAGAAATTCGGCCTGCTGCCCTGGCGCAGCGTGATCGACAACGTGGCGCTTGGGCTCGAACTTGCCGGGATGCCCGAAGCCGAGCGGCTGGAGCGCGCCCGCGCCGAGCTGGAGGTCGTCAACCTCGCGGATTGGGCGGACAACCAGGTGTCCGAGCTGTCCGGCGGTATGCAGCAGCGGGTCGGATTGGCGCGAGCCTTTGCCACCGATGCGCCGATCCTGCTGATGGATGAGCCGTTCTCCGCGCTTGATCCGCTGATCCGGGCGAAGCTGCAAGATGACCTGCTCACCTTGCAAGAGCGCACCCGCCGCACGATCCTCTTCGTCAGTCACGATCTGGAAGAGGCCATGAAGATCGGCAACCGGATCGCAATCATGGAAGGCGGGCGGATCGTGCAGATCGGCACGCCCGAACAGATCGTGCTGGAGCCCGCAGATGACTACGTTGCGGATTTCGTCGCCAACATCAATCCGCTGCCGGTGCTCACTGCGCGCGATTGCGTGTCCGAGACCCAAGCGCCCGATGGCTGCGCTTCGGTCGATGCGAGCGCGCGCATCACAGACCTGTCGGATCTGCTGGCGCATTCGGCCCGCGTGGCCGTAACCGAGAACGGGCAAACCATCGGATCTCTGTCCGCCAGCGATGTCCTGACACGGCTGGTGAACCGAGACAGCTAAGCGACGCCCCGCAGCCAAGTGCCGCGGGAATGTCATTGGAGTGTTACCTATTGTTCATGGCTTGGTGCCATTGATCCCCGGCAACGGTCAGCCGGGGATCATCCATGTTTTCACTACAGGGCAAGAAAGCGCTCGTCGTCGGCATCGCGAACGAGCATTCGATCGCCTGGGGCTGCGCCCGCGCGCTGAAGGCCCAGGGCGCCGATCTGGCCATTACGTGGCTCAACGACAAGGCCGAACCCCATGTGCGCCCGCTCGCCGAAGAGCTGGACGCACGGATCATGGGGCCGCTGGATGTCGCACAGCCCGGCGCGCTCGAATCCCTGTTCCAGCGGATCGAAGACGAATGGGGGCGGCTGGACACGCTGCTCCACTCCATCGCCTTCGCCCCGCGAGACGATCTGCACGGGCGGGTGGTGGACTGCTCTGCCGATGGGTTCTCGCTGGCGATGAACATCTCGGTCCATTCCTTCCTGCGCATGATCCGCCTGGCGGAGCCGCTGATGCGCGATGGCGGGTGCTGCATGTCGGTCAGTTTCTTCGGCTCATCCCGCGTTGTGCGCCATTACAACATGATGGGCCCGGTGAAGGCCGCGCTTGAAAGCACCGTGCGCTATGCCGCCGCCGAACTGGGCGAACAGCGCATTCGCGTTCATGCGCTCTCCCCTGGGCCGCTGGCCACCCGCGCCGCGTCTGGGATCGACCATTTCGACGAACTTCTCGACAGCGCGGCCACCCGTGCCCCGACCCACCATCTGGCCACCATCGACGATGTGGGCGCTATGGCGGCGTTCCTTGCCTCGGACGAGGCGCGCAACCTGACCGGCGGTGTGCACGACATCGACGGCGGCTTCTCCATCACGGCGTGAGGTATCCCATGACCAATGTGTTTGACCTGTTCGACCCGGCCCGCCAGCCTGCCGTTCCGCGCCCCGAAGCCGACCTGATCCAGAACATGCGCCACGGCCTCGCCCTGACGGAGCACGAGCTGGAGGCAGGCGCCGCCACCGCAGACATCCTATCCACGGCCGCCTCGCGGCAGGGACGCCGGATCGTGGACACCCACGCCGCCCGCGCCCGTGAGGTGGTGGAGCAGACCGAACAGCTGGTCGGCGCGATTCGCGCGGCCCAGTCCAACGGCACGCTGATCGATGCCTGGAGCAGCTACCTGCGCGACGCGGCGGAGCGGTGGGTGTTGTCCATGGACACCCTGCGCAAGCGCGGCGATGTGTTCCTGGAGCACGAGGCCGCCGGATGCCCTCCGGTTCTGGTCTATGATTACGACGTGGTGATGGAGGGCAAGGACCTACCCTTCCCCTCCAACTACATGCTGCTTCAAATCAAGCCGCCCAAGGGCGTGACCGTCCATGACTGGAAGCGCCCCTATGTCATCATCGACCCGCGCGCGGGCCACGGCCCCGGCATCGGCGGGTTCAAGCCCGACAGCCAGGTGGGCGTCGCCCTGCGAGACGGTCACCCGGTCTATTTCGTCGCATTCCACCGCGAACCGGAGCCGGGACAATTCCTGTCCTACGTGACCCGCAGCGAAGCCGCCTTCGTTCGGGAGATCATGCGCCGTCACCCCGACGCCGCCGCACCCGTTATCACCGGCAATTGCCAGGGCGGCTGGGCCACGCTGCTGCTGGCCGCGCTGAACCCCGATCTGACCGGCCCGATCGTCATCAACGGCGCTCCGGTCGCGCCCTGGGCGGGCAAGGTGGGCGAGAACCCGATGCGCTACAATGCGGGCGTTCTGGGCGGCACCTGGATCCCGATGTTCCTGGCCGACCTGGGCGGCGGCATCTTCGATGGCGCTCATCTGGTGCAGAACTTCGAACTTCTGAACCCCAGCCGGACCCTGTTCCGCAAATACACCGACCTGTTCCGCGACATCGACAAAGGGGATGACACATTCCTTGAATTCGAACGCTGGTGGGGCGGGTTCTTCCTCCTGAATGAGCCCGAAATCCGCTGGATCGTGGAACAGCTCTTCGTCGGGAACCGCCTGGTCAAGAACGAAGCCCGGATCGAACCCGGTCGCCCGATTGACCTCAAGGCGATCCGCGCGCCGATCATCGTCTTCGCCAGCCACGGGGACAACATCACCCCGCCGCAGCAGGCTCTGAACTGGATCGTGGAGACCTATGCCGATGTGTCCGAAATCCGCATTCGCGGGCAGCGCATCGTCTACATGGTCCATGAACAAGTCGGCCATCTGGGCATCTTCGTGTCCAGCAAGATCGCCAAGCGCGAGCATTCCGAAGTGGCCTCGACGCTGAAGACCATCGAAGCCCTCGCCCCCGGCCTTTACGAGATGACCATCGAGGACGTGACCGAGGAAGACGGGCACAAGACCTTCACCGTCGGCTTCGCAGAGCGGTCGCTGGACGATATCCGCGCGCTTGGCGACGGGCTGGCCGATGAACGCCCCTTTGCCGCGGTCGCCCGCGCCGCAGAAATTCAGGCGCAGGTCTATGACAGCACGCTGCGCCCCGCGATCCGCGCGCTTGTCTCCGACACCGCCGCCGAAGCCAGCCGCGCCCTGCACCCGCAGCGGCTCAGCCGGGCGCTGATGTCCTCGCGCAACCCGATGACCGCACCGCTTAAGGCCCAGGCGGAGAAGCTGCGCGATACGCGCACGCCCGCAGAGCCCAGCAACCCGTTCCTCGCCGCCGAGGCGCTATGGGTGCAGGCGGCAGAACAAACGATCGATTTCTGGCGCGACATGCGCGACATGACCTATGAGCTGACATTCCACAGCCTCTGGGGCACCCCCTGGGCCCGCGCATTCGGCCGCACCCACGAGGCGCGCCGCACCCTCAAGAGCCTTGATGAGCTGCGCGGCCTGCCCGAGGTCTCGCAGGCGCTGATGACCATCGATCAGGGCGGCTTCCCGGAAGCGGTGATCCGCATGCTGGTGCTGATGGCCGACACGCGCGGCCAGGTCCGCCGCGATCGGCTGGAGCGGTCATCGAAGGTGCTCAACCACAACGAACCCTTTGCCAGCCTTGGCTCCAGCCGCCGTGCGATGATCATCCACCAGCAGACGCTGATCGCCTCTTACGAGCCCGACCAAGGTATCGCCACGCTGCCCAAATTGTTCGACAGCCCCGAAGAGGCCGAGCTGGCGATGCGCGTGGTCCAATATATCGCGGGCGCCATCGAAGAGATGTCCCCGCACACCCTGTCGCTCCTGCAGCGCATCCGCGAAGCGCTCGATCTTGGGCCGCTCACCGCCGATGTCACCGAAAACCCGCTGGACCCCGATGCCGCGCCGCCCAAGAAGGGCCGTGCGCCAAGCAAGAAGACCTCCGGCTAGACCGCGAGGGGTCGGTGATCTCTCATTGAGAGGATCAAGGATCCGGGGCTGAGAGGGGGCTCCCGCCGCCAAGATCCTGGGCCGCCGTCTTGATGATGCGCAACCACTGTTGGGGGCTGACGGACTCATTCGGGTCCATCGCGATCTCCGCGTAGCCCATGGACCAATCAGGAAACTGCCGATTGGGGCCATTCTGGGTCATCAGCGTTTTCACATCACTATGACGCTTGTCCCTACGGATCTGGGCATAAAGCTCCCACACAACGCCTTCTTCACCCTCTAGCAACTGTGCAAAATGCGAAGGTGAGCGCACGAGATAGCCGGTCACGCCGAGCTGCGCATTGCGTTCCAGGGCCTCACGCAGGATATCAAGGTCCTCGATCTGGCCTCGCGGAGTGATTGCGCGACTCTCGTACAGAAGCTGAAAAACCAATACTGCATCCCCCGGTACTCAGAGCGCCGATGTGATCGGCCACACAACTTACCAAATGGTTAACGCGCCACAAGCTCTGCGTGTGGGATTGACAGTTGGGCTCTGCTCCCGTAGGCAGCGCCGTCCCGATAGGGAATCGCTCGGATTCGGGCGGACCACCTCACCCATAGCGGCCTTATCAGCCGCAGTTGTGAAAAAAGGCTCTGGCAAGACGGAGCCGCAACGAAAGGAACGCAAGCCTTGGCACGTATTGCCGGCGTGAACCTGCCCACCGCGAAGCGGGTTCCCATCGCCCTCACCTACATCACCGGTATCGGCCCCTCCTCCGCGAAAGCGATCTGCGAGGCGACCGGCATCGACGAAACCCGCCGCCTGAACGACCTGTCCGACGCCGAAGTGCTCGCCATCCGTGAGCATATCGACGCGAACTACACCGTCGAAGGCGACCTGCGCCGCGAAGTGCAGATGAACATCAAACGCCTGATGGACCTGGGCTGCTACCGTGGCCTGCGCCACCGCCGCAACCTGCCGGTTCGCGGTCAGCGTACGCACACCAATGCGCGCACCCGCAAAGGCCCGGCGAAACCCATCGCCGGCAAGAAGAAATAAGGAGGCGCACAGATGGCTCGTGATCCCCGTCGCGGAGGCAAGAAGAAGGTCTCCAAGAACATCGCTGCTGGCGTCGCCCACGTGAACTCCAGCTTCAACAACACCAAGATCCTGATCTCGGACGTGCAGGGCAACGCCATTTCCTGGTCGTCCGCTGGCACCATGGGCTTCAAAGGGTCGCGCAAATCGACCCCTTACGCCGCCCAGCTGGCCGCCGAAGACGCGGGCCGCAAGGCTCAGGAACACGGTGTGAAGACTCTGGAAGTCGAAGTGCAGGGCCCGGGTTCGGGTCGTGAGAGCGCCCTGCGTGCTCTGGCTGCTGTCGGGTTCAACATCACGTCCATCCGCGACGTGACCCCGATCGCCCACAACGGCTGCCGCCCGCCGAAGCGCCGCCGCGTCTAAGGCAAACCAATTCGGGCCGGGGCCGTGCATTTTGCGCGGTCCCGTCCTTTCGTTTTTTGAAACCTCGGGTGCCGCCCCTGAAGGACCATGGAGGGGCAAGGCTAGAATGGAGGGACACATGATCCACAAGAATTGGGCCGAACTGATCAAGCCGACCCAGCTGGAGGTCAAGCCTGGCTTTGACCCTGCGCGTCAGGCCACCGTCGTGGCCGAGCCGCTGGAGCGTGGCTTTGGTCTGACCCTGGGCAACGCGCTGCGCCGCGTCCTGCTCTCCTCGCTGCAAGGTGCTGCGATCACCTCCGTGCAGATCGACAACGTCCTGCACGAGTTCTCCTCCGTGTCCGGCGTGCGCGAAGATGTCACCGACATGGTGCTGAACCTCAAGCAGGTCGCGCTGCGCATGGAAGTCGAAGGCCCCAAGCGTCTGCAGGTGCAGGCCAAAGGCCCCGGCGCTGTGACCGCTGGCGACATCTCGGAAAGCGCGGGCATCGAGATCCTGAACAAGGATCACGTGATCTGCCATCTCGACGAAGGCGCCGACCTGTTCATGGAGCTGACCGTGAACACCGGCAAAGGCTACGTCGCCGCTGACAAGAACAAGCCGGAAGATGCCCCCATCGGCATGATCGCCATCGACGCGATCTATTCCCCGGTCAAGAAGGTCTCCTATGACGTGCAGCCGACCCGTGAGGGCCAGGTGCTCGACTATGACAAGCTGACCATGAAGGTGGAAACCGACGGCTCCATCACCCCGGACGATGCCGTGGCCTTTGCTGCGCGCATCCTGCAGGACCAGCTTCAGATCTTCGTCAACTTCGACGAGCCTGAAACCGCTGGCACCGGCTCCGACGATGACGGGCTGGAGTTCAACCCGCTCCTCCTCAAGAAGGTGGACGAGCTGGAACTGTCTGTCCGTTCGGCCAACTGCCTGAAGAACGACAACATCGTCTATATTGGCGACCTGATCCAGAAGACCGAAGCCGAGATGCTCCGCACCCCGAACTTCGGCCGCAAGTCGCTCAACGAGATCAAGGAAGTGCTGTCCGGCATGGGTCTGCACCTCGGCATGGATGTCGAGGACTGGCCGCCGGAGAACATCGAAGAGCTGGCCAAGAAATTCGAAGACCAGTTCTAAGGCATTCGGGGCCCGCCCGCCGGGCCCCGTTTCACCCCGGGCAATCCCGCCCCAAGGAGAGGGACCGACACGCATCGGTTCCCGGACAAAGCAAAACGTGAAAGGATAAATCAATGCGTCACGCCAAAGGTTACCGCCGCCTGAACCGCACCCATGAGCACCGCAAGGCGCTGTGGGCGAACATGGCCGGCTCGCTCATCGAACATGAGCAGATCAAGACCACCCTGCCCAAAGCCAAAGAACTGCGCCGCGTCGTCGAAAAGCTCGTCACGCTCGGCAAGCGTGGTGACCTGCACGCCCGTCGTCAGGCCGCTGCTCAGCTCAAGCAGGACATGCACGTCGCCAAGCTGTTCGACGTGATCGGCCCCCGGTATGCCGACCGTCAGGGCGGCTATGTTCGCATCATGAAAGCGGGCTTCCGCTATGGCGACATGGCCCCGATGGCGATCATCGAATTCGTGGATCGCGACGTGGACGCCAAAGGCGCCGCCGACAAGGCCCGCAATGAGGCCGAACTGGCGCTCGAAGACGAATAAGAATCAGACGCCGGAAGGCATCTGGAAAGCCCCGCCACTGGCGGGGCTTTTTACGTTGAGCCGTTCTTGTAGGTCAGCGCCCGGCGGATCAACCACGCCACGGGCTCCATCGGCAACGGCTCCGCATCCGCAAGGTGGAGCGCGCGATTGCCCTCAATCGGAAGATTGGCGAACCGGGCGGCCAGGTCGCTCATCACGCGGGTCTGGCAATGCGTGTAGATCGCCAGCCCGGCCTCCGTCTGACCAAGCCTGATCGGAGTGCCCTTGGGCACGGCAAAGGACGGCTGCCCCCATTTCACGCTTTCCGCAACGTCTGCCCCCAGCTGCGCGGCGCAGGCGTGGATCATCCCGCGCAGGGCGATGGCTCTTTCGCGCGTTTGGGGGCGGTACTGGTGGATGATGTCCATGGGATCCATGCCGACGCTTTCCTCCGCTCTAAGGGTCACCTACCCTCCAGGCATCCTAACCGGAGCACGCGCCCATGACGACCTTCGCCCACATACTGACTGCCCTGATCGCCTTGCTGCACCTCTACATCCTCTGGTTCGAGATGTTCGCCTGGGAAAGCCGCGGCCCTCGCGTCTTTACCAGCTTTCCGCGCGATCTCTTCGCACCCACCAAAGTGATGGCGGCCAACCAGGGGCTCTATAACGGCTTTCTCGCCGCAGGATTGCTCTGGTCACTGCTGATTGGCGATCCGGGCTGGTCCCGGTCGGTGGCGCTGTTCTTCCTCGGCTGCGTCAGCATCGCCGGGCTCTACGGAGCCGCAACCGCATCCCGCAGGATCTTTGTCGTGCAGGCCCTTCCCGCCCTTGTCGCCATAGCGTTGCTGCTCATCGCCTGACCCGCAGCGTGCGATGGGCGCGCGATCATGGCATGATGCGGCGGCAGCCACAGGAGCCATCGCATGATTCGCATCATCCTCACCGCCCTTCTGCTTGCCGGTCCGGCATTTGCCCAGGACTACCCGGCGCTCCATTCGGTGACGGGCGTGGCGTCGGATGATCGCCTGAACATCCGCGCAGCGCCAGACGCGTCGTCGGACATCCTCGACAGCCTCTCGCCCTATGCGATCTCTGTCGAAGTGCTGCGCACGACCTCCGATGGCCGCTGGGGCCAAGTGCTGACCGGAGAGGGCAATGGCTGGGTGTCCATGCGCTACATGGCCCGCACCGATGAAGACCCCTGGGCGGAGCCGGTGCCCCTAATCTGCCACGGCACGGAGCCGTTCTGGCGGCTGGGGCTCTATCCGAAGGGCAGCGAATACGACAGCCCCGATACCGGCCGCAGGGATCTGTCGCTGACCTCGCACCGCAAGGCGCGCAATGGCTGGAAGCTGGAGTTTCAGGAGGGCCCGACCCTCACCCGGACGCTGATCGTGCAGCGCTTCCCATGCAGCGACGGGATGAGCGACGCGATGTTCGGCTACCGCGCCACCCTGTTCAACGATTCGCCCGATGGGGCGGCGATCCAGTCCGGCTGCTGCACCCGCGACAACCGCTAGGTCACGACCCGCAAGGTCAGGTTGATCCGCCCGCCGCCCTCCAGCAGCGCGGAGGAGCCCGTGCGAATCCGGTCCACGCCGTGATGGATCAGCCGGGCGGCACCGCCCATCACCAGCACGTCCCCGGAGCCAAGCCAGAGCGATTCGGTCCGCCCGCCTTTCTCCACATTGCCGATCCGGAACAGGGCGTCATCGCCCAGCGATATCGACACGACCGGCTGGCTCAGGTCGGCCTCATCCCGGTCCTGATGCAGACCCATCTTCGCGCTGCCACGATACAGGTTGATCAGGCAGCATTCGGGGGCCCGCGCATCCGGGGCGACCGCGTTCCACACTTGCAGGACACATGCCGGGATCGCAGGCCAGTCCACGCCGGACGGATGGCGAGGCTCATAGCGGTAGCCGCGCCCGTCGCTGACCCAGCCGAACGCGCCTGCGGCGGTCATCTGCACCGACATCGGCCCCCGCCGGGTGCGCGGGGTGAAGAACGGCGCGCGCGCCACGACGTCGCGCAGGGCCGCGACCATCTGCGCCTGTGCCGCAGGCTCCAGAAAGCCGGGGATGTAGGTGCAGCCGCGAATACCGTGAGTGCGCATGGTGCCTGTCCGCCTCCCGCCACGAGTTTGGCGAGGCCAACCCGCCCGCGCAAGGCACGAAGCCGCCAGGGCGCAGGCCCCGGCGGCTCTGGGTGTTTTAGTCGATGGTGGTGATCATCTCATCGCGGGATTTGCGGACCTTTTCCATGGACAGCAGCCAGTCCCCGCCAGCATCGCGATAACCCAGCGGCAGCAGTACGACCGACCGCAACCCGCGCGCCTTCAGGCCAAGGATTTCGTCGACCTTCTCAGGGTCGAACCCTTCCATCGGCGTGCAATCCACGTCCTGCTCCGCAGCGGCGATCAGGGCCACACCCAAAGCGATATAGGCCTGACGCGCGGCGTGCTCGTAATTGGTGCGGGCGTCGCGCGGCAGGTAGTTGGCCTTCAGGTTCTCGTAATACTGGGTCATCAGCGGCAGATCTCCACGGACCTCAGTCATCTGCCGGGTCACGGCGTCGATGCGTTCTTCGTTGTAGTTGTCCCAGGCCGCAAAGACGAGGAGGTGCGAGCCATCGGTGATCTGAGCTTGATCCCAGGCCACCTTACGGATCTGGGCGCGCAGTTCGGGATCGGTGACCACCAGCATCTCGAAAGGCTGCGTGCCGCTGGAGGTCGGCGTCATGCGGATCGCCTCAAGGATCGCATCGACCTTGTCCTGCGGCACCGCTTTGGCCGGGTCCATCTTCTTGGTGGCATAGCGCCAGTTCAGGTGATCGAGCAAAGCACGTTCGGTCATGGGGTATCCTGTCATTGTCTGGGGATCGGTCATCGGGCCGATAGTCGCGGCGATATAGGAAGCCGCCCCTGCCCCGCCAAGAGTGCCGCCCGCGCGCCTGCCGCAACGGAAGCCCACTGCCGCACGGGAGCGGCGGCGAAACACCTGGGGCAAGCCGCCCTACACTGCGTTTCCCTGTCACAGCGCTGTTGCAGGTAGAAAAACGCCTCCCTATATACCGATCAGCCCGCGCGACAGGCGCGGAACACTCATCCATACGGGGTGGGCGCCGTAACGGGTCCGCTCCACTCACATCGCCTATGAAGAAGGGATATGAACATGGCCAAAGTCATCGGTATCGACCTCGGCACCACCAACTCCTGCGTTGCCATCATGGATGGCTCCCAGCCCCGCGTGATCGAAAACGCGGAAGGCGCGCGCACCACCCCCTCCATCGTCGCCTTCGCGGATGACGAACGTCTGGTCGGCCAGCCCGCAAAGCGGCAGGCTGTCACCAACCCCGACGCCACCATCTTTGGTGTGAAGCGTCTGATCGGCCGCCGCGTGGGCGATGCCGAAGTCGAAAAAGACAAGAAGCTCGTCCCCTATGACATCGTGGACGGCGGCAACGGCGACGCCTGGGTCGAGGCCAAGGGCGAAAAATACTCCCCCAGCCAGATCAGCGCCTTCATCCTGCAAAAGATGAAAGAGACCGCCGAAAGCTACCTGGGCGAAGAAGTGACGCAAGCCGTCATCACCGTGCCTGCCTATTTCAACGACGCCCAGCGTCAGGCCACCAAGGACGCAGGTCGGATCGCCGGTCTGGAAGTGCTGCGGATCATCAACGAACCGACGGCCGCCGCTCTCGCCTACGGGCTCGACAAGAAAGAAACCAAAACCATCGCCGTTTATGACCTTGGCGGCGGTACCTTCGACGTGACCATTCTCGAAATCGACGATGGCCTCTTCGAGGTGAAGTCCACCAACGGTGACACGTTCCTGGGCGGTGAAGACTTCGACATGCGCATCGTGAACTACCTCGCCGAGGAGTTCAAAAAAGAGAACGGCGTCGATCTGACCAAGGACAAGATGGCTCTGCAGCGCCTGAAAGAGGCCGCCGAGAAAGCCAAGATCGAACTGTCGAGCGCCAGCCAGACCGAGATCAACCAGCCGTTCATCTCCATGGGCAAGGACGGCACGCCCCTGCACATGGTCATGAAACTGACCCGCGCGAAGCTGGAAAGCCTCGTGGGCGATCTGATCAAGAAATCGCTGGCCCCGTGTAAAGCGGCGCTCAAGGATGCGGGCATCTCCACAGATGAGATCGACGAGGTCGTTCTGGTCGGCGGTCAGACCCGGATGCCGAAAGTCATCGAAGAGGTGACCAAGTTCTTCGGGAAAGAGCCCCACAAAGGCGTGAACCCGGACGAAGTCGTGGCCATGGGCGCCGCCATTCAGGCCGGTGTGCTTCAGGGCGACGTGAAGGACGTGGTCCTGCTGGACGTGACCCCGCTGTCTCTGGGCATCGAAACCCTGGGCGGTGTGTTCACCCGCCTGATCGACCGCAACACCACGATCCCGACCAAGAAGAGCCAGGTCTTCTCCACCGCCGAGGACAACCAGAACGCCGTGACGATCCGGGTGTTCCAGGGCGAACGCGAAATGGCCGCGGACAACAAGCTGCTGGGTCAGTTCAACCTCGAAAACATCCCGCCCGCACCGCGCGGCATGCCGCAGATCGAAGTGACCTTCGACATTGACGCGAACGGCATCGTGTCCGTCTCCGCCAAGGACAAGGGCACCGGCAAAGAGCAGAAGATCACCATCCAGGCTTCGGGCGGTCTGTCCGACGAGGACATCGAAAAGATGGTGAAGGACGCCGAAGACAACGCCGACGCCGACAAGGCCCGCAAGGAGCTGGTCGAGGCCCACAACCAGGCCGAAAGCCTGATCCACTCGACCGAGAAGGCTCTGGAAGAGCATTCCGACAAGGTGGACCCGACCACCGTCGAAGCGATCGAGCTGGCCATCGCCGCGCTGAAAGACGATCTGGAGAAAGAGGATCCCGAGAAGATCAAGTCCGGCATCCAGAACGTCACCGAAGCCTCGATGAAGCTGGGTGAAGCTATCTACAAGGCCGGCCAGGAAGAGGGCGACGTCGCAGATGAGCCCGAAGCCGCCGATGCGGGCCCGGGTGACGACGACATTGTCGATGCCGATTTCGAGGATCTTGGCGAAGACAAGCGTTCGTAAGAGCGCCTGACCGGAAATCGACAGGCCGGCCCGCTCGCCGGGTCGGCCTTCGTCGTTTCGAGAGGTTTATGAATGGCAAAACGCGACTATTACGAAACGCTCGGGGTCTCGAAGGGCGCGTCGGCCGACGAGATCAAAAAGGGCTATCGCACGAAAGCCAAAGAGCTGCACCCGGACCGCAACGCGGACAACCCCAACGCCGAAGCGCAGTTCAAGGAGGTCAACGAGGCCTACGAGGTGCTCAAGGACGCCGAAAAGAAGGCCGCCTATGACCGCTACGGCCACGCGGCCTTCGAAGGCGGTATGGGCGGCGGCGGTCATCCGGGCGGCGGAGCTGGCGGGTTCCACGGGCAGGGCGATTTCGCGTCGGCCTTTTCCGACATCTTCGACGATCTGTTCGGCGGTGGCGGCGGTATGGGCGGGCGCGCCGGTGGCGGAGCCCGCAGCCGGGCCACGCGCGGCGACGATCTGCGCTATAACCTGCGCATCAATCTGGAGGACGCCTTCCACGGCGCTCAGGAGACGATCAAGGTTCCCACTTCCGTGTCCTGCGATCAGTGCTCCGGCACCGGCGCGGCGGGCGGCTCCGAGCCGCATACCTGCCCGACCTGCTCCGGCATGGGCAAGGTGCGCGCGCAGCAGGGCTTCTTCACGGTGGAGCGCACCTGCCCGACCTGCAACGGCGCCGGGCAGACGATCAAGGATCCCTGCACCAAATGCCACGGCGCGGGCCGGATCGAGAAGGACAAGAGCCTGTCGGTGAACATCCCCGCCGGGGTCGAAACCGGCACCCGCATCCGGCTGGCCGGTGAGGGCGAGGCCGGGCTGCGCGGCGGACCTGCCGGGGATCTTTACATCTTCATTGAAGTGAAGCCCCACAAGCTGTTTGAGCGGGACGGCGTGAACCTCTTTTGCCGCGTGCCCGTGTCGGTCACCTCTGCCGCTCTGGGCGGGGATATCGAAGTGCCGACGATCGATGGCGGACGCTCGCGTGTGAAAATCCCTGCCGGATCGCAATCCGGGCGCCAGATGCGCCTGCGCGGCAAGGGCATGCCCGCCCTGCGCGGCCAGGGTCAGGGCGATATGTTCATCGAACTGGCGGTGGAAACCCCGGTGAACCTGACCGGCCGCCAGAAAGAGCTTTTGCGCGAGTTCGATGAGATCAGCGCGGAAAACAACCCGCAATCCAAGAGCTTCTTCAGCTCCGTCAAAAATTTCTGGGACGGCATGAAGGGGTGAGGTTCGCGCTCCGGCACAACCGGAGTGGAGAGTTCTAGCGGGCGCAGCCCGGAACAATTCAAAACACCAAAAGCCGCCCTCCGGGGCGGCTTTTCTGCATCGGCACCAATCTAGATGGGATGCCCCTTCGCGCGTTCCCCTGCGTAGAACTGAAACAGAAGGCCAAGCGCGACGAACGCGAGGGACAGGTAAATGGGATAGCTGACCGACGTGAAATGCGGGTTATAGTTCAGGAATACAAACCCCCGGAGCTGGTCGATGATGTGGAACAGCGGATTCCAGTCGAAAAACGGCATCATGAACCCCGGCAGCGAATTGGCCACGAACATTTTTCCGGAAAACACCATGTTGGCACGCATATAGATCGTAATGGCCATCCCTGTCAGCGCAGGGAGAAACGGCTTGAGACCCCACAAAAGGATGCCCACCGCGCAGCCGGACGCCCAGCACAGGATGAACATCCCGACAGCCGGAACCGGTTGGTCCAGCACCACATTGCCCGTGAAGGCTTCATAGACGCCCAGGATGACCGCCGCTGCGACGACCTGCCGGTACAGATCCGTCAGCGCCACGCTGATGATCGAAATCATCGTATTCATGGGCGCATGAAGCACCATCGGACTGGTGGGCCCGTCCGCTTTCTGCACCGCCGACACCGCTTTCACATGGACCATAAAACAGAAAACGCCTGACATGAGGTACAGCATGTAGTCTCCGCGCACGGCGGATTTCCGCATCCCCATGACGTTGAACATCACGTAGAACACCGAGATCATCAGCAGAGTCTGAAAGATCTGTTTGAGCAGCGCCATAGCCGGATGGCGGTGTGATTGGCTCAGCTCCCGCGCGGTCCAGTGAAAGATCAGCTCCAGCATCTGGAATGCGGAACCGACGCGGTTGCGGGGGCGTCTCGTCTCGAACATGGGTGCGTTGTGCCTCTGGGGCCGCTTCTTGCTTGCGGCGATTGGCCAAAGCATAAGGGGCGTGAGCTTTCCATTCAATGAAAAGGCCCGTGAGCGGCCAAGGTGAGGGACTATGAAACATGCCGATCTGATGCCGGTGTTCCGGCGGCTGGCCATCGAAGCCGGGGCCGAGATCATGGAGATCTATGGCCAGGACGATTTCAACGTCGATACCAAAAGCGACGACAGCCCCGTCACCGCCGCCGATCTGGCTGCAGATAAGCTGATCTCGGCCGGGCTGCGCGCCGCCTTTCCCGATGTTGCGCTCATCACCGAAGAACAGGCCGCAACGCACGATCTGTCGGTCGACGCGTTCCTGATCGTCGATCCGCTGGACGGCACTAAGGAGTTCGTTCACCGCCGCGGCGATTTCACCGTGAACATCGCCTATGTCGAAAACGGAACGCCTGTGGCGGGCGTGGTCTATGCCCCCGCCAAGGGGCGACTGTTCTACACCAATGCGGATGGCATTTCGGTCGAAGAGACGGGCGATCTGGACCCAGCACAGCCCGGCCCGACCGCACCGATCCGCGTGTCCGCCCCGGACAACAGCGCGCTGATGGTGGTGGCCTCAAAATCGCACCGCGATCAGGCTACCGACGACTACATCGGCAAATACGCCGTGAAGGACAGCAAGAGCGCCGGTTCGTCGTTGAAATTCTGCCTTGTCGCCACGGGCGAGGCCGACATCTACCCCCGCGTGGGCCGCACGATGGAATGGGACACCGCCGCCGGGCATGCCGTTCTGGCAGGCGCAGGCGGCGCGGTCGTGCGCTTCGACGATCACACGCCGCTGCGCTACGGCAAGGACGGCTTCGCCAACCCGTTCTTCATCGCCCACGCTCCGGGCGTCAATCTCAAGGAGGCATAATGCAGCCGCTGATCGTCATCCCCGCCCGCTTCGCGTCGACCCGCTATCCGGGCAAGCCCTTGGTGGAGCTGCGCGGCGCCACCGGGCACTCGCGCAGCCTCATCCACCGCTCCTGGCTGGCGGCCTGCCAGGTGCCCGATTGCCGCGTGGTGGTGGCCACCGATGATAACCGCATCCGCGAGGCTGCCGAAGGCTTTGGCGCGCAGGTCGTCATGACATCGGAAAGCTGCGTCAACGGGACCGAGCGCGTGGCCGAGGCCGCGCAGACCTTGGGCGGAGATCACGACATCATCGTCAACCTTCAGGGCGACGCGCCGCTGACCCCTCATTGGTTCGTCGAAGACTTGATCGCGGATCTGCGGGCCCATCCCGGCTTTGGCGTCGCCACCCCGGTGCTGCGATGTGACGGCGCCGCCCTGTCCGGCTTTCGCGAGGATCGCCGCGCGGGCCGTGTGGGGGGCACCACCGCTGTCTTCGGCGCGGACCGGCGCGGGCTCTACTTCAGCAAGGAAGTGATCCCCTACACCGGCACCGACTATCCCGCCGATGCAGACACGCCCGTTTGGCACCATGTCGGCGTCTACGCCTACCGCCCCGACGCGCTGCGCGCCTATACCGGCTGGGATCAGGGGCCGCTGGAGACGCTCGAAGGGCTCGAACAACTCAGGTTCCTGGAACGCGGCGAGCCACTGCTCTGCACCCAGGTCGAAGCCCGTGGCCGCACCTTTTGGGAGCTGAACAACCCCGAAGACGTGCCGCGCATCGAAGCGATGATGGCCGAGATGGGGATGGAGTGACACGCCTCTCCACCAGCGTCGTCGTGGTCAGCGCAGGCCGCCCGCGCGAGCTGGAGCGCTGCCTGACCGCGCTTGGCCAAATATACCACCCCGCCGCCGAGTTGATCGTTGTTGCGGATGCTCAGGGCCGCGAGGCAGTGCGGCGGCATCCTCTTGCGGATCACATTCGCCTGTGTGCCTGCGATGAGCCAAACATCTCGGTGGCGCGCAATATCGGCATCGCCGCCGCCGCCGGAGAAATCATTGCCTTCATCGACGATGACAGCGTGCCAGAGCCGCTCTGGCTCTGGCACCTGACCGCCCCCTTCGCGGATGGGGATGTGACCGCAGCAACCGGCTACGTGCGGGGGCGCAATGGCATCGCCTTTCAGTCCCGCGCCGCAGAGGCGCTTTCTGACGGCACGACAAGGCCGATCCCGTTGAGCGGAGACGCCCCTGTGGCCCTGCGCGCCCGCCCCGGCAAAGGCATTAAGACCGAAGGGACCAACATGGCCTTCAGGCGCGGGGAGCTTGCCGCGATGGGGGGGTTCGATCCCGCATTCCGGTTCTACCTAGACGAAACGGACGTGAACCTGCGCCTCGCAGCGGCGGGGAAAGTCACGGCGATTGTCCCCCTCGCACAGGTGCATCACGGCAAGGCCGCCAGCCGCCTTCGGCGCGATGATCGTACTCCCCGCGACCTGACGCAGATCGGGACCAGCCTCGCTGTCTTCCTGCGCAAACACGCAGCCGAAGCCCGTCACGAGCGGATCATCGCACAAGAGCGCGCACGTCAACGGCACCGGCTTCTGCGCGCCATGCGTATCGGCCGGATCGAACCACGTGACGTGACCCGACTTCTGGCTGGCTTCGATACCGGGATCGCACAGGGGCGCGATCAGAAGATCCTTGAATTCAAAGCGATTTCCTCCAAACACGCGCCCTTTTCCGCGCGACCACACGCCCCCTTCTCTCCTAGGGTGATCACTGGTCGGCTCTGGGCTCGGCGCGTGCATCAGCGCCGGTCAAAGCAAGCCCTTGCCGACGGGGCAACGCCCGTCTGCCTCTACTTGTTCTCGCGCACCGCAATCTGGCATCGGGTGCGATTTCATCCCGATGGCTACTGGGAGCAACGCGGCGGTCTGTTCGGCCGCGCCGGGCGGAACGAGCCGCTCTGGCGCTTCTGGCGCATGAAGGCGCGTGTGGCCCATGAGGTCGAAAGCGCCGCGCCGCAACGTGGCGTCACATTGTAGGAACGCCTGAATCGTGCCAGAAGCGGCAAAGTGTCGTCGTCGCGCCACGTTAACCCCATACGGGATGCGTCGAACCGCTGCATTCGCACATCGCTGCGTTTCCTCGCGTCAAAAGGCAATTCGAACATGACCAAGAAAGTCACCAAAGCCATTTTCCCGGTAGCGGGTTTGGGCACGCGTTTTCTTCCGGCGACGAAGTCAGTCCCGAAAGAGATC
>PDRY01000013.1 GCA_002748265.1 Rhodobacterales bacterium
CTGAATGATCTGTTCGTCGGTGAACCTCGTCTTCAGTTGTCCGTCCTTCAGTTGGGCGGACTCTACACAAAACTGGAAGAGATTTAGGGGCTCAGGTCACGGCCGCACCATCCATATTCTTGCTGCGAACGCTGCTTCGCTGGGGGGAGGGGAGGCCGGTGACGTGGGATGTCACGCTGTCCGGCTCTTCTTTTGCAACAGCTGCCTCGACGAATTGAGCGGTGAGTTCGTGGCGAAGCGGGATCAGAATGTGACTATCTAGATTGCAATTTCACAGCAGATGAGGTGTCAGCACCTCCGATGATGCAGGGCTAACAGGGTTCAGAGTTCCTGATTTTGGTCGGTGGGCGCCACCGCCCGCCCGCCCGCCCGCTAATCGGCAAATGGCCACGGTCCTGAGAACTCTCCTGTGGGTATTGCGTCGGAAACTAAACCGGGGCCCGGTATCGTGACCCAGCGGCACGCCGTGATGCATCCGGGTTCCAACACGAGCTGCGGCTCCTGATCGGCCCGATGATCGGTCAGTACGGCATGGCATGTCGCAGGTGATATTTGGCAGGTCACACGGCCGATCTGACCGGTGACCGCACGGTGAACATGGCCCGAGATCATGCGCACGGGGGCGGCGTGCGCCTCGAGCCGCGCCATCATCGCGGCGCCGTTGCGCAGGTTGTCGGCATCCATCGCCCTTATCCCCGTATGCATCCATGGATGATGCGTGGCGATGACCGCAGGTTGCGGCCCGATGGCCGTCAGCGCGGCATCAAGGAAGGCCGCCCCTTCGGGCGAAAGCTCACCGTGATGCGCGCCCTCCAGCAGGGTATCGAGGCCGATCACGGAAAACGGGCCAAAATCGCGAGCCCAGTGGATTGGTCCGCTTGCAGGCATCCAGGGCGCATCAGAAAAGGCTGCGCGCATCGCCTCCCGCTGGTCGTGATTGCCGGGCACGGCCTGCCATGGCAGCTTCAGATCGGCCATGATCGCGGCGAAATGGGCGTATTCGTCGGGCGTGCCGTGATCCGTCAGATCTCCGGTAACGATGACGCAATCAATCCCGTCCAGGTGCGGCTCTCTCGCGTTGATCGTCGCAACCGCGCGGCGCAATGCTTCGGCTGTATCCGAGCGTCCATAGGCCAACGCGCCGGGGGCAACGATATGCGTGTCGGTGATCTGGATGAAACCGGGCATCAGGCGGCAGCTTCCTTAGGCAAGATGAGCAGCGCCTCCGGCGCGATGGACAGACGCACATCGGATCCCGGCTTGGGCGCGGACAAGCCGGTGTGCAAGGCAAAGAGCGGAGCCTCGGTCGCACCGGCCAGGGCGATGCGGTAATGCGTGCCAAGGAAGGTCACGGCTTCGACCTTCGCCGCAACGGGCCCTTGCGCGTCGAGCCGGATATCCTCGGCCCGGACCAGAACCTCATGCCCCTCCGCCGCGTTGGGCAAGGCCAGCACCCCGCCCGGCAGATGCAGCTGATCGGACTCGATCCGCCCAGACAGCGGCATCGCATCGCCGACAAAACGCGCGACAAAGCTGGTGGCGGGATTCCGATAGAGCGCCTCGGGCGTGCCGATCTGGGCAACCTCGCCGTGGCTCATCACCGCCACCCGGTCAGCGATGGCCATGGCCTCGTCCTGGTCGTGGGTCACGAATATCGCGGTGATCCCGAACTGGCGCAGCAAGAGCGCCAATTCGTCGCGCAACTGCCCGCGCAACGCGGCATCAAGTGCCGAAAGCGGCTCATCGAGCAGCAGCACGCGCGGACGCGGTGCTATGGCGCGGGCCAAGGCCACGCGCTGACGCTGGCCGCCCGACAGGGCCGAGATTGCGCGATCCGCATAGGCCTCAAGGCGGCACAGGGCGATGACCTCATCCACCCGCGCGTCAATCTCCGCGCGCGGCAGTTTCTGCATCTTGAGCCCGTAGCCGATGTTGCCGCGCACCGACATGTTGGGAAACAACGCGTAGGATTGGAACACCATGCCGATCTTGCGGGTTTCGACGGACTGATGCGTGACATCCTCGCCGTCAAAGACGATTTGGGCCCCTGGATCAGGGACTTCCAGCCCGGCAACGATGCGCAGCAATGTGGACTTGCCGCAGCCCGACGGGCCGAGGAGAGAGACGATCTCGCCTTTCGCGATCTCCAGGTCGGTGGGCAAAAGGGCCCTTGTGCCGCCGGGAAAGGTTTTGGCGATGTTCGTCAGTTTCAGTGTCATTGCATAATCCTCTGAGCGCGGGCACTGGCCCACTGCATGGCCATCAGCAGCGGCACGATCATCACGAAGAAGACCAGCGTGTAGGCTGAGGCGATCTCGAGCCGCATGGAGGCGTAGCTGTCGGCCAGACCCACGGGCAGCGTTTTCAAGTAGGGCGTGTGCAGCATCCAGGTCAGGTTGAATTCGCCAATGGACAGCGTGACCACGGTCAGCGCTCCGGCGAGGATACCCGGCAGCGCGTTTGGTACCACGATATCGACAAAGCGCCGGGCCGGTCCGGCCCCGAGGCTCGCTGCGCCCTCTTCCAGTGTCTTCAGGTCGATGGCCGCCAGAACCGAGAGGACAGAGCGCACCATGAAGGGCAGCGTATAGAGCACATGGCCAACCAGGATAAAAAGCCAACTGGTGCGGAAATCGGTCCAGCCGCCGTAGAGCTGAAGCAGCGCCAGTGCGAGCGCGAGGCCGGGAATGGCCAGCGGCAGAGAGATGAATTCTTCCAGCACGCGCGAGGCCCGGCCGGGATTGCGCGCCAACGCATAGGCGGCGGGCACACCGAGGATCAGCGTCACAACGAGGCAGGCTAGAGCCAGCCCGATCGACAGGAAGATGCTGTGGGAATAGAGCGTCCAGACCTCGCCGATCCATTTTAGCGTCAGACCCGAGGACAGGCCGCGGAAATAGTTCACCGTCAGCCCGGCGAGAACCGACTGGATAACCGGGATCAGCAGGAAGGCGCAGGCCAGCAGAGTGACGAGCAATGGGATGAATTTCGTCAGTGACCTCATAGCGCTATCCTCCCACCGCCACGGTGTCGCCTGACAGGCTGCGCGCAATCAGCAGCAAGGCCCATGTCACCAGCCCCAGCACCACCGACAGGGCCGAGGCCATGGCGATGTTCGCTGACAGGGTGAACTCGGTATAGATCACCATCGGCAGCACATCGATATCCGTGGCGAGCGTGAAGGCGGTGCCGAAAGCGCCCATGGCTGTGGCAAAAGCGATGGCCCCGGCGGCGATCAACGCGGGAGCAAGCGCCGGTAAGAGCACGTCGATGACAATGCGGAGCGGCGATGCGCCCAGCGTTTGCGCGGCCTCCTCAAGCGCCGGATCGATCTTTTCAGCGGCCGCCATGACGGTGAGCAGCACTCTGGGGATCGAGAAATAGAGATAGCCGAGAAACAGCCCGAACACGGAATAGGCGAAGACAACGTGGCCGGGCGTGATGGAGTTCACAAGGCCCTGCCGCCCGCCCAGCAGAATGATCATGAAGCCCACCACGACACCCGGAAAGGCAAGCGGCAGCGTTAGGATCGACAGCAGCGCATTGCGCCCAAAGAAACGATGGCGCACCAGGAACAGCCCAGCGGTGGTCGAAATCGCAAGCGCCGTGACAGTGACGGCCAGCGACACCAAGACCGTCTGCAGCAGTGTCGACAGATAGCGCGGCGTCTGAAGGATCTGCAGATAGATCGCCCAACCTGAATCACCCTCGCCAGAGGCGAGGATCAGTCGGCCCAACGGGATCGCCAGAAAGGCCAGCGTAAAGATGGCGAGCGGCGAAAGGCAGAGCAACACAAAGTGGCGCTGCGACATGAAAAGTCCCCCGGTTGGCGTGATGCGGGCGGGGCTGGATCGCCCCGCCCGCAACGGTGTGATTACTTGACTTCGGCCAGATAGCGTTCGCCGAATGCGGCCTGGACGCGCTCCATCTCGGCATAATCCAGTGCGACGGCCCGCTCATAATCGGACGCGGGCAGGAACTTTTCCGCGACCTCGGCGGGCAGCTCCACCGGGCGGGCGGGCTGCAAATACGCATTGGTCCAGATCGCCTGACCCTCATCCGACAGGATGAAGTCCAGCACGCGCTTGCCCGCATCTTCGTTCGGAGCACCTGCGACAAGGCTCATGACATAGGGCACGCGCACCGAGCCTTCGCAGGGCAGCACGAACTCGAAATTACCATCTTCCTCGTATTTGCCGCGATAAGCATTGAAATCGTAATCGAACAGGATCGGGATTTCGCCCGAGACAACCCGCGCGAACGAGGTCTGCTTGGGCACGATCGGATCGTTTTCGGCCAGGGTGTTGAAGTACTCAATCGCCGGGTCGAAATTGCCCAGATCGCCGCCATGGGCCATATTCACCGCCACGGCACCAGCATAGCCGACAAAGGCCGACGACGGATCGAGATAGCCGACCATGCCGCGATATTCGGGCTTGGTCAGATCGGCCCAGCATTGCGGGACAGGCGCACCGCCCAGGGCATCGACGTTCACGAAGAGGCCCAGCGTGCCGTAATGGATCGCAAACCACTTACCCTCCGGGTCCTTCAGACCTTCGGGGATTTCGTCAAAACCTGCGGGCTTGTAGGCCTGCGTGACACCTTCGGTGCCAGCCTTGATGCCGGTGGTCACGCCGTAATAGGCGACATCGGCGACCGGGCTGGCGCGCTCGGCCAGAAGCTGGCTGAGTGTCTGGCCCGAGTTCTTGTTGTCATGGGGCATCTGGATGTCGAGCTTTTCGTCAATCGCTTCGAGCATCGAAGCCCAGTCGGCCCATTGCGGCGGACAGTTGTAGCAAACGGCGTCTTCGGCAGCAGCCGGGGCGGCGATTGCGGTTGCGAAAAGAACGGTGAGAACAGTATGTTTCATTGGTTCATCCTTGTTTGAGATCGGTCTTGAGCGAGTGAACAGACGGCGGCCAGGGGGCAACCTGGTCGTCGTCACAGCTTTCCATGCACGGGCGAGCAAGCGTGGCACCTGCACGGAAATCGAAGGGCAAGGGGGGGCGCTGCGTGCTGGCCCTTCCTTGCATCAAATCCAGTAGAGTTTGCGCGGCCTGGCGCCCCATGACGTCAGGCTTGGTCTCGATGGTGGCCAGGGGCACATCAAGCAGGCGGCCGATCTCGATCCCGTCGAAGCCGACAACCGACAGGTCCTGCGGCACGCTTTTGCCCATCAGACGGGCCGCCTTTTGCACGGCAATGGCCAGAAAGTCGTTCGACGCAAAAATCGCCGTTAGCCCATCCAGAGATGCGAGCGTTTCGGCCAGCACTTCGGGCGTATTTGCTTCAGCCTCACTCAACTCGATCAGCGCGGGATCCGGCAGCCCCCGCGCCCGGCACTCAGCGTGAAACCCCGCATAGCGGTTGCGTGACCGGTCCGAGCTGGAGAACCGCAAGGACAGAAAGGCTGTCTTCTGATGGCCGAGATCGGCGAACCGCCGCGCGACCTCTCGCGCGGCATCGAAATTGTCCACATAAGCGGTCAGGAACCCGTCGAGCGGATCGTGAAACATCAGTGAGACCGGCACGCCCCGTGCCCGCGCCTGCTTCAAGGCCGGGCTGCGCTCAGGGGCGACCATGGTCGCGATCAGCCCGTCGACCTCCTTGGCGACGAGGGTCGCAATGGCCTCGTTATCGACATCGCCGTCATAGTTCGAACTGGCGATCAGGAGCTGGTAGCCCGCACCCTTCAAAGCCTCCTGCACGCCCTGCACGGCCTCAGCGAAGACCGGGTTGGCCAGGGACGGAACCAGACAGCCAATGGTCATGCTGCGCCCTCCTTGCAAGGCGCGGCCAATGGCACTGAAGGAAAAGCCCAGATCGCGTGCCGCCTTTTCCACCCGTTCGCGCACGTCAGCGCTCGCCGGGCCGGATTTGTTCAGGACGCGACTGGCGGTGGCGATTCCGCAACCAGCCTCGCGCGCGACATCCTTGATCGTGATCTTCTGGCGCAGGTCCAAGGAATGATGCCCTCTGGAAACGTTTCCACAACATGTACAGATGATTCCCAACAGGAGTATGACACCGCGCGGTTTCCGCACTCTGAGACAAACACTTCGAGCTGGGAGCCGCTTGGCGCGCCCTTGAGAAATGTGGTGCGCTCGGTCGGCAACAGTCCTGTGGACCTTCCCGACCCACGTGTAGTTGTAGATTCACATCTGGCGCTTTGCGCGATCACTGAAAGGATTTGCCGAGCATCTTGAAGGGTGCTGTCAGACGAATTCTTACTCGTCTCAGATGCCCGGGCTAGCGCGATTTTATGCCACACAGAATTGCCTCCCGTCGGAAACCGACTGATCGCCGAGTTCCTTAAAGTGCAGTCGGCTAAGGAAGTGTTTCTGATGGCTGAAGAGGTTGAAGATGGCGAAGTGAACTGAGGTAAATGTCTTCAGTGAGGCCATTGACCGAAAGCGGCTCGGTACGATCCAAGTGTGTCGGTCACGATTTCATGCGGGGAGCCGTGCCTAGAGAGTCATTTGCTCAGCATTTTCAGTGCCGCGCTTCGATCTCGGCGCTTGGACGCATAGCTTTCGAGCACCACACCTTCGTGGTCGATGGCGCACCAGAGATAAAGTCACTCTCCATTGATCTTCACAAAGACCTCATCGAGATGCCACCGCCAGCTTGAGTGCATACTGGACCGTTGATGTCGGATATGCTTGGCAAAGATCGGGCCAAAGCGGTTCCACTCAAAGCGCAGGGTTTCGAGGCGGATATCGATCCCGCGTTCGTGCAGATGTCCTCAACTTGGCGCAAACTGAGCGGATAACGGATGTAGTACATCACTGTAAATCTGATGATCTCGGGGCGGGTTTTGAAGTGTCCTAAAGGGGAGGGGCTGGTCATGCCACGAGGCTAGGTCTCCGCCTTGAGCTGCTCAAGCTGAGTTCCTCTGACAGGACCCCTGGGGGAGATGCCTAATAGCAGGCAGTCTTAGGTGGCTGCCGTTCGAAGTGATCATATGGTCGGTATGCATTATGACGTTGCGGCTGGACCGCGAATTTTGAACAGCTACAATCGCCTAGGACAACAAGATTGCCGCCGACAAGTTGCGGCTGGACCGCGAATTTTGAACAGCTACAATCGGTCCGGTGAACGGTCACCGACGCGCCAGGTTGCGGCTGGACCGCGAATTTTGAACAGCTACAATAGCCGCTCGTCATAGGCGCCTCGGCCTAGCGTTGCGGCTGGACCGCGAATTTTGAACAGCTACAATTTGGTTGATCGTCACCCCGTCGCCGCGCACGTTGCGGCTGGACCGCGAATTTTGAACAGCTACAATTGCCTCGCGGTCGATGATCGCCATCTCGGCGTTGCGGCTGGACCGCGAATTTTGAACAGCTACAATAACCAGCTTGTGGTCCGCGGGCAGGCGCTGTTGCGGCTGGACCGCGAATTTTGAACAGCTACAATGCCGTCTCTAGACGCATGGTCACCATTCGGGTTGCGGCTGGACCGCGAATTTTGAACAGCTACAATGTCCAGCTCCGCGAGGACGCCCGCCGCACGTTGCGGCTGGACCGCGAATTTTGAACAGCTACAATGCAGCGGCGCTATGACATCCGTGTGGATCTGTTGCGGCTGGACCGCGAATTTTGAACAGCTACAATCAGAGCGAACGGATAGTGATCGAGATCGTCGTTGCGGCTGGACCGCGAATTTTGAACAGCTACAATTCGCCGGATGCCGTTGTTAGCGCGATTGGGGTTGCGGCTGGACCGCGAATTTTGAACAGCTACAATAATTCAGTTGGGCATGTAGTCGGCAGACATGTTGCGGCTGGACCGCGAATTTTGAACAGCTACAATCCAGGGCTTCGACAGGCGTCGGCCCCATGAGTTGCGGCTGGACCGCGAATTTTGAACAGCTACAATAAAGACGAACAAACCCAACAGGCTTTGCTTGTTGCGGCTGGACCGCGAATTTTGAACAGCTACAATGCATATTGCTCCGGGTCGACTTCCTCGATCGTTGCGGCTGGACCGCGAATTTTGAACAGCTACAATGAGCGGATTAAAGCCAGCATCCTCAAGGCGGTTGCGACTGGACCGCGAATTTTGAACAGCTACAATGGATGGCAGCAGCGCCACGATGGGTGCGAGGTTGCGGCTGGACCGCGAATTTTGAACAGCTACAATAACCTCGACGGGGCCAGCGGCATCAGTGACGTTGCGGCTGGACCGCGAATTTTGAACAGCTACAATTGGGCTGCACATCACCACCGACAAAATCGAGTTGCGGCTGGACCGCGAATTTTGAACAGCTACAATGGTATCGTCCACGGAGATGGCAGAGCATTTGTTGCGGCTGGACCGCGAATTTTGAACAGCTACAATAGATCCTTTCGTAGAGGCTTGTTTTTGCAAGGCTTTACGAAAGGATCTTTGATGTGAATTCGATCGAATCGTTTCAAAAGAGCACCAGTTGCTTCGGATTTTCCCGAGCCGTTCTGCGGCCTTGGTCTGAGAAGTGCACGATATCACGATACTGTCGGTCTGTGAAATTCAGGATCTGAACGTCACCGGATTCTGGCAGGTTGCGTTCAATTCTTGTCACCCGGGTTGAAAATGCCTCCTTGCCGTTCACGAACCGCGCATAAACCGAGAACTGGCTTCGTTCAAAACCTTCATCCAGTAAGAAGTTGCGGAAAGTGCCAGCGTCCTTGCGCTGTTTTCTTGTGTCTGTCGGCAGGTCGAACATGACGAGAATCCACATCAGACGGTATCCTGATAGCTGTGTGTCGGCCGTGGTCATTTTCCCAACCCTGCAAAGGCAAGCGGATCAAGCGGGCGGGGCAGAGCGAGAGACAGTTTACCTGCCTCGAAGCTTTGGCCCAGTGAGGTCGCAAGTTTCATCAGGGCCACCGAGACGGGGGTGACCCCTTCGGCAAGGGGCAGGTCTGTGGCGATCAAGGAGGCAAGTCTTTGTTTGGCCTCGCTGTCGACGTCGGTCCCGCGTGTCGCGCGCAGGTTATGCGCCGCCATGTCAATCAGAGGCCGAAACGGCTCCATGAGGTCGTCAGCGAGAGCGAAAGCGTTGCCGCGATTGGCATGAAAGAGCCCGATCGTCGGGTGCAGGCCCGCCGCAACGACCGCACGGGCCGTGGCGGCACGCAGAACGGTGTAGCCGTAGTTCAGCAGGGCGTTTGTCGCGTCCCCCGATGTGTCTCGGCGGAAGCTGTCGCCCATCATGCGAGGCCAATAGTAGCGCGCGGCCTGTGCCTCGATGTTGGTGCTGTCCCCTGAGGTGATCTTGCGGGTCATCATGTCAAGCGGAGCGGGGGCTTTACCAATGGCGGCCAGTGCGGCGGCCTGCATTCTCACTTTTGCGGTCACGACCTGTTTCCATGCTTGCTTGAGAAGCGGGGCTTTGGCCTGCCATTGGGCGCGCATTCGGGCACCTTGCGCGTGATGGCCTTCAAGCGGAAGCAGCACGGATCTCGGCGCGTGATTGGCGGCGCAAAGCACCACCGGCGCGCCGCGTTCGGCGAGCTCGACCAAGAGGGAGGACGACCAAGTCGTGCCATGGGCGTGGACGATGACACCAGCAATCTGGTCCAGAGGGGTGCGACCGATCTCGGTCCCGTTTTCAGAGACCTTCAAGAACCCGCGGTCACGCGACAGGTGCCGCCCGTCGGTTGCGATATCAATAATCTGGTCCAATACATCACCTCGCGCTAAAAGACGCGAATCATCAATGTGTTGAGTGTATTACACCGGACCTATTCTACCAAACTGCGCTGTTAGGTCGTCGCTCCCGGATCGCGGATGCGCCCCATTTCGTCTACGTGGATACGACGAAACCCGGATTTGATCAGGGATGTGCCTCCCATAGATGTAAACTTGAATGGGTCAGATGCATCACGGTTCCGGGCGTCTGCATTTGACTCCTGATGAGGTGCAAAAAACACTCCGTTTGAGCCTATTTTTTGCACATAGCCGATATGTTGCTCACCATCCTTTTCGAAGGCAACCATATCCCGCTTGAAAACTCGCAAGAGCCGCTTGGCGGCCGGGTGGGGCTTTTTGGGCGGCCCCGATTGGTGGGCTTCGAAGGTTGTGATGACCTGTGGTTTGATCTTGCCATCTGGCATGCGCCAGATTTCGTAGCAGTGGTTGCTATCGCCCTTATAGGCTTTGAAGACTTTGCCTGTCGGGTCGGCAATCGACACGCGGGCGCTTTCCTGCAAGCTTTCCTCAAGGCGCACGCGGCGCAGGCCGAAGTAAGGGTTGAGCGATTGATCCGGCAGTGTGCGCACGTTCGCAAAATCGGCCAGCGCCTGTTCGAAGGCCTTACCGTCCAGACCGTGGGTCACACGGGCCAGATGGCGTTGCAGGTCCGCGTCGCGAATATTGGCGCCGCGCTTGCTCACTTCGATGTCATTGGGCTTAAGTGATAACAAGGGTTTCCGGCTAACCACGGTGTCCTTGCTGACCACACCATAGGCGGTGTCATTGTGCAGCTGTCCTGTGGTGCTGTCCCGCCCTGAGCGGCGCGCGGCGGGGTCAATGCGACCATGGTCAGCGCGGTGGCTGACGATGATCCGGTTGAGCTGGCTCGAGATATCAGCGCGAAACTCTTCCCATGGCGGTTCGGTGCTGCGGGCCACCTCTTCCGCGCCAGCCTGCTCGTCGCGTTTGGCCATGTCGCTGATCCGCTTGATCAGGCTCCGGTCTGTGGCCGCAACAACGGCGGCGTCGATCGCGTGATGGCGATGATCGGTGCGGTTCTTCGCTTTCACCGCGCCGTTCTTGTCCGGCAGCAGGCTGTTCAGCCCCCAATGACGTCGGAGCATTTCTGTCAGGCGGCCGGGCACGGCCCAGACATGGGATTTGCCATCAGCACCGTCATACAGCGTATTCAGGTAGCTTCGCGCAATGCGTGATAGGTATTGGGTGTCTTTGAGCGCCCGGTCCCGGAAGTCGTTTTCGCCCTCAAACCGCTCCATCGCATCAGGCGCAAACCGCCACGCTTTGTTTTGAGGGAGGTTCTTGAGATTGACGGCGATGGCCTCCCACCCAGGGGTGTCGCCCCAAGCCTCCCACGGCGTCTTGTTGGTTTTTTGCCGGTTGAACTCTTTGAGGCACAGCGTGCGGTTGGCAAACCCGTCATCCAGCGTGCGCGAATAGGGCAGGATGTGGTCCACGTCGCAGGAGCCGTCAAAGAGCATCGCCGCGCTGATCCGCTCGCCGGAATACGGGCAGAAACGCCTGAGGCTGTCCTCAGGGTTCAAGTCTTCCCAAAGGCGCAGGACCATGCGGTTGGCGCCGGTGTTAGGCACGCCCAGCTCTTCCAGCTTGTCGCCCCGCTTGATGGCGGCGTCGGTGTTCTTCTTGATGCTGCGCTGAACCTCGCGCTTCTGGTCCTCCGAGAGTTTGAGGTCGCGCGCGAGTTCGACCACGATCTCATCGGGCTTGCCGTAGACGGTGATGATCTTGTTGACCAAACGCCGGAGTTGGTTCAGCCCGATATGGATCGTGGGGTTGGTGATGCGGCCATAGCGTGTGATGTCGTCATCGGTGTCATCATAGGTGCCGGGGATGACATGGCGGGTCAGGACCTCCCCATAGTAGGGCAGTTCGTTCAGAATCTCTCCTGTGCGGTCATCCGAATGGTGCCAGCCGCAGCGCGCCACTGCTTCGCTGTAGGGGATCACATCCGCCTCCAGTTCGGCCAGGATGCGTGAGGTGGCCGTCAGCCCCAGCCGCCCGTAGCCTTCGGGCAAGGGGGCATGGGCGGTGTCTTCCGCCTTGACCCATTCCAACCCATGCTCTGCCACCAGCCAATCTACAAGCGCGTCATGCTGGGCCTCGCTCTGCACCTCACGGATGCGGCTGACCACCTCCCATTGTGTGTCTTGGCTCAAAGTTGACCAGCGCGGACCAAAGCGGCGCGGGTCTGAGAGGCTGGCGCGGACCGGGTCACAGGCGATGGCGTCACGGTTGGCGGTCTCCAGTGTGAAGCTCTGTTCTGGTCTGAGCTTGATGATCTTACCGAGCGCCTTGAGCTTCATGTTCATGCCCGAGAGCGTCTTGGTGTGGGGTTTGTTGTCCAGCGCGTGGACAATCTGGTCGCGCTCTTCCCGCGTCAAACGGCGCGCCGGTTCGCCGCGAGCGGCGATCCGCAGGGCGTTGACTGTCTCAACCAAAATGCGCCGCTGGTTGAGCGGATGCGCCGAAGGGATACGCTTTTCGTCGGTGAAGAGGCAGAGGCCAACCTCGGGGGATTTGAGCGGACGTTGGTGAAAGATGATCAATCTGATCTCGTTACGCAACGCATCGGACAGGGCAGGGTGGTGCTCTGCCTGCACCTGCCAGAGCTTGTCGAACTCATCGGCCAAGTGGCGGCGATCCGGATAGAAATCGTAGCCCGCCTCTTCCTTTTCGGAGTTGTCGCGGCGGGCCACAGTCAGACGCGTGCGCACTTGCGGGGTTTCGCGAGGCGTCGGCGCGCTTTGCCGACGTAGGTGCAAGAAGTGGCCGTAGGTTCGCTTGCTCGCGTCCGGAATGGCGATGGCCATCTCTTCATCAAGGCGTTTGGTCGCGTCCTTGATCTTGCCGCTCTCATTGTCGCCGCGGTCCGTCTTGCGGTTGGATTTGAACCCCCGCCTCTGGTTGAGGTGAAACAGCGCACGCCCGAAGTGAGACAGCTCGAGCTTGCGGTCCAGCCCCTCGGCGCGGAGCTGGTAAGGGTCCAACTGCTCGAGCGCCTTCGCTTCATCCGGGTCCGCGGGCATCAGCCCGACCTCGGCCATGCGTTTCATCAATGCGGCCTTGCGGCGTAGAAATCTGTCCCGACGCCGCCGCTGAGCCCGCGCCGCCCGACGGTCGACCGCCAAAGATGCTTTGGACTTGGGATCGCGGCCATCTGAGAAAATCCGCACGCCGCCATCAACCACATCCGTGATTTCGCCATTTTGAATGGCGTAGAGCCACCAGCCAATGGAGTTTGTCCCAATATCAAGGCCCAGTCGAAATTCCATTGCAGTCCTCCAAAATAACGAAGTTTGTTGGGGGTTGATTCTGAGCAAGGTGGCTGCCATAGTCAAGCTATGGCTCACCTTTGTGTGGGAGTATGCTGCCTGGGTCCACGCCAGGATGTCGAAAACTAGACCAGCATGCATCTGTCGCAGGAAAACCATATCATTGGGACAAACATGGGTCCACACCATGTGCCATGCCAATTTCTCTTCTTGCCTTTTGGCAACGAGAAGTTTGTTGGTTGCGCCTTGGTCGCGAATTTTGAACTGGCTTGACCTTCGAGGTTTGGACCCCTAGCGTCAGGTTGTTCAAAATTCGCGGTCGAGCCGTTAACAAGCATTCGATTGCACCACATTGAAACGCAGGCTACGGCCTGCGTTTTCTTTTTGACGCTGCCTCTTCCTTGGGGGCGTCCTCTCGTTCAATCAATGACTTGATTTGCACTCCAGCGAACTTCCGGTTTCCGCCCATTTCGCCCGCTTGAGCTTTTTTCACAGCCGACTGGACATAGACTTGCAACGACGCATGTGCGGAGCCATGGATCAAAGCGACCCATGGAGCGTTCTCGCGCTCGAAAATGTAGATGAGAATTCGAGATGCCACCGCCAGCTTGAGTGCATACTGGCCCGTTGATGTCGGATATGCTTGGCAAAGATCGGGCCAAAGCGGTCCCACCCAAAGCGCAAGGTTTCGAGGCAGATGTCTTCGGCCCGGCGCAAGCAGGGCCGTTAGCGACGGGTCGTGGTGAGAGGATCGGTCACGGCCCCGCGCGGCTCAACCTATGTTCCTTTGACAGGACCCTGGTCGAGATTGAAAGGTCGAGCGCTAAATAGAGCCCTGCTCTCTGCGTTGCTCGTATATGGATACAGAGGGCGCTGGCAGGCGCCGCAAAAGGTATGACACGTAACGTCCGTGATGCAGAGCCGTGAAGGTTCCTTCCGCTCGACAGTACAACTAGCCTAGCTGCCCCGAGGCGAAGGCCAATGTGGCTGCTGCTGACATCGCCGCGTGCTGGGCCTCGATCTGTGCGATTTCGGCATCCAGCAACAACTGCCGGGCCAGGCTCACTTCAGCGACACTCGCGAGGCCTTCTTCAGCGAATTTCATCGCTGCTTCATAGCTGACCCGTGAGGTTCCAACCAATTCACGCGCAGCGATGTTCGCCGCCAAGGCCGACTGGAGGAGCTCGTAGGCTCCGACAATCTCGGCTTCGGCCAAAATCCGCAGCCCCTCGGCCTCGGCAAGGGTGGCTGCGTTTTGGTCGCGCGCTATGCGCAGGCGACGCTCTTTTGCACCACCGTCCCAAAGCGGAATTGTGATCCCAACAAACCCGGAGGCGATCGGACGATCCGTTCTGATAGTTGCCGCACCGGGAAGACGGCTGTCACTCAGGCTCGTGCTGCCAAGAGTGTGGCCCAAAGTCGCGGAGGCGACGATGCGAGGGCGGAATTCTGCTTCGACGGCGCGGGTGTGTTGTTCGCTGGCACGGGCACGTGCAAAGGCTGCTTGCAGGTCGGGCCTGCGGGACAGAGACCGCTCGATGTACCCGTCGAGCGCGGCCGGCACCTGATCTGGCAGGCGCACATGTGACGGGAATGCGGCGCGCACCGGGTGCCCTGCAGGCAAGCCCAAGCGTTGGGTCAGTATTGTCTGAGCGGCGCGGGTTTCCGAGCGTGCGCGGGCGAGGTCAAATTGTGCCTGTGCGACGGATTGATCAGCGCGGGCCACATCCGGGATCGTTGATAGTCCTTGATCGCGGCGTGCGCGGGCCGATTGCGACAGAGACCGCGCATTGGAGAGCCGCTGAGCGTGCACCTGTTCGCGCCGGGTTGCCGCATGTAGGTCGTGATAGGCTTGGGTGACCTCGTAGATCAGTGTCTGATGTGCGCCGGAAAAACCAACATTCGCAGCAAAGGACAGCTCGCGTGCTTCTGCGCTTGCAGCGTCACGTTTGCCGAAGTCAAACAGCAACCAATGCAATGATACTGCCGCCATCGCGCGATTGCCGCCAAGCGATACCGTCCCATCAGGCAACAGACCTGCAGGATCTTGGTACCCTGCGCGGGTGCTGCGTGCCGCGCCTGCAAGGATCTGCGCGTTGATGCGTGGCAGATATGTGGTTTCGACCAATCCAACGGCTTCTGCTGCCTGACGTGCTCGTAACCAAGCCGCGCGCGTGCCCGGATTGTTGCGCTGTGCAACATCGATCAACTGCGGCAAGGTTAGCGGTGTGCTGGGAACGCCCTTTTCTTGTTGGTCGCGTCCGGCCAACACCCTCGCATCCGGTGCCACTTGAAAACCGTCTGCTCCGGCGATGGGGCGATCTGGTTGGTCTGGGGCCGTCACCGTCTGGGGGGCACAGGCGCACAGCAGGAACACTGCGAGGATCGAGGAATTACGCAAGGGGCTCTCCTGTGGCGTGACGCAGTTTGCGGTTCAGGCGGGCGCGCGCTTCGGCGATGCGGTGCGCTTCGTCTTGATCCCGTCGCCCCTCGAAAGGGGCATAGTGTTGAAGACGCTCCGCCTCAGCGATTTGGGTAGTTAGCCGCATGGCTGCCCGGCCCGACAGAGTGTGTCCCGCTGTGGCAGCAATATCCACGTCGAATTGGTCCAATATATCATCGACACGATCATTGACCGAAACGGGCCAGAGGATTGTGAAGACCGCCCAGACCGTCACAACACCAACAGCGATGCCTAGGACCCGCTCGATCGCAGTGGATGGGTCGGTCACTGGGCCAAAGCCCGCCAAGATGACCAAGAAATAGCACAGGGCCAGTTGCCACCCAGCATATGAGACACGTTCCGATCCCAAGCTGATCCAAGCAGCGGGAAAAGCTCCCAAAGCCACCAGTACCAGGAGATGTCCGAGGTCGCTCAGGTGGGGCATCAGCCCAAACAGGACGAGAGCGCCCAACAGTGCCCCCAAAATCGCGCCGGTTAGCCGCAAGGTGATTTTGTGCCGTGTCTCCGCTCCAGTGCCTAGCGCGACAAAGAAACACGTGATCATGGCCGTATGAATTTCGAACAGGTCACCAATCGAATAGATTCCATAGGTGATCATGACGGCAACCATAACCTTGACGCCAAAATGAACATGCGTGGGATTGGTCAATAGATCGGGCCTGAACAGGGGTGGTTTGACCGCTGGAGCCGCGGGTGGTGGCGGGCCCGTGCGTTGAGGCAGATCCGCTTGCGCGCGCGCTAGGTCGAGATAGCTGGCCTCTGCTTGTGCCGCCAGGAAGTCAGCGTCCTGACCGCGCGCGTGGCCAAGCAATCGTGCCTTCCCGAGCCATCCGTCCATGCGCGTGCCGCCTTCGTCCAGGAGCGTGTGGGCGGCTTGACTGTGCGGTGCCCCCATCGCGTCGCGGCGTTGTGCTATCAGGTTGGCGGCTTGGTCACGTGGGCTGGCGCCGGTGAAGATCGCCATGACTGCCAACAAAGCCATCGGCACAAAGGTCACGACCCACATCCAAGCCAATGCGTGGCTCAGCAATGCAGGCACAGGCACCACGTCGTAGAGCGTGACCGAAAAGGCAAAAACAAAGGTTGCCGTGCCCAGCATCGGTGCGGCGCGGCTTGCGTGTGCCAAGGTCATTCCAAACAACGTGATCCCGCATAGCAGCCCCAATCGCCAAGGGGGACTATCAACGGCCAAGCGTAACAATGGCTGCGCCACGGGGATCGCGATGGTCGCAGCTACGATCAACATCAGCGCAGACAGGACCGCGGAGCCCGTGTCGTCTTTCCATGCAAAGAATATCAGGTAGCAAGACAGTGCGGCCTCGGGAATGCGGAGAGCCATCGCGATGCTGACGGTTGCCATGCACAGCACGGTGATTTGCAGGCTGCCGCGCCATCGCTCGGGGGTTGGGGCGAACTCGGTCCACAGGGGGGCGGCGCGGGTCGTCAATGCTCAGCCTTGTCGCTTGGCCCCAGGATGCGGACCGAAACCGAAAGCCCTACGCGGGTCAGATCCGTCGGCGGGTCGTGCAGCTCGATCTCTACCGGAAACCGGCGTGCGGTGCGGACCCAATCAATTCGGTTCGCCACAAGAGGCAGCCCCATCAGCTGCGCTTCCTCGGTTGAGCGTATCGCCCACCCGATGCCCGTTACGACGCCTTCGATTGCGCGATCTGGCGCGGCCAGCAAATACACACGCGCTGCGTCGCCTTCGCGGATGACGGGCAGGTCGGTTTCACGAAACAGCGCGCTCACATGCCAGTGTGCGGTATCCACCAAGGAAAACAGTGGTGTGCCCGTGACAACGTATTCTCCGGGGTTCAACGTCAGACCCGTAATGCGCCCTGCCGTTGGGGCCCGCAGCGTGGTGTTGCGCAGGTTGCGCTCCGCCAAGGCGACAGATGCCCGCGCCAGATCGACCTGCGCCTGGCGACTGTCGAGGGTGCCGACGAAGCCGCCGGTGCCCGCGGCGTGGGCCAACGCCTGATCAAGCGTGACCTGCGCATCGTCGACGGCGGTGCGCGCTGTGTCGACTTCTTGTTCGGTGACATAGCCGTCCTCGAGCAATGGCTGCAGGCGTTCCAGCGTCTGTTGCGCAAGAAGCAGGTTGTTGCGAGCGCGATCGATTTGCTTGATCGCCACATCTGCATTTGATTTTTCCAGATCTAGATTGCGTTGTCCCTGTGTGAGTTCGGATCGCGCCGTGGCGAGTGTGGCCTGCGCCTGTGCCAGCTGAAGCTCGTAGGGCTCAGGGTCCACGCGAAACAAGGGATCGCCCTCGGCAACCAGCGCATTGTTTTTAACCAAAACCTCGACAACGCGGCCGGGCACGGTGGCCGACAGTTTTATGATGGGCGCGGCGATTTCTGCAGCATCCGTTTGCGGGAAACGCTCGGCTTGTCGCAAGGCATGGATGCACAGCCCGATAGCGGCGGCGATGGTCACAAGGGTAAGCAGACGGAATACAGCTTTCATGGGCTACAGCCCTCCGACGCGGAGCAGATAGGCGCCTAGCCCGATCAATACGCTCAGCGCCGTGTAGAACGGTGCGCCCAGCCCAGCGACGGGACCGCCATTCAGGCGGATCACGACTTCGCGGATGATCACAGTTATCAGAACGGCCCCCAAAGCATAGAAGATCCATCCTGGCATGAATACGCCACGCAGAGACACGACCGGTGTGGATGATAGACCAAGGGGAACAACTGACAATGATAGCATACGTTTGAACGGATTATTGCAACGTTTCCCTCGGAGTATCAGTCTGTCAGGAAACGATGCAAGCGTTCCATCCCGTGACAAATGAGGACCGGCGGCTAGGGGAGCCTCGCGGTGCAGCTCATTCCAGCGCTGACACAAACCAAGGCATCATGTCGGCCGATGGTAAAATTGGGTTCTGTCAGACGAATCTTTATTCGTCTCAGATGTCGGGGCTAGAGCTGTTTAGCGAAGAGTGGGGCAAATCAGGTCCACCAAAAGCGTACGGTTTCGTGGCAAATATCCATGCAGCGTTCATGCGAAACGTAGTCGGCTTTGCGCAGGCTGAGCGGGTAACGGATGTAGTACATCACCGCCACTTTGATGATCACAGGGCTTGATTTGAAGTACTTGAACGGAGAGGGGGCACGCGGCGAGGGTAAGTCACCGCCCGGCATGGCTCAAGCCAAGTTTCTCTGACGTGATACGTGTCAGGGCTTAGTGGCGGAGACGAAGGGATTCGAACCCTCGAGACGGTTTCCCGCCTACTCCCTTAGCAGGGGAGCGCCTTCGACCACTCGGCCACGTCTCCGCTGACCCGTCTATGCGGTCGCGTCGCCGGAGACAAGAGGGGAGCAGCACGCAATGCGTCCTTAGTGTTGCGTCTCGCCAACGTCCTCAACGGTGAAGAAGAAATCCGCGTCATGCTCAGCGAAAACAACATCGTCCGGCACGGTGTCTGGGCCGCCCAGGAACACGTTCTGCCCGAAATGCCCGTGCATCCGGGACAAGCGTTCCATCCGGGGGCCGGTCAGGGTGGCATAGAACTCCTGCTGGTCGGGGCGTGTGCGCAGGGTGTCGATCTTGGCGCGGTGGGCGGCCACGCAGGCCTCATGGGCGGCGCGGATGTCCGGATCTGACAGCAGGCGGGCGCGCTCGGCCTCCATCAGGGGGATCTTGTTCTGGATCGAGCGGTCCTCAACCCCGTTATTGTTCATGCGGAACCAGTAGGCGAGCCCCTGATCGCGGTCCACGTGGTTCACCCGGCCGCGGTCGCGCTTCACCAGGAAGCTTTCAGCAGAGCGCACCGCGTAATGGTTGAGCTGCACCATATCGTAGCCATAGGTTGAAGAGGTCGACCGCCACGCGTTGCGATACATGCCCGGCGGGAGCGGCTTGCCCGATCCGTTAACCCAGTTGATCGCCCGCCAAAGCTGCGGGTTCAGCCCCTTGGGGCGGTGCACGCCCATCTTCTTGAAGATGCCGAGCGTTTGGAAAAGGGTCTTGAACCCCCAAGCCTGGTGCGGCTTGTTCGCGAATTCGCGCGCGCAGCGGGTGTAGTCGCGCAGCAGCGATTCATCATCGCGGTATTCATGCACGTCGGAATTGCCGAACAGCCGCCAGGTGCAGGAGATCAGGTTCACCCCCGGCAGCGCGTCATAGAGCGCCCCCAGCGTGCCGTCGCCCACTTTGACGTTGATGAATTCGTCCACATCCATCGAGATGGCCCAGTCGGCGTCCTTCACGCAGGGCTCATCGTCCGATGCGGCAAGCGCGGCGTGCTGCGGTTTCTGGCCGGTTTCGCGAAACGGGTTGTCGCGGTGCTGGACGAAGCCTTTTTCCTGAAGCAGGTCCAGGAACGTGTCGGTGCCGTCGTCGCAATCGTTGGTATAGACCAGCACATCGGTCACGCCGATGGCGCGGTGGAAAGCCAGCCATTCCAGGATAAACGGCCCTTCGTTCTTCATGCAGGTGACGATCACCGTGCGGGTCGGGCCGGGCTTGCGGTCCTTCTTGAGGCTCACATCCGGCATCCGCACCGGGTTGCCGCCCCAGGCGTCTTCGCTCAGATGCAAGAGCCCCGCATCCTCGATCAGAGAACTTTTCGGCACGATCCGGGCGATGGCTTCGTCCTCGTGGCGGATCGCCATGTAGCGGTCATAGAAGACAATCCGTTTGGGATCGGGGTTGGCGCCCACCACACGGTTGGGGCGCCAGACAGACGTGTCCGGCAGCTTGCCCGGTGCGATGGCCCAGCGGCTGCGGTGCCCCTTGGCGTCGAACTGGACGCAGATGTGGTCTTTGTAATGGGCCGGCGCGTCTTCGCGGACGCGCCAGGGATAGACCTGGCGCCCGGCAAGGGTCACTGCGCCGGCCTCTTCGGCGCGAGCGAACGGGTTGTCTCCGCCGGGGCGGATCAGGTCGTGGAGCTCCAGATTGGCGACCGAAGCGGCACGGTCCAGGAAGCGGTGGCGCAGCAGCTCCCAGATGTGCAGATGATCGAGCGGAGAGCTCCACGGCTCGCCGGGCGGCACCTCCATCCGGTCCTTGCCGGGGGCGCCGGGGACGTTGAACGGATGGGCCTCATGGGGCAGGTCGGGCACGCCGAGTGGCAGATCGCAATGCACGACCACAACGCGCTTGAGCCCCGGAATGCCGCCGACGCGGGTCTCCAGATCCCTGACGAAAGCTTCATCGCTGCCGGGCGGGGCGCGGTCAAAGATCAGCGCGGCCTCCATCCCGAAGCGGCGGCAGTGCCAGTCAAGCCAGTCATGGGCGATGGCGGCGCTTTCGCCGTTTCGGATGGCGATGGCCGTGCGCAGCCCCGCGAAAAGGCCGGTTTCCTCGGGATAGGCCCGCAGGGCGACGGTTTCGCCGTCGATCTTCAGGCCCACGTGATCCAGCGGATAGTCCGAGCGCAGGTAGAGCGCGGGCGCGTCACCAATGGTGAAAGAGCGCACCAGCTCTACGGGTTCCGATATTTCAACATTGGGAACCGCCGCGATCTTGCGGAAGAACAGCCAAAAGCGGCGGTCATGGGCGGCATCGTTATGCACCGCGTCGATCAGGTGCCCCGGGCCCACATCCTGAACGTGAAGAGCGCGCACCAGCACGATCGGGTCTTGGGGATCAACGGTCATGGTCACGGTTGCACTTGCCTCATTGGCGCGGACCATGCCATGCAACCAAGGAATTTGCCAGACGCGGGAACCCGGCCACGGATCCCCGCGTTTGGCAGATACACCGGACCTGAAATCCCAGTGAGAGGAGGCCTCCCCATGGCTTTTGAACTTCCCGATCTTCCCTATGCCCACGACGCTCTTGCCGATCTGGGCATGTCGAAAGAGACGCTCGAATATCACCACGACCTGCACCACAAGGCCTATGTCGACAATGGCAACAAGCTGATCGCGGGCACCGAGTGGGAGGGCAAGTCTCTCGAAGAGATCGTCAAGGGCACCTACCAGGCGGGCGCCGTCGCTCAGAACGGCATCTTCAACAACGCCTCCCAGCATTGGAACCACATGCAGTTCTGGGAAATGATGGGCCCGAATGGCGCCGTCATGCCCGGTGAGCTGGAGAAGGCCCTGGTCGAAAGCTTCGGCTCCGTTGAGAAATTCAAGGACGAGTTCGCCGCCGCAGGCGCAGGCCAGTTCGGCTCTGGCTGGTGCTGGCTGGTGAAAGACACCGATGGCGGCCTGAAGGTCACCAAGACCGAAAACGGTGTGAACCCGCTGTGCTTTGGTCAGACTGCTCTTCTGGGCTGCGATGTGTGGGAACACTCCTACTACATCGACTTCCGCAACAAGCGCCCGGCCTACCTGACCAACTTCCTCGAGAAGCTGGTCAACTGGGAGAACGTCGCCTCGCGCATGTGATCCGTGACGTTGCAGAACAGGAAAGGGGCCGGGGGAAACTCCGGCCCTTTTTCGTTCCTGCACCCTGCGGGACAGCGATCACAAAGACGGGGGTGGCTCGCCGCGCGGCGGCTCGCTATTGTACGTCGGCGGCCGATGGGGTCGCGCGTTCTCAGGGCGGGGTGAAATTCCCCACCGGCGGTATGGGGGAGACCCCGAGCCCGCGAGCGCCCCGGCCTAATGTCGGGGGTCAGCAGATCAGGTGCGAGGCCTGAGCCGACGGTCATAGTCCGGATGGAAGAGAGCGGGGCAGGGTGCGTTTAAGCGCGCCCCTGTGCCGTCTTGCCTTGGGTCATGGGCAAAAGGGAAAGACATGACCATTTCTGTGACAACTCTTCGGGCGCCGCTGGTGGGCGCCCTCGCCATGGTGGGGGCTGGCGCGGTGTTCGCCGGGGCCAACACTTTGGTGCAACTGGCCACCATGCGTATGGGCGCGGCGCCTCCGGTGGTGGCCTTTGGGCAGTATCTGGCGGCGACGCTGCTGTTTTTGCCGTGGATCGCGGGTCAGGCGCGCGGCGGCGGCGGAACCCGCCGCTGGGGAGCGCATCTCATGCGCGTTTTGCTGGCGGCGCTGGGGGTTCAGCTTTGGGTGGCCGGGCTGGCCTATGTGCCGATCTGGCAGGCCATCGCGCTGGTGATGACATCCCCCGTCTTCGTGACGCTCGGGGCCTGGGCTCTGCTGGGCGAAGAGGTTGGCCCCGCCCGCTGGGGCGCGGTTCTGGCCGGGCTCGCCGGGGGCGCTGTGGTGCTGGCCCCCTGGCAAGAGGCGTTTCAGATTCAGGCTCTTTTGCCTCTCGGGGCGGCAGCGCTCTGGGCCGGGGTGTCCCTGATGACCAAGCGTCTGAGCGCGACGGAAAGCGCCGAGACGCTCACCTTGTGGCTTCTGCTGGGCCTTGTGCCGGTCAATGCGCTCGTCTGGGGGCTAGAGGGCGGGGCGATGCCGGGAGCCTCCGTGCTGGCGCTGATCGCACTGGCCGGGGCTCTGACCGCGTTCGCGCAATACCTGATCGCGCGGGCCTATGGGCTTGCGGATGCGGCCTTCCTGCAGCCGTTCGACCATGTGAAGCTGCTCTTCAACGTGGGGCTTGGCGCGGCGGTGTTCGGGTTCCTCCCGCCCGGTCGGCTGTGGATCGGCGCCGCGCTGATCGTGGGCGCGTCGCTCATGCTGGTGGAGCGCGAGCGACGTTAGAGCCTTGCCAATCCGCGCCGTCCCTGACTTTGATGGCGCGGATCAGCAATTGAGGGCACAGGCATGGAGCAAGGCAGCGCGAAGCTGGGCATCTTGGCGATGATCGGCGCCTGCACGATCTGGGGCCTGTCGGGCATGTTCTATGCGCAGCTGCGCCATGTGCCGGCTCTGGAAGTGCTGAGCTGGCGCACCGGGGCGTCGGCGGTGTTCTTCGTTCTGGTGCTGGCCGTGCAAGGCCGCCTGCGCAGCCTGCCCCCCGCTTTCGCACCGCGCCGAGCAGGGCGGGTGGCGCTCGCGGCGCTCTTTATCTCGACCAACTGGTTCGGGTTTATCTTTTCGATCCAGGCCGGGCACGCGGTTGAGGCCTCGCTGGGCTATTACATCTTCCCGCTGGTCGCTGTGCTGCTGGGGCGGCTTCTCTTCGGAGAGGCGCTCGGCCCGCTGCAATGGGTGGCCGTGGGGCTGGCCGCTCTGGCAGTCACGGTGCTGACCTGGGGGCTGGGCGTGCCGCCGTGGATTGCGCTCATGCTGGCGGGTACTTTCGCGGCCTATGGCGTGCTGAAGAAGGGGCTGGATCTGGGGCCGGTCGTATCCGTCACCGCCGAGGTCCTGATGCTGCTGCCGCTGGCGCTATACTGGGCCTTCGCGCAGGGGCATGGGTTCCATTGGGACGGCCGAACGCTGGCGCTGCTGCTGGCCTCCGGGCCGATCACCGGGGGGCCGCTGATCCTGTTTTCCTATGCCGCGCGGCGGGTGCGTCTGTCGACCGTGGGGCTCATCCAGTACATGAACCCCACGCTTCAGTTCCTCGTTGCGGTGCTGGTGTTCCGCGAACCTTTCACGCCCTGGCACATGATCGCCTTCCCGATGATCTGGGCGGCGCTTGCGCTTTACTCCGCCGTCTCGCTCAGAGGCAGCAGGGCCGCGCGCAAGGCGGCTTCCGCAGCGGGCACATCGGCGGCAACGGTGAAATAGCCGCGGTTTTCGGCTCCGGCGAAGCCCTGGGTCACGAGGTTGTCGATCAGCGCCACCAGCGGATCCCAGTAGCCGCCCACATTGAGCAGCACGATGGGCTTGTCGTGAAGGCCAAGCTGGCGCCAGGTAAGCGCTTCGAAGAACTCGTCCAGCGTGCCCGCGCCGCCGGGCAGCACGACCACGGCATCGGCGTTCATGAACATGACCTTTTTGCGCTCGTGCATCGTCTCGGTCACGACGTAGCGGTCCAGATCGCGCTTGCCGACCTCCATCCGCACGAGATGCTCGGGGATCACGCCCAGGGTCGGCGCGCCAGCCGCTTGCGCCGTGCGCGCCACGCGGCCCATCAGGCCGACATCGCCCGCCCCGTAGACCAGCCCCCAACCGTTGCCGCCCAGCATGGCGCCAAGGGTTTCGGCGGCGGCGGCATAGATCGGATCGTTCCCGTCACGGGCGCCGCAGTAGACGCAGATCTTGGGGAGGCTCATGGCATGGTCCTTTCGCTGGGGTTGCTCCTGCTCTAGCAGGCGCGGGGGAAATCGGGCAAGATGGCGCGCAACATGGCCTGAGGGAGCGATAAAATGGCAATTCAACGGTGGATGATGGCCGCGCTGATTGGCGCAACCGGGGCCGGAGCCGCCGTGGCTTGGCATCATTTCGGCGCGGCCCCATCCGACCCGGTGGCCGCCGTGGATCGCCCGCTTGGACTTATGTCCGAACAGGGTGCTGCTCCGGCCCATGTTGCCCCCGCCGATGCCGCCCCCGCAGAGACGGTCGAGGCCCCATTGCCGTCCGCGCCATCGGTCGAGGTGGTGCGCATTGATCCCACGGGATCGGGGCTCATCGCGGGCCGTTCCCAAGGGGGCGCGCCGCTGGTCTTGCGCCATGGCGAAGAGGTTCTGGCCCAAGCGCAGCCCGAAGCCGACGGCGGTTTCGTCTTGTTCTTTGATCTGCCGCCTTCGGACCAGCCGCGCCGCCTGACCCTGTTCCAGGATGGCACATCGGGAGAGCCGCCCGCCGTGCTCGTGGCCCCCGCGCCCGCTGAAGAGACGGTCGCAGCAGATGTGACCGAGCCCGCACCAGAACCTGTGGCTGAGGACGTGCCCGTTCCGGCAGCGTCCGCGCCGGAGGCCAGCGAGCCCGCGCCCGAGGCCATTGCCGAAACAGACCCCGAACCCGAGCAGATGCCCTTTGAGCCGGTCACGGCCCCGCCGCCGGTGCTTTTGGCCGATGCCGAAGGGGTGCGGGTCGTCCAAGGCGGCGCGGCGCCTGAGGCGGAGGATACGCTCAGCCTGTCCGCCATCACCTATGATGCCGAAGGTGAGGTGTCGCTGGCCGGGCAGGGCGGCGGCGGGGCTGCCGTGCGGGTCTATCTCGACAACCGCCCGGTGAGCGAGACACCCGTCACCACGCCGGGCGATTGGCGCACCCTTCTGCCCGAGGTGGAAGAAGGCGTCTACACGCTGCGGGTCGATGCGCTCGACGCGCAAGGCGCGGTCGTGTCCCGCATAGAGACACCCTTCCGCCGGGAAGCCGCGCAGGATGTGGCGGAGGTGATGGCCGAGGAGACCTCTGCAGATGGGTTCGATGTCGCGGTGCGCACCGTGCAGCCGGGCAACACGCTCTGGGCCATCGCGCGCGAGACCTATGGCGACGGGGTGCTCTATGTGCATGTGTTCAACGCCAATGCCGACCTGATCCGCAACCCGGACCTGATCTATCCGGGGCAGATCTTCCGCCTGCCAGAGCTGGGCGCGCCGGGCTGACGCCGGGCACGGCGCTTGCCCATCCGGCCTTGCGGGCTTAGATGCCGCTCATGCGACGATTGACAAAAACCGATGCCAACCTGTCGGACCGCAAGGTCGATGGCTGGGGCGTTTTGCGCTCCGTGGCCCCTTATCTTTGGCCCGAGGGTCACCCCGGCCTGAAGGCCCGCGTGGTTATCGCGATGGCGCTGCTGGTGCTGGCCAAGCTCATCACGGTGATGACGCCCATGCTCTACAAAGCGGCGGTGGACGCGCTTGCGGGGGAAGGGACGCCGCCGCTTGCGCTTGGCGTGATCGGGCTGACAGTGGCTTATGGCGTGGCCCGGTTGATGACGGTCGCCTTCCAACAGGGCCGCGATGCGGTGTTTGCCGTGGTGGGCCAGCGGGCGCTGCGGCAGCTTGCGGTCGAAACCTTCACCCACATTCACCGGCTGTCCCTGCGCTATCACCTCACGCGCAAGACCGGCGGGCTCAGCCGCATCATCGAGCGCGGGGTGAAAGGGGTCGAATTCCTCTTGCGCTTCATGCTGTTCAATATCGGCCCCCTTATGCTGGAGCTGCTGATGGTCGCCGCGATCATGTGGATCGCGTTCGACTGGCGCTACATGCTGGCGGTGGCGATCACGGTGCTGGTCTATATCGCCTTCACCTTCCGGGTGACCGAATGGCGCGTGAAGATCCGCAAGGAGATGAACGACCAGGACACCGATGCGAACCAGAAAGCAATCGACAGCCTTCTGAACTTCGAGACGGTGAAGTATTTCGACGCGGAAGAGCGCGAGGCGCGGCGCTATGACGGGGCCATGGCCGCGTATCAGCAGGCCGCGCTCAAGACATCCTATTCGCTGTCCTTTCTGAATACCGGGCAAAGCTTCATCATCACGTGCGGGCTGGTCGCGGTGATGGTCCTCGCGGCCATGGGCGTGCAGGCGGGCACCCTGACGGTGGGCGATTTCGTCATGGTCAACGCCTATATGGTGCAGATCACCATGCCGCTGAACTTCCTCGGATCGGTCTACCGCGAGATCCGGCAGGCCCTGATCGACATGGATGACATGTTCCGCCTTCTGCGCCAGCCCGAGGAGGTGTCTGACAAGCCCGGCGCCCCTGGCATCAAGGTCCGCGGCGGGCAGGTGCGCTTTGAGGGCGTGCACTTTGCCTATGACCCGGAGCGCGCCATCCTCAAAGGGATCGACCTGGAGGTCGAGCCGGGATCGACGGTGGCCATTGTCGGCTCTTCCGGGTCGGGGAAATCGACCATCGGGCGGCTGCTGTTCCGCTTCTATGACGTGACCGGCGGGGCGATCCGCATTGACGGGCAGGACATCCGCGACGTGACTCAGGGCAGCCTTCATGCCGCCATCGGCGTGGTGCCGCAGGACACGGTGCTGTTCAACGACACGATCCGCTACAACATCGCCTATGGCCGCGACAATGCGAGCGAGGCCGAGATTGTCGCCGCAGCCAAGGCCGCGCGGGTGCATGACTTCATCGCCGGGTTGCCGCAGGGCTACGACACACAGGTCGGAGAGCGGGGGCTGAAGCTGTCCGGCGGGGAAAAGCAGCGCGTGGGCATTGCGCGCACGCTGCTCAAGGACCCGCCGATCCTGATCCTCGATGAGGCGACCAGTGCTCTGGACACCGACACGGAGCGGGAGATCCAGTCCGAGCTGAAAGCGATGGGCGAAGGCCGCACGGTGCTGACCATCGCCCACCGGCTGTCCACCATCGCCGACGCCGACCGGATCGTCGTGCTTGAGGCGGGCCAGATCGTTGAAAGCGGCACGCATGGCGCGCTGCTGGCGCAGGGCGGGCGCTATGCCCAGCTCTGGGCCCGCCAGCAGGCAGAGGAAGAGGCCGCCTGAGCCGGGCGTTCGGCGCCCGGGCCTCTCCGCCTCTAGGGGACGTTCACGATATTGGTCACGTTCTCCCGGAAATAGTCGAGCTGGCCATCCGCCTCGTGCGAGACAATGTAGGTCAGGCTGGTGACCTGTTGCTGCCGGATGCCGTAGAAGAAACGTTGGTTGAAGCGGGTCAGATGCCAGCCGTCGCCAAGGTCGAAGCAGTCCAGGCCGAGAAGCTCCGTCCCTTTGGGAAACACCTCGGTTCCAAGACGCCCGATCACCGCCATGAGAGCGTTTCGTGTGTTGGCGGACTGCCACGCCGTTTCTGCGTCGTCCCTAAAGTGGTCAATACGAAAGTCGATGTCCTCGGCGATCAGTTCGAACAGCGTCGGATCACCAGCCGCGAATTTTTCGAGGACTCGGCAGATCACGGTGTCGCTGGGCGCAGCAGGGGGGAGATGCATTTTCATAGTCCTTCAATGGTGCATGAGGGACATTGCGCAGAGCGGATAATAAAAGGAAATTGCGAGGCGATCTATCCGTGATATAGTCAATGACTATGATAGATCTCAACACGCTGCGCTATTTTACCAGTGCCTATGAAACCGGCACCTTCTCTCACGCCGCCCGTGTGAACGGGGTGAGCCAGCCCACGGTGTCGGCCGCCATTCAAAAGCTTGAGGACCGTCTGGGAGCGCCGTTGTTCAAGCGGTCAAAGGTCGGGTTAAAGGCGCTGCCGCTGGCCGTACGACTGTATCACGACGTGGTCGATTCAGTGACCCATCTTGCGTTGCTGGAGACCCGGCTGCTCTCTGAGCCTGTGCAAACGGTGCGGATTTACTGCGCACCAGATATGCTGATGCACCGGCTTGCCCCTGATCTGAACAGCCTGCGGCGCCGGTTTGCAAACCTGCAGTTCACGTTCGCGGAGGACCCGCGCGGGAGCGATCTGGGCTATGTTTCCGACCGGTGCGTGCCCGACGCGCATGCGTTCATCCCGATGGAAGAGGAGCGGTTCCACGTCGCCGTCGCCCGGTTCCATCCGCTCGCGGCATCTGGGGAAATCGAGCTCGGGGATCTTCGCGACCAACCGTTCATTCACCGGCCTTATTGCCCGAATGCAGATCGGTTGGATCTGGTGTCATCGGAAATCACCTTTGTGGCTCAGGCCACCAACGATCATCAGTTGCTGGAGCTCATCTCGTCCGGTCTGGGGGTGGCGTTCGTCCCGGAATCGCACGCCCATGCCCGCGACGATATTGCGCTTCTGCCTCTGAAGGGTGTCGAATCTGGGCAGCGCCGGGTTGGGGTCTCGCACCGAAAAACGGTTCAGGCGGCCGAATTGGCGAAACTGATCGCCAAAGCGGGCCGTTGAGCAAAGGCGTCGCCCACTTGCGCGGGGCGCTCGAACAGACGTCCGGCCCGCTGCTATTCCGCCGCTTTGAGCGCGAGCTCGGGAGCGGAAGGCGCGGGCTCTTCCCACAAGATCGTCGTTGAGGAGAGCCGCTTTGCCTCCTTGCGCAAGGCCCAGTCCTGAGCGGCGCGGCTGCTCCGGCCCAGCGACAGGCGGGCAAGCAGGTCGCCAAGCCATTTCGCATAGGTCGTGATCCAGACGCGCAGCGCCAGCATGGCGGGGGTGAAGACCAGCGTCAGCACGGTCGCGAGCCCCAGCCCGAACACTACCGCCGTGGCGAGGCTCTTCCACCACAGTGAGGTCGGGCTGTTGAGCGAATAGCCCCCGGCCAGGAAATCGAGCGACAGCCCGAACACCATCGGCGCCAACCCGGCCATGGTGGTGATCGTGGTCAGCAGAACCGGGCGGATGCGGTCTTCGGCGGTGCGGGTGATCGCCTCCACGCGGGGCATGTAGGCGGCGTATTCCTGATAGGTGTCGATCAGCACGATATTGTTGTTCACCACGATCCCGGCGAGCGCGACAATCCCGGTGCCGGTCATGATGATCGAAAAGCTCTGCCCCATGATGAGCATCCCCCACAGCACCCCTGCGACCGACAGCACCACCGCCAGCAGCACCAGCACGGAGTTGTAGAGCGAATTGAACTGCGCCAGCAGGATGATGAACATGAGGCCAAGCGCGCCCATGAAGGCCTTTTGCAAGAACGCCTGGCTCTCGGCCTGGTCGGCGATGTCGCCGGTCCACTCGAATGTCACGCCGGGAGGCAGGGGCGATGCATCCGAGGCAAAGATCTCCTCAATTTTCGCGATCCGCTCGTTGGAATTCACCGGCACCAGCCGGGCCCGGTCCAGATCGCTCTGGGTGAGCGCGGCAGAGCCTGCGAGAGGTGCGTAGCGGGTGCCGTCGGCAATGCTCAGGGCGCCGTCTTCCGAGGGCTGGAGGAACCCGAGCGTCTCGCCCCCGGCCACCAGCTTGACCACGCCGGGCAGCACATCGGCCTTGACCATGAAGCTGCGGCTTTGGTCCACGCGGTCGATCTGGCCCAGTTTGGCGACGGGCTCGCGGGTGATGAAATTGGCCAGCGGCACCAGCCCGGCGGGCGTGCGCACCTTGAGCCCATCCAGCGTGGACAGCACGCGGTCTTCTTCGGGAAGGCGCACGCGGATCTCGATCTCATCGTCAGAGCTCTCCACCCGCATCGTGTCCAGCAAGAGCCCGCGCGTCACCAGCTGCACCATGGCGCCCACGGTGGCGACGTCGGCGCCGTAGCGGCCCGCTTTTTCGACATCGACGCCGATCTTCCAGTCGATCCCCGGCAGGGGGAGCGTGTCTTCGACGGCGGTGACCGCGGGCAGGCTGGCGAAGAGCGCATGGCTGTCGCGGGTGGCTTGCAGCAGCGTGGGCCAGTCATTCCCGCGCAGGCGCAGGCTGATCGGCTTGCCCGAAGCGGGGCCGCGCGCCTGGGCGAGGATCTCGGTCTTGATGCCGGGGATGCGGTCCAGATCGGCCTGAAGCTCCGCGATGATGATATCCCCGTCCAGATCGGGCCGGTCGGAGCGGTCTTCCCAGGGGATCGTCTCGAACTGCACCTGGCCGATCGTGTCGCGCGGGGCGATGGCGCCGCCGGTGTTGGAGTTGAGCCCGCCTTCTCCGGCGAAGGCAAAGACGGTTGAGACCCCGGGATGCGCAAGCACCACGTCTTCGGCTTTTGCGACAAGCGCGTCCTTTTCAGCAAGGCTCAGGTTGCCGCGCGCGCGGACATAGACGATGGCCTGCTCGGGTTCGCTTTCAACGAAGAAATCGACCCCGTTATTGTTGCGCCCGTAATAGCTGAACGTGAAGATGACAAAGCCGATCACGCCCGCAATCGTGACCAGCGGCATCACCGGGTTCGAGGCAATCAGGTGGATCACCCGCCCGAACGGAGTGCGGCGGCGGCCTGCGGTCGTCGGTCTGCGGTCATGGTGTGGGCGCAGCGATCCCATGGTTGCCGACGCTAGCGTCGCCCCGAGCGCAAAGAGCGCAAAACCCGGCAGGGCGGAGGCCAGACCGCTGGGCCGCGGCCCGCCCGACAGCCAAGCCGGGTTGAGGATCAGCATTGCGCCCGAGAACAGCAAGGCAAGCGCGGGCAGCACCAGAACGGCCCGCACGGCGAAGGGCAGGCGACGCTCCATCAGGTCCGACAGCGCGTTGACCTTGCGCGTAAAGCGCCCGGTGACGCCGCCCATCACCGGCAGGTAGACAAGCGCAACGAGCAGCGAGGCCGACAGCACGAAGATCAGCGTGGTGGGCAGCATTCCCATGAATTCGCCCGGCATCCCCGGCCAGAACAGCATGGGCAGGAACGCGCACAGCGTGGTCGCGGTCGAAGACACGATCGGCCAGAACATGCGTTTGGCGGCTTCGACATAGGCGTGCATCGGCCCCACACCGTCGCGGATCCGCTTGTCGGCGTATTCAACGACGACAATGGCGCCGTCGACCAGCATCCCCACCGCCAGAATCAACCCGAACATCACGATGTTCGAAATTGCCACGCCCATCAGGGCCAGCAGCATGAAGGCCAGCAGAAACGAGGTCGGGATTGCAAAGCCCACCAGCAGCGCGGGCCGCAGCCCCAGCGAGGCCAGCACCACGATCATCACAAGCGCAATCGCCGTGAGCACCGAGCCTTCGAGCTGGCTCACCATGGAGGCCACCGTGCGGCTTTGATCATTCGATGTGCCGACATGGACCGCCGCGCGCATCGTCTCGGGCCAGTCCGCGCGGGCGGCTTCGACCTCGGCTTTCACCAGCTCGGCGGTGTCGATGATGTTGAACCCTTTGCGTTTGGTAACCTGAAGCGCGATGGTCTTCACCCCGTCGAAGCGCGCTGTGGTGGTGGCGTCCTCGAACGTCAGGCGGATCTGGGCCAGATCGCCCAGCGTCACCACCCGGTCGCCATTGGTCTTGACCGGCAGATCATAGACATCCTGGGGCGTGTCGAACGACGACGGGATCTTGACCGAATAGGCCCCTTGCGCGGTCTCCACCTCTCCGGCGGCGATCAGCAGGTTGTTGCGGGTCACCACGGTGATCAGCTCCCCGGCGGTGACGTTGTAGGCCTCCAGCCGCAGCGGGTCGATGATCACTTCGAGCATCTCGTCGCGCTGCCCGGTGAGCTGCGCCTCCAGAACGGGCTCCAGCCCTTCCAGCCGATCCTGAAGCGCCTTGCCGACCTGGATCAGGGTCCGTTCAGGTACGGCCCCGGTCAGGTTCACGATCACGATCGGAAATTCTGAGAAGTTGATCTCCGTCAGCGTGTATTTGTCGGCGCCATCGGGAAATTTGGCTTCTGCCGAATCCATCGCGTCGCGCACATCGGCCATGACGGCCTGCTTGTCCCAGCCGAACTCGAACTCCATCGCGACGCCGCCGTAGTTTTCGGCAGCGGTTCCGGTGAGCGTCTTGAGCCCGTCGATGTCGGACAGCTCTGTCTCCATCGGCTTGACCAGAAGCTTTTCGCTGTCCTCGGCAGAGATGCCGGGGAAGGGGACCGACACGAAAAGCGCGGGGATCTCGATGTCTGGCTCGCCTTCCTTTGGCAGGTTCAGATAGGCGGCGGCCCCGGCCAGCACCGTGAGCAGGATGAACGCCATGACCATCCGCGCGCGGGCGGAGGCCCAGTCGATCAGGCCGGTCATTGGTCCGGCTCCGAGGGCAGAACCGGCACGCCATCGGTGACATATTCCTGACCGACAGTGATGACGCGGGCCGGGTCGGGCAGCCCCGCCACCAGCACCCCGTCCACGCTGTCGCGCAGCAGTGATACGGGGGCGAAGCGGGCGGTGCTGTCATCGGCCACCAGCCGCACGCCCAGATCGCCCGCATCGTTCAACGTAAGCGCCGATTGCGGGACCAGATGAGCGCTGCGGGCGTCGGAGGCGACGATGATCTCGGCCGTCTGGCCATCGCGGATCGCGCCATCGGGGTTGGGGATCTCCACTTCGACCCGGAAGGTGCGGGTCGCCGGATCGGCGGAGCGCGCGACGAAGCTGACGGCGCCGGTGACCTCCTTGCCAGAGGCCAGCCGGGCAGCGGCCTGCCCGCCCAGCTTGATCCGGCCCAGATCGGTTTCGGGCAGGAAGCCCACCAGTTTCATCGGATCCAGCCGGATGATGGTGGCGCATTCGCCGCCAGGCTGCAAAAGGCTGCCGCGTTCGGCGGTGTCGCTTTCCAAAAGCCCGGCGAAGGGAGCGGTGATGGACAGCCGGTCGATCTCCGCCTCTGCGGCGGCGATGGCGGCGCGGGCGCTTTCCAGCCCGGCCTGTGCGCCGGTGATCCCCGCTTCGGCGGAGCTGATCTGAGCTTCAGCAGCGGTGATTCCGGCACGCGCCGAAGTGATCCCCGCGCGGGCAGAGGTTGTCTGGGCCTTGGCCCCGGCGATCCCGGCTTCGGCCGAGGCGATCCCGGCTTCGGCCGTCGTGACGCCCGACTGGGCCCGCTGGATCCCGGCGAGCGCGCTTTCCAGAGCCGCTTCGGCATTGGCCAGCCGCGTGTCCGAGGCAAACCCCTCCGCCGACAGCTTTTGCGCGGCGTTCAGGTTGAGCTCCGCCTCGCGCTTGCGGGCCTCGGCCTCTGCGAGGACGGCGCGGGCTTCGGGCACGCGGCCCTGTGCCTGAATGAGCGCGGCCTGGGCGGCGGCTTCGCGGGCGCCGGTTTCCTCTAGGCGGCCTTGCGCTTCGGTCAGGCGGCCTTCGGCCTCCTCGCGCCCGCCGGTGGCGGAGAGCAGTCGGGCCTGGGCTTCCTGGAGCCGCGCCTGCGCCTCGACCTCGCGGGCGCGGGCCTCGTCCAGGACGCTCTGGCGCGTGCCCGGGTCGATCTCGCACAGGAGCGCGCCTTCGCTGATCTCGGCGCCCTTGCGGCGCGGCTCGGACACCACAGTGCCCGAGGTTTCGGCCCGCACAACCACCTGCCGCGCGGCTTCGGTCCGGCCCCGCAGCACGATCCCGTCCGCCACGTCGCGGGCGCGAAGCGTCGCGGCGATCACGCGCACGGCGTCGGGGGCGGGTTCCGGCTCGGGCACAGCCATGGGCGCGGGCGGCGGCGTGATCCCGGCAAAATCCAGCAGCACGTCGCGGCGGAACACCACGAGGATCAGCAGCACGCAAACCACGATAGCCGTAAGCAGAGAGGACAGGCGCATGGGCAGTCTCCTTGGCGGCATGTGCCGCATTCGCGAAAGAGTGCCAAAGCCCGCCCTTCATCGCAATCCCTGTGGCCAATGGCCACACCGCCTCTTGGCATTCCTCCCCCCGGACCTGTAGAGATGGCGGCAGCGAAGAAACCGCGAAAGGCGAACGCGATGAGCAATACCGACAGCTTCGTCGATGAGGTGAACGAAGAGCTGCGCCGCGACCAGCTGTTCGGAGCGATGCGCCGTTACGGGTGGATCGCGGTTCTGGCCGTTCTGGCTTTGGTCGGCGGTGCTGCCTGGACCGAGTGGAGCCGCGCAAAGGACCGCGCGGCAGCGCAGGCGGCGGGCGATGCGGTCTATGCCGCGCTTGAAGCCGATGACAGTGCGGCCCGCGCCGCGGCGCTCAACGGGCTAGGTGCTGGCGGGCCGGTGCCCGCGCTGCTGGAGGCGTCGGCCCTTCTTGAGGCCGGCGATCCCGAGGCCGCCCGTGCCGTTCTGACCCCTTTGGCCGACGATGCCGATCTGCCCGCGCGCTACAGCGATCTGGCCGGGCTGAAGCTCGCCATGATTGAGAGCTCCGATCCCGCGCAGACCCGCACCCTGCTGGAGCGGCTGGCAACCCCGGGGCGGCCCTACCGGCTGCTCGCGCTCGAACAGCTTGCGCTGCTGGATCTGGCGGGCGGCGATACGGAGGCCGCGCTGAGCGGCGCGCGCGCCATCCTGGAGGATGCCGAGCTGACGCCGGGCTTGCGCGACCGGATGGAAACCCTGATGGTGTCGCTGGGCACCCCGCCGGGCGCGGTGAGCGAATAAAGGATCCCTGAACCGATGCGATTTCCGATCAAGGCCATTTTCCTGAGCGTTCTTCTGGCGGGCTGCGGCGGCGGCGATGACGTCATCTTGCCCGGCGCGCGCGAAGCCATCCGTGCCGATGAAACGGCTCCGACCCGTGCCGCGCAGTCGATCCGTCTGAGCAGCGCGCAGGTGAATGCCAACTGGACCCATCGTCTGGGCGGCGCAGATCACCGCACGCGCCACCCCGCCCTGGGCCGCAATATCCAGCCGGTCTTCTCGGTTAAGGCCGGGGCGCCGGAAACCCGTCGCACCCGCATCACCGCCGATCCGATCGTGGCGAGTGGTGCCATCTTCACCATGGACGCTCAGGCGCAGGTCGTGGCCCACAGCACGGGCGGTCAGCTTCTTTGGACCCGTAATCTGGTGCCGCTGAATGATGGCGCGGGCGAAGGTGCCGGGGGCGGGCTCGCCTTTGGCGATGGCAAGCTGATCGTAACCACCGGTTTTGGCCGCGTGACCGCGCTTGACCCGTCGACCGGCGGCACGCTCTGGACCCAGAAGCTTGAGGCTCCGGGCGGCTCTTCTCCGACCGTGGCCAACGGGCTGGTCTATGTTGCGGCACGCGACGCGGTGGGCTGGGCTCTGGACGCCGATACGGGCCGCATCCGCTGGACCCTGAACGGCACCCCGTCGCCCGAGAATTTCGGCGCCGGGCCGGGCGTGGCGGCCAATGGCAGCATCGCGATCTTCCCCTTCGCCAGCGGCGAAGTGCTGGGCGCCTTTCCCGAAGGCGGCTTGCGCCGCTGGTCCTCGGTCGTGACCGGAGCGCGGATCGGCTATGCCGCATCGACCATCACCGACATCTCGGGCGATCCGGTCATTGATGGGAGCACCGTCTATGTCGGCAACATCTCGGGCCGCGCCGTGGCGATGAATGCTGAGACTGGCGAGCGTCTGTGGACCGTGCCGATGGCGGCGAAATACCCTGTCTGGCCTGCTGGTGGGTCGGTCTTCCTGGTGAACGATGTGAATGAGCTGGTCCGTCTGGACGCGCGCGATGGTGCGGTGATCTGGAAGGTCACGCTGCCCCAGTTCAAAGAGCGTCGCTTTGGCCGGTCCAACCAGTACTACGCCCATTACGGCCCGGTTCTGGCCGGTGGGCGGCTGATCGTGGCGTCGTCCGACGGGATGCTGCGCCACTTCGATCCGTCCAACGGGGCCCTCGTTGAGCAGACCGCGCTGCCCGCGCCTGCGGCTTCGGGTCCGGCTGTTGCGGGCGGGGTGCTCTATGTGATGACCACCGACGGGCTGTTGACCGCGTTCCGCTGAGCCCTTTTCGCGGGCGCTGCGATAGTGTATCGGGACGGGTCTCTGACCCGCCCCCGCCTCGAAAGCTGCACCCATGTCCTTTACGCTCGCCATTGTCGGTCGCCCCAATGTGGGCAAATCCACGCTGTTCAACCGGCTAGTTGGCAAGCGGCTTGCTCTGGTCGATGACCAGCCGGGAGTCACCCGCGATCTTCGCGAGGGCGAGGCGCGTCTGGGGCCGCTGCGCTTTACCGTGATCGACACCGCCGGGCTGGAAGAGGCCACGGATGAGAGCCTTCAGGGCCGGATGCGCCGCCTGACGGAGCGCGCGGTGGAAATGGCAGATGCCTGCCTGTTTCTCGTCGATGCCCGCGCCGGAATTCTGCCCGCCGATGAAGTCTTTGCCGACATCCTGCGCCGCAAATCCGCCCATGTGATCCTGGGCGCCAACAAGGCCGAGGGCCGCGCCGGGGAAAGCGGGATGCTGGAGGCCTATTCGCTCGGCCTTGGCGATCCGATTGGCCTGTCGGCCGAGCATGGCGAAGGCATGGGCGATCTGATTTCCGTTCTGGCGCCGCTGGTCGAAGCCCATGACGCCAAAGCCGCCGAGACCGCGCCTGTCACTGACGTGGCCGTGGACGAAGAAGGCGAGGCCGAAGAGGGGCTTGCCATCACAGCGGAGCGCCCGCTTCAGGTGGCTGTGGTCGGGCGTCCGAATGCAGGCAAATCGACGCTCATCAACCGTCTGATCGGAGAGGACCGGCTTCTGACCGGGCCAGAGGCCGGGATTACCCGCGATGCGATCTCGCTCAAATTTGACTGGGACGGCACGCCATGTCGGATTTTTGATACGGCGGGCATGCGCAAAAAGGCAAAAGTTCAGGACAAGGTTGAAAAACTGTCAGTGGCCGACGGCCTGCGCGCGGTGAAATTCGCCGAGGTCGTGGTGGTCTTGCTCGATGCGGCGATCCCGTTTGAACAACAGGATCTGCGTATTGCCGATCTGGCAGAGCGGGAAGGCCGTGCCGTCGTCGTGGCCGTCAACAAGTGGGACGTGGAAGAGCACCGTCAGGAGAAGCTCAAATCCCTGCGCGAAGCGTTTGAGCGGCTTTTGCCGCAGCTGCGCGGCGCGCCTTTGGTGACCGTGTCCGCCAAGACCGGGCGGGGGATGGACCGGCTTCATGCCGCGGTCCTGAAGGCCCATGACGTCTGGAACCGCCGGATTTCGACGGCACAGTTGAACCGCTGGCTCGAAGAAATGCTGGCCCAGCACCCGCCGCCCGCACCGGGCGGACGCCGCATTCGGCTGCGCTATATGACCCAGGTGAAGACCCGGCCGCCGAGCTTCGTAGTCATGTGCTCGCATCCTGATAAGCTGCCAGCGAGCTATTCCCGGTATCTCGTCAATGGGCTGAGAGATGACTTTGACATGCCTGGCACGCCAATCCGGCTCTTCATGCGCTCGCAGGGCGACAAGAACCCCTATAAGGGCCGCAAGAAATCCACGCCCTCGCGCCTGCGCAAGCATTTGGGCAAGGGCCCGGCTGACGCTTAAGGCGGCGCTCTGCGCCCTGCCGGGGCTGGCAGGTGCGCAGAGCTGGGATTGGCAACTGTCTGAGCAGGATCTGAGCGTCGATGTGGAGATCCTCGATCTCGACCCCAATGCCGTCACCCGTGAACAGGTCGCCGCGCTGAGCGCGCGCGGGATCATGACGATCTGCTATGTCAGCGTGGGCACGGTCGAGGACTGGCGCGCCGATGCCGGGCAGTTTCCTGAGGCCGTCGTGGGACGCCGCTATGGCGCGTGGCCCGATGAACGCTATCTGGATATGCGCGCGCAGGACGTGCTGCTGCCGCTGATGGAGGCGCGCTTTCAGACCTGTAAGGACAAGGGGTTCGATGCGATTGAGCCCGACAATATGGACATCTACGACCACAACACGGGCTTTGGCCTCACCGCCGGGGACGCGATTGCCTATGTGAAGGCGCTTGCCGATCTGGCCCATGGGATGGGGCTTCAGATCGGGCAGAAGACCGCGCCCGAACTGGTGCCCGATCTGGAGCCGGTGCTGGATTTTGTCCTGTTCGAAGAGTGCCATGAGCAGGGCTATTGCGCGGCCGCCGCGCCCTATGTCGCGGCGGGCAAGCCTGCGCTCAACACCGAATACCGGCTTTGGGGGCAGCGGGCCGCCTGCGCCGAGGCGCAGGCGCTTGGGCTTGCGACGATCTTCAAGCGCCGGGAACTGGGCGTCTGGCGGAAGACCTGCCCTTAGACCAGATCGCCTTCGGCGTTGATCACCGTCTTGCCGCCCAGATAGGGCGCGAGGCAATCGGGCAGGGCGACGGAGCCGTCTTCCTGCTGGCCGTTCTCCAGCACCGCGATCAGCGTACGCCCCACAGCCAGCCCGGAGCCGTTCAGCGTGTGAACGAATTCGGGCTTTGCGCCGGGCTCAGGGCGGAAGCGGGCATTCATGCGGCGCGCCTGAAAATCCCCCGCGACCGAGACGGAGCTGATCTCGCGGTATTTGTCCTGACCGGGCAGCCAGACTTCGATGTCATGGGTGCGCTTCATGCCAAAGCCCAGATCTCCGGTGCACAGCACCACGGTGCGGTAGGGCAGGCCGAGCGCCTCCAGGATCGCCTGGGCCCGTTCGGTCATCGCCTGATGCTCTGCCGCCGACTCTTCGGGGCGGGTGATCGACACCATTTCGACCTTTTCGAACTGGTGCTGGCGCAGCATCCCGGACGTGTCGCGCCCCGCGCTCCCGGCTTCGGAGCGGAAGCACAGCGAATGGGCGGTGAAGCGCAGGGGCAGATCGGCGCCCTCCAGAACCTCTCCGTTCACGATATTGGTCAGGGACACCTCGGAGGTAGGGATCAGCCACCAGCCTTCGCGAGTCTGATAGCTGTCTTCCCCGAATTTCGGGAGCTGGCCGGTGCCATACATCATCTCTTCGGTGACCAGCACCGGGGCGTTCACCTCGGTCAGGCCGTGGCGGTCGGTGTGGGTGTCCAGCATGAACTGGGCCAGAGCTCGGTGCAGCCGCGCCATGGCGCCCTTGAGCACCACAAAGCGCGAGCCCGAGATTTTCCCGGCGGTCGCGAAATCCATGCCGCGCGCGGCGGGGAGCTCGAAATGCTCCTTGGGGGTGAAATCGAAGCTGCGCGGCGTGCCCCAGCGGTGGATCTCCACGTTGTCGTCTTCGTCCGCGCCGTCGGGAGTGTCCTCGGCGGGGATGTTGGGCAGGCCCATCAGCGCCTCATGGAGCCGGGCATCTTCGGCCTTGGCCTCATCGTTCAGACGGGCGATCTCCGCCTTGCTGTCCGCCACGAGGGCGCGCAGGCGGTTGAATTCAGCGTCATCGCCGCGGGCCTTTGCGGCGCCGATCTCTTTCGCGGCCTTGTTGGCCTCCGCCTGAGCGGTCTCAGCGGCGAGGATCTTGGCCCGGCGGGCTTCGTCGATGGCCAGCAGATCGGAGGACAGGGCAGACATCCCGCGCCGGGCCAGCCCGGCGTCGAACGCTTCGGGGTTTTCGCGGATCGTGCGGATGTCGTGCATCGGGGTCTCCTTCGTGCGGCGTGACGCGGGCGTGATGCCCGATCCGCGCGCGCAAGGGAAGCCTTACCGTGCGCCGAGCCCCATCCGCATCAGGGCCTGACGCACCGGCTTCACATCGTGGAGCAGTGCCAGCCCCGCGCCGCGCGCGGCCTGAAGCGGCGCAATGCCCGTCTGTGACGCCCGGTTGAGCAGATCGACCCCGCGCACGCGCAGCTGGGCTTCGGGCCAGCGGCGGCGGTGGTAGCGGGTCAGCAGATCCGCATCTCCGGGATCACCCGCTCCGTCCAGCAGCCGTTTCAGGCAGCCCAGATCGGCCAGCGACATGTTCAGCCCCTGCGCCCCGATGGGGGGCACCACATGAGCGGCTTCGGCGGCAAGCGCCACGCGCGCCCCGCAGAACTTGTCCGCGATCTGGGCGATGATCGGCCAGCTTTGGCGCCGCTGCACCAAGGTGAGCGGGCCGAGCAGGAAGGTGGCGCGTTCGGACGCGGCCGCCGCGAAGGCGTCGTCATCCAGGGCCATGAGCTTGGCGGCTTCCGGCCCGTCGGTCATCCACACGACCGCCGAACAGGGCTGGCCGTCATAGTCGGGCAGGGGCACCAAGGTGAACGGCCCGCCCCGCAGGTGAATCTCGGTCGAGACGTTGTGATGCGGCTGCGGGTGCGTCGCGGCGAAGGTCACCGCGACCTGACCATAGCGCAGGCGGGTCACCTTGATCCCCGCCGCCGCGCGCACGGGCGATTCGCGCCCGTCGCAGGCCAGCAGCAGCTTTGCGCGGGTCTGGCTGCCATCCGTCATCCGCACACGGACCTCACCGCTGCGGGCGATATGGCCTGCATAGCCGGTCCCGGCCAGGAAGGTGACATTGGGCAAGCTATCCAGCCGCTCCATCAGCGCGGCACGCAGGGCGGTGTTGGGGAAGTTCCAGCCAAAGGCCTGTTCCGACAGATCGGAGCTGTTGAAATCCCGGCTCACATGGCGCTCTGCCGCGTTGATGATCCGCATCTGGTCGAGCGGCGTGGCATGCGGCGCAAGGTGGTCCCAAACGCCTGCCTCTTCGAACAGGGCGCGGCCCGGCTGCAAGATCGCGGTCGTGCGCAGATCCGCCCCCGGGGCGTCCATCTGCGTGACCGGCGGGGCCGGGTCGAGCAGGGTGATGCGCGCACCCTGCGCGCCCAGGATCGCAGCGGCCGAGAGCCCGGCAGGCCCCCCACCCGAGATCACGATATCGGTGTCGGTCAGATCGCTCATGCCCGGACCCTAAACCCGCCGCCGCGCCGGGGGAAGCCCACCCGCTGCGGCAAAGCGCCCGAAGCGGTTGCGATAGACGCCCGCGCGGCCTAGCCTTGCGCGATCTTGTCAAGGAATGCTCCTATGCCCGACCCTCGCCCTGCCCAGCTCGATGCCTATGGCCTGATCCTCGATGCGATCGACCGAGGCGTCTATCGCCCCGGCGACCGGCTGGTGGAGAGCGATCTGGCCGACCGCTTTGGTGTCTCGCGCACGCCCATCCGCGAGGCGTTGCAGCGGCTTGAGACGCAATCCCTGCTTACCCGTGACGGGCGGTCCCTGATCGTGGCCTCTCTGGATCATTCGCAGCTTTCCGAGCTCTACGTCGTGCGCGGCGAACTGGAGGGGTTGGCCGCCCGGCTGGCGGCCCGTCATGCCACCCCCGAAGAGGTGCAGGTGCTGCGCGACATGCTGGAGGCCGACCGCGCGCTTTTGGGCGATCCCGACGCGATGAGCCGCGCCAACCGGCGGTTTCACAAGCAGATTCACCTCGCCTCGCATAACCGCTTCCTCGTGCAGCAGCTCGATCTGGTGCACCGCTCCATGGCACTTCTGGCGTCCACGTCCCTGGCGGCGGAGGGGCGCGGTGAAGGGACCTTGGAAGAGCACGAGGCCATCGTGCGCGCGATTGAGGTGGGAGATGGCAAGGCGGCGGATAAGGCGCTGCGCAACCACATCTCTGAGGCGTTCAAGACCCGGTTGAAGATCGACGCAAGCGCCGTGAAGTGAACCACCGCCGGGCACGCGCCTGCCCTGTGGGCGCGAAGATGCCGTGGCTGGTCTTATCCCAGTAGAACGGTTTTGCGGCCAGCTCCCACAGCCCCTTATAGAGCGCAAAGGCGGCGAGCGGGAAATACAGGTGGAGCGTCGGCGCCCAGCGGATCACGTCGCGCTGCCCGGCTCGTGCGGCGGCCCAGGCCGCGACAGAGATATTCGCCACCTCGCCCATCAGGAACACGCCTGCCATCATCCACAGCGCAGGTTTCGGCAGTGCCTCCAGGAACGGGTGCGGGATGCCGAAAATGCCGAGCCAGAAGCTCCACAGCACCGGGGTCAGGGTGAAGGTCAACAGCGTAGCGCCGAACTGGACCTGCACCCCTAGGAACCGCTTCGCCCCTAGGTCGCGCCACAGTTGGAGCGGTGCGCGCATGTGAACCATGTAGGTGATGGCGTAGCCCTTCAGCCATCGCGAGCGCTGCTTGATCCACGGCCAGAGCCGGGCATTGGCCTCCTCATAGGTGGTGCTGTCGATCATCTCGGTGCGATACCCCGCCCGGGCCAGCCGGATGCCCAGATCCGCGTCTTCCGTGACGTTCTGGGCATCCCATGCGCCGACCTCCTCCAGGACATCGCGTTTGAAGAAGACGGTCGTGCCGCCCAGTGGCAGGACCAGCCCCAGCCGCTCAAGCCCCGGCAGCATCACCCGGAACCAGGTCGCGTATTCCAGCGTGAAACAGCGCGCGAGCCAGTTGCTCCGGGCGTTGTAGTAGTCCAGCACGCCCTGAAGACAGGCGACGTCGGGGGCCGCCTGGGCGAAGCGCCGCGCGACGGTCAGCAACTGGTCCGGGTCCGGAGCATCTTCGGCATCGAACACCCCGACGACATCGCCCCGGCAGAAATCGAGCGCATAGTTCATCGCGCGGGGTTTCGTGCGGCAGGTGCCGGGCGGGACGGTGATCGGGTGGATCCAGGCGGGCAGTTCCGTTTGGGCGATGGATCGCTGGGTGCACAGATCGTCTTGCTCCACCACCAGCCAAAGCTCGATCTTGTCGCGGGGATAGACCAGTCGGGCCAGCCGCTTGAGCAAATGCGCGGCAATGTCCTGCTCGCGGTAGAGCGGCACCAGGATCGAGATAGCGGGCAGTGGCGCGCCATCGGGCAAGGGCGCGGGCGGGGTGCGCCGCGAATGCCACAGGAACGTCAACGACGCGAGGATCTTCAGCCCCGTGCCCGCCATGGAGGCCGCGACAGCGATCACGCAAACCGTGATCAGGAGCGCCGTTGGGGCGATCCATGCGGCAAGGCCGATTAGCGCCGCAACCCCGCAGGCGACGATGCCAAAACGGGCGCCTTTGTGGTTCCTGCAGCTCAGCCTTTCCGCAGTTCGGGTTTCGGCCCGGCTGGACAGATGCGCCTGAGCGCTCTGGGCGACGGCAGTTTGCAGCTGCAGACGGCTGATATGACCGCTGCGCACGGGCCCGAACAGGTGCTCCAGATCGGGGCGTGCCTTGGCCAGGGCGCGGGGCGATGTGCCTAGCGCGATCACCTGGCCGCCGATGCGGCGCCAGGGGAGAACCTCGCTGTGCAAGGCGCGCTCAGCCCTCCAGAGCGCCAAAAGCGTGGGATCGGGTGGGGTGTCGACCAGATCAACAGGGCAGCCGGGGGCGTTCGTCACCAGACGGGGATACCCCCCCGGAAGCGACGTCGTCTGAACGTCGCGTAAGCCCTCTGACTGGGGCTCTATTTCACCGGGCATTGCCGCTTGGGGTCATGGCCGTCCCTCCTTAAGGAACGGTTAAAGACCCTTCGTTAACGCATGGTTAACCCGCGCGGCGGCGCTCCATCGCGGCGGCGAATCTGTCGAACAGATAGGCGCTGTCATGGGGGCCGGGGCTGGCTTCGGGGTGGTGCTGGACAGACCACACGTCGCGGCCTTCGACCCGGATGCCGCAGTTGGAGCCGTCAAACAGCGACACGTGGCTTTCCACCACGCCTTCGGGAAGGCTGGCGCTGTCCACGGCGAACCCGTGGTTCATCGAGGTGATTTCGACCTTGCCGGTGTCGAGATCCTTCACCGGGTGGTTCGCGCCGTGATGGCCGTGGTGCATCTTGATGGTCGTTGCGCCAAGCGCGAGCGCCAGCATCTGGTGCCCCAGACAAATGCCAAAGACCGGGAGGTCGCGTTCCAGGACTTCGCGGATCATCGGCACGGCGTAGGCGCCCGTTGCCGCCGGATCGCCGGGGCCGTTGGACAGGAACACGCCGTCGGGATTGTGCGCCAGCACCTCTTCGGCCGTGGCCGAAGCGGGGAGCACAATCACATCGCAGCCCACATGGGCGAGCGATCGCAGGATGTTCCGCTTTGCACCGTAATCCACGGCGACGACCTTATAGCGCGGCGCGTCCTGGGTGCCGTGGCCATCGGGCCAGGCCCATTTGGTCTCATCCCAGCGATAGCTTTGGGCGCAGGTCACGTCCTTTGCCAGGTCCAGCCCTTCGAGCCCGTTGAAATCGCGGGCGGCCTTGATCAGCGCTTCGGTATCGAAATTGCCCTCCGGGTCATGGGCGAGCGCCACATGGGGGGCGCCCTGAGCGCGGATCGCGCGGGTCAGGCGGCGGGTATCCACGGCGCCGATGCCGATGCGGCCGCGGCGGGCCAGCCAATCGGACAGCTCTTCGGTGGAGCGCCAGTTCGACGCAAGCGTCGGATCCCAGCGAGTCACCATGCCAGCGGCGACCGGATCGGCGGTCTCATCGTCTTCGGGGGTGACCCCGGTGTTGCCGATATGGGGGAAGGTGAAGGTCACGACCTGCCCGGCATAGGATGGATCGGTCATGATCTCCTGGTAGCCGGTCATCGCGGTGTTGAAGCACAGCTCGGCCACGGTCTGTCCGGTGGCGCCGAAGCCGTGTCCGTAGAACAGCGTCCCGTCGGCTAGGGCAAGACAGGCGGTGGGTTTGGCGGTCATGGGGGCACCTCGGGCAGGAAGCGAGCAAACGACTGTGATCTACGTCCCGTCACGCGCGGGGTCAAGGCGCCTTCCCCCGTTGCGACAAGGAAGCCGACCGGGTAAGAGATCGGGCCTGACCTGACAGGAGAGTGTCCCGATGGAAATCCGTGACAAAGTGGCCGCGTCGCTCAAGGACGCGATGAAGGCGAAGGACACCGCGCGTTTGTCCACGCTGCGGCTGATCAACGCTGCCATCAAGGATCGTGACATCGCCGCGCGCGGCGAGGGGGGCGAGGCGCGCGTCGATGACGCGGCGGTGCGCGGCATCCTGTCGAAGATGGTCAAGCAACGCCAGGAGAGCGCCCGCGCCTATGAGGATGGTGGCCGTTTGGAGCTGGCGGAAAAAGAACGCTCGGAAATCGTGGTGATCGAAACCTTCCTGCCGCGTCAGCTGTCCGAGGACGAAGTGGCCGATGCGGTGAACGCCGCCATTGCTGCGACCGGGGCCGAAGGGCTGCGCGATATGGGCAAAGTCATGGGCGCGCTCAAGGAAAAATATACCGGACAGATGGATTTCGGCGCGGTCGGCCCGACCGTGAAGGACCGGCTTTCGAGCTGAGCCATGCGCACCGCTTGGGTGCATATCGGCCTCCCCAAGACGGGAAGCACTGCATTTCAGAATGCTCTTTTTGCGAAGGACTGGGGCTTTGCAGTGCCCGAGCCGGTTGCGACCTCAGAGCCCAAGCACGAGCCGATCGTGGCGGCGATCCTGTCCCAGGTCGATGGGCTTTTTGATGTCGACCGGCCGCCCCCCGGATTGGGAGGAGGTGCAGCCCTTGATCCGACAGAGTTTCTTTGGCGGCACTTGCCGGAACACTGGGGCGCGGATGACATCGCTCGGGTGAACCACAGATTCGACCAGTTGCTTGCGTCGTCCAAGGATATGGTGATCTCTGCCGAAGAGCTGTTTCATGTTCCGGCCTTGGCCGGGCCGCTGGTGGATCGGCTTGCGCCTGCGTTTGACCGGGTGCGGGTCTTGGTGGTCTTGCGCGACCTGAGCGAGTGGATCCCCTCTCAGCTGGGCCAGCTGTGCCAATCCGAAAGCGCGGAGCTGGATGACCTGGTTCGCGCGGGGCTTGAGTTAGGCGATCTGTATCCCGCGTTTCGGCTGCGGTTGGGACCGTGGGTGAAACGGCTTGGTCCCGAGAATATCGTTGCCATGCCCTATCATGCTCCGGGCGACGCGCCCCTGCTGGAGCGGATGTTCGGCAGGCTGCTTGGCGCAGCACCGGTTTTCCCAGCCCAGCTTCGCAGGAATGTTTCGGGCTCAGGTGAACTGATCGCGGTGATGCTGGCGATGCGCCTCACGGGGCTGGGCGGCTCGCCGGGGCTGTCTCGTGTCGCCAGAATGCTCTTGTCCGTTGGCGGAGATTTTGGCTCAGGGGCTTTGACCCTGACGCCTGAGCGTCTTGGTCAGATCGTGGCAGAGAATCACGCGGATCTTGAATGGCTTGAAGCCGGGTTGGGCAGTTCCCTGCGCCATCCGCCCCGCAATCCCGGGCTTCCGGTCGATTCGATCCTGGGCTTGGCCGAAACAGGGGCGCGGCTGATGCCCGATTTCGCGCACCATGTGGCCGCCAAGCTTTCGCTGGACCTGCCAGATGGCCGGGATGGCCCGAGCCTGCCCGCCTTGGCCGAGCATCTTGCCGGGCTAACGACCCTTCCCGCCGTGCCTGCCGATTTTGATGGGGCGCATTACCTGCGTCTCCAGCCCGATGTGGCAGCGGCCAAGATGGACCCTGCCGAGCATTATTGCCACCATGGCTTCTTTGAAGGTCGCCGCTACTGACGCGGCAGGCGCAAATCGCCAAGGCGTAGGTTGAGCTCTTCGAACAGTTGCTTGCGCTCTTTGGGGGTCAGGAACGCGCCCAGCTCCACCTCGCGGGGGCCGCCCTTGAGCGTCAGGTAGTCTTCGATTTTCTGGTCGCGGTGCAACTCCGCGCGCATCCAGTGCGGATTGGCTTCCCAATCGAAGCTGCCGCGCCGGGGATCGTGGTGGTGCAAACTGACACGGTCCTCCCAGATCACCAGCTCCTCCAGGATGGCGCCGTCGCGATAGCTGCGCTCGATCGCGGCCCAGACGGCCCAGATGGTGAGCACGAAGAACGGCAGCACCGCCCAGAGCACCACAGTGCCGATCATGGGCGACAGCGGGATCATGACGATGGCCACCGAAGCGATGATGAACCACACGAAGCCCCGTCGGGGCAGGGACCTGTAGGGCCAGGCGTGCAGCTCGGCCACGGGGCGGGGGGCGTGGCGCGAGGTGGCCGGGGCGATCCATTCATACGGCATCACAGGTCTTCCCGGTCATGGCGGGTGGATGGCGCGGAGATCACGAGGAAGCGCACATCGCTCGGCCCCGGGGCACTGACCTGATGTGGAGTGCCGGGAAGCACGGCGAGCGCCTGCCCGGTCGTCAGCCGGTGCTCCGATCCATCGCGTTCAATGTGCAGATTGCCCGACAGCACATAGAAGAGCTGCCGCGCGGTGGCATGGCGGTGGCGGCGCTCGGACCTGCCCGCGGGCATCTGTTCTTCGGTGACCGCAAGGTCCGGCTCATCCAGCAGGCGCCAGCCGTCGCAGACCTCCTGCCAAAGGTAATGCGGAGCGGTCGTGCAGTCGATGACGGAGCTCATGTTGCATCCTATGCGTATCCACGAAAAAGGCCCCGACATTTCTGCCGGGGCCTTTGGATCATTGCAACCTGCCCTTAGTGGGCGTGGCCTTTGTCCCATTCGCTCTGCTTGGGGAGCGTCTCGAACGTGTGCTCCGGCGGCGGCGAGGGCAGGGTCCATTCCAGCGTATCCGCCCATTCGTTCCACGGGTTGTTCTCGGTCGCGTTCTTCGGCGCCAGCAGCGTCTTGAACAGCATCACGATGAAGAACACGAAGGACACGAAGGCCAGGATGGCGCCCCAGGACGAGACGTAGTTCCACAGCGCAAAGGCGTCCGGATAGTCGATGTAACGGCGCGGCATGCCCTGACGGCCCAGGAAGTGCTGGGGGAAGAAGGTCAGGTTGGCCCCGATGAACATCATCCAGAAGTGCAGGTGACCCGCCCATTCGGGCATCTTCCGGCCCGCGAATTTGGGCAGGTAGAAGTAGATCCCGGCAAAGATCGCGAACACGGCGCCCAGCGACATCACGTAGTGGAAGTGCGCGACGACATAGTAGCTGTCGTGATAGGCGCGGTCGACCGGAGCCTGCGACAGCACGAGGCCGGTCACGCCGCCCACGGTGAACAGGAACAGGAAGCCGAAGGCCCACATCATCGGGGTTTTGAACTCAACCGAGCCGCCCCACATGGTGGCGATCCAGGAGAAGATCTTAACCCCGGTGGGCACCGCGATCACCATGGTCGCCAGCATGAAGTAGCTCTGCTGGGAAAGGCTCATGCCCACGGTGTACATGTGGTGCGCCCAGACGACGAAGCCCAGAACACCGATCGCGATCATGGCCCAGACCATCGGCAGATAGCCGAACACGGGCTTCTTGGAGAAGGTCGCGATCACGTGGCTGATGATGCCAAAGCCGGGGATGATGATGATGTACACTTCCGGGTGGCCGAAGAACCACAGGATGTGCTGGTAAAGGATCGGATCACCGCCGCCGGCCGGGTCGAAGAAGGTCGTCCCGAAGTTGCGGTCCATCAGGAGCATGGTGATCGCGCCGGCCAGAACGGGCAGAGCCAGAAGGATCATCCAGGCGGTGATGAAGATCGACCACGCGAAGAGCGGCACCTTGAACAGGGTCATGCCGGGGGCACGCATGTTCAGGAAGGTGGTGATGATGTTGATCGCACCGAGGATCGAGCTGGCGCCCGACACGTGCACGGCGAAGATCGCCAGATCCATGGACATGCCTGCTTCGCGCACCGACAGCGGCGGGTACAGCACCCAGCCCACGCCGGAGCCCAGCTGGCCGTTGCCACCCGGTGCAAGCATCGACGCAACACCCAGAGCCACACCGGCCACGAACAGCCAGTAGGACAGGTTGTTGAGGCGCGGGAAGGACATATCCGGTGCGCCGATTTGCAGCGGCATCAGGTAGTTACCAAAGCCGCCGAACAGCGCGGGGATCACGACGAAGAACATCATCAGCACACCGTGATAGGTGATCATGACGTTCCACAGATGGCCATTGGGCACGCAGTCTTCGGCGCCGAACATCCCGCCCAGCAGGCGCGCGCCATCGGCACACATATACTGGACGCCGGGCTCCATGAGCTCCAGACGCATGTAAACCGTGAACAGGACGGAAATCAGGCCTGCGATCCCTGCGGTGAACAGGTAAAGGATCCCGATATCCTTGTGGTTGGTGGACATGAACCACCGGGTAAAGAAGCCCCGGTTGTCTTCGTGGTCATGCCCGTGGACGACTGCGTCTGCCATGAACTCTCCCCAAGGTTGCGATTTGGGGGCGAGTCGCGATCGACCACCCCGAAATTAAACCCTTTCTAGAGAGGCTGTTCCTGTTGAGCAATATTCAAGCACGGGAATACCTGCCCAAAACGACCAAATTGTCGCAGGCAGATCAGGTAACCACGTGTCAGCCGTGGGGAAGGCTTATGCGCTTGATCTAGGGGCGCGGGTGTGGCGCTACATTGATCTGCGTCAAACCACTTGGTGCGGCGGGTTGTCGCGTGATAGCCCTAAGGCAGCGAGGGGAGGTGCGCCGATGCGTGCTGTGCTGGCAATCGCGATGATCATCGGTTGGGCCGGGGCGGCGTCGCCCCAGGTCGCGGATCCTGCGCTCCTCGCGCCTCCGGCCTCGGAGGCCCCCGCTCCGCCTGAGGCCGGGCGCCGCTGCGATGTCACCGGGTCGCGCTGCATTGCGGTATCGTCCTATGTGCCCGATGTCTGCGCCCAGATCGACTACGCCGCCCGCGATGCCGGGCTTGATGTTCATTTCTTTGTCCGGCTGCTCTGGCAAGAGAGCCGCTTTGACGCCAATGCCATCAGCCCCGCCGGGGCGCAGGGGATCGCCCAGTTCATGCCCGGCACGGCCCGTCGGCGCGGGCTAGCAGACCCGTTCAACCCGGCGGAGGCGATCATCGCTTCGGCGCGCTATCTGTCTGAGCTGGAGCAGACCTTCGGATCACTCGGGCTCGCGGCGGTTGCTTACAATGCCGGAGAAGACCGCGCGGCGGCCTTTCTGGGCGGCAACGACTGGCTGCCCGCCGAAACCGAAGCCTATGTCAGCCTGATCACCGGCCTGACAGCGAAGGACTGGCGCGAAGGCGCCGCCCCGCCCGATCTGCGGCTTGATCCGGTCAAGCCGTTTCGCCAGGCCTGCGTGTCGCAGGCGCGCGGGCGCGGGATCGTCGCGTTCCGCCCGCCAGATGGGCAGGCGCGTCCCTGGGGCGCGATCCTATATGCAAATGCGCGGCGCAGCGCGGTAGAGCGCCGGGTGTCGGGGCTGCGCCGTGCCGGGCATTTGGAGGGCATGGAGGTCAGCTTCGTGCGGCGGCGCATGCCCGCCCAGCCGCGCCCGGTGCACACGGCGCAGATCGGCGCGGACAGCCGGAGCGGGGCCGCCAGCCATTGCGCGCGCCTGACCGCGCGGGGCGTTGCCTGCATTGTGCTGAAAAACGATCTCTAGCGGCAGGCGTCAGGCCGGGTCCGGGAAATGGGCCGCAAAGCGGTCCTTCAGCGCGACGTCGAGATCGGCCATGGTCACCGGCAGCCCGAGATCGACCAGCGATGTGACCCCATGCCCGGTGATCCCGCAGGGGACGATCCCGTCGAAATGGCTCAGGTCGGGCTCTACATTGACCGAAATTCCGTGAAAACTGACCCATTTGCGCAGGCGGATACCGATGGCGGCGATCTTGTCTTCGCGCATCTCTCCGGTGGGGAGGGGGGGCTTTTCGGGGCGCTCGATCCAGACGCCCACGCGCCCTTCGCGGATATGGCCGCGCAGCCCGAAGGAGGCGAGGGAATCGATCACCCAGCCCTCCAGGGCTTTGACAAAGGCGCGCACATCGCGCCCGCGCTTGTCGAGATCCAGCATGACATAGACGACCCGCTGGCCGGGCCCGTGATAGGTGTATTGCCCGCCGCGCCGGGCTTCATAGACGGGGAATCGATCCGGATCGCGCAGGTCTTCGGATTTGGCCGATGTGCCCGCCGTGTAGAGCGGCGGGTGTTCGAGCAGCCACAGTGCCTCATCCGCGCGGCCCTCGCGGATCGCGACGACGCGCTCCTCCATGACGCGCAGGGCGTCTTCGTAGGACGTGAGCCCGTCAGAGATGATCCACTCCACCATGCTAGCGCATCACCAGAACCGGCACCTTGCACGACCGGATCATTTCCGTGGTCGTGGAGCCGATGATGAGCCGCCGCACGCGCGAATGGCCATAGGCGCCCATCACGAGAAGCTCATGGTCATCCTCTTCGGTGAGCTGGGCGAGGACCGCTTCGGGCTCGCCCTCGCGGATCAGGATTTCGGCCGCGCGCCCGGCGTCCTGCAGGGTCTTTTGCGCGCGCTCCAACGCCTCGCGCACGGCGGGCGTGTCCTTCCCGGCGGTGACCAGCACCATGCGCAGATCTCCGAACAGGGCGCTTTGGGCCATGCGTTCCACCGCCCGCTGGGCGGAGGCACTGCCGTCGAAGGCCACGAGCACGCGCGAAACTGGTTGGAAGGCGCTGTTGGCGATCAGCACGGGTTTGTGCGTGGCGCGCAGGATGCGTTCCAGGTTCGACCCCAGATGCTGCATCGCCACGCCTTCGGTTTCACCGCGCTTGCCGATCACGATGGCCTCGCCGCTGTCTTCCTTGGCGGTGATCGTTTCGATCAGATCGCCTTGGCGCAGGCGGGTTTCGACGGAGATCCCATCCGCTTCGATAAGCGCGCGGGCGTCGTCCAGAATGGCGCGGCCGTGCTCATGGGCGAGCTTGGCGCGTTCCGCATCCAGATCGGACAGCTTTTCCAGCAGGCGCGAGCGGGCGCCCAGCCGGATGGCGCCGCTCAGGTCTTGCTGGCCGCCATCCTCGTGCGGGGGCATCACGTGATAGAGCTTCACGCCCCAGCCATTGGCCTTGGCGATCCAGGCGGCGTGGTGGCAGACGCTTTCGGCATAGGCAGAGCCGTCAACGAGCGCGATCAGGGTATTGGTCATGACAGGCGCCTTTCCTTAGTGGCCCAGAAGGTCGTCCATCGCGCCGGGCCGGTCATGCAGCGCCAGCCGATCCACGATGGTCTCCGATGCCGCGTTCATGCCGATCAGATCGACGTCGGCCCCTTCCCGGCGGAACTTGAGCACAGCCATGTCCAGGGCCGCAACCGCCGAAATGTCCCAGATATGGGCGCGGCTCACGTCGATGGTCACCTTTTCGGGCGCTTCGCGGAAATCGAAGGATTTCATGAAGTCCTCGGTCGAGGCAAAGAAAAGCTGGCCCTCGATGCGATAGGTGCGGTGCGTGCCGTCCGGGGTGATGTCGCTGCTGACCCGGAAGATCTGAGAAATCTTCCACGCGAAGAACAGGCCCGACAGCAGCACACCCACCAGCACGCCGATGGCGAGGTTGTGGGTGTAGACCACGAAGAACACCGTCGCGATCATCACGATCGACGACGATCTGGGGTGTTCACGCAGGTTGCGGATCGACGACCACGAGAACGTTCCGATCGACACCATGATCATGATCGCGACCAGAGCAGGCATCGGGATGATGCCCACGATATCGCCCAGAGCCACCACCATGATCAGCAAAAGCACCCCGGCGGCAAAGCTGGACAGCCGCCCGCGCCCGCCGGATTTCACGTTGATCATGGACTGCCCGATCATCGCGCAGCCTGCCATGCCGCCGATGAAGCCGGTGGCGGTGTTGGCCAGACCCTGGCCGATGCATTCCTGATTGCGGTCGCTGGGCGTGTCGGTCAGATCGTCCACGAGTTGCTGGGTCATCAGGCTCTCCAGCAGCCCGACCACCGCCACGGCGATGGAGTAGGGGGCGATGATGGTCAGGGTTTCAAGCGTTAGCGGGATATCGGGGATCAGGAACACGGGCAGCGTATCGGGCAATGCGCCCATATCTGATACGGTGCGCACGTCCCAGCCCATGGCGACGGTCAGGGCCGTCAGGACAATGATTGTGACCAGAGGCGAGGGGATCGCCGTGGTCAGGCGCGGGAAGAGGTAGATGATCGCCAGCCCGGCCGCGACCAACGCATAGGTGAGCCAGCCGACCTTGGCCGGGTCCAGCTCCGGCAGCTGCGCCATGAAGATCAGGATCGCGAGCGCATTCACGAAGCCGGTCATGACGGATTTCGACACGAAGCGCATGACATAGCCCAGCCTGAGCAGCCCCGCGCCGATCTGCAACAGCCCCGCCAGAACGGTGGCCGCCAACAGGTATTGCAGGCCGTGATCGCGCACCAAGGTGACCATCAAGACCGCCGTCGCCGCCGTTGCCGCAGAAATCATCCCCGGCCGCCCGCCGGTGATCGCGGTGATGACGGCAATGGAGAAGGACGCATAAAGCCCCACCTTTGGGTCCACCCCCGCGATGATCGAAAAGGCGATGGCCTCGGGGATCAGGGCGAGCGCAACGACAAGACCCGAAAGCAGGTCTCCGCGGATGTTGTGGGTCCATTGGTGGCGATAGCGGGCAAGTGAGATCATGGCGAAGTCTGCTCCGATGGCGCGCCGCAGCGGGAGGGGCGCCCGATTGATTGCAACAATGCGACGTGGAAGTGCTTTGCGCGCAGCCTATAGGGGCGCGGGCCGGTCTTGCCAACCCGTCGGCGGGCTCGCGTGGGGCATCGTGATGGCGAGGGGCGGGCCGCGACCCGGGCCCAACCGAGCGCCGCCGCTGTGGGGAGCGATGATTTGCTGGGTCTCGCGTCATTCCATCTTGAGGAGCCGCGATTCGGCATCGCGGTCCTGTGCCGTGGTCCATGCAGGGACCTGATGCGTCTTCGCCCAGAGCCCGGCAGGAGGGCAATATAAAGAGAGAGTGATGTTGGTGGTGCCTTTGCGGGCGCCGTTCTGGGGGCCGATCTTCGCCGCTGAAAAGAAATTCGCGCGATTGTGCATTTCGCTCTTGCAGCCCCCGGCCGGTTTTTCTAAATGACGCCCTACCAAACGGATGCGGGTGTAGCTCAGGGGTAGAGCATTACCTTGCCAAGGTAAGGGTCGTGAGTTCGAATCTCATCACCCGCTCCAGTTTGGGAGTTCCTGACAATATGTGACGTGATCTTGGGCAGCAAAATCTGCGCCATTGTCGTGTGATCTGCGGCCCGCTTTGGTCCGCACCCAGGGCGGAGCCGGAGAGATGCTTCCGAACGCCGCGCCTGGTAGGACTGATCATGATCAGCCTTACGGTGTGAGCTCGGCCTGTCCCTTCACGGCAATGCCACGATCCGACGTCGAGACCATGCCGCTCCGCGTCTTGGTGATCTTGTAGACCGTCGCCGGAGGCAGATTGCGCCATGTCCACCCGATCCGATGCGCTTCAAGCCCGAGTTGCTGAAGCAGATCCGGCGCGACCGGACACCGGAGGCCATAAGTGAACTGCACAAAGGCGCCGCCCGGACGCAGGTGATCAAACGCGCCTACAAGGATCGCTTCGACGACATGCCTTGGCATGGACAAGAGCCCCAGCCCGCTCAGAACCATGCCTGCCTCGCGGCCAAAGAGGCGCATCGTTTGCAGCTCGGTGGCGCTGGCATTGTGGATTTGCGCCTTGGGGTGCTGCGCGGAGAGCGCTTCGGCAAAGGTGGGGTTGAGCTCGATCATGGCGATGTGCTCTTCAAGCACGCCGCGCCCGATTGCGGCGCGGGTGAACACGCCGGTTCCGGGGCCCAGCTCGATGATCGGGCCAAGGCCGGGACGGATGTCCTTGGTCATGAGGCGGGCCAAAGCCTGACCTGAGGGCGACACCGCCGCAATCTCTAGCGGATTTTTGGCCCATTGGCCGAGGAACTTGAACTGGTCACGCATTGCTTTGCCTTGTCGGATCCGTTTCTGATCCGGTTGTTCTCCGGTTCCGTGCCACAATTATGACACCAGAGTAGTTTGGGGCTGTCGGAGCCCGGGTGTTCAGCGACAGGCACCGTGATTTCGCCGTTTCGGCTTGCAAACGACGGACCCCTTTCGTGCGTCATGAAGCGGTGGTGCCCCTCCGACATTTCACCCCTGTCGGGGCATTCCATCAGATCTGTGACACGTGGTCTGGGGCGCTGTTGGTGCCCGTTTCGACAGGGGCGTAGCTCGGTGTGGCGCGATATCGGTCAGTCTCCATCGCATGCGGGGCGCGGCTTGTGACCTTGCGGCACGGCCCTCACAAACCCTTGCGGCAGATCACCCATCGGGTGCAGCCTTCCAGGCAATTGGGAGGACAATATGATTTTGATGACACGTTTCGTGCGGGCGCTCCTGTCGTGAGCCTGCAGTCTGATCACGCGCTCTGGCTCAAGAGCTACCCCGAGGGGATCGCGCCCGAGCTGGACTTCGCCGAAGGGGAGACGTTCCTCAGCGCCGTCGAAGAAAGCCTGACGGCAAACGCCGCCAACACCGCCGTGCGATGCCTGGGCACGGACATGACCTATGCCGAGCTGGACGAGGCCTCCCGGGCCTTCGCGGCTGCGCTGCAATCGCTGAAGCTGAGCCCCGGCGCGCGGGTGGCGCTGATGATGCCGTCCCTGCCGCAATACCTGGTCTGTCTGCTGGGCGTCCTGCGCGGCGGGTTTGTGGCCACCGGGGTGAACCCGCTCTACACCCCGCGCGAGATGCGCCACCAGCTGGCCGACAGCGGGGCAGAAGCGCTCGTCATTCTTGAGCAGTTCGCCGCAGGCTTTGAAAGCATCCGAAGCGAGACGCAGGTCAAACATGTGATCCTCACCTCGGTCGGGGATGTGTTCGGCGGCGTGAAGCGCCACATCGCCAATTTCAAGCTGCGCAAGTTGGACAAGGCTGTGCCTGCGTTCAAACTGCCCGGCGCGCTGCGCTACCGCGAGATGCTGGCGCGCGGTGCGAAAGCTCCGTGGTCGCATCCGACCCCGAAGCCTGAAGATGTCGCGGTGCTGCAATACACCGGCGGCACGACGGGGATCGCCAAGGGAGCGATGCTGTCTCAGCGCAACCTTCTGGCCGCGATGCGTATGTCGGGGGCCTGGCTGGCACCGGCGCTCGAACAGGCGCCTCGGGTTGCGGCTCCGGTCGGGGTGATGCCGCTGCCGCTCTATCATGTCTATACGCTGTATACGACGGCGATGCTGCTCTCTCAGGGCGGCTGCTCGGTGCAGGTGCCCAACCCGCGAGATCTGGGGGCGCTGATCAAGGCGATGAAGGCGCAGCCTTTCCACCTGATGACCGGGCTCAATACGCTCTATGCCGGGCTGTTGGCCCATCCTGACATGGCCAGCGTGGATGTAAGCCACACGCGTGTGTTTATTGCCGGAGGCACATCGACGCACCACCACACCGCCGAGGCGTGGCACGCTTTGACGGGCAACTGGATCACCGAAGGGTGGGGGATGTCGGAGACTTCAGGCGCGGGCACCTGCAACCCCTGGCCGACACCGGGCTTTACGCATTCCATCGGTGTTCCCATGCCTTCGGTTCTGGTCGAAATCCGCGATGAGGATGGCACACCGCTGCCCCATGACCAGCCGGGAGAGCTTTGGGTCAAAGGCCCCCATGTGATGTCCGGCTATTGGCGGATGGATGAAGATCCGTTCGACGCAAACGGCTTCTTGGCCACCGGCGATGTGGCGATGATGGATGACGCGGGCTTCATCCATATCGTTGATCGCAAGAAGGATATGATCCTGGTCTCGGGCTTCAACGTTTACCCCAACGAGATTGAGGAGGTCCTCTCCGATCTGGAGGGTGTGCTGGAGGCCGCCGCAGTGGGCGTGCCCGACGCCAAAACCGGCGAGTCGGTGAAGGTCTTCGTCGTCAAGAAGGACCCCGCCCTGACCGAAGAGGATGTCCGCGCCCACTGTTCCAAGGCGCTGACCAATTACAAACGCCCCCGGTCGGTCGTTTTCCTGGACGAGCTGCCAAAAACCCCGGTGGGCAAAATCATGCGCCGGATGTTGCGAGAAAGGTAAGATCATGGATTTCACCCCCACGCCCCGCGGGCAGGAGATGCTCGAGAAGCTCAAGGCATTCATGGCCGAAGAGGTCATGCCCAACGAAGCCGCCTATTACGCCGAGATTCGGGCGCTGTGCCCCGGGGCCGATTGGCGCGATTGGCAGGTCAGCCCGATGATGGAGGCCTGGAAGTCCAAGGCCAAGGCGGCCGGGCTGTGGAACCTGTTCTTGCCCGATGCCGATCACGGAGCGGGGCTGTCGCTGCAAGACTATGCCCCGATGGCTGAGGAAATGGGCCGCGCGCCGTTCTCAGCCGAGATCTTCAACTGCAACGCGCCCGATACCGGCAATATGGAGGTGCTGCATTACTTCGGCAATGAAGCGCAGCAGAACCGCTGGCTGACCCCTCTGCTGGAGGGCGAAATCCGCTCGGTGTTTTGCATGACGGAGCCCGATGTCGCCTCGTCCGATGCCACCACGATGGAGGCCACGATCACCGAGGATGGCGACGATCTGATCCTCAACGGGCGCAAATGGTGGTCCACCGGGCTGGGCCACCCTAAGGCCGAGATCGGGATCTTCATGGGGCTGTCAAACCCCGAGGCCGACGCGCATCATCAGCACTCCATGGTGTTGGTGCCGTTCGACACCCCCGGCGTGACCATCGACCGGATGCTGCCGACCTTTGGTGAGTACGACCCGCCGCTGGGTCATGGCGAGGTCACCTTCGACAATGTCCGGGTGCCGCGCGAAAACCTGCTTTTGGGGCTGGGCCGGGGGTTCGAGATCGCCCAGGGCCGCCTTGGACCCGGGCGCATCCACCACTGCATGCGGGCCATCGGCGCCGCCGAGCGGGCGTTGGAGCTGATGATCCAGCGGGGCAACAGCCGCGTTGCCTTTGGCCGCAAGCTGACCGATCTGGGCGCCAACCGGGACCATATCGGCCGGGCGCGCGTGGCCATTGATCAGGCGCGGCTGCTCACGCTTCATGCTGCATGGAAAATCGACACGCAGGGCGCACGCGCGGCCGCGATCGAGATTTCCGCCATCAAGCTGGTGGCGCCGTCGATGCTGCAAGATGTCGTGGATCGCGCGATGCAGATCCATGGCGGGATGGGGCTGACCCATGATGTTCCGCTGACGGAGCTGTTCATCATGGCCCGTGCTCTGCGCTATGCCGACGGCCCCGACGAAGTGCATCTGGCCCAGATCGCCCGCCGCGAGCTCAAGAAGTACCGCGGATGAGCGATGTGATCGACCAGGCCGGCCCGGTGCGCGAAGATGAGGCGCTGCCGCTTGAGCGGCTGTTGCCTTGGATCCGCGCCCACGTGCCGGAGGCCTCCGGCACGCCCGAGATCACGCAGTATAGCGGCGGGGTGTCGAACTGGACCTACCGGCTGCGGTTTGACGGGGCGGATCTGATTTTGCGCCGCCCGCCAGCCGGTGCACGGGCGAAGTCGGCCAATGATATGGCCCGCGAATACCGCCTGCAAAAGGCGCTCGCGCCGCATTTTCCGTTGGTTCCGCCGATGCGGGCGCTCTGTGAGGACGAAGACGTCATCGGGGCCGAATTCTATCTGATGGATCGTCTGGAGGGCATCATCCCGCGCAAGAACCTGCCGCGCGGTGTGGAGCTGACCCCGGATGAAACGCGCGTGCTGTGCCAGAATGTATTGGACACACTGGTGCGATTGCACAGCGTCGATGTGCGGGAGGCGGGGCTGGATCATCTTGGGGTCGGCGCCGGGTATGCTCGCCGCCAGATCGACGGCTGGTCCTGCCGCTACAAGGAGTTTCGGACCTGGAACGTGCCCAAGGGCACGAAGATCATGAACTGGCTGGACAAGAACCTCCCCGACGAGGGCCCTTTGTGTCTGACCCATAACGATTTTCGCTTCGACAATGTTGTGCTGAGCCCGGACCATCCGACCCGCGTCATAGGCGTGCTGGATTGGGAGCTGGCCACGATTGGCGATCCGCTGATGGATCTTGGCAATCTGCTGGCCTACTGGGTCGAGCCCGGCGATGATCGCATCGCAAAAGCGACCCGTCGCCAGCCCACGACGCTGCCCGGGATGATGACCCGCCAAGAGGTGATTGACTATTACTGCGCCGCGACCGGCCGCGATCCGCGCGCGATAACCTACTACCAGGTGTATGGGCTGTTCCGGCTGTCCGGGATCGTGCAGCAGATCTACTACCGCTACCACCATGGCCAGACCCGCAACCCGGATTTCCGCCGGTTCTGGCTGATCACCCATTACCTGCACTGGCGCTGTCGCCGCTTGATGCGTCAGGAGGCGCCATGACCGAAACCACCCTCATCACCGGCGCCAGCTCGGGCCTTGGCGCGGGTATGGCGCGCGAACTGGCGGCGCGTGGTGGCGATCTTGCCCTTTGTGCCCGCCGGACCGACGCTCTGGAAACACTTCGGGCAGAGATCCTTGCCGCCAACCCGGGCCGCAGGGTTGAGATCGCCCCGCTGGACGTGACCGATGACGGCGCCGTGTTTGAGGTCTTTTCGGATCTGCATGCCCGGATGGGGCGGATCGACCGGGTGATCGTCAACGCCGGGATTGGGCGCGGCGCGCCGGTGGGGAAGGGCGGCTGGGCCGAGAACCGCGCGACGCTGGAGACCAATCTGATCGCGGCCTTCGCGCAATCCGAGGCCGCGATGACCTTCTTTCGCGATCAGAGCGCGGGGCATCTGGTCATTATCTCGTCGATGAGCGCCATGCGGGGGATGCGCGGGGCGATGACCGCTTATTCCACCTCCAAGGCCGCTGTCGCCGCGATGGCTGAGGGCATCCGCTCGGACGTGATGATGAAGAAGGGGATCGACGTGACCACGCTTTTCCCCGGCTACATCGCTTCGGAGCTGACGGAGGGGATGCCGAAGGAAAAGACGCCCTTCCTGATCGACGGCGCCAAAGGGGCGCGTCTTTTGACCGATGCGATCCTGGCGCGCAAAGCGACCGCCACGGTGCCCTGGTGGCCCTGGGCCTTCATGGGCGTCCTGATGCGCCACCTTCCCCTGTCCCTCGTGCGAAAGATGACATGACCCGCATTCAGATCCCTGCACCCGACGCGCCCGCCAACCAGTTGAACACGGTGCTGCGCAAGCTTGCCAAGCTGCCCGAGGGGCTGCGCGCTCCGGCGTTCAATCTCTTTTTTGGACGGTTCTCGCCCTTTTATGCCTCGTTGCGGGTCAAGGTCGTGGAGATCACCCCTGACACCGTGAGCTTGCGCCTCAGGGATCGTCGCCGAACCCGCAACCATGTGAAGGGCATCCACGCCGTCGCTGCGTTGCTGCCGGCCGAATATGCCGCCGGGCTTGTCTGCGGGCAGACCGTGCCCAAGGGGGCGGTTGTCGTCGTCAAGGGGCTGGAGTGCCAGATTCGAAAGCCGATCCGAGGCGATATCGTCGCCACCGCCCGCCTGACCGAGGCGCAGCGCGCGGCTCTGAGTACCGAAGAAAAGGGCGATATGAAGCTCGCCTTCACTGTGACCGGCTCTGATGGTCAAACCCCGATCGAGGGTGTTGCCAATATGGCCTGGTTCCCACGCAAGAGGTAACGCCGATGGACTATCACCTGATCCCCACGCCCGGACCCGCTCCGGAAGACGTCGTCGTAGGCACGGATGGCATGCTCTACGCAGGGCAGGAGGACGGGTGCATTTTGCGCATCAATCCCGACAGCGAAGAGATTACCGTTGTTGCGCGCGTGCCGGGGCGCCCTTTGGGTTTGGAGCCACTGCCGGACGGACGGCTTTTGGTGTGCAATTCCCCTGAAGGGCTGATGCGGGTCGATCCGGTGACGGGCGATTTCGAGCGGCTGGTCTCTGAGATCAACGGGCAGAAGCTTATCTTTGCGTCCAACGTGATCGCGGATCCGGATGGAACGGTGCATTTCACCGCCTCGTCGATGCGCTACACCCAGCCGCAATGGAAGCGCGATCTGATCGAGGCCATTCCGACGGGACACCTTTGTCGCCTGACGCTCGATGGAGCGCTCACGGTGCTGGCGAACGATCTGCATTTCGCAAACGGGCTGGTGCGGCAAGGGGATGACCTGATCGTTGCGGAGACCGCCGCGCGCCGTCTGACCCGGTTTGCGCCGGACGGAAGCCGCGCGTTGTTCTGCGATCTGCCGGGATACCCGGACAATCTGGGGCTTGGAGCTGACGGCACGATCTGGGTTGCGCTGCCGACGCGGTTCAACCCGTCCCTTGAACGGCTGCGGCGTGCGCCGGGGTTCATTCGCCGACTGGCCGTGCGTCTGCCGGATTCGGTGCAGCCGACACCCGCCCCGCTGGCATGGATCGCTGGCGTGTCTCCTCAGGGGGAGATTGTGCGGGAGTTCCTGTGGGAGGATGGCGGCTATGGCTTTGTCACCGGGGTGTGCCAGCATCGCGGGCGGCTCTGGTGTGGGAGCCTTTCGGAGCCCGGTTTGCTGACCGTCACCCTCTAGGGCACGCCTTGCCTCATCCGATCGTAAGCCCCGCGCGTCATTCTCGCGCGGGGCTTATTATTGAGAGCCGGGCACAGCATTTCCGACCCTGCGGGTGCGCAATAGAGAGCCCCGCTCAGGCGTTACGCGGCCGCTTCGCCCCGCCGCCAGATCGGGAAAGGATCTGCCATCTCGGGAAGGGAGTCGGGATCGCGCGCTTGATCTTCCGGGACGAGGCAATCGTTCAGCCTGGACCTCAGCGCGTCCCAGTCGATCCCGGTGCCGATGAAAACGATCTCTTGTCGGCGGTCCCCCCAGGGGTCTTCCCAGTGAGAGGACAGGTAGGCGCGGGCGCTGTCATGATCCGGCCAGCGGTTGCGCGGCACCGCCGCCCACCACGTGCCCAGCGGCGCAACGGATGAGAGCGCACCGGCTAGGGAGAACTCCGCCACCCAATCGGGGCGCGTTGCGATCCAGAAATGGCCTTTTGCGCGGATAACGCCGGGGAGATCGCCATTGAACAGCGCCAGGATCTTCTCGGGCTGAAACGGACGACGGGCGCGATAGACATAGCTGGCGACGCCGTATTCTTCGGTCTCGGGCGTGTGATCGGCAAAGCCGTAGAGCTCCTTCGCCCAGAGCGGGTGCTCATGCGCCTTCTCGAAGTCGAAGAGACCCGTGTCGAGAACCTGATCAACCGGCACGTCGGAGCGGTCGGTTTCGATGATCTTCGCGTCCGCATTGAGGCTGCGAATGATCTTCCGGGCGGCGTCGGCATTTTCGGGTCCGGCATCCGAAATCTTGTTGAGAACGACCACATCCGCGAATTCGATCTGGTCGGTCAGAAGATGCACCAGGGTGCGTTCGTCTTCCTCGCCCAGTGTTTCACCCCGATCATGGAGGAAATCGTGGCTCGAATAGTCGGCCAGAAGGTTCACGGCGTCGACGACCGTGACCATTGTATCAAGCCGCGCGATATCGGACAGGCTCTCACCGTGTTCATCGCGAAACTCGAAGGTCGCCGCGACCGGAAGCGGCTCCGAGATGCCGGTGGATTCGATCAGCAGGTAGTCGAACCGTTTCTCATCCGCGAGCCGTCGGACCTCTTCGAGCAGATCGTCCCGCAGCGTGCAGCAGATGCAGCCGTTCGACATTTCGACCAATGTCTCGTCCGTGCGGCTCAGTTCCGTGTCCGCGCGCACCAGGTCGGCGTCGATGTTAACTTCGGACATGTCATTAACGATGACGGCCACGCGTCGGCCTTCTCGATTGTTGAGCACGCGGTTCAGGAGCGTTGTCTTACCGGCTCCGAGAAAACCCGAGAGCACGGTCACAGGTAAACGCTGATCTTGCAGGGTCATCCTATCCTCATGAATTTTAGTGAAAGCTCTGCTGTGAGGTGCAGTGAATGATATGTTATACCATATCCCATGAAGGCCGCAAGGCATGCGCACTTGATCGTGTCCGGTGGAGCATGCTCGCGACGTCGTTTGCCGTGTCGGGGTCGCGGAGAGGGGAACAACGCAACCGAACCCTCGTCTGAGTACCCTTGCGTTTCAGTAGGATTTTTTGGATGGACAAGAGTATATGTTACAATATAACCGATCGCGACCAGCTCGGTGCGGCCGACGCACCTTGTCGAAATATCGAACAACCAAATCGGAACCTGATCATGAAGACCCTCTCGCTCTGCGTCGCTTTTGTTGCCTGTGCTGCAAGCGGCGCCACCGCTCAGTCCTACCCCCTCACAATTGAGAATTGCGGGCGCGAGATCACCTTCGAGAGTGCTCCTGAAAGCGTTGTGAGTATCGGTCAGGGCGCGACAGAGGCGCTCTATACGCTGGGCCTGGCTGACAAGGTGAGCGGCACGGCGGTCTGGTTCACCGACGTCCTACCCGAATTTGAGCAGGCCAATGCCGAGATTGAGCGGATCGCTGACAACGCTCCCAGTTTTGAGGCGGTCGTGAACAAGCGTCCCGGCTTGGTGGCGAGCCAGTACGAATGGTATGTCGGCCCAAAGGGCTCGGTTGGCACGCGCGAGCAGTTCCACGATCTGGGCGTTCCGACCTATATCTGGCCGGCCGATTGCATTGGGAAGGACAATACCGTCGGTGTAGACGGCACCCGCGAAGAGCTGATGTCCACTGAGGTCATCTATCGCGGCCTGTTGGAACTGTCGCAGATCTTCGGCGTTCCGGCGGCCGGCGAGGCTGCGGTTGCGGACCTGAAGGCACGTGAGGCTGCGGCAATTGAGCGGGCAAACGCGCTCGATCTAGAGGGCGTCTCAGCGCTGTTTTGGTTCTCTAGCGCCAAGATGGACGCCGATCCCTATGTCGCCGGAGCCAAGGGCGCGCCGGGGTTCATCATGACCCAGCTGGGGATCGAGAACGTGGTCACCTCAAGCGAAGAGTGGCCCACCGTCGGCTGGGAAACCATCGCCAAAGCCAACCCGACCTATATCGTTCTGGCCGATCTGCAGCGCCGCAAGTACCCGGCCGATGCCGTTGAGGTCAAACAGGAATTCCTGCAGAGCGATCCGGTGGCAAGTCAGATGGATGCCGTCAAAGAAGGCCGCGTTCTGGTTCTGGATGCCCACGCGATGGATGCGACCATCCGCACCGTCTCCGGGCTGGAGCTGATGGCGGATGCCATGGAAAAACAGGCTGCTTCCGAGTGATCAGGAGCCGTTTCGGCGGGCTCACGTCCGCCGTCTCCCTTGTTGGGGGGCTCGTCATCTTGATTGCTGCTCTTGGTGCGGCCTTGGTGATTGGCGAGACCCCGATACCATTGGCGACCGTCTGGAACGTCTTGCGCCTGGAGGCAGGGTATGGCGGGGTCGAAGTCGATGCGATCGATCACGGTATCCTTTGGAGCTACCGGCTTCCGCGTGCCATTCTTGGGATGGCGTGCGGGGCCTCGCTCGCATTAAGCGGCGTGGTCTTGCAGGCCTTGCTGCGAAACCCGCTGTCTGATCCTTACATCTTGGGCTTGTCTGCCGGGGCGTCGACCGGGGCCGTGGCAGTTGCGGTCCTGGGGGTCGGGGCCGGAGCCTTGACGTTATCAGGCGGGGCCTTCCTGGGCGCATTGATGGCCTTTGGCTTTGTGGCATGGCTTGCGCACCTCGCGCGACATGGCGGCGCCGGAGCCACATCCAGTCTTGCACTGCTTTTGGCTGGGGTCGCCGGAGCGCAGCTCTTCCACGCGCTGACCGCCCTCATCATTGCCAAGTCCGCCGACGCCAATCAGGCGCGCGGGATCATGTTTTGGATGATGGGCAATCTGTCCGGCAGCCGTTGGCCGGATGTATATATTGCCGTGCCGGTTGCGGTCTTTGGGGCCGTTGTCATTTGGGTCCATAGCCGTGCCCTCGACGCTATGACCTTCGGTCGGGAAGCGGCGCAGTCCATGGGGATCCGTGCGGGCCGCGTGATGGCGGTACTCATCGGGGTCTCAGCGCTGCTGACAGCGGTGATGGTCTCCATGACCGGCGCTATTGGCTTCGTCGGGCTCGTGGTGCCCCATGCGATGCGGTTCTTGGTTGGTGTTCGCCATGCTCTGCTGATCCCGGCAACAGCTCTGTCAGGAGGGGTGTTCCTTATCGTGGCGGACATCGTGGCGCGTGTTTTGATCCCTGGTCAAACGCTGCCCATCGGGGTGGTCACAGCGTTGGTTGGGGCCCCGGCTTTCGCTATCATTTTGGTTCGGAGCTCACGTGCGTATTCGGGTTGAAGACATCTCCAGCTCCTTCGGGGCCAAGCCGATCCTGAGAGACATTTCACTGGACGTCGGGGACGGGCAATCGCTCGCCTTGATCGGGCCGAACGGGTCGGGCAAGTCGACCTTGCTTCGTGTTATGGCGGGGCTCCTGCCTGTCGAGAGCGGCTCCGTTTGGCCGGGGGATGATCGCGTAGATCACCTCGCTCCGCGTGATCTTGCGCAGCGTCTGGGGTTTGTCAGTCAAGATGCGGGCACCACCGACGCGATCAAGGTTGTCGATGCGGTCAAACTTGGCCGCACGCCTTGGCTGTCTTTCGTTGCGCCTTTCGGGGAGCGGGACGCACAGATCGTTGCATCGGCCATGCGCGAGATGGCAATCGAAAGCCACCGCGATAGTCTGTTCAATCGTCTCTCAGGGGGCGAGAAGCAGCGCGTACATATCGCCCGCGCTCTGGCGCAGACACCGAAAGTGTTCCTTCTCGATGAGCCGACAAATCATCTGGATATTCGCCATCAAATTGCGATCACCAACTGGATCGCCAGACAGAGCGCCACGGTTGTGCTGGCGTTGCACGATCTGAACCAGGCCTTTTTCTGCGACCGTGTGGCTGTGCTGCAGGACGGAAGGCTCGCGGCCTTTGGAGCCCCACGCGACGTGTTGATGCCTGAGGTGATCGAGCCGGTGTTTCAGGTCGCGGTCACGCAAACCGACGCGCCTCATTTGGATCATCCGATCTTGAGCTTCGCGCGATTGGGGGCCGAATAGTCATCGAGGGCTCGGCGTGGGGTAATAGCGCCCCAGGTGGGACGCCGGGCCTCTGAAGCGGTTTTGCTGCGCGTCATCGTAACACGGCTCGTGCCTCGTCTTGCGCGTGTCGCGGCCCATCTGATCTGGTCTTGGAGCTGTCGCGCGGGCTTCATGACGGGAATCCTAGATGGGATTTGTGCCATGAGGTCGGCACTTCCAAGCTGAGGCAGTTGACCTGAATCCAGGGTTTTGTGGCGGCCGTGAGCTAGGCGTAGGGCTAATATTCCTAGCGCGCTTGGGACGGATGAAGGATTTGGTGGAGCCTAGGGGAGTCGAACCCCTGACCTCTTGCATGCCATGCAAGCGCTCTCCCAACTGAGCTAAGGCCCCTACCGGGTGCAGCGTTTCCCGCTGCGTGGTGCCGTTTAGGCATCGGCGCGGGGGGATGCAAGTGAAAAAATCACCCCCGCGCGGATTAATCAGTCGTCGTCATCAGAGCTGGGCACATCGGCCAGCTCATCGAGCGACACGTCATCCGTGTCGTCGTCATCTTCCAGCAGATCGTCGTCCAGATCGGCGCTGGCGTCGTCGTCATCGTCCAGCACCAGATCGTCGTCCTCATCGGAGTCCGATGCCTTCAGCTTCTTGGTCTGAGCGTCTTCGGCGTCAGCCTGCATGGTGCGGGTCTTGCCGGTCGTGATCGGCACGACTTCGCCCGTGTAGGGGCTCACAACGGGGTCCGCGTTCAGGTCGTAGAACCGTTTTCCGGTCGTGGGGCAAACGCGCTTGGTGCCCCATTCTTCCTTGGGCATGAGGGCCTCATGTCTAATGGCTTGCAGTGGATCAACGTCCCCTGCCATAGCTCGCACGGTCTGTCAAAGCGGAAAATGGCCCATGAGCGAAAGGCTGAACATCGGAAGCCCCCCGATCGAGGTGTCGGTGCGCAGATCGGCGCGGGCGCGGCGTCTGTCGCTGCGGGTGTCGCGGCTGGACGGGCGGGTGACGCTGACCCTGCCCAGGCGGGTGCCGCTGCGCGAGGGGGCGCGGTTCATCCAGGAGCGCGAGCCGTGGGTGCGGGCCCAGCTTGCGCAGTTGGCGCCGCGCGCCGTGGTGGCGTTCGGGCAGAGCCTGCCGCTGCGCGGGCGCCTTGTGACGCTGACGCCGGGGGCGGTCCGTGTGCCGCGTCTTGAGGAGGGACGGCTCATCGCGCCCAAGGATGCGGAGCGCCTGCCGGTGCGGCTGCGCAGCTGGCTCAAGGAACAGGCCCGGCAGGACCTCACGACTGCATCTGACAGGTATGCGGCCGCGCTTGGGGAGGGCTACGCCCGGATCACGCTGCGCGACACGCGGTCTCGCTGGGGGTCGTGCTCCTCCGCACGGGCGCTCATGTACTCCTGGCGGCTCATTATGGCGCCCCCCGAGGTGCTGGACTACGTCGCCGCGCATGAGGTCGCCCATCTGGTCGAGATGAACCATTCCGAAGCGTTCTGGCGCATCGTTGGTGGCCTTTGTCCCGATTGGCGCGCCCATCGGGACTGGCTTCACCGCAATGGCCCGGATCTGCACCGGGTGGATTTCGGAGATTGACGCCCATGCGCCGCACCGCTTTGATCGCGCCATGACCCCACGCGCCACAGACCAGACCGGCGCCGCCCATGAGCGGCTCTACCGCGCCCTGCGCGCCCGTATCCTGCACGGCGCCATCGCACCGGGCGAGGCGATGACCCTGCGTGGCATCGGCGCGGAGTTTGGCGTCTCCATGACCCCTGCGCGCGAGGCCGTTCGGAGGCTTGTTGCGGAAGGCGCGCTGTCGATGAGCGGGTCGGGCAGGGTGTCCACGCCAGAGCTGACCAATGAGCGGATTGAGGAACTCGCCGCGTTGCGCGCCCTGTTGGAGCCAGAACTGGCCACCCGCGCGCTGCCGCGGGCCCACCTTGCGCTGATTGAGCGGCTGGAGACGATCAACAGCGCCATTGGGCAGATGGCGCAGCGGCAGGATGCGCCGGGCTATATCCGCACCAATCTGGAATTTCACCGCACGCTCTATCTGCGGGCGCAGGCTCCGGCGATGCTGGCGCTGACGGAAACGGTTTGGCTGCAACTTGGCCCGACGATGGGGGCCCTTTACGCCCGTTTGCGGCGGTCCGGGCCGCCGCAGTATCACCGGCTGATCCTGGCCGCGCTGAAGGCCGGGGATGAGCCAGGCCTGCGGCTCGCGATCCGCTCGGATGTCACGCAGGGGCTGCGGATGTTGAAGAGCTAGGGCGTCCCAACCCCACAAGAACGGCCAGCACCGTGAAGATGGCCCATTGCGGCAAGATCGCAAATCCGTTCGGCACGCCCGTCGCCGCGACAACGAACAAGCCCGCAAATGCGAGGCAGATCGTGAAGCACGTGATCCGCAACGCCGGCACGTCATGGCGGGACAGATATGCCAAGGCCATCGTCATCACCACGAGGACGGTCGTGATGCCGTGCCAGACGACCCACAGAACAGATTGGACCTGCGCGGTCAGGGCGCTTGCCGCGACCGGGTCCATGATCTCCGGGCCTCCTCCAAAGACATGAGCGGCGGTGGTGAGAGCCATAAGGGCGGCGGCGAGGGGCGTGAACAGGCGCATGAGGGTCTCCGAGGTGGGCGTTAAATACGAATCCGTATAAAACGGGTTCTTGCCCGGTTCAATACGGTGCCGTATGAAAGGCTATGGCACGCCCCCGCTCTTATTCCCGCGACGACTGGCTGATGGCCGGGTTTCAGGCTTTGGTCCGTGAGGGCCCCGGGGCGATCCGGGCCGAGGCGCTCGCACGTCAGATGGGCGTGACGAAAGGGGGCTTCTACGGCAGCTTCGACGGCGTCGCCGGGTTTCGCGACGCGATGATGGCGCGGTGGCACGAAATGGCCGTTGATGACGTGATTGCCGAGCTCAATCAGATCGGCGCTCCACGCGCCAAGCTGGAGCTCTTGATCGAGCTGGCATCGGCGCCCGAACCGGAAGGCTGGGGCGGTCCTTTGGTAGAGCCCGCCATTCGCGGCTGGGCTTTGGCATGCCCGGAGGTGGCGAGGGCCGTCGCGCAAGTCGATGCGGCGCGGGTCGCGTGGCTGGGGGAGGTGTTCGAAGACCTCGGGGCGCCGCTGTCAGAGGCGCGCGTCTTTTATGCAGCTTACGTGGGCTACGTGACGATAGGGCGAGAGGCGCGCTGCGCGATGGGGCAAGACCTCAAAGGTCAGCTGGATCGTTTGGGATAACCCCTGCGTGGTGGCCCGAGCCTAGGCGCATTGCTGGCCTCCAGACGCAGAGCCCCATCGGGAGGCCGGGGGGACATCAGGCGAGCCCGGGCAGGACAGCCTTGATCCCGGCAAAGATCATTTCCACGCCGATGGCGAGAAGGATCATGCCCATCAGCCGCGAGATAATGACGCGCAGCGTTGTCGACAGGACGCGAGAGAACAGCGGCGAGAACCACAAGACCGCCAGGAGCGTTGCCAGAACCGCCGCAAGCGCGCCGCCGATCTGCATCAGATCGGGCAGCCCCTTCGCGTGGCCCGCATAGATGATCAGCGTCGCGATCGTGCCGGGGCCGACAATCATCGGGAAGGTGATCGGGTAGAACGCCAGAGCCGACAGGTCCGGCATCTCGGCCTTCTCAGAAGGGCTGCCGTGGTGAGACGGGCTTTCTTCGCCGTTCAGCATATTCCAGGCGATATGCGACAGAACGAGGCCTCCGGCGATGCGGAACTGGTCCACGCCGATCCCGAAGAAGGTGATGATCTGGTGCCCCGCCACGAGGATGACAAGGCTGACAACCGCCGAGAGCGCGACCACGCGGATCGCAAGGCTGCGCTGCTGCGCGGCGGAAAACCCGGACGTAAGCGCCAGGAATAGCGGCAGGTTCACGAAGGGGTTCATGATGGCAAAGAAGGCTCCAAAGACCTTCATCAGCGTGAGGTGGTCCATGGGGGCTCCTTTGGGGGGGGGCGAGGGGCGGCGGTGCGCCCCTCGCTGAGGTGCGTCAGGCGTGGATCGCGCCGTCGCCGCAGGCGAGCGCGGCTTCGCGCACGGCTTCCGAATAGGTCGGGTGCGCGTGGCAGGTGCGGGCCACGTCTTCGGCAGAGGCGCCGAATTCCATGGCAACGCAGACCTCGTGGATCAGATCGCCCGCCGCCGGGCCGATGATGTGGCAGCCCAGGATGCGGTCGGTGTCCTTGTCGGCCAGCAGTTTGACGAACCCGTCGGCGGCGAAATTGGCCTTGGCGCGGCCGTTGCCCATGAAGGAGAACTTGCCGACCTTATAGGCGCGGCCTTCCTCTTTGAGCTGCTCTTCGGTTTTGCCGACAGAGGCGACCTCGGGGTGGGTGTAGACCACGCCGGGGATCACGCCGTAATTCACATGCGGGTGCTGACCGGCGATGCCTTCGGCACAGGCCATGCCTTCGTCTTCGGCTTTGTGGGCCAGCATCGGGCCGGGCACCGCGTCGCCGATGGCGTAGAGGCCTTTGACCGAGGTGGCGTAGTGATCGTCGATCTTGACCTGGCCGCGCTCGGTCATCTCGACGCCCAGATCGGCCAGCCCCAGACCGTCGGTGAAGGGCTTGCGGCCCGTGGCCAGCAGCACGACATCGGCGTCCAGGGTCGCTTCGCTGTCGTCTTTGCGCAGCTTGTAGGTGACCTTGGCCTTGGTCTTGAGCTCTTCGACCTCCTGAACGGCGGCGCCCATGATGAAGTTCATGCCGCCCTTCTTGAGCATCCGCTGGAAGGTCTTGGCGACCTCGCCATCGGAGCCGGGCATGATGCTGTCCATGAATTCGATCACGGTCACGTCGGCGCCCAGACGCTGGTAGACGGAGCCCAGCTCAAGCCCGATCACGCCGCCGCCGATGACGATCATCTTCTTGGGGGTCTTCTTGAGGCTCAGCGCGCCGGTGCTGTCGACGACCACGCCGCCGTCATTGTTGACGGTGACGCCCTTCAGAGGGGCAACCTCGGAGCCGGTGGCCACGACGATATGCTTGGCCTCATGGGTGTCGTCGCCCACTTTGACCTTGCCCGCCGCCGGGATCGAGCCCCAGCCCTTGAGCCAGTCGACCTTGTTCTTTTTGAACAGGAATTCGATGCCCTTGGTGTTGGCGTCGATGGTCTCTTGCTTGTAGGCCTGCATCTGGTCCCAATCGACCGACGGCGATTTGCCCTTCAGCCCCATCTTGGCGAAGTTGTGCTCGGCCTCGTGCAGCATATGGGTGCCGTGCAGCAGCGCCTTGGACGGGATGCAGCCGACATTGAGGCAGGTGCCGCCGAGCGCTTCGCGGCCTTCGACGCAGGCGGTCTTCAGCCCGAGCTGTGCGCAGCGGATGGCGCAGACATAGCCGCCGGGGCCGCCGCCGATCACGATCACGTCGTAAGATGCCATTTGGGGGTCCTTTCTGGTTGGGCGGGGAAGGGGCTCTGCCCCTCTGGGCCTCTCGGCCCATTCACCCCGAGGTATTTGGGACAAATAAGAAGATCAGGCCGTTTCAACGAAATGGTGGTGGTGATGGGTCAAGCCGGTGCGGTTGCGCAGCAGCAGGTCCTGAGTATCGAGGAAGGTTTGTGCGCGGGGGCGATCCGCGACCTGAAAGAGCGCCGCTGCGATCCCGTCGCCCTTCCAGACCTGAAGCACGGACAGCCCGGCCTGGGCGCGATCCTCGGCGTCTTGATCGAAGGCGGTTTTCCAGCCGTCGAAATCTTTGGTTTCGTGGACAAGGATCAGTTGCATGGCGCTATCCTTCCCTTGGGCCTGACTGCGACAGCACGCCGCGTGGTGTTGCCCAGCCTATAGGCTCTTGCGCAAGGGTGCATCAAGGGAATGCGTGCGGATCGCGCGGGGTTTTGCGGCAGATCGGTGGGAAGGGATGTTTGGTGGAGCCGATCGGGATCGAACCGACGACCTCGTCATTGCGAACGACGCGCTCTCCCAACTGAGCTACGGCCCCAACGCTCGCCTATGTGGCCCCCGCCGCGGGCGGTGTCAAGCGGTGTTCAGAACTCCGACCAGAGCGAGACTCGGAAGTCCGGGCTGTCGGTGGAGAAGTCCTGCTCTGCCTCAGCGACCACCCGAAGGGAGGGGCGGGCGCGCCAGATCGCGAAGAGGGCCCCGCTGGTGGTCGTGCCCTCCAGGCCGAGCGTCTCGGCGCGCCATTGTCCCATGACGGCGAAGCTGTCCGTGACATTGTAGCCCAGGCTGATCTGGTCGGTGCCGCGCCAATCCACCGGGTTGGTGCTGGCAAAGGTGATCTGGGCCGACAGATCGAGCCAGCCCCATGGCAGCCCGCGCCCCGCACCCAGTGCGAGGCTGAAGATGGCATCTTCTTTCCCTTGGCTGGAGCGGTGAGCGCCCGCGCCGATTTCGGCGGCGAAGTGCCACTGATCAAGCAGCGGCACCGGGATTTTGCGTCGGGCGAAGGCGAGGGTTTCGCCCGATGTGCCATCGGTTCCCCCCCAGCCCGTAAGGCCCAACGTCAGGGTTTCGCTGAGCCCGTATTCAAGATGAAGGCGCGGCGCGTTCCCGTTCAGCGACACCCCGGCGGCGGCGAACCCGTGGCCCTGTTCCTGCAGCCAGCCGCCCGCATGAGCAGGCGCGCAGGTGAGCAGGAGGAGAAGGGCAGGCAACCGCATGCCGTCAGCAAAGCGTTGAAGAATTAACAATGTCCTAACAGGAACCGACCATGTTAGGCTTTGGATAAACAAGGAGGAGTTTATTCATGCGTTTTGCCGCTGTGCTTTGTCTGCTCGCCGCGCCCGTCGCCGCCGAGGAGGTGGGAATCACACCCGAGATTTCATCGGTGACCGTGGAGACCCGCTCCGGTCCGGTGGAGATTTCCCGGATCCAGGACACCGCGCATGAGGTGACGGGGGAATGGGCGCGCAGCTCTCGGCCTTGTCCGAATTTCTGCATCCAGCCGATGAGCCCCGCCGAAGGCGTTCACACGATCGGGGAGCTGGAGCTGCTGGAGATGTTGGCCGACCCCGAGATCACCGTGATCGACAGCCGCACCACGGATTGGTACGAAAACGGCACCATCCCCGGCGCCGTGTCGATCCCCTACACGCAGATCATCGATGAGCTGGCCAGCCTGGGCTGCCAGCCCGATTTCGATGGCTGGGACTGTGCCGAGGCCCAGAACGTCGCGCTGTTTTGCAACGGGATCTGGTGCGGGCAGTCTCCGACCGCGATCCGCAACATGATCGAAGCCGGCTACCCGGCAGATCGTATCCATTATTATCGCGGTGGCATGCAAAGCTGGCGTATGGTGGGCCTGACGGTCACGGGAGAAGAGTGATGGATGTCACCAAAGACTTTGTCGGGCAGACGGTGATCTGCACCTTTGAAATGACCCCGGCCACGGCCGATGAGCTGATGGAGCGTTTGGAGGCCGCCTATGCCGATGTGATCTCCAAACAGCCGGGGTTCATCGCGGCGGGGCTGCATATAAACGATGCCCGCACGCGGATTGCGAATTACTCTCAGTGGGAGCGGCGCGAGGATTATCAAGCGATGCTGCGCACCCCTGAGATGCGCGAGCGCAATGCCGTCATCAACACCCTGTGCAAGGGGTTTGAGCCGGTCATGTACGAAGTGGGAGGGGTCTTCCGATGATACGTCGCTTGCTTGTCGCGGCGGTGTTCGTGGCAGGGTGCCAGATGGCGGAGCCCAAGGGGCCGACGCTCCCCGAGGAGAGCTGCGGGGCCAGCGACTACCAGGGGCTTGTTGGGAAGTCTCTTGCCGCGATCACCATGCCCGCCGATCTGAATGCGCGGATCGTCCCGCATGGCGGAGCGGTGACGCTGGATTACGATCCCGATCGCATGAATATCTTTCTTGACCGGGACGGGCGGATCGAGTCGATCACCTGCGGTTAGGCCGCTGCCGCGAAAATGCCCTGAAACGGTCCGTAGCCGTTCACACCGTTGGCGCGTGGGCGCCTTGGCCGCCGGGCAATGTCCGGCTTATGAGCAGTTTCGAACATAAGCTGGACGGCTACGCGGTAACGCTTCTCAATCCGGGAGCGACCCGCACAATGCTGATCCTCATGGGGTCTTCGGGCGCGGACCGCGCTCCGGATCCGAGTTTCACTAAGCTATGCCTGCTGGCGGAGCGCCGCGGGATCTCTGCTGCGGTCGTGACCTGCGATGAGACCGGCTGGTATCAAGGTGTGCGGGCAGGGCGGCTTTTTGCGCAGTTGCGGGCAATCGCGTGCAGCCATGAGCGCGTGATCGCCATCGGGTCGGGCATGGGGGCCTACGGGGCCATGGCACTTGCTCAGGAGGATGGGGTCGACGAGGTCATCGCGTTTTCGCCCGTGGCCGAGCTGGACCCGCGCAAAGGGCCGCAAGACTGGCGTTTCGACGAAGAGTTCGACCGTCTGGGCGCGTTTGCGCAGATCCAGAGACACCGCGCCGGGCGCTACACTGTGTTCTACGATCCCGGCAGCGCGGAGCGGCGCCACCTTGCGGCGCTTGGCCTTCCCGAGGGGCGCACCGAGCGGATGCCGATGCCTGGCACGTGTGAGCGCAGCTTCGAAATGATGCTGGCCAGCCCGATCTGGATTCGGTTCCTCAAGCTGCGGCTTCAGGGTCGCGCGATGCCGCGCCTCGCTGGAAAGCTGCGGGTCATGCGCCGCGAGTCCATGCCCTATCTTCGGGCGCTTGTGCGGCGCAATGCTCAGGTTCGCCCTGGTGTCGCGGCCTGGGCTGACCGCCAATTGGCGGAGCGGGGATACCGCCCCCGAATCGCGGGCCGCATCCAGCATAGCGCTCGTGCCTAGGGCAAAACTCTGATCTGACATCGCGCCCGGTTGGCTCGATGCCGCCTTGTCCCTCCGGGGCCGGAGCCCTATGTCGGGGCCTCAGAACAGGACCGGGGGATGCCAAATGGCACGGCAAAACATCGAAGAGCGCGAGACATCGAAACGGATCGGAGCGCTCTCGGCACTGTGGCCGTTCCTCGCCCCCTATAAGCTGATGCTCGCGGGGGCGTTGATCGCTCTGATCCTCACCGCGGGCATTTCGCTGGTGCTTCCCCTTGCGGTGCGCCGGGTGGTGGACAACTTCGAAACCTCTGCAAGCGCACTGCTGGACAGCTATTTCGGGGCCGCGTTGGCGATCGTCGCCTTGCTCGCGGTGGGAACGGCGCTGCGTTATTATCTGGTCACCCGTCTGGGCGAGCGGGTCGTGGCCGATATCCGCAAGGCGGTGTTCGCGCGCATGATTTCCATGTCGCCCAGCTTCTTTGAAAAGATCATGACCGGCGAGGTCTTGTCGCGGATCACCACCGACACGACGCTGATCCTGTCGGTGATCGGGTCTTCGGTTTCGGTCGCCCTGCGCAACCTGCTGATCCTGATCGGGGGGCTCTGCCTGCTGGTCTGGACATCTGCCAAGCTGACCGGGTTGGTGCTGCTGATCGTGCCCGCGATCATTGTCCCCATTGTCGTGCTGGGCCGCCGGCTGCGCCAGCTCAGCCGGGAAAACCAGGACTGGATCGCGAATTCGTCGGGTAATGCTTCCGAGGCGCTGTTGTCCGTTCAGGCAGTCCAGGCCTTCACCCACGAAGGCCGCTCGCGCGCGCGGTTCGACACCGTGACCGAAAAGAGCTTCGGCGCGGCGAAGCGGCGGATCGGGACGCGGGCTATGATGACCGCCATCGTGATCTTCCTGATCTTTGCTGGCGTGGTCGGTGTGCTGTGGATCGGCGCCCGCGATGTGCGCGGCGGAGCCATGAGCATTGGGGAGCTGGTCCAGTTCGTCATCTACGCCATCATGGTGGCCGGGGCCGTCGGCGCTCTGACCGAGATCTGGGGCGAGCTACAGCGCGCTGCGGGCGCCACAGAACGGCTTGTAGAGCTGCTCCATGCCGATGACAGCGTGAACGATCCCGCGTCGGCGCTTCCGGCGCCGGACATGCGTGAGGGGCGCATCGGTTTCGACAACGTGACCTTTGCCTATCCCGCGCGGCCCGGCACATCGGCGCTTGATCACGTCGATCTTCAGGTTGCACCGGGCGAAACTGTCGCCCTTGTCGGTCCGTCTGGTGCGGGCAAATCCACAATGCTGCAGCTGCTTTTGCGCTTTTACGATCCTGACCAGGGGGCGGTCACGCTCGACGGCGTGGACCTGCGCCAGATGGCGCGCAGCGATTTCCGCCGCCACCTGGCCTTGGTACCGCAAGATCCAGTGATCTTCGCCGACACCGCGCGCGAAAACATCCGTTTCGGCCGCCCCGAGGCCACCGATGCCGAAGTCGAAGAGGCCGCGAAGGCCGCCGCCGCGCATGACTTTCTGACCGCGCTGCCCGAAGGCTATGACAGCTATGTCGGAGAACGGGGCGTCATGCTGTCGGGCGGGCAAAAACAGCGCATCGCCATCGCCCGAGCCATCTTGCGCGATGCGCCGGTGCTGCTTCTGGACGAGGCGACATCTGCCCTGGATGCCGAGAGCGAGAAGCTCGTGCAGGAGGCTGTTGATCGGCTGTCGCGCGACCGCACCACGCTGGTCGTAGCGCACCGTTTGGCCACCGTGAAGAAGGCGGATCGTATCGTCGTGATGGACGAAGGCCGCATCGTTGCCCAGGGCACTCACGCCGATCTGGTGGCGCAGGGCGGGCTCTATGCGCGTCTCGCGCGGCTCCAGTTCACCGAAGGCACGCTCTAGAACCTCGCGTTCTTTCGAACCTTGCGCCGCGTCAGACTTGCGCGCGGCGCCTTATTTTTCCACAGTCTCCTGACCGCACAAGAGATGCGCTGCCCTCGCCGGAGACGGGGGCGGGACGAAAAATATAGGGAGGATCGCTGGGATGACGGACTATATGACCGCCGCCGAAGCGCAACAGATTGCGGCTGAGATGCCGTGGGGGGATCGCGAGGTTCCGCAAACGATGCACGAGATGCTCTCGGGCACTGCTGCGAAATTCGGCGCGCGCGACGCCGTCACATTTCAGATTTTTTCGGATCCGAACTCGGCCGCCGAGACGCTGAGCTGGCAAGAGGTGCTGGAGCGGTCGAACCAGGTGGCCAACCTGTTCCGGTCGCTCGGCGTTGGGGAAAACGACGTTGTCGCGTTCCTTTTGCCGAACTGTAACGAAGCGGTTCTGACCTATCTGGGCGGCACCATTGCGGGGATCGTGAACCCGATCAACCCGCTGCTCGACGCCCAGCAGATTGGCGGCATCCTGAACGATACCGGCGCCAAGGTGCTGGTGACGCTCAAGAGCTTCCCCCAGACGGACGTGGCCCAGAAGGCCGCAGAGGCGGTGTCCTTTGCGCCGTCGGTGAAGACGGTCCTTGAGATCGACCTGCTGCGCTACATCACCGGGATCAAGAAATTCATCATCCCGATGATCCGGCCCAAGAACCGCGTGTCGCACCACGCCAAGGTGCTGGACTTCAACCGGGAAGCCGACAAGCAACCCAAAAGCCTGGCCTTCGCTGATGCGACGGGCGACCGGACCTGCGCCTATTTCCATACCGGTGGCACCACCGGCATGCCCAAGATCGCGCAGCACCGCTATTCGGGTATTGTCTATAATGCCTGGCTGGGCTCGACCTTCCTGTTTACCGAAAAAGACGTGCAGATGTGCCCGCTGCCGCTGTTCCACGTGTTTGCCACGGTCGTGTCGCTGGGGGCCTCGCTGGGGTCGGGCGCGCAGATCGTGTTCCCGACGCCGCAGGGCTACCGCGGGGACGGTGTGTTCGACAACTTCTGGAAGCTGATCGAGCGCTACAAAGCGACCTTCATGATCACCGTGCCCACGGCCATCTCGGCGCTGATGCAGCGCAAGGTGGATGCGGATATCTCTTCGCTGCAACTGGCGTTCTCGGGCTCTGCGCCGCTGCCGGTGGAGCTGTACAAGCGGTTCGAAAGCGCTGCGGGCGTGACCATCTGCGAAGGCTACGGCCTGACCGAGGCGACCTGCCTGGTGTCGATCAACCCGCCCCATGGCGAGAAGCGCATCGGGTCGGTGGGGCTTCCGTTCCCCTATACTGGCGTCAAGATCATGGATGTGCACAGCCATGAGGAAATGCCCGTCGATACCGTGGGCGAGATCTGCGTGGCCAACCCCGGCGTGAGCCGCGGGCACACCTATACCGATCCGGCCAAGAATGCGGACCTCTACTATCCTGGTGAAAATTCCCAGACGGAATATCTGCGCACCGGGGATCTGGGGCGGATCGATCCCGAGGGCTATCTTTGGATCACGGGCCGCGCCAAGGACATCATCATTCGCGGGGGGCACAATATCGACCCGGCCGAGATCGAAGAGGCCCTGCTGGCCCACAAAAAGGTCGCCTTTGCCGGAGCGATCGGTCAGCCCGACGCCCATGCCGGGGAAATCCCGTGCGTCTATGTCGAATTGGTGGATGGTGCCCAAGTCAGCGAACGCGAGCTTTTGGACTTCGCCAAGGGGCGGATCCACGAACGGGCGGCGCATCCGAAGCATCTTGAGGTGATGGATGAGCTGCCCAAGACCGCTGTGGGCAAGATTTTCAAACCTGACCTGCGCAAGATGTCGATCAAGCGGGTCTATGACCATGCGCTCGCCGGGGCCGATGTTGCGGCGGAGGTGTCCGAAGTGTTCGAAGACAAGCGGCGCGGTCTGGTTGCCCGGTTGGCCAAGACCGGAACCGTCACCGACGAGGACGTGATGCGCGCCCTTGGTGCCTATACCCGCCCCTGGGAGTGGCAGGACTAAGCGTGAAAAACCTCACATCATTGCAAAAAGGCCGGTCTTGAGACCGGCCTTTTTTCGTAGGGGATGCTTGCGCTAGCTTATTGAACGGCTTTGATCGCCCGCCGCGCCGGAGCCGCATTGGAATCGATGAAGTCGAGCACAAGCGGCCGGATATTGTTGCGCCAGCTCGACCCGGCGAAAATCCCGTAATGGCCCGCGCCGGGCTCAAGGTGCCAGGCTTTCTTTTCGTCCGGAAGCCCCGTGCACAGGTCTAGCGCGGCCTTGCACTGACCCGGGGCAGAGATGTCGTCATCCTCGCCCTCGACGGTCTTGATCGCCACGGTGGTGATCTTGCCGATATCGACCTTGTGGCCGTCCACGGTGAACGCGTTGCGGGCAATGTCGCGGTTCTTGAATACCCGCTCGACGGTGGAGAGGTAGAACTCCGCCGTCATATCCATCACGGCGAGGTATTCGTCGTAGAAGCTATTGTGCCGGTCGTGTTCCGATGCGCGCCCCTCAACGACCCGCTGGATCTGGTCGCGGAACGCTTTTGAGTGGGTGTCGGAGTTCATGGCCATGAAGCTTTGCAGCTGCAAAAGGCCCGGATAGACCAGACGCCCCACGCCCGGGTGGTTGAACCCGACCCGCTGGATCATCATCTGCTCAAGCTGGCCCATGGTCATGCGATTGCCGAAATCGGTAACCTCGGTTGGGGTGGCGTCCGGGTCAATCGGCCCGCCGATCAGGGTCAGGGTCCGCGGCTGGGCCTTGGGATCCTTCTCCGCCAGATAGGCGGTGGCGGCCAGGGTCAGCGGGGCAGGCTGGCACACGGCGATGACGTGGATGTCATTGCCGAGTTCCTTCATGAAATCGACAAGATAGAGCGTGTAATCCTCGACATCGAACTTGCCTTCGGAGACAGGAATATCGCGCGCGTTATGCCAATCGGTGATGTAGACTTCGCAATCGGGCAGAAGCGAGATGACCGTCTTGCGCAGCAGCGTCGCGTAGTGGCCCGACATGGGCGCAACCAGCAGAACGCGGCGCGGCTTGGGCTTGCGGCCCGAGACGGCAAAGTGGATCAGATCTCCGAACGGGCGGCGCACGACCGTTTCGATCTGGACGACATGGTCCTTGCCGTCTTCGCATGTGAAAGAGCCGATGCCCCAGTCCGGCTTCGCCACCATCCGCGCAAAAGTGCGTTCCGTGACTTCGCCCCAGGCCGCCATCCAAGGGATGATGGGGTTCGGCACCATGGCCATCGCAGGGTAAGTTGCAAAAGCCCGTGCGGTCGCGCCCAGCCACTCATTCGTGTTGCGGGCGCTTTCCATCAGGTCATAGGTCAGCATATATTTCATATCAGGACCTTTCGGGGTCTGTTTCGGCTGCGGCGCCGGGGAGGGTGCCAATGCTGCAGACGCAAAATAATGGGGAGGTGCATCTATGTCCAGCGGTGACACGAAAATCGGATCGGAAACGGGGCATGAGAGCGCCGCTCTGGAGGCAAATATAGAGCGTCTGGAGGATCTGACACAACGTCTTGTGTCCGTTCTGGCCCATAAGCGGCATGTCCCGGCATCGCTGCAAGGCCCCGGTCAGGATCTCTACGTGAAGGCCGTGTCCGCCTATTGGGCGGAAATGATGCACAACCCGGCTAAGATTTTCGAACATCAGGTCGAATTTTGGGGCAAGACGGTCAAGCACTACATCGAGGCCCAGCAGGCCCTGATGGGCGGTGAATTCATGGCGCCGGAAGATCAGATGCCGACAGATCGCCGCTTTGCGTCGGACCTGTGGCGGTCCAACCCATGGTTCAATTACGTCAAGCAACAGTATCAACTGAACGCGCAAGCGGTGCGGCAGGCGGTTGAGGATGTCGAGGATCTGGATGCCGCCGAAAAGAAACGGCTGCGCTATTTCAGCCAGCAGATTATCGACCTCTTCGCGCCAACCAACTTCCTTGCGACGAACCCCGATGCGCTTGCCCTCGCCGCGGAGACCGAAGGGCAAAGCCTCGTGGACGGGCTGGAGAACCTTGTGCGCGATCTGGAGGCCAATGACGGTGAGCTGATCGTGAACCTGGCTGACAAGGATGCGTTCACGGTTGGGGAGAACATTGCATCCACCCCCGGCAAGGTGGTGTTCCGAAACCGGATGCTGGAGCTGATCCAGTATGAACCCACGACCGAGAAGGTGCATCAGACGCCGCTGATCTTGTTCCCGCCCTGGATCAACAAGTTCTACATCCTCGATCTGAAGCCGCAAAACAGCCTGATCAAGTGGATCGTGGATCAAGGCTATACCTTGTTTGTGGTGAGCTGGAAGAACCCGGACCCGAGCTATGCGGACACCACGATGTCCGACTATATCGAAGAAGGCTACATGGCCGCCATGGAGCAGGTGAAAACCATCTGCAACGTGCGCAAGCTCAATGCGATTGGCTATTGCATCGCGGGCACCACGCTGTCGCTCACCTTGTCGCTGATGAAGCAGCGCGGGGATGACAGCGTGAAATCCGCGACGTTCTTCACCACGCTCACCGATTTCTCGGATCAAGGTGAGGTCGGCGTGTTCCTCTCCGAAGATTTTGTCGGCGGGATCGAGGAAGAGGTGAAGCGCGTCGGTATTCTTGACAAGTTCTACATGACGCGGACGTTTTCCTATCTGCGCTCAAACGATCTGGTCTATGGCCCCGCGATCCAGAGCTACATGATGGGCAAGGCTCCCCCGGCCTTCGATCTGCTCTATTGGAATGGTGACGGCACCAACCTGCCTGCGGCGATGGCCGTCGAATACCTGCGGGGCCTGTGTCAGGCGGACAGCTTCGCCGATGGCGGCTTTCCTGTCGCGGGCGGCGTGGCGAAGATCGAAGATGTGGAACTGCCGATCTGCTCGATCGCGTGCGTCTCAGATCATATTGCCGCCTGGAAAAGCGCCTATCGCGGCTTCCGTAGAATGGGATCGAAGGACAAGACCTTTATCCTGTCTGGGTCGGGGCATATCGCCGGGATCGTGAACCCGCCAGCCAAGAAGAAATACGGCCACTGGTTGAACCCGGATATGCCCGAATCGCCCGAGGATTGGCAATCCGGGGCGGAGCAGCACGAGGGCTCGTGGTGGCCGGTTTGGGAGGAATGGCTGCGCCAGCGCTCTGGTCGGCTGATTAAGGCGCGCGCGCCTGGCGGGCCTGACCATCCTCCGCTTTGCGATGCACCGGGAAGTTATGTCTCTGAGGTGCCAGCGAAATCCACCTAAGCGAGAGCGGCGGGTGGGGCGCTGCACTTCTTGGGTGACGCGATCAGCGTAGAAGTTTTTTTGCTGCGTCGCAGAAAATTCACTTGATTTGCTGCAGTGCAGCATACATCTTTCTTTCATCAGATTGACGGGGCGCCTTTCGCTCCGCCCGAGTATTATCATGAAAGGAGCCTCCCATGGCCGCGAAGACCCAAGCCAACACCCAAGACTTCACCGCGATGTTCAAGGACATGATGGGTGCGTTCCCCGTGGACACCAAGTCTATGGAAGACGCCTTCAAGACCCAGACCGGCTTCGCTGAGAAGCTGTCCGCCGTCTCCATCGACGCCGCCCAGAAGAGCACCGACCTGGCCGCCAAGTGGACCCAGGACACCCTGGCCAAGATGTCCGACATGACCAAAGCCAAGTCCGAGCCCGCCGACTACGCCAAAGCCATCACCGACTTCGCCTCCGCTCAGGCCGAAGCCGCGTCCGATCACATGGCTGCCTTCGCCGAGATCGCCAAGAAAGTTCAGTCCGAAACCATGGAACTGATGCTCTCCGCCGGCAAGGAAATGGGTGAAGACCTGACCGAGGCCGCCCAGAAGGCGACCAAGGAAATGACCGCCGCCGCTCAGAAAGCGACCGCGAAGTAAGTCTTCAGCTCCGGCGCCCCTCCCTGCCGGACTGATGATGAAGAGGCCGCCCGATCCGTTCGGGCGGCCTTTTCGTATCCAGGCACTGCATCGTTGTTGCGATGGACAGGAGAGCACGCTTCCCTTTTGCCTTGGCCTTGCGTAACCTCTCTGCGATGCCGCACTGGCTCCAGGGAGGTAAACCATGGCGCAACCCGAAACGCCGCTGCTGATCAAACGCTACGCAAGTCGCCGTCTCTACAACACGGAGACCAGTGATTACGTGACGCTCGAGGACATCGCCGGCTTTATTCGCGAGGGGCGCGAGGTTCAGATCGTAGATCTCAAATCCGGCGACGATCTCACGCGGCAGTACCTGCTGCAGATCATTGCAGAACACGAATCCAAGGGCGACAGTGTGCTGCCCGTCGATGTGCTGACCGATCTCGTGCGCAGCTACACGACCCAGGCGTCTTCGGTGGTGCCGCAATTCCTGGCCATGTCCTTCGAGATGCTGCGCGAAGGGCAATCGAAGATGATGGAGAACATGAGCTCCATGAACCCGATGGGGCAGGTGCCCGGGATGCCATCCATGCCGGGGCTGGATGCACTGCAGGCGCAGCAGGCCGCTTTCATGAAGGCCATGACCGGCGGCATGATGGGCACATCGAGCCCCCAGCAGGAACCGAAGACCGAAGAGGATCGCCTGCGCGCCCGCATCGCCGAGCTGGAAGCCGCCCTGTCCAAGAAGGGGTAAGCGCCCAATGCAGGAACGCGCCGCGCGTCTGACCTTGCGGGCGGTGGAGATTTTTGCCGCCACAGCGCGCGAAGGCTCGATCTCCGGCGCGGCGACGGCGTTGGGCAATTCACCGGCGACAGTATCCCAGCAGCTCAGCAGTTTGGAGGCCGCGCTTGGCGTGCGTCTGATGGACCGTGCCGCGCGCCCTGTGCGTCTCACCCCGGCGGGTGAGACCTTTCTGCGCCGCGCGCGCGCGATCCTGAGCGAGGCGAGGCTGGCGCAAGCGGAACTGGCGCGCGGTGATCTGGCGCGGCTGCCCCGTCTGAGGCTGGGCATGATCGAAGACTTCGATGTCGATGTGACGCCGCGCTTGCTGACGGATCTCTCTGCCTTGCTGAGCGAGTGTCGCTTCACGCTCGAAACCGGGCCGTCGCTGCATCTGGAAAACCTGCTGGAGCGCCGCGCGCTCGACGTGATCGTTGCCGCAAGCGGCTTTGATGCGGCAGAGGGGATCGATCGTTTCCCGCTGCTCGAAGAGCCGTTCGCCATCGTGCAGCCCGCCGATTGGCCCGTGACCGATACGCTCCCTGATGCGCCCTATATTGCGGTGTCGGACAAGCAGCTCATGGGGCGCCAGATTGCCCGTCATCTGCGCGAGAGCGCAGAGGTGCCGCCCCACCGCTTCGCGCTCGACAGTTACCGCGCGATCCTCGCGCTTGTAGCGGGCGGGGAGGGCTGGTCGATCTTGCCGCCACTGGGGTGGCGATACGGCGCTGAGTTTGCGTCCGGGGTCGCATTGCTGCCTCTTCCTGGTGCTTCCTTGACGCGGCGCATTGATCTGTCCGCGCGCAGCGACGTGCTTGGCGACATTCCCGCTCAGATCGCCGCAAGGCTGGCGGAGGCGCTCGATGATCAGGTCATCGCGCCTTCCTGTGCCAGGTGGCCCTGGCTTTCCGGCCGCTTGCGGCTTTTGACCGATCAAGACGAAAGGATACCACTATGACATTGGCTCCCCTCCGCTCCTGGCTGTTCGTGCCGGGCGATAGTGATCGCAAGATGGAAAAGGCCGCGACCAACCCAGCCGATGCGTTGATCCTTGATCTGGAAGACAGCGTTGCCGACAGCAATCAGGAGCTCGCGCGGCGTCTGACGGCGGAGACACTTGCCGCCCGCCCGGACCGCTCTGCACAAAAGCTCTGGGTGCGGATCAATCCGCTGGACCACGATTTCGCGCTCGACGATCTGGCGGCGGTTATGCCGGGTCGCCCCGATGGCATCGTGCTGCCCAAGGTGCTGGGGGCGGGCGATGCCGCGCGGCTCGATGACTTTCTGTCCGTGCTCGAAGCGCGCGAGGGGATCGCGCGCGGCACGACGCAGATCCTCGCGATCACCACGGAAACCGCCGGGGCGCTGCTGGGCTTTCAAAGCTACCTCTCCGGGGCGCCTGAGCGCCTGAACGCGCTGACCTGGGGGGCAGAGGATCTGTCGGCCGATCTGGGGGCGACCACCAATCGCCACCCGCTGCGGCCCGAGGAATACGACGCGCCCTATCAGATGGCCCGGACCCTGTGTCTGGCGGCGGCGCGGCACATCGAGGCACAGCCGGTGGGCGGTGTGTTCACCAATTTCCGCGATCAGGAGGCGCTTGCCGAAGACTGCGCGCGCGATCTGGCGGCGGGGTTCTTTGGCAAACTCGCAATCCATCCCGCGCAATCCGAGGTGATCAACACCGCCTTCACGCCGACCGATGCCCAGATCGACCGCGCCCGGCGGATCGTCGATCTGTTCGATCAGAACCCGGGGATGGGTGTTGTGGGCATGGACGGGGAGATGATCGACATGCCGCACCTCAAGCAGGCCCGCAAGACGCTGGCGCTTGTCGAATCCCTGGGGCTGTAGGCGCCGATACGGGCCACGCTAAGGGGGCGGGCCGCCCCCTTTGAGTGACGGTCAGACGGTCGCCAACCGGGCGCCGCGTTGATCGACAAGCCGATCGGTAATCGTCGCGCCGATCCACATGCAGGTGAGCGCGAGCCAAGCCGTGCCCGCAAAGATCGACCCGCCGGTGACGCCCGCGCCGATGGCGCAGCCCCCGGCCAGCATGGCGCCAAAGCCCATGAAGGCGGCGCCCAGCATGGAGCGCTGCATGGTCGCGGCGTCCTCGAAGCTCTGCCAGGTGAATTCGCGGCTGAGGAACGACGCGGCAAAGGCGCCGATCACGACGCCCGGAACAAGTCCGACATCGAATTCAAGAACCGCGTTGCGGTCCAGAAAGTACATCAACGTATGAGCCGAGGGGCCGGAAAAGGTTGCGCTTTCGATCTGCACCGGTTCGAACGCCACGCTGGCAAGCTCGGAAGTGAGCCCCCAGCCGACGGCCACGGCAAATCCAACGCCCGAGGCAAAGACCAACGTCGACCAGCTGATGCGATTGCGCGCCGACAGCCAGAAGGCGATGGCGGCGATGGCGACGCCCAGGGCCAAACCGAACCAGTTCGGCAAATGCAGTGCCGTCAGCAGGTTCATATTGCGCCCGCCCTCAGTCACCCAAAGTGCCGCGAGCTTGTCCCGCCACGGGGCGAGCACGCCCGAAAGGGACATTTGCGCCACCACCGCAAAGACGAGCCCGGACACCAGACTGCGCAGGTTCCCGGTCGAGGCCAGCACCAAGAGCCGCCCCGAGCAGCCGCGCGACAGCACCATGCCCACGCCGAACAAAAGCCCGCCGATCACGGCGCCGGACCAGCTTCCCGGCACGGCCATCATGCGCGCTTCATTGACATTGATCACGCCCGCCAGCTTGCCCGCCTGCACCCAGATCAGCGCGGTCGAAAAGCACAGCAGCCAGACCGCCATGCGATCCCCCCATTCGCCCCGCGCGAACTGGACCGTTGCGGCACGCATGCAAAACCGCGACCGCTGGGCGGCGACGCCAAAAATGATGCCGGTGATCATCCCAAAGAGCGCGGCCAGCGGCGCTTCTCCCAGGCGCTCGGCGAGCGAAATAATATCCATGGTGTGTCCTCCCTCGGCTGCGTCGGGGCGCCCTAGCAGAATCGACGTATTGGCGCTTTGATACAAGTCAGATACGCGGGCCTGTGCCCTAGTCTCTCTCAGACAGCCCTGCCCGAGGACCCCATGAGACTGTGCATCGTCACGGACATCTTCGATCAGCCCGATCTGGGTTGCTGCATCAGCGCGCTGATGCCGGATGATACTGCATGTGAGGTCCTAGGCCTAGCGGCGTTGTGCGCGCGCCCGGATTTGGCCGGAGAGACGCTGCATCAGCACTTGTTCTCGCAGGGCGGCATGGACGCCGTGGTCTCGGCGCTGCGGGCCCATCTCGCGCCCGATGTCGTCGGGCTGGGCTACAGCGCCGGGGGAACCGCGCTGTGGCGTGCGGTCCGGCTCGGAGCTCCGATGCGGGCCCTCTATTGCGTGTCGTCCACGCGGTTGCGCGATGAAGCGGCCATCGCCATTCCCAACCACGTCATGTTCGGCGCGCTAGATGCCAACGCCCCCGGTGCGGACTGGCTTGAGCATGTTCCGGGCGGCTACAGCCTGTTCGACGGATGCGATCACAGCTTCTATACAAAGCCGGAAAGCCCCGCCGTCAAACGCATCGCCCGCATGATTGCACAGCAGTGTCGCCCGGCGGCGGGTGCGCATCCTCACCATTTGGGCGGAGCCATGCCATGAGCCGTACGATACCCCTGACCGAGGCCCGGAGCCTTCCGCTCTGGCGCCGCCCCGTGGCGCTGTTGACGCTGATGGCGCTCGCCATGCCGGTGGCCTTTGCCACCTGGTCCGCGCTGCTCAACAACTTCGTCATCGAGGTGGCCGGGTTCGACGGATCGGATATCGGCTGGCTGCATTCGGTGCGCGAAATTCCGGGCTTTCTCGCCATTGGGGTGATCGCTCTCATCATGGTGATCCGTGAACAGGTGCTGGGGCTGCTCAGCCTCGTTCTGCTGGGCGTGGCGACGGCGGTAACCGCGCAGTTTCCGACCTTGGGCGGGATCATGACGATCACGCTGCTCAGCTCGATCGGCTTTCACTATTACGAGACGGTCAATCAGTCGCTTCAACTCCAGTGGATCGAAAAGGATCGCGCGCCGCAGGTGCTGGGCTGGCTTCTGGCGGCCGGGTCCGGTGCGACGCTGGTGGCCTATCTGCTGATCGCTGCGCTTTGGGACCGGCTGGGGCTGACCTACGGGATAGTCTACGCTGTTGCGGGCGGCGTGACGGCGGTGATCGCCGTCTTTGCGCTTCTGGCCTATCCGCAGTTCGAAGCCCCCAATCCGCAGCGCAAGCAGTTCGTGCTGCGCAAGCGCTACTGGCTCTACTATGCGCTGCAATTCATGGCCGGAGCGCGGCGGCAGATCTTTGTCGTCTTCGCGGGCTTCATGATGGTCGAGCGGTTCGGTTTTGAGGTGCACGAAGTCACCGCGCTCTACCTCATCAACCTCATCGCCAATATCGTTCTGGCACCGCTCTTTGGTCGTGCGGTGGCCGTTTGGGGCGAGCGCCGGGCGCTGATCTTTGAATATGTCGGGCTCGCGCTTGTGTTTGCGGCCTATGGCGGGGTCTATCTGTTCGGCTGGGGCGTTGCTCTGGCTGCGGCGCTCTATGTGATCGACCACATGTTCTTTGCCCTGGCTCTGGCGCTGAAGACCTATTTCCAGAAGATCGCGGATCCAGGCGATATCGCCCCTACGGCGGCGGTGGCGTTCACCATCAACCACATCGCGGCGGTGTTCCTGCCCGCGCTGCTGGGCTATCTGTGGCTGGCCTCCCCGGCGAGCGTTTTTGGGCTGGCGGCGGGGATGGCGTGCATCTCTCTGGCTCTGGCGCTGATGATCCCGCGCCACCCGGCGCCCGGTCACGAAACGGTGTTTGCGGGGCGTAAAGCTCTGGCGACGGCCTGAGCCCATGCCTATCTTTCCCGCAAAGGAGGACCGCCCATGTTCGGCCTGAGCAAGAAATCCCACATGGTGAGCGCGCAGGAGGCTCTGCCCGGTCGCGCCGATCCGATCCCCACAGCTTCGCAGCATTACGTCAGCGGTGCGCCTCTTTCGCAAACTGTGCCCGAAGGGCTGGAAGAAGGCGTTTTTGCCATGGGCTGCTTTTGGGGCGTGGAGCGGCTGTTCTGGCCGCTGCCCGGGGTGGCGGCGACCATGGTGGGCTATGCTGGGGGCTACACCCCCAACCCGACCTATGAAGAGGTCTGCACCGGCAAGACAGGCCACACCGAAGTGGTCCGGGTGCTGTTCGATCCGGCGCAGATCTCCTTTGGGGAGCTGCTCAAGGTATTCTGGGAGAACCACGACCCGACCCAGGGGATGCGGCAGGGCAATGACCAGGGGACGCAGTATCGCTCGGCCATCCTGACGGTCAGCGCTGCGCAGGCACAGGCCGCACGCGACAGTGCCGCCGCGATGGGCCCGCGTCTGAGCGCGCAAGGGCATGGCGCGATCACGACGGAGATCGCTCCGCTGGATGCGTTTTACATGGCCGAGGACTATCACCAGCAGTATCTGGCCAAGAACCCGAATGGCTATTGCGGGATCAAGGGCACCGGCGTCACCTGTCCGATCGGGGTGGAATAGGGGTTGGGGCTGCCTGTCGGCTGCCCTATCTTGCGCCCATTCCTCGCGTGCGGAGCCACTGTCCCATGATGCGCATACTGACCCTGACCGCTGGCCTTGCAGGCGCGGCGGGGCTGTCCCAGTTTCCTGAATTCTCGCAGCAATACCTGCAGCGGCTTGGCGGCGCGGTGGATGAGCTGCAGCGCGTGGTGGCGGATTTCGACGCGTCAGCCGAAGGCGTGGGCATGACCCGTGATCAGGCGCTGTCAGCCCTGTCCGAAGGCGCGTTCCAGGAGGCCCGGCAGGCCGATATGCGGCGCACCATTGCCCGCGAGGCGCGGCTTTCCGCCGATCTGGCCGCGCTGCGCGACGCCAGCATGGCGCAGCGCGCGCTTCAACCGCAGCGCTTTACCGATCCCGAGATCGCAGCGGCCGCATGGGCCGATTTCAAGCCCGCCGTGCCCGTCACCCTGACGGGCGCAGGGTTCGCGGGGACTGGCTTCATCGTCGGAGGCGGCGTGTTCGCGGCCCTGCTGCGGCTGCTGGGCTGGCCCCTGCGCCGGTTGCGCGGGCGGGGCAAGACGCCCCGCGCGGAGCCGCAGGTGCCGCCCCGGCGCAGAACGCCCAGCGTCACCGCCGCAGATCACGGGCCGCGCCCGGCGCTGCCCATCGGGTGGCTCGCGCGGACCAATGGACAGCCGCACAAGGTGGTTCAGGCGGGGCAGGCGCTTCAGGTGTCGGTGCTGTCGGTCGAGCCGGGCGATGTGATGAGCGGGCAGGGCGGGAAGGCCACTGATACGGTGCTGGTCTGCCTGGAGGGCCGGGGAGAGGTCACCCACGACGGCGAGACCCGCAGCCTCTCTGCCGGAGAGCTGGTCAGCCTGCCCCCCGGCGTGGCGCATCAGGTCCGCAATCTCGGGGAGGCGCCGCTGCGGCTCTTCTCGGTGGAGCCGAAAACGGCGCGCGCTCCGCGCGCCGAGCCGAAACCCGCGCCCGCGCTGAAGCGCGCAACCTGACCGCTTGACCCCAACAGGACCAAGGCCCAAGACAGCCCCATGAGCACCCCAGCCCCCTTTTCGCGCCACGAGCGCATGATCGCCTGGCGCTATGTGCGCGCCCGCCGCGCCGAGGGCGGGGTGAGCGTGATGACATGGATCAGCCTGATCGGCGTGACCCTCGCCGTCTTTGCCCTGATCGCGGTGATGTCGGTCCGCTCCGGATTTCGCAGCGATTTCGTGGACACGATCGTGGGGGCAAACCCCCATGTGACCCTGCATCAGGTGGTCGAGGAAACCCGCGTGATCGAAGGGTTTGAGGTCAAAACCCGCACGACCGGCTTCACCGATTACCTTGACGCCGCCGCCCGCGCCGCTGCCGTTCCTGGTGTGGTGCGCGCCGCGCCCGTGGTGCGCGCGCAAATCCTGGCCAGCCGGGGCGGGGCCAACGCTTTTGTCGATGTCCATGGCATCGCTCTGGACGATTTGCGCAACGTGCCTGGCGTGGCGCAATCCGAAATCACACGTGGGTCGCTCGACCGCTTTGACGAGGGCATCGCCATCGGGGAAGGTGTGGCCAACAGCCTTGGTGTGCTGGTCGGGGACCGGGTGCGGCTGATCTCGCCCGAGGGGGTCTCGACCGCCGCGGGGCAAAGCTACCGCACCGGCACGCAGGAGGTGGTCTATATCTTCCGCACCGGACGCTGGGACATCGACCAGAGCCGGGTCTACATGCCGCTGAGCGAAGCGCAGAGCTTCTTCTCGCGCGAGGGGAAGGCCGACCAGATCGAAATCATGATCGACGATCCCGAGAACGCGCAGGCGATGGCGCCGCTGATCGCCTCGGCCACGGGCGGGCGGGTCTTTGCGCGGACCTGGCAGGACTATGTCGGGGCGTTTCTGCGGGCGCTCACCGTCGAGGACAATATGATGTTCATCATCATGGCGATCCTCGTTCTGATCGCGTCGATGAATATCATCTCCGGCTTGATCATGCTGGTGAAGAACAAGGGCCGCGACATCGGCATCTTGCGCACCATGGGGCTGACCGAAGGCTCGGTGCTGCGGATCTTCTTCATCTGCGGGGCCGGGATCGGCACGCTGGGCACGGTGCTGGGGGTGATCCTGGGCTGCCTGTTCGCCATCTATATCGACCAGATCTTCAGCTTCGTGAACTGGGCCATGGGCGGCGGGGTCTGGGATCCGTCGATCCGGGGTATCTATGCCGTTCCGGCCGAGCTGCGGCTGGCCGATGTGCTTAAGGCGGTGGTGCTGTCGCTGTCGCTGAGCTGGATCGTCACGATCTTCCCCGCCCGCCGTGCGGCGCGGATGAACCCGGTGGAGGCCCTTCGCTATGAGTGATGCGCTGCGCATGGTCGGGGTGACCAAGGGCTATAACCATGGCCAGCCCAATCAGATCGACGTTCTGCGGGGCGTGGATCTGACCGTCGCCCCCGGAGAGATCGTCGCGCTTGTGGCGCCTTCCGGGGCGGGGAAATCCACCTTGCTGCACATTGCCGGGCTGCTGGATCAGGCCGATCAGGGAACGGTCGAGATCGGCGGCACAGATGTCTCGGGCCTTTCGGATCGCAAACGCACGGCGCTGCGCCGCGATGGGGTGGGGTTCGTCTATCAGTTCCACCACTTGCTGCCGGAGTTCTCGGCGCTCGAAAACATCGTCCTGCCACAGCTCGCCGCCGGGGCCGCGTCCGGGGCTGCGAAAGCGCGGGCCATGGATCTTCTGGCGAAGGTCGGCGTGGACGCGCGGGCCGATCACCGCCCGGCGGCTTTGTCTGGCGGAGAGCAACAGCGCGTCGCCTTCTGCCGCGCGCTTGCCAATGCGCCGGGGCTTTTGCTGGCGGACGAGCCAACCGGCAATCTGGATCCTGCAACGTCTGATCGGGTGTTCGATGTGCTGCTGGGGCTGGTGCGCGACACCGGGCTGGCGGCGCTGATTGCGACCCACAACCTTGAGCTGGCCGGGCGCATGGACCGACAGCTTCGGCTCGATCAGGGGCGGCTGACCCCGGTCTGACGGGATCGCTCTGGCCAAGCGCCGCCGCCCGCGCCATTGTGGCCCCAAACCGATTGAAGGAAGTCTCGCGATGAACCGCTCCGTCCTCTTCGCCCCGTTGATCGCTCTGGCCGCTGCGTGCCAGCCTGTCGAAAGCCCCGATGTGACACAGGCCGCGGGTTTCTACGCCGACAATTGCACCGCCTGCCATGGCGCGGACGGGCGCGGCAACGGAGAGATGGCAGCCCATCTCATTACGCCGCCGCAGGATCTGACCACGCTGTCAAAGCGCAATGGCGGGACCTTCCCGCGCGATTACGTCATGAGCACGATTGACGGCTATCAGCGGGGGGAGCATTTCTCGGCCGCGATGCCGGAATTCGGGGTGCTCGATCTGGGTGAGACGGTCATCGTCGAGGACGAGAACGGCAACGGAGAGCCCGTCCCCGCGATGCTGCTGGCGCTGACGGACTATCTGGAAAGCATCCAGGCGGAATAATTCCATCACTGCGTCTGACAACCCCGTGAGAGGGGTTGGGCAGGCGCCGCTCGCGCGGCATGGTCTTCTCAAAGGAGATCACCATGCGCCTCAAATTCCTGTTGCCCGCCGCTTTCGCGGTTCTCGCGGCCCCGGCACTTGCCGGACAAGTGTCGTTCTCCGGTTGGGAGGAACAGCGCTTTGCCCTGTTCTCCAAGGTGAATTTCAGCGGGCAGGGGGCGCGGCTTTCCATAGCGGCGGATGATGCCGCATCGCTCACCTACAGCCGCTTGCCACGATCGGAATGGGGCGCGCGCGCCGCCAGCTGGACATGGGCGGTGCAGCAGTCGGTTCCGGCCACGGACCTGACCCGCAAGGGCGGGGATGATCGCAACATTGCGCTCTATTTCGTGTTCCTGCCCGAGGCGCGGGCAGAGGCACTCTCTGGTGCGCGAGTATCGCGCCTCCTGCAACAGGACGATGTGCGCACGTTGGTTTATGTCTGGGGCGGGAGCCACGGGCGCGGCGCGCGGCTGAGCTCTCCCTATCTTGGGCCGCGGGGTCAGACGGTTGTCCTGCGCGGGGCCGGCACGGGGCAGGCCCGCGAAAACGTTGATCTAGCGGGGGACTACGCGCGCGCCTTTGGTGGTGCGCCGGGCGCGCTCGTGGGGCTTGCCGTATCTGCCGATAGCGACGACACGGACAGCCGCATCCGTGCCGTGGTCGAAGGGCTGGCCCTGCGCTAGCCGTTCAGCAGAGCAACCGCTTCGGCGTGGATCTGCGGATTGGCGGCCGCAATGGCGCGGCCCCCGCCATGGGCCGCGCCGCCGGTCCAGTCGGTGACGAGGCCCCCGGCGGCTTCCACGACGGCGATGGGCGCGCAGATGTCATAAGGGGCGAGCCCCGCTTCGATCACCAGATCAATCTGCCCCGCCGCCAGCAGAGCATAGGCATAGCAATCCATCCCATAGCGTGTCAGCCGTGCGGCTTGCGCCACGCGGGCGAAGGCGGCGCCCTCTTCGGGCGTGCCGACTTCTGGGAAGGTGGTGAAAACCGTCGCCTCTGACAGGGCGCGTGGGGCGCGCGTTTTCAGGGGGGTGGTGCCATGCGGTCCGCGCAGCTCGGCGTGGCCGAACCCTCCGATGAAGCGCTCTCCGATATAGGGCTGGTCGATGATCCCAAAGCGCGGGCCGTTGTCGTCGTTCAGGGAGATCAGAACGCCCCAGGTCGGCGTCCCGCTGATATAGCCGCGCGTTCCGTCGATGGGATCGAGCACCCAGGTCAGTCCGCTGCTGCCTGTGGTTGTGCCGTGCTCTTCGCCAAGGATGCCATCCTGAGGCCGCGCGCGGGCAAGAATGTCGCGCATGGCGGCTTCGGCGTCGCGGTCGGCCTGGGTGACGGGATCGAAGACGCCTTTCCCGTCTTTGTGGTCCGTGCGCAGATCGCTGGTGCGAAAGTGGCGGAGGGTCACGGGGCGCGCCGTATCTGCAAGCGCATGCGCCGTTTCGATCAGGGAAGGCAGGTCGGCTTCATCCATGGCGGGCTCCTGTAGCAGCCCTGTCGGGCTAGCGGGACGCTCCGCCGTGGTCAATCAGCTTGCCGAGAGCACGCGCGCCAGATCGAACAATTTCTTCCGCTGCGCTTCCGGGATCGCGTAGTAGCTGCGCAACATTTCAAGCGCTTCACGGTCGGACAGAAGGTCTTCGTCCGGCGCGCGCTGTTCGTTGTCGGCCAAGCCATCAAAGAAGAACGACACCTTGACGCCCAGAGATTCGGCGATGTCCCACAGCCGCGATGCGCTGACGCGGTTCATGCCGGTTTCATATTTCTGGATCTGCTGGAACCGAATGCCCACGGCCTCTGCCAGTTGTTGCTGGGTCGTGCCCAGCATCCAGCGGCGGTGACGGATGCGTTTTCCCACGTGAACGTCAACAGGGTGGGTCATGGTCCGGTCCTTCTACTCTGACGAGCGCGTAAACATGCGGCTCGACGTCACTTGTTGGACGGTGCCGCGCGACACGCAACGGTTGAACCCGGGAAACTACCTAAAGGTGCAGGGTGCTTTACGTTACGTCACCTTTGTCGCGCTTTCCGCTCGGGACGTCTTGGCGGCGAGGGGCGGGGCAGATTAGGCTTTGAGCATGAAAGCTTTTCGCATCACCGCGTTCGACGCCCCGCCCGCTCTGACCGAAACCGATCTCTCCGCGCCGGGCGCGGGGGAGGTCCAGCTTGAGATCGAAGCCTGCGGGTTGAATTTCGCGGATCTGCTGATGTCGCAGGGAAAATATCAGGACACACCGGAGCCGCCCTTCACCCTCGGCATGGAAGTCTGCGGCCGCGTGATCGCCCAAGGCGACGGTGTGACCAGCCCGGCCATTGGCACCCGCGTTGCGGTGTTCGGCGGCAACGGCGGGCTGGCGGAGCGGGGGAATTTCCCGGCGGCGCTGTGCCGCGAGGTGCCCGAGGGGATGACGCCAGAGCAGGCCGCTGCGTTCCAGGTCGCTTATGGGACGTCTCACCTTGGACTGACACGCCGGGCGCGGCTGCAGGAGGGTGAGACCCTGCTGGTGCTCGGCGCGGCAGGCGGGGTCGGCTTGACGGCGGTCGAGATCGGCAAGGCGATGGGCGCGCGGGTCATTGCTGTCGCGCGCGGCGCTGACAAGCTGGAGGTGGCCCGCAAGGCCGGGGCCGATCACGTGTTCGACGCCGCCGATGCCGATATCAAGGCCGAGGTCAAAGCCCTGGGCGGGGCCGATGTGGTCTATGATCCGGTCGGTGGCGATCTGTTCAAGGCGGCGATGGGGGCGACCCGGCCGGAAGGCCGCATTCTGACCATTGGATATGCCAGCGGCACGGTCCCGCAGATCCCGGCCAATATCCTGTTGGTCAAGAATATCGACGTGATCGGGTTCTACTGGGGCGCCTATCTCAAGTTTCGACCCGAAGCGCTGACGGACAGCCTCGCGGAACTCATGGGCTGGTTTTCCGAAGGGCGGCTGAACCCCCATGTCAGCCACGTCCTGCCCTTGGAAAAGGCCGCGGACGGGCTTGAGCTTCTGGCGACTCGCAAATCGACCGGCAAGGTCGTGATTGCCCCGTAAGCAGGTGCGGGACGCCATCATCATCGGGGCGGGGCCGTCCGGGCTTGCCGTTGGAGCGTGTCTCAAGGCGCGAGAGCTGGACGCCTTGATCCTGGAGCGGGAAGCCACCGTTGGGTCGGCCTGGCGCCGCCACTACGACCGGCTGGCTCTGCACACCGAGCGGAGCAATTCCGGCCTGCCGATGCGGGGCTTTCCGAAGGATTGGCCGCGCTATGTGCCCCGCGCGCAGGTGGTCGAATACCTTGAAGACTACGCCGCGTATTTCGACCTCTCGCCGCTTCTGGGGGCCGAGGTGCAGAAGGTGGAGCGGGTTGCAGACGGCTGGCGCGTCACCCACGCCCAGGGCCAGGACGAGGCCCGCGCCGTAGTGATGGCGACGGGGTTCGCGGATGAACCCAAGTTGGCCCAGTGGCCGGGGCTGGACAGTTTCCCGGGGCCGATTGTGCACACCAGAGACTACCGGCGGCCGGACGATCTGCCGGGGGCGCGGGTGCTCGTCATCGGCTTTGGCAACTCTGGCGGTGAGATCGCCATGGAATTGGCCGCGCAAGGCCGCGCGGTCGAGATGGTCGTGCGCTCTCCGGTCAATCTCCTGCCGCGTGAACTGTTCGGCATTCCGATTGCACGCCTTAGCCTGACGCAAAAGCTGTTCGGGTACCGCGTGGCGGATGCTCTGGCCGCGCCGCTGATGCGGTGGAAGCTGGGGCGGCCCGAGCGCTATGGGCTGAAGCCCGCGGGCAAAGGGCCGCTGGCCCAGATTGTTGAGGACAACCGTATTCCGCTTATCGACCTTGGTACGCTGGATCTGATCCGCGCGGGCAAGATCAAGGTGCGCCCATCGGCTCAGAGCAGCAATGGCGACATGGTCACCTTCGAGGACGGCCAAACGGCCCGGTTCGACGCGATCCTGATGGGAACGGGCTATCGGGTGAATCTGCGCCCGATCCTAGGCGATCTACCGGAGCTCGACGCCGAAGGCCGCCCGCGTGCCATTGAGGGCGAGATCGTGCCGGGGCTCTACGGGATCAGCTATCATGCGGTGCCGAACGGCCAGCTTGCTGCCATCGCGCGGCAGGCGCCCAAGATTGCCGAGGCGATTGCGCGGGGCCGGGCCGGGTAGGGGGCGCTGCTCCGCGCCCCCGGACATGTGCATCACGCAGATGGTGCGCGCTTACTCGGCGGCGGTGCGCTGCCCTTCTGTCACATCCTGAAGCGCCGCGATCAGCACGTCGGTCACGGCGTCGCATTCCTCAAGCGTAAGACGCGCCGGGAGCCGGACATCACAAGCCTTCATCAGCATGGCGCGGGTTTCCGGCAGGTCCGGCAGATCGTTCAGATATTGCCAGTTCCAGAAGGCACGGGCGTTGTCCTGGCTGGCGCCAAAGATCTGGACTTTGACACCGCGCGCTTCGGCGGCCTTGGCATAGGCCCCGATCTGCGTGTCGGACAGGTCCACAAGGTTGAACTGGATCGAGTCGGGCGCGCGCTCTTCGCCTGCCAGCGGGGCAGGAACGCGGATATGGGCCGTCTGGTTGAGCCGCGCGGCCACGTGATCGTGGTTGCGGCGGCCTTGTGCGATGCGGCGGGGCAGTTCGTCGAGCTGGGGGCGAACGATGGCGGCCGACAGGTTCGACAGGCGCAGATTGTAGAGCGGCAGCTTGTTTTGCCACTTGGCAAAGGCTTCGTGCAGGACGGGGTGCTTGCGCCAGTTATGCTCATAGGCACCTGACATGATGATCGCGCGGGCGATCAGATCGGCATCATCGGTGATCATGATCCCGCCTTCACCGGCATTGACCATTTTGTAGCTTTGGAAGCTAAAGCAGCCGATCTTGCCAATCGTGCCGATCTTGCGCCCTTTCCAGGTCGTGCCCAGACTGTGGGCAGCGTCTTCGATCACCGGGATACCGGCGGCGTCGCACAGCGCCATGATGGCATCCATGTCCGAGGTGTGGCCGCGCATGTGGCTGATGATCACCGCATCCACCAGAGGCAGCTTGGCGGCAAAATCATCCATGTCCAGCCGGTAGTTGTCGGCGCATTCCGCAAGCACCGGCTCGCAATCCGCATGGACGATCGACGACGGCACGGCGGCGAAGGTGAAGGCGGGGATCAGAACCTTGGCCCCACGCGGCAGATTGAGCGCCTTGAGCGAAAGGAACAGCGCGGCAGAGCAGGAGCTGACCGCAAGGGCGTATTTGCTGCCCATCATCTGGGCGAACTCCGCTTCGAGCAGGGACACAGGCGCATCCTTGGCGGCGGTGTAGCGGAACAGATCGGCGCTTTGCAAAAGGCGCTCTACTTCGGCGCGGGCGGCTTCAGGGATCGGTTCGGCGCTGTGGACGTCAGGGAGTTGGGTCATGGCTCTGCTCTGCTGCGTTAATCTTTTTGGATTTCCCAAAATGTCTATTCGAGAAACTCTAAAAGATAAATCCTGGCATTTCTATGGCCGTGCCTGCGACAGATTGTGCGGCGATCCGGCGACAGGCGCCGCGACCCACGAGATGTTGCGCGGTCCCGGAGCAGAATGCTGCCCGGCTCTTGAAATTCGGGGGGCACGCGCTTTGCTTAAGGGGGAAAGCCGCGCGATTTGCCCTTTCGCCCGGGGCGCCGCGCGCCTAAAACAGGGGCTGACACACCGGGATGACCCGGAAAGGGAGATTACTCATGCTCAACAATATCGGCCTGCCTGGCCTTCTTCTGATCGCTGTTGTCGTGCTGGTTCTGTTCGGCCGCGGCAAGATTTCTTCGCTCATGGGCGAAGTCGGCAAAGGCATCACCGCCTTCAAAAAGGGCGTGGATGAAGGCAAGCAGGAGATCACCGACGCCGAGGCAGCCGCCCGCGACGTGACCCCCGAAGAGACCGCCGACACCAAGAGCTAAACCCACATGTTCGATCTCGGCTGGACCGAGCTTTTGCTCATCGGCATCGTGGCGTTGATCGTCGTGGGGCCCAAGGATCTGCCGGTTCTGTTCCGGCAGATGGGCCGCTTCATGGGCAAGGCCCGCGCCATGGCGCGCGAGTTTACCCAGGCGATGAATGATGCCGCCGATGAGGCCGGGGTGCAGGACATCACCAAGACAATGCGCGCCGCCGCCAACCCGAAAGCCTTCGGAGCGGATGCGATCAAGGACGCGGTGGACTGGAAAAACGGGCCCGAGAGCGACAGCCTCGCCTCGGATCGGGCCGAGGCCAAGGACAAGATCGCGGACGCGACCGCCCGTGCCGCCGAGGAACGCAAGGCTCGTGAGGCCGCCCGCGCGCAGGAGCTGGCCGACAGCGCCGCCGAGATGGAGGCCGATCTGGCCGAAGAGACCGCGCCCGCCACGCCGCCCAGAAACGGGGCCAAGACATGAGCGACGCCAGCTCCCGCGAGGACGAAATCAACGACAGCACCGCGCCGCTGATCGAACACCTGGCCGAGCTGCGCACGCGCCTGATCCATTCGGTTGTCGCGTTCCTGATCGGCATGATCTTGTGCTTCACCGTCGCCACGCCGATCTTCAACTTCCTGACCGCGCCGCTGTGTTCCGTCCTGGCGGAGCGGGGGCAGGATTGCGACCTGATCTTTATCTCGCCGCAGGAAGGCTTCTTCGTCGCGATCAAGATCTCGCTTCTGGGCGGGTTCATCCTGTCCTTCCCTTACATCGGTTTGCAGATGTGGCGCTTTGTGGCGCCGGGGCTCTACAAATCTGAAAAAGGCGCGTTCCTGCCGTTCCTGGTCGCTTCGCCCTTCATGTTCCTGCTGGGCGCGGCCTTCGCGTTCTATGTGGTCACGCCGCTGGCCTATGACTTCTTCCTGGGGTTCCAGCAGTTCGGCGGAGACGGCGCGGCCGTGGCCGCTGGCGATCCGCAGAACCAGCCGGGGCTTTCGGTCGTGTTTCAGGGCTCCGCGCAGGAATACCTGAACCTGACCGTGAAATTCATCGTGGCCTTTGGCCTGTGTTTCCAGCTTCCGGTGCTGCTGACCCTGATGGGCAAGGCCGGGCTCGTGTCGGCCGAAGGTCTGCGCGGCGTGCGCAAATACGCGGTGGTCGGGATCCTGGTGCTGGCCGCCGTGGTGACCCCGCCTGATGTCATCACCCAGGTGATCCTCTTTGTCGTGGTCTACGGCCTCTACGAGGTGTCCATCCAGCTCGTGCGCCGGGTCGAGAAGAAGCGCGAGGCGCAGCTTCGCGAAGAGGGCGTGTTGGGCGAGGATGAAACGCTCTGGGGCGATGAGGTGCAAAAGGATGAGTGATCCGCTGGAGCGGATCGCCGCCGCGCTTGAGCGCATGGCGCCCGGCCCGGCTGCGGCGCCTGATTTCGCCGCGGCGTCGGCCTTCGTGTGGCATGCCAGCCCGGACCGGCTTGAGCCGGTGGAGAAGGTCTCTCGCGTCGATCTGAACCTGCTGCTGGGCATTGAACGGTCCCGCGACACTCTGCTCGACAACACCCGCCGTTTTGCCGAGGGCCTGCCCGCGAACAATGCGCTGCTCTGGGGCGCGCGGGGGATGGGGAAATCATCGCTCGTGAAGGCGATCCACGGGCGGCTTTCGGCCCAACACCCCGGCCTGAAGCTGGTCGAGGTGCTGCGCGAGGACCTGCCGTCGATCGGGCGCTGCCTCGATCTGCTGCGCGGGCGCGCGGAACGCTTCATCCTCTTTTGCGACGATCTGTCCTTCAGCCATGACGATGCGCATTACAAATCGCTCAAGGCGGTGCTGGATGGCGGGATCGAAGGACGGCCTGAGAATGTCGTGCTCTACGCGACATCCAACCGGCGCCACCTGATGCCCCGCGACATGATCGAGAATGAGCGCGGATCGGCCATCAACCCCTCCGAAGCGGTCGAAGAGAAGGTCTCGCTCTCTGATCGGTTCGGGCTATGGCTGGGCTTCCACGCCTGCGATCAGGATCAGTTCCTGTCGATGATCGACGGCTATTGTGACGCCTACGGGATCGACATCGCGCCGGACGATCTGCGCGCACAGGCGGTTGAATGGCAGGCCACGCGCGGAGGCCGCTCGGGCCGGGTCGCGTGGCAGTTCTTTACCGATCTGGCGGGGCGGCACGGGGTCCGACTGGACTGACCCGCGCCCTCAGGTGTTGAACAGGAAGTGCAGCACGTCGCCGTCCTGCACGATGTAGCCCTTGCCTTCGGCGCGCATCTTGCCCGCCTCTTTGGCCGGACCTTCGCCGCCAAGACTGACATAGTCGTCATAGGCAATCGTCTCGGCGCGGATGAAGCCTTTTTCGAAATCACCATGGATCACACCGGCCGCTTTCGGAGCAGGGGTGTCCTTGCGGATCGTCCAGGCACGGGCCTCTTTCGGGCCAACGGTGAAGTAGGTCTCAAGCGCCAGCAGCGCGTAGCCCGCCTTGATCAGCCGGTCGAGCCCGGCTTCCTCCAACCCCAGCTCGCCCAGGAACATCTCCTGTTCCTCGGTATCAAGCTGGCTGATCTCTTCCTCGATCTTGGCCGAGATCACGACATGGGAATTGCCTTCCTTAGCGGCCATTTCGGCCACGCGGGCGGACTGGCTGTTGCCTTCCGAGGCGCTCTCTTCTTCCACGTTGCAGACGTAGAGGACGGGCTTCGTCGTCAGAAGTTGCAGGTTTTTCCACGCCTTCGCATCGTCCTCGGCCACCTCGACGAGACGGGCAGGCTTGCCGTCTTCCAGCATATCCTGCGCGGCCTTCAGAAGGCGCTCCTGCTGGACGGCTTCCTTGTCGCCGCCGCGCACCTTGCGAACGATGTTTTGCAGGCGCTTTTCGATGCTCTCCAGATCGGCCAGCATCAGCTCCGTTTCGATCACTTCGGCGTCGGCCACAGGGTCAACGCGGCCTTCCACATGGGTGACATCGCCATCTTCAAAGCAGCGCAGCACATGGGCAATCGCGTCCACTTCGCGGATATTGGCCAGGAACTGGTTGCCCAGGCCTTCGCCCTTGGAGGCCCCTTTCACCAGCCCGGCAATGTCCACAAAGGTCATGCGGGTTGGGATGATCTGCTGGGACCCGGCGATCTCGGCCAGCTTGTCGAGCCGTGCATCGGGCACGGCCACGTCGCCGACATTGGGCTCAATCGTGCAGAAGGGAAAGTTGGCGGCCTGCGCGGCTGCCGTCTTTGTCAGCGCGTTGAACAGGGTCGACTTGCCCACATTGGGAAGCCCCACGATGCCCATCTTGAAACCCATCTTGCGCTCCTTCTCTGCGATCGCCGCTCCTTAGGCTGATCGGGGGATCGGGGCAAGTGTGATAGGGCTGCTCCCAATAGACCATAAGCGGAAACGGCGGGCCGTTGCTGTCGGGGGCGGGTGTCGCTGCGTCGCGCGCTGAACGACTAGGGGTAAGAGGATGGAAAGGCCGGGCTGTTTCGCCCTACGATATCCTGGCAGCTTTGGGGTGAACCAATCATGCAGTCTCTCTTCTCATCGGCACCTGGACCGTTCCGCTGGTGGATCGTGCCCGTCGCCTATATCGGCCATTTGGTTGTGCTACTGGGGATGTCTATGACCGGCCTCCCGGCGGCACTGGGCCAAATCGCGATCTTTCTGGGCTATGCGGCACTCGCGACGTTGCTTGCGGTCTTGGTGGTGCGCTCCGCCCCTGGTCGAGCGTTGGGCGTGCAGCCTCCGGCGCGCCCGCTGGCGGTTATCGCGGTGGCCATAGCTGCAACCGTGATCACGTCTCTGATCGAAAGGCTCGGCGCGGGGTTCAGCTCCGATATCGCGCAAAGCACCACCAAAGTGTTGACCGAGATGGGGTGGGGGACGGGCCGCGGGACCGACCTTCTGCTGATCTTCACGATATGCTGTGCCGCTCCGATCGGTGAGGAAGCCATCTTTCGCGGGCTGATCTTTCGGGGCCTCCACGATTCGCTGCGTCGGCTTGGCGGAGGCCTGGGGAGCCCGGTCGCAGCATTTGGCCTGGCGGCGGCGGTCTCTGCGTTCATTTTCGCCCAGTCCCATGGCGGCGCAGGCCAAGAGCCCAGCGTCCTGATTGCGATCTTCCTGTCGGGCATCGTCTACGCGCTGTGCTACGCGCTAACGGGATCGCTCTGGGCACCCGTTCTGGCGCATGGGCTCAACAATACCGTCGCATTTGCCGGGGCGGTGTTCGGAGCAGAGCAGGTCTCTCTCCTCAACCAGATCGCGGTCCTGATCATGCCGTTTCTCACATGGGCCCTGCTATGGTTTTGGGGCCGCGTGTCCTAGTCCCCTGCAATGGGTTCAAGCCCGACCCTTGCGCTTGCCCCCCTGATTGGGCCACATGGCGCAGCTATAAAACCGGGGGGAGCCATGACCCGCATCGACGCCAAATTCGCAGCGCTGCGCGCCCGCAACCAGAAGGCCTTCGTCGCCTATATCATGGCCGGAGACCCCGATGAGGCAACCAGCCTGGACGTCATGAAGGGCCTGCCCGGCGCAGGCGTCGACGTGATCGAGCTGGGTCTGCCCTTCACCGATCCCATGGCCGATGGCCCGACGATCCAGCTTGCTGGTCAGCGCGCCTTGGAGGCGGGCATGACGCTGAACAAAACCCTCGCCATGGCCCGCGCCTTCCGCGAGACGGATCAGGACACGCCCATCGTCCTGATGGGCTATTACAACCCGATCTACTCCCACGGCGTGGACCAGTTCCTGAGTGATGCGAAAGACGCCGGAATCGACGGCCTGATCGTCGTGGACCTGCCCCCGGAGGAAGACGAAGAACTCTGCCTGCCCGCGCAGGCCGCAGGCATCGACTTCATTCGCCTCGCGACGCCCACGACCGATGACAAGCGCCTGCCCAAAGTCATGCAGAACACGTCCGGATTCGTCTATTACGTCTCGATCACCGGCATCACCGGCGCGGCGGAAGCGCAGGCCGATGCCGTGGCACCCGAAGTGACCCGGCTCAAGAAAGCGACCGAGCTTCCGATCATCGTGGGCTTCGGCGTCAAGAGCCCCGAAACCGCCGAAGCGATCGCTTCGGTCGCGGACGGCACCGTCGTCGGTTCTGCCATTGTTGAGCGGATCGGGCGCGGCGACAGTGCCAGTGACGTGCTCGCCTTCGTCAAGACCCTCGCGGACGGGGCCCACAGGGGCTGATCGCGCTTCTTATTTGTGAAAATACCTTGGGGGTGCGGGGGCAAAGCCCCCGCGTATCGCGCCGGTAGGCGCGAAACCCCTCAGGCCTCTTTCTTGGCCAGCTCCTCGAACGCGTCGAACTGGCTCAGGTAAACCTCACCGGTCAGCTCATCGAGGAAATGCGACCGCTTCAGCCGGTCCATCACCGGACCCTTCACCTCGGACAGGTGGAACCGGATGCCCATGTCCGACAGGCGGTGATTGATGCTCTCCAGGCTCTCAAGAGCGCTGAAATCGACCGCATTCACCGCCGAGCACATGAGCACCACATCGCGGATCGCCTTGTCCTCGGCCAAGCGATTCAGAAGGTAGTCCTCCAGGAACCGCGCATTGGCAAAGTAGAGGCTTTCGTCGATGCGCAGCATCAGCAGCTCGGGCGTGGTCTCCACCTGGTGGCGGCGGATGTTGCGGAAATGCTGGGTGCCCGGCACAAGGCCGATTTCGGCCACGTGGGGCTTTGACGTCTTATAAAGATGCAGCGCGATGGAGATCATCACTCCTGCCGACACGCCCGTCTCCACCCCCATCAGGAGCGTCAGAAGGATCGTCGCAGCGACGGCGGCGAAGTCGGCCAGCGAATAGCCCCAGGCCTTCTTGAGGATGGACAGATCCACAAGGCTCAGCACCGCGACAATGATCGTCGCGGCCAGCGTGGCTGTCGGCAGGAAATAGATCAGCGGCGTGAGCAGCAGCGCCGCGATCAAAAGCCCGACGGCAGTAAACGCCCCCGCCGCAGGGGTCTCGGCCCCCGCGTCGAAATTCACGACCGAGCGCGCAAAGCCCCCCGTCACCGGGTAGCCGCCGGTGAAGGCCGCGCCCAGGTTGGCCGCGCCCAGGCCGATCAGCTCCTGATCGGGGTCGATCCGCTGGCGCTTCTTGGCGGCCAGGGTCTGCGCCACCGACACCGACTCCACGAAGCCGATGATCGAAATCAGCAGCGCGGGTATCAAAAGCTGCCCGACCAGAGACGGCGAAAAATCCGGCATGGTCAGCGGTGGCAGCCCGCGAGGCACATCGCCCACGATCTTCACCCCGTGATTGGCGAGCCCCAGTACCCACACCAGCACCGTGGTCACCACGACCGCCGCGACAGGCCCGGCCTTGGCGCCGATATCGGCCATGCGCGGGCTCAGCCCTTTGGACAGCAGCAGCGGTTTGAGCCCCTTGCGCACCCAGAACAGGAATGCCGTCGCCGCGATGCCGATCATCAGCGTCCAGATGTTGATCTGGCCCAGATGCGACCAGAGCGAGGACAGGATCTCGGGCAGGGTATGGCCATGGGCGCTCACGCCCAGGATATGCTTGAGCTGCGACGTCGCGATCAGGATGCCCGAGGCGGTGATGAAGCCCGCGATCACCGGGTGGCTCAGGAAATTGGCCAAAAAGCCCAGCCGCAGCAGCCCCATGCCCAGCAGCATGGCCCCTGACAGTGCCGCGAGGGTCAGCGCGGCGATGGCATAACCCATGGTGCCTGCCTCGGCCACGTTGCCGATCGCGGCGGCGGTCATCAGCGACACCACCGCGACCGGCCCCACGGCCAGAGCGCGCGAGGTGCCAAAGATGGCGTAGAGCACGATGGGCAGGATCGAGGCATAGATCCCCGCCTGTGCGGGCAGACCCGCCAGCAATGCATAAGCCAGCGACTGCGGGACCAGCATGATCGTGACGATCACCGCCGCGACCAGGTCATTTTCAAGCGCCTGGCGTGAATAGCTGCGGCCCCAGTCCAATATCGGCATATAGCGCATAATCCGGCGCATCGTGTTCTCCGTCTACAAAGGGGTGGGGCCCCGAACCGGGGCCCCTGGGGGTTGGGTCAGTTCCCGATCTTTTCGGGCTTCACCATGACCTCGCGGCCTTTCAGCATGGCCTTCCAGTAGAAGGGCGGCAGCATCTTTTCCTTCAGAAGCCACGCGGCGCGGGTCGGCTTGGTGCCATCAATGATCCATTTCGGGAAGGACGGCAGCAGGGTGCCGCCATAGCCGAATTCGGCCAGGACGATCTTGCCTCGCTCCACAGTGAGCGGGCACGAGCCATAGCCGTTATAGCTGCCCATGGGCGCCCGCCCGTCGATATCGGCGCAGATGTTCACGGCGACGATGGGGGCCTGCACGCGGGCCGCAGCAGCGGTCTTGGCGTTGGGGGCGTTCATCACGTCGCCCAGCGACCAGATGTTGTCATAGACCTTGTGGCGCAGCGTGTGCTGATCGACATCGACCCAGCCTGCGGCATCGGCCAGAGGCGAGACGCGGATGAAATCGGGCGCGACCTGCGGCGGCGTCACGTGGATCATGTCGAAATCGACGGTGATCTCTTCGGGGGTGGTGTCGGGCTTGGCCACGGTGAAGGTAGCTTTCTTGGCCGGGCCGTCGATGGATTTGAGATTGTGGAAGAAGTTCAGCGCGGCGCCGTATTTCTCCACGTATTTCTCAAGCGCGGGGACGTAGTCCTTCACTCCGAACAGCACCCCGCCCGCATTCATGAACTGGATGTCGATATTGGGCAGAACGCCCGCCCGGTGCCAGGCATCGCCCGACAGATACATCGCCTTTTGCGGCGCCCCGGCGCATTTGATCGGCATCGGCGGCTGGGTGAACAGCGCGCGGCCCTGCTTCATGCCGCTCACCAGCTCCCAGGTGTAGGGGGCCAGGTCATAGCGGTAGTTGGACGTCACGCCATTGCGGCCGAGCGTTTCGACCAGGCCTTCGACGCCGTTCCAGTTGAGCTTCAGACCGGGGCACACCACGAGCCGGTCGTATTTCACGACCCGGCAGCCATCCAGGACGACTGCGTTGTTCTGGGGCTCGAACGCCGCGACGGCGGATTTGATCCAATGCACGCCCTTGGGGATCAGGCTGCCCATCGTCTTGGCGGTGGTTTCGACATCGAAAATGCCGCCGCCGACCATGGTCCAGCCGGGCTGGTAGTAGTGGATGTCCGCCGGGTCGATCAGAGCGACCTCCAGATCGGGTTTGCGCGCGCGCAAGGACGCGGCGGTGGCAATCCCGCCCGCACCGGCCCCCACGATCACCACGTCGAACTTGGCGTCGCCTTCGTCGGTCGGGGTTTTGCCGCCGTTGACGATGCGCCGGACCACGCCGGACATGTCGTAGCCCGCGGCCTTGGAAGAGGCGAGGATTTCGGCGGTGTCGAGCACATTCGCCTGGCTCAGCGACCAGAGCGTCGTCGACCGGGTGCCGGAGCGGCAGTAGGCCAGAACTGGCCCGGGCATATCGCGCAGGGCAGCCGCGAATTGCGCCGCATCGTCATCGGACACTTTCCCGCCCGAGATGGGCAGGTAGAGCGTCTCCATCCCGGCTGCTTTCGCGGCCCGGTCGATCTCTTCGAAGGTGGGTTGGTCCATGCCCTCGCCATCGGGGCGGTTGCAGATCAGGGCACGGAAGCCCTGGGCCTTGATCTCGGCCACTTCAGCGGCGGTGATCTGCGGCGCCACCGAGATCTGGTCGTTGATCTTGCGAATGTCCATCGGGTCTCCTTCCCGGAAATGAAAACGGAGCGGCCATCGCTAGGCCGCTCCCTTGTCTTTAGCAGACGATCAGAACTTGTTGACCGGCACCTTCAGCATCGGGTTGCCATCCGGGTCCGTCGGCACTTCGCCCGCCCGCATGTTCACCTGAAGCGAGGGCAGGATCAGCTTGGGCATATCCAGTGTCGCGTCACGTTCGGTGCGGAACTTGACGAAATCGTCTTTCGTCTTGCCTGCACCCACATGGATGTTCTTGGCCTTTTGCTCTGCGACCGTGGTCTCCCACGCGATCTCACGGCCGTTGGGGCCGTAATCGTGGCACATGAACAGGCGCATGTCATCGGGCAGGGACAGAACCTTCTGGATGCTCTCGAACAGGGTTTCGGCGTCACCACCGGGGAAGTCGGCACGGGCCGAGCCGCCATCGGGCATGAACAGGGTATCGCCCACGAAGGTCGCATCGCCCATGACATGGGTCATGCAGGCCGGGGTGTGACCGGGCGTGTACATGGCGACGCATTGCATATTGCCGACGGTATAGGTGTCGCCGTCCTGGAACAGCATGTCGAACTGGCTGCCGTCCCGCTGGAATTCGGTGCCTTCGTTAAAGATCTTGCCGAACGTGTCCTGCACCACGGTGATCTTCTCGCCGATGCCGATCTTGCCGCCCAGTTGATCCTGGATATAGGGCGCGGCGGAGAGGTGGTCGGCATGGACATGGGTCTCAATGATCCAGGCCAACTTCCAGCCCTTTTCCTTGATGAAGGAGATCAACGTGTCAGCCCCGTCCTGGGTGATGCGGCCAGCGGCGTAGTTAATATCCATCACGCTGTCGACAATGGCGCAGGCATCCGAGCTCGGGTCCTTCACGATGTACGAAATCGTATTGGTCGGCTCGTCGAAGAAGGCGTGGACTTCGGGTTTGATGTCCATGTTCACGGGGTAGGTCATGGGGATGCTCCTGTTCAGGCGGTCGCCGTGCGGGCCTGGGCCCTGGCCACCAGCCATTTGGCGGTGAAGATCCCGGCGATCATCGCGCCGGTGAAAAGAAGAACGGACGGGTTGAGCGTGCCGACGGCGGGGATCGCCGCGCCGGGGCAAAAGCCCGCAATGCCCCAGCCGATCCCGAAGACGGCAGAGCCGCCGATCAGCTTGGCGTCGATGGTGCGATTGGTCGGCACCGCGAATTTCGCCTGCATGACCGGGGCGGGACGGCGGAATACCAGCTTGTAGCCGATGAAGGTCACGATCAGCGCGCCGCCCATCACGAACATGAGGCTGGGATCCCAGGTGCCCGCAACATCGAAGAAGTTGAGCACTTTGGCCGGGTCGGCCATACCCGAGATCGAGATGCCGACCCCGAAGATCAGGCCGATAAGGTAGGTTGCAATGTGGCGCATCTTACCCTCCGATCACATGACGGATGACGTAGACGGTGATCCCGCAGGCCACCATGAAGCTGGCCGTCGCCGCGATCGAGCGGGGCGAAAGCCGCGCCATGCCGCACACGCCGTGCCCCGAGGTGCAGCCCGACCCGATGGTCGCGCCAATCCCGACGATGAACCCGCCAATGATCAGGGCGATATTGCTGACCGGAACGTCAATCGCGGGCATCGCACCGCTGAGCAGCCACACCGCGGCAGGGCCCGTGACCATGCCGCCCACCAGAGCCGCGCGCCAAGCGAAGTCTTCCCGGCCCGCAGGTTGCAGGAGACCGGCCAGAATGCCGGTGCCGCCCATGATGCGGCCCAGGACCAGCATCAGCAGCACCGAGGCAAGGCCAATCAGCCCGCCGCCCGCGAGGGATTGCAGGGGAGTAAAATCCGTCATGTTTTCGGCTGTGTCTTACTTGTCCATCGGGCAGGTGGACTTGCCCAGGATGCTATAGAGTGGGCAGATGCGCGTGGCGGCCACGACCAGCATCACAACACCGACGATGGTCAGAACCCAGCTCAGCGCGGTGCCGAAGGGGCCAAACAGACCCAGCAGTAGGCCAATGATGCCCACAGCGAGGCGGATCATGCGATCGGTGTTTCCGACGTTCACGTTCATAGCGCTCTTCCTTTCCGAGAAGATCATATTCGGTTCTTGGCATATATGGGATGTCAAAATGCCGCGTCAAGCCGAGTCGCTTCGGCTCATGTCGATTTTTGCATGGATGCAGCGGCGGGCGCAGGAGGGACGCATGAGCACAGCGGTTGCGTGGCCGATCTGATTGGCTTCGCGGCCCCGCTGGCTGGCGCCGCAATCCGGGCTAGAGTTTCTCTTTCCGATAGCATCGCATACCCGGAAAGGGCGGCAGCCACGTCGCACGTCGCAGCGTCCAAAGCTCGTAATCGGGGGTGAGCTGGCTGGCATCGTCAAGCGCCCCGAGATGCAGCTCCACTTCGTCACCGCTGCGCGCAAAGACGGAGGAGCCGCAGCGCGGGCAAAAGCAACGTCCCTCAAAGCAGCTTGGCTCCCCTTTGATGGTGACAGCGGTCGCGGAAAAGACGGCAGCGGCAAAGAACATCGCCCCGTGATGGCGGCGGCAATCGTCGCAATGGCAGATGCCAACCCGCAGCGGTGCGCCGCTGGCCGCGACCACCAGATCTCCGCACAGGCAGCGTCCCGTGGTCTGCATCGTGCCCTCCCTCTATAGGCCCAGATCCCGGCGCAGTTTTTTCGTGAGCCCCTCGGCCACCCGATCATAAGAGAGCCGCAGATGGTCCGACAACTCTGCGCCGTCCAGAGTCGCGGGGCCAGTGCGCTGGACCCACGTCATCCCGCGCGAGGCGAGATAGGGCGCTGGCCGCATCCCCGGCGCGTCGTGCAGGGCGTCATAGGCGGCGGGGCCTGTTTTGAACGACACAAGGCCCGGATCATCCCCGGTGACAATGGCAAAGACCTTGCCGCCGATCTTCCATACGTCCGATCCGCCCCATTGGATGACATGGGTTGCGTGGGGCAGGGCGGCGCAGGCCGCGTTGATCTGGTCGCGGGTCATGGGCGCAGTGTAGCGCATTGGGACGTGGCGGGAAACGCGGATCGAAAAGCTAAGGACAATCCGCCGCGTGCCAGGGCGCGTGACAGCCGCGCGAAAAACGTGCATCCCGCTGTCATGAAATACGTTGACCTCCCTCCCGTCTGGCTTGCCGCCGCTCTCGCGCTGACCTGGTGGATTGCGCAGACCCATCCCTTGGGGCTCGCTTTCCATGCGCTATGGCTGGGCCTGCCCGGCGGCCTTCTGGTCGGCGGCGGGCTGATCTTGATGCTGCTGGCCGTGATCGAGATGCGCAAGTGGCACACCACGCTCATGCCCCATGAAATCCCCAGCCATCTGGTGCAGTCGGGCATCTATCGCCGGACGCGCAACCCGATCTATCTGGGCGATCTGATGGTGCTGGCGGGGATGATCCTCTACTGGGACGCGCCGCTGGCGCTGCCGCTGGTGCCGGTCCTGATGTGGATCCTTGAGCGGCGTTTCATCATCCCCGAAGAAAACCGCATGCGGCGGACCTTCCGTCAGGACTTCTTTCGCTATACGCAAAAGACCAGACGATGGGTTTGATCTCCGCGTGACCTCGCAGGCGCAGCGTAATCTTACGGATGTGCGGCGACCTGCTTGTGAAAGATTGTTGCGCGGGCTAACAAGATGCGATTCAGCAATGGAGGGCCCCGTATGAAGATCGGCGCACCGAAGGAAATCCATGAGGGCGAAGCCCGGGTCGCCATGACCCCGGACAGCGCGCTTCAACTTCAGAAACTCGGGCATGAATGCCTGATCGAAAAGGGCGCGGGCAAGCTCGCGGGCTTTGAGGATCAGGCCTATCGCGATGCCGGTGTCGAGGTGGTGGACAGCGCCGCGAAACTGTTCGCGGGGGCCGATATCGTCGTGAAAGTGCGTGAGCCCTCCGACACCGAAGTGAAGCGGCTCGATGGGTCCAAGACGCTCATTTCGTTCTTCTGGCCCGGCCAGAACGAGGAGATGCTCGAAAAAGCGAAAGAGACCGGCGCTTCGGTCATCGCCATGGACATGGTGCCGCGAATCTCGCGCGCACAGAAGATGGATGCGCTGTCTTCCATGGCCAATATCGGCGGCTACCGGGCCGTGATCGAGGCTGCGAATGAATTCCCCCGGCTGATGACCGGCCAGGTGACCGCTGCGGGCAAGGTGCCCCCGGCCAAGGTGCTGGTTGTCGGCGCCGGTGTCGCCGGTCTGGCCGCCATCGGGGCCGCGACCTCGCTGGGCGCGATCACCTACGCGTTCGACGTGCGCCCCGAAGTTGCGGAGCAGATCGAATCGATGGGGGCGGAGTTCGTCTTCCTCGATTTCGAAGAGCAGCAGCAGGACGGCGCCGCGACCGGCGGCTATGCCGCTCCGTCTTCGCCGGAGTTCCGGGAAAAGCAGCTTGAGAAGTTCCGCGAGCTGGCGCCCGATATGGACATCGTGATCACCACCGCTCTGATCCCGGGCCGCCCGGCACCTGAGCTGTGGACCGAAGACATGGTGCAGGCGATGAAGCGTGGCTCGGTCATCGTTGATCTGGCTGCGGAAAAGGGCGGCAACTGCGCCCTGACCGTCAAGGACGAAAAGGTCGTGACCCCGAATGGCGTGACCATTCTGGGCTACACCGATCTGGCCAGCCGCATGGCCTCGCAGTCCTCGACGCTCTACGCCAACAACATTCGTCACATGCTGACCGACCTGACGCCCGAAAAGGACGGTGTGGTCGTGCATGACATGGAAGACGACGTGATCCGCGGCGCGACCGTGACCCATGAGGGCGCGATCACCTTCCCGCCGCCGCCGCCCAAAGTTAAGGCGATTGCGGCGCAGCCGAAGGAAAAGCCCAAGGAGCTGACGCCAGAAGAAATCCGCGCGCAGGAAGTCGCGGCGTTCAAGGCGCAGACCAAGAACCAGGTGACCCTGCTGGCCATTGGCGCGGCGCTGCTGCTGGGCGTGGGGCTCATCGCTCCGGCCAGCTTCATGCAGCACTTTATCGTGTTCGTGCTGGCCGTCTTCGTCGGTTTCCAGGTGATCTGGAATGTCAGCCACGCGCTGCACACGCCCTTGATGGCGGTCACGAACGCGATTTCGTCGATCATCATTCTGGGCGCTCTGATGCAGATCGGATCCGGGTCGTTTCTGGTGATCTTGCTGGCGGCGCTGTCGGTCTTCATGGCCGGGATCAACATTTTCGGCGGTTTCATGGTGACGCGGCGCATGCTCGCCATGTTCCAGAAATCCTAAGGAAGGGAGAGGTCTGATGGAATTCGGATTCACCACTGCGGCTTACGTTGTTGCCGCTGTCCTGTTCATCCTGTCCCTCGGCGGTCTGAGCAACCAGGAAAGCGCCAAGCGCGCCGTCTGGTACGGGATCGTCGGCATGGCTCTGGCCGTGTTCGCCACGCTGATCGGCCCGGGTTCGGGCCTGTGGCTGCTGTCGCTGGTGCTGATCGCCGGCGGCGGGGTCATCGGCTGGAAGCTGGCCAACGGGGTCGAGATGACCCAGATGCCGGAACTGGTCGCCGGGATGCACGCGCTTGTCGGTCTGGCGGCGGTGTTCGTCGGGTTCAACGCGCATTTCATGATTGGCCATGCAGCCGATGCGCTCGCGAATGGCACGGCGGAGGAGCTGGGCACGTTCGGCCAGCTCATCGCACACAAGAGCCCGGTTGAGATCAACATCCTGAAGGTCGAGTTGTTCCTTGGCATCTTCATCGGGGCGGTGACCTTCACCGGCTCCGTGATCGCCTATGGCAAGCTGTCGGGCAAAGTGAACTCTGCCGCGACCAAGCTGCCGGGGGGGCATATGCTCAACGCGGCGGCGGCGGTGATCTCGGTGCTGGCGCTGATCTGGTATGTCAATTCCGGCGGCTTCCTGCCCGTCTTTGTGATGACGCTGGCGGCGCTGTTCATCGGCTACCACCTGATCATGGGGATCGGCGGCGCGGACATGCCTGTTGTCGTGTCGATGCTCAACAGCTACTCGGGCTGGGCGGCGGCGGCGATCGGCTTCTCGCTGGGCAATGACCTCCTGATCGTGGTCGGCGCTTTGGTGGGCTCCTCGGGGGCGATCCTGAGCTACATCATGTGCAAGGCGATGAACCGGTCCTTTATCTCGGTTATTCTGGGCGGCTTTGGTGGCCCGGCGGGTGAGCAGATGGCCGTCGAAGGCGAGCAGGTCGCCATTGACGCCGATGGCGTGGCCACCGCGCTCAACGAGGCCAGCAGTGTTGTCATCGTGCCGGGTTATGGCATGGCGGTTGCACAGGCCCAGAACGCGGTGAGCGAGCTGGTGCGCAAGCTGAAGACCGCAGGCAAAGAGGTCCGCTTCGCGATCCACCCGGTCGCCGGGCGTCTGCCGGGGCACATGAACGTGCTGCTGGCCGAGGCCAAGGTGCCTTATGACATCGTGCTGGAGATGGACGAGATCAATGACGACTTCCCGGAGACGGATGTGGTCATCGTGATCGGCTCCAACGACATCGTGAACCCGGCGGCGCAGGACGATCCGAACTCCCCGATTGCCGGGATGCCGGTTCTGGAAGTGTGGAAGGCCAATCAGGTGTTTGTGTCCAAGCGCGGGCAGGGCACCGGGTATTCGGGCATCGAAAACCCGCTCTTCTACAAGGAGAACACGCGCATGTTCTACGGCGATGCGCGCGAATCCGTGGACAAGCTGCTGGGCCTGATCTCCTGATCGCTTGAAACCAAATTGGAAGGCCCCGCTGCGGATCGCAGCGGGGCCTTTTTCGTTTTCACGAAGGGTCCTTTGTCCACTCCTTCTAGGGGGGCAAAAGAGATTATCCGTGCAGGGCTGTGTGGGCGACCGTTTGGAGGGTGTCGAGCATGGCGCGCATCGGGAAGGGGCCGTGGCTGATCCGCGCGACGCCGCAGGAGGCCAGCGTGGCGCGGTCGGGGCCGTCGGGATAGGCGAGGACATTGACCGGGAGCGGCAGGGCCTCGCAGGCCTTTGCGATCAGATCCGGGTCTTTGAGCCCCGGCAGGAACAGCCCGCTGGCGCCGTGATCGGCATAGGCCGCCGCGCGGTCTATGGCCTGCGGGAGGAGCTGTGCATGGGTGTCTGGCTCCGGGCTTTCGAGAAAGACGTCCGTGCGCGCATTGATGAAGAACTCCGGCCCCGTGGCCGCGCGGATCGCCTTGATGCGGGCGCATTGGTCCGCGGCATCGGTGAGGCCGGGGGCGAAGTGGATCGTATCCTCGAAATTCATCCCGACCGCGCCCGTGGCTTTCAGGCGGGTCACGTTGGCTGCGATCTGCTCTGCGCTCGAAGCGTAGCCCGCTTCGAAATCCACGGTGAGCGGGAGCGCACAGGTCGCGGCGATCCGGGAGACGATAGTGAGATGCAGATCCAACGGCAGGGCTTGTGTGTCTTCATAGCCATGGGCGGCGGCGACGGACCAGCTTCCGGTCGCGAGTGCCTTGGCCCCCGCGGCGGAGACCGCCTGGGCACTGGCCGTGTCCCAGATGTTGAACAGAACCAGCGGATCGCCCGGTTTGTGCAGCGCGTTGAAGGCGGCGAAACTCATGTAAAGCTCCTTTCGATTTCGATGAGGCGCTGTTTGCGCCACAGCCCACCGCCATAGCCGGTGAGCGTGCCATCAGCGCCGATCACCCTGTGACAGGGGATGGCGATGGCGATCTGGTTGGCGCCGTTTGCCCGGGCCACGGCACGGCTGGCGCCCGGGCGGCCAAGCGCCTTTGCCAGATCTCCATAGCTGCGGGTCGCTCCGGCAGGGATGTCGCGCAGGGCGTTCCAGACTTCGCGGGTGAAGGGGCTGCCATGCAGTTGGAGCGGGGTGTCGAACCGGGCGCACTGCCCCGCGAAATAGGCGTCCAACTCGGCGCGGATCTGATCGGTTGGGCGCTGCGGGCCAAGCGCGATGGCGTGGCCCGTCGTCTTACGCAGGCGCGCCAGTTCGGTGGGCAGGGCCTTGCGGTCCGCGAATTCCAACAGGTGCAGCCGGTGCGTACAGGAGACCGCGACCAGAGGCCCAAGCGGGCTTTCGATCCAGTCGGCCTTGAGCGGGGCATCCTTGGGCAAGGTGCCGGGCGCGACGCCGATCAACCGGGCAAAGGCGCTTCGGAACGCGGAGGGACTGTCGAACCCGGCGTCGAGCTGCGCGTCGATCACTTGGGCGCCCTGGGCCAGAGTGGTGAACCCCGCGCCCAGCCGCCTGAGCCGCGCCATTTCCAGGAAGCTGATCCCGAAATGACGTTTGAACGCGCGGCGGATGGTGGACGGATCGTGGCCCATCCGGCGCAGATCCGCTTCGCTCCAGCGGCGCAGCGGGTCTGCTTCGAGTGCCGCGATCAAGGGGGCGATCAGCGGCGCGCCCTCGGGGGTGAGCGGCGTGCAACGCTTGCAGGGGCGAAACCCCGCCTCGAGCGCGGCGGCTTGCGTGTCGAAAAAGCGGCAGTTGCTGCGTTTGGGTTTTCGGGCCGGGCAGGTCAGGCGGCAGAAAATGCCGGTGGAGGTCACGCCGACAAAGACGCGCCCTTCAAAGGCGGCATCGCGGGCAACAAGCGCGGCATAGAGTGTATCGTCATCGGGCAGAAGGTTCAGCATGGGGTCACGCTAACGGATCGGACGGGCACTGTGCGCCGAAAAACGGGCAGGAACAGAAAATCTGCAAAAACGTATATACAATAGAATTACATTTGATATAGTTGCGCGTGTCGGGTGCGCTGCTTGCACCCGTTAAGAACTTGTATCGAAAGGAAGAGCAGATGGCCAAGAAAGCCAAAGTCAAAGCCCTGAAACAGGAAGTCGCTTCTCGCAAGAAGAAGGTGGCCCGTCAGGAAGCCAAGCTCAAGAAGGCCAAGAAGGCCCTCAAGAAAGCCGCCTGAGTCAGGTGCACCGGGGCCCAACCATCTGGGCCCCGGTCAAACCCCGAGACGATCGCGCATCGCGTACCAGGTCATGGCTGCGGTGAGCAAAGGCGCCCGCAACGCGGAGCCCCCTGGGAAACGCGGGGTCGGCAGGGACGCCATCAGATCGAACCGCTCTGACTGGCCCGCAATGGCCTCGGCGGCGATCTTGCCCGACAGCGCAGAGAGCGCGACGCCGTGGCCCGAGAACCCGCCCACCGATAGAACATCCCTGTCGACACGCATCACCAGCGGCAGCCGCGAGCGGGTGATGGACAGCGTTCCCCCCCAGACATGGCTGAAACGCGCGGCCCCAAGCTGTGGGAACAGGGCTACCATCCGCGCATGAAGCCGCGTCGCGATGTCCTTGGGAAACAGCGCGGAATAGCTTTCCCGCCCGCCAAACAGCAGGCGATTATCTTCGCTCAGTCGGAAGTAGTTCACGACGAATTTGCTGTCGGCCACGGCGATGTCGCGGGTGAGCACCGCGCGCGGGTCCGGCAGCGGCTCTGTCGCGCCGATGAAGCTGTTGATCGGCATGGATCGGGCCGAGACCCCGCGCGCCAGATCGGGCAGGTATCCGTTTCCGGCGAGGATCACATGGTCTGCGCGCACGCTGCCATGCGCTGTGTGCAGCTCGGGCCCTTCCGTGAGCCGATGCACAGCGCTGTTTTCGAACAGGTGCACCCCGGCAGCCTTTGCCGCGCGAGCCAGGCCCAGAACATAACGAAGCGGATGCAGATGCGCGGCGCCCTGATCGACGATCCCGCCCCGGTAGCGCGGGCTGCGGACGATCTGCTCAAAGCCCGGCGCGTCAAATGCGGTGATTTGCTCATAGCCGTAGCGTCGCGACAGATGCTCCGCTTCCTGGGCGAGCGCTTGCGCCTCGCGCGGCCCGTAGGCGCCATGTGCGCCCCCATCGCGCAGCCGCGCTTCGGGCGCGTGGCGGGCGACCTGCGCGCGGGTCAGCGCCTTGGCCTCTTCGGCCAGATCCCACAGGGCGCGCGCCGGGCCTTCGCCCATGGTCCGCTCCAACTCCTGTTGCCCGCGGTTGAAGCCGCTGCCGACCTGCCCGCCATTGCGGCCCGAGGCGCCGAACCCCGCGCGATGCGCCTCTAGCACGGTGACGTCAAAGCCGCGTGCGCGCAGCTCCAAAGCGGCGGTCAACCCGGCATAGCCCGCGCCGACAATGCAGACATCGGTGCGCGTCGCGCCTTGCAGCGGTGGTGCGGGGGGCAGGGGCGTGGCCGTCTGAGCATACCAGCTGGGCGGATAGCAGCCGGGATCGTCATTGGCGAAAAGCGCCTTCATCAGACGTTTAGCATGAGATGCTCACGCTCCCACGGGCTGATAACCTGAAGGAATTCGGTGTATTCGGCGCGTTTCACCGCGCTGTAGACGCGGGCGAATTCCGGGTGCAGCGCATCGTGCAACGCCTCATCCGCATCAAACAGATCAAGCGCGTCGAACAGGCCCTGGGGCACTTCGCTTTCGGCCTCATAGGCGTCGCCTTCGCAAGGGGCCGAAGGCCCGTCCTGCGCGATGAGGCCGAGATAGCCGCAAGCCAGCGATGCCGCGATCCCCAGATAGGGGTTGCAGTCCATCCCGGCGATGCGGTTCTCCACCCGCCGCGCCTCGGGCGAGGAGACCGGCACGCGCAGCCCAACGGTGCGGTTGTCCGTGCCCCATTGCAGGTTCACGGGGGCGGCGTGATCTCTCACGTAGCGGCGGTAGCTGTTCACATAGGGGGCCAACATGGCGACCGCCGAAGGCATGTGGCGCTGCATCCCGCCGATAAAGTGCCCAAAGGCAGGCGTCTGGGCGCCTGTTTTTGTCGAGAACAGGGTGCGCCCCTGAGCGTCCAGAACCGAATGGTGAATGTGCATCGCGCTGCCCGGCTCACCCTCGATCGGCTTGGCCATGAAGGTTGCGAAGGCGTCATGGCGCAGCGCCGCTTCGCGGATCAGCCGTTTGAAGAAGAACACCTCATCGGCCAACCGGAGAGGGTCTCCGTGGCGCAGGTTGATTTCGACCTGGCCTGCGCCCCCTTCTTGGGTGATGCCGTCGATCTCAAATCCCATGGCGTCTGCGAAGCTGTAGATGTCGTCGATCACGGCGCCGTATTCATCGACGGCCGCGATCGAATAGGCCTGCCGGGCGGCCGCGGGGCGGCCCGTGCGCCCCATCATGGGCGCGATGGGCAGCGCCGGGTCGAGATTGCGCGCGGTCAGGTAGAACTCCATCTCGGGCGCCACCACAGGGGTAAGCCCGCGCGCTTCGAACAGTCCGATAACCCGGCGCAGCACATTGCGCGGCGCAAGGTGGACCGGCGTTCCGTCCTGATCGAACGCGTCATGAATGATCTGGAGCGTGCCCTCAGAGGTCCAGGGTGCGGCGACGGCGGTGCTAAGATCGGGGACCAGCACCATGTCGGGTTCGGTGTAGCCAAGGCCTTCGATCTCGGTCCAGCCGCCGGTGATGGTCTGGTAGAAGATCGAATTGGGAAGGTGGAACTGACGCTGGTTCGCGAATTTCGACGCCGGCATGGCTTTGCCGCGCGCGATCCCGGGCAGGTCCGCGATCAGGCATTCGACCTCGTCGATGCCGCGCCGGGCGATATGCTCTCGCGCGGCGTCTGGCAGGTCATCTATCCAGTGTGTCATTGGAATACGCCATGGATGCTGGAGCGGAGGAGGAGAGATGTCAAAGGCATGATGCACCTGTAAGAGACTGCATGGAAAAATACGCTCGCCACCGGGTCCGGGCAAGAAATCTACTCATCTTTCTTTGTGATGTCTTGAGAATGCTCTGCGCGGCTCAGCCCGTGACCGGCAGGGGCGCGTCGGCCTTGAGTTGATCCATGACGATCTGGCTTTGCACACGGGCCACGGCGGGATGGGCGAGCAGCTCTTCGTGGATCAGCCGGTGCAGCGCCTTAAGATCCGCGCACCAGATCCGGAGCAGGTAATCCGCCTCGCCGGTCATGGTCCAAGCGCTGACCACCTCGTCATGCCGGGCGATCATGGCGGCGAAGCTACGCGCGACCTCCGCGCCATGTTCGGCGAGCTGGACCTGAACGAAAGCCTGCACGGCGAGCCCCAGATATTCCGGATCCAGTTGGGCCGCGACGCGGGTGATCACGTTGGCGTCCTCAAGCCGCTGGCGTCGTCGTCCGGCTTGGCTCGCAGAAAGGGCCAAGCGCTCGCCCAGCTCCGACGAGGTGAGCCGCGCATCGCGTTGTAGCAGGGTGAGAATTCGGCGATCTGTCTTGTCGAGCTCCATGCGGAAAATATGCACCAATAGTTTCCTGGGTGCAATTCTGGCGCGCCCTGTGGTCGTGTCGGCACGAACTATGCGCAAATTCACTCTGCCGGATGCGCTAATATGTCGCAAATCAACGCATCAAGGAGTTTCTCATGGGCCCGTTCCCGCACAACGCCCCCCCCGCCACGATCACCGAAGAAAACCCGGCCGGAACCGATGGGTTCGAGTTCGTAGAGTTCGCCCACCCAGAGCCCGAGAAACTGCGCGATCTGTTTGGGCAGATGGGCTTCGTCCATGTTGCGACTCACAAAACGAAGGACGTTCAGGTCTGGCAGCAGGGCGATGTGACCTATCTCATCAACAATGAGCCCGGAACCCATGGGGTCGATTTCGTCCAAAAACACGGCCCATGCGCACCTTCGATGGGGTGGCGGGTCGTGGATGCCGCGCATGCCTTGCGTCATGCCGTCGCCAATGGCGCGGAAGAATACACCGGCACCAAGACCATGGACCGCCCGGCGATCATCGGGATCGGCGGGAGCTTGATCTACTTCATCGACGATGCCCGCGAGACATCGCCCTACAACGATGAGTTCAACTGGATCCATGACGCCCACCCGTCGGGCGAAGGCTTCTACTATCTCGATCACCTGACCCACAATGTTCATAAGGGGAACATGGATGTGTGGTTCAAATTCTATGGCGATATCTTCAACTTTAGGGAAATCCGCTTTTTCGACATTCAGGGCAAGTTCACCGGGCTTTTCTCGCGAGCTTTGACGTCGCCTTGTGGTCGCATCCGTATCCCGATCAACGAAGATCGAGGTGAGACCGGCCAGATCGTAGAATACCTGAAGCGCTACAATGGGGAAGGCATTCAGCATATCGCAGTGGGCACCGACGATATTTACGGATCTGTCGACGCGATTGCCGATCGGGGCATCAAGTTCATGCCCAAGCCGCCGATGACCTATTACGAGATGTCGCGAGCGCGCGTGAAGGATCACGAAGAGCCGCTGGAGGCCATGGAGAAGCATGGCATCCTGATCGACGGCGAGGGGGTCGTCGGTGGCGGTGAGACACGCATCCTTCTGCAGATCTTCTCGAAGACCGTGATCGGCCCGATTTTCTTCGAGTTTATCCAACGCAAGGGTGATGACGGGTTCGGAGAAGGCAATTTCAAAGCGCTGTTCGAAAGCATCGAAGCCGATCAGATTGAGCGCGGCGTTCTGAAGGCCGATGCGTAACCGCTGACGCCATAATCGGATAAAACAGGAGAGGGGGCCAGGCCGGGTCTGTGGCCCCCTCTCACCGGATTAGGCTGCGTTTGCAGTCCGGTTCTTCTCGGGAGGCGATATGCTGAACCGATCCACCGAGGAGAGCAGATGGCGCGCGTCTTCGCCAAGGCTGCGCGTCGCTTCATACATGTCCCGCGACTGCTCCGCCGTGCGTTGGGTCGCGGTGTCAATGGAGGAGACCGCGTTGTTGATCTCCTCGATTGCGGAGCTTTGTTCGCGCGAGGAAACGGAGATGTTGTCGATCTGCCCTGTGATGTTGCGCACGGCCCCCAACACATTCTCGAGCGCGGTGCGCGTCTTCTGGACGAGATCGACGCCGCTTTTCACCTGATCGGCGCCTTCTCCGATGAGCTTCGAGATTTCCTGTGCGGCGTCGGACGACCGTTGTGCCAGCACGCCGACTTCGGAGGCCACGACGGCGAAGCCGCGTCCCGCATCGCCTGCTCGCGCGGCTTCGACGCTCGCGTTGAGGGCAAGAAGGTTGGTCTGGAACGCGATTTCATCAATCATGGTGATGATGCTGGAAATGGAACTTGACGAGCTTTCGATGCCTTCCATCGCCGTCACGACGTCCTTCACCATCTCCCCACACACCTCGGCTTCGCTCCCGGCGGATCGGGTGAAGGTCGCGATCTCCTGGGCACCGGACGCCATTTCCCGCACGGTGCTGGTCATCTGTTCGAGTGCGGCGGCGGTCTGTTCGATCGCGGCGGCGTTCTTCTCGCTTTCGGTGGAGATCTGGACCGACACGCGATCCAACGCGCCGATCTGACTGTCGATGCTGTGCGAAACGCCAATCACCTCGTGCATCGCAGAGGACAGATGCGCGACGGCTTCATTGAAGTCGCGGCGCAGCTGTTCGTAGTCTTCCGCAAGCTCGTGATCGAGCGTGTTCGACAGATCTCCGCGGCAGAGCGCAGCAAGCCCGCGGGCCAGTTCATCGACGGCTTTGGCCTGCTCGGTTATCTTCTGCTCCGCTTCGCGAGCGGCGGCCTCCGCCATCTCGCGCTTTTCGGTGTCAGCCTCTTGGCGGGCCCGCTCATTGGCTCGCTCAATCTCCAGGGCCTTCTGCTCGAGCTTCCGGCGCTCTTCTTCGGCGGCCAGCTCGATTGCGCGTTTTTCGTCTTGTGCGCGTTGTTCTGCGGCGTGCTGTTCGGCCTCCTGACGGCGGCGCTCCTCGTCGGCGCGGCGTTCGCGCTCTCTCTCTTCGACGAGCCGCTTCTTCTCCTGCTCCTGCATCTCGGTCCGTTCGATCATGCCCAGTCGAAACACATCGAGCGCGTCAGAGATCTTACCGAACAGGTTGGGGACCCCGCGATAGGGCACGGTGCTTTCTGTATCGCCATCGGACAGGGCGCTCATGCGGTCGGTCAGAGACTTGAGCGGAGCGCTGATTGCGTAGGAGATCAGGGCCGCGACGATCAGCATCACAACACCAAGCCCGATCATGGTGAGGGTTAGATCGCGCCTGCCAGAGGCTTCGGCGGCTTCGATGTCGGTCAGGTAGGCGCCGGTGCCGATGATCCAGTCCCATGGGGCAAAGGGTTGCACTACTGCGATCTTCGCGAACGGTTCTGCGTCGGCGGGCTGACCTGGCTTGGACCAGTGATAGGTGACGGTGCCAGGGGTGCCGTCTTTCACGCTCTCCACCATCTCGCGGAAGATGTAGACGCCGTGGCTGTCCTGAAGATCGTAGAAGCTCTTCCCTTCGAGGGACGTATCCGCGCCATGGGCGATCATCATATGGCTGGTGTCGTTCACCCAGAAATAGTTGTTGCCCTGATACTGCAACGACGCGATCTGCCGAGATGCGCGTGCCTGTGCATCTTCGACGGAGATTTCGCCCCGCTCCGCCTGCGCGTGGTAGAGCCGCGCGATGGAGAGCGCAGAGTCCGTAAGATGCGTGAGCTCTGCTTCCTTGAGCTCAAACGCATGGCTTTGGAAGATTCGGGTTGCGCTGATCTTCATCGCCAAAAGGCCAAAGAGCGCGATGGCGACGAGGGCGGCAAGTCGGCCGACCACGCCCAGTTTTCTGAGGTGCTGCATGGAATGTGCCCGCTGCTATGTGTGTCTTGTCCCCCGATAGCAGCCGGTGCGTTAAAGCGCGTTTAATGCCGCAGCAGAACACAGAGCGACTCACATCGCGGGGGCGCAGCCCGCCTCGCATGCCCCAAGCGCGCGGACCCAAGGAAGAAGCGCGGGGCCAAGCGTCTGCGTGATCTGCTCCACCCCGCGCGCGTTGGGGTGGATGCCGTCGGGCTGGATGAGGGATGCCATCTCCGCACCGTCCGTCCCGAGGGCGCTGAACAGGGACGGCAGCAGTGGAATGCCGTGCTTTTCCGCCAGATCCGGATAGAGACTGTCGAACGCCTCCTTGTAGTCGGGGCCGTAATTCCCAAGAGATTCCATGGGGATGAGGGCGGCAGGAACGTCGGCGTCGCGCGCGCGTTGCAAGATGCCATCCAGATTGGCCCGGGTCAGATCCGGATCGAGCCCCCGCAGCAAATCATTTCCGCCGAGCGCGACGATCACGCCATCGACCTCCGGCGTCAGGGTCCAGTCGATCCGCGATAGCCCCCCGGCACTGGTGTCCCCGGAAACGCCTGCATTGATAAGCGTAACGGTTGCTCCGGCGTTGACCAGCCAGCGTTCCAATTGGGGCACGAGCCCGTCATCGGGGCGCAGCCCGTAGCCTTGGATCAGGCTGTCGCCCAGAGTGGCGATCGTGATGTCTTCGGCGCGCGCGGCGCCAGTGAGCGCCATCAGCAGCATCGCCGCCTTGCCCGCTCGCGTAACGCCCCCATATCCAAGGATAACTGCAGTCCGCACCCTCCCAAGGAGCCATCTCATGACCGATCCCGTTCTTTCCCTCCGAGAGGCAGAGCTGACCTTGCCCGGGGCCGCCGGTCCGGTCGAGATCCTGCGCGAGGTGACGCTGGAGGTCACGCGGGGGGAAACGGTGGGGCTTGTCGGGCCAAGCGGGTCTGGCAAGAGCTCTCTCCTCATGCTGATGGGCGGGCTGGAAGCCGCCACAGGGGGCCATGTTCAGGCGCTCGGGCACGATCTGACCGCGATGAACGAAGACGCTCTGGCCCGGATGCGCAGGTGCAATATGGGGGTCGTGTTCCAAAGCTTCCACCTGATCCCGACGATGACGGCCCTTGAAAATGTCGCGGTGCCGCTGGAACTGGCCGGGCATCGCGATGCCTTTGATCGTGCGGAGGCGATGCTGGAGGCGGTCGGGCTCGGGCACCGGGCCGGTCACCGCCCCGCGCAGCTCTCTGGTGGGGAGCAGCAGCGCGTCGCTTTGGCGCGCGCTTTGGCGCCTCGGCCCGCCTTGCTGTTGGCGGATGAGCCCACCGGCAACCTGGACGAGGCGACCGGAGCATCGGTCGCAGATCTTCTGTTCGATCTGGCCGAGAAACAGGGCGCGACGCTCGTGCTGGTCACCCACGATCCGGCGTTGGCCGCGCGCTGCGCCCGCGTCGTGCGGCTGCGCGACGGCCGGATCGAGGCGGCGGCATGAGCCCGGCCTTCCGGTTCGCAGCCCGTGAGCTGCGCGGGGGGCTCGGCGGCTTTCGCCTGTTCCTGGCCTGCCTGACGCTCGGCGTCGCGGCCATTGCTGCGGTGGGGCTGGTGCGGGCCTCCGTGCAGGCTGGGCTGGCTAGGGACGGCGCCGCGATCCTTGGCGGCGATGCCGCGATTGAGCTGACCTACCGCTTTGCCACGGAGGAGGAGCGCAATTGGATGGAGACCGTCTCCGAGCGCGTCTCCGAGACCGTCGATTTCCGCTCCATGGCCGTGGCCGGAGAGGGGCGCGCGCTGACACAGGTTCGGGCGGTCGATGGGCTCTATCCGCTGGTCGGCGCGGTGGAGCTTTCGCCGGAGATGCCGCTGGATGAGGCCTTCGCAGGGGGCGATGGCCTTCCCGGCGGGGTGATGGAGCGCGTGCTTGCGGACCGCATGGGGCTGAAGCCCGGAGATCGGTTTCAGCTCGGTCGGCAGGCCTTTGTGCTTTCTGCGGTGCTCGATCACTATCCGGATTCCGCAGCCGCCGGTTTCGCCTTTGGCCCCCGCACTTTGGTCCTGACTGAAGACCTCGCGCAGGCTGGATTGATCGCGCCGGGCACCCTGTTTTCAACGGATTACCGGCTTGATCTACCGCGTGGTGCGGATCTGAGCGACCTGCAGGCGCTGGCCGAGGCAGAGCTTTCGGGCAGCGGGTTGCGGTGGCGTGACGCACGGGCGGGTGCGCCCGGAGTTGCGATCTTCGTGGACCGGCTGGGGGCGTTCCTGATCCTGGCGGGGCTGTCCGGTCTGGCCGTGGGCGGGGTCGGGATTTTCGCGGCGGTGCGTGCGTATCTGGCCGGGAAAGTGCCGGTGATCGCGACGCTCAAGACCCTTGGCGCCCCCCGCCGCGTGGTCTTTGCCACCTACGCGATCCAGATCGCGGCGCTGACCGTGATCGGCGTGGCTTTGGGCTTGGCTCTGGCCACCGGCGCGGTTCTCGGACTGGCCCCCGTGCTCGAGGCCCGGCTGCCGGTGCCTGCGGTCTTTGCCCCATGGGCACGACCCCTTGCCGAAGCGGCGTTCTATGGCGGTGCGACGGCTCTGATCTTTGCGCTCTGGCCCCTGGCGCGGGCGCAGGACACGCGCGCGGCGGCGCTTCTGCGGGACGGCGCAGAGGCGGACGGCCGCATCAGGCTCGGCGTTCTGGCGGTCATTGCGCTTGCGGTGGCGGGGCTCGTCACGGTCGCGGCGCGGCTGTCGGGCTCTGCGACGCTCACCTTGTGGACCTTCGCGGGGATCGCGGGGGTGCTGATCGTGCTGGCGATTGCGGCCCAAGTGGTGCGGTGGCTGGCGGGCCGTGTGCGGCCCCGCCTGCGGGGCGCGCCGGGCTTGCGCGCGGCGCTGGCGGCGATTGAGACCCGAGGCGGTGAGACGACCTCTGTCATGCTGTCTTTGGGGCTCGGCCTGTCGGTGTTGGCCGCCGTCGGCCAGATCGACGGCACGCTCCAGCGGGCGATCAAGGCTGATCTTCCGGATGTCGCGCCGAGCTACTTCTTTGTCGATATCCAGCCGGATCAGATCGCGGGATTCAAGGCGCGACTGGCCGATGATCCCGGGGTCTCCCGCGTGCAGGCCGCGCCGATGCTGCGGGGGATCATCACTCGCATTAACGACCGCCCCGCAGAGGAGGTTGCGGGCGATCACTGGGTGATTCAGGGGGATCGCGGCGTGACCTATTCCGCCACTTTGCCCGACGATACCACGCTGACCGAGGGCACATGGTGGCCTGACGATTACAGCGGCCCGCCTCTGGTCAGCATGGCGCAGGAAGAGGCGGAGGAGATCGGGCTCAAGCTGGGTGACCGGCTCACCGTGAACATCCTCGGCCGGGACATTGAGGCAGAGATCGCGTCCTTCCGCGTGGTGGAGTTCAACACCGCCGGGATCGGCTTCGTTCTGTCGATGAACCTGGCAGCCCTACAGGGTGCCCCCCATAGCTGGATCGCGACGGTCTATGCTGCGCCGGACGCTGAAGGCGCCATCTTGCGCGATCTGTCTTCTGCCTATCCCAACATCACCGCGATCCGGGTGGGCGATGCGATTGAGCGGGTCGCGGGGCTCTTGGGCGGGATCGCGTCGGCGATCCGCTGGGGCGCGGCGGTCACGCTGATGACCGGGCTTCTGGTGCTGATCGGGGCCGGGCTGGCGGGTGCGCGGGCACGTCTTTTCGAGGCCGCCGTTCTGAAGACAGTCGGGGCCACCCGCGCGCGCGTCCTTGGCTCGCTGGCGCTGCGCTCCGCGCTGCTGGGGCTTGCGGCGGGGATCATCGCGCTTGGCGCGGGCATCGCCGGTGGCTGGGCCGTCGCCCGCTTCGTGATGGAGACGGACTACGCCATCATCTGGAGCAACGCCGCATTGGTGATCGGGATCGGGGTTGCGGCGTCGCTCGGGGCGGGGCTGGGTTTCGCCATCACACCGCTTTCGGCGCGTCCCGCGCGGGTTCTTAGGGCACGCGATTGAGGAAAAGCGGTCATCTTGTCGGAATTTCCTTGCGAAACGGGGGGCTGCCTTTCACTTTTCCCATCTTAAGGAACCACTCCGGAAAGCCGTCCCATGGCCCGCGTGCCTGATCTGCCACCCATACCTGTCTCTCGTCCGCTGACGCCGGACAGGGATATGCTGCGCGAGCTGATGGACGGCATCTGGGAACGCGGGTGGGTGACCAATAACGGCCCGCTCGTGCAAGAGCTGGAAGGGGCCGTGCGCGCCGACCTGGATGTGCCTGTTGCCCGGCTTGTCGGATCGGGGACGCAGGCGCTTTTCCTGGCGCTGATGCTGGGCCGGATGCGTGGGCACCTTCCGCCCGGTGCGGAGGTCATCACCACACCGCTGAGCTTTGCCGCGTCGGCCAATGTGATCGAGGCCATGGGGCTTACGCCGGTCTTTGCGGACATCTGCCCCGACAGGCTGGTTCTGACGCCGGATGCCATCCGGGCTTGCTTGAGCGCTCGGACCGGGGCCGTTCTGAATGTTCACCTGTTCGGCGCGTGTGGCGATCTTGACGGCATGGCGGATCTGGCGCGTGGGGAAGGGCTGTGGCTGGTCCATGACGCGGCCCACGCCTTTAACGTGACGCTGAACGGCAGGGGTATCGGTCGGGCGGGGCATGTCAGTGCCTTTTCGCTCCACGCGACCAAGCTGCTTCACACCGCTGAAGGGGGCGTTGTCACCAGCGAAGATGACGCGCTTGATCGGCCGATTGACGAGTTTCGCAATTTCGGGCTGGTCGAGCGAGCGCCGCGCGGGCCGGGGATCAATGCCAAAATGTCAGAGCCTCACGCCGCCATTGGCCTGGCGCTGCGCGCCCGGGCGCGCGCCGAAGCCGAGGCCCGGCACCGCTTGCGGACACGGCTTGACGCCCTGGTGGACGGAGCCCCGGCGCTTGCCCGCCCGGCTTTGCATCCAGGGCAAAGCACACCTTTGATGTACTATCCTGTGCTCGCGCCGGATCAGGCGCGGCGGGATCGGTTCCTGGCCGCTCTGAAAGACAGCGGGATTGGGGCGCGGGCCTATTTCCCGCTCCTGTGCGGTGAGGGTCGCGCCTTTCCGGCTGCTCCGGTCCCGGTCGCCGCGCAGGCAGCGGAGCGCCTCTTGTGCCTGCCCTTCCATTCGGACGTCAGCGCCGCTCATCTGGAGCATATTGCCGTCCTCGCCCGGTCCCTGTAGAGGCTGCCGGCTCACATGCCGCGCAAGAGCCTCTGCTTTGCCACAGAGCGGTCATAGCCTGCGGCAACAAGGCACTTAACGGGGCAACTGGGCCCAAGATACCAAGGAAAGACTGCCAATGTTGCGCCGTTTGATCGCCGCCGCCCTGACCGTGAGCAGCCTGTGCGCCCCCGCCCAGGCGGAGCCGCGCGAGACTCTGGGCTGGGGACGCCTGTTCACCAATGACCGTATCGGGGACCGGGGGGATCGCTGGCGGACGGGCTCCTATCACCTGTCGCTTGTGCGCGGCCCGAACTGGGAGGGGCATGCCCCCGCACGGCCGGGCGCTCTTTTGGAGTATCGGTTGCGGGCTGAGATCATCTCGCCCGCACAGCTGAGCGGTCCTGGGCCAGATGATCGTCCCTATGTCGGCGCGATCAGCCTGGGCGTTCACAGCCATTGGCAGCCGCAGCACTGGCAGTTGGAAGCGGGCGGGGATCTGGTCGCCGTGGGGCCATCGACTGGCCTTTCGGGATTTCACCGCTGGGCGCATGATGCCATGTCGTCTCCCCGGTTGGGCAGCGTCGAAGATCGCCAGCTTGATGATGCGCTCCACCTCTCGTTCAGCACCGAAGCTGCGCGGCCCGTTGATCTGGGCGAGCGCGTCTGGCTGCGTCCCTTCGTGGCGGCGCAGGCCGGGCCCGAGACTTTGGTCCGGGCGGGCGCGGATATGTTTTTCGGCGGCCTGGGGCGCCATGATCTGCTGGTGCGGGATCAGGTCACCGGACAACTGATCCGTGCGGTGGAAGGCGAACACGCCGCGCTTGCCATTGTGCTCGGGGCCGACGCGGCCCGCGTGACGGACAGTGCGTGGCTGCCCGAACCGGTTGAGGCCAAGGACGTGCGGCTGCGCGCGCGGGCCGGCCTGCATTGGCAGATTTCTGACGATATGAGCTTCTTCTACGGCGCGACTTGGCTCTCGGAGGAGTTCGAAGCCCAGTCGGAGCCGCAGGTTCTAGGCGGTCTGAAGGTCAATCTAAACTTCTGACGCTTTGCACGAAAACAACAGCTTGCTTGCTATAGCTAAAGTGGGTTGATCGGCGTTAACGCTTGCTGCTACGGATGGTTTCAGAGCGCTCCCGCTAAGAGGAGTGCCAAGAGGAACGAGGCAGAGCAGGCATGGCGAGAGATGCTTTCGGAGCATTCGTCATTCCATGGCTTGAGTGTGAGTTGGACGGCGTGGCAGGGGCTGCGCCCGAAGCGATGATGGTTGGCGCCACCTGGCAGTGGTTTGGCCAGGCGCTTCGGTTAGATGGTCCCCTGAACGTGCTGCCGCTTGGACCCAGCCTGGGAGACGATGCGTTGCGCAAGAGGGCGGCGAAGTCGGCGCTCAAGATCAATGGACATGGCCCGGATCAGCACGCGGAGGACGACGGCGAGCTGCTGTTTGGTCCGTCCTTTTCTGTCAGCGACGGGCGTCGGCACTGGCGCTTTTCGGTGATCGAAGGCGGCGCGCGCGGGCCGCTGTGCCTGACGCTGGATGGCGTGCCGCCTCGGGATACCGCGCTTCATGTTGTGGAGGCGTCTTTGTCTTCCAGCCGGGCGCGTCCTCGCCCCGGCAAGGCCGTCGTGTGCTTCACGCCCGGCACCTTGATTGACACGCCACACGGACCGCGCCGCGTGGAGGAGATCGAAGAGGGAGATCTGCTTCAGACCAAGGACAATGGCCCCCAGGAAGTCGTCTGGCGGGCGGAGCGGTGGATCTCCGGCGCGCGTCTTCAGGCCATGCCGGAATTGGCGCCGGTGCGGTTGGGGCAGGGTGCTCTTGGGGTCGATATCCCGGACGCGCCGTTGCTGGTGTCTCCGGATCACAGGGTGCTGCTGCGCGGCGCCCGCGCGCAGGCGCTGTTCAACACGTCCGAAGTGCTGGTCGCCGCACGCGATCTGATCGACGACCGCCGCGTGCGGGTCGAGCGCGGGCACAGGTCGCTGACCTATATCCATCTGGCGCTGCCTTCGCACGAGGTGGTCTTTGCCAATCGCGTGGAGACCGAAAGCTTTGATCCGGTCGCGGCGGGGCTGGACCATTTGGGCCAGGACGACCGTGGGCGCTTGCTCGAACGTCTTCCGGATCTGATGGGGGACGTAAACTGCTACGGAGTCCCCGCGCGCCGCGTCCTCACACGGGCGGAAGCCGCGATCTTGCGGGCCGACGCAGGGGCCTGATCTCAGTCGTCCGGGCGTGTCAGTGCAAAGACCTCGCGCACGGTGGCATAATCGCGATATCCAAGCCGCGCGAGCGGGGCATAGGTCGTCACATCGAACCGCCCGTCGCGCAGGCAATCGTCGCGCAGATGGACGCCCACGACCTCTCCGAAGACCGCGAAGTTGTTCTTGCCCGCCAGGGTCACGATCTGAGTGAGCCGGCATTCCAGGGTCGCAGGGGCATCCGCGACGCGGGCGCAGGGAATTTCCATGCAGTCGGCCTTGGCGATCCCCGCATGGGCGAATTCGTCCACATCACGCGGATGGGCGCCCGAGGTGGCGTTCATCGCATCCCGCGCCGCGTGCGCCACGATGTTCACCGCGAAAACCCCTGTTTCGCGGATATTGCCGACGCTGTCCTTCGTGTCTCCACGGTCGGGTTTGGTCGCGGTCGAGGCGAACATGACTTGAGGGGGCGCATAGGCGACGGCGTTGAAGAACGAATAGGGCGCGAGATTGTCGCGCCCCTCCGCGTCGCGTGTGGAGATCCAGCCAATCGGGCGTGGGCTGACGATCGCGCCGAACGGGTTGTGCGGCAGGCCGTGACCATCCGTGGGGCGATAGAACATGGGTGAGGCTCCTTTGGATTTGCGGGCGGGGTAGCGCCATGCTAGCTCCGCTGCCAGTGAAAAAAACGGGCAGATGATGGACGGGCTTTCCACCGAAACAGATCAGGACAGCGCCGAGGTCGAGGCGCTTTTCGATCTGTGCTTCGCGCCCGGGCGCGAGGCGCTCTCCTCCTATCGTCTGCGCGACGGTGTCCCGCCGGTGCGCGATCTGTGCCTTTTGTGGCGCGATGCCGATGGCATCTTGGGCGCCGCGATCCGTCATTGGCCGGTTCGGATTGGCGGCGCGCCGGTGCTGCTTTTGGGGCCGGTTGCAGTTCACCCCACCCGTCAGGGCGAGGGGCTCGGCGGGCTCTTAATGCGCGCCGCGCTGTCGCGGGCGGCGGATCTGGGCTGGGAGCGGGTGCTGCTGGTGGGGGATGCCCCATACTACGCGCGGTTTGGCTTTGAACGTCTGAACGACGTGCGGATGCCGCCACCCACGAACCCGGACCGGGTGCTGGGGATCGCGCTTAGAAACGGCGCCTGGGACGGTGTGTCAGGCCCTGTGGAGCGTGCGGCGCGGGATTGAAACCGGGCGCGGGCGTGCCGATATTCGTCTCATGAGCAAACCTCGTCTCAAGGAAATCAACCCTCCGGGGGTGCATCCTCTGGACAGCGCGGCCAAGGCCCGGATCGCGGAGCTGGCCAAGCGCCAGCACGGTGCGCAGGGGCTGCTGATGAAGCTGGTGTCCCTCGTCGGCGGGCAGGTGGAGGACGGCATGAAGATGCTGCCCGCTCCGGTGCGCGGGCGCGTGGATGGGCTAGCACGGGCCGCCTTGCGGCAAAGCTATCACCTCGCGGCGCGCTCGCGCGGGCCGCTTGCGCTGCGGCGGGCTCTGGGCACGGACCGGGCGCACAAGATGGCGGCGACGCTCTCGGGCGCCTTGGGCGGGGTCGGAGGCCTGGCGACGGCATCCGTGGAGATCCCGATTGCCACGACGATGATCTTCCGGGCCGTGCAGGGCGTGGCCGAATCCCATGGCGAAGATCCTCTGGCCGAAGAAACCCGGCTTGAATGCCTGCGCGTCTTCGGCGCAGGGGCTCCGGGCGAGGGCGATGATGGGGTGGATACCGCGTTTCTGGGCGCGCGGCTGGGCCTGACGGGATCGGCGCTTCATGGCCTGATTGCCAAGATCGCGCCGCGTTTCGCCGCCCTTTTGGGCCAGAAGCTGGCCATTCAAGCCGTGCCCGTGCTGGGCGCCGCGGCCGGGGCGGGGACGAACTACGCGTTCATCGACTACTACACCGAAGTCGCCCATGTGCATTTCGGCCTGCGCGCTCTGGTGCGGGCCCACGGCGAAGACGCGGTGCTGGACCAGTTTCACCGCGATCTCGCCGCGCTCAGGAAGCCGCTTTTGCGCGCCTGAAGATGAGCACGTTCCCGGCAAGGGTGAGCGCCAGTCCGGCGATTCCGGCGGGCTCCCATTGGTATCCTTCGAACAGCGATGACACGATCAGCGCGACCACCGGGAAGGCCACCGTGGCATAGGCTGCGCGGGCCGATCCCATCCGGGCCACCAGCAGCAGATAGGTGGTAAAGCCCAGGGCCGACCCCACAACGGCGAGGTAGATCAGCGCTCCGACATAGGTGCCGCTGGGCGGCACATGGAGCCCCGCGCCGGACAGCCAGACCACCACCGCCAGCCCGCAAGCGCCATAGGTCATGCCCCAGCCATTCGCCTCTGCCGGGCCGATGCCCAGGCTGCTGATATGGCGGGACACCATATTGCCCAGCGAAAAGAACAACGTGCCAAGCGCAGCGAGCCCGATGCCGATCAGGGCTCCGTCGTCGAGCGTGTGGCCGAACAGCTCGCGCCGGAACAGGAGCAGCAGCCCGGCCACGCCCAGACCCGCCGCGCCGATGGCGCGGGCGGGGATCGGCTCGCGAAAGAACAGCCGCCCGTTGATCGCGTTGTAGATCGTCGCCAGCGAGAAAATCACCGACACCAGTCCAGATGGGATGAACCGGGCAGCGTTGTAGAAGCAGATGAAATTCACGCTGAACAGGCACAGGCCGAGGGCGATGAACCACCGATGCATCGCCCAGCCGCGGCGGCGCAGGCGGCCCGTAGCGATCAGCCAGCCCATCATCACCACCGCCGCAAGCGCAAAGCGGTAGAGCACCGATGTCAGCACCGGCACCGGCCCCAGTTGCAGCGCGATGGCAAACCATGTGGTGCCCCAGATCAACACGGTTGCGGCGAATAGGACGAGGGTCATGGCGGTCTCCTTGCTCAGGAAGATCGTCATGGCGCGCCTCTGGCGCCGCGTCTTGCACGATCTTGCGGGATTGCGCCTGCGGGCTCTGGAACGGCCTCGTGCGCGGCGGTAAGCGTCGGTTCATGAGCACCGTCTTTGACTATCTGAGCGCCTCGCGGGCGCAATGTCTGGAGCGCCGCGCGCTCGGGCAGGGGCGCTCGCTTGTGATCTGGCGCAACCGCCGCGACCGGATCGACTATGACGAACCTCAGGACCACACGGTGAGCCTCTATCTGTCCGGCGGTCACGGCAGCCGCCGCCTGGACCGTGGCGGAGCAAAGGGCTATCCGGGCGCGCTCTGTGTCATGCCCGAGGGGGAGCGCTCCGAGTGGGAAATCAACGCCGATTTCCGGTTCGCGCATCTCTACCTTCCTGATGAGGAACTGCGCTATTTCTATGCCCGGACCCATGACCGCTCGCCCGGCCGGTTGTGCGTTGCCGGGCGCACCTTTGACCGCGATCCCGGCTTGATCGCGTTCATGCGCGCTCTGATCGGGGCCGATGACCCGCTTGCGCGAGAGCAGGCCCTGACCGGCGTGATGGGCGTGTTGGTGGCCTCCGGCCCTGATGGCGCGCAGCGCGGCGGGTTGACCCCGGCTGTGTCGCGGCGGGTCTGCGCGGCCCTGCGCGATCAGATGGAACACCCGCCCGGTCTAAGCGATCTGGCGCGGCTGGCGGGGCTTTCGCCCTGGCATTTCCAGCGGATGTTTCGGGTCACCCACGGCGTCACGCCCCATGGCTGGCTGGAGCGGGCCCGCACTGCGCGGGCGCAGGAGATGATCGCGCAAGGCAAACCCCTGGCGGAGATCGCGGCGGCCTGCGGCTATTCCAGCCAAAGCCACCTGACCCGCGCCTTTTCCCGGGCCACCGGGCTGACCCCGGCGCGGTATCGCGCGGCAATATCGCCTTGATCCCTTGCACCCGGCGGTCACGCGTCCTACACCCCGCACGATTTATCTGAAGGGGTCATCATGCCCATCCTTGTGATGAAATTCGGCGGCACATCGGTCGCCAATATCGACCGGATCCGCCGCGCAGCAAAGCGCGTCGCCCGCGAAGTGGCCAATGGCTATGAGGTCATCGTCTGCGTGTCCGCCATGTCGGGACGTACCAATGAGCTGGTCGGCTGGGTCGAAGAAATCTCGCCGCTCTATGATGCGCGCGAATACGACGCCGTGGTCAGCTCGGGCGAGAACATCACGGCAGGCCTGATGTCTCTGGTCTTGCAAGAGATGGACGTCCCCGCGCGCAGCTGGCAGGGCTGGCAGGTGCCGGTTCGCACCACCAATGCCTATTCATCGGCCCGCTTCGAAGAGATCGGAACCGAGGCGATCAACGCCAAGTTCGCGGAAGGCATGAAGGTTGCCGTGGTCGCGGGCTTTCAGGGCGTGTCGGGCGAAAACCGGATCACCACAGTCGGCCGGGGCGGATCGGACACCACCGCCGTCGCCTTTGCAGCCGCCTTCGGCGCTGAGCGGTGCGACATCTACACCGATGTCGATGGCGTCTACACCACCGACCCGCGCATCTGCGAGGGCGCGCGCAAGCTGGACAAGATCGCCTTTGAAGAGATGCTGGAGCTGGCCTCGCTTGGCGCCAAGGTGCTGCAGACCCGCTCGGTCGAGCTGGCGATGCGCTACAATGTGAAGCTGCGGGTGCTGTCGAGCTTCGAAGACAACGGGGACAACGGGGGCACGCTGGTCTGTCCCGAGGAGGATATCATGGAAAACAACGTGGTGGCCGGGGTTGCCTATTCCCGCGACGAAGCCAAGATGACCCTGATTTCGGTCGCGGACCGTCCGGGGGTGTCGGCAGCGATCTTCTCTCCGCTCTCCGAGGCCGGGGTGAACGTGGACATGATCGTGCAGAACATTGCCGATGATGGCCGCACCGACATGACTTTCTCTTGTCCGACCAACCAGGTCGCGCGCGCGCAGGCGGCGATGGAAGAGGCCAAGGCGAAGGGCGACATCAACTACCACGATCTTGTCGCGGACAAGGGCGTGGCGAAGGTGTCCGTGGTCGGGATCGGGATGCGGTCCCACACCGGCGTCGCCGCGAAGATGTTCGAGGCACTGTCTGCCGAGGGCATCAACATCAAGGTCATCACGACCTCGGAGATCAAGATCTCCGTCCTGATCGACCGCAAATATATGGAGCTCGCGGTGCAGGCGCTCCATGACGCGTTCGAGCTGGAAAGCGCCTCCTAAGCGTCAGGGCGCGCCGTGATAGGTGCGCTCATTCCATCGGTGCGGCGTTAATCAACTTTGCCCGCAGTTCCAAAAGCGCCGCCGTCGGGCGGCGTTTTTTGCGTCGAGCTGGTTCCCGGTGACGCTTCATCGCCGGGGGGGCGATGAAAGCCCGCCGTCAGGACCCGCCCACGAACTCGATCACGAGTTGGCGCAAGATCGTCAGATCGCGGATCAGGGTCTCCTCGCTCTCGGCGTTGTGCTTGAGATGCATTGCCGTGTCCGCGATGAAGCGGCCGATGGTCTCCGGGCTCTGGCCCTTGTGGCGAAGCTGATCGGCATAGGGCTCCAGTAGGTTGGTTAGCGCATGGGCTTTCCTGGCCGCCGCTGCGTCTGCGGCTGCCCTGACGGCGGGCCCTGCACCCCACATGAGCTCCTCCGCGTCGGGCGCGGCTTGTACCATCCGGTAGACCGACAGCGTTGTGTGTTCGAAATAGGCCCAGAGCTTGTCGGACAGGCTGCCGGGCTGTTCCCAGGCCTGCGCGGTCCGGGCCAGAATCTGTTCGGTCAAATATGCCATCGCCGCTTCTAGGATGCCGTCTTTGTTCGAGAAACGGGCATAGAGCGTCTGACGCGACACGCCCGCCGCCTGCGCGACATCAGTCATTGTCGTCTTGCGCGGGCCATAATGCGCAAAGGTCTTCAGGGCGGCATCCAGAAGCGGATCGTCGGGGACGGGGGGCGTCTTTGTCATACAGTCATCTGAACAAAGCACGTTCGTTTGTCAAATTACACTTTGACAAACATTCAACTTTTGTCGCACTGTATGCGAGATGAGCAGGAGGCGATGATGATTCAGTTGACGGTGAATGGTGAGCGGCGCGAGGTGGACGTATCCCCGGACATGCCGTTGCTTTGGGTGCTGCGGGACGAACTGGGTCTGACGGGCACGAAATACGGCTGCGGCGTTGCGCAATGTGGGGCGTGCACGGTTCATATCGACGGGCAGGCGGTCCGCTCCTGTCAGGAGCCGGTGGGCTACCTCGAAGGCGCGCAGATCACCACTGTCGAAGGGCTCGGCACGCCCAAGGCGCTCCATGCCGTGCAGGAGGCTTGGGTTGAGAACCAGGTCGCCCAATGCGGGTACTGCCAGTCCGGACAGATCATGCAGGCGGCCGCACTTCTGAGTGAAAATCCGGCCCCCAGCGATGCCGATATCGACGACGCGATGTCGGGCAATCTGTGCCGCTGCGGCGCACCTACCCACGCATCCGGGCCGCCATTCACGCGGCTGCCAAGAAGCTGGAGGGCTGATCCATGAGCAAGCTGGGCACCTACACCCGCCGCGCGTTTCTTGTCGGGGCTGCGGCCATGGCGGGGGGCGTGGCCTTCGGCGCTTACCGGGTCATGCGCAACGAGCCCAACCCGTTGGAAGACGGGCTGGCCGACGGGGAGGCGACCTTCAACCCCTGGGTCATGATCGACGCGGAGAAGATCACGCTGATCGCTCCGCACGGGGACAAGGGGCAGGGGATCTTTTCGGCGCAGGCGGCTTTGATCGCCGAAGAGCTTGACGTCGACTGGGGCGATTTCGAGGTCAGCTTCGGAGTGCCCGCGAGCGCCTATTGGAACACCGCCATGGCGGAGGAAACCGCGCCCTATATGTCGACCGACGACAGCCGCATGGCAGAGACCATGCGCGGGCTCATGGGCGGCGTGTTCAAGATCATCGGGCTTCAAGGCACCGGGGGATCTTCTTCGATCCCGGACAGCTACGAGAAGCTGCGCGAGGCCGGCGCCATGGCGCGCGAGACGCTCAAGCTGGCGGCGAGTAAGCGCACGGGCGTTCCTGTGAGCCAGCTCAAGACGGAGCATGGCGCGGTATTGCTGCCCGATGGCACTGCGATCCGCTATACGGAGCTGGCGGCGGATGCTGCACAGATCACGCCGGTGAAGGGCACGCCGCTGCGGGATCCGTCGCAATGGCGCCTGGTCGGAAAGCCGATGCAGCGCCTTGATATCCTTGCGAAGTCGACCGGCACGCAGGACTACGGCATCGACATGGTGCAGCCGGGCATGGTCCATGCGGCGGTCCGGGTGAATCCGCGTCAGGGCGGGGCGCTGAACGGCTATGATGCGTCGGATGCAAAGACGATGCCGGGGGTCCAGAAGATCGTCGAAATCGACGGCGGCGTGGCCGTCATCGCCAGCAACAGCTGGTATGCCATGCAGGCCGCCAACGCGATCAGTTTTGACTGGGGCCCCGCGCCGTACCCTGCGGAGCAGGAGGAGCACTGGGCGGCTCTGAGCGCGGCTTTCACGGAAGATACGCTCGACAAGGAATGGCGCAACGATGGGGATATCGACGCCGCCGAGGGGGAGGTGATCGAGGCCGAATATCGCTCGCCCTATGTCGCCCATGCCCCGCTGGAGCCGCTCAATGCGCTGATCACGGTGACCGAGGATCGCGTCGATCTGTGGACCGGTCATCAGGTGCAGGGTATGGCGCAGCGGGCCGTGGCCCGGATTACAGGCCATGACACCGATCAGGTGCATCTGCACAACCAATTCATGGGTGGCAGCTTTGGCCATCGGCTCGAGATGGAGCACCTCAAGCACGCGGCGCAGATTGCCAACCAGATGCGCGGCACGCCGGTCAAGCTGACCTATTCGCGGGAAGAAGATTTTGCCCATGATTTTCCGCGCCATATCGCCATGGGGCGGACTAGGGGGGTGGTGAAGGATGGCAAGGTCGAAGGGCTCGATGTGTCCATCGCGGCGCCGTCGGTGATTGGATCGCAAATGGGGCGTTTGGGGCTGTCACCGGCGGGTGCCGATAGCCAGATCGCGGCGGGGGCGTGGAACAATCCCTACGCCTTGCCGCATTATCGGATGCGGGCTTATCGCGTGCCTGGACTGGCTCCGGTCAGTTCCTGGCGTGCGGTAGGTGCCAATGGTGCTGGTTTCGTTTTTGACAGCGCGCTTGACGAGGCGATCCATGCCGCCGGGGCCGACCCTCTGGAGGAGCGCATCCGCCTGATGGGCCACGTGCCCAGCCGCAAGGTGCTTGAGGCGGTCGGTGAGATGTCCTCCTGGGGGGCTGCGCTTCCCGAGGGCAAGGGCCGCGGCGTTGCTTTCGTTGAAAGCTTTGGCGTGCCGACTGCGGAAGTGGTCGAAGTCTCTGCGACAGATCAGGGGATCAAGATCGACAAGGTCTGGGTGGCGCTCGACGTCGGAAAGATCGTCGATCCGGTCAATTTCGAAAACCTCGTTCAGGGCGGTGTCGTCTTCGGGCTGGGCCATGCGATGAATTGCGAGATCACCTACGCGGACGGGATGGCGCAGCAGTCCAACTACTATGACCACGAAGCCATGCGCATGTGGCAATGTCCGGTGATCGAAGTGCGCGGGCTCGAGAACGGCAGCAAGGTGCGCGGTGTCGGGGAGCCTCCGGTGCCTCCGGCGGCGCCAGCTTTGGCCAATGCGATCTTTGCCGCAACGGGTCAAAGGATTCGCGAATTGCCGATGAACAAGCATATCGATTTCGTCTGACGGCCCAGATCGTCGCCCAAAAGGGGCGCGGGGGAGGGGGTGCGGCACTTGGTCCGCCCCAAGAGCAGACGAAAGCCCCGCCGCGGCTCCGCGGCGGGCGCAAAGAAGTATCGCGCGCGCACCTGGTGAGGTGGAGGTAATTCGGCGTTTGCGAAAAGAACCTTTGAAATATGGGTTTAGCGGCGCCGTACTTCGGCAAAGTCAACCCTGGATTGTGTGTGGCCTCCTGCAGACCCCCTTTCGATATGGCAAATCATGCTGCGGCGCGGTGTATTCCAAATGACGTCAGCGCCTTAACGATTTTGCAACACTGTGCGGTGCGCTGCGCATTTTTCCCCTGTACATGTTGCTTTGAGCGGAGATCCGCCATATCTCATCAACGGAATTTTAATAAAATAATCGAGCATTGAAGTGGCTATTCAAAACCCAACTCAGGGTGAGCACGTTTCAAAAGTGGCCGGAGGGTCTCCGGAAAAGGGCGCGGCCGCGCCTTCTGTCAGATACTCTCAGTCAGCGGGACTTCCTGGTTGGATCTCCCGTACGCGCGCCGGAATCGCGGTGTCTTCCTATCAGTCTGGGTTGCTCTATCTGTTGGGCGCCGGGCCCCAAGGTCTTCTGGTGCACCAGGTGGCGATGCCGCGGCCCATGGGGCTGTCCTATGACGGCAACGGACGGTTGACGGTGGCCACGGGCTATCAACTGGTCGATTTCCAGAACGTCCTTGCTCCTGAGGAGCGGGCCAACAAGCACTATGACGCCTGCTTCATGCCCCGCCACATGCACCTAACGGGCTCGGTCGCGGCCCATGATGTTGGTGTCGCGGCGAGCGGAGAGACCCTGTTCGTCAACACGCGCTTCAATTGCCTTGCGAAGCTGCACCCGCGTCACTCCTTCGAGGCGGTGTGGACCCCGCCTTTCATCGACGCAATCGTGGACGAGGATCGCTGCCACCTGAACGGGCTGGCAATGCGGGATGGTAAGCCCGCATATTGCACGGCGATCTCCCGCTCGAACACCATCGACGGCTGGCGCGACCGCCGCGCCGATGGCGGCGTGGTGATCGAGGTCGAAACCGGCCGCATCGTCTGCGAGGGGCTGTCGATGCCGCATTCTCCCCGTTGGCATAACGGAGAGCTGTGGCTTCTGAATTCCGGCACCGGTGAGCTGGGCGTTGTCGAGGGGATCGAAGAGGGCAAGGGCGTCTTTAAGCCGCGCTCCTTCTGTCCCGGCTTCTTGCGCGGGCTTGCGTTCCATGCGGGCTGCGCGCTCGTCGGGCTGTCGCGCCCGCGCTATGAGCGGTTCGAAGGGCTGGAGCTGGATCAGCGCCTGAAAGACGCGGATAGCGAGCCCTGGACCGGTGTGCAGGTTATCGACCTGAAGACCGGGAATTGTGTCCACTGGTTCCGCATGGATGGCGATATTGCAGAGCTTTACGACGTCGAAGTGCTGCCGGGTCTGACCGCCCCCATGGCCGTGGCGCCGACCGCGCCGGATGCCGCGACGCTTATTACTTTTTCGAAACCCACCGGTCCGCAGCGGTCCGGCGATATTCCGGCGGCAGATCAGCCTTCGGAGCCCAATGGCGAGGTCTCAGCCTCGGCACCATAGTCCCTCTGGTTCGATAAGAACCTGCTATTTTCAGGAGGAGTTCATAATGAGTAATTTTCAGCAATCCGAAACCCGCATGGTGCGCGGTGGCCGGATGACCAAATGGAAAGGGCGTGCGGCGTCCATTTCCCCCACCCTTGCGCAGCTTGTTGCCACGGTCTCCGCTCCGGCTTTGATGCTGGGCGCGACCCTGCTGCCCGGCGCGGCAAGCGCCGATTGCGTCACCGCGCCGCCGGGCCCGGATGGAGTGGTCGTCACCTGCACCGGCACGACGACGACCGGGGTGAGCGAGTATGCTGCCACCGGCGATCTGACCGTCAACGTGAACGGGGATATCCGCGACGATGGCGGCAGTTCTGCGATCCGGGCGAGTGCGGATCAGGGTGCGGTCGAGGTGACCGTGACCGGCGCCACCGGCAGTGAGACGTCTCGCGGGATCTACACGATCTCGAACCAGGGCGATAACACCGTCTCCGTCACGACGATCACCAGCCGGGGCGACGGAATCGACGCGGAAGCCGAAGATGGCAATATCTCTGTCACCGCCACCGGCCTGATCACCTCGGGCAGCATCGGGATCGATGCGGATATCTATGATCCGTATTGGGAACAACGGGTCGGCGACATCACCGTCAACGTGACCGATGTCACCGCTAGAAGCGCCGCGATCACGGCCGACACCGGCACGGGCGACATCACGATCAATGCGACGGGGGCGCTGAAGGGCGAATATGGGACTGTCGTGCGTGCCGCCGTTGAGGACAAGGGCGACATCTCGATCAACGTCAACACGGTGGAGGGCGGCTCCGGCGAGGACGGCATGAGCCCGCGCAGCTACTATTATGGCGGTGCGGCCATCTATGCCCGCAACAAGGGTGGGAAAACCACGGTGACCGCCAGCGGCGCGATTACCACCGGACGGTCCGGCGGCGTGAGAGTCGCTCATGGCGATTACTACGGCTACTACGGCCCGAGGCGCCTCATGGCGGTCGCGCCCGAGCCGACTGCTGAGCCTCAGCCCGCACCGGAGCCCGTGGCCAGCAACTATGACATCGAGATCTCGGTGGCGGATGTGACCTCTGCGGGGACAGCGGTTCAGGCCTATCAGAGCAAGCCCGGTTCCGTGACGATCACCGCATCGGGCAAGCTGGAGTCCACGAGTTCCGACGGTGTTCGCGTTTCCATGAATGGTGAAGACGCCAAGGACGTAACGATTGATGTTCAGGACGTGGTTGCCAACAGCCGTAGTGGCATTCAGGTTGGCCGCTACGGTGCTGGTACGTCGAATGTGAGCGTCAAAGCCGGAAACGTCACGGCTGGCCGAGTCGGTGTCGCAGTGGAAGATTTTGTGCCTGACTACAGAACGTTGGTCGATGGCACGGTGGATATCTTGGTGACGGGTGACATCACCCGTGATGACGAAGAGAACACCATGCGCCAGGGCGTTTCTGCCTATACCCGCCGCAGCGGCGACGTTTCCATCGAAGTGCAGGGGGACATCACCAATGCCCGCGGCGGCATCTTTGCGATGCAGGGCGAAGATGCGTTCCGCAGAGACCCTTCGGTCATCTCCGGCATGACCTTCGGCGACCTGAAGGTGAAGAGCACTGGATCGATCGAAGCGGACTACGGCGTTGTTGCTCTGGCTGGGGCGTCCAATGTGACCGTTGAGGTCAAGGACGTGAATGCCGAAGATTTTGCCATTCTTGCGGGAACCGGCAACGATCACCACGCCGAAGTCGTGATCTCGGGCGCGGTCAACAGCACCAATGTCGAAGACGAGACAGGACCTCTCGGGTCACGCGCCGCCACTGTGCTGGTCGGCTCGCGGACGTCGACCGTGACGATCACCTCGTCGGGTAGTGTTTCCGCGGCCAATGGGATCGGCGTCGTCGATTATGACCGGCCTGTCGCAGAAGAAAACCCGGAGCTCGAAGTGCGCGCGGAAAGAGCGCCGAGCTACAACAACCGTCCTGAATATGGCGACATGACGCTCGTCATCGAAGGTGCGCTGAACGGCTCTGCCTATCTGGGCAACGGTTCCGACCGGATCGAGCTTTCGGGCCCCAACGCCACCATCGGTGAGAATGTTGTTCTCGACGGTGGCGACGACGAGTCCGTCGAAGACGGCTGGATCGACACGCTGGCCTTCACCAACGGCTGGAAAGGCAATCCCGAAGGGCTCGATGTGCGCAACATGGAGCAGGTCAGCATCGAAAGCGGTGCCGAAGTGACCGTGACGGATTTCGACCAGGAAAATGACCTCCCGGTGCTGATCCGTGGTGGCTACCTGATCGCCCTTGGGAACAGCTCGTTTGACATGCCCGACCTGTGCAGCGGTGGCGTGACCCTTGGAGGCAACTCCACGGCGAATGCGATCAAGGGCTGTGTGTCTGATGATAGTGTAACCGTTCAGGACAGCGCGTCCGTGGCCGGCGATATCGAAGGCGCCGGTGGCGCCGACACGATCACGATTGCCGGTGGTTCGATCGGCGGTGATGTGCGGGGTGGCGGTGCCGGTGAGGACAACTCTGCCGCACAGGACACCGGCGACACCATCGTCGTCTCGGGCGGTTCTGTCGCGGGGGCCGTGGCTGGTGATCTGGGTGACGATGTCTTCACCTGGTCGGGCGGCACCTTTGCCAGCCTGTCCGGTGGTGCTGACAACGACACGCTCACCGTGCTGGCCAGCTCGGGCTTTGACGGCAGCCAGATGCTGGCGGGTGACGACGGCTCTGACCGCCTGATCCTCGATGGCATCATGGTGGCCCCCGACACGTCCAAGCAGACCGGCTGGGAAGCCCTGGTCATGACCGGCGGCACGGCCTTCACGGCTCCGGCGTCCATGATGCTGGGTGAAGGCGCGAACGAAGGTCTGTTCATCGAACCGGGTTCGACCCTGACGGTGGACGGCAGCTTTGCTCTGACCGGCAACCTGACCAACCGCGCTCTGCTGAGCATGCAGGACGGCGCCACGGGTGACACCGTGACGGTGAGCGGTGATCTGGCCGGAACGGGCACGATCGCGCTTGATGCCGATCTGGATGCCAAGACCGCCGATATGGTGAACGTTGCAGGCAGCGCGGCGGATGCGGCGATGACGCTGGACGTGACCGCCAAGGCGACCGACGGTGTGGTTGATGGCAGTGCCGTGACGCTCGTCAAGGTGGCCGGAGCTGCGAAAGGCAGCTTCACGCTGGCCGATGGCCCGATCATCGTGGGGGCTTACACCTACGATCTGGAACTGGACGGCAGCGATTGGCAGCTCCTTGGCTCCAAGGGCACGCCGGTCACCTCGGCCTTCGAAAGCGTGCCGGGCGTGGCGATGGCGGGCTTCGGCTCCGTCGGGACCTATTCCGATCGTGTCGGCGCGGGGAACGCGGGTGGCGCATCGGGGATGTCCAGCAAATCGCCGGCGACCTTCGGCGCGGACAACACCTACCTTGTGATGACCCACCGCCGTGGCGACATCGCGCCGCGCACCACCACCGCCGGATCCAGCTATGACAGCCGGTCCTTCGAGGTGATGGCCGGGCTCAACGCCGATCCGGTCGCGGTGCAGGGGGGTGATCTGGTCTTTGGCGGGTTCCTCCGCTACGGCACGATCTCTGCCGATGTCACGGATGATTTCGGCACCTCCGAGATCGACATGCGCGGCACCGGTCTGGGGCTGACGGCGACCTATCTGGGCGCCAGCGGCTTCTATGCCGACGCCACGCTGCGCTTTGACCAGATCAAGGCCGACGTGTCCTCCTCGGCGGCCGGTGAACTGGTCGACGATCACAAGATGACCAACCGCAGCTTCAGCCTCGAGATGGGGCAGCGGGTGGCTCTGTCCCAGGGGGTGCTGGTGCCGCAGGCGCAGCTGACGCTGGGCCGGATCGACGGTGGTAGCCTGACCGATGAGCTGGGCAATGACATCGATCTGGGCGATGGCGACTACAAGACGCTCCGCGTGGGTGTCGACTATGAGCTGGACCCGGCGATGCTGGGCGCCCGCGACGGCAGCAGCTTCTGGCTGAGCGCCGACGTGATCCGTGATCTGAGCGACGATCAGACCGTGACGGTCGCGGCGACGCCCTTCACCTCGGGCAACGAGGCGACCTGGGTCGAGCTGGGCGTGGGCGGCGAAGTGGCCCTGGAGGGCGGTGCCCGCCTGTTCGGGGGCGCGGGCTACCGCACCACCACCGGCAGCGGTGAAAAGAGCACCGGTCTGACGGCCAATCTCGGCCTGAAGATGGATTTCTAAGACCGACGATAAGATGATTAAGAAGGCCGCCCTCTCTGGGCGGCCTTTTTTGTTCGAGAGGTTGCGTGCTGACGAGGCGAGCCCAGCATGGCGACCGCCGCCCGCGATTACTTCACGATGAACCGACGGTCCGGGGCGAAAGGCGCCAGATCGATGTTGGGTGCGGGGCCGCCAACCAGATCCGCCACGATCCGACCGGATATGCCCCCCAGAGTCAGGCCCAGATGCTGGTGCCCAAAGGCGTGGATCATGCGCGGCGCGGCGCGGGTGCGGCCAATCACCGGGAGCGCATCGGGCAAGGTGGGGCGGCGGCCCAGCCAGTGGCTGGCCGGAGCCGGCAGGGGGCCCAAAAGCTCCGCGCCCCGGCGGGCCAGATAGGCGAGCCGGGCGTCATTCACCGGCGCGTCGCGCTCTGCGATCTCCACGGTGCCAGCAAGGCGCAGCCCCCGTCCCATGGGCACGGCGTAGAACCCGCCTTCGGCCCAGCCGACGGGACGGGTGATCCGGTCGGTCTCATCGGGGAACATGAGATGGTATCCGCGCTCGGTTCCCAGCGGGATCGACTCTGTGCCAGCTCCCGCGATGGTTTTCGCATAGGCCCCAGCGGAGATCACCGCATGACCGGCCTGCACTGCCTCGGATCCAATCGTCACCTCAACCCCGTCCGTGCGGGGGGCGAGGGCGCTGACCGCCTCGGCCCGTGTCTCTCCACCAAGAGCGGTGAAGCGGGCATGAAAGCGTCGAACAAGCGCCTCGGGGTCGCGGACATGGCGGGCTTCGGGATAGTAGACCGCGCGCTCAATGGGCAGGGTGATGCCGGGCTCAAGCTTTCGCGCCTCTGCGGGGCTTAGCTCTTGGAGTGAGATCCCGAGACGGCGCCGCAGATCAAGACCCGCCTGTGCGGCCCTCGCTCCGGACGCCGTGGACCAAAGCGACAACTGCCCGCGTTCGACGATCAGATCCTCGGCGCCAGCCTCTGCGATCAGGGGGGCGAGCCCAGCATCGGCATGGCTGAGCAGCCCCGCAAGATGCCCGGCGATGGTCCGAGACCTGCGCCCGGTGCAGTTGGCGAGAAAGGCCAGCATCCATCGGGGATGGCGCAGCGCATATCGGTACGAGAATCCCAGCGGGCTGTTCTTTGAGAACAGCAGGCTAGGCAGGCTGGTGAACACTGACGGGTCATTGACCGGCAGGCAGGCATAGGTCGCCAGAGTGCAGGCATTGCCGGAACTGGCCCCAGAGCCGGGCGGCGCGGGATCGCACAGCAGCACCCGGTGCCCGCGCATCTGCGCCCAAAGCGCGGCGCTTGTGCCGACGATCCCGGCTCCGGCAATAACGACGTCGAAATCGTGCATCAGAATGATCCTGCCATGTCCTCATGCCGCCCTAGCGCGCCGCCGGGCGATTGCCAATCCGCGTGCGGGGGAGGGTGGGTCAGCCGTTCTGGCCGCGCAGCTCGTGAAGACAGCCCATAAACATCGCGATCCCCGGCGCGATCAGCGCGTCGGGAAAATCATAATCGGGATTGTGCAGGGCGGGGCATGTTTCTCCGGCGCCAAGCAGGAACATAGCGGAGGGACACAGAGCGCCCATCTCTCCGAAATCCTCGGAAAACCGCATGGGCTGGGGCTGCACTGCCAGGGGCGTTCCACTGGTCTGAGCCGCTCGGTGGATGGCGTCCACCACGGCCGGATGGTTGGTGCTGGCGCTGAATACGTCCTGTTCCTCGAAGCTGATCTCCAACCCGTCGCGCTGCGCGATGGCGGTGCTGGCCTCGCGCATGTGGGCCGTGAGGGCGGCCATGTCGTCATCAAGCACCGTGCGCAGGGTCACGCGGATTTCGGCCTCTCCGGGGGCGACGCCGAAGGTGGGCGCGCCCAGTCGGGCGTGGGTCAGGGTCGCGGTGCGCCGGGGCAGGCCGTCGACAGAGGCGGTGTCCGTCAGGTCCGGGACGAGGGCGGTGATATCGCACATGGCGCGCGCGGGAGAGAGCCCCGTTTCCGGTTGGGACGCATGGGCCGTCCGCCCGGCCAGCACAATGCGAAGCCCGCGCGAGGCGCAGGCAAAGGGGCCGGGTCTCACCTGGACATGGCCCAGCGGAAGCCCGGGCATATTATGAAGCGAGACCGCGAAGTCGGGGCGGAACGCGGCAAAGGCCGGATCGTTGATGACCGCGCGGGCTCCGGCACCGGTCTCTTCGGCGGGCTGGAACAGCAGCACCACGTCAAGCCCGTCGATCCGCTGATCCGCCAGACGTTCCGCGACGCCCATCAGGATCGCCATATGGCCATCATGCCCGCACATATGCCCTTTGCCCGGCACCATGGACACATGCGCAAGGTCCGGGTTCTGTTCCGCGATCGGCAGCCCGTCCAACTCGCAGCGCAGCAACACGCGGCGGTGCGGAGCACTGCCGGCGAACCGGGCGAGCACGCCATGCCCGCCCACGCCGGTGGCCAGATCATCAGGAGACAGGCGTGTGAGCCGATCAGCCACGGCCGCCGCGGTTGCGATCTCCTCGCCAGAGATTTCGGGGGCGCGGTGCAGCGCGCGGCGCCACGCCGTCAGGGCTTCGATATCGTCGCGCATGCCGTTCCCTCCGCTCTGCGGTCAGAGCACCGTGAGCACCGTTTGCGTGGTCAGGTTGATATGGTCGGTGGACAGCGCGCAGGTGCGCTCCACGTCGCGAGCGAGCGCGGCCTCATAGATCGCGGCGTGCTCTGCTGGGGTGTCGCGATTGCTCGATGTGAGCTTGCGCGAGATATAGCGGTAGCGTTCATGGTGCAGGTAGATCTGCTTGCGCAGCTTGAGCAGCCAGTCGCAGTCAACGCCCGCAATCAGAGCATCGTGGAAGGCGGCGTTGCGCGTCTCTAGCTCGATCAGGTCCTCGACGCTGCTGGTTCCGCGTTTCTCAACCAGCGACAGCCGGTGATAGGCGGCCACGACGCCGGATTCCCAGTCGTCCCCCCCTTGCGGGATCGCCTCGCGGAGGGCTTCGCATTCCAGCAACACGCGCACCCGCGCGACGTCCTTGGCATCCTGGGCCGACACCTTCGCGACCGAAAATCCCCGCTGCCCCTCCTGATCGACCAGCCCGTCCCCGACGAGCCTTGAGAGCGCCTCGCGCAGGGGCGCGGCGCCGGTGTCGTAGCGGTCCTTGAGGTGGAGCACCTTGAGCTTGCTGCCCGCAGGAAGCTCCCCGCGGACGATGTCTCCCCGCAGGGCCTGATAGGAACGCTCCGAACTGGTCTTGAGCTCGGTGCTGTCGGTGGATGCCAGGGCGGTGTTCGTCATTGGGATGCTCAAAGGTTTTTTGTTTTTGTGCCGGTGTGGGCGTATCTGCGGCTTATACGACCGGCAGGCTGCATGACAATAGATTGGCGATAAAACAAGCTTACCGATTGACTACCGTAAAAATATCGACAATGTGATAAAAAACAGATTTTACGGAGGGGCCGATGCTCTCGGATGCGGAACGCAAGCAGGTGATCGACACGCTGATCGAAGTTGAATCGACAAAGATTCAAGCGGAGCAGCCCTCGGTCACCTTCCCCCATATCGAGATCGAAGATGCCTATTTCATCTCTGGCGAAGTGGCAAAATGGCGCGAAGCCCAGGGCGCCCGTGTGGTGGGCCACAAGGTCGGGCTGACCTCCAAGGCGATGCAGCGGTCTTCGAAGATCGACGAGCCGGACTACGGCCACGTGTTCTCCAACATGGTGATGAGCGATGGCGTGACCCTCAAGCGGTCGGATTTCTGCGTGCCGCGGGTGGAGCCGGAGCTGACCTTTGTGCTGAAGGACCGGCTGAAGGGCCCGGATGTGCGGTTGGTCGATGTGCTGAACGCGACCGACTATGTCGTGCCCTCGATCGAGGTGATCGACGCCCGCGTGCGCGAGCCGCGCAAGATCTACGACACCGTGTCCGATAACGGCGCCGGGGCTGCTCTGATCCTGGGCGGGCGTCCGGTTCGCCCGGACGATGTGGATCTGCGGTGGGTCGGCGCCATCTTCCACCGCAACAGCGAGATCGAAGAAACCGGCATCGCCGCCGGGGTGCTGGGCCATCCGGCCATGGCGGTCGCGTGGCTGGCGAACAAGCTGTCCGAATTCGACGTGGCGCTTGAGCCGGGTCACATGGTGCTTTCGGGCTCGTTCACCCGTCCCGTCTGGGCGGAGCAGGGCGACACGCTGCATGCCGATTTCGGGCCGCTTGGCTCGGTCGCTGTGACCTTTGCCTGAGGCGGCCATGGCGGAGTTCAAAACCAACCCGTTCAAGGCGGCTCTGGCCGCAGGGCGCCAGCAGATCGGCCTATGGTCGTCCCTGTGCAGCCCGATTGCGGCTGAGGCCCTTTCGGGCAGCGGCTTCGACTGGATGCTGATCGACAGCGAACACGCGCCGGTCGAAGTCTCGGGCATCCTGCCGTTGCTTCAGGCCGCCGCCGCCGGGCCGACGCACCCGGTGGTGCGCGTGGCGTGGAATGACAGCGTGCTGATCAAGCGGGCGCTCGACATCGGGGCGCAAACGCTTCTGGTGCCATTTGTGCAAAACGAAGACGAAGCCGCCCGCGCGGTGGCCGCGGCCAAGTATCCGCCCACCGGCATTCGCGGCGTGGCGGGATCGACCCGGGCCAGCGGCTGGGGCCGGGTGCCGACCTACATCACCCGCGCCAATGACGAGATCTGCGTGCTGGTGCAGGCAGAGACCCCGGAGGCCCTGAAGAACCTGTCGCAGATCGGTGCGGTCGATGGCGTGGACGGCGTCTTTGTCGGGCCTTCGGACCTGTCGGCCTCCATGGGCTATCCCGGAAACCCCGGCGCGCCGGAGGTGCAAGAGGCCTTGCAGCGCGCTGCGGGCGAGATCAAAGCAACGGGAAAAGCGGCGGGCATCTTGGCGACCAAGCCCGAAGATGCAAAGCGCTACCTCTCCTGGGGTTATGACTTTGTGGCGGCCGGGGTCGATCTGTCCTTGCTGGTTGCGGCGGCCGATGGGCTGGCGCGCCAGATGTCCGAGCGCGGCTAAGTCGCTGCATTTTGGCGGTTCTCATCGGGCGAGTCCGGTGAGAAAATCGCGTTGCTTAACTGCGATCCCGACAAAACTTAAAAAAATCGACAAAAAAGTTGATTAGCGTCTTTTGCTGTGCTCAACTTGTTTTGACTCGCAGGGGAGGGAGGCCCCGGCGGCTCAACTGGGCGCTTTGGCGGCCCGCGCGGCAACGGTCAGGGAGGGACCCATGTTTGCGACGACATCAGAGGAAAAGACCAGAGGTGGCTGCACGAATTGCGGCAAATGCGGCAACGGCTGCGGCGCGTCCGCAGCATTGGCGGCGTTGGCAGCACAAGCGCGCAGCGACAGCGACATGCCTGTCGGCACCGAGCTGAGCGACACTGGCGGCACCGCGTCCGTCGCTCCGGAGTTTTCCTGATCTTGAGAAAAGGGGAGGGGTCTCATGACGCCGGAACATCAGCCTGCGCGCCTGGGCAAGACCTATGTGCGGCCGTTTGGCCGCCAGCTTGGGCGTTTCATCGAATTCGATTTCATCGTCAATGACGACACGCTCAGCGTCGAACTGGTCATGCCCGAAGACGCGTTCGAGCGCTTCTGCGCTTTTCACAACGCCGAAATCCTGCCGCCGCGCCCGGATGACGATGGCAATGTCATCGACTTCGACATGCATCGGCCCGGGCTTTACCGCGCGCCCGCGCGCTAGGGCCGCGCACCAGATACCACAGACCGGCCGCTGCGTCGGAGCCGTCAAAGGGAGGCACCCGTGACCATTGATCTCAAGACCCTGAATATCGAGCCACGGCGGCAGACATTCAGCCACATCGCCCGCCGTTTCGGAGAAGACCGCCCGGCGAGCCGCTACGAGGAAGGGATGCTGGACCTCCAGGCCACCACCCATTTCCACTACAAGCCGTTCTGGGAGCCGGAGCTGGAGCTCTATGACCCGCGCCGCACCGAAATCGTGATGGAAGACTGGTACGACCTGCGCGACCCGCGCCAGTTCTACTATGCGGCCTACAATATTTCGCGCTCCGGGATGCGTCAGGCGGCCCAGCACAATTTCGACTTCGTTGAAAAGCGTGGGATGCTGGACAAGCTCTCCCCCGAGTGGCGCGAAAAGGTCGAAGACTACCTGCTGCCGATGCGTCATGTGGCCTGGGGCGCGAATATGAACGCCACCCAGATCTGTGATCGCGGCTACGGCACCGCCGTGACCGCGCCTGCGATCTTCTCGGCGGGGGATCATCTGGGGATCGCCCAGATCATCGGCCAGATCGGCATGGACATGTCCGGCGGCAATGGCGACGCGCTTGACCGCGCAAAGGTCAACTGGATGGAGGCCGACTACTGGCAGGGCATCCGCAAGCTGGTCGAAGACACGCTGGTCGTGAAAGACTGGTTCGAGCTGTTCATCGCCCAGAACCTGGTGATCGACGGGCTGCTCTATCCGATGGTCTATGAGAGCTTCGACGCCGAGGGGCAGGCCCATGGCGGCACGGCGATCACCATGCTGACCGAGTTCATGACCGAATGGTTCGCGGATCAGTCCCGCTGGGCCGATGCCGTCATCAAGCGCGCCGGGTCCGAATCCGAGGCCAACAAGGACAAGCTGTCCGCCTGGTATCGCGATTGGCGCGATCAGGCCGCCGCTGCCGCCCGCCCGCTGGCTGCCCATGTCATGGGCAACGACAGTGCTGTGGACGACGCGCTCACAACGCTCAACGCGCGGGCTGAAAAACTCGGCCTGACGGCCTGAGGGAGGACACCATCATGGCACAACTCGTATCCATCACGCTTCAGGACACCGGCGAAGGCCGCATGATCCGCGACGCGATCATGCAAGACAACCCGGGCACCGAAGAGATGAAGATGCCCGGCGCGATGAAGCTCGACCGTGCGGGAGAGCTAAAGATCAACGCTGAAACCGTTTCGGAGAAACTGGGCCGCGAATGGGATCCGCAGGAGATCCACATGACGATGATCTCCATGGCCGGGAACCTGGATGAGGACGACGATTACTTCGCCCTCTCCTGGAACCGCTGATATTTGGGAGGAAAGACACATGGCTAAAAAACTCGGACTGAAGCAGCGCTATGCCCTGCTCACCCGTGGGCTCGACTGGGAGACCTCCTATCAGCCCATGGACAAGGTGTTCCCCGAAGCGACCTTTGAGGGGATCAAGATCAAGGACTGGGACAAGTGGCAGGACCCGTTCCGCCTGACCATGGATGCCTATTGGAAGTTCCAGTCGGAAAAAGAGCGCAAGCTTTACGCCGTTTTGGACAGCTTTGCGCAAAATAACGGACAGATGGGCATTTCCGAAGCCCGCTACCTGAACGCGGTGAAGCTGTTCCTGACCGGCGTGTCGCCGCTGGAATACCAGGCGCATCGCGGCTTTGCCCATGCGGGCCGCCAGCTTCCGGGGGTGGGGCCGCGCATCGCCGCGCAGATGCAGTCGCTGGACGAATTGCGCCACGCGCAGACCCAGATCCACACGATCTCGCATTACAACAAGTTCTTCGACGGGCTGCATGACTTTGCCCATATGCATGACCGCCTGTGGTATCTGTCGGTGCCCAAGGCGTTCTTCGACGATGCCCGCACCGCTGGACCGTTCGAATTCATGATCGCCATCGGGTTTGCCTTTGAATACGTGCTCACGAACCTTCTGTTCGTGCCGTTCATGTCGGGCGCGGCCTATAATGGCGATATGGCGACCGTGACCTTCGGCTTCTCGGCCCAATCGGACGAAAGCCGCCACATGACGCTGGGCATCGAGGTCATCAAGTTCCTGCTGGAGCAGCACCCGGACAACCTGCCGATCGTGCAGGGCTGGGTCGATAAGTGGTTCTGGCGCGGCTACAAGGTGCTGAGCCTGGTCGCCATGATGATGGACTACATGCTGCCCAAGCGGATCATGTCCTGGAAGGAAGCCTGGGAGATCTACTTCGTGCAAGCCGGTGGGGCGCTGTTCGAAGATCTGGGGCGCTACGGGCTCAAGCCGCCCAAATACCATGAGCAGGCGACGGCCGAAGCGGATCACGTCAGCCACCAGAACTGGAACATCTTCTACAACTACACTCACGCCGCCGCGTTCCACACGTGGCTGCCCGAGGATGATGAGATGGACTGGCTGGCGGAGAAGTATCCCAACAGCTTCAACCAGCTCTACCGCCCGCGCTACGAGCATTTCCGGCAGATGGAGCAGGACGGAAACCGGTTCTACAACAATGCGTTGCCGCAGCTCTGCAACACGTGCCAGATCCCGATGGGCTACACGGAGCCGAACGATCCGACCAAGATCTGCTACCGCGAGAGCATGTATAAGGGCGAGCGGTATCACTTCTGCTCGGACGGCTGCAAAGACATCTTCGACAATGAGCCGGCCAAGTTCGCCCAAAGCTGGCTGCCCGTGCACCAGATCTTCCAGGGCAATTGCGGCGGGGCCGATCTGGAGGATGTGCTCAAGTGGTATCACATCAATCTGGGCGCCGATAACCTCGATCAGAAGGGCAGCCCCGAACAGAAGATGTGGGACGACTGGCAGCGTCAGCGCGATCAGGTCGCGGCGCAGTAATGCTCCCGGTGGGCGGCTTTCAAGCCGCCCCCCTCCACCATTTCGCAAAGGAGTGAGACATGGGCATTGTTGCTCTTGATCCCGACTATGAAAGCAAGGTCGAAATCCGCGACCGTCTGGAGAATTTCCACGGCAATCAACTGGTCTATATCCACTGGGAAGACCACCTGATGTTTTGCTCGGCCCTGGCCTTCCCGTTCCCGCCTGACATGCCGTTCGGCGCGATCCTGGCGGAGATCCTGCCGACCTTCTACGGGATGCATCCCGATTTCGAGAAGATCGACTGGGCGCAGGTCAAATGGACCGTGGATGGCAATGAGATCACCCCGGACCCTGAAAAGTCTCTGGCCGATCACGGGGTGGGTCACAAATCCCTGATCCGGTTTTGGACGCCGGGCCTGAACGGTGTGAACGACAACCCCGCCGTTTGACACCACGGTCGGGCGCGGCGCTCCCGACGACGCCCGGCCTTTGGCCCGGTGCCTTCCGCATCCCAGGGGCGGGGCGCCGGGCCTCCTTCGCGATAACATCTCAAGACAACGGAGCGCAAAACCATGGCGTTTCAACTCACCATCGAACCTCTTGGCGAAACGATCGAGGTGGAGGAGGGCCAGACCGTTCTGGATGCCTGCCTCCGCCAAGGCATCTGGCTGCCCCACGCCTGCGGCCACGGGCTGTGCGGCACCTGCAAGGTGGAGGTTCTGGACGGAGAGATCGACCACGGGGGCGCCTCGCAATTTGCCCTGATGGATTTCGAGCGGGACGAGGGCAAGACGCTCGCATGTTCCTGCACGCTGGAGAGTGACGCCACGATCGAGGCGGAGATCGACGAGGACGAAGACTCAGAGACCATCCCCGTGAAGGACTTCACGGCCAAGGTCGCGCAGATCAATGATCTGTCTCCCGACATCAAAGGCATCTGGCTCGAGATTGAGGGCGATCCGATCCATTTCCAGGCCGGGCAATATATCAACCTGACGGTGCCCGGCGTCGACGGCGCGCGTGCGTTTTCCATCGCGACCAGCCCAAAAGACGGCTCAAAGATCGAGCTGCATGTGCGCAAGGTCGAGGGCGGCAAGGCCACCACCTGGCTGCATGAAACCCTCAAGGAGGGCGACACGCTCACCTTTGCGGGGCCTTACGGGCAGTTCTTCACCCGCCGCTCGCGCGGGGGCACGAAGCTGTTCATCGGCGGCGGCTCGGGCCTGTCGAGCCCCAAATCCATGGTGCTGGACCTTCTGGAAAACGGCTGGGAGGAGCCGATCTGGCTGTTCCAGGGCGCGCGCGGGGTCAAGGATCTCTACTACCGCGAGCTGTTCGAGGAGCTGGCCGCCAAGCACGAGAATTTCCATTATGTCCCGGCGCTGTCGCAGCTGGATGATGGCGATGACTGGCAGGGCGAGTGCTGCTTTGTCCATGAAGCGGTGGAGCGCGCCTTTGAGGGTGACTTCGAGGGGCACACTGCTTACTTGTGTGGTCCGCCCCTGATGATCGAAGCGACGATCCGCACGCTCATGAAGGGGCGGCTGTTCGAGGAAGGAATTTTCACGGAAAAGTTCCTGACATCCGCTGACGAAGAGAAGATAAAGAGCCCTGTATTCCGCCGGATCTGACAGACCCCCGGCCCATCTGAAGGAGAGACCTATGAAAGCTGGCGACAAGCTGCCCGACGTGACCTTCCGCACCCGTGTGCGCGACGAAAGCATCGGCGGGGACAACCCGTTCCGGTGGCAGGACATGACCACCGACGATTACTTCAAGGGCAAGCGCGTTGTGCTGTTCTCGCTGCCGGGCGCGTTCACGCCGACCTGCTCGACCTTCCAGCTCCCGGGCTTCGAGAACGGCTTTGCCGATTTCCAGGCGCAGGGCATCGACGAGATCTACTGCATGTCCGTCAATGACAGCTTTGTAATGAACGCCTGGGCCCGCAACCAGGACCTCAAGAACGTGAAAGTGATCCCGGATGGCTCGGGCGAATTCACGGACAAGGTCGGGATGCTGGTCGCGAAGGACAATGTCGGCTTTGGCAACCGCTCCTGGCGCTACGCCGCGGTCGTCCAGGACGGCGTCGTGGAGCAAGTGTTCTGCGAGCCGGGCCAGTGCGACAACCACGCCGAAGATCCCTATGGCGAAAGTTCTCCCGAGACGGTGCTGGGCTGGCTCAAGTCCAACTGAGCCAGGCACGACGCCAATCGTGAAAGGGGCCGGGGCAGCGATGCTTCGGCCCTTTTGCGTGGTGCGGATCGCCGTTCGCATGGGGCGCGGTGGCTGCATTGGCGGATCGTTGTGACGGCGGTTGGGGTCAGCGCTCCATCACCGCGACATGCGCGCGCAGCGCCGCGATAGATTTTGAGATATGCCCTACCGTCAGCCGCACAGCCTCTTCGGCATCGCGGGCGATGGCGGCGTCGAAGATCGCCTGGTGTTCGGCGCGCACATCGCGGGGGATGCGCGGCGTGGTGATCGAAATGCGGCGGTAGCGTTCCGACTGGCTGTAGACGATGTCGCGGAAATTCAGCAGCCATCGGTTGGTGCAGGCCGCGACAAGCGTGTCGTGAAAGGCGCGGTTGCGGGCTTCCCATTCGCTGGCCGCTTCGCTTTCGGCGCCAGGCATTGTTTTTTCGATCTTGGCCAGCCGATGATGAGCGGCCACCAGGGCGCCTTCCCAATCGTCGTCGCCATTGCGGATCGAATCGCGCACGGCGCTGCTCTCCAGCAGGCTGCGCAGCTCACAGACATGGCTGAAATCGTCGATAGACACAGGCGTCACGTGAAAGCCGCGCTGTCCTTGGGTCTCCACAAGATTGTCCGCCAGAAGACGGGAGAGAGCTTCGCGCACGGTCGAGGATCCGACGCCAAAGCGCGCGCGGATCTCTTCCACCCGTAGGCGACTGTCGGGGGCCAGCTCTCCGCTTAGAATCATTGTGCGCAGCGCGGCATAAACGTTTTCGATCACCGTCTTGCCGGACGTTTCGACAGCGCTTTTCCCGGCGGCGTCTTGTTGCGGCTCGGCCAATCCCTGCGCCATGGTCCACCCCCTTTCCGGTCTTGCATGCCTTCCGTTGAGCATCGCGCGCGGCGGCAGCTCGATCAACGATAAAAATTAGTTTTACCGAAATTTATGGAGCATGCGCAATATTGCCGATATTTTTCTTGACGAACGATATTCACTTTCACAAGGTAAGCGAAAGGCATGGGGAGGAGCGCATGCTGGATGCAAAGCAGGTGACGCGACATCGGATTCGCGTGGCCGGAGAGGATGGCGATTGGACCTGCCGGGAGGATGAGCCGGTCCTGTTCGCCCTGGAGCGACGCCCGCAGCGCGCGGTGCGTGTGGGCTGCCGTCAGGGTGGCTGCGGGGCCTGCCGAGTGAAGGTCCTGTCGGGCGAATATGACACCGGCAAGATGAGTTTGGCCCATGTCAGCGATGAGGAAGCTGGCGCCGGCTACGCGCTCAGTTGCCGCCTGTATCCGCGCTCCGATCTGGAGGTTGAACCCGCCTTCCGCCCGCCGGGACACGCCCGGCGCCGCGCGCAGGCCGACACTGAAGACTGACATTTGCCAGAGGCAAGGGAGGACACCCATGGCACAAACAGGACTTTTGCGCCCCGGACTGGCTCAGATCCGGGTGCTCGATATGGAAGCGGCGCTGAAACACTACGTGGATCACGTGGGGCTGCATCTGGTCTCGAAAGAGGCAGATGGCCGCGTCTATCTGAAGGGCTACGACGAATTTGACCGTCACAGCCTGGTGCTGCGCGAGGCGGAAGAGGCGGGGATCGATTTCTTCGCGTTCAAGTCGCTGGATGAGGACTCGCTTCAGGCCTATCGCCAGCGGGTGATCGACTACGGGCTTGAGGTGGACGAAGTGCCCGCAGGCGACATGCCCGGCATCGGCAAACGCTACGGCTTCACGATTGCGACCGGCCACCGGATCGAAATCTACACCGAAGCCGCGCTGTCCGATAACGGGCCCATGACCCGCAACCCCGAAATCTGGCGCGAGGCGCCCACGGGCATGAAGGCCACCCGGCTGGACCATTGCCTTCTCTATGGCCCGAACATCCCCGAGGTGCAGAAATTCTTCACCACGGCGCTCGATTTCTCTGTGCCCGAGACAGTCGAAAGCCCCGATGGCGTGATCGCCACCTGGATGACCGTGTCGAACAAGGCGCATGACATCGCTTTCGTGGATCACCCCGAGCCGGGCAAGCTGCACCACATCGCCTTCTTCCTGGAGACCTGGGAAGACGTGCTGCACGCCGCCGACATCATGGGGCGGTATGAGATCTCTCTCGATATCGGGCCCACGCGGCACGGCATTACGCGCGGCCAGACGATCTATTTCTTCGACCCGTCCGGCAACCGCAACGAAGTCTTCTGCGGCGGCTACACCTACTATCCCGACAACCCGCAGCGGGTCTGGGATGTGGACAACCTGGGCAAGGGGATCTTCTACCACAACCGGGCTCTGAACGATCGCTTCTTGTCGGTTGTGACCTGACATGGATCCGACGATGGAGGCGCGGCGGCTCACCTGTGGGGCCGCCGCAGAGGCCGTGCGCGCAGCCGTCGCGCGCGGCGCAGAGCTGGGCGTGGCGGTGAACGCCGCCGTGTGCGACCCCGAAGGCAACCTGATCGCCTTCCTGCGCGGGGATGGCGCGTTCCTGCAATCAGGCCAGATCGCGCAGGACAAGGCGCGCACCTCGGCCGGGTTCAAGATGGCGTCCGGTGCGCTTTACGATGCGCTTGCGGGTGAGCCCGCTGTGCTGGCCGGGATCTCGGGGCAGCCCCATGTGGCGATGTTTCCGGGCGGGCAGCCGATCCTTGAAGACGGTGTGATCGTCGGCGCGATTGGCGTGTCGGGCGCGTCTGCCGAACAGGATGATATCTGCGCGCGCGCCGGGATCGAGGCCATCGGGCTCGCGTGAAGAACACCGCCGGCGCGCGCTCGCGCGCCGCACCCATGAGGCGCCCGGACCGGGCTCAGACAGGAAGGGCAGGGCGATGACCGATACGCTCCACTTCATCAATGGCGAATTCACCAAAGGCAGCAGCGGCGCCACATTTGAAAACCGCAACCCGGTGACGAATGGGCTGATCGGTATGGTCCACGAGGCCAAGCAGCCCGAGGTTGACGCCGCCGTGCGCGCCGCGCGCGCGGCGCTTGACGGCGAATGGGGGCGGATGACACAGGCGGAGCGCTCCGCCATGCTGCACGCGGTCGCGGATGAGATCACCCGGCGTTTCGACGAGTTCCTCGAAGCCGAGATCATGGACACCGGCAAGCCGCGCTCGCTCGCTTCGCATATCGACATCCCGCGCGGGGCCGCGAATTTCAAGATCTTCGCGGATCTGGTGAAGAACGTCCCCACGGAGGCATTCCACCTCGACACCCCCGACGGGGAGGGTGCGCTGAACTACGGCGTGCGCAAGCCCAAGGGCGTGATCGCCGTTATTTCCCCGTGGAACCTGCCGCTGCTGCTGATGACCTGGAAGGTCGGCCCGGCGCTCGCCTGTGGCAACACGGTGGTGGTGAAGCCCTCCGAAGAAACCCCGCTCACCGCGACGCTGCTGGGCGAGGTGATGAACGCGGTGGGCGTGCCGAAGGGCGTCTATAATGTCGTGCACGGCTTTGGCCCCGACAGCGCGGGCGCCTACCTGACCGAACACCCCGAGGTGGACGCCATCACCTTCACCGGAGAGACTCGCACGGGCGAGATCATAACCCGCGCCGCCGCCAAGGGGCTTCGGCAGGTGTCGATGGAATGCGGCGGCAAGAACGCCGGGATCGTCTTTGCCGATTGCGACATGGACAAGGCGATCGAGGGCACCATGCGCTCGGCCTTTGCCAATTGCGGGCAGGTTTGCCTGGGCACGGAAAGGGTCTATGTCGAACGCCCCATTTTCGATGAGTTCCTGCGCCGCATGAAGGAAGGCGTCGAGGGGCTCACGCTCGGCCGCCCGGACGATCCGGCCACCAATCTGGGTCCGCTGGTCAGCCAGGAGCACAAGCGCAAGGTCATGTCCTATTATGAGCTGGCCAAGGAGGAAGGCGCGACCATCGTCATCGGCGGCGGGGAGCCCGACATGCCCGGCGATATGAAGGACGGCGCGTGGGTGGAGCCGACCATCTGGACCGGCCTTCCCGAAGACGCCCGCGTGATCCGCGAAGAGGTCTTCGGCCCCTGCTGCCACATCGCTCCGTTCGACACCGAAGAAGAGGCGATCCGGCTGGCCAATGACACGCCCTACGGGCTGGCCTCTGCCATCTGGACAGAGAACCTGTCCAAAGCCCACAGGGTCGGGGGCAAGATCGAAGCAGGGATCGTCTGGGTCAATTCCTGGTTCCTGCGCGATCTGCGCACCGCCTTTGGCGGGTCCAAGGAATCCGGCATCGGTCGCGAGGGCGGCGTGCATGGGCTGGAATTCTACACGGAGCTGAGCAACATTTGCGTCAAGCTCTGAGGGAGATCCCATGACCGACCAGACCGCCGACCCGACCAAAGTGCAGGAGGCCGCCGATGCAATCTGGCGCGCCTTCGCGCAAGATCAAACCATCGCACCGGTGCGCACGCTTTTGGGCGATGATCTGGAGGCCGCCTACGCCGCCCAGGCGCTCAATGCGAAACGTTGGGAGGCACAAGAGCGCAAGCTTTCTGGGCGCAAGATCGCCCTGACCTCTGCGGCGGATCAGGTGCGGCTGGGGGCGGATGGGCCCGTCTCGGGTCTGCTCTTTGCCGATATGGAGGCCACGTCCCACGCGCCGATCCCCATGGACCGCGTGGCGCAGCCCAAGGTCGAGGCCGAGGTCGCCTTTGTCATCTCTGCGCCCCTCACGGGAGAGCATCTGACCATGGTCGAGCTGCTGGCCTCCATCGGTTTCGTGCTGCCCGCGCTTGAAATTGCGGGCTGCCGGATTGCGGATCGCGATGTGCGCCCCGTGGACATCGTGGCCGACAATGGCGGCGGCGGCGCCTATGTGCTGGGCCAGACGCCCAAGCGGCTGGCCGATTTCGATCAGCGTCTGGGCGGCATGGCCATGTTCCGCAACGGAGAGCCGGTCAGCTTTGGCGCGGGGGCGGCCTGCATGGGCAGCCCGGTGAATGCGCTCTACTGGCTGGCGCGGCAACAGGCGCGGGCCGGGCGTCCTCTGGGGCCGGGCGATCTGGTGCTGTCGGGCGCGCTCGGGCCCGGCGTCGCCGCGTCCTCGGGCGATCTGTTCGAAGCCGAGATCGCCGGGCTGGGTTCCGTGCGGGCGCGTTTCGCCTGACGGTCACGCCTGAGCGAAACGCGACGACTGCGCAAATCGGGATTGCGCCGCGCTGCAACATCTGACAACGTTTGCGGGTCCGGTCCCGGGGGCTTACGACCTCGGGGTAAAAGGGAATGCGGTGCGGCGCCGAAAGGTGCCTATGCCGCAGCTGCCCCCGCAACTGTAAGCGGCGAGCAGGGCTGACAATGCCACTGGAGCAATCCGGGAAGGCCAGCCCCATGCTTTGACCCGCGAGCCAGGAGACCTGCCGGACTGGGCGCCCCGCCTTGGGGTGCGCATGTCATCGGACGTCGGGGAGCGCGTCTGGCCTGCGCGTTGCACCGGTTTCGGGCATCTCTCCGGCTTTTCTCTCCGTGCGTCCATTCGCAATTTGCGCCGGGTGAGGCGCAGGGATGAGGATACATCATGAAGAAGACCCTTCTGGCCGGTCTGGCCGCTATTGCTCTGCCTGTGATGGGGCAGGCCCATTTCCTTCTGGAATACACCACCGACACGATGATCGAAGCGCCCGGCGATGTGCCTGTGAAGCTGATCTTCTGGCACCCGTTCGAAAATGGGCATGTCATGAATCTGGACATGCCCGAAGAGTTCTTCGTCGTGCACAATGGCGCGCGGACCGATCTGAAAGACACGCTTGAGCCCGTGCGCTTCACCGGCGGTGAGAACGAAGGCGCCGCGTTCAAAGGCTCGGTTCCGGTCAAGCGGTCGGGCGATTACGTTCTCGTGACGGTGCCGACGCCCTATTACGAGCAATCCGAAGACATCTACATCCAGCAGATCACCAAAGCCTTCCTGAACCGGAACGAGCTGCCGACCGACTGGATGGAGCCGGTGGGGCTGCCCACGGAGATCGTCCCGCTCAATAAGCCCTACAACATCATCGCCGGATCGACCTTCACGGGCCGCGTCCTGGCCGATGGGGCCCCTGTCGCGGGTGCTGAAATCGAAGTCGAATACATGGCCGCCGAGCCCGACATGGAAAGCACGTCCGCTACCGATCCGACCGTCTCTCCGATGCCCGGCGGCGCCGTGGTCGCGGTGTCGGACGCCAATGGCTATTTCACCTTCGGAGTGCCCAAGGCTGGATACTGGGGCTTCGCGGCCCTGGGATCGGGTCCTGCGACCGAGCATGAGGGCAAGGAACTGAGCCAAGATGCCGTCATCTGGGTCCGCGCCTGGGATCTGGAGTGACCCTCCATGCACATCGTTGATGGTGCCCTGTCCAATCCCGTTGTGATCACCGGCGCGGTTGCCGCGGTCGGCGGGATTGGCCTTGGGCTTAAATCGCTTGATCTGGATCGCATCCCCACTGCGGGGGTGCTTTCCGCGACCTTCTTCGTGGCGTCCCTGATCCATGTTCCCATTGGTCCGTCCTCGGTCCACCTGATCTTGAACGGTCTGGCGGGGTTGCTTCTGGGCTGGGCTGCCTTCCCGGCACTCTTTGTGGGCCTTTTGCTTCAGGCCGTGTTCTTCGGGTTCGGAGGGCTCACGGTGCTGGGCGTCAACACGGTCAATATCGCGCTGCCAGCCGTTCTGGCATGGCTGATCTTTGGCAAACTGATCGCGCGCGGCACGCCGCTTCAGGGCGCGATCTGGGGCGGGGTTGGCGGTGCCTTTGCCATTGCGGCCACGACGGCGATGGTGGGTCTTGCTCTGGCGGTTTCGGGCGATGAATTCCTGCCTGCAGCCAAGCTCGTCTTCTTTGCCCACATTCCAGTGATGGTCATCGAGGCGGTGTTGACCGGTTTTGCGGTGCTTCTGGCCCGCAAGGTCAAGCCGGAGCTCTTTATGAAAGGAGCGCTCTCATGAGACGCATGGTTCTGATCCTGGCACTGGTCTGCGCGCCGCTGCCGGCCTTGGCCCACAAGGTGATCGCGGGTGTCTTCCCCTCCGGCGATGCCATCGAGGGCGAGATCGGCTTTTCCAACGGCGATATGGCGGCACAGACTGAAGTGATCGTCACCGGGCCCGATGGCGCGGAGCTGGGCCGCGCTGTCACCGATGCGGATGGCTTCTTCACCTATGTGCCGACCTCCCCGGTCGCGCACAGCTTCTACGCCGATCTTGGGGCCGGGCACGTGGCCGAAGTCACCATGACGGCCGAGGATGTGGCGAAGATCATGGGGGTAGCCGCTGCCGCGGCTCAGGCCACGGAAGAGGTCGCGCAAGCGCCCGCTTCCGGCGGTGTTTCGGTGGCCTCGCTCAGCGATGAAGAGCGCCTCGCGATTGCAGAAGCGGTGCGCGACGAGATGCGCCCGCTGCGCCGCGAGATCGCCGCCTACCGCGAACATAACGACTTTCAGACGATCCTAGGCGGGATCGGCTACATCGTCGGGCTGTTCGGGCTGGGCTTCTACATCGCCGCGCGTCGGAAGCTGGCCACCTGATGGCGCACGCGTTGGGGCACCGCCAAGAGGCGCTTGCCGAGGCCGGGATCGGCCCGCGGATCGGGGTGATCGCTGAGCGCGACCCGAGGATGCGGATCGTCCTGGCCTGCATCTTTGGCATCGTCACGGTCGCGCTTTCAACGCTCCCTGCGCTCTCGGTGGCGCTTGCGCTGTCCTTCGCGTTGCTCTCGGTCTCGCGCCTGCCTTGGCGCGAGACCCTCAAGCGCATGGCCATGATGGACGGGTTTATCCTGTTCATGCTGGCCTTGCTTCCCTTCACCGTGCCGGGGGATCCCATCTTCACGATCTGGGGCTTTGGGGCCAGTTGGGAGGGCCTGTGGCAGGCGATTGAGATCGCGCTGACAGCCAATGCCGTGATCCTGGCGCTGATGGTTCTGGTCGGCTCGATGGAGCCGGTGACGCTGGGCCACGCGCTGCATCGGCTGCGCTGCCCCGAACTGTTGGTGCATCTTCTGATGTTCACCATCCGCTATGTCGATGTGCTGCGCGAGGAATACCTGCGCCTGCGCGCGGCCATGAAGGTGCGCGGTTTCCGCCCCGGCACCAACTGGCATACCTATCGCAGTTTCGGCTATCTGGTCGGCATGATGCTGGTGCGCGCGATTGAGCGGTCAGAACGCATTCTGGCCGCGATGAAATGCCGTGGCTTTTCCGGGCGGTTCATGCTCTTGAAGGAATTCTCTTTGACGCGGCGCGACCTCGCATTCGGCGCCGCATTCATTGGGGGGTGCATGATGCTAATTGGGTTGGACTTTGCATGGCGCTGATCGACCTTCACGACATTCACTTTGCCCATCCCGGATACGATCCGGTGTTGCGCGGTGCGTCCCTGACGATCATGCCGGGGCAGCGGCTGTCCCTGACCGGTCCCAACGGGGCCGGGAAATCGACGCTCCTGCACCTCATCCTGGGGCTCAAGCGCCCTGATCGGGGGCAAGTGACGCTGTTCGGAAAGCCCTGCCGAGACGAGGCTGATTTCCTCGAACCGCGTCGCCGCATTGGGCTGGTGTTCCAGGATCCCGATGACCAGCTGTTCTGCCCGACCGTGGCCGAAGACGTCGCCTTCGGGCCGCTCAACCTGGGCAAAACGCGCGATGAGGCGCTTGCCATTGTGGATCGGGTGCTCGGGGATCTGGACCTGCTGCACCTGCGCGATCGCATCACCCATAAGCTGTCGGGCGGCGAGAAACGCCTGGTGACCCTGGCCACCGTGCTCGCGATGGAGCCCGAGGTTTTGCTTCTGGACGAGCCGACCAACGCGCTCGACACCGCGAACGAGGCCCGGCTTCTGGAAATCCTCAGCGCGCTTCCTCAGGCCATTGTGCTGGTCAGCCATTCAAAGCCGTTCAGCGCCGCGCTTGCGCCCGACATGCTGGCGCTTTCCGATGGGGTGCTGCGGTCCGTGGCGGAGTAACGCGTCAGCCGCGCCGCAGAAGATACGTGTCCATGATCCAGCCATGTTCGGCCCGGGCCAGTGCGCGGGTGCGGATGATGCGCTCTGACGCCTCGGCTAGGGGGCCGTGATCGAGGATCTGCTGCTCCATCCCCAGAAAGGCGCCCCACCAGATATGGAGCCCTTCGGGATCCAGTCCGGTGAAACTGCATTCGCCATCGAGCATGACCACCACGGTCTCTGCGCCTTTGGGCCAGCCGTGATCGCGCAGGCGGCGACCGGTGGTGACCTGCACCGCGCCGTTCACCGTGTTGAAGGGGATCGCGTGGGCCGAGGTCAGCGCCTGAAGCGCCGTGATCCCCGGCACAACCCGCACCTTTGGCGCCGGATCCAGCCGGGCCGCGATGCGCAACGTGCTGTCATAGAGCCCCGGATCCCCCCACACCAGCAGCGCAACCGGGCCAGTCACGCCGTCCAAAGCCTGCACCCAGCGGGCGGCGATCTCATCGTGCCAGCGGACGACGCGCTCCTGATAGGGCAGGGTGTCGTCCCGGACGGGGTAGTCGAACTCGATGACCTTCGCGGCGGCGCCTGCGTCCTTCAGGATCGCGTGGCGCAGATGGGCCAGGTCCTCCTTGCCGCTTCCCTTGCGGGGGATCAGCACGACCTGCGCCTCTTGCAGCGCGGCGCAGCCTTCCAGCGTCACATGCGCGGGGTTGCCGGTGCCGATCCCGATCAGCCACAGATCAGTCATATCCGACGCCCATTTCGGCCAGGGGTCCGTAAAGGATCAGGGCCGGTTTGTCGCTGACCCCGGCGGCGAGGCGCGCGGCGAGCTGTTCCATCGTCAGGCGTTCAAGGCTTTGATCCGGCGTCGAAACGGCCTGAGCGAGGATGGCCGGGGTTGCGGCGGGCAGCCCATGTTCGAACAGCGCGCGGGCCAGAAGGGGGAACGTCCTTTGCCCCATGAAGACCACGGTCGACGCCATGGGATCCGCGAGCGCGGGCAGGTTCAGGTCTTCGGGCAGGGCGCCGCGTACGTCATGCCCGGTGACAAACTGCACCCGCCGCGCGGTGAGCCGCCGGGTCAGCGGAATGCCCGCCGCTGCCGCCGCTGCGATGGCCGAGGGGATGCCGGGGATGATTTCATAGGCGATCCCGGCCGCGCGCAGGGTGGTCAGCTCTTCCTCCAGACGCCCAAACATGCCGCCATCGCCGGATTTCAGCCGCACCACGCGCTGCCCGGTCGCGGCATAGTCCACCAGAAGGCGGCTCACATGGTCCTGCTTGGGCGAGGGGCGCCCGGCGCGTTTGCCCACGCCCACCAAATCGGCGCCGGGGCGCGCATGGCTCAGGATCGGGCCAGAGGAGAGATCGTCGAACAGCACCGCATCGGCGCGAGACAGCCGGTCCACCGCCTTGAGCGTGAGAAGCTCGGGATCGCCGGGGCCGGAGCCGATGAAACTGACAAAGCCGGTCATGCTTCTTCCTCCGTGATCAGGTGGAAGAAGGTGCCAGACACGTGACCGCGAAGCGAGCCGGTTTCAGGCACCGGGTTGCCATCGGCATCGGCCACCTGGGCCAGCGGCGCGTCGGGTTGCTCCAGGATGGTGGAATAGTGGAACTCGTGCCCGCGCAGCGCGGCGCCGACGGCGTGGCCGGGCAGGGGGGCGTCCAGAACCGCACGGCGATAGCCCAGATGGAACTTGCGCTTCTCATAGCTGGTGACCAGCCCCAAAAGCCCGGCCATCTCGTGCCGCGTTCCGTCCTTGTCGATCAGCGCAGTCCCAAGCGCCATGTAACCCCCGCATTCGCCATGGACAGGCCGGGTTTGCGCGTGGTGGCGCAGCCCGTCGCGGAACCGGGTGGCGGCGGCAAGCTTGCCTGCGTGCAGCTCGGGATAGCCGCCGGGCAGCCAGACCAGATCGGCCTGCGGATCGGGGGCCTCATTGGCCAGAGGCGAGAAGGGCAGGATCTCCGCCCCGGCGGTGCGCCAGCCCTCCAGCAAGTGCGGGTAGGTGAAGGAAAACGCTTCATCCTGCGCCAAGGCGATGCGCTGCGCGGGCGGGCGAGGCAGGGCGCCCTGTTGCGGCAGCGCGTGGCCATCCGCTGCGGCCCCGATCGCGTCCAGATCGACGTGATCGCGCAGGAACTGGGCGTAGCCTTCGATGGCGGCGTCCAGGTCGGGATGCTCCACCGCCTGGATCAGGCCCAGATGGCGCTCGGGCAGGGCCAGATCGCCGCGCCGGGGCAGAACGCCCAGCACGCGGAGCCCTGCGCGCTCCATCCCCAGCCGGGTGAGCCGCTCGTGCCGGGGGGAGGCGACGCGGTTCAAGATCACCCCGGCGAAGGGCAGGTCGGGCAGATACTCCCGAAAGCCAAGCGCCGTGGCGGCGGCGGATTGCGCCTGCCCGCCCACGTCCAGCACCAGCACCACGGGCCAGCCCATACGCCGCGCCGTCTCAGCGCTGCTGCCAAAGCCGGATTGCCCGCGCGTGGCCACGCCGTCGAACAGCCCCATGGAGCCTTCCGCGACGCAGATATCCGCCCCGCGCGCCTGCGCCGCGACCGCATCCAGCAGCCGATCTCCCATCGCCCAGGTGTCGAGGTTGAACGACGCCCGCCCGCAGGCCGCGCGGTGAAAGGCCGGGTCGATATAGTCGGGGCCGGACTTGAACGGCTGCACCGCCAGCCCGTCATCGGCAAGTGCGCGCAGAAGGCCCAGCATGACTGTCGTTTTGCCGGTGCCCGACGAGGGCGCGGAGACGAGAACGCCCTTCATGTCTCATCCTCCGGGGTCCAGCTCGCCCAGGGGCTGTCTGCGCTTTGCGGGCGGTAGCGGCGGTCGTAGCTGGCCGCGTAAAGGCAGCTTTCGTCGAACTCCTGCGCGCCCAGCACCGGCCCGACCAGGATCAGAGCCGTGCGCGCGATGCTGTCATCGACATGGGCGGCGATGTCGCCCAGCGTCCCGCAGATGATCTTCTGATCGGGCCAGGAGGCGCGATAGACCACGGCTACGGGGCAGGCCGCGCCATAGGCGGGGGCCAGCCGCGCGGCGACATCGGCTAGGTTTTGGATCGAGAGGTGCAGCGCCAGCGTCGCGCCGGTGGCGGCGAAGGCCTCCAGCGTCTCCCCCTCGGGCATCGTGGAGGCGCGTCCCGGCGTGCGGGTCAGCACGACGGATTGCGCGAGGCCCGGCAGGGTCAGCTCCGCTTCAAGCGCGGCGGCCGCAGCTGCAAAGGACGGAACCCCCGGCGTGACGGAGACGGGAATGCCCTCGGCCTTCAGGCGGCGGAGCTGCTCACCCAGGGCGGACCACACCGACAGATCGCCGGAATGGAGCCGCGCCACATCGTGACCGGCGGCGTGGGCGGTGCAGATTTCGGCGATGATCTGATCGAGATCCAACGGCGCCGTGTTCACGATCCGCGCGCCGTCGGGGCAATGGGCCAGCACCGCCTCGGGGACCAGCGATCCGGCATAGAGACAAACCGGGCAGGAGGCGATCAGATCGCGCCCCCGCAGGGTCAGAAGATCGGGCGCGCCGGGTCCGGCGCCAATGAAATGCACGGTCATGATTGGGCTTTCGTGGCCAGGGCACAAGTGGCCATCTGGTCTGCCGATATTACGCGCGCCGTCAAGAGCAGAGCGCCCTCACCTGCGGCGGCAAGCGCGGCGGCTTCCGCGACGGAGCCGGTGCCGTAGGCCTCCAGCGAAGCAGTGGATCGGGTTTGGGTGCGCTGCGCGGTCAGCACCTCGGGCGGGATCGCGATCACGGTCAGACCCAGCCGATCCGCAAGGGCGCGCAACGCGGGATGATCCGCTTTGGCTTGGGCGGTGGCAAGCGCCTGAGGCGCCCCGCCGACGCGAGAGAGCGCATCGGTGAGGCTCGCCTCACTGGCGCTGTCCCGAAACCCCAGCCCGGCGACGATCATAGCGTGACGCTCCATTGCATGATCGGGTAGGCGGATTTCCAACCCCGGCGCGGGCCTATGGCGCCCGCCTGCGCCAGTTCGATCCGCATCAGATCCCCGCCATGGGCCGCTTGGGCCTGCGCGAGCAGGGCCTCGCTCTCCAGTGTTACCGCATGGGCGATGAGCCGGGCGCCCGTGGCATGGGCGGTGAGGTGGTCCAGCAGGGCCTGAGAGAGCCCGCCACCGATGAAGATTGCATCCGGGCGGGGAAGGCCGCTCAGCGCCTCGGGCGCCGCGCCATGCACGACCGACAGCCGGTCCACGCCGAGCCGGTCGGCATTGGCGCGGATGCGCTCCGCCCGATCTTCGCGGGGCTCGATGGTGGTGGCCGAGAGGCTCGGGCCGGACATCAGCCATTCGATCCCGATGGAGCCCGAGCCGCCGCCGATGTCCCACAGATGCTCTCCGGGGCGCGGGGCGAGCGCCGACAGCGCAAGCGCGCGCACGGGGCGTTTCGTCATCTGGCCGTCGCTGTGGAACCAGTCATCCGCCCTCCCGCTGGCCAGCGTGAGCGCCGCACCGCCCTTTGGGGCGATGGCCACGACCAGCGGATGGGAAAAGCTGCGGCCTTGCAGCGCGTCGGCGCGGATGGTGGTGATCGCCTCGCGGGGGCCGCCAAGGGATTCAAGGATGTGCAGCATGCTGGCACCGAAGCCTTCACCCGTCAGATAGCTCGCCAGGGCGGTCACCGCCTCACCGTCGCGCAAGGTGACGATCAGCCGGACGCTGTCCGCCAGATGCGGGCGCAGCCGGGGCAGAGGTGCTGCGTGAAGGCCAAGGCATGTGGTCTGCTCCAGCGGCCAGCCCAACCGGCTTGCCGCGAGCGAAAAGCAGGACGGACCCGGCAGGGCGCTCCACTCGCCGGGCTCCAGATGGCGGGCCAGAACCGACCCGGCGCCGAACCAGAACGGATCGCCCGAGGCAAGCGCGACGGTGCGGGTGCCGCGATGCGACAGCAGGATGTCGATCCCCTCTGCAAAAGGCACAGGCCAGGCAACCCGGCGCGCGCCGGTCTCGGGGAGCAGCGCGAGATGGCGCGGCGGTCCCATGACGACCTCGGCCTCGTCCAAGGCCGTGCGCGCGGTGGGGGTCAGCCCGGCTATGCCGTCTTCGCCCACACCGATGATCGTGAGCCAGGCGCTATCCGTCATGACTGTCCTCCCGGCACAGGGCCTCTTGCAGTGCAGCGGTGGCCGGTCCATCCTTGGGCGCGGCATCCCTTACCTCATGCGGAGCTTTAAGCATGGCCATCAACCCTTTGATATTGGGCGGAACAACAGAGGCGACCGCCCTGTGCGATCTGCTTCATTCCGAAGGGATCAAGGGCACCTTGTCCTATGCGGGCCGCGTGGCGCGCCCGGCGCGGCAGGCGCTGCCGGTGCGGGTTGGCGGCTTTGGTGGCGCTCCGGGGCTGGCGGCCTATCTGCGCGCCGCAGCGATCACCCATGTGATCGACGCCACCCACCCGTTCGCCGCCCAGATGAGCCGCAACGCTGTGGAGGCCTGCGCCCAGAGCAACGTGCCGCTGGTCGCGCTGACCCGCCCGCCCTGGGCGGAGCAGGACGGGGATCGCTGGACGCATGTGCCCGATATCGCGGGGGCGGTGGAGGCCCTGTCCGGCCCCGCGCAGCGCGTCCTGCTGGCCGTGGGGCGGATGCACCTGGCGCAGTTCGCCGTGCAGCCGCAGCATCACTATCTGCTGCGTCTGGTCGATGCGCCGGACACGCCGCCGCCGCTGCCTCAGCACAGCATTGTCGTCGATCGCGGCCCCTTTACCGAAGCGGCCGACCGCGCCCTGATGGAGCAGCACGGCACGCATATCGTTGTGTCCAAGAACGCGGGTGGCACCGGCGCCGTGGCCAAGATTGCAGCGGCGCGGGCGCTTGGCCTTCCTGTGCTGATGATCGACCGGCCCAGCCTGCCCGCACGAGAGGAGCTGCACGCCCCCCAAGAGGTGCTGGCCTGGCTTCATGACACCGACCGCGGGGTGTAGACGATTGGCGGGCCGTCCCGCTCGATGATCCGCGTGTTGGAGGCGCCGACGATGACCATCGTGCGCATATCCGCCATCTCGGGTGTGCAGTCTGGCAAGGGCACGACGCGCAGCTCTTCCTCGGGCGTGGAGACCGCGCGAGCAAAGATCACGGGGCGCGCATCCTGGCATTCGGCCTTGAGCAGATCGAGCACCTTCGCGAACCCTTCGGGCCGCGATTTGGAGCGCGGGTTGTAAAAGGCCATCGCGAAATCGGCCTCAACCGCCAGCCTTAGACGTTTCTCAATCAGATCAAAGGGTTTTAGGTTGTCGCTCAGGTTTATGGTGCAGAAATCATGGCCCAAGGGCGCCCCGGCGCGGGCGGCAGCGGCAAGCATCGCGGTGATGCCGGGCAGCACGCGGATGTCCAGGGCCCGCCATTCGGGCGGGCCGGCCTCGACCGCTTCGAAGACGGCCGATGCCATGGCGAACACTCCGGGATCGCCGGAGGACACGACGACCACGTCGCGGCCCTCCACCGCCATTTCAAGCGCGTGGCGGGAGCGATCCAGCTCCACGCGGTTGTCCGAAGGGTGCAGCGTCAGGCCCGGGCGCTCCGCCACGCGGGCGACATAGGGGATGTAGCCGACCACATCGGTGGCGCGATTCAGGGTGTCGCGGACCTCGGGCGTGACAAGCGTATCGCTGCCGGGGCCCAGCCCGGCGATGGTCAGGGTTCCGGTCATGGGCGCCTCCCGTGGCCATGGACCAGCACGATGGAGAAATAGGGCACCGGCCCCTCGAGCTCGCGCAGGGGGCGGACGGTCTGTTCGGGCATGGCAGCGTATTCGACCAGCCAGGCGCTGTCGTATTTCCCGGCCCGGCGCAGGGCAGTGCGGACCTTGTCGATATTGCGCCCGATCTTCATCACGACCAAAGCGTCGGAGCGCTCCATATGGGTGGTCAGATCGTCCTCGGACAGGGTCGCCATCAGGACGCAGAGCACGTCATCGCCCCAGGTGATCGGCTGGCCGGAGGCCGTCCAGGCGGCGGACATGCCGGTGATGGCGGGCACGACATTGACCGGGCAGCCTTCCAGCCGCGTGTAGAGATGCATGAACGAGCCGTAGAAAAACGGATCGCCCTCGCAGAGCACCACAACATCGTGCCCGTCCTTTGCCAGCTGGCGCAGATGGGCAGCGCAGTCGTCGTAGAACGGCGCGAGCGCCGCGTTATAGCCGGGATCGTTCACGGGGATTTCGGTGGTGACGGGGTATTCCATCGGAAATTCCACGGCGCCGTCGGGGATCAGCCCCTCGACGATGCGGCGGGCTTGCCCCTGCCGTCCGGGCTTTCGGAAATAGGCGACGTGGGTCGCTTTGCGCAGCAGCCGGTCGGCGCGCACGGTCATCAGGTCGGCGGCGCCGGGCCCAAGGCCCAGGCCGGTGATCGTGCCCGTGCTCATTCCGCGCGGCTCGCGATGGCGTTGATCGCGGCCACGGTGATGGCGCTGCCCCCGAGGCGGCCTTCGACGATGCAGCAGGGGACGGGCTGGGCTTCCCACAGGGCGTCCTTGCTCTCCATAGCGCCGACGAAGCCCACTGGGCAGCCGATGATCGCCGCAGGGCGCGGGCAGGCCGGGTCTTCGAGCATATTGAGCAGATGGAACAGCGCCGTGGGGGCGTTGCCGATGGCGACCACAGCGCCCTCCAGATCGTCACGCCACAGTTCGAGCGCGGCGGCGGAGCGGGTGTTGGACATCTCTTTCGCCATATCGGGCACGCGCGGATCGTGCAGGGTGCAGATCACGCGGTTATCGGCGGGCAGGCGCGGGCGGGTCACGCCTTCGGAGACCATGCGCGCATCGCACAGGATCGGAGCGCCCGACTGCAGCGCTGCGCGCGCGGCCACGGCAAAGCCGTCCGAGAAGCGGATATGCTGCTCTAGTCCGACCATCCCGGCGGCGTGGATCATGCGCACGGCGATCGGCTCTTCGTCGGGGGTGAAGCGGGCCAGATCGGCCTCCGCCCGGATGGTGGCAAAGGATTCCTTGTAGATCGCAGCGCCGTTGGTCTCGTAGGTGTAGGGCATTTACAGCTCTCCGGTCAGCAGGTCCTGGGCCGTCAGCCCGGTGCGGCTCGGCTCATCCCATGCGTGGCCGCCTTTCACAAGGTCGAAGCGCCCGTCCCGGCCGATCACGGTCAACGCGGCGGGGCGGGCACGGGCACAGCCTTTCTCGCAGCCGGACACGTGCAGATCGCCGCCAAGCTTCCGGGCAAGTGCCGTTGCCAGATCGCGGGTTTCGACCGAGGCCGACGGGCAGAAGGGGGCTCCGGGGCAGGCGTCTGTTGTCAGCAGCGGATCGCCCGGCTGGTCGATGAAGGGCGTGGGCAGGGGCGCCGCGCCCTCCAGCAGGAACAAGCGCCACGGTGTGACGCGAAGCGCCTGCGCGCCGCTGCGCTTGATCGCATGATAGAGCGCCGCCGCATCGATCTGCCCGAACGGGGCGCCCAGCAGCAGGCCTTCGGACCGGGGGCCGGGGACAGCCTGCGCTGCCGCCGGAGCAGGTACGACGCTTTGCCATTCGGGCGGGAGCGCCTGATGCGCCACCAGCTTGTGCATGCGGCGGTGGTCGTCATCCATGCGGGCCGCGAACCACTGGGCCATCTCGATCAGGGCGGGGATCGCGCCACTTTCACTCACCGGGCGCCCGCGCTCTGCGCCATCTGCGCGCAGGATCAGTCCGCCCTCAGTGTCCCGCTCCAGCCGGAAATCGGCGGGATCGTTGGCCAGATGCCGCGCTTCCTCCGTGTCCACGGCAAAGCCCACCTTGGGCGGCAGGGGGGGCAGGTCCGGCAGGGCGTCCAGCAGCGCGGTGGTCAGACCTTCGGTCAGCGCCCCGAGCTGCCAGAACGGTGCGGCGAGGATATTCCTGCGGCTCTCAAGCGCGGGGTCTGCGTCCAGAAGACCAAGCCCGGCAAGCGCGCGCAAAACCGTGTCATGGGCCTGAGGCGCCACGCCCCGGATCTGCAGATTGGCCCGGTTGGTCAGGTCCAGAAACCCGCTGCCATGAAGCTGCGCCAGAGTGCACAGCCCCGTGGCCTGCTGCGCCGTCAGCCGTGAGAGCCGGGGCCGCACCCGGACCACCAGCCCGTCGCCCGACATCATCGGGCGATACGCACCGGGGCACCAACCTTTCACGCTTGGGGCAACGCTCATGATCCTACCTCCAGCTCCGCACGAATGGAGTTGCGCCGTGTGTCCCACAGGCCCGAGCGCAAGAGCTCGGCAAAGCGGTCCCGCATGGCGGCGGCGGCCTCGGGATTGGCATCCTCGAGGAACGCAGCGACCTCAGGATCGCCCAGCGTCGCGTCATGGTAAAGATCGAACAGGTGCGGCGGAACGGCTCGGGCCAGATGGGCGAAGCTCGCCATGTGATCGAGCGTCGCCGCGATCTCTGCAGCGCCCCGGAACCCGTGGGGCTTCATCCCGTTGATCCAGCCGGGATTGGCCGCACGGGCCCGCACCACGCGAGCGATCTCTTCGGAGAGAGCCCTGGCCTTGGGCCGCGCGGGGTCGGTGTTGTCCAGGTGATAGAGCGCGGCGTTGCCGCCGGTGATGGCCTGCGCGGCGGCGAACCCGGCCTCATGGGCGGCATAATCGCTCGCCAGCAGCAGGTCGGTTTCCGGCAGATCCTGCAGGTGCACGAAGCTGTCCGCCTGAGCGACCCGCGCCTTCAGGCCAGCTGCGTCCTGCGCCACCTTGTCCCCGTCGAGCGCCCAGCTCGACGCGGCCAGCCAGGCTTCCCCGGCCTTTGCGCGCGCCTCATCGGTGTATTCCTCAAGCGCCGCGCCCATGCCCAGCCCGAAGCTGCCCGGCGCCGGGCCATAGACGCGCGCCAGATCCGCGCGCCCGGCATAGGGGTTCCAGTCGGGCGCCTCGTCCCGCGCGGCGAGCGCCCGCACCGACTGCGCAAACAGCGCCGACAAGGTCGGGAACACGTCGCGAAACAGCCCCGAGACGCGCAAAGTCACGTCGATCCGGGGGCGGTCCAGTTCCGCGATGGGCAGCACCTCGATGCCGCTCACCCGCTCCGATCCCTTGTCCCAGACGGGCCGCACCCCCAGCAGGTGCAGCGCCATGGCGAATTCCTCCCCGGCGGTGCGCATGGTGGCGGAGCCCCAAAGATCCACGATCAGCCCGCGCGGCCAATCGCCTTCGTCTTGCAGATGGCGCCGGACCAGCTCTTCGGCCAGCGTCACGCCCTGCGCATAGGCCGCCCGGGTGGGCACCGCGCGCGGATCGGTGGTGTAGAGATTGCGCCCCGTGGGCAACACATCGCGCCGCCCCCGATAGGGCGATCCCGACGGCCCCGCCGCGATCCGCTTGCCATCGAGGGCGTCCAGCAGCCCCTGCCGCTCGGATTGAGCGTTGGCGGGCTCTCCGGCGCGGCCCCAGATATGGAGCCCCTCGCCGAACTGGCTTTGTTTCACGTCGCAGACGAAACGGTCGATCCGGGTGATCGCCTCGGCGGTGCAGGAGGCCCGCTCCAGCCCCAGATCGTCCTCCACGCCAAGCGCCTGCGCCTCCTCGCGGATGTCCGATTGCAGTCGGTCGCGGCGGCGCGGGTCCAGCCCGTCGGCGTTGGAAAACTCGTCCAGCAGAGCCTCCAGCCGGGCCAGCCTGTCGGGCGTGCCGCTCTCGCGCAGGGGGGGCGGGATGTGGCCGAGCGTCACCGCGCCAATGCGACGCTTGGCCTGGGCGGCCTCGCCCGGATCGTTGACGATGAACGGGTAGATCACCGGAAGATCGCCGGTCAGCGCCTCGGGCCAGCAGGCCCCGGACAAGGCGACGGATTTGCCCGGCAGCCACTCGAGAGTGCCATGGGCCCCGATATGGACAATCGCATCCGCGTGACGGCGCAGCCAAAGATAAAAGGCGACATAGCCGTGGCGCGGGACGCGGCTCAGATCGTGATAGTCGTCCTCCCGGTGCGCTACCGCGCCGCGCTCGGGCTGGAGCGCGATCAAAGCGGCCCCGGCCTCAACGGCGCGGAACCGAAACGCAGCGCCGTCGCAATCTGCATCCTCTTCGGGGGCGCCCCAGGCGGCGGAAAGATCGTCGCGCAGGCTTTGCGGCAGAGCCTCAAGCGCTGCGCGGTAGTCGTCCAGCGGCCAGCTCAGATCGCGGGCGCTTAGCGCCGTCGGTAGATCACCCGGCGCTTCAACCGCATACCCGGCGCCCTTCAGATCCCTGAGGATCGCCTGGGTCGACGCGAGCGCATCCAATCCCACCGCGTGCCCCATGTTCCAGTCCTTGCCCGGATAGGTCGACAAGACGAGCCCGACCCGCCGCGCCTCGGGCGCCGCATCGGCCAGTCGCAGCCAGCCTTCGACCCGCGCCACAGCGGAGCCGATCCGATCCGCCTCGGGCTGGTGCGCAAAACGCGCAAACTCCAGATCGGGATCGCGCGGCCCCGGCTCCTTGAAGGACACCGCTCCGGCCATGATCCGCCCGTCCACCTCGGGAAGCACGACATGCATCGCCAGATCGGCGGGGGACAGGCCCCGCTCCGACTCGGCCCAGGCCGCACGGGTTGAGGTTGCAAGCGCCACCTGAAACACCGGCACACCGCCCGCATCCAGAGGCGACTCCCCGCCATCCCCCTTGCCCGAGAACGCCGTCGCATTGACGATGGCGTCCGGCGCATAGGCCGCCACCTGCCGCGCCAGCCAGCCCGCAGCGCTATGGGCCTTTAGCGAGGGCGCAAACAGCGCCTGCACCTGGTGGCCGCGCGCTTCAAACGCGCGGATCAGCCCGTCCACCGGCCCCAGATCCGCTGCCACCAGATAGGAGCGGTAGAATACGACCAGCACTTTCTTATTTGTCAAAATACCTCCGGGGGGAGCGCCGCAGGCGCGGGGGGCAGACAGCCCCCCTTCGCCGCTGCCCATCAGCGCCACGGCCGGGCAGATCACACCCTCATCCGGCGCATAGGCCCCCACCAAGGGCAATACCTTCGCGCCCGGAACGGGCCCGGCATAGAGCCCGGCGGCCAAAGCCATCTGCGCCAGAGCCGCTTGCGCGGCCACCGTTCCGCCGGTGTCGCACAGATGAGCGAGCCGCCGCAGCGTCGATACTGGGAGTGTCGAGTGGTCATCCAGCCGCGTGTCCTCGCGCCCGTCGGCGGGCAGAACGGCCACAGCGATGCCTCTGGCCTCGGCCAGAGCCTTCACCTGCTGGAGCCCGTAGGCCCAGTAGGGCACGCCGCCGATCAGGCGGATCAGGATACCCTTTGCGCCCTCAAGCGTCTGTTCGACATAGGTATCGACCGACAAAGGGTGTTTGAGCGCCGCGAGGTTGGCCAACCGCAGGCTCGGCATCCGCGCGCCGCCGCCACCGCGATGCCACGCTGCCGCGAAAGCGCCCAGGTCGCTGTCGGAAAAGGACAAAACCACCAGATCGGCCGGGTTCTGGCCCAGATCGGTCGGGGTTTCGGTCTCCTCTAACCCATGGCTTTCGCGGAAGATGACATGCATGGCGCGGGCCTTACGCCCCCAAAGCGGCGCGGATCACGGCCTCGTCGATATCGTCATGCTCGGCGATCACGACGAGCTTGCCCTGATGGTCTTCGCCGGGCTGCCAGGGGCGGTCATACTGGTGACGCACGCGCGCGCCCACGGCCTGCACCAGAAGGCGCATCGGCTTGCCCGCGACGGCGGCATAGCCCTTGACCCGCAAGATATTGTGGTCATTCGCCAGCCCTTCGATGGCCTTCACCAGATCGGCGGGATCGGCCAGTTCGGGGATCGCCACGGCGATGCTTTCGAAATCGTCATGTTCGTGATCCGACCCATCGTCGTGATGCGAGGGGCGCGCATCCATGTCGTCCTCGGCTGCGGCTTCCAGCCCGAGGATCACGCGCGGATCGACCACGCCTTCGGCCACCTCGACCACCGGAATGGCGCGGGGGGCCTCTGCCGCGATCACCGCGCGGGCTTTGGCCACGCCGTCGGGGCCAGCCAGATCGGGTTTGGTCAGCAGCACGATATCGGCGCAGGACACCTGATCCTCGAACACCTCCGAGAGCGGCGTTTCGTGGTCGATGCTGTCATCGGCCTCGCGCTGCGCATCCACCCGTGCCACGTCGGGCGCGAAACGGCCCGCCGCCACGGCTTCGGCATCGGCCAGAGCGATCACGCCGTCCACGGTGATCTTGGAGCGGATATCGGGCCAGTCGAACGCCTTCAGGAGCGGCTTGGGCAGGGCCAGGCCGGAGGTTTCGATCAGGATGTGATCGGGCTTGGGATCAAGCGCCATCAGGGCTTCGATCGTGGGGATGAAATCATCGGCCACGGTGCAGCAGATGCAGCCATTGGCCAGTTCCATGATGTTTTCCGCCGGGCAATCGGGGATGGCGCAGGATTTCAGAATCTCGCCATCCACCCCGACATCGCCAAATTCGTTGACGACGACGGCCAGCCGCTTGCCGCCCGGGTTCTGCATCAGCTCGCGGATCAGGGTCGTCTTGCCCGAGCCCAGAAAGCCGGTGATGACGGTGACGGGAAGTTTGGACAGATCGGTCATTGGTCCTCCAGGGGATCGGGGAAATCAGCGGGCGGGATGCGCGCGATGCAGTTGCGTTTGAGATGTTCGGGCCGGGATCGCCACGGGATCAGCCCATCGGACGTGTCGCGGTAGAGCGCCGCGCTTTCGGCCAGCATTTCGGCATCCGAGGCCGAGAGGTTACCATAGACATAGCTCCAGCGGCCCGGCCCGCGCAGGGCAATGGTGCAGCCCTGATCGCAGTTCTGAAGGCATTCGACCGCACGCAGACGCACGCCGTCTGGCAGATCGCCCGCTGCAAGCGCCTCCATCAGCGCCTGCCCCGGACGGGTCGCGTCTTCGGGGATGTCCTGCCCCTTGCGGCATTTCACACAGACCAGAAGTTCGGTCGTCACGGCCATCATCCTTTTGCGGGCAGGGGGGATGGCGGGACGGAGCGGGCAAACGCCGCGGACCCGACACCCGGAACACCCCGTCCGGTTGCAGTCATTCGCTGCAGGCAGGTCTCCCGGCTTGCGGATTTCAGGCATTGCCTGACGGTGGCCCGACCTTCCCGGCATTGCGCCAGTGGCATGGGGCGACCTCTCCGGTCACGGTCGCGGGGGCGGCTGAGCTTCGGACGCGGGGGCCCTTGCATCATTCCCTTTTCACCTGTTGACACAGGCACCAGCATCACGCTGGATGCGCTCCATTCGCCTCCATGTCAAGCAACGGGAGCCCCCTTGATGAGCGACGAGAACACCCGCCACGCCGAGAAGATGAAGAAGATCAAGGCCGCGCGCGACAAGATGATGGCCACGAAGACCGAAGAAAAGGGTTTGATCATCGTCCATACCGGCGCGGGGAAGGGCAAATCCTCCTCCGGGTTTGGCATGATCCTGCGCTGCATCGCCCACGAGATGCCCTGCGCCGTCGTGCAGTTCATCAAGGGCTCCTGGCCGACGGGCGAGGCCGCCATGCTGCGCGAGCGCTTTGCCGATGAGTGCCGCTTCTTTGTCTCGGGCGAAGGGTTCACCTGGGACACCCAGGACCGCGAGCGCGACATCGCCGCCGCGCAGAAGGGCTGGGACATCGCCAAGCAGCAGATCCTCGACCCGGAGATCCAGTTTGTCCTTCTGGACGAGATCAATATCGCGCTGCGCTATGATTATCTGGATATCGACGAGGTGGTCGATTTCCTGCTGACGCAAAAACCGGCCATGACCCATGTCTGCCTCACGGGCCGCAACGCCAAGCCCGAGCTGATCGAAGCCGCCGACCTGGTGACCGAGATGACGCTGGTCAAACACCCCTTCCGCGACGGGGTGAAGGCGCAAAAAGGCGTGGAGTTCTAGGCCGCGAGGGACTGCGCATCGGGTGCGGGTAGGCGCTCCAGCAGCTCTGACAGGAGCGCGCGGCATTGCGGCCCGGCCCAATCTGTCGGGAAAAGCTGCTCTGGCAGGTCCGGCACCCTAAGCACAAGCCGCCGCCAGTCATGCACGATCAGCACCCGCAGGGCGGCGGTCTCGCAGGGGGACAGATCCTCCGGCAGAGCGCTGCGCAGGGCTGTGAACCGCTCCAGCAGGGCATGACAGGCGTCGCGCAGGCGCGGATCACACAGGGCGCTGCGCAGCCAGTCCGGCGCCTCGTCCGGGGTGGGAAGGCCCATCAGGTCGGGGTGGGTCGGCGCCTGCGCGCCCGCGCCGACAGCGATGCCGGGCATCGCGGGAAGGTGCGATCCCTTTGCAATCAGCGTCTCCAACGCGCGGCGATTGTCGGGATTGGCGATCACCAGATGCCAGGCGCGCGGCGCCTCGGCCTGCCCGTAGATACGCGGGCTGACGAGCGCGCTTTCGGCGCGTCCCGTTTCGGTGAGCCCATAATCACTGGTCCGGCCCTGACGGCGCGACCACAGCCAGCCATCCGCCTTGAGCCGGTGCAGGGCAACGCGGGTCGCGGCGGGCTTGATCCCGATGCGGTCGGTGATGCGGTTGATCGCCTGGCTGGACAGGGTGTCGCCATCCCCCTGAGCCATGTCCCCAAAGATGGTGACAATCAGGGACCAGACGCGGGGCAGGGACCCGTCGGTCAAAAGCACAAGGCAGGCGTCGAAGGAGCGGCTCATACCGCACCGTCTACCCCTGCCTTGCGCAATTGTCAGCCGCGTCTTTTGACGCGGGATCGCCTTAGTAGGCGTTCATCGTCAGCAGTTCGTATTCAGCGACCAACTCATCATCTTGATTGGTCAACGTCACGTGCCAGCGGACTTCGCCATACTCGTCGTTGCGCGGGGTCTTCTTCTTCACGGTCAGGCGGACCTTGATCGTATCCCCGGCGGAGACCGGCTTCATGAAGCGCAGGTTGTCGAGCCCGGTATTGGCCAGCACCGGGCCTTCATTGGGCTCCACGAACATGCCGGCGGCGAAGCTCAGCAGCAGGTAGCCATGGGCCACGCGGCCCGGGAAGAACGGGTTCCGCTCGGCGGCTTCCTGATCCATGTGGGCATAGAACGTATCGCCCGTGAAATGGGCAAAGTGTTCGATGTCATCCATGGAGATGGTGCGCGGATCGGTGTGGATCGTCTCTCCGATCTCAAGCTGGTTGAAGCTGCGGGTGAACGGGTGGGCGGGGGCCGGTTTCTCGGTCGCGCCGGGCACCCATTTGGAGCCGATGGCCGTCAGGATGTCGGGGCTGCCCTGAATGGCGGTGCGTTGCATGTAGTGCTTCACGCCGCGCACGCCGCCCATCTCTTCGCCGCCACCCGCGCGGCCCGGGCCGCCGTGGATCATGTGCGGCAGCGGAGAGCCGTGGCCCGTGCTTTCCTTCATGGAATCGCGGTTGTTGATGTAGATCCGGCCGTGATACGGCCCCATCCCCAGAGCGGCCTGACGAGCCACATCGCCATCACGGGTGATGACAGAGGCCACGAGGCTCCCCTGTCCCTTGTTGGCGATGGCCATGGCGTGATCCAGATCGCGGTAGCCCATGATGGTGCTGACCGGGCCGAAGGCTTCGGTGTCGTGGACGCGCTCGGCTTTGTCCGGGTCGGCGCAGTGGAACAGCATCGGCGGCAGGAAGGCACCCTTGTCCTTGTCGGCGCCCTGCACGTCGAAATTGTCGGGATCGCCATAGACGCGGGTGGCCTCTTGACCGATGATCGCGGCCTTCTCCAGCACGTCGCGCTTTTGGCTGCCCGAGACGAGCGCGCCCATGCGGGTGCCTTCGGCCTGCGGGTCGCCGATCACGGTCTTGGCCAGACGCGCGGAGAGCGCCTCGATCACCGGTTGCACCAACCCGTCGGGGGTGATGATCCGGCGGATCGCGGTACATTTCTGCCCGCATTTGGTGGTCATCTCGCGGGTGACCTCTTTGATGAAGAGATCAAACTCGGGCGTATCGGGCGCCGCATCGGGGCCCAGGATCGAACAGTTCAGGCTGTCCTGCTCGGCCACGAAACGGATGGAGTTTTCAAGGATATGCGGGGCGGAGCGCAGCTTCAGTGCAGTGTCTGCGGAGCCGGTGAAGCTCACCACATCCTGAAGCGTCAGCCGGTCGAGCATGTCGCCCAGACCACCCGAGACGAGCTGCAGAGCGCCTTCGGGCAGGATGCCGCTGTCGAGCATGATGCGCACGGCGGCTTCGGTGACATAAGAGGTCGCGGTGGCGGGCTTGACGATGGACGGCACCCCGGCCAGCAGCGTCGGCGCCAGCTTTTCGAGCATCCCCCAGACGGGGAAGTTGAACGCGTTGATATGCACCGCGACGCCATGCAGCGGGGTGCAGATATGCTGGCCCAGGAAGGTGCCGCCCCGCGAAAGCTGCTCCACGTCGCCGTCCAGATAGACCTGGGCGTCGGGCATCTCGCGGCGGCCCTTGGAGGCGAAGACGAACATCGTGCCGATGCCGCCGTCGATGTCGATCATGTGATCGGACTGGGTGGCGCCGGTGGCAAAGCTGATGTCGTAGAGCGCCTGCTTGTGCTTGCCCAGCTCCATCGCGAGCGCCTTGATCATGCGCGCGCGGTCGTGGAACGTCATCGCGCGCAGGGCAGGGCCGCCCTTGTCGCGGGCGTAGTCCAGCATCCCCTGGACGTCGAGCGCATTGTTCCCGGCCTGGGCGATCACGTCGCCGGTCACAGCCGAGGAAATGGTGCGGGCCCCTTCGCCCGGTTCGATCCACTGCCCGGCAGCGAAGGAAGAGACATTCTGCACAGTCATGATGCATCCTTTCGGTTCAAGTTGGCAGGCAGGGTCGCGAAACCACGGAAGCGCAACCGGCCTCCGCGCGTGGCTCCGCCTGAGATGTCGTAATCGGGGTAGCGGGCGAGGAACCGCCCGATGGCAATGCGGCCTTCCATCCGGGCCAGCGTGAGCCCGACACAGGTGTGGGCTCCGCCCGCAAAGGCCAGGTGCTTGTTCGGGCGCCGGTCCACGCGCAGCGTGTCGGGATGCTCGAACTGCGCCGGGTCGCGATTGGCGGCGCCGATGATCAGATGCAGATCCGTGCCGGGCGCGATTTCTTCGCCATGGAGCGTGATCGGCTTCGTGGTCAGCCGGTTGCCAAGCTGGTTGGGGCTCTCCAGCCGCAGGAATTCATCCACGGCGGTGGGCATCAGGTCGGGCTCGGCCAGAAGCCGCGCACGGGCGGCGCGGTCGTGATCGAGCAGCCACAGGGCGTTGCCGATCAGGTTCGTCGTCGTTTCATGGCCCGCGTTCAGGATGAAGATACAGTTTTGATACAGCTCCACCTCGGTCAGGCCGCCGCCTTCGTCGGACTGGATCAGGCGAGTGAGCACATCGGTGGCCGGGTCTAGCGGGTGCGCTTTGCGGTCTTCGATGATGTCGCGCAGATAGGCCAGGAAATCGGTCACTGCCTGATTGCCGGTGGCTTCCTGCTCGGGCGTCAGGCGCGGCTCGAGCGCGCCCAGGATCGCCAGCGACCAGTCGCGCAGCGGGTCACGCCGATCGCGCGGGATACCCAGCAGGTTGCCGATCACCTCAATCGGGATCGCACCGGCGAAGTCGTGGATCAGCTCGGGCGCGGGGCCCATGTTGTCCAGCAGGCTGTCCACCAGCGTCACCAGCCCCGGCTCCATCGCAGCAAGCGCGCGGGGGTTCATGGCGCCGACCATGACCTTACGCACGCGGGTGTGCAGGGGCGGGTCGTTGAACACGAGCGAGGTGGTGTGGTGCTCATAAAGCGGCGTGCCGACCCCGAATTTGGGGCCGAACACGGCTTTCTTGTCGGAGATGAAGGTCTCCGTGTCGCGGTAGATCCGGTCCAGATCTGCATAGCGCGACACGATGACAGAGCCGTCGCTCTGGCGGCAGGCGGGGGCCTCGTCCCTGAGCCAGCGGTAGCTGGGCCAGGGATCATCGAGGAAGCCCTCGGGAGGTGCCGCCAGATCGAACATCAGTGCCCCATCGCGCCCATGGTGTTGGGCAGGACCAGCACGATCCACGGCACCAGCACGATCAGAGCCAGACGGAAGATGTCCGCCACCCAGAACGGGGTCACACCGCGGAAGATGGTGCCGGTGGTCACATCGCCCACCACGCCTTTGAGGATGAACACGTTCAGGCCCACCGGCGGGGTGATCAGGCTGATTTCGGTCACGATCACAACCACGATGCCGAACCACACCGGGTCAAAGCCCAGCGACGTCACCAGCGGGAAGAAGATCGGCACCGTCAGCAGCAGCATCGAGAGCGATTCAAACACGCAGCCCAGCACGACATAAACGGCCAGGATCATCAGGATGACCATCATGGGCGACACGTCATAGGCCGTCACCAGCCCGATCAGCGCATCGGGCAGCCCCGCGAGGTTCACGAAGTTCGAGAAGATCTGCGCCCCGATCAGTACCGCAAACAGCGACGCGGCGGTGAAGGCCGTCTCGCGCAGCACGTCCCACAGGCCGCGCAGGTCCAGCCCGCCGCGCGCCAGAGCGATCAGGAACGCGCCCATGGCGCCCATGCCCGCCGCTTCGGTCGGGGAGAAGGTGAGGTTCAGCGGCGCGAAGTCGAACGCGCCGTAGAGCCCGCCGATCACGATGAAGAACAGCGCCAGCACGGCCCAGGTGTCACGCAGGCTGCGCAGCTTCTCGCCCCAACCGTGACGCTCGCCTGCCGGACCGGCATTGGGGTTGCGCCAGACGGTCCAGCGGACGGCGAACAGGTAGAACAGGATGCCCAGCAGGCCGGGGATGATCCCCGCCATGAACAGCTTGCCGATCGAGGTCTCTGTCATCAGCCCGTAGATCACCAGGATCACCGACGGCGGGATCAGGATGCCCAGCGTGCCGCCTGCCGCGATGGAGGCGGTGGAGAGCTCATCCGAGTAGCCGTAGCGGCGCATTTCGGGCATGGCGACCTTGGACATCGTGGCCGCCGTGGCCAGCGAGGACCCGCAGATGGCCGAGAAGCCGCCACAGGCCGCGACCGTTGCCATGGCGATGCCGCCGCGCATATGGCCGAGGAAGGCGTTGGACACCGCGTAAAGCTCTTTCGCCATGCCGCCCTTGTTCACGAACAGCCCCATGAGGATGAAGAGCGGCACCACGGACAGGCCGTAATCCTGCGCGGTGTCGGTGACCTGACGGCCCACCATGGACATGGCGGCTTTCAGGCCGCGTTCGTCGAAGATCGAGCCGCCGCGCTCGTAGGCAAAGCCCAGCGTGCCGACGAGCCCCATGGAGAACACGATGGGCATCCGCAGAAGGCACAGGAGCAAAACCAGGCCAAATCCGATCAAAGCTGCGGTCATATTAGTCTTCCTCTACCAGCACTTGCGGCGCAAAGAGCTGCAGAACGCCGGTGATAATCATGGTTGCCATCGTCAGAACGAGACACAGGGCAATGAACCAGCCGACCAGATATTGCGGGATCGACAGGTATTCGGTGATGTCGCCATAGTCGCGCCAGCGTTCGGCCAGCACCCAGACCCTCTGGAGCGGCCACAGCAGCATAACGCCACAGACGATATGCAAGATGCCGTCGCGAATGCCGTCCAAGCCAAAGGTCTTGAAATGGCCGTCGGTCAGGTCGACGGCAATCTGCCCGCCGGTCACCGATATTTCGGGCATCACCGCAAAGACGATGATCGCAACAAAGATGCGCGTCAGTTCGGTGGCTTCTTCGATGGGGGCATTGAACACCGAACGCAGGATCACGTCGGCAAAGGTCATGATCATGAGCGCCATCAAGGCGGCCCCCGCGATCAAAACGGGCAGCCAACACAGCCGCCGAAAGAACTGGACCATCCGCATGGAATGTACCTCGGATCTGTAGGGGACGAGACCGGGGCAGGGGCCCCGGTCTCTTGGTGGATCAGTTACCGGCCATGTCGGCTTTGATCTGATCGTAAGCGGCCTGCGCGTCGACGCCGGTTTCCGCTACCTCAGCGATCACGCTGTCGATCACGCCCTGGGCGATTTCAGCGAACTTGGCCTGATCTTCGTCCGAAGCGGTGGTCATCGTGTTGCCTTCGGTTTCGGCGGTCAGGGTCAGGCTGGCTTGGTCGCCGCCATCCCAGATCTTGCCGATCTCGCGGCTGATCGGCTCACCGAACACTTTTTCCTCAAGCGCGGTCTGCAGGTCTTCCGGCAGATCGGCGAAGGTGTCTTCGTTCATGATGAACGCGAAGGAGCCGCGATAGAATCCGCCGGGCATCTCATAGTAATGCGGCGCGACTTCGGTCAGCTTGAAGCCCTGACGGCTGTCGATCGGCATCACCACGCCGTCGGCGGCGTTGGAGGCCAGGGTCTCGTAGACCTTGGTCGCGGGCACCGAAATGCCGGTCGCGCCCAGGGCAGAGCCCACGTCGCCGCCGACACCGCCGGGCACGCGCAGCTTCAGACCGGCGATCGCATCGAGGTTTTCGATCTGATCAGAGGTGTGCAGCTGGGCCGGGCCGTGGGTGTGCAGGGCGACAACCTTCACGCCGCGGTGCTCATCGGCCTTGGACAGGTAGTTCTCATAGGCGTTCCAGTACGCGACAGAGGCCGCTTCGGCATTGCCGTCAAAACCGGGCAGCTCGATCAGCTTCGTGGTGACGAAGCGGCCCGCCTGGTAGCCGTGGAAGATGATCGACAGATCGGCGGCGCCGTCCATCACAAGGTCCATCTGAGCCGGGGGCGGGGCGAGGCCGAGCTTGAGTTCGGTGGTCACGCGGCCATCGGTGGCTTCTTCGACCATCTCGGTGAATTTGGGCCACATGGCGGCGTTGATGTTATGGGTCGGCGGCGCCCAGCTGGAGATGACCAGCGTGTGCTCGGCTTCGGCCTGAGCCATCAGCGGCATAGCAAGGGCGGCAGAGGCCAGAAGGGCCTTCATCGTCGAAAATTTCACCATTTTTCTCCTCCCGAAATTGGCAATTGCGAGCTGCCGTTTATGGCAGAGCTGACTCGCATGGGTTATTTATTGACCAACCGGTTGGTTTATGCAAGCCTTGCGGCGCAACATTTGAAAAGGTGAAGGGCGATGGAGGAGAGCGTTCTTGCGCAAGATCACGGCGAATGGGTGGAAATTACCCTGAACCGTCCGGATCGGCTCAACAGCTTCAACGACGAGATGCACAGACGCCTGCGCGGTCTATTGGAATCCGCGCGCGATGACGGCAAGCGCGCGGTGCTGCTGACAGGGGCTGGCCGCGGGTTTTGCGCGGGTCAGGACCTGGGCGATCGCGATCCCTCCAAGATGGAGGGTAAACCCGATCTGAGCGAGACGATTCGCACCTTCTACGCCCCTTTGATTCGTCTGATCCGCTCGCTTGAGATGCCGGTGATCTGCGCCGTGAACGGTGTGGCCGCAGGGGCCGGGGCCAATATCGCTTTGGCCTGCGATATCGTTCTGGCGGCGCATGGCGCCAAGTTCATCCAAAGCTTTTCCAAGGTCGGGCTGGTCCCCGATGCGGGCGGCACCTTTACCCTGCCGCAGCTGGTTGGCCCGGCGCGCGCCATGGCTCTGGCGATGACCGCCCAGCCGGTGCCTGCGGCTCAGGCCGAAGAGTGGGGCATGATCTGGAAAGCCGTCGCAGATGACGCGCTCATGGATGAAGCCCGTGCCCTGACCGCGCAGCTGGCGACCGGTGCCACCCTGGGTCTGGCCAAGACCAAGGCGGCGATCCAGGCCTCGGCCTGGTCCACGCTGGACGAAGCCCTTGAGCGCGAGGCAGACTTCCAACGCGATTGCGGCATGTCGGATGACTATGCCGAGGGCGTGAGCGCCTTCCTGCAAAAGCGCGCGCCCAGCTACAAGGGGCACTGACATGACCCCGAAAGAACGCGCGGCGCGGGCGGCTGCTGCCATGTGGGCCAATGATCCGGCCTCGCAATGGCTGGGCATGACGCTGGACGAAGTCGATGAGGGCTATGCTGTCCTGTCACTGGTGGTGCAGCCCCACCACTGCAACGGGCATGAGACCTGCCACGGCGGGATCAGCTTTGCTCTGGCAGACAGCGCCTTTGCCTTTGCCTGCAACAGCCGCAACCAGGCCACGGTCGGCCAGCATACGGTGATGAGCTACACCGCCCCTGCCCATCAGGGCGACACTTTGACGGCCACCGCGCGCGAGGTCTCGCTGACCGGGCGCAGCGGGGTCTATGACGTTCGCGTGACCAACCAGGAGGGTGCGGTCATCGGAGAATTTCGCGGCATGTCTCGTGCCGTGCGCGGCCAGCTATTTGAGGAGGACGACTAAATGAAAGACCTGACCCCGAACCCGAAGGATCTGGACCCGATCGAAATCGCGTCGCGCGATGAGATCGCCGCGCTTCAGTTCCACCGCATGAAGCGGACGCTGAAGCACGCCTACGACAACAGCCCGTTCTACAAGCAGCGCTTTGATGAGGCGGGCGTGCACCCGGACGATCTGCACACGCTGGCCGATCTGGCGAAGTTCCCCTTCACCTACAAGCAGGACCTGCGCGACACCTATCCGTTTGGCATGTTCGCCACCCCGCGTGAGAACCTCGTGCGGGTGCATGGCTCCTCCGGCACCACCGGCAAGCCGACGGTCGTGGGCTACACCAAGCACGACATCGATGTCTGGGCCGACGTGGTGGCCCGCTCGATCCGCGCCTCCGGCGGGCGTCCGGGCGATCTGGTCCATGTGGCCTATGGCTATGGCCTGTTCACCGGCGGTCTGGGCGCCCATTACGGCGCCGAGCGTCTCGGCTGCACCGTTGTGCCGATCTCGGGCGGGATGACAGAGCGGCAGGTCACCTTGATGCAGGATTTCAAGCCGTCGATCATCATGGTCACGCCGTCCTACATGCTCAACATTTTGGACGAATTCAAACGTCAGGGCATTGATCCGCGTGAAAGCAGCCTCAAGGTCGGCATCTTCGGGGCCGAGCCCTGGACCAACGCCATGCGCGAAGAGATTCAGCAGGCCTTCGACATGCATGCCGTGGACATCTACGGCCTGTCGGAAATCATGGGTCCGGGTGTTGCCAACGAATGCGTCGAGACCAAGGATGGTCTGCACATCTGGGAAGATCACTTCTACCCCGAAATCATCGACCCCGAGACCGGCGAAGTGCTGCCCGACGGCGAGATGGGCGAGCTGGTCTTCACCACCCTCACCAAAGAGGGCCTGCCGATGATCCGCTACCGGACCCGCGATCTGACCCGGCTTCTGCCCGGCACCGCGCGCTCCATGCGCCGGATTGAGAAGATCACCGGCCGTTCGGATGACATGATCATCCTGCGCGGTGTGAACGTCTTCCCGACCCAGATCGAAGAGCAGATCCTGAAGTGTTCCGGCCTGACCCCGCATTTCCAGATCGTTCTGGATAAGGGGGCTAACCGGATGGACAATATGACCGTCCTGGTCGAAGCGACGGAAAACGCCAGCGACGAAAGCGCGCGGGCGGCATCGAGCAAAGAGCTTGCCCATCACATCAAATCTGTGGTTGGGGTCTCGACCAAGATCGAAATCCGCGAACCCGGTGGCGTGGCCCGTTCCGAGGGCAAGGCCAAGCGGGTGGTGGACAACCGACCCAAGGAGTAATCAGTGGCGCGAACCATCGCCAAAGACCACGATCTCAAGCGTGGACAGATATTGAAATCGGCGGCCAAGGTCTTTGCCCATGAGGGCTTTGACCGGGCGTCGATGAACATGCTGGCCCGTGAATGCGGGATCTCCAAGGCGAATATCTACCACTATTACGACAGCAAGGACGCGATCCTGTTCGACGTGCTGGATACCTATCTGGCCGAACTGCGGGACCGCGTTCTTTCGGTGGAGCTGGACGGGCTGCCCCCGGTCGAGCAGCTTCACCGGCTCACCCAGGAAATCCTGCTGGCCTATCAGGGCATGGATGACGAGCACAAAGTGCAGACGGCGGGGATCGCGGCCCTGCCGCCTGATCAGCAGCGCATCCTGCGCGGGTATCAGCGCGAGATGGTGGATCAGATGTCCGGCATCCTCACGGCGCTCGCGCCCCAGGCCGTGACCGAGGACCGCGCCAAACTGCGCGCGGCGGTAATGTCCGTCTTTGGGATGCTCAACTGGTTCTACATGTGGAACTCGGGCGCCGATGAGCAGGCGCGTGAGGATTATGCCCGCCTTGTTGCGGATCTCACGGTGAATGGGATCAACGGTATCTGAGCCGTAGGGCGGCTCTGCCCCCTTGGGGCGCGAAAGGTTACCCCCCGGAAACATCAGAACGCAGCTCCGATTTGGCGGTCTTTGCGCCGCCGTGCGTCTGCGGACCCATCTTAGATGTATGAAGGGCGGCACTCAGCTTGTGCCGCCCCTCTTCAGCCCGGGAGGACGGGCTACCCTCGCGCGATCACGCGGGTTTCGACAGCCCAGCCGCGTCGAGCGCTTTGGCCGCGCGGGTTTCCCAGGCGCTGCGCATATCCGCGGAAGAGCCGTGGCGTAGACCCCAGTTGCGGAGCGTTTCGTCACGGGCCGTGTCGGCGCCGCCAAAGCTGCTGGCGACGCGAGGCCACCAGTAGTCCACGGAGGCCTGCGCGTCCGCCATGTCGTCCATCTCGGCCAGCCCTTCGGCGGCCAGCTCGGTGTGGCGCTGCTCCACCGGCTTGATCTCGCGGAAGGCTTCCGCAAGCGGCTGGTAGGAGAGCTTGGTCATGTCGTCGAGCTGAACGCCCACGGCTTCGCCCATCAGCAGGTTCATCACCACGCTGTCGACCCAGCCGTTCAGCGGGTAGTTGAACACGGCAAGACGCATGTCGTGCTCGGACCGCTGGGTGCCGATATCGGCATCGCGGTCCAGCCGGGCGGCCCAGGGGTGGTGGGTGGCGTAGCGGTTCGTATCGGCGCCAAAATCGCCCATCAGCCGCAGCACCTTACCGGCATTGTCGGTTTTCTCGGCCACGATCTTGGCCGCCGCGATGCGGGGTTTGATCCCCGGCGCGTCGTTGATCGTGTCGGCAAAGCCCGCCGCCCCGGCCAGTTCGCTATCCACGAAGGTGGCCATCAGCTTGAGCAGCTCCGCGCGGTAGCGCGAAGGCACATTGCCCGGTGAGGTCAGCTTCCCGCCCTGCGCGAGATAGTCCTCGATCTTCATCTCCTCCGTCATGACCGGTCCTCCTTACTGGTCAAAGTCCACGACGACCTTCGCGGTCACCGGGAAGGACTGGCAGGACAGGACGTAGCCCTTTTCCACCTCGTAGTCCTCAAGTGCGTGGTTCGCGACCATCTCGACCTCCCCTTCGAGAACACGGCAGCGGCATGTCGAACAGACGCCCGCCTTGCAGGCATAGGGCGCGTCGATGTTCTGATCGCGCGCGGCGTCCAGGATGGTGGTTTCGCGGTCGGCCTCGAAGGTCTGGCTCATGCCGTCGAGCATCACCGTCACTTCGGCTTGGCCGGTGGCCGAGGCGCCTTCCTGGCTCACGGCTTTGCGCTTGAGGCGGCCGGGCTGGGCCGAGGCGAAGAGCTCGAACTTGATTTGCTCATCGTTCAGGCCGTGATCGCGCAGCGCGCCCGCAATGGCGAGCATCATCGGCTCGGGGCCGCAGATGAAGGCGGTGTCCACGGAGGTGATGTCGATCCAGCCGCTCTTGAACAGATTGCCGCATTTTTCGGCATCGACCAGCCCGGTGAACAGCTCGATCTCCTGGGCGTCGCTCTCCAGAACGTGGATCACGTTGAAGCGATCCATATAGGCGTTCTTGAGGTCTTCGAGCTCCTCGCGGAACATGATCGTGTTCACGCCCTTGTTGGCATAGACCAGCGTGAACTGGCTCTGCGGCTCGCGCTTCAGCGTGGTCTTGATGATCGACAGCACCGGAGTGATGCCCGAGCCGCCGGCAAAGCCGAGATAGTGCTTGTCAGCGCCCGCATCGAGCGGGGTGTGGAAGCTGCCCATGGGCTCCATCGCTTCGATCTTATCGCCCACGGCCAGGTTTTCATTGGCCCAGGTCGAAAAGGCGCCGCCATCGACGCGCTTGATGCCGACCTGAAGGATGCCTTCATCGGTGCCCGCGCAGATGGAGTAGGAGCGGCGAAGCTCTTCGCCGTCGAAATCCTTGCGGAAGGTCAGGTACTGGCCCTGGGTGAAGGAGAAATCCCCATCGCCATTGGCCGGTTTGAGGGTGACCACCACGGCGTCGCGGATCGTCTTGTGGACATCCGTAACGGTCAGTTCGTGAAAACGCGCCATCGCATCCTCCCTAGATGCATTTGAAATATTCGAAGGGCTCAAGGCAGCTCTTGCAGCGCCATTGGGCCTTGCACGGCGTCGAGCCGAACTGGCTCAGGCGCTCAAGATCGGTGCCGCCGCAATTGGGGCACTTGTCGGGCCCCCCGGCGGGTTGGGGCGGGGCGATGCCGAATTCGGCCATCTTCGCCCGGCCCTTGTCTGACAGCCAATCGGTGGTCCAGGGCGGCGAGAGCTGTTGCTCTAGCCGCAGATCGTCAACCCCGCGCTCCCGCAGGGCGGTCTCGATATCGAGATTGATGATCCCGGTGGCGGGGCAGCCCGAATAGGTGGGGGTGACCGAAACCACGAGCGTATCGCCATCATAGCGCACGCCGCGGATCACCCCGAGATCGACCAGAGAGATCACGGGGATCTCCGGGTCCGGCACCTCTTCGAGCCACGCCCAGACCTGTTCCACCGAAGCCTGTGTCACCAGGTTGCTCCCGGATAGGCGCGCTGCAGCCACTGCATATGGGTCAGCAGGTGGCCCAGATGTTCGGAATGCATCCGCCCGGAGCGGCCGCCCGAATGGGCATAGCTGCCATCGGGGATGCGCAAGGTGGCTTCCGCCAGCACCGCTTTGATGCGGGCGTCGAACGCGTCGCGCAGGCTTTCCGGGGCAGGGGCGATGCCCTTCTCTGCCATCTCTGCATCCACCTCGTCACTCTCGAACAGCTCGCCCACATAGGGCCAGAGCATGTCGAGCGCGGCTTGCATGCGATCATGGCTCTCGGTCGTGCCGTCGCCCAGCCCGATCACCGTGTCGCCGGAGCGTTCCACGTGATAGAGCGCCTCTTTCACCGCTTTGGCGGCGATCCCGGCGACACGCTCGTCAGAGCTTTCCGTCAGGCGGGTGAGCATCTCCACATGCCAGGCGTCGAACAGGAACTGGCGCATCATGGTCTGGCCGAAATCGCCATTGGGCTGTTCGGCCAGGAGCACATTGCGGAAATCCCAGGCGTCGCGCAGCATCGCCAGCTTGTCGGCGTCGCGGTCCTTGCCCTCGACTTCGCCGGCATAGCCCAGCCACATCTGCGTCTGACCGATCAGGTCAAGCGCGGTGTTGGCAAGCGCGATGTCCTCTTCGAGGATCGGGGAATGGCCGCACCATTCGCTGACCCGGTGACCGAGGACCAGGGTGTTGTCCCCCATCCTCAGCAGGAATTGAAACAATGCGTCCGACATTACATGTGCCCCACTTCTTCGGGGATGTCGAAGAAGGTCGGGTGACGATAGACCTTGCTGTTCGACGGCTCATAAAGCGGGCCTTTTTCCGACGGCGAGGACGCCGCCACATCATCGGCCTTCACGGCCCAGATGCTCACGCCTTCGTTGCGGCGGGTGTAGACGTCGCGGGCGTTCTTGATCGCCATCTCCGCGTCGGGGGCGTGCAGGCTGCCCACGTGGCGGTGGCTCAGACCGTGCTGGCCGCGGATGAAGATTTCCCACAGGGGCCATTCACGGCGGGCGGCAACGTCCTGGGCATCATCTTCGGGATACGGGTTTCCAACGGAGCTCATTGTGCTGCTACCTTCTGCTGATTGCGTTTTTGCGCATGGGCCAGAAGCCCGTCGCGCACCCATTTGCCATCGTCCCAAGCCTTGCGGCGGTGATGCATGCGGTCCGCGTTGCACGGGCCGTTGCCTTTGATGACGTTGAAGAATTCCGGCCAGTTCGGCTCACCGAAATCATAGTGGCCACGCTCTTCGTTCCACTTGATCCGGTCGTCCGGCAGGTCCAGCCCCAGATATTCGATCTGCGGGATGGTCTGGTCGACGAATTGCTGGCGCAGCTCGTCGTTGGACTTCACCTTGATCTTCCACTTCATCGACTGCTCGGAGTGGACGGATTCCGCATCCGACGGGCCGAACATCATCAGCGCCGGATACCACAGGCGGTTTACCGCATCCTGGGCCTGGGCCTTTTGCTCGGGCGTGCCGAAGGCCATGGCCATGATCGCGTGATAGCCTTGGCGGGCGTGGAAGCTCTCTTCCTTACAGATGCGGATCATCGCGCGGCTGTAGGGGCCATACGAGGTCCGCTGCAGCGCCACCTGGTTCACGATGGCCGCGCCATCCACCAGCCAGCCGACCGCGCCGATATCGGCCCAGTTCAGCGTCGGGTAGTTGAAGATCGACGAATACTTCATCTTGCCTTCGTGGAGCAGGCGCACCAGCTCATCGCGGCTTTCGCCCAGCGTTTCGGCGGCGGAGTAGAGATAGAGCCCGTGGCCCGCCTCATCCTGCACCTTGGCCAGAAGGATCGCCTTGCGCTCCAGCGTCGGGGCGCGGGTGATCCAGTTGCCTTCGGGCAGCTGGCCGACCACTTCGGAGTGGGCGTGCTGGCCGATCTGGCGGATCAGCGTCTTGCGATACCCCATGGGCATCCAGTCCTTGGGCTCGATCTTTTCATCCCGGTCGATGCGGGCCTGGAATTCGGCCAGCAGCTTGGGATCTTCGTCCGAGACCTCGGATTTGATCATTTGTGCATACATCTGATGCCTCCCTTTGAAATCTGTCATTGGGGCCCGCCGGACGACCGGCCGGGCGGGCCCCAAAAATCAAACGCGCTCCAGGATCAGGGCCGCGCCCTGTCCGACACCCACGCACATGGTACACAACGCATAGCGCCCCTCGCGGCGCTTGAGCTCATAGGCCGCCGTCATCACCAGACGGGCGCCGCTCATACCCAGAGGGTGACCCATGGCGATGGCGCCGCCATTGGGGTTCACGTGCTCCGCATCGTCGGCCACGCCGAGCTCGCGCAGCGTGGCGAGCCCCTGGCTGGCAAACGCTTCGTTCAGCTCGATCACGTCCATGTCCTCCACTGACAGCCCCGCCTTGGCGAGCGCTTTGCGGGACGCAGGGACCGGGCCGATTCCCATGATCCGCGGCTCAACGCCGGCGGCCTGCATGGTCACCACGCGGGCGATGGGGGTGAGCCCGTATTTCTTGACGGCATCGGCCGAGGCCAGCAGCACCGCCGCCGCACCATCGTTGACGCCCGAGGCATTGCCCGCCGTGACCGACAGGTCCGGCCCGTTCACGCCGCGCAGACCCGACAGCTTTTCAGCGGTGGTGCCGGGGCGGGGGTGTTCGTCGGTATCGACAATAACCGGATCGCCCTTGCGCTGCGGCACTTCGACGGCGGTGATCTCATCTGCGAAACGGCCTGCCGAGTTGGCGGCGTCCCACTTGGCCTGGCTGCGGGCGGCGAAGGCATCCTGGTCTTCGCGGCTGACATTATAGTCAGCGGCCACGTTGTCGGCGGTCTCCGGCATGCTATCGACGCCGTATTGCGCCTTCATCTTCGGGTTCACGAAGCGCCAGCCGATGGTGGTGTCATAGACCGCATTGGCGCGGGTGAAGGCCGTGGCCGCTTTCGGCATCACGAAGGGCGCGCGGCTCATGCTTTCGACGCCGCCTGCGATCACGAGGTCATAATCCCCGGCCTTGATCCCGCGGGCCGCCATGCCGATGGCATCCATGCCAGAGGCGCAGAGCCGGTTGATCGTGGTGCCCGGCACATCCACCGGCAGCCCCGCCAGCAGCGCCGCCATGCGGGCCACGTTGCGGTTGTCTTCGCCAGCCTGGTTGGCCGAGCCATAGATCACGTCATCGACTTGGGACCAGTCCACCTGCGGATTGCGCGCCACCAAAGCTGCAATCGGGTGGGCGGCCAGATCATCGGCACGGACCGATGATAGTGCCCCGCCGTAGCGGCCAATCGGAGTACGTGTGGCGTCACAAATAAAGGCGTCCATGCTGTTCCTCGCTTCTATCTCGCTGGGGGCGGACGATCTTGAATGCATTTATCGACCGCTCGGTCGGAATAACTTAAAAGATGATTCGCAACAAGCATTTTGTTACGAAACTTCATGCTGCCGCCCCATATTGTAACATTTGGTCGGCGCCGACCGGGAGGACAACCCATGACAGTGGTAAAAGTGAACAAAAGCGGTGATTTGGCAATCGTCAAGATCGACAACCCACCGGTGAACGCGACCTCGACGGCGGTGCGCGCAGGGCTGCTGGCCGCGGTGCAGGAGGTTCAAGGTGCCCGTGCGGCGATTCTCGTTGGGGCCGGACGCACCTTTGTCGCCGGCGGGGATATGACCGAATTCGACCGCCCCGCGGAAGAGCCGCACCTGCCCGACGTCGTGCAGGCGATTGAGGACAGTGAAACGCCTTTCATTGCCGCCCTGCACGGGACGGTTCTGGGTGGCGGGATGGAAATCGCCATGGCCTGCGCCTGGCGCATCGCCGCTGCGGGCACCCGGTTCGGCCTGCCCGAAGTCAATGTCGGCCTGATCCCCGGCGCCGGGGGCACACAGCGCGCGCCGCGTCTGATCGGCATGGAGGCGGCGATCGATATGGCCTGTTCCGGTCAGATGTTCGACGCGGCGAAAATGCGGGATCTGGGGGGGATCGACCTGATCGCGGACGGAGATGTCCTTGAGGCGGCGCAGGAATCTGCCGCCGATCTGCCCGAACGTCCCCTCCCGGTCAGCGCCCGCAGCGTTGAAGCCCTGACCGCCGAAGCCTATACCGCTACCGAAGCCCGTTTGCGCAAGCGCGCCAAGGGGCAGCAATCGCCGCTGGAAAACCTGGCCGCGCTGCAATGGGCGGCCGAGCCGTTCGCTCAGGGGCAGCCCAAAGAGCGCGCCCGCCATCTGGAGCTGCGCCAGAGCGCGGAGAGCCGTGCGCTGCGCCACGCCTTCTTCGCCGAGCGCAGCGTGTCCCGCCCCGACGCCATCAAGGACGCGCAGCCGCGTGATTTCGACACCATCGCCGTCGTGGGCGGCGGGCTGATGGGCGCGGGGATCGCAACCTCCGCGCTTGGGGCCGGGCTCAAGGTGATCCTGATTGAACGTGATGCCGAGGCCGCCTCTGCCGCGCGCGACCGCGTGGCCGGTCTGGTCGACGGCGCCGTGAAGCGCGGAAAGGTCACCGAGGCGAAGCGCGATGCCCAGATGGCGGCGCTGACCTGCACGGCGGACTATGCCGATGCCGCGCCAGCTCAGATCGCCGTCGAAGCGGTGTTCGAAGACCTGGATGTGAAACGGGCCGTGTTCCGCGATCTGGCCGCCCATGTGGCGCCGGATGCGATCCTTGCGACCAACACTTCTTACATCGACCCGCGCGAAATTTTTGCCGGGATCGAAGGGCAGGGCCGCTGCATCGGGCTGCACTTCTTCTCTCCTGCGCATGTGATGAGGCTGCTTGAGATCGTGAAAATGCCGGAGACCGCGCCGGAGGTGATCGCCACCGGCTTTGCTCTGGGCAAGCGGATGCGGAAAGTGTCGGTTCTGTCCGGCATCTGCGACGGGTTCATCGGCAACCGAATGCTGGCGGCCTATCGCCGCGCAGCGGAGTATCTTCTGGCCGATGGCGCTCTGCCCGAACAGGTCGACCGCGCGATGCGCGCCGCCGGGATGCCGATGGGCCCGTGCGAGCTGCAAGACCTCACCGGCCTTCAGATAGCCTGGGCCAACCGCAAGCGGCAGGCGGCGAGCCGCCCGGCTGAGGAGCGCTATGTCACGATCTCGGATCAGCTCTGCGAGGCGGACCGTCTGGGGCAGCGCAGCGGCAAGGGCTGGTATCGCTACGAGGAGGGCAATCGCACCCCGCAGCCCGACCCGGAGGTGACCCGGCTGATCGAAGCCTATTCGGCGGAGCAGGGTATCACCCGGCGCGATTTCTCGGACGCTGAGATTGCCGACCGCCTGATGGCTGTTCTGGCCAATGAGGGCGCGCGCATTGTCGAAGAGGGCATCGCGGAAGACGATGCCGCCGTCGATATGGTGAAGATCCACGGCTATGGCTTCCCCCGCTGGCGGGGCGGCCCCATGCATCTGGCCGCGCAGACCGGCTGGGATAAGGTGGCCGCGACTATGGGCACGATTGCTCAGGATAGCCCCGGCTCGTGGGTGCTGGCCGACCGCCTTATGCAGGCGTGAAAAAACTTGGGGGCGCCTAGGTGCGCCCCCTTGTTAGTTACATTTTCAACCAATAGCCCGGTGCGAAATCCGGCCTCCGGGCCGCCCATCCACATGCCCGACAGGAGACAGTCATGGCCAAAGCGTTCGCATCTCAAGGCGATATGGAAGACAAGGAAATCAGCTTTACCGAGGTGGGCGAGGGGCTTTATGCCTTCACCGCCGAAGGCGATCCGAATTCCGGTGTGATCATTGGCGATGACAGCGTGATGGTGGTCGAGGCACAGGCCACTCCGCGCCTTGCGCAGAAGGTGATCGACTGCATCCGCACCGTCACCGACAAGCCGATCAGCCATGTCGCGCTGACCCATTACCACGCCGTGCGGGTGCTGGGCGCCTCGGCCTTCGGGGCCGGTCAGATCCTGATGTCCGACATGGCCCGTGCCATGGTGGTGGAACGCGGCCAGGAGGACTGGGACAGCGAATTCGAGCGCTTCCCGCGCCTGTTCCAGGGCCATGAAAGCATCCCCGGCCTGACCTGGCCGACCACCACCTTCAACGACAGCATGACCGTCTATCTGGGCAACCGCCGGGTGGATCTCATGCATCTGGGCCGTGCGCACACGGCGGGGGACATCGTGATCCACGTGCCCGACCAGAACGTCATGTTCACCGGCGACATCGTGGAATACCACTCTGCCTGCTATTGCGGCGACGGGCATTTCAGCGATTGGGGGGACACGCTCGACGCGATCAAGTGGTTCGATGTGGACGCAATCGCACCGGGCCGGGGCGATGCTCTGGTTGGCCGTGAAATGGTCAACAAAGCTATCGAGAACACCCGCGATTTCGTGCAAAGCACCTACCGCCCGGCGGCAAAGGTCGCGGCGCGGGGCGGCTCCCTCAAGGACGCTTGGGACGCGGTACGCGCCGAGTGCGATCCGAAGTTTGCCGATTACGCGATCTACGAGCACTGCCTGCCGTTCAACGTCGCGCGCGCCTATGACGAGGCCCGCGGGATCGACACGCCGCGCATCTGGACCGCGCAGCGCGACAAGGAGATGTGGGAAGCCCTTCAGGGCTGAGTTTGCGTTGGCCCGGCGCGTCCGGGCCACCCCGAGGGAGGAGACCCGATGACCAAGATTTTCGAACGCCCGCTTTACCCCTATGCGCGCTCTGCCGATCAGGACGCCGCGGCCCCGGTTCGCCACAAGGTGGTGATCGTCGGGGCCGGTCCGGTCGGGCTGGGGGCCGCCATTGACCTTGCTCAGCAGGGGGTGTCCGCTCTCGTGCTGGACGACAATGACAAGGTGTCCTTCGGCTCGCGCGCGATCTGCTTTGCCAAGCGCCCGCTTGAGATCCTCGACCGGCTCGGTTGTGGTCAGCCGATGGTGGACAAGGGCGTCGTCTGGGACAAGGGCCGGGTCTTCTTCGGGGACCGCGAAGTCTACGATTTCAATTTGCTTCCCGAAGACGGGCACGAGCGTCCCGCCTTCATTAACCTCCAGCAGTATTACTTCGAAGAATACCAGATCGACCGCGTCCGGGCGCTTCAGGGCGAAGGTGCTCCGCTGGAGCTGCGTGGCGGCAACAAGGTGATCGACGTGAAGAACATGGGCGATTACGTCGCCCTGACCGTGGACACCCCCGAAGGCCCCTACCAGTTGGAAGCCGAATGGCTGATCGCCTGCGATGGCGCCGGGTCTCCGATCCGCGCCATGTTCGACATGCCGTTCAAGGGCCGCATCTTTGAGGACAATTTCCTGATCGCCGACGTGATCATGGAAGCCGACTTCCCCACGGAGCGCTGGTTCTGGTTCGATCCGCCCTTCAACAAAGGCCAGTCCGCGCTGCTGCACAAGCAGCCCGATGGCGTATGGCGGATCGACCTGCAACTGGGTTGGGACATCGACAAGGAAGAAGAGAAGAAGCCCGAAAATGTGATCCCCCGGCTCAAGGCGATGCTGGGTGAAGATGTGAAATTCGAGCTGGAATGGGTGTCCATCTACACCTTCCAGTGCCGCCGGATGGAGAGCTTCCGCAACGGCCGCGTGCTGTTCGCCGGGGATGCGGCGCACCAGGTGTCGCCCTTCGGCGCGCGCGGCGCGAATTCCGGTCTTCAGGACACGGACAACCTGTGTTGGAAACTGGCGCTGATCCTTGAGGGCAAGGCCGATGAAAGCCTTCTGGACAGCTACGACGCGGAGCGGATCCACGGCGCGGATGAGAACATCCTGAACTCTTCGCGTTCCACCGATTTCATCACGCCCAAGAGCGAGATGAGCCGCGTCTTCCGCGACGCGGTTCTGGACCTGTCGGAAAAGCATGCCTTTGCCCGGCCCATGGTCAATTCGGGTCGCCTGTCAGTGCCCTGCACCTATGACGGCTCGCCCCTGAACAGCGCGGACGCGCTGCCCGAGGGGCCGCAGCGCTCCCGCCCCGGATCGCCGTGCCCCGATGCGCCGGTCGATGACGGGTTCCTGCTGCCCAAGTTGGGCGGGGCCTTCAACCTGTTGGCCATCGGCACCGAGGCGCAATCGCTCAGCGAGGCCGGGATCGACATCGGTGTGGTAGCGCTCCCGGTGACGGAGACGCTCGCCGCGCGTTACCTGGGCGATGCCGATCAGGCCGTCTACCTGATCCGCCCCGACCAGCATGTCGCGGCCCGCTGGCCGTCCTTCGATGAGGGCGCCGTGCGCGCCGCCCTGCGCAAAGCCCTTGGCAAGGAGTGACCCCATGACCCTGACGCTCACCCCCAATATCGACGCGCCTGACGAGTTCTACGCCGAGCTTCTGGCCGCCCATGAAGGTCTGTCCAAGGACGAGAGCGACGCGCTCAATGCCCGCCTGATCCTGATCCTGGCCAACCATCTGGGCGACCGCGCACTGCTGCGCGACGCGCTCGACGCGGCCCGCGCCTGATCGGGGTCGGTTCTCCCTGGGTTCGAGCCGCGCGCCCGAAAACCTTGTCGCTATCGGTCGTGCCGGTGCTGGCGGGCACTTGGCTGGCCGGCTCGGCGGCGCGCAGCGATGTGCTGATCGCGGCGCTGGTGGGGGCCATCGGCATTCAGGCCGGAACGAACCTTTGGAACGACGCGGCCGATGCCGCGCGCGGCGTGGACGGGCCTGACCGGCTGGGCCCGCCCCGCATGACTGCCACAGGCGCCGTCAGCGCCTCAGCCATGCAACGCGCGGCGGGGCTGGCCTTTGTGCTCGCCTGCCTCGCGGGGCTTTACCTTATCCACGTCGGAGGCTGGCCGGTGCTGATCATCGGGATCGTATCGCTGGCGCTTGGCTATGCCTACTCCATGGGCCCCGTGCCGCTGTCCGGCCTTCCGATCGGAGAGCTGCTGGTCATCGCATTCTTTGGCGTCGTGGCGGTCTCGGGCACCCTCTGGCTCCACGGGGGCGATGCGATGGCGCTCCGCACGCTCTGGTGCGGCGTGATGGTCGGCTTGCCGGCGGCTGCGATCCTGATGTTGAACAATCACCGAGACCGGGTCGCAGACGCGCGCGCCGGGCGCCGGACACTCGCCATTCTCGTGGGGGAGGCGTGGTCGCGCAGGCTCTATGTGGCAGGGCTGCTCGGCGCCTTGCTGATTGCTGTGCTCTGGGCTCCGACACTGTGGCTCTGTGCGCCTGCTGCGCTGTTGCTCTGGCTGAGCGCGGCGATGCTGCGATGGCCGGTGTCTGAGCGACTCAACTGGCTCCTGCCCGGGACCGCGGCGTTTCAGGCGAGTCTGCTGGCTGCGGTTGTGCTTGGCGGCGGTTAGACCGCTGGGCTGCACCACGTGCAAACTATGGGCCTGAGAGGCGCAAGCAGGTGCTATGACGATACAGGATAAATGGCAGCCCGTAGGGGAATCGAACCCCTCTTTCCAGGTTGAAAACCTGGCGTCCTAACCGATAGACGAACGGGCCAGCCTGTCGGTGACGCGCTGTCTATGCAAAGCCGCGCGCCCCTGCAAGAGGCATTTTGAAGTTTTTTGCATTCAGGCGTTCGCAGCGTCTTCCAGACGCAGTTGCACCCGTGTGCGGCCCTGCCAGTGGTTCAGCTCAAGACGCCCGGCGATGTGGAACGCCGCACCTGCGTGGTTGCTCAGAGTGGGGCCAAGGGCGGTGTCCATGGCGCCAAAGGCGATGGCGTCAATCTTGGCCCCTGACGCGCCCGAAAAGGTCAGCTTCAGATGTCCCGCGCCGACGGGTTTAGCAAAGCTCACCCGCATGTCCGGGAAGGCGAATCGTGGCGCCGGGGCGCCCGCGCCGAACGGGCCTGCGGCTTCGATCTGTTCGACAAGCTCGGGCTGTGCGCCTTCTGGCGCCATCAGTCCGGTCACCGCCAGATCGCGCGGGCCGAGATCTCCGGCACCCTGCCGCTCCAGCAGCTCCGACAGGCGGGCCATAGCGTCGGGGATGCGCGCCTCTTCGACGGTCAGCCCTGCGGCCATCTTGTGTCCGCCCCCCTTGAGCAGCAGCCCCTCCGCGGTCAGCCGCTGCACCGCCGCGCCAAGGTCGATCCCTGTCACTGAGCGGCCAGAGCCTTTGCCGATGCCGTCCTCCACGCCGATCACGACCGACGGGCGGTTGAGCGCCTCCTTCATCCGGGCCGCAGCGATGCCCACGACACCGGGGTGCCAGCCGTCGCCCGCGGCCCAGGCCAGCGGCGCGTCCACGCCGCGCTCTTCGGCTTGGGCAAGCGCCGCGTCGCGGACCATGGCTTCGATGTCCCGCCGCTCCGTGTTGAGCTGGTCGAGCCGCTCCGCCAGGGCCTGCGCCTCGTGCGGGTCGTCGGTGGACAGCAGCCGTGCACCCAGATCGGCCTGACCGATCCGCCCGCCCGCATTGATCCGCGGCCCCAGCAGGAACCCGAAATGCGTGGCGGTGGGCGGGCCGTCCATCCGCGCGACATCGGCGAGCGCGACCAACCCCGGACGATTGCGCCGTGCCAGCACCGTCAGCCCTTGCCGGACAAAGGCCCGGTTCACCCCGATCAGGGGCGCCACATCGGCCACCGTCGCCAGCCCGACCAGATCGAGATAGTCTAGCAGGTTCGGCCCACTCAGCCCCGCCTCGCGCCGTTGGCGGGTGGCTTCGACCAGGCACAGGAACACGACCGCAGCGGCGCAGAGATGGGCAAGGGCGCCGTCTTCATCCTGTCGGTTGGGATTCACGACGGCGCAGGCTTCAGGGAGCGTCTCTCCGCCAAGGTGGTGGTCCAGAACGATCACATCCGCGCCCTTGGCCGCCGCAATCGGCTCGTGAGAGAGTGTGCCGCAATCGACGGTGACGATCAGATCGTGATCGCGGGCGAGAGCCTCCATCGCAGGGGCGTTGGGGCCATAGCCCTCGTCGATCCGGTCGGGCACGTAGAGCGTGGCCGTCAGCCCAAGCGCGCGCAGCCAAGTGAGCAGCAACGCGGCGGAGGAGCCTCCGTCCACGTCGTAATCGGCAAACACGGCGATCCGCTCGCGCCGAGCGATGGCGGCACACAGACGCGTCGCGGCGCGCTCCATGTCCTTCAGGGATCGCGGGTCGGGCAGCAGGTCGCGCAAGGTGGGGGTCAGGAAGGCCGCCGCGTCCTCGGGCGCCACGCCCCGCGCCGCGACAACCCGTGCAAGGGGCAGGGCCAGCCCCGCCCTCTGGACAATCGTTTCGGCCAGACGCTCCGTTTCGATCCCGGGTCCGATCCATTTGCGTCCGGTGAGCGAGCTGTCCACGCCCAGATAGGTCTCTGCCATAGCTGCCTCCTGTTGGCGCATTGCATAGCGGCTCTTGACCGGCGGGGCAAAGGGCCGAAAATGACGGCTGCGCGATGGCGTCGCGCCGCGATTCTCATATCCTTGTCCTGAACGCCGGGACCTTCTTTGCAAACAAGGAGGCCCCTCATGGCCCGTCCCGATTTCCACCGCGTCCACAATGGCGAAAAGGCGCCGCTGCCTTTTGCAGTGGCCGAGTACGACCAGCGGCTGACCGGCCTGCGCGCGATCCTCAAGGCGCGCGGCCTGGATGCGGCGGTGCTCACCTCGATGCACAATATCGCTTACTATTCGGGGTTTCTCTACTGCAGCTTTGGGCGCCCCTATGCGTGCGTTGTGACCGCGAGCGATTGCGTAACCATCAGCGCCGGGATCGACGCTGGCCAGCCCTGGCGCCGGTCGGTCGGGGATAACATCACCTATACCGACTGGCAGCGCGACAACTACTGGCGCGCGGTCGCGTCGGTGGCAGGCACGGGCACTCGGATCGGCTACGAGGAAGACCACCTGACACTGGCCGGTCTGGATGCGCTGACCCATCACCTGGCACCCGCCGAAACCAAAGCCATCGCGGCAGACACCATGCGGCAGCGTATGGTGAAGAGCCCGGCCGAGATCGCCCTGATCCGCGAAGGCGCCCGCGTCGCGGATGTCGGCGGCTATGCCATTCGCGAGGCCATCCGTGAGGGCACCCGTGAAATCGACGTGGCCATGGCCGGCCGTGACGCGATGGAGCTGGAAATCGCCCGCAGCTTCCCCGATGCGGAATATCGCGACACCTGGGTCTGGTTCCAATCCGCGCTCAATACCGATGGCGCGCACAACCCCGTCACAGGGCGCAAGCTGCAACAGGGCGACATCCTCAGCCTGAACACATTCCCCATGATTTCAGGCTACTACACGGCGCTTGAACGCACGCTTTTCCTGGGCGAACCCGATGACGCCTCGCGCCGTCTCTGGGAGGCTAATGTCGGTGCGCATGAGCTGGGGATTTCTCTGCTCAAGCCCGGCGCCACCTGCGCCGAGGTCACCGCCAAGATTAACGATTTCTTCGAAGAGCGCGACCTGCTCCAGTACCGGACCTTCGGGTATGGGCACTCCTTCGGTGTTCTCAGCCACTACTATGGCCGTGAGGCGGGACTTGAGTTGCGCGAGGATATCGACACCGAAATCACGCCGGGCATGGTCATCTCCATGGAGCCGATGCTCACCATACCCAATGGTATGCCGGGCGCGGGCGGCTACCGCGAACATGACATCCTGCTCATCACCGAAGACGGGAACGAGAACCTGACCGGGTACCCCTACGGGCCGGAGCACAACATCCTGTAGCGTCGGGATTTCTGCTGCCATCGCGCAGAAAACAGGCTAGGCTCCGGGCAACTGCCTTGCACGGAGCCCAGCCGATGTCCGACTTCAACGCCCAGATCACCCAATCGCAAAAGGACGTCGCCGACGCCCAGTCCAAGATCCGCGAGCTGACCGACCGGATCGAGATCGCCCGCCAGAAGATCGCAGATCACGAACCCGCCACGCTCGACATCGAAAACGCCACGCTCGACGAGGTTCACGCGCACACAGAGGCGATGAATGCGAATATTGCCGAACTGATCATGGGGCTGGACGACGTCACCGCAGGCTTCTCGAAAGACTTCGACGACCTGCGCAGCAAAACCGCTTGGGAGGGGTTCGTCGGCATCTTCTCCAAGGGGCGCTCCGAATCCATGCGCCAGGAACGGCTCCGCGCCGCGAGCGTGGATGACAAGCTCCAGGACCTGATCGCCAAATCCGACACGATCACCCGCCTGCTTCAGGGGCAGCTCGACGTGCTGAACGATCAACGCGAAAAGGTGGACACCAACCTGCGCGGCACGCTCGAAGAGCGCGAAGAGGTCGTCGCCGCGCTTGCCCACACGAAGGACGAAATTGTCGGTATGGACCCCAAGATCATTGCGTTGGAGCAGCAGATCGCCTCGGAAACCGACGCTGCGGCGCGCACCCGGCTGGAAACAGAACTGAGCGATCTCAACACCCGCTACAACGAATTGGTCCAGCAGGAGCAAGTGCAGCTCGCCCGGTCGCAAACCCTTGAACGCTATATCGAAAAGGGCAAGACATGGCTCGACAGCCTGCAAAACCAGGCGGCCACGCAAATGGTGCTGATCAACAAGCTGGAGACCGACACCAAGCAGCGCGTCGTGCTCTATGATGCGCTGACCAAATCGCTCAAGACCGCGCAACAGCAGGACGTCGCCCACCGCATCAACGAGATCGGCGTGAAGACGGATCAGGAAGCACAAAGCGCCATGGCCGGGATCGGCGCCGCCACCAACAAGCGGATGGCGGACATGCTGGAGGCCCATGAGGATCACATGGTTTTCGCCCGCGACGTGCTGGAACAGAAAGCCAAAGCGGATGAGCGTTTCGCCCGCCGTTTCGAAGAGATCGTGCGCAAACACGACAGCAACGCCTATGGCGGCTAACCGCTTCTTATTTGTCCAAATACCTCGGGGGATCCCCGTCAGGGGCGGGGGCAGCGCCCCCATCCCCGCCTGCCGCTCATGACCGAACTCGATCACTTCGCCCTCCAGGACCTGCGCGTCACCCGCCGCTACTTCGCCAAGTTTGAGGCGATCACCGGCCATCTGGCCCGGGTGGCCGCCTTGTTGCAGGCTGAACGGCGGCTGGATCGCGAGGAGGTCGCGATCCTCGCGCGCTACATTGCCGGGCTGACCTATTCCTTCCGCGCGTTGGGGTGGAAATACCTCTTCGCGGGGCGCTCGGCCCGGGCGGGTCGCCTGACCCTGGACCGGACAGAAAGCGGCTTCCCGGTGTTCTCCGAACTCATGACCCTTGCCAACGACGCGGCGCAGGCCAAGGGGCATCTGGCGGGGATGGACAGCACCGAAGGGCTGAAACGGCGGATGGTCGAAGCGATCCTGTCGCAGCACCGTGTCCCGACAGAGCTGCAATTCGCCCTCTCGCAACGGCTCTACTACGAGGAGCTGGAGCGTGGTCAGCTGTTCTGGGCCCGCAACGATGCCGAAGCCCAGTGGCTCGGCACCACCGAAGACGGGCGCCGACGGTTCCGGATCCATTGGGCGGCCTATGACAGCCAGGTGAACCTTCCACAGATCTACCTGATGGAGATCGAGGATAGCGGCCGGATACCTCTGCCCAAGGACGATCGCCGCTGGCCCGAACTGCGCGCCCATTTGGCGGCGCAGGCGGTGGCGGGGCTCAAGCTGCTCACCATCGCGCGCGGGATTGATGAGGATTTCGACGATCTGCACCCAAAGCGGCTCCGCCGGTTCCATATCGGCCCGATGTATTCATCGGCTTTCACCCGCCAAAGCGGCCCGCTGCACGATGTGCTGGAGGCCGCCCGCGCGCCCGAGGGTGAGGACTGGGCGCTCGCTTGGACCGAAGAGGATCTGCGCTCGGAGCGGGTCGATCAGGCCAAATCGGGGTGGTTCGGCAAAGTGGATCGGGAGATCTTCGCGCTTGATCCTTTCGCGGGCGGCCTCAGCGATCCGGGCGCCAGCCGGGTGGAGCGGCGGGTGATCCTGCCGCAGCGGGTGGTGCAGGCTCTGGTCGAGGCCGCGCCTGCCGGCTTTGCTGATGTGGTCAAACATGTGGTCAGCCCCGGTGGGCGCGTCCTGACGATGAGGTAGGCGATGGAAAGCAGTGGCCAGTTGATCGAGATCGCAGAAAGCGACATCCGCGCGCAGTATCCAGCGGCGCTTGCCTTGCTTGAGGGCTTCGATCACGCCCCGCGCCATGGCCGCAGCGAGGCGCAGGGCACAGAGCGCGATGGGCTTCCCAACCGGCGCCGGTTCCGCTCCACCACGCCGGGCCTGATGACCCAAGGGGCGAAGGCGCCGGTGCGCCTGTTGCGCCGGATCGAGGAGCTTAGCGAAGATGCCCTGACGACACCTGCCCAGGCGCGGGGGCAAACGGCCCTGCGCCGTGCACTCGCCGTGGCCAGGGCCGTGGCAGAGCAGGAGGCCAAGATCTCCGGGCTTGCCGAAATGCGTGCTCAGAACGCGCAAAACCGCCTGCCAGAGGCGGCGCACTTGCAGTTTTCCAACCTCATGCAGGCTGAATCGCTCATCACGCTTCAGGTCTTTGCGCTGACCCTTCGGCATGTGCTGCCCGATGGTGACGCCCTTGATCTGGGCACGCCGGAGGAAGTCTTGCTCGACAATGGCGCGACGGCCCTGCGCGGAGCCCTGTGGGAGCTGGATCAGACGCTGGCCCGGCACGCGACAAGTGACGCGCGGCTTGCCCCTGCGGTCCGCGCCTATGCCGAGGGCTTGCTGGAAACCCTGGCCCTGCGGAGTGATCGCGAGGGGTTGAGCCATTTCAAAGGCACGGCCTACCGGATCGAAGACGACGATCTGACCATTGAGGGCTTTGCCCCGCCGCGCGGGCGCAAGGGCCCGGCGCTCACGATGCAGTTCAAGAAACCGCATGAGGTGGTCGGCAATCACATCGCCAAGCGTCAGGCGCAGCGCCTGGCCAAGATGCTCATGGCTTATGATTTCGACCGTCGCCTGAACCCGTTCGCCGAACTGGGCGGCTTCATCTTCACCTTCATGGGCGATGGCAAGCCGGGCACGGGCAAGACCACCCTGATCCAGATGATGGCCGGGCTGATCCACGGCTATTGCGAGGTCGCGGGCTACACTTTCCGTTATGCGAACCTGTCGACCGAAAGCATCGACAGCTATCAGGGCAAATCCGCCCAGAACGCCAAGAGCTTCATCAACCAGATCATTGACCCGTCGGTGATTGGTTTCGGCACCATTGACGATATCGACCAACTCGCTGGGAAGCGCGGCGACCGGCAATCGAGCGCGGGCCAGTTGGAGATCACCGCCGTTCTGATGGAGAGCTTTGCCGGTGCCAACACCGTGGTGCGGGGGAACTGCACCTTTGGGATGTTCTCCAACTACCCCGAAGCGGTCGACGACGCGCTGCGCCAGCGGGCGGGGGCGCGGTTCCTGGTCGATGGCCCGCAAAGCGAGGCGGATTACATCGACATCCTGCACCTTCTGATGGGCAAGCATCATGATATCCCCTTGGGCGATCACGACCTTTACGCTGCGCAGGCACTTAAGAAGGCCGTCGCGCGCAGCTATGAAGCCCATGCGCGGCCTCATGATGAGACTCTGGCCAATGTCTTTGACAAGGTCGTCGCACAGTACGGGCCCCTGTCCACGATTACGGAGCTGGGGCGTTATCTGAAGGCGATCCAACAAGAGGACGAGCGCTTCACCGGGCGCGCGATCAAGAACATCACCGACGCGGTGAAAACCCGCGCCATGGATTTCGAGCTGCCCGACGATTGGATGGCGCAGCCCGATCTGTTCCTGCGCCAGGATTATGACACCAAGAAAGCCATGATCGCGGATCTGCGCCAGCCGGTCACGCCCGAGATGGTCCTGCAAGAGATCAACCGCTACGCCGACAGCGAATTCCGTTATGCGGGCAAGAGCGATGAGGCGGCCATTGATGAGGCCGTCCGCGACATGCGCCGCATGGAAGAGGCCAAGCGCCGCTACCTGGAGGGGCGCGAATGATCGGCGCGCTTCTTGTTCTGATCCTTGCGGGTGGCGTCTATACCGCCCTGCGCGTGCTGACGCCTGTGGCGGAAAATCACGGACGGAAGGTCGCGGCGGGGCGTTTCGCGGCCTCTCACTCGGCATGGCAGCTTGTCGCAATCCTGTCGGTCACGGTTCTGCCGCTGTGCGTGATTGCAGGCTGGGCGTTCGCGGAGTCGGGGCAGGGGATCGCGGCAGGGCTGGTCCTGTTCGCGATGACAGGCGGGATCATCGCGCTCGCCCTGCACCGTCGCTTCAAGGCCGCGCGTGCCGGTCACAAGGGGGGGCAGTGGTGAGACGCCTGATCGAAAAGGGCCTGATGTTCGGAAACCTTGTTGCCGTCCATTCTCCAACGCTGATCGAGCGCTACAACCGCGCGCTTGAGCACCTCGTGGGGCGCCGCACGGCGCTGAGCGATTTCCACATAGATCTGTCCGGCCATTCGCCCGAGATCGCGGATGAGCTGGGCGATCCGCTCTATCTGAACCCGCGCGGTGTGAACCGGCAGTTCATCCTGCTGACCCCCGAGCAGCGCCATGCGCCGCTCCTGGAGGAGCGGTTTTCGACCTCGCGCGGGCTGCTGACGCGGTTCATTGACGAGAATCTCGCCGCGCTTTTTGCGCTGACCGCGCAAGATGCTGTAGCCGGTGAATTGGTCAACTCGGTCTACGATGCGCAAACGCCCGCGCGCCTGCTCGATCTGCGGCGGCTTCGGGTCGAAGCCGACACCGTGAGCGGCACGGTCGCCACGGCGGCTCACCTGAGCGATCTGGTGGAACGCTTTCAGAGTGAACCCCGCGCCTGGTTCGATGACGTCCTGATCGGGCAGATGATCGGGCTGGCCAAGGAAACGGGCGACATCCTCCGCCACCCTGTCGCGCTCGACGCAGTGGAGAGCGACCAGGAGGATTTCTGGACCGGGATGTATGGGGGGCTCTACCTGTTTCGCAGTCCTACGGCGTCTGCGGTGATACACGCCGGGGATGATCCCGGCGCGCTTCCCGTCGATCACGTGATCCCTATGACGGACCGTCTGGCCGTGGCGCGCTACCTGAGCGCGCAGGGCCTAGTCGAGCCGATCATCGAGGCGCGCGGGATGGATGCCGCGCGGGTGCTGGCCGGGAAAATGGAGATGATCGTAGCCCATGTCGCGGCCTCTGCCGGGGAACAGCCGAACCACGATCCGCGCCAGATGCGCCGCCTGGCCCGGCGCTATGCGGATCGTCTGCCCGAGGCCTGGCACGGGCTTGCCAAACTGTGGCGGTGGGCTGCGGAAGGCGGCACCTGGCCGGTGATCAGCGCGGACGATGAGGCCTATTTCTACACCCTGCGGGCCGCGCCCGGTCCGACCCAGGATCAGGTGAACCGGCTGCTTGCGGAACTGTGCCCGCTTGATGTGCTCCAGCTTTTCATTTGCCACAAACAGGCGTTCTATGACGCCTATCGCGGCTGGTCGGATCCGAAACGCGCGTTTGTCGCGGAGTATCTGGAGCATGCCTATCTAGAGAATAAAGAGGCGGTGCGCGACGCCCTGTTTGGATCGCTTGCGCCGCCCGCGCCAGAGCCTGCGCGCCCGTCAGGGCCCTGGGGCTGAAGGAGAAGGTCGGATGTTCGCATTTCTCAGATTTGCCGTGCCGCTGCTGATCGCGCTGTCGGTGCTGTTTCTCGCCGTTTCGCTGTGGTCGCGGTTTAGGCGGGCCCGAAAGCTGCGCGCGCAATGGGCACAGGATCCGCAGGGCGATCGCGACGATTTCGTGCGGGAAGGCCTGCGGGACTACGATGACAGCCTGCGCGCCAAGCTGATCTGGGGGGTGTATATCGTGCCGATTTGTGTCATTGCCGTCATGGTTTACGCCGCCAACTTCCTGTGAGGATCGACAATGGTTTTCTATCTGCGATGGGCTTTCTGGCTGACGGTCTTTGTGCTGTTTGGCGCGTTCTTGCACTACACCTTGCCGCAGTGGGACGTGGTGCGGGTGTCGGACACCTATGAAAAGCGTGTCGACCCGGGAGAAAACCGCTGGTTCTGGGCGCAGGCGGATGTCGGGAATGATCTGACCCAGACGACCCGCGATGTGTTCTTCATCCAGACGATCCGTCCCAATAACCGGCCTATGGTCTATCGCAACGAAGACACCGGCTGGGGCTGGCCGCCTTACTTCAAGTTCGACACGTCGAACCTTCAGGCGGAAGCGGCGGATGCGAAATCACAGGCCGGGGACGGGGAAAAGTGGTTTGCCATCAAACACTATGGCTGGCGGATCGAGATTATGTCCGTGTTCCCCAACGCTGTGAAGATCAAACCCGTGAGCGGACCTGACGCGCGGGTGATCCCGTGGGTGTCGATTGCCTTGCTGATCCTGATCGCGATGGTGGTCTGGGGCATTACGTCTCGGTGGCTGCGGTTCAAGCGTCGCCGGATTTCCCCGACGCTGGATCGGATGGATGCGGCGGTGGACAGCTGGTGGCTCAAGCTGCGCGGGAAAGAGCCGAAGGTCTGACATGGCGCGCCGCAGAGCTGCGGGGCCGAGGGCGGGGGGCACCGCCCCCCTTGGCCTGACGGCCAGATCCCCAAGATAGTTCCATCACAAAGGCGGGCGGTTACGCGCCGTAGGGGATCCAGAGCGTCTGGCGATCCGTTGCGGCTTCGATGAAGGCGTCGCTTTGTGCGGTGCCCCAATCCCACTGACGGGCATTGTTCACCCATGTGCGCTTCAGGTTCCCCGCTGCGCGCCGCTCGATCTCGGCGGAGAGGTCGGTGGAGGAGAAGCTCCAGACCGCGTCAAGCGCGAGGTGATCGGCCAGGGTCGGGGCCAGTTCCGCATGGGAGCCGGTGAGGATGTTCACCGTGCCAGCGGGGATGTCCGAGGTCTCTATCACCTGGATCAGGTCGGTGGCGGCCAGCGGGTAGGGCTCGGATGCGACGAGCACCGCGCGGTTGCCCATAGCCAGAAGCGCGCCGATCACCGAGGTCAGCCCCAACAGCGGGCTGTCATCGGGGCTCAGGACGCCCACGATCCCCGTGGGGCGCCGCATCGACAGGGCAACGCCGCGGATGGGCACGCCCTTCACGGCGCCGTCGGCCTTGTCGGCCCAGGCGGCCCAAGTGAACAGGCGGTCAATGCTGGCGGCAACGTCTTTCGCGCCGTCCTTGCCGGTCATCGCCTTGATACGGCTTGCGAATTCTGCTTCGCGCGCGGCGAGGTTCTCGGCCAGATAGTACAGGATCTGAGCGCGCGCATGGCCGGTCGTGTTGGCCCAGCCGCTGGCGGCCTGAGCCGCTTCGACCGCGTTGCGCACATCTTTCCGGCTGGCGATCGAAACCTGACCAAGCGCCTTGCCCTTGGGGCCGAAGACCTGCGCGCTGTAGCCGCCATCGGGGCGGGCCTGTTTGCCCCCAATGTAGAGCTTGGCGGTGCGGTCAATCGGATCGGGCGCGGCGCCATCGCCAGTCAGCGGTGTGATCTGTGCCAGGGCTTTGCCGGGGCGGGTCGGAACGGTGTAGGCGAGGCAGCCTTCGGTGCCACCTTCGCGGCCAAAACCGCTTTCGCGCAGACCGCCAAAGGGGGCGGCGGCGTCGAACATGTTGGCACCGTTGATCCAGATGACCCCGGCTTCGATCTTTGGGGCGACATCGAGCGCGGTGTTGATGTTTTCCGACCAGACCGATCCGGCCAGCCCGTAGCGGGTGTTGTTGGCCAGTTGCACCGCCTCTGCCGGGGTGCGGAAGGTGGTGGACACCAGCACCGGGCCAAAGATTTCCTCCTGCATCAGCGGATGCGCGGAGGAGAGCCCTTCGATCAGCGTGGGCGGATAGAAGCAGCCGTCGGGCGCGCCGATCTGGTGGCAGGTGCCCTCAGAGCAGTCCGCGACCATCTGCGCCACGCGGGCCCGATGGGCCGGGTCAGCCAGAGCACCGACATCGACGCTCTTGTCCAGCGGATCACCGACGCGCAGCCGCTCCATCCGGGCGCGGAGCTTGGCGTGGAAGCGCTCCGAGATCCCTTCCTGCACCAGCAGCCGGGTTCCGGCGCAGCAAACCTGCCCGCCATTGAACCAGACCGCGTCCACCAGCCCCTCGACGGCGCTGTCCAGATCTGCGTCCTCGAACACGATATAGGGCGATTTCCCCCCCAGCTCGAGCGTCAGCCCAATGCCGCGCCCCGCCGTGGCTTCGCGGATGCGGCGGCCCACGGCGGTGGAGCCGGTGAAGGCCAGCTTGTCGATATCTGCGGCGGTGATCATCTCTCCGACCGCACCATCGCCGGTGACGATATTAACCACGCCCTTGGGCAGCCCGGCCTGCTGACACAGATCGGCAAAGGCGAGCGCGGTGAGCGGGGTCCATTCGGCGGGCTTGAGCACCACCGTGTTGCCCATGGCGAGCGCGGGGGCGATCTTCCAGGCCAGCATCAGAAGCGGGAAGTTCCACGGCACGATCTGGCCACAGACCCCGGCGGCGCGGCGGCCCGGAACCAATTCCTCCTGAAGCTGGGCGAGCCCGGCATGGTGGTAGAAATGGCGCGCGGCCAGCGGAATATCGGCATCGCGGGCTTCGCGGATGGGTTTGCCGCTGTCGAGGGTCTCCAGCACCGCCAGCAGCCGGGCGTGTTTCTGGATCAGGCGGGCAAGCGCATAGAGGTGGCGGGCACGGGCGGGGCCGCCCAGTTGCTCCCACGGGCCTTGGGCCTTGCGCGCGGCGGCCATGGCGGCGTCCACATCCGCCTGGCTGGCCTGAGTGACCTGCGCCAGAACATCCCCGGTGGCGGGGTTGGCTGTATCGAACAGCTCTCCGGCGGGGGTGAAGGCGCCGTCGATGAAATGGCCGAACGGCGCGCGAGCGGCGATCCAGTCCAGAGCCTCTGTCGCGCTTTCGGGGGCGGTTCCGTAGTCCATGGTTTCGAAAATGTCCTTGATGGTCATCTGGTTACCCCATCGGATGGCGCCACGCGGCGGAATAGGCGCCGGTGACGTGGTGTTCGATCTGGCGCTCGATGTCGCCCAGGAGGGAGGACGCGCCGAAGCGGAACAGGTCCGGGCGCAGCCAACGATCGCCCAGCTCTTCCTTCAGCAGCGCGAGGTAGACAAGCGCATCCTTCGCCTTGGAGATCCCGCCCGCAGGCTTGTATCCCACATGGATGCCAGTGCGTTCATAGTAGTCGCGGATTGCGCGCATCATGGTGAGCGACACGGGCAGGGTGGCGTTGACGCTTTCCTTGCCGGTCGAGGTCTTGATGAAATCCGCGCCCGCCATCATGCAGACCAGCGATGCACGGGCGACGTTTTGCAACGTGCCCAGCTCTCCGGTGGCGAGGATCGCTTTGACGTGGGCGCTGCCGCAGGCGTCGCGGAAGGCGCGCATTTCGTCATAGAGCGCCTGCCAGTCTCCGGTCAGAACGTGGCGGCGCGAGATGACGATGTCGATCTCATGAGCGCCGGCCTTCACGCTTTCCTCGATCTCCTTGATCCGCAGGGGCAGGGGCGACAGCCCCGCCGGGAAACCGGTGGACACGGCGGCGACCGGAATGCCCGACCCGGAAAGCGCCTCAACCGCAGGGGCGATCATGTCGTGATAGACGCAGACGGCGCCGGTGGTCAGGTCCGGCAGGCCGATGGCCTCGGCCAGATCGGGACGCAGCGGCTGGCGCGCCTTGGCGCAGAGCCGCCGCACGCGGCCCGGCGTGTCATCGCCCGCCAGGGTGGTCAGGTCGATCAACGTGATGGCACGCGCCAGCCAGGCGGCCTGATGTGCCTTCTTGACGGAGCGCCGGGCACCGATCGTGCTGGCGCGGCGTTCAATCGCGGAGCGGTTGGCCTGGGCTGAGCGCACCCACGCCATGTCCAGCGGCAGGCCGTCATTGCGGGCAAGCGCGATCTGCGGCAGGCCGTGTTGGCCCGCGGTGTCGCTCGGGGTGGCAAGGGTCTGGGTCACATCGGGCTCCATCGGCGTTTCCCTCTGGAGTTACACGCTGCGCGCGCCACTTCAAGCTCCGGGTTGAACCACTTCCCGCTGATGCTGTTTGCGATAGCTGTGCGGCGTCATGCCGTGATGGCTGCGGAACAGCTTGTGAAAATGGCTCATATTCGGCAGCCCGATGGCCTCGGCGATGTCGCTCAGGCTGTCTTGGGTGCCGGTCAGGGCGCGGGCGGCGTGCTCCATCCGGATCGTGTTGATATAGTCCGACGGGCTTTGCCCCAGGAACCGCCGGGCGGTGCGGCTGACATGGGGATGGGCGCGGTCCGCCACGCGGACAAACCCTGCCGCGCCTTCGCGGAACACATCCGGGTCATGGGCGGCCTCGCAGGCCCGGCGCAGCCAGTCGGGTGCCTCCGGTGGCAGGTCGGGTACGCTGTCCTCCAGCTCTGCCAGCAGCGGCATCAGGAAGGCTTCGGCTTCGAGTGCGGTGCGCGGCGCCCGCTCAAGCCGAAGCGCGGCGCGGTTCAGATCCATGAGCTGCCGCGGCGTCCGGTGCCAGCGTTCGGGCACGGCGCTGTCCGACCAGAAAAAGCGCGCCAGATCATGCCGTTTGCCGAGCGTGCGCACCAATCCAGGCCGCAGCGCCAGCGTCACGCAAAGCGGGGCATCCCCTCGGCCCTGCAGGGCGTGCCAGTGGGCGGGGCCGACAAAGATCATATCGCCCTCCACCAGCGTTTCGCGCTGTCCGCCGGGCAGGTGATGGCGGCATTCGCCATTCTGAACCCAGATCAGTTCGTAGAAATCGTGGCCATGGAGGTGGCGCGGGCGGGACGTGCTCAGCTCCGTGCGGATCAACTGGAACCGCGCGTCGGAGGGCAGAACATCGTTGTGCTTGAGAAGGGGGCCATTTTCCATGGCCCCACTCTAGCACTGCTCTTGGGAAAATGCGCGCTTATTATGCGTGAATGCGACACTTAGTCGGTGTCGGATCCCATCTTCTTGATTTGCGCGACGCCGCTCTCTCCGAGGGGGACAGTGGCAAACGGGCCGCCGACGCGCATCTGAGCCGCATCTTGCGGATCGGGCGCGCCCGCCTTTGCGAACAGGGCCTCGGCCCAGTCTTCGGCATTGTCCTGCGGCTTGTAGCCCAGGAACCGCACCTTGTCGTTCGACACAGGCGCCCGGTCGTTGTTGCTGACCCCGTAAGCGCAAGCAAATCCGGTGGTGGGCGTATCGACGGCACGTTCGACCAGGCGCACCATGTCGCCGTAGCTGAGCCACGTGCCGAGCGCGCGGACGTTTTGCGGTTCCGGCGTACAGGAGAGGATGCGCAGGCACACCGCTTCGATCCCGCGTTTTTCCCAATACATGCGGCCCAGATCCTCGGCGAAACATTTGGCGAGCCCGTAGAACGTGTCGGGTCGGTGCGGCGCGTCGGTGTCGATCCCGGCGTTGGTCTCGTGCAGCCCGACCGCGTGGATGGAGCTGGCATAGACCACCCGGCGCAGCCCGTGGCGATGCGCAGCCTCCCAGACATTGTAGGCGCCAAGGTAATTGGGCGCGAGCAGCTCCTCGAAGGGGCGCTCATCCGGGATGGCGGCGAAATGGACGACCATGTCCGCGCCTTCCAACAGGGGCAGGACGTCGTCGAAGCGCCCGATATCAGCCTTCACCCAGCGTTCATTGCTCAAAAGCTCCGAGCGCGGCCCTGCCAGATCGGTGGAGACCAGCTCCTCGCAGCGCTGCGCGAGAGGCGCGCGCAGCTCGTGACCCAGGTTCCCGGCGGCTCCGGTGAGAACGATTTTCTTCATGGTTTTCTCCTCAGATCACATTTGCTTCGCGTAGCGGACGATTTTCGATGATCCGTTGCATGGTCAGGGGGGTGAGGTCCAGCGTTTGCCACTGGCCATGGGTGATCCACTCTGCAATCCCGCGCGCCAGGGGGGCGGCCTGCTGCAGGCCGTGGCCGGAAAATCCGTTCAAGAGCAAGAGGTTGCTCACCTCCGGGTGCGGTCCGACGATGGCGTTCTGGTCCAGCTCATTGTAGGCGTAGTGCCCGACCCATTCATTGATCAGCTTGATCCGCTCAAAGGCGGGGACGCGGTGGGCAATGGTGGGCCAGACCTTTTCCTCAAAGATGCTGTGATCCGGCTCGAAATCGTCGGGCGCCACGGGCCGGTCGTCTTCGGGGGCGCAGCCCGCCATGTAATAGCGCCCGTCGCTGCGCACATGGACGCCTGACGGATCGATGGTGAGCGGCAGGTCGGCCGGTAGCGGCTCTGCGGCATCGAAGACAAAGGTGAACCGCTTGCGCGGTGTGACCGGCAGGTCGAGCCCCGCCATTCGCATGACATCTGCGGCGCGCGGTCCCGAGGCGTTCACCATAGTGTCGCAGTCAATCTGTCGTCCGCTCGCGCATCGAAGCGATGTGACTGCACCATTTGTCGTGGTGATCTCTGTCACCTCGTCGTGGATGAACTCCGCGCCCGCCGCGATAGCGCCCTTGCGGAACAGATCGAACAAGGTGCCACCGTCGAAATACCCCTCGCTTTCGGCATTGTGGCTGCCAAGCATCACATCATCGACGTGAAGGAAGGGAAAACGGCTGGCGATTTCTTCAGGTTCAAGAAGCTGCGTTGCAGCACCGCACAGGGCCTGAAGGGCCTGTTTCGCGCGAAGCTGCTCGACCCCCGCACCGGTTGTGGCGAGATAGAGATAGCCGAAGTTCTGGAAGTGAATCTCGGGCGCGTCGGACCCCATCCAGTCTTTTATGTCGCGCATGAACTGGAGAGACGATTGGCTCAGAAGGATGTTGATTTCGCTCCCAAACTGCTGCCGAATACATGAATTCGTGTGTGTCGTTGATGCCAGGCGATAACTTGGATCGCGCTCGATCACGACGACGCGCCGCGTCGGCTGCCCGTTGCGCGTCAGCCACCAGGCGACCGCGCTCCCCATGATCCCTCCACCAACGATGACAATATCGGCTGTCTCTCGCTTCGCCATGGCTTCTCCCTCCCCTTGCCTCAGCGTTCACTTTCGGTGGAGTTTTGCGCCGAGAGCAAGCCTTAGTTCGCGCAAGGCGGGCGTGCGGTGCCGATCGAGACGGTGCGCCAGTCCTTTCTGATCGGTCGGTGCGTCTATTGGGATCCGCTGTACCCGTGCGATGCCGCTCACAGGATGGAACCGCAGGCGGCGCGCACGGTTTCCCCCGATGCAACGCGCAATGATTGGAATACCCATGGCGGCCAGAGTCTCTTCCGCACAATGGATATTGGCGCGGCCGATGTCCCCCAACCCCAACACGACTGCGCCGCCGCCAAAGATCTTGGCCCGTAGATCCGATTTTCCGGCGCCTTCCCGCAGTAGTGCAGTTTTGAGAGACAAGATCGCGGAAGGGCCGTGATAGCCCGCCCGCTCCGAGCGATCCCCGTCCGTGAGGGGTGTTGGCAGCAGGAAATGCGTCATGCCGCCGACCCCGCGTTTCTCATCAAAAAGGCATACCGCGATGCAGGAGCCCAGGATGGTGCAAAGATCCGTGTCGCCGTCGCCGCTTGTGCAGATGTCGCCTTGACCTACCGGGACCGACCGTTGCGCGCTCACGCGCCGATGCCTGTCGAACGTGCTCCGACGGGGGCGTTCAACAGAATCGGTGCAATGCGTGTCAGCGGTGCGACCTTGATCGCTGCACCTTGTTCGATTGCCGCGCGGGGCATTCCAAAGACGACGCTTGTTTCTTCGTCCTGCGCGACAGTGTAGGCGCCGGATTTCCTCAAGCGCAGCAGCCCATCTGCGCCGTCGCGCCCCATCCCGGTCAGCAGCCCGGCTACGATCCGCTTGCCATAGGGCAGGGCGCTGTCGAAGAGCGCGTCCACCGAAGGCCGGTGACCGGACACTTTCGGACCCTCGCGCAGTCTACAGGTCAGCCCACGGCCAATTTTCAAGTGATGAGATCCCCCCGGCGCGATGACGACCATGCCGGGGCGAACCTCCATTCCGTCGCGCGCTTCTGCGATCCGCGGTGCGCAGTGACTGTCCAGGCGACGCGCAAAACTTTCAGAGAAATGTGACGGAATATGCTGGGTGATGAACGTGGGAGGGCAGTTGACAGGGAACTGTCTGAGCAGTGTGAAAAGGGCTTCAACGCCTCCCGTGGACGAGCCGATGGTGATGACCCTGCGGCCGGGCTCGTAAGAATTGCCTGGCAGCGGATCGGCCGCTGCGACGGGACGTGTCAGGGGGAAGCGACCAACATCGGCCCGTGCTGCGGAAAGTACGGCTTGGCTCAGCCCTTCGAAACCGGTGTCATCAGAGAGCGAAGCCGGTTTGCCGAAGCAGTCCACAGCGCCGAGTTCCATCGCTTGCACCGCCATCTTCGTTGAAGGGCCCGTGAGCGACGAAACCATGACCACGGGCATCGGTCTGAGTTGCATCAATCGGCGGAGGAACTCCAACCCGTTCATGCGCGGCATCTCGATGTCCAATGTGATCACGTCGGGGTTCAGCCGCTTAATCGCCTCGCGGGCCTCAATCGGGTCGGCGGCAGTGCCGACGACCCGGATTTGGGGTTGGGCTTCGAGGTGATGTCTGACAACTTCTCGCAATGTGGCCGAGTCGTCTACAATCAAAACGTTAACTGTCATTGAGGCCAGTTCTCCCCGTTTTGTTCGACAATCAGAATTCGTCCCATTCCGCTTCTTCTTCTTCGGTCAGATCGAGAGCGGTGTTGCCGTGAACCGGTGCCTTGCTGGGCACTGGCCGCGGCGCCGATTGCGCGGGGCGGGGTGCGGGCGGGGCCTTGCTCTTCGAGATGTCGAATTGCGAGACAAGCCGTGCCAGTTGCTCAGCCTCCTGGGTCATAGAATGGCTCGCCGCAGTGGACTCCTCCACCATCGCGGCATTTTGTTGTGTAACCTGGTCGATCTGGTTGACCGCCGCATTGATCTCGCCGATGCCCACCGACTGCTCGCGCGCGGTGTTGGCAATATCCTCTACGAGCGCCGATATCGACGTCACGGAGCTCAGGATGTCTCGAAGCGCCGTGCCGGTTTGCCCAACCAATTCAACGCCTGATCCGACCTGTTCAGACGACGTTGAAATCAGGGCTTTGATCTCCTTCGCTGCTTCTGAGGAGCGTTGCGCCAATGCGCGGACTTCCGAAGCGACCACGGCGAAACCGCGACCCGCATCACCTGCCCGTGCCGCCTCGACCCCGGCATTCAGGGCCAGAAGGTTGGTTTGGAAGGCGATGTCGTCGATCACGCCAATGATCTGAGAAATTTGCCGCGAAGAGTTTTCGATGGCGCTCATTGCAGAGATTGCGTCATCGACGACCGACCCGCTTGCTTCTGCGTTGGAGCGTGCTTCCATGACATTCCTATTTGCTTTTTCTGCACCGTCGGCTGCGGATTTGACGCTTGCAGTCAATTCCTCAAGTGACGCCGAGGTTTGTTCAAGCGTGGCGGCCTGGTTCTCTGTCCGTCTGGACAGGTCATCTGCAGCCCGAGCGATCTCGCTTGCTTCGTTCCGGATACCTCCGGTGTTTTCAACCACGGCTGCGATGGCCTCTTCTAGCCGCCGCGTTGCGGTGTTGAAGTCCATCCGAAGCTGGTCGTAGCTGGCGCCAAAGGGCTCCTTGATCTGCACCGATAGGTCTCCGTCGGCCAGGCGGGTGAGGCCTTTGCGCATTTCATCAACGACATGAGTTTGCATCTCAGCCATGGCAGCATTTTGTTGTTCCTGGGTGATGCGCCGTTCTTCAGAGTCTGTAACGTCGGCAACACAGGCGATGACCTTGAAAACTTCGCCATCCCGATTCAGAACCGGTGTGCTCGCACCTTGGAGGTGAATCGTTTCGCCGGTTGTCGTCTTGAACAGGTAGACCTGTGCATCGAACTGCGCCGCGGATATTTTCTCCTGCATTTCTCTGTAGGCTGGGCCGTTGGCAAAATTCTCATCCAGAATGCTTGCGAGCGGGCGGCCGATGAGATCCTCAGCGGAACACCCCATCAAGCTGCAGAAGTTGTCATTCGCGGCCAGAATGGCCCCTTTGGCGTCCATCTCGAAGACAGCTTGAGCGCGACCAATCGCATCCAAGACAGCTTTTCTGTCGAAGGCGAGGGTTTCCAGCTGTGTGACGTCTGAAGCGTATTTAACGACTGTGTAGGGGTGCCCTGACGCATCGCGGATTGGATTGTAGGCGGCTTCGAGCCACACTTCGCGGCCATCTTTTGCGACGCGTCTGAACTTCCCGGCCAGCTGCTCGCCACTCCGCAGTCTTGGCCAGAAGGTGCCGTAGTCGGCGCTGGTGCGCTCGTCCTTGGGGACGAAGGCCGAATGATGCATGCCTACGATTTCTGTCGCGGTGTAACCCATCGTCTTCAGAAAGTTTTCGTTTGCTGTCAGAACGTTGCCTTGGAGGTCGAACTGGATGGTTGCGTTATGCTCTTCGATCGCCCCGACCAATCCTTCGGTCAGCCGTGCGGCTGTCACATCTTGAGCTTCGAGCAGGTAGCTTACCGGTTGTTCGTCCGTGTGCGAGACGGGGCTCAGGCGCAGCTCAAGATTCTTGTTACCAACCAGGAACTCTGTCTTTGCTGTGTCTCGTTGAGCGGCTCTCATAAGCTCCGCAATCAGATCGGACGATTGGAAGAGAGTGTTGAGATCGCTCGTCAGCGGCGTGTTTGCTCGATCCGGCATCGCGCCATCCATGGGGTTATCGGCGACCGACTCGGCAAGTTCGATGAATGCGGGGTTTGTGCTCAAGACGCGGCGGTCAGCGTCAATGATCGCGAGAGGGATCGTGCTTGCATTGATGAGGCTATCTGCATTTGGAGCAGATCCTTCCGTATCCTTCGATTGAGCGGCCTCCAACTCGGTCAGAATGTCGGAGATCGCTACGATATCCGTGTCACCGGAGGTCTGAACACCGGGGCGCACCATGTTCGCATACGCGCTGAATCGTCGACCAAAAACCGAGATGGGGCGTAGTGTTCGGATCACGACCACGACGCCCGCGAGCGAGATCAGAGCTGCAGCGGCCGCGCTGAAAAGACCGAACCGTGACCAGTCAGTCGTGGCGGGGGCGGTCAGCGAGTGTGAGGGGCCCACAGTGATCAAGGACAACGTTTTCTCGCCAATGCGCACCTGCTGCTTTGAGCGCAGTAGCGGATCAGCGGTCGGCAAAAAGGCAGAGCTACCGGTCTGCGCAACCGTGGTTCCGCCGCCGTCCTGGAGCAGAAACTGCGATCCGATTGCCTCGTTGGGGAGCAGCGCATCAAGCGGTTCGCTGGCCACTAGAATGTCGGCGCCAAAGAGGAGCTCGCTTGGCATGGGGGCTGCGTAGACGACTCGTCCCGCAGTCAGAGCAATTGTCGTCTCGCCCGCCTTGGGCGAGACAGCGGCAATAGACTGCCATTCGCCGTCAGAAATACCGCTCCCGACTAGGGGCGTACGGGACTGATCGGCCGAGACGATAGCGGCGGAGGTATATCCTGCTTCGGTCAAGGAGCGCGCCGTGTCGGCGGCGAGAGCCGACGCCAACACACTATTCTTCGCGGCGGCGAGCCGTGCTTCGAAGAGGCTTGCGGCGAAGGCACCTTCGAGCGCCACAGCTTGCACGCTGTGGCGCTCGTTGCTGGCGTTGATCGCGCGAATTCCGGCGAAAGAGGCGATCACTGCCGCGAGCGTAATCCCCGCGACAAACATTGCGGCAATCCGCACGGGCAGTTGGCGAATTGAAAGACTGCTCATGTCACTGTCTCCGGTCTAAAATAATTCGATATCTGCGGACGCCTGTTCTTCTTCGCGTCGCAGCAGCCTGTCGCGCATGTGAATGGGGCGCAGAGCTTCTAGTCGTGAGGCCAAACTGGCGGGGCATTCTTGGTGACGGGGCGCCGCGAGCCGCAGGGCGTCTGCCACGAGCGCCACTGACTGCGTAATGCTGTCCAGCTCTTGGAGCTGGCCAAGGTCCTGATCCGTGCGCGCGCAGCCGGGGTCTCCAACGGCGGTCTGAATGGATGTTAGATGCGTCGCGACTCGCTGCAGCTCATCGGCGCAAAGCCCGGCCAGTCTCTTGGTGTCCATTAGTGTCTTACTCATCCAAGGGGGCCCGTGACACGCTCAATACAGGCCTTTAGTGCAGCTGCATCGAAAGGTTTCTTGAGGTAGTTGTTCATGCCCAACGCCTGGCCCTTGCGCAGGACATCTGCGTTCTCAGAGCCAGTGACCAATATGAAGCCGATTTTCTGCGTGGCGGGGTGCTGACGGAGGCGCTCCAGCAGCTGAAGACCATCCATGTTGGGCATATTGTAGTCCGAGATGATCAGATGAACGGGATTGGACGAAAGCGACCGAAGGGCCCCCTCACCGTCGGTGGCATAGCTGAGATGGGAGATGCCGATCTCTTCAAGGGCCTGCTCCAGCAGACCTCGGCTGACCGACATGTCATCCACGACCATGATACGAATCTGCTTTTTTAATGACATGTCGTTTGCCTATGCGTGGTTGGGTGCGGTTTTGCGGTAGGTCGTGACGCCGTCCAGCGACAGGCCGATCCGCTCCGCCTCGTGGATCCGTTCGGAGTGACCGATCATGATGTGGCCGCCTGGTAGCAAAGCGTCAGTCATCCGGCGCCAGATCTGCGCCTCATCAGGCTTATTGAAGTAAATGACCACATTCCGGCACATGATCAGGTCGAACTGACGCTTCATTGGCCATTTCTGATGTAAGTTGAGCCTATTGAATGTGATGATTTTCCGTATGTCGTCGATCATGCGGATCTGGTTGTTCCCCGCGTCCTCGAAGAAGGCTTTGAGGCGGCTTCCGTCCTCATCGAGCAGCGCTTCTCTTGAGTAGAGCCCGCGCCTCGCTACGCTGAGAATTTGCGGGTCAATGTCGGTTCCGAGGATGCGAAGGTCCAGGTTGCGCAGCTCCGGGGCGCGGGACAGCAGCGTCATCGCCAGAGAGTAGGGTTCTTCGCCGCTTGAACACGCCGCAGACCAGATGCGCACCGCGCCACCACTGCGAAGCTTGGAAAGCATTTCGGGTAGAAGACGCTCCGCGAGATCATCGAAATGATGCCGTTCTCGGAAAAATTTTGTGACATTCGTCGTGAGGGCGGAAAGCAACTCCATCCGCTCGCCGTCTGCGGCGTCCGCTTCGACGAGGTCACAGTAGGCGGAATAGCTGTTCAACGCCAACGCGCGTAGCCGCTTTGAAAGCCTCGCTTGGACAAGCGACGCCTTACCATCCGGCAGTTCTATGCCAGCCTCGCGTCTTAACACTACGGCAATCCTGGCAAGGTCTGAAGCAGAGAGCGTCGGATTGCTGTCGGTCGGATTGTGGAGAGTCATCAGGCGGCCACCTCTCGAGGTGTCGGGGCGACTTGACCCAGGTCCACAAGCCGGATCATGCGTCCGTCATCCGATGCGATGACTTTTGCGACGAAGGCGCGCGTGGGATCCGCGCCTACGTCGGGCGTGGGCTGAAGTGCGCTGCTCGACACTGACAGGATATCAGAGACGCCGTCGACTAGTAGGCCAACACTTTGGTCATCGATCTGAACGACGATAATGACATGACGAGGGGTCGTGACCGTCCTGTCAAAGCCAAATCGGAGTGACAGATCGAGGATAGGTATGACGGTGCCGCGGAGGTTAATCAGCCCGCTGATATAATCCGGGGTGCGCGGCATGGGGGTGGTGGGCGACCATCCCCGTATCTCGCGGACGGCTGCGATATCGATGCAGAAGTCCTGATCGGCAAGGCGAAAGGCGACATATTCGCGGATCGTCGGGTCTTCGTCCAGAGTTGGCTCGGTCATGCGGCTCCTCCGAGGGGCTTGGGCTCACAATTTAGCGGCGAGGGAATGACGAGGGCGTCGGGATCCAGGATCAATGCGATCCGACCATTCCCCAAGATGGTGGCGGCCGCGATGCCATCGACGTGCCCGTAATTATCTTCGAGGCTCTTGATAACGACCTGCCGTAGTTCGACGATCCGGTCGAGCGCGAGGGCCGTCTGACCATTTTGCTCGCTGTCGATCAGCAGGAGCACGTCGCGCTGTGCAGCCTCATTTTGCGGCGGGAAGCCGAGCGCTTGGCCGAGATCTATGATAGGGACAAAGCTGTCCCGGACGTGGATCACCTGTTTCATGCGGCCGAGATCATGGAGCTGTCCGCTGTCTGGTCGGAGCGTTTCCACGATAGACGTGAGCGGCACGACTAAGGTCTGACCATCAACGCTGACAACCATTCCATCCAGAACGGCAAGTGTCAGCGGCAGGCTGATGGTGAAGACGGAGCCCTTTCCCGGCGCGGATGAAATCGAAATTCGGCCCCCAAGCTTCTGGATCGCCTGCTTGACCACGTCCATTCCAACACCGCGACCTGAAAGGTTGGAGACTGTCTCGGCGGTCGAGAAGCCGGGAAGAAACAGGAGGTTGTCGATTTCGTTCGGTGTGAGCTGAGCGTCTTCGGGGATCAGTCCGCGACTGATGGCAATGTCTTTGACTCGTTGGCGGTTGATCCCCGCGCCGTCATCGGCGATTTCGATCATCACGCGGCCCGAACGGTGGGCAGCGCTCAACCGGACGGTGCCATGTTCCGGCTTGCCGACATCAATGCGTTTCTCGGGGCTTTCGACGCCGTGGTCGATGGCATTGCGGATCATATGCGTCAGAGGGTCGGCCAGAAGGTCGATGACGGTCTTGTCGATTTCTGTCGCTTCGCCCTCCGTGACGAGGCGTACCTGCTTCGATGTGGCGGCTCCGGCTTCGCGAACGATCCGTGACATGCGCTGAAAGAGCGACCGCACGGGCTGCGCGCGGATGGCCATGACGCTGTCCTGTACCTCGCGGGTGAGGTTCTTGAATTCATCTAGCCCCATGGCAACCGGGGAACTGGTCGTCAGCCCCGCGTCGATGACGGATTGGGACAACATGGCTTGGTTGACGACGAGCTCTCCAACAAGGTTGATGAGCCGGTCGACGCGCTCCAGATCAACCCGGATGGATCCCATGGATGCCTTCTGCCCGCCCTTCGTCTCGGGTGGAGTAGGCGCGGTGTTTGGCGTGTCTGGCACGGAGGAAGCGGGCGCTTGCGGGGGAGGGCTCTCCTCCTCGGGCGGCTCCTCTTTGGCTGCGGGCGCGTGTGCGAAGATGGGCGTGATGGTCAGGTCGGCGTCATCTTCGACGAACTCGAACACTTCGCGCACCTGGTCTTCTGTTGCGCCACCACGAAGCGTGAGCTCCCACGGCATCGTGAACTCATCAAGCGCATCTTCCAGAGGTGGAAGGGCATCCGTTTGTGCATGGCATTCGAGCTCCCCCAAACCGGCCAGGGCTGCGAGGAGGAGTGCCGGTTCATTGCCGCGCCGATAGAGATTTGCCGTCGGGCGGAAGCTGATCGCAAGTCCTTCGGGTATGTCAGGCTCAACGGTCGGCGCATCCAGGTCTCCGAAATCGAGCGCCATCGGGGTGAATTCGGCGCTCTCCTCCGGGGCTGACACCTCGTCCGCAGCGCCATTGCTCGTCAGGGCGTGGAGCTCTGCCAGCAGGGCGTCGTCGGGCATTGCTGGCACCTCGTCGCGGGCAGCGCTGACCAGATCGGACAGCCGATCCGACGCCCTTAGGAAAACAGCCATGACGGGCTCCGACGGCTCGAGTGCTCCGGAGCGAACCTCGTCCAGCGTGGTTTCGAAACGATGGGCAAAGGCGACCAGGTCATCGAACCCGAAGGCCCCGGCGCCGCCCTTGATCGAATGCGCGGCGCGGAACACGGCGTTGACGCGTTCTGGCTCGCGATCGCCGTCATTCATCGCGATCAGCCCGGCTTCCATGTCTTCCAGAAGCTCGGCGCATTCCTCGAAGAAGGTGATCTTGATTTCGTCAAGAGATGCCATGCGTTAGCCCTCCGCACCGGTGAGGCGTTGAATAACCGCGATCAGCTTTTCGGGATCGAAGGGTTTGGTGATCCACCCCGACGCGCCAGCATCGCGGGCGCGGGATCTGAGTTGACTGCCGGTTTCAGTGGTGAGCACGAGGATCGGCGTCGACATGTTTCCACGGTCCTTGCGGATCCCGTCGATCACCCCAAACCCGTCCAGGTTGGGCATGTTCACATCGGTAATGATGAGATCCGGCGCGGTGTCGTCGTGCGCGCTCAGCCCTTCCACGCCGTCTTCTGCGAGGGTCACGTCGAATCCGGCGCGCGAGAGCGTTCCTTCGAGCATGGCGCGGATGGTGGGGCTGTCGTCGATGGCGAGAATGGCGGTCATGCGGCCCCCCCGCATTCGAGTTGATCGAGCGTGAGTCCAAGTCGTTCCAGACCCGCCGTGAAAGACTCCGAAGGTGCCCGTATCGCCAGACCGTGCCCATCCCCGGCCCAGGATTGCGCCGCACTGGCAAGAACGGTGGCGCACAGTCCGCCCAGACGGGTCACGGAGGATGCATCGAGCTCCACATTCTGCCCGCGGAGCCCAAGAAGGTCCTCGCGCAGCTTGGGGGCCGCGTCGGTATCGAGCCGCGCAGCAAGGGCGAGGAGACTCGCCGCAGCTGGGGGCGCGATCGATGCAGTTTCGGGCAAGGGATCTGGCGCGGGGTTGGTCATGGGGCCTCGTCTCTTCGGGATGCCCGGATGGGCGTCTGGAAGAGGCTTAGCGCACGGTCCCTTAAGGTCAGCTTAAAGCGATTGACGTTTCGACGTGGATCAGACGCCGTGGCCCGCAATGATCAGTCTACGAAGGCCCAGAGCGGCGCCCGCGCAGATCGCCGCCAGCGTCACGGGCCCCGACCATGCCAGCAGGGACAGCCCCGAAAGACCTTGGCCGATGCTGCATCCAGCCGCCACCACGCCGCCGATTCCCATCATCGTCGCGCCTGCGATCAAGCGGCCCAACTCGCGCGCGTCGTCGCAGACCTCCCAGCGGAAATGGCCCTTGCGGACCGAGCCGATCAACGCGCCGACCACCACGCCGCTGACGCAGCCGACGGCAAAGGACAGGCTCTGGCCCGAGGCGGTCATGACCCAGATCATCGTCTCTCCGACCGGAGAGGCGAAGGTCGGCGCCACCACCGGCACTGCGTCAAAAGACGTGTAGGCCAGCCAGGACGTCCCGACGAAAGCCAACGCCACCGCCGCGCCGACGGCCGCGCCCCAGCCCATCTTTGCAGGAGCCGCGCGGGCAGAGCGACTGGCGAGCGCGAGTGTCAGCACGAGCGTGCCGATCCCGACGCCCCAGATCCAGGGCGCGCCGCCCAAACGGCTCAGGTCTTGCGCAATGCCGGGCGGGGATGGGGGCGGCGCCATCTGAGGCATCAAGGCCACGCGCCAGGCGGCAAGCGGGCCCGAGAGGGTGGCATAAGCAGTCATGCCCATGACCAAGACGATCATCAGCGAGCGCAGATCGCCGCCTCCCAGTCGGGCTAGCGCTCCGAAGCCGCAGTTTCCGGCCATGGCCATGCCGTAGCCGAACAGCAGCCCGCCCAGCACGCTGCCCAGCGGATACCACACCTGCCCGAGATAGAGCGTGCCGCCCGTGTCGATCAGTCCGCGTGACAGCGCGAGATGGTTCAGGATCATCGCAACCCCGATGGCCACGCCCCACTGCCGCAGGCGCACAAAGCTGCCGCCATAGAGCGCGTCTTCCAACGCGCCCAGCGTGCAGAACCGCCCGATACGGGAGGCAAGGCCGAGGATCAGCCCGATCGCCAGCCCCAGAAGGGCCGACGCGAGCGCCGGATCAATCGCCGTCACGGGTGCAGAACAGCTCGTAGACGAGTTCGAGAACGCGGGTCGAACGTTCATCAGCGAGCGAATAGTAAATCGCCTTGCCTTCGCGGCGCGGAACGACCAGCCCTTCCATGCGAAGCCGCGACAGCTGCTGGCTCACAGCGGCCTGACGGGCGGAGAGAAGCTGCTCCAGCTCGGTCACGGATTTCTCACCGGTGACGAGATGGCACAGGATCATCAGCCGCCCCTCGTGGCTGATCGCCTTGAGAAAGGACGCGGCATCAGCGGCGTTATCCGCAAATGCATCGATCTCGTCGTCGCTCATGTCGAGGCTCAGGACGGGTAGGGCGGTCATCACTCAGTTCTCCACCGGGGTTGCGCCGCCATCGGACGCCGTCGCAGCCGTCGCTTGGGCAATCATGCCCGACACGATCGGCCAGAAAAAATCCGCGCCCGGATAGCCCTCCAGGCGCGACAGCTCCCGATCATCATCCACCAATATGAAGGTCGGGGTAAAGATGACCTCGCGCTCCAACGTCAGGTCATCCGGGATCTTGTGCAGGTCAATCCGCCGCAAAGGGGCCTGCGCGCCCTCCTGGCTCTTTGGCCAGATCGGAGCGATCTCCTCGTTCCAGCGAGCGCACCACGCGCAGCCCGCGCGCTCCACCATCACGAGCTCCAACGCCGGATCAGATGCCGTGTCCTCTGGCTGTGCCGGATCGTCTGCGATGGACGGGGTGGCCCACAGGGGGGCCGTCAGGCACAGCGCGAGAAAGGAGCGATTGACGAAAGACATAAGCACTCCATAGTTTGAATGTATCACCGGATCAAGGAATGTGCCCCATGCTAGATGTCTCCTTCTGGTCGGCTTTCATCGGGGGGCTGCTGGTCTTCTTCTCGCCCTGCGTGCTGCCGATTGTGCCGTTCTATCTGTCCTACATGGCGGGCGCCTCGATGGGCGAAATCCAGTCGGGCGGAGAGCTGGCCCCCGGCGTGCGCCGCCGCGCCGTGTTGGCCTCCATCATGTTTTCGCTGGGGATCATCACGGTGTTTGTGCTGCTGGGCGCGGCGGCGTTTTCGCTCAGCCAGGCGTTCCGCTCGGTGCAGAGCGAATTTCGCATGGTCGCGGCCGCCGTGGTGTTCATCATGGGGCTGCACTTTCTGGGCGTGATCCGTATCCCGATCCTGAACCGCTCTTTTCAGGTTGAAGGGGGCGATACGCAGAACATGTCGGTGCTGGGCGCCTATGTCGTCGGGCTGGCCTTCGCCGCCGGGTGGACGCCCTGCGTGGGCGGGGTGCTGACCGGGGTCATGTTCACCGCATCGCAAGAATCCACGGCGCTTGAGGGGCTCGCGCTCATGCTGGTCTTTGGCCTGGCGATGACCGCGCCCTTCGTGGTGGCGGCCCTGTTCATCAAGCCGTTCCTGCGCTTTGCCGCCAAATTCCGCCGCTTCCTGCCAATGGTCGAAAAGGCCATGGGGGCGCTTTTGATCCTGTTCGCGGTGCTGATCGCGACGGGCTCTGTCAGCGCCATCGCCGATTGGATGATCCGCACCTTCCCCGCCTTCACCAAGATCTAGAGGTCGCCATGAAACAGATTCTGACTGCCGCCCTTCTTGCCCTGGCTCTGCCAGTGGGAGCGGCCACGCTCAACGATAGTGGCCTCCATGAGGAGAGCTGGATCAAGGAGACCTTCCTCGATCTGCGCGAAGATCTGGCCGAGGCCGAGGCCGAGGGCAAACGCCTGATGCTGATCGTTGAACAGCGGGGCTGCATCTACTGCACCAAAATGCACGAAGAAGTCTTCCCCATGCCCGAGATCACGCAGGCTCTCGAGGAGCAGTTCTTCGTGATCCGGCTCAACATGTTCGGGGATCTGGAAGTGACCGATTTTGACGGCACCGTGCTCCCCGAAAAGGAGATGGTCCAGCGGTGGGGCGTGCTCTTCACCCCCACGATGATGTTCTTCCCAGAGCGCCCCGATCAGGTGGCGGAGGACGCGACCGCCCAGCAGGCCGCCGTTGTGGCGATGCCGGGGGCGTTCGGGAAATGGACCACGCTGAACCTTCTCAGTTGGGTGCTGGAAAAGGGCTATGAGGGCGATGAGCCCTTCCAGAAATACCACGCCCGCAAGTTCGAAGAGCAGGGCGGGAACTGAGCGATGCGCCTGCCGCTCGACCACCTCGCCGTTGTGGCGCGCACGCTCGATGAGGGGTGCGCCCATGTGCGTGAGTGCCTGGGCGTAGAAATGGGGCCGGGCGGACGGCACCCCGCGATGGGCACGCATAATCGGCTGCTATCGCTCGGGCCCGACTGCTATCTGGAGGTCATCGCCATCGACCCGGAGGCTCCGGCACCGGGTCGACCGCGGTGGTTCGGGCTCGATCGTGTTGACGGGGCGCCCCGGCTGGCGACCTGGCTGCTGCGCAGTTCTGCGCTGACCGAAGATCTGGCCCGTGCGCCCGAGGCCGGGCGCGCCACGCCAATGCAGCGCGACACGCTGCGGTGGCTGATCTCTGTCCGGGACGATGGCACGCTGCCCATGGGCGGTACGCTCCCCTCGCTCATTGAATGGCAGACAGAGCCGCTGCCGCCTGCGCGGCTGTCAGACAGCGGGTGCCGCCTCCGGGGGCTGACGCTGATCCATCCCGAGCCGGACGCGCTCCGCGCGGCTCTGGCTCCTCTCGATCCGGGCGATGTCGTGACCCTGTCCGCCGGGGCAAGCGCGGGCCTGAGCGCTGACATCGACACGCCGCAGGGGCGTCGCCGGTTGTTCTGAACGACAGCGCCAGGAGCGCCGATCCCGGTCGGGAATTCGGGCTTTTCCAACGTAAACACTCACTTATTCAAAAAATTGATTTTGATGGATTGCGACACTGCGTCACACCGGCTACGGTGTGCGATAGAACACGGGAAAAAACCCCAGGGAGGAGACATGAAACACCTGACCGCTACTGCGGCCGCAATCGGGCTTTCCGCTACGATCGCATCGGCCGAAGTGACCGTCGCTCCGGCTGACGTGCAGCCTGACGATTATGGTGCTGTGACCGTTGCGCTTACCGATCAGGCGGGCAGCGCCGAAGAGGGCGCCGTCATCATGAGCACCAAGAGCCGGGGCAACTGCATCTCGTGCCACGAGGTGACCGCGCTGAACGACACGCCCTTCCACGGCGAAGTCGGCCCGATCCTCGATGGTGTTGCCGACCGCTGGGACGAAGCCACCCTGCGCGGGATCCTGGTGAATTCCAAGAACGTGTATCCCGGCACGGTGATGCCGTCCTACTACAAGGTCGAAGGCTATGTCCGCCCGGGCATCGCGTTCACCAAGAAACCCGCAACCGAACCCTTGGACCCGCTTCTCTCCGCTCAGGAGATCGAAGACGTGGTCGCTTTCCTGATGACCCTGAAAGAGGAATGACGATGCTCAATCGCAGAGAGACCCTCATCCTGGGCGGCGCCGCTGTTGCCGTTGCTGCCCTTCCGATGACCGCTTCCGCCGATACGGCGGCGATGGATGCGGCGATTGCCGAATTCACCGGCGGTGCCGACATGGCTGACACCGGTATCACCCTGACCGCGCCGGAAATCGCGGAAAACGGCAACACCGTGCCGATCGAAGTCGACGCCCCCGGCGCGACCGAGATCCTGGTCGTCGCCGAAGGCAACCCGACCCCGGGCGTGGCCAAGTTCACATTTGGTCCGCTGGCCGCGCAGCAATATGCCGCGACCCGCATTCGCCTGGCCGGCACGCAAAATGTCGTCGCCGTGGCCAAGCTGTCCGACGGCACCTTCGCGAAGGCGTCCAAGGAAGTGAAAGTCACCATCGGCGGCTGCGGCGGCTAACCCAATCTATCGGAGAGAATGAATAATGGCTGATAACGTCAGACCCCGCGTCCGTGTGCCCTCCAAGGCCTCTGCCGGTGAGGAAATCACGATCAAGACGCTGATCTCGCACCCGATGGAATCGGGTCAGCGCAAGGACAGCGATGGCAACCCCATCCCGCGTTCGATCATCAACCGCTTCGTGGTGACCTTCAACGGCGAGACCGTGGTCGACATGGCTCTGGAGTCGTCGATCTCGACGAACCCTTACGTCGAATTCGCGGCCAAAGTGCCCGAAACCGGTGATTTTGTCTTCACCTGGTACGACGACGATGGGTCTGTCTACGAAGACACCAAGACGGTGACCGTCGAATAAGGCGGCACCATTCAGGGAGGAGACATCATGATGAAGCTGATGACAGGGACCGCTCTGGCGCTGTGCGCCACGGCGGCCCTCGCTCAGGACCCCGGTGATGAACTGGTGGTCAATGGCGAAATCGAAATGACCGTGCGCGCCCCCGCGGCGGAGCACATGGAGTACATCGACACCGTGCGTTCCGGCTGGACCTTCCGGTCCCCCGAAACCCGCGAGCTGCAGATGGATGATTTCGACAACCCGGGCATGCTGGCCGTCGAGGCCGGGCTTGAGACCTGGAACACTCCGGAAGGGACCGAAGGCAAATCCTGCGCGGATTGCCACGGCGCCCCCGAGGAGAGCATGACCACTGTCCGCGCCACGTATCCCAAGTGGAACGAGGACGCTGGTGAGGTGCGCACGATCTCCAAACAGATCAACGCCTGCCGGACCGAGAACATGGGCGCAGAGGCCTATAAGCTCAAATCTGCGGGCATGCAGAACATGGAAGCGGTCATCGCCTCCGTGGGACGCGGCGAGATCATCAATGTCGCCATCGACGGCCCGGCCGCCGAGATGTGGGAAAAAGGTAAAGAGATTTACTACACCCGCTATGGCCAGCTGGAGCTGTCCTGCGCCAACTGCCACGAAGACAACTACGACAACCTGATCCGGGCCGACCATCTGTCCCAGGGTCAGCTCAACGGGTTCCCGGTCTACCGTCTCAAGCAGGCGCGTCTGCTGGGCCCGCATGAGCGTTTCGTCGGTTGCATTCGTGACACCCGCGCCGAACCCTTTGCCATGGGCTCGGAAGAATTCGACGCGCTCGAACTCTATGTCGCCTCGCGCGGCAACGGGCTGAGCGTCGAGGGACCGTCGGTCCGCAACTAACCTATCGAAGGCCCGTCTCTGGTCAGGAGGCGGGCCTTCTCTGCTTTTAGATATTCAAACAAGCGCATATGAGCGCGGAAGGGTGAACAGATGATCACGCGTCGTGACTTCCTTCAGGCCTCCATGGCCGCTTCGGCCATCGTTGGGGCATCCGGTTTCGGCAACTGGGGCCGTCTGGCTGCGCAGCAGAAGCTGACCCAGGACGATCTTCTGGGCACACCGGACTTCGGCAATGTCACCTTGATGCACATCACTGACATCCACGCGCAGATCACGCCGGTCTATTTCCGTGAACCGTCCGTCAATCTGGGCGTGGGTGGCAACAAAGGCGCGGTGCCGCACATCACCGGCGCCGATTTCCGCAAGTTCTACGGGATCGAAGACGGCTCCGCCTCGCATTATGCCCTGTCCTCCGGGGATTTCGCGGCGCTTGCACAGGAATACGGCCGTATGGGCGGGCTCGACCGCGTGGCGACCGTGGTCGATCACATCCGAGCCGACCGCCCCGATGCGCTGCTGCTGGATGGCGGCGACACCTGGCACGGCTCTTACCTGAACCACCACACCCAGGCGCAGGCGATCTTCAACGCCATGTCCGCGCTCAAGCCCGACGCGATGACCTTCCACTGGGAATTCACCCTGGGTCAGGACCGCGTGCATGAGCTGCTCGAGCAGATGCCCTTCGCCGCTCTGGGCCAGAACATCTTTGACGCCATGTGGGACGAGCCCGCAGAGCTGTTCAAACCCTACAAGTTCTTTGAGACCGGCGGCGTGAAGGTGGCCGTGATCGGCCAGGCCTTCCCCTATATGCCCATCGCCAACCCCGGCTGGATGTTCCCGGACTACTCCTTCGGGATCCGCGATGAGAACATGCAGGCCAATGTCGATGAGGTCCGCGCGCAGGGCGCCGAATGCGTTGTCGTGCTGTCCCATAACGGCTTTGATGTGGACAAGAAGATGGCCGAGCGCGTGACCGGCATCGACGTGATCCTGTCCGGCCACACCCATGACGCGCTGCCCGAGCCGGTGCAGGTCGGTGAGACCTTCGTGATCGCCTCCGGGTCGAACTCGAAATTCCTCTCCCGCGTCGATCTGGATGTGCGCGATGGCAAAATGCAGGGCATTCAGCACCGCCTGATCCCGATCTTCTCGGACGTGATTGCGCCGCAAAAGGAAATGGCCGATCTGATCGCCGCCGAGCGTGCGCCCTATGAGGCCGCCATGACCGAGGTCATCGGCAAATCCGACAGCCTTCTGTATCGCCGCGGCAATTTCAACGGCACCTGGGACGACGTGATCTGCGATGCGCTGCTGCAAGAGCGCGACGCCCAGATCGCCATGTCTCCGGGCGTTCGCTGGGGCACCTCGGTGCTGCCAGGGCAGGACATCACCCGCGAAGACATCTGGGACGTGTGTTCGATGAGCTACGGCAAGGTCTATCGCACCCCGATGACCGGCGAGACGATCAAGCTGATCCTCGAAGACGTGGCCGACAACATCTTCAACCCCGATCCCTATTACCAGCAGGGCGGCGACATGGTTCGCATCGGCGGCATGGGCTACAAGATCGACGTGTCCAAGCCGATCGGAGAGCGCATCTCCGAGATGACCCTGCTTGAGACCGGCGATCCCATCGACGCCGCCACCGAATATACCGTGGCGGGCTGGGCCTCTGTGAACGAGGGCACCGAAGGGCCGCAGATCTGGGATCTTCTGGAAAGCTATATCGGCGGGAAGGGCTCCGTGTCCGCCCATGATGAGAGCAACGTCACCGTGACGGGGCTCTAAGGTTTTCGAAATATTCGTAAATAAATCAACATCTTGTTTCGCGTGCGAAACGATCAGAACCGGAGGAGAAACATGACCGACACTCCCAAAGGCAACGGGCCTTCCCGCAGGACCTTCCTGCGCGGCGCGCTTGCAGCGGGCGCCGGTGTGACGGCGGCCCGCGCCGCCGCCGAAAGCGATCCGCTCATCACCGAAGTGCAGCCCTGGGCGCAGGTGTTTGGCGACGGCGTTGACGCCACGCCCTACGGCATGCCGATCGAATATGAATCCCACGTCGTGCGCCGCAATGTGGAATGGCTGACGGCGGATGTGACCTCGTCGATCAACTTCACGCCGATCCACGAGCTCGACGGCACGATCACCCCGGCAGGCTGCGCCTTTGAGCGTCACCACTCCGGCGCCATCGAGCTGCGCAAGGAAGACTACCGGCTGATGATCAACGGTCTGGTGGATAAGCCGCTGGTCTTCACCTACGAGGATCTGCTGCGCTTCCCCCGCGTGAACGCCGTGCATTTTTGCGAATGCGCCGCGAACTCGGGCATGGAATGGGCGGGCGCCCAGCTCAATGGCGCGCAGTTCACCCACGGCATGATCCACAATATGGAATATTCCGGCGTGTCCCTGCGGACCCTGCTGGAAGAAGCCGGCGTGAAGCCCGAGGGCAAGTGGGTGTTCGTGGAAGGTGCGGATGCGTCGTCCAACGGCCGCTCGATCCCGCTGGAGAAGGCTCTGGACGATTGCATCGTCGCCTTCAAAGCCAACGGCGAGGCGCTTCGGATGGAGCACGGCTACCCGGTGCGCCTGGTCGTGCCCGGCTGGGAAGGCAACATGTGGGTGAAGTGGCTGCGCCGCATCGAAGTCACCCACCAGGCCGTGGAGAGCCGCGAAGAGACTTCCAAATACACCGACACCATGGCCGATGGGACGTCGCGCAAATGGACCTGGGAGATGGATGCCAAATCCGTCATCACCGCGCCCAGCCCGCAGGTGCCGATCACCCATGGCCCCGGCCCGATGGTCGTCACGGGCCTTGCGTGGTCCGGTCGCGGGGCGATCACCCGCGTGGATGTGTCGCTGGATGGCGGCGTGTCGTGGAAAGAGGCGCGGCTCGCGGCGCCCGGTGCCAAGATGGCGCTGACGCGGTTCTATCTGGACATCGACTGGGACGGCGAAGAGATGCTCCTGCAATCGCGCGCCCATGACGATACGGGCTATGTCCAGCCGACCAAGGACGCCCTGCGCGAGGTGCGCGGGCTGAACTCGGTCTATCACAACAACGGAATCCAGACCTGGTGGGTTCGCAAGGACGGGGTGTCGGAAAATGTCGAAATTTCTTAAGATCTTCGCACCGGCCGCGACCGGCACGGCGGGCATTCTGGGCATCGCCTACATGGCCGCCGACCAGTTCGTCGCTGACATTCCCGCCCCCTTACGGGCGGGGCCTGCCGGGGCTCAGGAGGCGGCGCCTGACACCGCGCCCGAGATGACGGCGACATCCGGCGACGTCGCCATGGCCGCCCATGGCCCCTATGGGCTGGGCCGCGAAGCCACCGCCGAAGAGATCGCCGCATGGGACGTCAACGTAACCCCCGATGGCACCGGCCTGCCGGAAGGTTCGGGCTCTGTGCTGGACGGAGAGACGCTGTTCATCGACAACTGCGCGGCCTGCCACGGCGAATTTGCCGAAGGGCTCGACAACTGGCCCAAGCTGGCCGGGGGCGACGGCACGCTGGCCGATGACGATCCGGTCAAGACGGTCGGTTCCTACTGGCCCTATCTCTCGACCACCTGGGACTACGTCCACCGCTCCATGCCCTATGGCAATGCGCAGATGCTGTCGGCGGATGATACCTATGCGATCGTCGCTTATATCCTCTACTCGAACTACCTCGTGGAGGACGATTTCGTCCTGACCAAGGAGAACTTCCTTGAGGTCGAGATGCCCAACGCAGGCGGGTTCTTTGAGGATGATCGCGAAACCGCCGAGGCCCATTTCTGGGGCGCCGAGGCTTGCATGGAAAACTGCAAGGATCACACGCCCGAGATCACCAAAAAGGCGACCGATCTGAACGTGACGCCGGGGCAGGATCATTCCGCCGCCGCCATGGTCGAAGAGACCGAGGCCGCGCCGGAAGACGCTGCCGAAGCCGCCGCGCCGGAAGCCGTCGAAGAGGCCGCCGCCGAGGCGCCCGCCGCAGAGACGGCCGTGGCCGCGGTCGATCCGGCCTTGGTGGCAGACGGGGCCAAGGTGTTCCGCAAGTGCCAGGCCTGTCACCAGGTGGGCGAGGGTGCCTCGAACCGCGTGGGCCCGGTGCTTAACGGTGTTGTAGGCCGCGCGGCTGCCACCGTGGACGGTTTCCGCTATTCGCCCGCAATGCAGGCGAAAGGCGATGAGGGCTTGGTGTGGACCGAAGAGGTTCTGCACGAATACCTCGCCAATCCGCGCTCCTACGTGAAGGGCACGTCCATGGGCTTTGCCGGTCTGCGCGATCAGGCCGAAATCGACGCGGTGATCGCCTATATCCAAAGCGAAACGCCCTGATCCGACGCTTCGGATCAGGCGCGACACACCCCGGCTGCGCCCGCGCGTGGCCGGGGTTTTCTTTTCAGAGGAACCTTTTGATATCAATGCGCTGAGGTGCCGGAAAATGCTGGCCAGGGGTGCGGCAATCTGGCACCATTGCGTGCAATGCGACCAACTCAGGAGACCGACATGCGCCGATTTTCCGCAGGCCTGACCGTCTTCACGCTCTCCCTGCTATCGGGGCAGGCGGCGCTTGCTCAGGCAGGCGGGGATGATGAGCGCGGCGCGCGGTTGTTCCAGCAGTGTTCGGCCTGTCACCAGATCGGGCCGGAGGCGAAGAACCGGATCGGGCCCCAGCTCAACCACATCTTCGACCGCGCCGTGGGCCATGCGGAGGATTACACATATTCCCCGGGACTCCAGAAGGCGTCCGATGAGGGCATGATCTGGGACTATGAGGCGCTTGACCGGTTCATCGAGAACCCGCGCGCCATGTTCCCGCGCACGCGCATGTCCTATCGCGGGATGGCGAACCCGGAGGACCGGTCGGACCTTCTGGCCTGGCTGCGCAAATGGTCGGACAACCCGCAAAACATCCCCGAAGCCGCCCCCACGGCTGAGGCACGAGACCACGAGGTCGATCCCGAGATCCTCGCCATCGTTGGCGATCCCGATTACGGAGAATACCTCTCGGGCGAATGCACCTCGTGCCATCAGGCCGATGGCGACGATGCGGGCATCCCCGGCATCACCGGCTGGCCCGAGGCGCAATTTGTCATGGCGCTGCACGCCTACAAGGACGGTGCACGCAAGCATCAGGTGATGGAGATGATGGCCGGGCGGCTCTCTAATGACGAGATCGCCGGGCTGGCCGCGTATTTCGCCGCTCTGGGGGGCGAGAGCTGACGTGCCAGAAAGAATTTTGGATCAAGGGGCTTGCGCGCTACACTTGATCCACAGATGGCCGCGCGCGGGGGAGCGCGCGAGGGCCAGAATACTCACAGGGAGGACGAAACATGACACTCAACAGACGGATGTTCCTGGGCACGACCCTTGCGGCGACGGGTGCTTTGGCCGCGCCGACGGTCTGGGCCCAGTCCACCGGGCGCCCGCGCGTCGTGGTCGTGGGCGGCGGCGCAGGCGGGGCAACCGCCGCGCGTTACATTGCCAAAGACAGCGATGGGGCGATCGACGTCACCCTGATCGAGCCGTCGCGCACCTACTACACCTGCTTCTTCTCGAACCTCTATCTGGGCGGGATGCGCAGCTTTGAAAGCCTGGGCCATACCTATGGCGGGCTGGCTGCGGGCGGCGTCAATGTTGTGCATGACTGGGTGGTCGGGGTCGACCGGGATGCCAGGATGGTGATGACGGCGGGCGGCCACACGCTGCCCTATGACAAGCTGATCGTGAGCCCCGGCATTGATTTTGTCGAAGGCTCTGTTCCCGGTTGGGATGTGTCGGCGCAAAACGCGATGCCCCATGCCTACAAGGCGGGCAGCCAGACCCAGCTTCTGCGGGCCCAGCTTGAGGCGATGCCCGAAGGCGGGACCTTTGCCATGGTCGCGCCGCCCAACCCCTATCGCTGCCCGCCCGGACCCTATGAGCGGATTTCGATGGTGGCGCACTACCTCAAGGAGAATAACCCCACCGCGAAGATCCTGATCGCTGACCCGAAGGAGAAGTTCTCCAAACAGGGGCTGTTCGAAGAGGGCTGGAACGCGCATTACAGCGGCATGATCACCCGCATCGGGCCGGATTTTGGGGGCGGAAACACCTCGGTCAATCCGGCGGAGATGACGGTGGATATCGACGGCGACGTGAACAAGGTCGATGTGTGCAACGTGATCCCGGCCCAGAAGGCGGGCAAGGTCGCCGCCGATGCGGGCCTGACCGATGACAGCGGCTGGGCGCCGGTGAACGCGGCGGACATGTCCTCCAAGGTGGATGAGAACATCCACGTGTTGGGCGATGCGGCGGCGCAGGGCGATATGCCGAAATCGGGCTTCTCGGCCAACAGCCAGGCGAAGGTCTGCGCGATGGCGGTGCGCGGGGCTTTGACCGGGTCCAAGGTGTTCCCGGCGCGCTTTGCAAACACTTGCTGGTCGCTGATCTCTCCGGACAATGGCGTGAAGGTCGGGGCGTCCTATGAGGCGACCGAAGAAAAGATCGCCAAGACCGAAGGCTTCATCAGCCAGACCGGAGAGGACGCCGCCTTGCGCAAGACCACCTATGAGGAGAGTGTCGGCTGGTATGACGGCATCACCTCCGACATGTTCGGCGGCTGATCCCGACCCCATGCAGATCGCGGGGCCGGCGTTCCGGCCCCGTTTTTCTTGGAAGGATATGTTTTATGCGAAAGACCCTCACCGCCCTTGCCCTGATGCTGGCCATGCCCGCAACGGCGCAAGATCTTGTGACCTATGAGGCCGAGGGCGGCTTTGACGATGTCGCCTTTGCGCTTGAAAACGCGATCATCTCGCGCGGGTTGGTGGTGGACCATGTCAGCCATGTCGGTGAGATGCTGGCCCGCACCGGCGCCGATGTGGGCGCCTCCGAAGATCTGTTCGTCGCGGCGGATGTCTATCAGTTCTGCTCGGCCAGCCTGTCGCGCAAGGTGATGGAGGCCGATCCGCTGAACATCGTGCACTGCCCCTATGGCGTGTTCGTCGCGGATAGCGGGGACGGCGTGAGCGTTGGCTATCGCGTCTACCCGGACGGCGCCATGCAGGAGGTGCAGGCGCTGTTGGACGGGATCGCGCGGGAGGCGGCCGAAGGGTTCTGAGGCCGCGACCGGCCTTGGGGGCTCTGCCCCCAAACCCCCGGGATATTTGGGGCCAAAAGAAAGAGCGCCGGTGCTCCATTGTGCAGGAGCAGCATGGGGCCTAGGGTGCGGGCATGTCGATCTGGACCCGGATAACCGATGCTCTGGCCGCCTTGCGCGAGGGCGAGGCGCTGTCGGACGTGTTTGCGCGGCTGCGCACCCCGCCCGAGCGGCGGGCGGCCTTTGCCATCGCCGTGATCGCTTTGGGCGCCAAGATGGCCAAGGCCGACGGGCAGGTGACCCGCGATGAGGTGGCCGCGTTCCGGCGGGTGTTCACCATTCCCGAGGGCGAGGAAAAGAACGCCGCGCGGGTGTTCAACCTTGCCCGTCAGGACGTCGCGGGGTTTGAGACCTATGCGCGGCGGATCCGGGCCATGTACGGGGAGGAGGGGTCTTCGACCCTGTGCGACCTGATGGACGGGCTGTTCCACATCGCCATGGCCGATGGGGAATACCACCCGGCGGAAGATGCCTTCCTGCGGCGCGTGGCGGAGGCGTTCGGGCTCTCCGATCAGCGGTTTTCCCATCTGCGGGCGCGGTTTGTGCCAGAGGCCGAACGTGATCCCTATGAGGTTCTGGGCGTGCAGCCCGGTGATGACATGGAGGTGATCCGCGCCGCCTGGCGGGCCGCCGTCCGCGAAAGTCACCCGGATCGGTTGCTGGCGCGCGGGGTGCCGGAAGAGGCGGTGAAGCTGGCGCAGGACCGCTTGATCGACGTGAACCGCGCCTGGGAGCAGATCAACGGATGAGGCTGGCGACCTACAATGTCGAGTGGTTTCACCGCCTGTTCGATGATGCGGGCCATATCCTGGATGACGGCGCCTGGTCGTCGCGGCGGGACGTGACGCGGGCCCAGCAGCTCCATGCTCTGGCGCGGGTGTTTCGGGCGATGGATGCCGACGGCGTGATGATCATCGAGGCACCCGATGCCCATGCGCGGCGCGACGGGATCGCGGCGCTTGAAAACTTCGCGGCGCGGTTCGATCTGCGGGCGCGCAAGGCGGTGATGGGTTTTGTGAACGAGACCCAGCAAGAGATCGCCTTCCTCTATGACCCCGATGTGATGAGCGCCCAGCACGATCCGCGTGACGCCGGTGCGCCGCGTTTCGATGAAACGTTCCGACTGGACCTGGACACCGACGATTTCCCCGATCCGGTGCGGTGGTCGAAGCCTCCGCTGGAGCTGGAGGTGCAGGTGAAGGGCGGGCCTAGGCTGCGGCTGATCGGGGTGCATGCGAAATCCAAGGCGCCCCATGGCGCCACCGACCCGGACGCGATCTTGCGCCTGTCGATCGAGAACCGGCGCAAGCAACTCGCGCAGTGCATCTGGTTGCGGGAGCGGGTGGAGGCCCATCTGACGGCGGGGGACAGCGTGATCGTTTTGGGCGATTTCAACGACGGCCCCGGCCTTGATGAGTTCGAGCAGCTCTTCGGGCGCTCCAGCGTCGAGGTCGTTCTAGGGGAGGTCGGGCCCACAGGGCTGCACGATCCCCACGCGCGGCAGGTGCTGGCGCAGCGGATCGGGGTGAGCCCCTCCACCGCGCGGTTCTATTTCGCGCCCGAACATCGCTACATGGAAGCGATGCTGGATTACATCATGCTGTCCCCGGACCTGATGGCGCGCGATCCCAAATGGCGCATCTGGCATCCGTTCGACGACCCTGAATGTTTCCATGATCGCGGTATGCAGCAGGCTCTGCTGACCGCCTCGGATCATTTTCCGGTCACCGTTGATCTGTGATCTCTTGGGCCAGAGCCCGAAAGCGCCTATATTGGCGGCATGAGACAGATCGTTCTTGCCATCGCCCTGGCCGTCTCGGCCAGCACTGCTACAGCCCAGGATGAGACCGCCGAAGGTCTCAGCCTCATTGAGCGCGGCGCGCAGCTCTTGCTGGAAGGGTTCATGAAGGACATGGACCCGGTGATCGAAGATTTCCGCGCCATGGCCGAGGAGTTCGGCCCCAAGATGGCCGAGATGATGGAGCAGATGGGGCCGGCCTTTGCCGAGCTTGCCAACCGCATCGACGACATCCGCAACTACGAGGCGCCCGAGATCCTGCCCAACGGGGATATCATCATCCGCCGCCGCCCGGATGCGCCGGTCTTTGATGGTCAGGGGGGCGAGATCGAGCTCTAGTGCCTAGCCGCGTTTGACCTTCGCGGTGCCGCCCAGCGTGGCCGCGAGCGAGTCGAGTCGGCTTTCCGCGACTTCCCCAAACAATGGCGCCGCAGCGGGCGTCAGGTGCAAGGTCAGCTCGCGTTTCTTGGGGCGCCAGGACAGGCCAGCGGGCTGCTGGCCCGGTTTTTGCCACAGCATGGCGCCCAGCCGCATCGCCTTGCCCAGAATCTCGGCCTCGTGGCGGAGCTTTTCGGGCAACAGGCCGAGGATCGGCGCGAAGCGCTCGGTGGGGGCCTTGTTGGCGTAGCGATGCATCATCGCAGTGCCCAGGAACACCCGCTCCTGATGGGACATGCCTGACAGGTTCGCGCGGGTCGCGTATTCGAAGCAGGTTTCGGCCCGGTAATCGGGATGGGAGCGCCAGGCGACATCGTGCAGCAGGCAGGCCGCGCGGTGCAGGCGCTGTTGCGCGGGTTTGGCCGCAGAGAAGAGCGGGGCAACGAAAGCGTGGAGCGTGTCTCCGAAGCCGGGGGCACGGGCGTCTTTGGATTCGGCAAAGAGCGCCGCTTCGATCAGCGGATCGCGCGCGCGCAGGCGGCCCGGCATCTGCTCGTAGAGCATGCCTTCGCGGATGCCGTAGGAGCTGATGCAGATGTCGCGCGGTTTGAACCGGCGCACCAGCTCGCGCAGCACGAGGCTGGCGATGGGGACAAGCGCCATCCGGCTGGAGGAAATGCCGCAGGCGCTGCGCAGGGCTTCGAGGTTGGCGCTGTCGATCAGCTGGCCGCTGCGCGAGATGTCGGGGCGCGACATCTGGTATTCGTGGAGCACGTGGAGCGGGTAGCCCCGGCGGTGCATGTCGATCTTGGCGATGGCCCGCCACGAGCCGCCCACGAGGTAGAGATGTTCCCCCGCAGGCTCGCCAAGCGATTCGAACAGATCCTCTACGGTGCGGGCGATGTGCTTCTTCATCGCCTTGCGCCCGCCGCTGAGCCCCATGAGCCGCTGCGGGCCCAGATCCGAGGTCAGGCGCTGCCCCACGGTACCGCCAGCAAGCTTTGCCAGCTCCATCGAGGAGCCGCCGATATCGCAGACCAGCCCGTTCGCATCGGGCCAGCCCAGCAGGACCCCCTGAGCGGAGAGCCGGGCTTCTTCTTCGCCGTCAATGACATAGAGCTCGATGCCAGTGCGTTCCTTGACCTCTTTGCAAAAGGCCGGGCCGTCTTCGGCGTCGCGCACGGCGGCCGTTGCGACGGTGGTCAGCGGCGTGATGTCCATGCTCTGAGCGAGCGCGGCGAAGCGGTCGAGCGCGGCAAGCGCGCGGATCCGCCCTTCGGGGTTGAGCTGGCCGCTCTCGCGCAGGCCAAGCCCGAGCCCGCACAGCACCTTTTCATTGAAGAAATAGGCCGGGCTGCGCGCCGCGCCGTCGAACACCACCAACCGCACGGAGTTGGAGCCGACATCGACCACTCCGACCCGCGACAGCGCGCGGGCTTCCGGGTCTGTGAAAACGGGGCGAGCAAAGGGCACGGCGTCGGGGTGATCGGTCACGAGCATGGCTCCGGAATGGGACATGGGCGGGGCGCCCGGCGCGGGGGCACGTTAGGCCGCAATGGCCGGAAAGGGAAGGGTTTTGCGCGCCGTGGCGCGCCGGGGAGCGGGGGCTTTGCCCCCCTTGGCCTGCGGCCAATTCCCCCCAAGGTATTTGCCGCAAATAAGAAGTGCCGGGCGCGGCGATCCCGGCGAATGCGCCATGGGGCGGGCAAAGCGGGGGCACAGACGTGTGGGGTTGGTGGACAAAGTCGCGGCCCGGCGATAGCGTGCCGCGACTTTGACGGCCCGGTGTTCGGCGCCGTCGATCCGGCTTTGAAGGAGTAGCCCATGCAAGGTGGCCTGTCCCAGTTTGTCCCCCTGATTCTGATCTTTGCGATCATGTATTTCCTGCTGATCCGTCCGCAGCAGAAGAAGCTGAAGGAGCACCAGTCGATGGTGGCCGCGCTGCGCCGCGGGGATCAGATCGTCACGCAAGGCGGCATCATCGGTAAGGTGTCCAAGGTGAAGGACGAGCGCGAAGTTGAGGTCGAGATCGCCTCGGGCGTTCACATTCGCGTGGTGCGCGGCACGATTGCCGAGGTCATCAACAAGACCGAGCCGGTGGAGTAACACCCTCATGGGTCCTTTTGCTCTGACATCCGCGCTTGTGCTGTCTTTGGGATGGGTGCTTGTGTTCGGAGTGGCCCCGCACGCGCCGGTCCCGGGGCCCACCACGGATGTTCCGGCCACGCCGTCCATCGACGATGGCCTGAAGGGCGCGCAATGCTGGCGTCCGGTTTTCGCTGGCGATGCCAGCGACAGCGACATAGCGGGCGCCATGGCGGTGCTGTCCGCCAGAGCGGCTGCGATGGGCATCGGCGCCGCCGAGCATCTGGACCCGGCGGAGATCGCTTTGACCGCCCCCTTGCCGGACGGCCTTTGGCAACGCGGGCAGGTTATGATCGCGGAAGTGCTCGAGGCCGGTGCGCTGCCGTCGGCTGCCATCCCCGAGGGGGCACTGACCGATGCGTCGGGGCGGGAATGGCTTTTGCCGGGGGCTCCGATCGCTGCGGATGGTCGGCTGATCGTTGCGGCGTATCCCGTCGATGACATGACTCGCGCGATGGGCGTCAATATCGAGCTGAGCGCCCAGGCCGCCGTGGTTCTGGGAGACCTGACGGAGCGGCTTGCTGCGCAGACCCCTCCGGGCCGTGTCGTGATCGCGCTTGACGGCGTGGCGCTGACCGCCCCCACGGTGATGATGCGGATCGACGGTGGTGCCGCGCAGATCACCGGCCATATGACGTCGCGGGAAGCAGCGGAAACCGCTGCGGTCCTTGCGGCCGGACCGCTTCCGGTCCAGATCACAGATGTCTCGGGTCCGGTGCCGTGCGGCGACTGGATCGAAACCACAAGGAACTGAGCGTCTCATGTTGCACATTCCCCTTTGGCGTCGGCTGGCCATTGTTCTCACCTGTCTGGTGGGGTTGGCCCTTGCGATGCCGAATATTTTCTACAACCGCGTGGAGCGGTCCAACGATGCCGAGGCGGTGATGGCCGAAGGTCTGGCCGATGAGGATCTGGCCAGCGAAGCGTCGCTTTGGCCGTCGTTCCTGCCTGACGGGTTGGTCAATCTGGGGCTCGACCTGCGGGGCGGGGCGCATCTTCTGGCCGAAGTGAAAGTCGAAGATGTCTATGCCACCCGTATGGACAGCCTTTGGCCCGAGCTGCGGGACACGCTGGTTGCGGAGCGGGACCGGCTGGGGTTTGTGACCCGCGAAGACAGCGCCCCCGATGTGCTGTCGGTCAAGATTTCCAATCCCGAAGAGATGCCCCGCGCGTTGGAACTGGTGCGGGGGCTGGCGCGTCCGGTCGCCGGGCTGACCGGGGTCGGGCAATCCGATCTGGAGGTCACCGCCTCCAATGGGGTGCTGACCGTGCGCCTGAGCGAGGCCGAGCAGGCCGCGACCGATGATCGCACCGTGCGTCAGGCTTTGGAGATTGTGCGCCGCCGGATCGACGAGGTCGGCACGCGTGAGCCTTCGATCCAGCGGGTCGGGGATCGCCGCATCCTGGTGCAGGTGCCCGGTGTCGGGTCGGCCCAGGAGGTCAAGGACCTGATCGGCACGACCGCGCAGTTGTCTTTCCGCCCGGTGGTGAGCCGCACGGGCGATGCGAACGCGCCCGTTGACAGCGGCCAGGTGCTGCTGCCGAGCCTCAATGAGCCGAACACGTTTTACGTTCTGGAGCGCGCCGCCGTTGTCACGGGCGAGGATCTGACCGACGCCCAGCCCGCTTTTGATCAGAACGGCCAGCCGTCGGTGAACTTCCGCTTTGGCCCCCATGGCGCGCGGCTCTTCGGGCAATATACATCGCAGAATGTGGGCGCTCTGTTCGCCATTGTGCTGGATGATGAGGTGGTCTCTGCCCCGCAGATCCGTGAGGCGATCACGGGCGGCTCGGGCCAGATCACCGGACGGTTCACGCTGGAGGAAAGCACCCAGCTGGCCGTGCTGCTGCGCGCAGGCGCCTTGCCTGCGGAGCTGACCTTCCTGGAAGAACGCACCATCGGCCCCGAGCTGGGGCAGGACAGCATCGAGGCGGGCGCTCTCGCCTGTGCCGTGGCCTTTGCGGCGGTGATGGTGTTCATGCTGCTCAGCTACGGGCTGTTCGGGCTCTTCGCCGATATTGCCCTGATCATCAACGTGGGCCTTATCTTTGGCCTTCTGAGCCTGATTGGCGCCACGCTGACACTGCCCGGCATCGCGGGGATCGTGCTCACCATCGGGATGGCGGTGGACGCCAACGTGCTGGTGTTCGAGCGGATCCGGGAGGAGCTGAAAACCGCCCGAGGCCCGGCCCGCGCGATTGAGCTGGGCTATGAAAAGGCCCTGTCGGCCATCGTGGATGCCAATATCACGACGCTGATCACGGCCGGCATCTTGTTCTTCATGGGCTCTGGCCCGGTGAAGGGCTTTGCCGTGACGCTGGGGCTGGGGATCATCACCTCGGTCTTTACTGCGATCTTCGTGACACGCCTGATCGTGGTCACGTGGTTCGACGCCCGCCGCCCCAAAACCATCGAGGTCTGACATGCGTTTGCGATTGGTTCCCCAGAACACCAACTGGGATTTCTTCCGCCACTCCAAACTGTGGCTCGGGATTTCGGCGCTGCTGATCGTGGCGGCCTTCACCAGCTTCATGGTGCGGGGGCTCAACTACGGGATCGACTTTTCGGGTGGCACCACAATCCGCACGGAGAGCGCTGCGGCGGTGGATGTCGGCGCCTATCGCGACGCGATTGCGCCGCTCGGGCTTGGCGATGTGTCGATCACCGAAGTGTTCGACCCGACCTTTGGCGCCGACAAGAATGTGACCCTGATCGCGATCCAAGCGCAGGATGACGCCGAGTCGGTGAGTGCCGACACCATCGCGGCGGTGGAGACCGCGCTGCAGGACGTGGCGCCGGACATTCGCTTCACCTCGGTGGAATCGGTGGGGCCGACCGTCTCAGGAGAGCTGATCCGCACGGCGATCATCGCCGTGGCCACGGCCATCGCGGCGGTGTTGGTCTATATCTGGCTGCGGTTCGAATGGCAGTTCGCCCTGGGCGCGGTCGTGGCGTTGGTGCACGACGTGGTGCTGACGCTCGGTGTGTTCTCCGAGCTGCAGATCCGGTTCGAGCTGGCGATCATCGCGGCGCTTCTGACCATCGTGGGCTATTCGCTCAACGATACGGTGGTGGTCTTTGACCGGGTGCGCGAGAACCTACGGCGGTTCAAGTCGAAGCCGCTCAAGGAGGTGCTGAATCTGTCGATCAACGAAACTCTCAGCCGAACCATGATGACGTCGGTCACGACCCTGATCGCGCTGTTGTCGCTCTACTTCCTGGGCGGCGATGTGATTCGGGGCTTTGTGTTCGCGATGATCTGGGGCGTGTTCGTCGGGACCTATTCGTCGATCTTCGTGGCCTCGGCCATGCTGTTGCAGCTGGGCGTGAAGCGTGACTGGTCCAAGCCCGATGCGGGCGCGGGCACCCAGTTCGGCAATGTGGATGCCTGAGGCGCGCGGCGCGCTCAGGTATTTGAACAAATAAGAAGAGAGAGGCGCCATGCGGCTGACCGAAATCGCCTTTGAAACCGGGGTGCCCGTGGATGGATACGGGCCGGGGTTCTTCCGCATCGGCGGAGAGGTGATCGAGGGCGCCGTTCTGATCGCGCCGGGCGGCGTGGCGACCTGGGGCGGCTTGGAGGATGCGGATCCTCTGGAGGCTCTGGTCGGCAAGGTTGATATTCTCTTCCTTGGCACGGGTGCCGAAACCGCCCATCCTCCGCGCGATTTGCGGGAGCGGCTGGAAAGCGCGGGGCTGGCGATCGAGTCCATGGCGAGCCCCTCCGCCGCGCGGACCTATAATGTGCTGTTGAGCGAGGGGCGGCGCGTGGCTGTCGCTCTGTTGCCCGTCTGATGCTGCAGGTCCGCGATCTGGGCGTGGCGCGGGGCGGGGTGCCGGTGCTGGAGGGGGTGCGCTTTGAGCTCGCCGCCGGGGAGGCGCTGATCCTGCGCGGGCCCAACGGGATAGGTAAGACAACGCTCCTGCGCACGCTGGCGGGGCTGCAGCCTGCGCTGTCCGGCGAGATCGAGATGCCCGAGGATTGCGCCGCCTATGCCAGCCACAAGGATGGCATCAAGAGCCAGCTTACGGTGGAGGAAAACCTTGAGTTCTGGGCGCGCATCTATGGCCGCTCCGTCCCCGAGGAGGTCTATGCCGATTTCGATCTGACCGATCTGCGGACCCGGTTTGCGGGCACGCTGTCTGCGGGGCAGACGCGGCGGCTGGGGCTGGCGCGGCTTGGGGTGATCGGACGCGATCTGCTGCTGCTGGATGAGCCGACGGTGTCGCTGGACACGGCGTCGGTCGCTCTGTTCGGAGATTTCCTGCGCACGCGCCATCTGGCGCGGGGCGGGGCGGCGGTGATCGCCACCCATATCGATCTGGGGCTGGAGGCGCCTGTGCTCGACCTGACCCCCAACAAGGCCGCGCCCCATGCGGGCGGCGGCCGCGACGAGGCCTTCTTGTGATTGCGCTTCTGATCCGCGACTTGCGCCTTGCTGTGCGCGCCGGAGGGGGCTTTGGCCTGGGGCTCGCGTTTTTCCTGATCGTGGTGGTGCTGGTGCCGTTCGGCGTGGGGCCGCAAAGCGATCTGCTGGGCCGGATCGCGCCGGGCATCTTGTGGGTGGCCGCGCTGCTGGCGGCGCTGCTCTCGCTGGATCGGATCTTTGCGCTTGATTTCGAAGATGGCTCGCTGCCGCTGCTGGCCACGGCGCCGTTGCCTCTGGAGGCGGTCGCCCTGATCAAGGGGCTGGCCCACTGGATTACCACCGGGTTGCCGCTGACCCTGGCGGCGCCCGCTCTGGGCGTTTTGCTGAACATGCCGGGGCCCGCCTATGGCTGGCTTCTGGCCACGCTTGCGCTTGGCACCCCGGCGCTGAGCATGATTGGAGCCTTTGGCGCGGCGCTGACCGTGGGCCTGCGGCGCGGGGGGCTGCTGATGTCGCTTCTGGTGCTGCCGCTTTATGTGCCCACGTTGATTTTCGGCGCCGAGGCGGTGCGGCGCGGGGCCGAGGGGCTCGATGCCGTGGTGCCGCTGATGATGCTCACGGGGATCACGTTTGCGAGCGTGGCGCTTTTGCCCTTCGCGGCGGGGGCTGCGCTTCGCATTAACTTGCGCTAGGTCAAGGAACGCGCACGGTGTGCGGTTAGAAAGGCTCACATGTCGATCTGGGAATATGCCAACCCCAAGAAGTTCACCGAAACCTTCGGGCCTGCGATCCCGTGGTTTATGGGGCTCGCCATTGCGTGTCTTGTCGGCGGGCTGATCTGGGGCTTTTTCTTCACGCCTGAGGATTACCGTCAGGGCTCTACCGTCAAAATTATGTACATCCATGTGCCCGCCGCTTTGATGGCGATCAATGCGTGGTTCATGATGCTGGTCACGTCGCTGGTCTGGCTGATCCGCCGCCACCATGTGAGCGCGCTTGCCGCCAAGGCGGCCGCGCCCATCGGGATCACGTTCACGCTGATCGCGCTGATCACCGGGGCGATCTGGGGTCAGCCCATGTGGGGCACGTGGTGGGCCTGGGATCCGCGGCTGACCTCGTTCCTGATCCTGTTCCTGTTCTATCTGGGCTATGTTGCCCTGTGGGCCGCAATCGAAGACCCGGACACCGCCGCTGATCTGACATCGGTGCTGTGCATCGTGGGATCGGTCTTTGCGGTTCTGTCGCGCTATGCGGTCAATTTCTGGAACCAGGGGCTGCACCAGGGCGCGTCCCTGTCGCTCGACAAGGAAGAGAACGTGGCCGACGTGTTCTACCACCCGCTGCTGGTCTGCATCGCGGGGGTGATCCTTTTGTTCATCGGGCTGGTGTTCATGCGCACGATCTCCGAGATCCGCGTGCGCCGGATCGCCGCCCTGCAACGTCGGAGCGCCTGACATGCCCGATCTTGGAAAATACACCGCCGAGGTGCTGGCCGCCTACGGGATTTCGATCACACTGGTCGCGGGGCTGATCTGGGTGAGCTGGCGCCGGTTCCGCACGACCGCCCGCGCCATGCAGGAGGTGGAGCGCCGCCATGGCTAAAGTTTCTCCGCTGATGTTTGTCCCGCCGCTCGTCTTTGCCGCGATTGCGGGGGTCTTTTTCCTGGGGCTGGGGGATGACCATCAGGAACTGCCATCGGTTCTGGTCGGCACTCAAGCGCCGGTTGTGCCGGAGGACGCCCTGACCGGAGAGCCGACCTTCACGCTGGACGATCTGACCGGAAATGGCGTGCAACTGGTCAATTTCTGGGCCAGCTGGTGCGGCCCCTGCCGGGTCGAGCACCCCAATCTTGAAGCCCTGGCCGAGAAAGGGCTGGTGATCTACGGCGTCAACTATAAGGACCAGCCCGGGAACGCTGCCGATTTCCTCGCCGAGATGGGCAATCCCTACACCGCCCTGACCGCAGACACGAATGGTCGAGCGGCCTTGGAATGGGGCGTCTATGGCGTGCCCGAGACCTTCATCGTCGGCAATGACGGCACCATTCTGGGCCGTATGGCCGGGCCTGTGACCACCACCACGATCGAGCAGCGGCTGCTGCCCGTGCTGGCCAAAGCCGGGGTGACGCTGGACTGACTTGGGCGCCGCCAGCAGGCGGCGGGCCAAGCCCACCTAAGGATCAGCCGTTGCCGTCTGGCGTGAAGTCACGCGCGCCTTGTGCGGCTCGCCAGATGGCGCGGGACTTGTGCACGGTTTCCTGGAACTCCGCCTCGGGGTCGCTGTCATAGACCACGCCGCCGCCAGCCTGCACATGGAGCGTATTGCCCTTCAGCACAGCGGTGCGCAGCGCGATGCACATGTCCATGTCGCCCCCGGCGCTGAAATAGCCCACGCCGCCGCCATAGATGCCGCGCTTTTCCGGCTCCAGCTCGTCGATGATCTCCATCGCGCGGACCTTTGGCGCGCCCGAGAGCGTGCCCGCGGGCATCCCGGCAAAGAAGGCCGAAAGCGCGTCGTGCTGATCGTCCAGCTCGCCCACCACGTTGGAGACGATGTGCATGACGTGGCTGTAGCGCTCGATGGTGAACTGCTCCGTCGGGCGCACGGTGCCGATCTTGGCCACGCGGCCCACATCGTTGCGGCCCAGATCGAGCAGCATCAGATGCTCGGCCAGCTCCTTCTGGTCGGCCATCAGGTCGGCCTCAAGCGCCTTGTCCTCGTCGGGCGTGGCGCCGCGCGGGCGGGTGCCGGCGATGGGACGAATGGTGATCTGCCCGTCCATGACCCGCACCAGGATCTCGGGCGAGGCGCCGATGACCTGATAGGGCCCGAAATTGAAGAAGAACATGAAGGGAGAGGGGTTCGTGCGCCGCAGGCTGCGATAGAGCGCGAAGGGCGGCGCATCGAAGCGCTGCGTCCACCGCTGCGACGGCACCACCTGGAAGATGTCCCCGGCGGCGATGTAGTCCTTCGCCTTGGCCACGGCGGCCAGGTAGGCGTCCTTGGTGAAGTTCGACACCGGCTCTTCCGGCGCCTGTTCGGGCACCGGCATCGCGATCTCACGCGGGACGGGACCATCGAGCGCGCGGCCCGCGACGCTCAGCCGTTCAGCCGCCTGCGCGTAGGCGGCGCGGGCGGACATGTCATCGCGCGCCCAGACCGGCGCGACGAGGATCACTTCGCCCTTCACCCCGTCGAGCACCGCAACCACAGAAGGCCGCAGCATGACGGCATCGGGCAGGTCCATCGGATCGGGGTTCGGCGCGCCAAGCCGTTCGACCAGCCGCACGGTGTCGTAGCCCAGATAGCCGAACAGCCCGGCCGAGGCCGGGGGCAGATCGGCGGGCAGGTCGATCCGGCTTTCTGCCAGAAGGCCGCGCAGGGTGGTGAGCGGATCTTCCTCCCACGCGCCCCAGCCTTCCGGGTTCCAGCGGGCCTCGCGGTTCACACGGGACTGCGTGCCGCGGCATTCCCAGATCAGGTCCGGGTCCATGCCGAGGATCGAATAGCGCCCGCGCACCTCGCCGCCGGTGACGCTTTCCAGAAGGAAGGCGTGCTTCCCGGCGCCGGTGAGCTTGAGCATCAGGGACACGGGCGTGTCGAGATCAGCCGGTCGGCGGGTATAGAGGCACTGGTTCTGGCCCGCTTCGAACCCCGCGGCGAAGCTGTCGAAATCCGGCAGCAACGGCATCAGCGGAACCTCGCGTGGACGGCATCAATCGCCGCGCGATCGACGGTCACGTCGGTGTTCACCTGCACATCGCGGGCGAAGGCGCCGAAGATGTCATTGGCGATGGCCTGAGACAGGCTCTGGTCCAGTTGCGCGCGGGGGGCGGCCAGCTCTTCGCTGTCCGGCGAGCCCTTGGTGATCGCATCGACGCGCAGAACGGCGTCTTCGCCAGCGGCGGAAACGTGGGCCACGGCCCCGTCAGCGGTGTCAAAGGCGGTGCCCAGGAACCCGTTGGGGGCCGCCGCGATCACATCGGAGCGGCGCAGCGTGTCGATGGTTTCGGGAGTCAGGCCCAGCTCTTCGAAGCTGGCGCCGCCGTTCAGGCCCTGCACCAGCTCTTGCGTGCGGGCGGCCAGCCGGGTGGCCAGCTCTTCGGCGCGCCAGGCCGTTTCAACCGCGTCGCGGCTGTCTTCGAACGACAGCGGTGCGGGCGGGGTCACGTTGTCGAGCCGCAGCGCAGCAAGCCCGCCATCGTCCAGCTCGATCAGCTCGGGCAGGGCGCCCTGTTCGAGCGTGGGGATCGCGTCGTCAATGGCGGCATAGGCGGCCAGCCCGCCATCCATGCCATTGCCGGTCCAGTCAAAGCTCTCCAGCTCCATGTCGGAGCGCTCCGCCAGGTCTTCGAGCCGCGCACCGCCCGCGAGCAGGTCGGTGAGCCCCTCGCGGGCCTGAGCAATCTGGCGGCGGGCCGCTTCGGCGGCCAGCTCTTCGCGCAGGGCGGGGCGGGCGTCTTCGAAGCTGGTGGTTTCGGCGTTCAGCACCGCGTTGACGCGGAACAGCGCCGGGCCAAGCCGCGAGGGGGCCGGGCCTGCCACATCGCCCACGGCGGCGGCAAAGACGGCATCGGCGGCGCCGCCCAGATCGTCGCGGGTCTGATCTCCCAGATCGACATCGTGAAGCGCCAGTCCGCGCTCGGTCACGAGCGCTTCGAAATCGGCCTCGCCAGAGGCGATGCGGGCCATGGCGGCGTCGGCCTGGGCCTGATCGGCAAAGACCAGACGTTCCACCAGCCGCCGTTCGGGGCGGGCGAATTCATCGGCGCGCTCATCATAGAGCGCGCGCAGGGCGTCTTCGTCCACGGTTACCGTGTCCTGAAGGCGTTCGGGCAACAGCACAGCGGCGGAGATGCGGCGGGTCTCGGGGGCCATGAAGGTGTCCGCGTTGGCCGTGTGATAGGCGCGCAAGGTCGCATCATCCGGGGTCGGGATGGGCTGCGTCAGGTTGGCTTCGGTCACCGGGGCCCAGGTGACGGTGCGGGTTTCATCCGCGAAGGTGATGATCGCATCGCGCAGCGAGGCGGGGGCGGACACGCCCAGAAACACTGCGCTTTGCAGCAGGCCGCGCGACAGCTCATCGCGCAGCTCGCCTTCGAACTGCGCCTCGGTCAGGCCGGTGCGCTCGAGCTGATAGGCGTAAGCGTCGCGGTCGAACTGGCCGTTCAGCCCCTGGAACGCGGGGCTGGCCACGATCTGATCGCGCACTGCTTCATCGCCGACGGACAGCCCGAGTTGGGCGGTTTCGTTGTCCAGCACGCGGTTCGTCACCACCCGTGCGAGCACCTGTTCAGTGATCCCGTTGGCTTGCGCGGTGGCGATGGACATCGGGCTGCCATCGGCGGCGCGTTCGGCCATCAGCCGCTCCGACAGGGCGTTGGTGTAGGTCTGGAGCGAGATGCCCTTGTCACCGGCTTGTCCCAGATCGCGGCGCCCGCCAGAGATCCCCGTGGCGCCAAAGCCCATGAGGCCGACGATGAGGAGCGCGAGGACGATCCAGACGATGAAGTTCTTGGGGCTGGCTGCGGACATGTTTCGCTCCGGTTTGGTGACGGGAAATGTCTAGGGCTGGGAGCCGGGGGGCGCAAGGGAGCGTTGCCGCCGGGGTGAGCAGGCGGTCTGCCCCCGGATGCGGCTCCGAGGGCGTTTCCATCCTGTAGATGAATCAGGGGGTGAGCAGGCTCAAGCGCTCCGCAAGCGTGGCGATGCCGGTGGCATCGACATTGGCAAAGGCGATCCGCACGCTGTGCGCGCCGCTCGGGTCATTCTTTGGTTTGAACATCGTGCCCGGCAGCAGCAGCACGCCCGCCTCGCGCACCAGGCGCGGGGCAAGGGTGGCAGAGCTTTCGTTGAACGGGTGGTCGAGCCAGGCGAAATAGGCGCCGCAGCCGCGCAGGCGCCAACCTTCGGGGAGGGGAGCCGCGCGCATGGCCGCGCCCCGGGCGAGGATCTCGCCGCGCTGCTCTGCCAGCCAGGGATCGAGGTTTTCGATCCCCCAAAGCGCCGCGTGCTGGCCGAGCTGGGCCGGGCAGATCGTCACCGTGTCGAGGTATTTCTCCATCTGCGAGAGCAGGTCCGCGCTCGCCGTGATGGCGCCAACCCGGTGGCCGGTGAGCCGGTAGGATTTGGAGAACGAGTAGAGCTGGATCAGCGTGTCGTCCCAATCGGGATCGGTAAAGAGCCCATGGGGCGCTCCGTCCACGCTGTGGAAGTCGCGGTAGGTTTCGTCGATCACCAGCTTGATACCGCGCGCCCGCGCCAGATCTAAGAAGGCGCGCAGGAGCTCCGCGGGATATTCGACGCCACCGGGGTTGTTGGGCGAAATCAACAGGATCGCGCGGGTCTTTGATGTGATGAGCGAGGCGGCGCGCTCCGGGTCGGGCAGAAGGTCATCCCCCGTGGGCAGATCGCGCAGGCGCACCCCGGCCATGTCGCAGGCCATGGCATGGTTGAAATACCAGGGCGTGGGCGCGATCACCTCATCGCCCTCACCGCATAGGGCAGCGAGCGTGGCGGTGAAGGCCTCGTTGCAGCCGGACGTGATGGCGATATTCGCCGCGCTCGTGCTGGCGCCGTAAAGCCGGTTCCAGCGGGCGGAGATCGCCTCGCGCAGGGCGGGCAGGCCCAGCACCGGGCCATAGAGATGGACGTCCGGGTTTTCTTCGATCAGCCGGGCCATATGCGCCCGCATCGGCGCCGGGGGCGGGTCCACCGGTGCGGCTTGCGAGACGTTCAGGAGGGGGCGGCCTTCGGGAAAGCGCACGCCGTCAAGCCAGCGGCGCGCCTCCATCACGGGCGGCGCGAAGGTCTGCGCGGTGCGGGCGGTCATGGAGGTCAGCCCTCGCCGCGATACGGTTGGACATATTGCAGCGCGAGATCCCAGGGGAAGAAGATCCAGGTGTCCTGGCTGACTTCGGTGATGAACGTATCCACCATCGGGCGCCCCATCGGTTTGGCGTAGACGGTGGCAATATGGGCCTTGGGCATCGCATCGCGCACCACCTGAAGGGTGCGGCCGGTATCGACCAGATCGTCGATGATCAGAACGCCGTCGCCATCCCCGATCGCATCCGAAGACGGGGCCTTGATGATTTCGGCCTTGCCCTGCTGCTGGTGGTGGTAGCTCTTGACCGAGATCGTATCGACAAGGCGCACGTCCAGTTCGCGGGCGACGATCATAGCGGGGGCCATGCCGCCGCGGGTGATCGCGACCACAGCGCGCCAGCCGCCTTCCGGAGCGATTCCGTCAAGCCGCCAGGCCAGGGCGCGGGCGTCTCGGTGAAGTTGGTCCCAGCTGACGTGGAAGCCTTTTTCATGGGGCAAGCGGTCGGTCATGGCAGTCATCCCTTTTTGGTGGGCACGCGATAGCTTTATCATTCCGCCTAGCCAAGAGCGATCTTCACCCCGAAGGCGGTGATCAACCCGGCGAAGACGCGGTCAACTGTGGTCTTGACCCTGGCATATCCTGCGCGGGCCTTCGGCATGGAAAACACGCGGGCCACGATGATAAACCACAGCGTTTCATTCGCAAAGAACGCGGCCATGATCAGCGCGAGCCAGGGCAGGGGCGTGCCCGGAGGGACCAGCCCTACAAACACCGCGCCAAAGAACACGGCCGCCTTGGGGTTGGTGGCGAAGGTCAGCAGCCCGAGCCGGAAGGCGCTCGCGCGGGAGCGGGGCGGGGCGCCCGTCTCTTGCATGAGCGGCGCGGGGGCGTGGCGCCAGATCTGCAAGCCGATCCAGAGCAGGAACAGCCCGCCCATGATCTTCATCCCCGCAAAGATCCCGGGGACGAGTTCGAACAGGATCGCCAGCCCGGCAAGCGCGGCGAAGGCCCACATCACGGCCCCCAGCCCATAGCCAAAGGCAAGCGCGGTGGCGGTGCCAAACCCTTCGGTCGCCGCGGTGCGGACCGCGACCACGAAAGCCGGGCCCGGAGAGATCACGGCCAGAAGGTGGATTGCGACCACCGAAGCAAAAGCAGCAAGTGTCATGTGTTAACGCTCGATATTGGGGCAGATGCCATCGGGGCCGTTCGCCCGAAGGTGCAACTCCTGCAGGGTGTAGCTCTCTTGCAGGGCGCGGGTTTCGCAATCGAGATAGCGCGCATCGCGGCGCACGCAGCCCTTGGCGCAGATCAGATCGACCCGCGCGCGGTCCGGGTTGGTCCGCCAGAGCCGCCCGCCCGGCGTGGACACATAGCCGGGATTGCCCTCGGCCATATCGCTTTCCAGATCGACATCGGAGGGCACTTCGCCATCCGCCATGAGATCATCGCCCGCATGGGTGTGGTAAGACGCGAGCACCGTCAGATCGGCGTCCACCTCTGGCAGCACGCAAGAGGCCGCGCGGCCCCGCCGGGGCTCTGTCGCAAAGAGCTGCTTGCCGCGCTTCGTGAAAATATAGCCGCAGTATTCCCGGTTCTCGGTAAAGGAAGGCTTTTGCAGCCCGTCCAGAAGCTCCGCCGCGAAGGCGTCCATCTCATCCAGTGTGACCCGGTAGGGACGACTGCCGATGACGGTGCCATCCGGGTCCAGATAAAGCCCGTACCGACGCTCGACCTGAGCCGATTCCGGCGCGGGGCCGGTGTCGGGCAGCAGCCCAGGCAGGGCAAGGGCGGCAATCAGGCTGAGGCTGAGGATCTGCATGGGCAAAGAATGCGCGGCCCGGGCCGCCAATTCAATGCCCAAAGCAGAGGAGTGTCAGCCCTTTGCGATATCGGGGGCTTCGGGGTTCTTCATGCCTATGACATGATAGCCGCTGTCGACGTGGTGCACTTCGCCGGTGACGGCGGAGCCCATGTCCGACAGCAGGTAAAGGGCGGAGTTGCCGACCTCGTCTTGGGTGACCGTGCGGCGCAGCGGGGCGTTATATTCGTTCCACTTCATAATGTAGCGGAAATCACCGATGCCCGAAGCCGCCAGCGTCTTGATCGTGCCCGCCGAGATCGCGTTGACGCGGATGCCGTCGCGGCCAAGGTCTTCGGCCAGGTAGCGCACGGAGGCTTCCAGAGCCGCCTTGGCCACGCCCATGACGTTGTAATGCGGCATGACCTTTTCGGCGCCATAATACGTGAGCGTGATGGCGCTGCCGCCATCGGTCATCAGCGGGGCGGCGCGCTGCATCACGGAGGTGAAGGAATAGACCGAGATGTCCATCGACGTCAGGAAATTCTGCCGCGACGTGTCGAGGTAGCGCCCGCGCAGCTCGTTCTTGTCCGAAAAGCCGATGGCGTGAACGATGAAGTCCAGCTTGCCCCATTTTTCCCGAAGCGTGTCGAACAATGCGTCAACCGACGCCTCGTCGCCCACATCGCACGGCAGGACAATGTCGCTTCCGACCTGCTCGGCCAGCGGCGTCACGCGTTTGAGCAGGGCATCCCCTTGGTAGGAGAACGCCATCTCGGCGCCCGCGTCGTGAAGCGCCTTCGCGATCCCCCAGGCGATGGATTTGTCATTGGCCAGCCCCATGATAAGGCCGCGCTTTCCCGCCATGAGTGTGCTGGTCATGGACTGTCCCTTCTGGTTGTCTCTCCGCTTTATAGGGCTTGAGCCATGCGCTGCAAGCAGGGTCGCCATGTAGCATTGACGTGAGGTCACTTTGACGGCAGCAATGAGACGGTGTTGATTATTGTTATTGGGTAAGCAATTTTGACCCTTCTTTGAAGGCAGGGGGCTAATTTGGATAGAACAGGGATCTTCGCGGGAGACGATCCGTTCGTGATCGCGCGTGACTGGCTTCGGGAAGCTGAAGACAAGGAGCCTAATGATCCGAATGCGATAGCCCTTGCGACGGTGAATGCCGACGGAATGCCGAATGTGCGTATGGTGCTGTTGAAGGAGATCGAAGACGATGCCTTCGTGTTCTACACCAACTACGGCAGCGCCAAAGGGCAAGAGATCGAGGCGAGCGGCAAGGCGGCTTTTGTGTTGCATTGGAAATCGCTGCGCCGCCAGATCCGCGTTCGCGGGATCGTGACCCGAGAGGAAGGGCCGCAGGCGGACGCTTATTTCCGCTCCAGGTCCCTCAAGAGCCGACTTGGCGCCTGGGCCTCACATCAAAGCGCCGAGCTGGAAAGCCGGGCGGCGCTTGTGGCCGAGGTCGCTCGTGTGACGGTGAGTCATGGCCCCAATCCGGCTCGACCTCCGTTTTGGGGGGGGTATCGGATCGTGCCATGTGAGATCGAGTTTTGGTGTGACGGGGCGTTTCGCTTGCATGATCGCTTTCGCTGGCATCGGAATGCGCCGAGCGACGATTGGGATGTGGCGCGTCTGTCGCCGTGAAGACACCTCTGATTGATGGCTTATGCTATCGATCAGGTGGATAAATTGAATGGAATCAAGAATGTCTGCTGCGTTGTTGGGGAGCAATGCAGGACAGGCCAGAAAGAGAAAGAGATATGGGACGCAAAGCGGCGCCTATCCATGGGCGCGTGAAGTGGTTCGATAGTGGAAAGGGTTTTGGGTTTATTGTGAGCGATGAGACGGACGGGGGTGACATCCTGCTCCATGCCAACGTGCTGCGCAACTTTGGGTTGGGCTCCGTGGCGGAGGGTAGCCGCATCACGCTCACCGCTCAGCGGTCTGATCGCGGCCTGCAGGCGGTCGAAATCCTGGATCTGACGCCGCCGGATGCACCGCCGGACAGTGATCTGCCGGATCTGGCGGAACTGACCAGCGAAGAGATGGCGGCGATCCCACTGGAGCCCGCCCGGGTGAAGTGGTTCGACCGCGCCAAGGGGTTCGGGTTTGCCAATGTGTTTGGCAAAGCTGAGGACGTATTCATCCACATCGAAGTGCTCCGGCGCTCGGGCCTGGCTGAGCTGAGCCCCGGCGAGGCGATCGCTTTGCGCGCTATAGAAGGGGCCCGGGGCCGCATGGCGACTATGGTCGCTGGCTGGGATTCGGCGTGCCTGCAAGGGGGGTAGGGGTGAAGTCACTCGCGACTGGCCTTGTTCTGTGTTTCTTGATGACGGCGGTGGCCGCACAGGAGTCGGTCTGTGCGCCGGACCGTCTCGCGCTGCGCGGCAATTGGGGTGAGGCTCGGTTCTCCGTGTCGGTGGCCGACAATGAGATCGAGCGGGCGCAGGGCCTTATGCATGTGGAGCAGATGCCCACCATGGCGGGCATGCTGTTCGTGTATGACTTCCCGCGTGAAGTCGCCTTCTGGATGAAGAACACGCTGATCCCGCTGGACATGATCTTTGCGGATGATCAGGGGCGGGTGGTCCATGTCCACAAGATGGCCCGCCCGCTGGACGAGACCCCGATTCCCGGCGGCGGAGAGATTCGCTACGTGCTGGAGATCAACGGCGGCTTGGCGGCAAAGCTGGGGATCGCGCCGGGTGACGAGCTTCAGCACCCCTCGATTGAACATGCCGTGTGGTCTTGCGTGCCCGGACCGGAAGAGAACGGCGCGCAATAGGGGCTTGCAGACGCGCCTCCTGAGGCGTTAGGAGGCGCGGGTGGTCCGGGGCGTGGCGCAGTCTGGTAGCGCACCTGTTTTGGGTACAGGGGGTCGTGAGTTCGAATCTCGCCGCCCCGACCACGGTTCCGATATCTCTGGGTTCTGCTGGGCAATGGTGTGCCGGTTCGATACCTAGGACGGATGAAACCATCAGCCTCCCTTCCCTTCGTCGCGGTTGCTGCCGCCACTGCCGTGGCGTTCTGGGCGCTCAAGCCGATTTTCATATCCATGATCGGGGACCGCGCCGGCTACGCAGAGGTCTTCGTCGCGGCTGGCCTGATCTCCGTGGCCTCAAGTCTGTTCTGCGCCGTCCTGATGTGGCGCCGGTCATTCCGTCTGCTACGTGATCGGCGCGCGCTTTACGGGCTGGCCCAGGCCGCGATCTCCGGAGGATTTCTGGCGCTTTGGTACTATGGGTTCTATCGGGCCCTTTATGGCGCGGCCAAGGTGGACGCGACGGTCATCGCCTTTACCTGGCCGCTTATATCCATCCTGGCCATGCGGCTATTTGCACCGCACCATGGGCGATCTCTCAAAGGCAGCGAATACGCGTTGATCTTCGTGTCCTTTGCCGGGGCCGTATCCATCGGATTGTCGGGTCTGACATCGGGTGGGGGCAGTGGCGAAGAGATCATTTTCGCGTTTGTCGCTGCGATCGGTTCGGGCTTTTACCTGCCCTTCGCGATCAACGCGATCAGCCGCTTCAGTGACATCTTGGGATCCAAGATCACGGGCACCTTCTACGTCATTTCGGTCGCGAATGCCGTGGCCCTGCTGGCGGTGTCCGTGCAACTGAAGCTGAGCGGCTCGGCGCTTTATTTCTACGGGTTCGACACGCAGGTCTGGCTGATCTGCGCATTGATCGGGATCGGCACATATCTGGTTGCGGAAATCACATGGACCTGGGCCTTCTCCGAATACCAGTCGCTGACACTGTCCACACTGCCCTACTTTTCGCCCGCCCTGTCGGTGATCCTCCTCTATATACTGTTCGATGAGCCCGTGGCCCCGATTGCCGCGTTCGGGCTGGTGCTGGTCCTGTTTTCAAACATGACGCTGCACGGGATGTATAAATCCAACAACGCGATGATCATGGCCCTGATCGGCACGATTTACGTCGCTTTAGCCTCGCAGATCGTGCCGCCCTTGCGCAGTGATCTGGCGGTGGACCTTTTGTTTGCGATCTCTGGACTGTTCGCGATCCTCGCGGGTTTCGTCTTGTCTCGGGTCTCCGGGCGGCGGGCGCAGGAGTTGGATGCCAGGTCCCGACTGGTCAGGGCGGTTCTCGCACAGCAGGACAGCGCGCCTGCGGATCATCTGGATGCGATTTTCCGCGATCTGGTTGATCTGCAGTTCACGCCCGGTGTCGCAGCCCAGGAAGCGCAGGCGGGTGTGCTGCGCAGACGGCTGGCGGAGTTGGGAGCCTCCGCGCCCATGGAGGCTTTTGATGCATGGTTCACGATCCACGGAGACCGGCTGTCACTAGGAGAGAAGGCGGCTCTGTGGATCACCGGCCTTGGCAGCATTCTGTTCCTGATGATCGTGCGCGACGATAGCCCTATTGGGCTTATCGGCCTCTATGTCTTTGCGGCCGGTTGTCTTCTGATGATTTTTTCCATCAGCGACTATGAGCAAAACAACCTGCACGGCTTTCGAAACCAGATCATGCGGCTGCAACAAGGGTTTGTCGAACTCGGCCGTCCATATTACCTGCCTGCGGCCCTGATCGGTAGCCGCGAGCTGAGCGCTCTACCTGCGGGGGCCGTCGTGCGCCACAAATCCGAGGGCGGATTGCTGGCCGAAGACCGCGTGGCCCCTCGGGGCGGGGCTTTCCGTGTGATCTATTGGCTGTCTGCCGCGCTCGTCGCTGCGTCTCTTGTTGTCTTGCCGCTCAGCGCCCGGCAGGACGCCGACCGCGGGTTGGGGCGGGTCATGCGTCCCGAGCAGATTGCCGGGCGTCTCCTTGACCAACTGCGTCCCGGCGTGGCGGATGTGACAATCGCGCGCCTGGACTGGGATGCAAGCCGAGTGATCGCAGAGATTTTGCGCGCGGTCATTGTCGAAGGACACGGGCTGAACGTGTCCATTCGAGATGCGCGGGTCGATGAGGTCTTCCCCGAGATGGCCTCTGATGGAGGAAGCATCGACGTTCACCCCGATCTCTGGACGGGCAACCAGGCCGAGAACCTGCGCCGCTACATCGAGGACCAGGCCGCCGTCCGGCTCAATATTATGCCGTACCAAGGTGTGCAGGGCGTGTTTGCGCCGCGGGAGATCGTTGAACAGCTTGCGCTGCGGGGCATTGAAGATCTCCGCCGCCCCGACGTCATCGCCCGGTTTGATTCTGACAAGGATGGCCGCGGTGAAATATGGCTGGGCGCCCAGGGGTGGAAGTCGACCGACCTGATGGCGCAGATGCTGCGCAATTCGGGGCTCGATGCGGATTGGGAGGGGCAGGTCTTCTCGGACCGAATCTTTAAGGCCAAGCTGGAGCGTGACCGCGCGCGCGGCGTCGCGACGCTGTTCTATGGCTATGCCCCCGACTGGATTCACGCGGTCTACGATCTGACAGAGATCACCGGCCTTGCCGAAGCCGGTCAGCATACCTGCCTGGACACGGTGCCTGATCCGCTATGTGCGCTGTCCCCGGTGGCCGTGCATGTCGCCTACGCGGCGCGGCTCGAGGAATCGTTTCCTGAGGTGGCGCACACCCTTCGCCATGTGTCCTTTCGGGTCGAGGACCTGAATACATGGCTGGCCGCCACGTCCCATGACGGGGATCGGCCCGAGGACGTGGCCGCAAGATGGCTGTCGCAAAACCCCCAAAGAATTAAAGAGTGGCTGGGCCGGTGAGCCCCCGCCAAGGGGGTGGAATGCGGTTGAGAAACATTCCGGTTTTCTAATGCTTGCGGTAATGTCGCGGCCCCTCTGGCCACGGCGGAAAGTTGGTATTAGAACCGCCCGCAATGGCACCACGACCGGAGGCGGCCCCATGTCCGACAAGCGCGCAATCGTCATCGACGGAAAAGAGATCGAGGTCGATCCGGCCATGACCCTGCTTCAGGCCTGCGAACAGGCCGGGGTCGAAGTGCCGCGCTTCTGCTATCATGAGCGCCTGTCCATCGCCGGCAACTGCCGCATGTGCCTTGTCGAAGTTGTGGGCGGCCCGCCCAAGCCCGCCGCCTCCTGCGCCATGCAGGTGCGCGATTTGCGCCCCGGGCCCGAAGGCCAGCCGCCGGTGGTGAAAACCAACAGCCCGATGGTCAAGAAAGCCCGCGAAGGGGTGATGGAGTTCCTGCTCATCAACCACCCGCTTGATTGCCCGATCTGCGATCAGGGCGGCGAATGCGATCTTCAGGATCAGGCCATGGCTTATGGCGTCGATTTCTCGCGCTACCGCGAGCCCAAGCGTGCGGTCACCGATCTGGATCTGGGCCCGCTTGTGGAAACCCACATGACGCGCTGCATCTCCTGCACCCGCTGCGTGCGGTTCACCAGCGAAGTCGCCGGGATCAGCCAGATGGGCCAGACCGGGCGCGGCGAAGATGCGGAGATCACCTCCTATCTGAACCAGACGCTCGATTCGAACCTTCAGGGCAATATCATCGACCTGTGTCCGGTGGGCGCGCTGACCAGCAAGCCCTACGCCTTCACCGCCCGCCCTTGGGAGCTGACCAAGACCGAATCCATTGACGTGATGGATGCTCTGGGCAGCAATATCCGCGTGGACACCAAAGGGCGCGAAGTGATGCGGATCATGCCGCGCAACCATGACGGCGTGAACGAAGAGTGGATCTCCGACAAGACCCGGTTCATCTGGGACGGCCTGCGCCGCCAGCGTCTGGACACGCCCTATATCCGTGAGAACGGCAAGCTGCGCAAAGCCGATTGGGATGAGGCTCTGGGCCTTGTCGCCGAAAAGGTGAAAGGCGCCGAAAAGCTGGCTGGGATCGTCGGTGATCTTGCGCCAGTGGAAGCGGTGTTCAGCCTCAAGCAGTTCATTGAAGGTCAGGGCGGTGTTGTCGAATGCCGCACCGATGGGGCGAAGTTGCCTGCGGGGAACCGCTCTGCCTATGTCGGCACCGCCACCATCGAAGAGATCGAGGATGCGAAGTTCATCCAGTTGATCGGCACTGATCCCCGGGTTGAGGCGCCGGTCCTGAACGCCCGGATCCGCAAGGCCTGGCTGAACGGGGCCGAGGTCGGTCTGGTGGGCGAGCCCGTCGATCTGACCTATGACTACGCCCATGTTGGCACCGACCGTGCGGCGCTGCAAAGCCTGCTGGATCGCGACTACGGGGCTGTGAAAGATGCGGCGTCGGTCGTGATCGTGGGGCAGGGCGCTCTCAATGAGGCCGACGGTGCTGCCGTGCTGGCCGCTGCGATGGCGCTGACGGAAGCTACGAATTCCAAACTCTTGGTTCTGCACACCGCCGCTGCACGCGTTGGCGCTCTGGATGTGGATGCCACCAATGAGCGCGGCATGGATGCCGTCTCCGAAGCGGACGTGATCTACAATCTCGGCGCCGATGAGCTGGAGATCGGCGAAGGCGCCTTTGTGATCTACCAGGGCAGCCATGGCGATCGCGGCGCGCACCGGGCCGATGTGATCTTGCCCGCGGCCACTTACGCCGAAGAAAACGGGCTGTTCGTGAACACCGAAGGCCGTCCGCAACTGGCGATGCGCGCCGGGTTCGCACCGGGCCAGGCCAAGGAGAACTGGGCGATCCTGCGGGCGCTGTCGGCCCGCTGCGAGGCCACGCAGCCTTGGGATTCGCTGGCCGCGCTGCGCAGTGCACTGATCGAGGCGGTGCCGCATCTGGCGCAGATCGACACGGTGCCCGAAAACGACTGGCAGCCGCTGGAGCGGCGCGATCTGGGTAAGGCCGATTTCCGCGGCGCGATTCGCGACTTCTACCTGACCAACCCGATTGCCCGCGCATCGGCCACCATGGCCGAGCTGTCGCAGCAGGCGCAGGCGCGCCGGAACGGAAAGATTGCGGCGGAGTAAGCCATGCACCGCGCCGCGTTGCTACTGTTGATGGCCGGGGCCTGTGTGGAAACCGGGCCGGGCGGATCGCCCGTTCCGCCCCCGCTGCCCGAGGGGCCTTGGCTGGGGGTCGAGACGCGGCTTCTGGCCGATGATCTGGTGGGACTTGTGGTGTCCATGGCAGGAGAGCCATCGCGCGAGGCGCTCTCTGGCTATGCCGATTGTGCGGTGGCGCAATACGCCACCATTCGGGGCTTCGGATTTGCTCGTCAGATCCGCACAACTTACGCCGAAGAGGGTGGCATCCATCGCGCGGATGCTGTTTACACGGTGTCGAAAGCCTTCGCTGAAGGGCTCAAGACGATCGACGCCGAAGTCAAGCTGGCAGACTGCCGAGACCGCGGCATTCCGACGATCTGAAAGGGACAGGATATGGTGCACTTCTTTACCGAAACCCTTACGGGCCAGGTCCTCTTGATCGTGCTGCAATGCCTTGCGGTGCTGGTTCCGCTGCTGGTGGCACTGGCCTTCCTGATGTATGCGGACCGCAAGGTATGGGCCGCCGTTCAGATGCGCAAAGGTCCGAACATTGTGGGCCCCTGGGGGCTGCTGCAGTCCTTTGCCGACTTCCTGAAATACATCGTCAAGGAAATCACCGTGCCCGCCGGGGCGGACCGCGTGGTGTTCTTCCTGGCGCCGATGATCTCTTTGGTTCTCGCCTTCATCGCCTGGGCCGTGATTCCCTGGGCCGATGGCTGGGTGATCTCGGATATGAATGTGGCCATTCTCTATATCTTCGCGGTGTCCTCGCTTGAGGTCTACGGCGTGATCATGGGGGGCTGGGCGTCCAACTCCAAATATCCGTTCCTGGGCTCGCTGCGCTCTGCGGCGCAGATGATCTCCTATGAGGTGTCCATCGGGCTCATCATCATTGGCGTGATCATCTCCACCGGGTCGATGAACTTTGGCGACATCGTGCGTGCGCAAGATGGCAACTGGGGCCTGTTCAACTGGTACTGGCTGCCGCACTTCCCGATGGTGTTCCTGTTCTTCATCTCGGCTCTGGCAGAAACCAACCGCCCGCCTTTCGATCTTCCCGAAGCGGAATCGGAGCTGGTGGCAGGCTATCAGGTGGAATACTCCTCCACCCCGTTCCTGCTGTTCATGATCGGAGAGCTGACCGCCGTCGTTCTGATGTGCGCTCTGACCTCGCTGCTGTTCTTCGGCGGCTGGCTGTCGCCCATCCCGTTCCTGCCCGATGGCGTGATCTGGATGGTGCTGAAGATGACCTTCTTCTTCTTCATCTTCGCGATGGTGAAGGCGATTACTCCGCGCTACCGCTACGACCAGCTGATGCGCCTGGGCTGGAAAGTGTTCCTGCCGATGTCGCTGGCCTGGGTTGTGATCGTGTCCTTCCTGGCGAAGTTCGAAGTGCTGGGCGGTTTCTGGGCCCGCTGGGCGATCGGGGGCTGAGATGTCTGATCTGAAAACCGCGATCATCAACGCAAAATACATCGACCTGATGGATCTGGCCGGGTCTTTGGTGGCCGAGTTCGGAGAAGCCACCGGGGAACAGGGCATGGCCAGCCCCGAGGATCAGGCCATGGCCGCAGCGATCTTCCGCTGGGCCGCAGACCGTTACGAGGAGGCCGCCGAATGAGCACTCAGATCGACTATGGCCGTGCGGCCGGGTATTTCCTGCTCAAGGATTTCATCGGGGGCTTCAAGCTGGGCTTGAAGTACTTCTTCGCCCCCAAGGCGACGATCAACTACCCCCACGAAAAGGGCCCGCTGTCCCCGCGTTTCCGCGGTGAGCATGCGCTGCGCCGCTACCCCAACGGGGAAGAGCGCTGCATCGCCTGTAAGCTCTGTGAAGCGATCTGTCCGGCGCAGGCGATCACCATCGACGCCGAGCCGCGCGATGACGGCTCGCGCCGGACCACCCGTTATGACATCGACATGACCAAATGCATCTATTGCGGCTTCTGCCAGGAAGCCTGCCCGGTGGATGCCATTGTCGAAGGCCCGAACTTCGAATTCTCGACCGAGACCCGCGAAGAGCTGTTCTACACCAAGGAGAAGCTCCTTGAGAACGGCGACCGCTGGGAGGCCGAGATTGCCCGCAACCTGGAAGCTGACGCGCCCTATCGCTGAGGACCGACCTTGAGCCAGCCCACCCGCCAGCCCGACCCGATGGAGACCGGCCGCGAGATCGCGGAACGGCTCAATCCGGGTATCGAGGCGGCGCTGCGGGATCGCTATGAGCAATGGCTCCCCGGCGGCGTGGCGGACAGCGTGATCGGCCATGCCTGGGGGCAGGTCTATGCCCGTGAGGGGCTCGATATGAAGACGCGGCACCTGGTGACCGTGGGCGCTCTGGCGGTGCTGGGCGGTCAGACCCGTCCGCAGCTCAAGGTGAATGTGGCAGGCGCTCTTCACGCCGGGGCCTCCCCGCGCGAGGTCTGTGAGGCCATCTTCCAGATGCAGCTTTACGGCGGGCTTCCGGCCATGATCAACGCGCTGAACGCCGCCATTGAAGTGTTCGAAGCTGAAGGGGTGTCCGCATGAGCGATCAGAACCCTTTTGATGCCATGATGCAGATGGGCCAGGACTGGGCGCGCGCGCTCAACCCCGCGCTTGGAAGCTTCATGCCGCAGGTCGAGAAGCTTTGGCCGACCATGCCGAAAGAGTGGATGGAGACGGTGATGGGCAAGACCTTCAATCCTGAAGGTCTGGATGCCAAGACCCGGATGCTTCTGACTCTGGCCGGGATGACCATGCAGGGCGTGCCGGCCGAGCCCGCCTTCCGCGCTGCCGTGCGCCACGCGCGCGAAGCCGGAGCAACGAAACAGGAGATCGCAGAAGCGATCGGGCAGATGGGGCTGTTCGCGGGCGTTCCCGCGATGTCCCGCGCTCTGCAAATGGCGCAAACCGCGCTGAGCGAAGACGACGAGGGGGAGCCCCGCACATGACCTTTTTCTTCTATCTCTTTGCGATTTCGACCCTGACGGGCGGTCTGATGACCGTGGTCAGCCGTAATCCGGTCCATTCGGTGCTGTGGCTGATCCTGGCCTTCATCTCGTCGGCCGGGCTCTTCGTGATGCTGGGGGCGGAGTTCATCGCGATGCTGATGATGATCGTCTATGTCGGCGCGGTCGCGGTGCTGTTCCTCTTCGTGGTCATGATGCTGGATGTCGATTTTGCGGAGCTCAAGGGCGAGATGGCCAAATACATGCCTCTGGCGCTGCTGATCGGGGTCATCATCCTGCTGCAACTGGGCATGGCCTTTGGCGCCTGGAGCTTTGCCGACGGGGCCGAAGCGGCCCGCCAGGCGGCAACGCCCGAAGGTCTGGGCAATGCGCAGGCTCTGGGGATGCTGCTCTATGACCAGTATTTCTTCGCTTTCCAGATGTCGGGTCTGATCCTGCTGGTCGCCATGATCGGCGCCATCGTTCTGACCCTGCGGCATCGCAAGGACATCAAACGCCAGAACGTGCTGGCGCAGCTTTACCGCGACCCGGCAACGGCGATGGAGCTGAAAGACGTGAAACCGGGGCAGGGGCTATAAAGATGATCGGACTTGAACACTATCTTGGCGTCGCAGCGGCGCTATTCGTGATCGGGATTTTTGGGCTGTTCCTGAACCGCAAGAACGTCATCATCCTGCTGATGTCCATTGAACTGATGCTCTTGAGCGTGAACATCAACTTCGTGGCCTTTTCGAGCTACCTCAACGACATGGCCGGGCAGGTCTTTACCCTGTTCGTGCTCACCGTCGCTGCTGCCGAAGCCGCGATCGGGCTGGCCATTCTGGTCTGCTTCTTCCGCAACCGGGGCACGATCGACGTTGAAGACGTCAACGTGATGAAGGGCTAAGAGACATGGAACAAATCACTCTCTTCGCACCATTGTTCGGCGCGATCATCGGCGGCTTTGGCCACAAGATGATCGGGGATCGCGGCGCCATGTGGATCACCACGGGGCTCCTGTTCCTCGCTTGCGCGTTCTCCTGGATCCTGTTCCTGGATTTCGACGGCGTGACCCGCCAGATCCATGTGCTGGATTTCATCCAGTCGGGCACGCTGGACACGTCCTGGTCGATCCGTCTGGACCGGCTGACGACCATCATGCTGATCGTGGTGACGACCGTCTCGGCGCTCGTGCACCTCTACAGCTTCGGCTACATGGCCCATGACGACAACTTCCGCGATGGCGAGAGCTACAAGGCGCGGTTCTTTGCGTATTTGTCGTTCTTCACCTTTGCGATGCTGATGCTGGTGACCTCGGACAACCTCGTCCAGATGTTCTTCGGCTGGGAAGGCGTGGGGCTCGCCTCGTATCTTCTGATCGGCTTCTATTTCCGCAAGGACAGCGCCAATGCCGCGTCGATGAAAGCGTTCATCGTCAACCGGGTGGGCGACTTTGGCTTCGCTTTGGGCATCTTTGCCCTGTTCCTTCTGACCGACAGCATCCGCTTTGACGATATCTTCGCCATGGCGCCGCAACTGGCCGAAACCAATCTGCATTTCCTGTGGACGGACTGGAACGCGGCCAACCTGATCGGCGTTCTGCTGTTCATCGGTGCGATGGGGAAATCGGCGCAGCTGTTCCTGCACACCTGGTTGCCGGACGCGATGGAAGGCCCGACCCCGGTGTCGGCGCTGATCCACGCCGCGACCATGGTGACGGCGGGGGTTTTCCTTGTCTGCCGGATGTCGCCCATCTATGAATTCGCGCCGCACGCGCAGCAGATGATTGTGTTCATCGGCGCATCGACCGCGTTCTTTGCCGCGACCGTGGGGCTGGTGCAGACCGACATCAAGCGCGTCATCGCCTACTCCACCTGTTCGCAGCTGGGCTACATGTTCGTGGCGGCAGGCGTTGGCGTCTACTCGGTCGCCATGTTCCACCTGCTGACCCACGCCTTCTTCAAGGCGATGCTGTTCCTTGGGGCCGGTTCGGTCATCCACGGGATGCATCACGAGCAGGACATGATGAACTATGGTGGCCTGCGCAAGAAACTGCCTGTGACCTTCTGGATCATGCTGATCGGCACGCTGGCCATCACCGGGGTGGGCATCCCGCTCACCACCATCGGCTTTGCCGGGTTCCTGTCCAAAGACGCGATCATCGAGAGCGCCTTTGCCGGTGGCACCGCCTATGCCTTCTGGCTGCTGGTGATTGCCGCTGCCATGACCAGCTTCTACAGCTGGCGCCTGATGTTCCTGACCTTCTGGGGCAAGCCGCGCGGCAACAAGCACACCCACGAGCACGCCCATGAAAGCCCGACCGTCATGCTGGTGCCGCTCTATGTGCTGGCTGTGGGGGCGATCTTCTCGGGCATGGTGTTCTACAAGCCCTTCTTTGGCGATCACCACGCGGTGACGGAGTTCTTCCACATGGAAGCCCATGGCGATGCCCATGGTGACGCGGCCCATGGCGATGACCATGCTGCTGCCACCGAAGCCGCCACCGATACCCATGGAGGCGATCATGCCACGGCCGCCGAGGCCGGGCATGGCGAAGGGGATCACGCCGCAGCTATGGCCGATGACGGCCATGCCGCTATGGCGGATGGCCACGAGACGGAGGCGCATGCCTCCCCCTACGGCGCCATCTTCATGGCGGAGGACAACCACGTTCTCGATGAGGCCCACCACGCGCCGAAATGGGTGAAGGTGTCGCCCTTCATCGCGATGGTTCTGGGCTTCCTGCTGGCGTTCCAGATGTATATCCGCCGCCCGGATTGGCCCGCCAAGCTGGCCGAGAACCAGGCGCCGCTCTACCGCTTCCTCAAGAACAAGTGGTATTTCGACGAAATCTACGACGCGATCTTCGTGCGTCCCGCCCAGGCTCTTGGCCGTTTCCTTTGGAAGAAGGGTGATGGCGCTGTGATCGACGGCGGGATCAACGGGCTGGCCATGGGGGCGGTGCCCTTCATCACCCGGATGATCAACCGGGCCCAGTCGGGCTACGTCTTCCACTACGCTTTCGCCATGGTCTTGGGGATCACGATCCTCCTGATCTGGATGACCCTTGCCGGAGGGGCGAACTGATGCAGAACCTTCTTTCGATCGTCACCTTCCTGCCCGCGATTGCGGCGGCCATCCTGGCGCTGTTCCTGCGCGGGGATGACGAGGCGGCGCAGCGCAATGCCAAGATGGTGGCCCTGGTGGCCACGCTGGCGACCTTTGCCGTGTCGCTCTTCATCCTGGCGCAGTTCGATCCGGCCGATACCGGCTTCCAGATGGTGGAAGAGCGCGAATGGCTCGCCGGTCTGAAATACAAGATGGGCGTGGACGGGATCAGCGTGCTGTTCGTCATGCTGACCACGTTCCTCATGCCGCTGACCATCTGGTCCGCCTGGGGCGTGACCTCCCGCGTCAAGGAATACATGATCGCGTTCCTCTTGCTTGAGACGCTCATGCTGGGCGTGTTCATGGCGCTCGATCTGGTGTTGTTCTACCTCTTCTTCGAAGCGGGTCTGATCCCGATGTTCCTGATCATCGGGATCTGGGGCGGGCAGAACCGGATCTATGCCGCGTTCAAGTTCTTCCTCTACACCTTCCTTGGCTCCGTGCTGATGCTGGTCGCGATGGTCGCCATGTTCGCGGATGCAGGCACGACCGACATCCCGACGCTGCTGATGCATGAATTCTCGACCGGTCCGATCACGATCCTGGGCTGGCAGATCATGGGCGGTGCGCAGGTGCTGATGTGGCTCGCCTTCTTTGCCTCCTTCGCGGTGAAGATGCCGATGTGGCCGGTGCACACCTGGCTGCCCGATGCCCACGTGCAGGCGCCGACGGCGGGCTCCGTGGTGCTGGCGGCGATCTTGCTGAAGATGGGCGGCTACGGCTTCCTGCGCTTCTCGCTGCCGATGTTCCCGGTGGCCTCCGAGATCCTGGCCCCGTTCGTCTTGTGGCTGTCGGCCATCGCCGTGGTCTACACCTCGCTCGTGGCGCTCGTGCAGGAGGACATGAAGAAGCTGATCGCCTATTCGTCCGTCGCGCATATGGGCTTTGTGACCATGGGCATCTTTGCGATGAACCAGCAGGGTCTGGATGGCGCGATCTTCCAGATGCTGTCTCACGGCTTCATCTCGGGCGCGCTCTTCCTCTGCGTCGGGGTCATCTATGACCGTATGCACACCCGCGAGATCGACGCCTATGGCGGGCTCGTGAACCGGATGCCGGCCTATGCGCTGATCTTCATGTTCTTCACCATGGCCAATGTCGGCCTGCCCGGCACCTCGGGCTTTGTGGGTGAATTCCTGACGATGATGGGCGCCTTCAAGGCGAACACCTGGGTGGCCGCTGTGGCCGCGACGGGTGTCATCTTCTCGGCAGGCTACGCGCTTTGGCTTTACCGCCGGGTCGTCTTTGGCGATCTGATCAAGGAGAGCCTGAAAACCATCACCGACATGACCACGCGCGAGAAACTGATCTTCGCGCCGCTGGTCGTGATGACGCTGTGGCTGGGGGTCTATCCTTCCGCCGTGACGAACATCATCGGCCCGTCGGTGGAAAATCTTCTGACCCATGTCACCGCCGCTCAGGAGGCTTACGCCCCTGCGGGTGAGGGCCTGGCCCAAGTGGAGACGCACTGATGATCGGACCTTCGCTGCAACTCATCCTGCCCGAGATCATCCTCGCGCTCAGCTCCATGCTGCTGCTGCTGGTGGCCGTGTACACGGGGAAGGACCGGCTCGCGGCCGTTATCCTGTGGATCATGGCGACGATCTTCGTCGCGCTCGGTCTGTGGATCGCCTTCGGGGACGTAGAGCCCGCCACCGCCTTCAACGGCATGGTCGTGGTGGACGGCTTTGCCCGCTTCGCCAAGGTGACGATCCTTCTGTCCGCCGCCGCCGTTCTGGTGATGTCGGAGCGCTACATGGTCGAACGCGATCTGCTGCGCTTTGAATACCCGATCCTCGTCGGCCTGGCCGTGGTGGGCATGATGCTCATGGTCTCCGCCGGAGACCTGATCGCGCTCTACATGGCGTTGGAGCTGCAATCGCTTGCGCTCTATGTCGTCGCGTCCCTGCGCCGCGACAGCGTGAGATCGACGGAGGCCGGTCTGAAATACTTCGTGCTGGGCGCGCTGTCCTCGGGCCTGCTGCTCTATGGCGCGTCGCTCACCTATGGCTTTGCGGGCACCACGCAGTTCGCGGGCATCCTCGACGCCGTCGGCGGAGAGATCAGCCTTGGCCTTCTCTTCGGGCTGGTCTTCGTGCTGGCCGGTCTGGCCTTCAAGGTCTCGGCCGCCCCGTTCCACATGTGGACGCCGGACGTTTACGAAGGCTCGCCCACGCCGGTCACGGCCTTCTTCGCCACCGCTCCGAAAGTGGCGGCCATGGCGCTGCTCGCCCGGGTCGTGCATGACGCCTTTGGCGGGGTCGTCGGGGACTGGCAGCAGATCCTTGGCCTGCTTGCCGTGCTGTCGATGTTCGTCGGTGCCTTTGCCGCGATCGGCCAGACCGACATCAAGCGCCTGATGGCCTATTCCTCCATCGCCCATATGGGCTTTGCCCTTCTGGGCCTCGCCGCCGGGACCGCGTTCGGCGTGCAGGCGATGCTGATCTACATGGCCATCTATGTGACCATGAATATCGGCACTTTCGCTTTCATCCTGTCGATGGAGCGCGACGGCCACGAGGTGTCCGACATTGCCTCACTGGGCGGTTACGCCGCCCGTGAGCCGCTCAAGGCGCTCGCCGTTCTGGTGCTGATGTTCTCGCTGGCTGGCGTGCCGCCGCTGGTGGGCTTCTTCGGTAAGTTCTACGTGCTGCGCGCGGCCTATGACGCCGGGCTGGTCTGGCTGGCGGTGGCTGGTGTGATCGCCTCCGTGATCGGGGCGTTCTACTACCTGCGCATCGTCTACCTCATGTATTTCGGCGAGGACGCCGAGCCGCTGGATCAAGGCACCGCGCCCGCCGTTTGGGTGTGCCTGGTCGGTGCGGCGGTCGTGATGGTGATCGGTGTCGTGAACCTCTTTGGGGTTGAGCCTTCCGCCGCTGCCGCGGCTGCGCAACTTGTCAACTGATCACGACATCTGGGGCCTTTGGCCCGAGGAGCATGATCGGGTCTTCCTGCGCGAAGTCGATAGCACCATGGCCGAGGCGGCTCGGATCGCCCCGGCTCTGACCCGCCCGACCTGGATCGTGGCCGAACGCCAGACCGCAGGTCGGGGCCGCCAGGGGCGGGCCTGGGCGGATGGCGCGGGCAATCTGATGGCGACGCTGGTCTACCGCCCCGACGCCGCCCCAGCCGAGGCCGCCAAACGCAGCTTCATGGCCGCCAATGCGGTGTTCGAGGCGCTAGCCCTTTATCTCGACCGCAATCGCCTGGCCAAGAAATGGCCCAATGACGTGCTGCTGGATGGCGGTAAGGTCGCGGGGCTGCTGCTGGAGGCCTCGGGTGTAGGGCCCAAGGTGGACTGGCTTGCGATTGGCATCGGTGTGAACCTCGTCTCCGCGCCCGAGATCGAAGCGGCCTTCGCCCCCGTGAGCCTGACCGGGCAGGGGGTGGCCGCGCCCGACCCGCGCCGCCTTCTCTCAGAAATCGCGAGCAACATCGCGACCGAGGAACGGATGTGGGCGGAGCTTGGCTTTGGCCGCATCCGCCGTGACTGGCTGCGCGACGCCGCCCGCCTGGGCGAGGTCATCACCGCCCGCACCGCGCGCGAAGAGGTCACCGGCACCTTCGACAGCATCGACGAAGAGGGCAATCTTGTCCTCATCACCGGCGCGGGACCGCGCCTCATATCCGCAGGGGAGGTGTTTTTCTGATGCTTCTGGCCATCGACACCGGCAACACCAACACCGTGTTCACCGTCTTCGACAAAGCGCGCAACAGCGTCGCTACATGGCGCACGGCGACCGAACATCAGCGCACGGCGGATCAGTATTTCGTCTGGCTCTCCACCCTGATGGAGGCCAAGGGCATTGAGTTCGACATCAACGAGGTGATCATCTCCTCGACCGTGCCGCGCGTGGTGTTCAACCTGCGTGTCTTTGCTGACCGCTACTGCAACTGCCGCCCGGTGGTGGTGGGCAAGCCCGACTGCGCTCTGCCGGTGGCCCCGCGAGTCGATCCGGGGGCAGGGGTGGGCCCCGACCGGCTGGCCAATGCGGCGGGGGCGTTTGATCGCCATGGCGGCGACGTGATCGTTGTGGATTTCGGCACCGCGACCAATTTCGACGTGGTGGCCGAAGACGGCGCTTATGTCGGCGGCATCATTGCTCCGGGGGTGAACCTGTCGCTGGAGGCGCTGCATATGGGGGCCGCGGCTCTGCCTCATGTGGACATCACCCGCCCGGAGCGCGTGATCGGCACCAACACCGTCGCCTGCATCCAATCCGGGGTCTATTGGGGCTACACGGGCCTTATTCAAGGGTTGATCGCCCGGATCAAAACCGAATATGACCGCCCGATGAAAGTCGTCGGCACCGGGGGGCTCGCGCCCCTGTTTGCCCAAGGCGAAGACCTGTTCGACGTGATCGAAGACGATCTCACCATGCACGGCCTGACCGTGATCCACCGTTTCAACAAGGAAACCGCATGAGCCGTAAACACCGTCTGTTCTATCTCCCCCTTGGCGGGGCCGGTGAAATCGGCATGAACTGCTATGTCTACGGCTATGGGCCGGTGGGGGATGAACGGCTGATCGTCGTCGATCTGGGCGTGACCTTCCCCGATATGGACAGCACGCCCGGCGTGGATCTGATCTTTGCCGATGTGACTTGGCTGGCGGAGCGCCGCGACCGGATCGAAGCGATCTTCATCACCCACGCCCACGAAGACCATGTGGGCGCTGTCGGTCACCTGTGGCACCGCCTCGGCGCACCGATCTACGCCCGCCGCTTCACGGCGAATATCGCGGCGCGCAAGATGTCCGAACACGGCGTGTCCGAAGACAACCTGAATATCGTCTCCGCCTGGCCGGAAACGGTCAAGGCCGGTCCGTTCACGGTGGGCTTTGTGCCGATCTCGCACTCGGTGCCGGAAAGCTCGGGTCTGGTGATCGACACGCCCAAGGGGCGTCTGATCCACACCGGCGATTTCAAGATCGACCCGACCCCGATCGTCGGCGAGCCGTTCGACCCGGAGCTGTGGGCGAGCGTATCCGAGAAGGGTGTGAAGGCCCTGATCTGCGATTCCACCAATGTCTTCTCGCCCAAGGAAGGGCGCTCCGAGGCGTCCATCGCGCCCGATCTGACCCAGCTCATGAAGGAGCAGGAGGGCATGGTCGTCGCGACCACCTTCGCGTCGAACATCGCGCGGGTTAAGACGCTGGCCGAAGCCGCGCGCGGCGCCGGGCGGCAGGTCTGCCTTCTGGGCCGGGCCATGCGCCGCATGGTCGAAGCCGCGACGCTGGAAGGGATCCTCACCGATTTCCCGCACACGATTTCGCCCGAAGAGGCGGCGGACGTGCCGCGCGATCAGCTCTGCCTTCTGGTCACCGGCTCTCAGGGTGAGCGCCGGGCCGCTTCGGCGCAGCTCGCGAATGGCAAATATATGGGCCTGAAAATGGCGGAGGGCGATACCTTCCTGTTCAGCTCCAAGACCATCCCGGGCAATGAGCGCGGCGTGATCCGCATCATGAACCAGTTCTCGGAAATGGGCGTTGAGGTTGTCGATGACAGCCACGGCGAATACCACGTGTCGGGCCATGCGAACCGCCCGGATCTTCTGCGCATGCAGGAGATCGTGAAGCCGCAGGCTCTGATCCCGATGCATGGCGAACATCGCCACCTGCGCGAACACGCACGGCTGGCCAATGGCATTCCGGGTATTCTGGCCGTGAATGGCACGCTGGTGGACCTGACGGACGACACGCCAAAAGTGGCGGAGTTCATCGAGACCGGGCGCACCTATCTGGACGGCAAGGTGCAGATCGGTGCCCTCGACGGAGTGGTGCGCGACCGGATCCGCATGGCCTTGAACGGCCAGCTTACCGTGACGTTGATCATCGACGAAGAAGACGAGCCTCTGGGCGGCGCCTGGGTGGAAACCAATGGCCTGCCCGAGATCGGGGAGAGCGGTGCGCCGCTCGCGGAAGTCGTGGAAGAGGATCTCAACCAGTTCCTGGGCCGTGTGAAGGCGCAGACGCTGGCCGATGAGGCCAAGCTGGAGCGCGAGCTGGTCAAGATCGCGAAGAACAGCGCGCAAAAGGAAATCGGCAAGAAGCCGGAAACTCAGATCATCGTGAGCCGCCTGAGCTGACACTCAGTACCGTGCGTCGACGGGGGCCTTTGGCCCCTTGCCGCGTAGCCACGCTCTCCAACGCATCTGCATCACGAAAAAAAGGGCACGGAGCGATTCCGTGCCCTTTTCGAATTGTTCTGCGGGCGGGGGGCAGCCCCCTAATTCGCAGCTTACAGCTTACAGCTTACAGCTTACAGCTTACAGCTTACAGCTTACAGCTTGCGGCGCTCGTCGAAGCTGAGCGCGATGAAGGAGGGCATGTCCTCTCCGAGCCCGGCGGGTGCATCGTCCTTGCTCCCACGATCGCGTCCGCCGCGGCGGCGGCTGGAGCCCGACGGCTTGCTGTCGCGGCTCTCGGGTTGCTCGGGCTTGGGCGCGCGTTGGCGCGTCTCTTCGGGGGCCTGAGGGGCCTCCGCCTCGTCTTCCTTGCGCTTGCCACGGCTGCGGCTGGGCTTGGACATCTCTTCCGGCAGGTCGAGCCGGGGGATCTCGTGCTGCACCAGGCGCTCAATGTCTTCGAGGTTCTTCTCGTCGCGCGGCACGCAGATCATCATGGCCACGCCCTTCTTACCCGCGCGGCCGGTGCGGCCGATGCGGTGGACGTAGTCTTCGGAATGCGAGGGCACATCGAAGTTGAAGACATGGCTCACATCGGGAATGTCGAGCCCGCGCGCGGCCACGTCAGAGGCGACGAGGAAGCGAACCGACCCGTCGCGGAACCCGTCAAGCGTCTTCATCCGCACGGATTGGTCCAGATCGCCATGGATCGGAGCGGCGTTGAGCCCGTATTTCTTCATCGACTTGGCGACGATATCCACATCGACCTTGCGGTTGCAGAAGATGATCGCGTTGCGGCAGGCTTCGCCTTCCTGGTCGATCAGGGCGCGCAGCAGGCGGCGCTTTTCGCTGCCTTCGCGGTCGCGGCGCGACGCTTTGAACATCACGACGCCCTGACGAATGTTTTCATTGGTGGTCGCGGCGCGCGCCACCTCGATCCGCACGGGGTTCGACAGGAAGGTGTTGGTGATCCGCTCAATCTCGGGCGCCATGGTAGCCGAGAAGAACAGCGTCTGGCGGGTGAACGGGGTCAGGCCGAAGATGCGTTCGATGTCGGGGATGAACCCCATGTCGAGCATCCGGTCGGCTTCGTCCACGACCATGACCTTCACGTCATTGAGCAGCAGCTTGCCACGCTCGAAATGGTCCAGAAGGCGGCCCGGCGTGGCGATGAGCACATCGGCGCCCTTGTCGATGGCGGCATCCTGATCCTTGAAGGACACGCCGCCGATCAGCAGGGCCTTGGTCAGGCGGGTGTGCTTGGCATAGGCTTCGAAGTTCTCGGCCACCTGCGCGGCGAGCTCGCGCGTGGGGGCCAGCACGAGGCTGCGCGGCATGCGCGCCTTGGCCCGGCCGCGCCGCAGCATGGAGATCATCGGCAGGGTGAAGCTGGCGGTCTTACCGGTGCCGGTCTGGGCGATGCCCAGCACATCACGGCCCGACAGCGCCGGAGGGATTGCGTTGGCCTGGATCGGGGTCGGGGTGGTGTACCCGGTTTCCTCAACGGCTTTGAGCACCTTTCGATCCAGTCCCAGATCGGCAAAGGTCACCGTGATTTCCGCGTTGGGGTCCAGCTTGGTGGGGGCCTCGTCCTCTGCCGGAATGTCAGCGGGGGCGTCGGCCGGGCTGGCTTCAGCGGCGGCGGTGTCTTCGATCTGGTCGGGGGTCGTTTCGTCGGTGGTCATACAGAGCCTTGAGAAGGGAGTTGGGGTCCAATGGAGCGGACCTGTCCCACGGCCCGGCAGCGTCATGGCGCCGCCCGCATGGCGGTGCCTGATGCGAGCGGCTTAGACGAGCGCACTGCGCGGGTCAAGGAAGCGGCGCAAGACCTGCCGAAGGGTGCAGTATTTAAACCATCATTTCCTTGGTGGCGGTCAGCGTCACTTCGGGGTGGTCGCGCTCCACCCGGTCGATGTCCCATTGCAGGCGGGTCAGATAGACCAGATCGCCGTCATGGTCATTGGCCATGTGCTGCTTGTTCTTCGCGGCGAAGCCGTCGACGGCGGCCTTGTCGCCGGCGACCCAACGGGCGGAGGTGAATTGGGACTGTTCGAACCGCACGGGCAGGCCGTATTCCAGCTCGATCCGGCTGGCGAGCACTTCGAACTGGAGCGCGCCGACGACGCCGACGATGAAGCCCGAACCGATCTGCGGCTTGAACACCTTGGCCGCGCCTTCTTCGGCGAACTGCATCAGGGCTTTTTCCAGGTGCTTGGCCTTCATCGGATCGCCCGCGCGCACGCCTTGCAGCAGCTCGGGTGCGAAGGACGGAATGCCCGAGACGCGCAGCGCCTCGCCTTCGGTGAGCGTATCCCCGATGCGCAACTGTCCGTGGTTGGGAATGCCGATGATATCGCCCGCCCAGGCCTCTTCGGCCAGCTCACGGTCCGAGGCGAGGAACAGCACCGGGTTGGAGATCGCCATCGGCTTTTTGGAGCGGACATGGGTCAGCTTCATGCCGCGTTTGAAATGGCCAGATGCCATGCGTAGGAACGCGACGCGGTCGCGGTGCTTCGGGTCCATATTGGCCTGCACCTTGAACACGAAGCCCGCCACCTTGGTTTCCTCGGGCAGGATCTGGCGCGGCTCTGCGCTTTGGGGTTGGGGTTCGGGGCCGTAGGTGCCGATGCCCTCCATCAGCTCCTTCACGCCGAAGGAATTGATGGCGGAGCCGAACCAGATCGGGGTCATGGTGCCGTCCAGAACCGCCTGCGGGTCGAGCTTGGGCAGCAACTCGCGGGCCATCTCGACCTCTTCGAGGAAGGGCTCCAGCAGGTCGGCGGGCACATGTTCGGCCAGCTTCGGATCGTCGAGCCCCTCAATGGCGACGCTCTCGGCCACCTTGTTGCGGTCGGCCCGGTCCATCAGCTCCAGCCGGTCGCGGAGCAGATCGTAGGTGCCGATGAATTCCGAGCCCGACCCGATCGGCCAACTGGCCGGGGTCACGTCGATGGCGAGGTTTTCCTGGATCTCGTCGATGATCTCAAAGGTGTCGCGGCTCTCACGGTCCATCTTGTTGCAGAAGGTGAGGATCGGCAGATCACGCAGGCGGCAAACCTCAAAGAGCTTCTGCGTCTGGCTCTCCACGCCCTTTGCGCCGTCGATCACCATCACCGCGGCATCCACGGCGGTCAGCGTGCGATAGGTGTCTTCGGAGAAGTCCGAGTGGCCGGGCGTGTCGACGAGGTTGAACCGGAAGCGGTCATAATCGAACGACATCGCGGAGGCCGAGACAGAGATGCCCCGGTCTTTCTCCATCTGCATGAAGTCGGACCGCGTGCGCCGCGCTTCGCCCTTGGCGCGGACCTGGCCCGCCATCTGGATGGCGCCGCCGTAAAGCAGGAACTTTTCGGTCAGCGTGGTCTTCCCGGCGTCGGGATGCGAGATGATCGCAAAGGTCCGGCGGCGGGCAATCTCGGGCGGGAGGGCAGGGCGGTTCGACATGGGGCCGGGAGTATCCGTCCCGGCGCCCGGAGGGAAGGCCCGATATGCCCGTTCCCAGCCCTGAAAAGCCCAGTCCCGAAAAGCCTAGTCCAGAAAATCGCACAGATAGGCGTCATGAGCCCATCCGGTCACGTGAAGCGATTTGTAGTCCTGCGGCCAGCCGTCCTTTGTATGCGTGCGATAGGCCGTATGGACCCGGATCCAGTGGCCGTGGCGCTGTGCGGTGTCCACTTCCAACACGGCCAGGCGGTTGAGCTTGCGCTCCGCCTCAAACTCCGTTCCGGGGCCGGAGCGGATGGAGAGGAACCCGTCGGGGCCGTTCACGTTGCAGACCATGGCCAGATAGACGCCCTCCGGGTTGTAGGGCCAGCTTTCGCGGGCCAGGCCCGTCAGGTCGACGCGGCCATATGTGGCGGTTTCCGCAGCGGCCGCGCCGCCCAGCAGGGCAAGCGCCAGAGCAAGGTATTTCATGTCAGAGGTCCTTCATCGTGATCCCAGACCAGTCTGTCTTGATCCTGTAACAATTTACAGTCAATGTATGAGAACATTTAATGAACAAATGAGGTTTGCCATGACTTTCGAAGAAATTGCTCAGAAACTGGTGGAAGGGTGCCGAGAGGGGCTCGCCAAGGAGAACCTGTCGCTGCTCTACGCCGATGATGCGGTCTCTGTGGAGCCCAGACCCGACGAGTCCGGTCAGCGTGAAGCGCATGGCCGCGACGCGATCCGTGCCAAGCACATCTGGTGGGAAGAGAACTTCACCGTCCACTCCGCCAGCGTCGAAGGCCCCTTTCCGGGCGGGGATGGCCGCTTTGCGGTGCTCTTTGAGCTGGACGCCGAGGTGAACGCCACTGGCGCACGCTCTCACATGAAGGAAGTCGCGCTCTACACTGTCGCGGATGGCAAGATCACGCGGGAAGAGTTCTTCTACGCTCCCGGCGCGTAACGCCGCGCGCCGTTAGCCCGAAACGCCGGGTCCGGCGGTTGCCAGCACGAACCGGGTGGCTTCGGCCACGGCGTTTTGCATGGCCAGATCAAGCGCGGCGGTGACATCCGCCGCCGCGTCACTGGCCGCAGGCCGGGTCTGGCGGATTGTCTTTGTGCCCATGACCCGCGCATCGCTCTCGCGCACGACGGAGACGCGCATTTCAACGACGCCTGAGATGGTTTCACCCTCTGCGCCCGCCGTGATCCGCCCCTCAAGAGCGGAGAGCTCAGTCAGGACCGCGTAGTCGCCCGACAGTCCCAGCGGCTCACGCCCGACATAGGAGAACCCGCCGGAGCCCTGTAGCGCCCGCACCAGCAGCGTCTGCACCATGAGCGGCGCGTCATTTGTCCACTGAGCACCGGGCAGGTAGCTGGCCTCAATCCCCGTGGGGCGGATGAGCACGCGATCCGTCATCAGCGCGCCCGAGCTGTCGGGCACTTCCACGGTCAGATGCCGGTCAAGCGCGCGCGCCGCCTGCACCGGGGCAGGGCCGCGCAGCTCGTAGCCTTGCAGCGGCTCGCCGCCGCCAAGCGCCGAAAGTGCGGCACAGCCGTTCAAGGCAATCAGCCCGAAGGCGGCGATCAGGGGACGCGGGTGCATGGCAGTTACCTCCGGCGGTATTCGGGCGTCGATCCGCCCAGAAGGAATCGGGCGGGGTCGCGTTCAATCTTGCTAACAAGACTTTCCATGATCTGCACCAGTCGGCGCGATTCATTGGCCAGCTGCGTGTATTGCGGCAGGCCCGCGCGCACGAAGTCATCCACCGGCCCGGCCGCGCCGCTGATCACCTGATCCAGGTTGCGCGCGGCCTCGGCGGCGTCATTGCTGGCGCGGCGCAGATCGGCGCTGATGCCGGGCAGATCGGTCGACACCTGGTCAAGCGCCGTGTTGAGCCGATCAATCGTGCCACGCAGATCGGCGGTCAGCGGGCCGATATCGGTGTTGATCACGCGGTCGGCCCCGGCAAAGGCGCTGTCCGCCGACTCCAGCATGCTCTGCGCCGTGCCAAGCGCGCTGTCGAACGCATCAAGCGTCTCGCGGGCGCGCACCATCGTGGTGCTGGCCTCGGTCAGGGCGGTTTCGGCAGAGGCCGAGATGCCATCGACCCGGCCTGTCGCGGCGCTCAGATCTGCGCCTGCGGTGCGCACGGTCTCTTCGACCTGCCGCGCGGCGGCGCGCACATCTTCGAGGATCGCGGGCAGGTCCGATTCCGCAGCATCGGCCAGCGGGATCAGGGCGCGTTCTGCGGTGCTGACTGCGTTGCGGGCCTCTGCAATCAACAGCACCCCTTCGGAGGACATGAGCGTGTCAAAGCTGGCGGCGGCGGTGTCGATGGTTTCGAGCGTCTGGGTCAGATCGTCGACCATAACCGAGGTCTGAGTGAGCAGATCTTCCGCCTGGTTCAGCCGGGTGGTGGCCGCCGATCCTGTCTCCTCCCAGGTGACGAGCAGCTTGGAGGCATCCCCACCCAGAACCTGCATCTGCGCGCGCAGCTCTTCGGATGTGGCGGTCATATCGTTGATCGCGCGTTTGAAGTCCTCTTCGATGAACTGGCCGGCGATGCTCACGGTCTCATCGGCAGAGGTCAGCATCTTGGTCCCGGCCTCCAGCGTCGTCTGGGCGTCGCGGGCAAAGGCGTCGATTGTCTCAAGCGCCCCCGAGGCAAGTTGCAGCGTCGAATCCACCGATTGCGACAGACCTTCCAGCTCGCCGGTGAAGCCCGAGATTTCGCTCACCGAAGCGCCGACGTCCTGCGCCACGGTCGAGAAATCGGCCAGCGTGCTTTCCAGATCGGCAGAGGCCGAGGCGAGATTTGCAAGGATAGTGTCCACCTGCGCGCGGTTCTCATCCGACAGGAACCCGTTGATCCGGTCGATGGTTTCAAGCGTCTTGTCGATCACGCGCGGGGCGTCTTCGGTCAGTGTCTGAAAGGTCGATTTCCCGGCGATGATGTCGGGCACGGCGTCCCCTGCGTCTCCGCGCAAGAGCGGCTGCTCCGGTGATCCGGCGCTGATCCCGACAAAGCTGACCCCGGTGACGCCCTGCGCCTCGATGGTGGCTTCGCTGTCGATGCGCACGGGGGTTTCGGCGGCGACCTCCAGCCGGACGCGCACGGATCCGTCCCCGCTCTCTGCCAGCGACATGTCCACGACCTGGCCTACCGCGAGGCCTGCGAATTTCACCGTGGAGGCGCGATCCAGGCCCGAGACATTTTCAAAATAGACGTCGTAATAGGCATATTGCCGATCCAGTTCGACCTTCGAGAACCACGCGAAGAAGCCCAGGATCCCGAGAAACCCAAGCAGGGTAAACACGCCGATCAGCAGATAGTTGGCTTTGGTTTCCATCGTTCAGTCCTTCTGCGGGATCGGCGCGTCGAAGCTTTCGCGCGCCCGTTCCCCGTGGAAATAGTCGTGGACCCAAGGGTGGTCCACCTGCCGCAGCTCGGCAATCGTGCCGCTGACCAGAACGTGCTTTTCGGCCAGCACGGCGATGCGATCGCAACAGGCGGCCAGACTGTCCAGATCATGGGTCACCATGAACACGGTCAACCCCAGATCGCGCGAGAGATCGCGGGTCAGCTTGTCGAACTGCGCCGCGCCAATCGGGTCGAGCCCGGCGGTCGGTTCATCCAGGAACACGATGTCCGGGTCCAGGGCAAGGGCCCGCGCCAGCCCCGCGCGTTTGCGCATCCCGCCCGACAGCTCGGAGGGGTATTTGTCCCCGGCCAGATGCGGCAGCCCGGCCATGGAGATCTTCAGATCGGCGAGCTTGGCGCGCGCCTTGGGGTCGAGCCCGGCAATCTGGCGCAGCGGCACTTCGACATTCTCGCGCACGGTGAGAGACGAGAACAGCGCCCCGTCCTGAAACATCACGCCCCAGCGGCGGCGGATGGCGCGGCGCTCCGCGTCGCTGGCGTGGACCATATCGGTGCCCAGCACCTCGATTGAGCCGGTGCGCGGGGTTTGCAGCCCCACGATTGTCCGCAACAGCACCGATTTGCCGGTGCCCGATCCTCCGACCACGCCCAGAACCTCGCCGCGCCACACGTCGAGATCCAGATTGTCATGGACAACCTGAGGACCGAACTGGTTGCGGATCCCGCGCAGGCGGATGACGGCTTCGCGCTGCTCGCTCACATTCCCATCTCCGCGAAAAAGATCGAAAACAGCGCGTCTGCCACGATCACCGCGAAGATCGCGATCACCACCGCGCGCGAGGTCATCATGCCCAGGCTTTCGGCATTGCCGCGCACCTGCATCCCGCAATAGCAGCCCACCACGCCGATGATGACGGCAAAGACGGGCGCCTTGGTCATGCCCACGGTCACATGGCTCAACGCGGTGCCGTCGATGAGGCGGGTCATGAACATGGCGGGGCTGATGCCCAGGTCTATCCAGCTCATCAGGGCACCGCCGAACAGGCCCATGACATTGGCGATCAGCCCCAGGATGGGCAGCATCAGGATCAGCGCCAGCACGCGCGGCACGATCAGCGCCTGCACCGGGTCGATCCCCAGCGTGCGCATGGCGTCCACCTCCTCGCGCATCTTCATGGAGCCGATGGCGGCGGTGAAGCTTGACGCCGTGCGGCCCGCCACGATGATCGAGGTGAGCAGAATGCCCAGCTCGCGGATCACCGACACCGCGATCAGGTCGACGACGAACACTTCTGCGCCGAACTGCTTGAGCTGGGTGGAGCCCTGGAAGGCCAGCACGACGCCGATGAGGAACGCCATGAGCGCCACGATCGGCACCGCCTTAACCCCCACATCCGCGCAATGCGCCACCAGAGCGGTCAGGCGAAAGCGCGCCGGGTGCAGGATCGCGCTGACCAGCCCGGCGAGGAACAGCCCCAGATAGGTGGTCAGCCCGGACAGCAAGGCGATCCCGTCCAGCACCCCGCGCCCGATCCCTTCGATGCGCGTGCGCAGCCCGCGCGGGGCGGGGGGCGGCGGCGCATCGTCGGGATCGGAGGTCGCGACGAGCTCGATCAGCCGGGCGTGCTCCTCGCGCAGGCCTTCAAGCTGCAGCGCGCCGCCCGCCGCCTCCAGCCGCTCCCGCGCTTCAAGAAGCGCCCAGGCGCCTGCGGTATCCAGTTTCGACAGGTCCGACAGATCAAGCCGTGCATGCCCATCGAGCCGCGCCAGGGCCGTGCGCAAGGGCGGCAGATGCGCCAGCACCGCCGCGCCCTGAAGGGCCGCGCCCTCGGGATCGGAGATGATCTCCAGGCGATCAGAAATGGGCTCGGACATGGGTCAACACCGCTACTACAAGGTCTTGATGTTAGGTCGGTCTCGCCCTGACCGCCAGAGCGATCGCGCCTGGCGGTTGTTTGGTGCGAGATTTCGGGCGGGCGGGGGTCAGATGATTTCGTCTTCGTCGAAAAGGGTCACCTGTTCAAGCTGGGCGGTCAGGCTTTCCATGGTCTCCTCCGCCAGATCGGCAGAGCGCAGCTCGGCCAGATGGCACAGGGCGTCGCCTTCATTGACCACGGGCATGGTGGCGCGCCCAATGATGAGCCCGGCGGCAGGGGCGGTCAGCTCTGTCTCGGTTTCTCCGAACGGGTCGGAGACATGGGCCAGCACGTCGCCTTCGCTCACCACATCCCCTTCCGAGCGGTACATGCGCAAAAGGCCCCCTTGCGGGGCGCGCAGCCAGCGGGAGGTGCCGCACAGGATCGGGGCCTTGCGGGGCTTGGCAATGCCGCGGGCGGCGATCATTCCCTGCGCGTGGAGCACCCGCAAGATGCCCATGACACCCGCGCGGGCCGAAAATTCGTCAAAGCGGAGCCCTTCGCCCGCCTCGAAGAGGAGCATTTCGATCCCGCGCTCCAGAGCGGCGGCGCGCAGGCTGCCCTCGCGCAGCTTGGAGGGCAGGATCACCGGGGCTCCGAAATCGCGGGCCAGCCGCAGCAGGGCGGGGCTGTCGGGCGAGATGCGGACCTGCGGGAGGTTGATCCGATGCACGGCAGCCGAATGCAGGTCGATCCCCAGATCGGCGCGGCCGATCACCTCTTCCATCAGAAGATAGGCCAGCCGCGACGCCAGCGAGCCGCCCGGATAGCCCGGAAAGCAGCGGTTCAGATCGCGCCGGTCCGGCAGGTAGCGAGACCGGTTCAGGAATCCGTAGGTGTTCACGATCGGCACAGCGATCAGCGTCCCCGCCAGCCGATCCAGAGCGGGCTGGGCCAGCAGGCGGCGCACGATCTCGACCCCGATCACCTCATCGCCGTGAATCCCGGCGGTGATGCTGACCACCGGGCCGGGGCGGCGCCCGTGGACCACATGGGCGGACAGCGTGACCGGCGTGTGGTCCGACAGCACCGAAACGGGCAAATCAACCGTGCGGCGGCTGCCCGGCGCCACGACCTTTCCGGCGATGTGAAACGGCTCTCGGCGCAGGGGCATCAGCCTTTGCCTTTCGTGCGGGTCTTCCACGGGGCGGCGGATTTTTCGATATAGTCGATCACCAGCCCGGCGATGTCCTTGCCGGTTGCGTTCTCGATCCCTTCGAGCCCCGGCGAGGAGTTCACCTCCATCACCACCGGCCCGTGATTGGAGCGCAGCATATCCACGCCGCAGAAATTGAGCCCCATGGATTTGGCCGCGCGCACCGCCGTCGAGCGCTCCTCGGGCGAGATCTTGATGACCTTGGCCGAGCCGCCCCGGTGCAGGTTGGAGCGGAATTCGCCCTCCGCGCCGGTGCGCTGCATGGCGCCCACGACCTTGCCGCCGATCACGATGGCCCGGATGTCGGTGCCGCCCGCTTCCTTGATGAACTCTTGCACGAGGATATTGATGTCGGCCCCCCGGAACGCCTCAATCACCGAACGGGCGGAGCGGTCGGTATCGGCCAGCACCACGCCGATGCCTTGCGTCCCCTCCAGCAGCTTGATGACCAGGGGCGCGCCGCCCGCGACCTTGACCACCTCGTCGGTCTGCTTGGGATCATAGGCAAAGGTTGTCACCGGCAGCCCGATCCCGTCCCGCGCCAGCAGTTGCATGGAGCGCAGCTTGTCCCGCGAGCGGCCGATGGCGACGCTCTCATTGAGGGGATAGACGCCCATCATCTCGAACTGGCGCAGCACCGCGAGGCCGTAGAAGGTGACAGAGGCGCCAATGCGCGGGATCACCGCGTCAAAGCCCTGAAGCTTCTCGCCGTTGTAGTAGATCTCGGGCCGACGCGAGGCGATGTTCATGTAGCAGCTAGTCGTGTTGATGATCTGCAACTCGTGGCCGCGTTCTACGGCGGCTTCCTGCAGGCGCGTGTGAGAATAAAGGTTCGGCGCGCGGGACAGCATCGCGATCTTCATTTGGCAGGCTCCTTGCGGTCGGAGAGAAGAGGAGTGGGGGCGGTCAGGAACGATCTGCCCGCATCGACCAAAAGCCGGTGGCCCCGGATCGCGGTGCGCCCGACGATCATCGGAAAGGCCATATCGGCGCGGTCGGCGAGGCTGATCTCGATCAGGAAGTTGCGATCGGCAATGTGCAGATGCGAGCGGATCACGATCCTCTCCTGCGGCACGCCAGAGGTGTTTCGGACGGGGCGGCGGGCGTGGATGCGCGCGCGCACCCGGCGGGCCTGGGCCAGCCCCATGTGCCGCGGGTGGAAGGAGACATACTCCACGTCGTCGATCCAGTCGGTGCGGATATCAGAGGCATGGAGCGCGGTTGTCCGTGCACCTGTGTCGATCTTGGCCTTGAACTGCTCCAGCCCCAGATCGGGCAGAGACACGGTTTCACGCCAGCCGATCACAAGAGGCGGCTTGCGGGGCGATTTTCGGGACTCGCGCGGCGCGTCTTTCATGAGTGTGCTCCCTTGGGAAGAGTAGCAGGCGGGGCGTCTCCGACCAAGCGAGAGTCGTTGCCACACCGTGCCTGCGCGGCCTCTAGGCCCGCCCGTGGATTCTGTCCATCCCGATTTTTGAGCGGCGCATGACAAGCGCGCGTTGCGGCGGGCGGGACACAGGCTTGCGTTGCGCTTTGCGGCCCATGGCCCTATGGGCGTGCACGAGTTTCACGGGGAGGGCCGCATGGGCCGGATGATCGACAGGCTGGCCATTGGCATGGCGCTCGCCGGGGGCGGGGTGCTTCTGGTGTTGATCGTGCTGACCTGCGTGTCCGTTGCCGGGCGCGGGTTGGGCGTCGCCTTTGATTGGGCGGGGCCGGTTAAGGGCGATTTCGAGATCATCGAAGCCGCCATGGCCTTTGCGATCTTTGCATTCCTGCCGCTGGCCCAGCTTCGCGGAGGCCACCCGACGGTGAACCTGCTCACCGACCGGCTTGGCGCAGGTGTCAGCCGTGTCCTGGCCGCGTTCTGGGAGATTGTCTTTGCGGGCGCGCTGATCCTGATCACATGGCGTCTGGCCGTCGGCACGCTCGACAAGGCCTGCCTGCCGGAACGCTGGGAGGGGGCGTGGTGCTCTCTTGAGACCTCGTTCCGGTTGGGCTTTCCGCTGTGGTGGTCCTACGCGGCGTGTCTGGTCGCCGCTGCACTGGCGGCGCTGACCGCGCTCTACTGCGCGTGGAGCCGCGTGGCCCTGGGCCGCCTGCCGGAACGCCCTGACCTGCACGGGAGCCTTTGAAGCCATGGATCCGTTGACCCTGGGCGCCTGGTCGGTGCCGGTTCTTCTGCTGATGATCTTCCTGCGCGCGCCGATCGGGCTGGCCATGCTGCTGACCGGGATCGGAGGGCTGTGGCTCGTGACCGGCAGCCCCAATGTGTTCATGGCGCGGCTCAAGAACGAGGTCTGGACGACCTTTTCGAACTATAACCTGTCGATCATCCCCATGTTCCTGCTCATGGGGCAGTTTGCGACCCTGTCGGGCATGTCGCGCAGCCTGTTCCGCGCGGCGGAAGCCTTCCTGGGCCATCGCAAGGGCGGGGTGGCTATGGCCACCGTGGGCGCCTGCGCGGGGTTTGGCGCGATCTGCGGATCGTCGCTGGCGACCGCCGCCACCATGACCCGCGTCGCGCTGCCCGAGATGAAGAGCTACGGCTATTCGGGCGGCTTCGCCACGGCCACGCTGGCCGCCGGGGGGACGCTGGGCATCCTGATCCCGCCTTCGGTGATCCTCGTGATCTATGCCATCCTGACAGAGCAGAACATCGCCAAGCTGTTCACCGCCGCCGTCATTCCGGGCCTGCTGGCCATGATCGGCTACATGATCACCATCGGGCTTTATGTGCGGCTGGTGCCGGGCGCCGCAGGCGTGCGCGCTCCGCAGCCCTGGGGTGAGCGGCTCAAGGCGCTGCTGGGCGTGTGGCCGGTGATCCTGATCTTCGGGTCGGTCATCATCGGCATCGCCGGGGACTGGGACTGGAGCAAGCCGGGCTTTCAGGCGCTGTTCACCCCGACCGAAGGGGCGGCCATCGGGGCGGCGGGCACGGCGCTTGTCGCGCTGTTCTCCGGCGCGCTGAGCGGCAAGGTGCTGGCCTATTCAATCCGCGAAACTGCGATCTCCACCGCCATGATCTTTGTGATCGTGCTGGGGGCGGGGTTCTACAACGGCTTTCTGGCCTATACCCAGCTGCCGCAGGCTCTGGCCGAATGGGTCGGCGCGCAAGGCTTTGCGCCCCTTGGCGTGCTGATCGCCATCCTGGTCGTCTACCTGCTGTTCGGCTGCGTCATGGACAGCCTGAGCATGATCCTGCTGACGATCCCGATCTTCTGGCCGTTGATCTCTCAGCTCGATTTCGGACTGCCCGAAGACCAGCTTGCGATCTGGTTCGGCATTCTGGTGCTGATCGTGGTGGAGGTCGGGCTGATCACCCCGCCCGTGGGGCTGAACCTGTTCATCATCAGCGGCATGGCGCCCGAGACGCCGATCACCAAGACCTATCGTGCGGTCGTGTGGTTCGTGATGTCCGATCTGCTGCGCGTGGCGGTTCTGATTGCCTTCCCGGCCATCACGCTCGCGCTGATCCGCTAGGGCGCGCGGCGCCCGCCTTCAGAGAAAGCCAAGATGGGACAGAGCGGCCTTTGCCTGGGTCTGCTCTGTCGGGGTGCCGGTGAGAAGCTGCATGTTGAGCGCGCCCATCACGTCGCTGAGTTGACGATTGAGCCGCCAGTCACGGATCAGATCTGCGATGTGGTTTGCCTCGGTGTTGAGGATCCTCGTCGTCAGGTCCGCTTGGATTTCATCGGGGATCATCTTCGAGCATCTCCGCAGCAGCAACAGAGCGTCAGTTTAGACCGGCGCATGCGGGCTGTCTTGCGAAATGTCGCCTAAAACATCAGCCGCTTGCGCGACATTGCGTCACTTTCACTCGGCTGCGGCGATCAGGGTTGGTGCGGGTATCACCTGCGCGAAACGCTGCCGGAGCGGGCCGCTGAGCCAGACCGGACGACCGGCCACAATTGTGCCGGCCAGTTGCCGCGTGGCCGTGTCGATGATCACGAGATCGGCGCGCAGACCGCGTGCGATGATGCCGCGATCGGGCAGGCGCATGATCTGCGCGGGAAGCTCGGCAACGATGCGCCAGGTTGCCGCGAGCCGGTCGAGATCGTCTCCGGCCAGCGTGAGCACCGCGTCCAGAAGGCTTCCGAGGCGCGTGCCAGAGCGCAGGGCCTGACAACGGCCCGCGCGGAGCAGGGGCTGCGCGCTGACCGGTCCTGACCATCCGGGCAGGGCGGAGGCGGCCTCCATGACCACGGGGTCTCCGACCGCATGGGCAACAGAAGCTGCCGCGTAGGAATCGGGGGAGTCGCACAACCGGGCGCCCAGCATCGAGCTGGTCTCGCGTGTTTCGCCGTCGGGGTCGGCCAGGCTGCCATAGACCACGCCGAGGGCGTCGAAGGCTTCGGCCAATTGGCACAGGCGGCGCGGCGCGGCGCTGCCGTTGCGCCAGTCGGTCGTCGCCTTATCGGATCTGGCGTTTTGCCCGGGGCGCGTGTCGTGAAACAGAACCATATCGAGATCGAACCGCCGCACCCGCTCGATCAACCGCTCGGGCGCAGTGTGGTCCATCCGGTCACTCAGGAGGCGTCCGCGCAGATCGGGGCCCTTGCGCGCTGCAAGCTCGGTCAGGCTTTGGTCCGCAGCAAGATCCTGCGCCAGCGTGATCCAGCCCGTGGTGACCCCCGCCTTTGCCGCGTCGGCCCGCAGCTCAGCGATCGAGCGTGTGTCGCGCGGATCGTGACCCAGGTCCACCATTCCCGGCATGATCATATAGCCGCTCAGATCCACGGCCGGGAAAGGACCGGCACTGATCCGGCTGCCTTCGATGGCCACGGTACGCTGTGTAAGCGCACCGTCACGCAAGGTCAGTGCGCCGCGAAGGCGCAAGGCTTGGGGCGGGGTGGTCATGGCGATAGGGCTACAGCTCGATTGCAGTCATTGGTTTGACGCAACCTAGGGCTTTGCCATGTCAGTCCCGTGACAGGGGGTGCCAAAGAGGCGGGGCGCTAGCCCAGAACGATATCCGCCGGAAGCGCGGCAGCCTTGACCCTGCGCGCATTGGGTAAATCGTTTTGCTCCGCGCGCCGTGTTGCAACGACGGAGGACAGGTTCTGGCGCAACCAGCGGTGGATCAATCGCGGGCGCAAATCTGCTTCGACGACATCAAGCCAGACGGACAGATCCCAATTCTGCTGGAGCCTGCGCCAGGGCGTCTCATCAAAAAGAAGGTAGTTGCCTTCGATAATGATCACGTCATTCGTTGCCGACACGGCCCGCGCCCCGGCAATGCTAAGGTCCCGCTCCCGTACGAAATCGGGTACAATGACATCTGCGCCCCGCCGCAGCCGCTCCACGACGGACAGGAACCCCTCCGCATCAAAGGTTTCCGGTGCGCCTTTGCGCTGCAAAAGGCCGCGTTGTTCGAGCAGCCGGTTGTCCAGATGGAACCCATCCATCGCCAGAACGTCGGTCGTGCATTTCTGGTCATTCAACCGCCGGGCCAGCTCTGCTGCGAGGGTGCTTTTACCGGCACCGGGCGGTCCGGAGATCGCCACGAGAAGGGGGGATGCGCTGTCGCGCAATGCGTGAATCCGCTCTGATACGGTATTCACTTGGGGGGTAAGATCGAGCACCGCCGTGCCTCTTGATATTGCTGCCTCGCCCCAGAAGGGCGTGCGGCGCGGGCCGGGTCAAGACGGGCCGTGCCGAGCGGCGGCAAACCGGCGGAGGTCGGCTCGGCGGATTAGTGCTCAAGCACGCCAGGCTTGCCGTGGCTGAACTCGTCGAAGCGCTCGGCGAGGTTGCGCACGGATACGGGCACCTCGCGGTAGGCCACGATCCCGGCGAAGCGATCTGCGTCCAGCACGGGGACATGGCGGTAGCCCTTGGCGTGCATCAGCCGATAGGCATCGGCCAGTGTCTCTTCGGCGGTGAGCGCCTCCGGGTTGGGGGTCATGACATCGCGCACGGTCGCGCTGTCGAGGTCCATGCCCTTGTCGATGCCCCGGCACAGGATGTCGCGCTTGCTGACCAGACCGGTCAGCTTGCCGTTCTCCACCACGCCAAGCGCCCCGTGAGTCCAGTCCGCACACAGCAGCCGCACCGCGTCGCGCAGGCTCGCGTCGGGCGCGATCTCCGGGCGGTCTCGGTCGGCAACAAGGGTGGAAAGCGGGATGCGGGCCATTGGCACTCCTTCGTGAAACTTGGGGCTGTCACTAATCTGTTACAAATGCGCCTGAGGGGCCGCAAAATCAAGGGTAAATCACTCTTTTCCGGGCTGTTTCGCCGTGACATGCTGGGCGCATGACAGACATTCTCATCATCGGCGGCGGGGTTGCGGGGCTGGGCGCTGCGGCAGAGCTGGCGCCCCACGCCAAGGTCACTTTGATCGAGGCCGAGCCAGCCTTCACCTATCACGCCTCGGGCCGTTCGGCGGCGATCTATCTGCCGGGCTATGGCAACGCGGCGGTGCGGGTGCTGAATGATGCAAGCGCGCTTGGCCTGCGTGCCGCCGGTGTGCTGTCCCCGCGCGGCGTTCTTCTTCTGGGAGCAGCGGGGGATGAGGCCGATCTGCGCAGCGAGGCCGCAACCATGGGCATCCCCGAGATCCCCGTGGCGCGCGCCCAGGCGCTGCTGCCGATTCTCGATCCGGACCGGATCACCTGTGCGGCCTGGACTGAAGACGCTCTGGCCATCGACACGGATGCGCTGTGCCAGCACTACCTGCGCCGGGCCCGTGCGGCAGGGGCTGATCTGCGCACCCGCGCGCCCGCGCAGGCCATTCGGCGCGAAGGCGGCCTTTGGCACGTGACCACGCCTGACGGAGAGATCACCGCGCAGCGGCTGGTGAACGCGGCAGGTGCCTGGGTCGACGGCATCGCCCGCATGGCCGGGGTCAGGCCGCTCGGGTTTCAGCCTTTGCGCCGCTCCATGGCGGTGCTGCCCGCGCCCGGAGGCCATGACGTGTCAAGCTGGCCCTTCACCTTGTTCGTCCGGGACGCGTGGTATGCCAAGCCCGAGGGCGGGCGGTGGCTGGTCTCGCCGTCTGAGGAAGATCCGGCAGAGCCTCACGATGCCTTCGCCGACGACATGGTGATCGCAGAAGGCCTCGCCCGCTATGAAGCCGCCGTAAACATGCCAGTCACCCGCGTGGAGACGACTTGGGCCGGTCTGCGCACCATGGCGCCGGACCGCGCGCTTGTGCTGGGACCCGACCCCGAAGAGCCAGATTTCATCTGGTGCGCCGGGCAGGGCGGCTATGGCTTTCAGTCGGCCCCTGCGGCGTCAAAGCTGCTCGCGGATCGGGTGCTGGGACGCAGACCCGACTTGCTCCCCGCCCAGGTCGAGGCGCTTTCCCCTTCACGTTTTACGTGAGGAGTGTATCGTAACCTATTCTTATTTGTGAAAATACCTCGGGGAGCGCGAGGGGCTGGCCCCTCGCTTTCACAGCACCCCAATCTCGGCCAGAGCGGCGGACAGCTCAGGCGGTAGTTCGGTGTCGCTGTCCCGCACGGTCAGATCGGGCGGCGCATCCGCAGGCTCCAGATAGCGCCAGCCCTGGAACGGGCGGCGGGGCGCGGCGGCGACGGGGATGATCTCGGGGTCGAGGCAGATCGCGCAGCGGCGAATCCCATCTTCCCCCGTCACCTCTTCCAAAGCGCGAATCCGTTGGCGGCACTGGATTACGCCTTGGATCACCCAGTAAATCGACCCACCCTCCAGAATCTCGGCCGCGCGTTTGGGCCACATACGGGTGACATGGGCGGGCAAGCCGTTGATCTTGCGGGCGCCGCCAGCCTGCCATGCGGCCAGGCTTGCCGGGCTTTGGGTGCCGACGGACAGTTTGATAAGATGGATCACGTGGGGCGGGCCTTTTGCATTCGCTCAAGATAGGCCATCCTTGCCGTTGACCCAAGGCCCCTTGGGCGCGTATGTCACGCTTCCCTGTCGCCACCCCTGGAGTGCCCCATGACCCGCTTTGCCGCCCCCATCGCCGCGCAGATTTGGGATATGAAATACCGCCTTAAAGAGGCCGATGGCACGCCTATCGACGGCAGCGTCGAAGACAGCTGGCGCCGCATCGCCAAGGATCTGGCCAAGGTCGAAGCCGACCCCGCCCAGTGGGAAGATCGCTTCTACGCTGCGCTTGAGGATTTCAAATTCCTGCCCGCAGGCCGCATCACCGCCGGGGCAGGCACCGGGCGTGCGGTGACGCTGTTCAACTGCTTTGTGATGGGGACGATCCCGGACACGATGGCGGGCATTTTCGACATGCTCAAGGAAGCTGCTCTGACCATGCAGCAGGGCGGCGGCATCGGCTATGATTTCTCGACCATCCGGCCCAAGGGCGCGCCGGTGGCGGGGGTGGCGGCGGATGCTTCCGGGCCGCTGTCTTTCATGGATGTGTGGGATGCGATGTGCCGCACGATCATGTCGGCGGGCTCGCGCCGGGGGGCCATGATGGCGACCATGCGCTGCGATCACCCCGATATTGAGGACTTCATCGGCGCCAAATCCGATCCGGCCCGGCTACGCATGTTCAACATGTCCGTGCTGGTCACCGATCCGTTCATGGAGGCCGTGAAGGCCGACACCGACTGGGACCTTCGTTTTGGTGAGACCGTCTATCGCACGGTCAAGGCCCGCGATCTGTGGGAAAAGATCATGCGATCGACCTATGATTACGCCGAGCCGGGCGTGATCTTCATCGACCGCATCAACCAGATGAACAACCTCGCCTATTGCGAGGATATCGCTGCGACCAACCCCTGCGGTGAGCAGCCCCTGCCGCCCTATGGCGCCTGTCTCCTTGGCTCGATCAACCTCGCGCGGCTCGTGGCGGAGCCCTTCGCGGAGGGCGCCGATCTGGACGAGGACGCGCTGAGCGATCTGGTCGCGACCGCTGTGCGGATGATGGACAATGTGGTGGATGCCAGCCGGTTCCCGCTGGAGGCGCAGGCGCAGGAGGCCGCGGCCAAGCGCCGGATCGGGCTGGGCGTGACCGGGCTGGCCGATGCGCTCTTGATGGTGGGCTTGCGCTATGGATCGCCAGAGGCGGCGCGTCAGACCGAACGCTGGTTGCACCGCATCGCCCGCGCCGCGTATCTGGCCTCTGCGCAGTTGGCTGCCGAAAAGGGCGCCTTCCCGCTGTTCGACCGCGACGCCTACCTGGCCTCTGGCACCATGCAGATGATGGATGACGATGTGCGCGCGGAGATCGCAAAGCACGGCGTGCGCAACGCGCTGCTGACCTCGATCGCGCCCACCGGGACGATTTCGCTCTATGCTGGGAACGTGTCGTCGGGGATCGAGCCGGTCTTTGCCTATGCCTATACCCGCAAGGTCCTGCAAAAGGACGGCACCCGCACCGAAGAAGAGGTGGTCGATTACGCCGTGCAGATGTGGCGCGACCTGAAAGGCGACGCCCCGCTGCCCGACCATTTCGTCAACGCCCAGACGCTGGCCCCCATGGACCATGTGCGGATGCAGGCGGCGGCCCAGAAATGGGTGGACAGCTCGATCTCCAAGACGATCAACTGCCCGGCGGATATCTCTTTTGAGGCGTTCAAGGACGTCTACATGGAAGCCTATGAGACCGGCTGCAAAGGCTGCACCACCTACCGGCCCAATGACATTACCGGATCCGTGCTCAGTGTGTCCGAAAGCGCCGATACCGCGCCCGGTGAACATGACGGCCCGCAGGATGCTGAGGGCGACGTGATCTACATGTCCGAGCCGCTGGACCGCCCGGCGGAGCTGGAAGGCGCGACCTACAAGCTCAAATGGCCCGACAGCGAACATGCGATCTACATCACCGTGAACGATCTGGTGGTGAACGGCCACCGCCGCCCGTTCGAGGTGTTCATCAACTCCAAGAATATGGAGCATTTCGCCTGGACCGTCGCGCTGACCCGCATGGTATCAGCCGTGTTCCGGCGCGGCGGCGATGTCAGCTTTGTGGTCGAAGAGCTTAAGGCCGTGTTCGACCCGCGCGGCGGCGCCTGGATGAAGGGCAAGTACGTGCCCTCGATCCTGGCCGCCATCGGCGGGGTGATCGAACAGCACATGATCTCGACCGGGTTCCTGGCGGCGGAAGGCGAGGGGCTCAAGAGCGATCCGCAAGCCGATATGGCTATGGGCGCGCGGCCCAAGAAAGCCTGCCCGTCCTGCGGAAGCTACGCGCTGCGGATGGTCGAAGGCTGCCTGACCTGCGCCGATTGCGGCCACTCGAAATGCGGGTGAGCCGTGGCGCCGTTTAGGCCAAAGTCAGCTTAGCGGATCAGGCGGGGCCGGATTTTCAACCGGCTGCGCCCGGCGGGCTCCAGATGGCGGTTCAGGCGCCGGTTCATAAGCCCGAAGAACCCGATCACGGTCAGCGTCAGCAAGATGAAGTAGAACGCCAGGATCGGGTAGGGGATGAACGGATTGAACGTCTTATCCGCGAAATAGTTCGCGTAATAGAGCGCATCCCCACGCTGCCTCACAGCCGGGAAGCCGGTGAAAAAGACCAGTGTCGTGGCGTGGAACAGGAAGATCGCCTCATTCGTGTAGGCGGGCCAGGCCAGCCGCAGCATGGTGGGCCAGACGATCTTGCGAAATTTCAGCGCCCCGGTGAGGCCATAGGCATCGGCGGCCTCGACCTCACCTTTGGGGATCGAGCGCAGGGCGCCGTAGAAGATCTCTCCGGTATAGGCGGCGGTGTTGAGGAACAGCACGATCAACGCCCCCAGCCAGGCCGAGGTGAAGGCATCAAAGGCTGCGAAGTTCTTCTTCAGCGTCAGGAACAGGAAATAGGCGAAGAACATCTGGATGAAGAGCGGCGAGCCCCGGAACAGGAAGATGAACCATTCCGACGGCTTGCGCAGCCACCGCGAGGCCGAGGCCTTGCCCAAGGCGACCAGCGTGGCCAGGAAGAACCCGGCCAGCAGCGCCAGCACCCCGAAATAGATGTTCCAGATCATCCCCGACCCGATCAGGGTGAATTGCTGGCACAGCGTGAAATCCCCACGCGGCAGCAGCCGTTCGCCATAGCCCAGCGAGCGCAGCCCGTAATCCGCAATGGTCTGCATACAGCTCATGCGGGGGCTCCATCGGCTTTGCGCAGCGCCTCGCCGCCCATCGTGGCCTGACCATGGGATAGCCGCACCATCAGCTTTTCAAGCACGATCTCGGACACCCGTGTGAAGGCGAGGTAGAACACCAGAAGCGCGAGGAAATACCACACGCGCCAGTCTCCGTGCGGGTAGTCGGTGAATTTCGGGGTCTTGGTCCCGCCCAGCTCGCGCGCCCAGTAGACGATGTCTTCGACCCCCAGCAGGAACAGCAGCGGCGTCGCCTTGATCAGAACCATCCAAAGGTTCGACAGGCCGGGCAGGGCATAAACCCACATTTGCGGCACAATGATCCGCCAAAAGGTCTGGCGGTGCGACATGCCATAGGCATGGGCGGTTTCGACCTGCCCGTTGGGCACCGCCTTCATCGCACCGGAAAGGACATTGGCGGCGAAGGCGCCGAACACGATGGCAAAGGTCAGCACCGCGATCCAGAACCCGTAGACCTCGTGCACCCATTGCGGCGCGCTGCTCAGGGGCAGCTTGGCGTCGGGGCAGACCAGGAAATCATTCCCCTGCCGGATCGGCTGGTCCCAGTCCGGGCATTTCACCTGATGGCGGAGCCACTCGAAGGCCTGATCCAGTGCGATCACAAAGAACAGGAAAAACGCGATATCGGGGACGCCGCGCACAATCGCAATATAGGCTTTGCCCAGCCACCGCAGCGGCGCGATCCGTGCCCTCGCCAGCATGGCGCCGCCAAACCCGAAGGCAAGAGCAGCAGGCGCGGTCACCGCCAGCAAGAGCAGGACCGTCCCGAAAGCCTTGTAGAACGCCAGATGCTTTCCTGTGCCCAGATAGCACAAGAGCCAGTTGAGCCCGCTCAGGGTCTCGGGATCGGCACAGGAAAACATCTTCAGAAAACGGGGCGGGCGCGAAGGCCCGCCCCTTTGATCTTATTCGTAGACTTTGGCGTCTTCGCCAAACCACTTGATGATCAGCTCATTGAGAGAGCCATCGTCCTTCATGGACTGGATGGCCACATTGAGCTTCTCTTTCAGTTCGGTGTCGCTTTCGCGCAGGCCCAGGCCGATGCCATCGCCCAGCGGAACATCATCGCCCGACCAGACCAGTTCACCGCCCGAAGCCTCGACGACCGGGGCCAGGAAGTCCTTGTCCGCGAACACGGCGTCGGCCTCACCATTGCGCACGGCGGCAACGGTTTCATCGGGGGTGGCGAATTCCAGCAGAGCGGCGCCGGTTTCGGCAACATGCGCGGCCTGGATGGTGGCGGCCTGTGCGGCCACGACGCCGCCCATGATGTCCGCATCGGCGCTCAGCGCGGCATAGGCGGACGCAGCAGGCGGGAAGTAGTTCTGGGTGAAGTCGATGACTTCGTCCCGCTCATCGGTGATGCTCATGCCCGCGATGATCGTGTCGTAGTTGCCCGACACGAGGTTGGGAATGATGCTGTCCCATTCGTTGGTGACCCACTCACAGGTCAGCTCGGCGCGCTTGCACAGCTCATCGCCCACTTCGCGTTCGAACCCGTCCACTTCGCCCGCGTCGTTGAGGAAGTTGTACGGAGGGTAGGCGCCTTCGGTGCCCATGCGCACGGTGTCGGCAAATGCGGTCGTGGCAGCAAACGCCAGAGCGGCGGTGGTCAGAAGCAGTTTCATTCAGTGGTCTCCCAGTTGTATCGCCGGTGTCCCCCGGCTGATGGTCGAGCAGATTAAAGCGCCTCTCGTCCTAGCGCCAGAGCGATTCTGCCCGCTGTGTCGTGCCCCCACGTTCTTTTGGTCCCAAATATCCCGGGGGAGCCAAAGGCGGGGGCAGAGCCCCCACACGCCCGAAGCGCTTCTACATCACGGTGTGCGACAGGAACCCGCGCAGGCGTTCGGATTTCGGAGCGCCGAACAGCTCTTCCGGCGTACCCTCTTCCTCGATCAGGCCCTGATGCAGGAACACGACATGGTCTGACGTATCGGCCGCCATCTTCATGTCGTGGGTCACGATCACCATGGTCCGGCCCTCTTCGGCCAGGGCTTTGATGACCCGCACCACTTCCTGCTCCAGCTCGGGGTCGAGCGCGGAGGTCGGCTCATCGAACAGGAGCGCCTTGGGCTCCATGCACAGCGCCCGCGCGATGGCCGCGCGCTGCTGCTGGCCGCCGGAAAGCTGGGCGGGATAGGCATCCGCCTTATCCCCGATCCCCACCTTGTCGAGATAGAGCCGCGCCTTCTCCTCGACCTCGGCCTTGTCGCGCCCCAGCACGGTGACGGGCGCCTCCATGACGTTCTGGAGGATGCTCATATGGGCCCAAAGGTTGAACTGCTGGAACACCATCGACAGGTTGGTGCGGATCCGCACGAGCTGCTTGTGATCGGCCGGACGCCGGGCAAGGCCCTCGCCCTTCCACGCGACGGGCTCGCCGCAAAAGAGGATCTCGCCCTGCTGGCTGTCTTCCAGAAGGTTCGCGCAGCGCAGAAGCGTGGATTTCCCCGAACCTGACGAGCCGATCAGGGACGTCACATGCCCCGCCGGAGCGGCCAGGCTGACGCCCTTGAGCACTTCGAGCGCGCCGTAGCTTTTGTGCAAATCACGGATTTCGAGGACGTTGTCAGCGCTCATAAAGGCTCCTGTTACAGATCTGAGCAGTAAGAGACAGATTGCCCATCGGTGCAAGGGGGCTTGGCCCTTGCGCGCTCCGGGAACCCGTTATCGGAAGGGGCAGATCAGCCGCGGCGGGCCTCGACGGTCTGGCGCGCGCGGGCGCTGTCCTGATCGGTGATGCCCAGCATTGGGGCGACCATGCGCAGCAGCGCGTCTTCTTCCGCGTCGCGCACGCCGTCGGCTAGGGCGACCTCCCACAGGGCTTCGATCACGGCCTGCCGGTCCTCATAGGGCACGGCCTCCTTGATCGCGCGGGTGAAGCGGACCGTATCGGGGGCCTGATGTTCCATGTCTTCGGCGCGGGCCCGCAGTTGGGCGGCCTCCACGGCGTTCAGATCGAAACGCCCCGAAAGGATACGGTCGATGCGCTTGATCTCGGCCACGTCGTATTCGCCATCGGATTTCGCGATCCGCACCAGCAGCGCGCCAAGCGCAAGGCGGGCGTCGCTGTCGTCGAGCGGCTGCGGGTTGGGAGCGAGGAGGCGGTTGAGGAATTCGGTGAACATGGGCTCCGATATAGCGATCTGCACGCGCGGCGCAAAGGGCTATCGCGGGACGTTGATCTGACCCTGCGCCACCGGCACCGCGCGCCCGGCGATCCGCACCGGGCCAAGTGCGCCTTGCGCCTGCGTGATCGTCAGGCGCAGCTGGCTGGGGCGGCCCATCTCCACGCCCTGCGTGACATCCCATTTCGACGTGCCTTCGGGCAGGGCGCTGTTGGCGCGAAGCTGGCTGGCGAGGATCGCCGTGGCGGATCCGGTGGCCGGATCCTCGGGAATGCCAGCGGTCGGGGAATAGAGGCGCGCGCGAATCTGCGGGCCGTCCTGATGATATAGATAGACGCTGTCCACCGCGCAGGCCTCCATGAGCTGCGACCAGTGGGGCTCCATGGGCTTCGCGCGGGCGAGCGCCTCCAGGCTGCGCAGGGGGGCATAGGCAAAGCGCGGCCCGCCCTCGTGGGTGCCGGGGCAGTGTGGGCCCAGATCGGCGGGGGCAAGCCCAAGCGCCCTGGCCAGAAGATCGGGATCGGGCGCATGGGGGCTGGCGAAGGGAGGGACCGGCGCGGTCAGCTCCGCCAGCCCGTCTTGCAGCGTGACGGGGACGATCCCGGCTTCCTCCTCCAGGATCACGTGATCGAGCCCGCGTTTGCCGGACAGGTGCAGCGCGCAGCCAATGGTCGGATGCCCGGCAAAGGGAATTTCCGCGGTCGGGAAAAAGATCCGCACCCGCGCCGTATGGGCCGGATCGCGGGGGGCCATGACGAAGATCGTCTCCGAGAGGTTGAATTCCCGCGCGATGGTTTGCATCTGCGCGGTGCTCAGCTCATCGGCGTCTTCGACGATGGTCAGGGGGTTTCCGGTGAACGGCGTTTCAGTGAACACGTCCCAGACGGAATAGGGCAGCATCATCCCAGATCCAGCCGCGCCTTGGCAGCATCGCGCAGGCGCACGCCATCCTCGGGCGAGACGCCCAGTTCGGTTTCCACAAGCGCCAGCAGGTCTTGCTCGCTCTCATGGCTGATGCCGTCGGCCAAGCAGACCCGCCAGAGGGCCTCGACGGTTGCCGCGCGCTCTGCTTCGCTTGTGGCGTTGCGGATGACGGTGGTGGCGTCGGCACTGGCCGGGAGCTGTTCTTCCAGCCGCTCGCACTGCGCGCGCATCTTGGCGGCCTCGACCGGGTTCAGCCCGCTGTGTTCCGCCAGAATGCGGTCGATCTGGGCGATTTCCTCAAAAAGGTAGGCGTGGTCAGCCTTGGCCATCCGCACCAGCAGAGCTCCGAGCGCCAGACGGGCGTCCAGCTCGGGGAGAGGCTCGGGGGTGTCGCTTTGGAATAGCGAAAGGATGCGTTCGAACATGGGGCCTCCGGCGGAACTGATCAAAGCCAGTGTCGCCGGAGCCGGGGCCGGGTGCAAGGCTCAGAGGTCGGTCAGCCCGCAACGGTGCCAGAATGCGCGGAAGGCATCAGTCATCACGCCCTTGCCCATGGCCATTTGCGGAAGATCGAATCCGCCGCCGGCGTTGATCTCGATCAGCACGGGGCCGCGATCAGTCAGCGCGACATCAAGCGTCTGATAGCGCAGCGGCTGGTGGATGCGGGCTGCGGTGCGGGCCAGATCCTGCAGCGCATCCCATCCCGGAAGCTGCGTGCCGATGATCGGCGTGCCGCTGGTCGGGTGGGTGTCGACATGCTCGGTCTCAAGCTCGGTCTTGCGGCGGGCGGTGCGGATCACGCCGGTTTCGGGGTCCACGTCGCAGGAAATGTTGCCGGGGCGCCAGAAGCTGTCGGCCAGGTTGTCGCCCGTCGGCAGCTTGATGACCGTGATCGGCAGGCGCACGGCGTCTTCTTCGCAGGTCATCACCACGCGCACGGTGGGGATGGTGTCGCCCCAGGCGGACAGGGCAGGGTGGATCCGTTCCATGCGCTGCACCAGCATGGCGGCGTCGCCCACCGCGTCTGAGAGGAACGCCGCGCGGGTTACCGCGCCGCGCCCGCGCAGATGGACATGGGTTGCGTCGATGGCGTCGATCACCAGCACACCAAAGGAGCAGATCCCGCGCACTTCCTTGCAAAAGAGCGGACCATCCTGGACCAGCTCGGCCAGCACGTTCAGCCCATCGTCATCGGAGACCTTGGGCAGGCCGGGATAGAGCCGAGGGCCCTTGTCGATCACAGCGAGCGTGTGAGGGGTCGGGATGCCGCTGCCTTCGAACATGCGGGAGGAGACGAATTTGTCCTCGCATACGTCTTCGAAGGTCATCGGATTGATCTGGCGCACTAGGGGCCAGTGCATCTTGTTCGACACGAAGCGCGCGCGGTCCTCGTCGCTATGCTCGGGGCGGTAGACGCCGTAGCGGATGTATTCTTCGAGCGTGAGCTTACCGGGGGCCTTGGACAGGCGTCGGAATTCGCGGCCAAGCGCGAAGGCGCTGCGTCCGCTTTGGCGGGCCGCATAGAGGAAATACTCCGATGCCGGGCGGGTGGCGGCCTCGTGGGCTTTCGTGTCGGCGGTGATCGAACTTTGCATCGTCATGCTCCGGCTCCTGTCTGCCTTGTGCCCGCTGCTCTGCAGGGCGTTTGGTGACAGGGGTGCCGGGGGATGCGTGCACAAGCGGGGCCGCATTGGGGCAAGATTGGGGAATTTGCCCCCTCTTGCCCCGGCGCGCGTCAGACGAGCCGCGAGTTGTCCACGGCCGCGCGCACGAAATCGGCAAAGAGCGGGGACGGCTTGAACGGCTTGGAGGTCAGTTCGGGGTGGAACTGCACGCCGATGAACCACGGATGATCCGTCCACTCCACGATCTCAGGCAGGCGGCCATCGGGCGACACGCCAGAAAAGCGCAGCCCGGCTTTCTCCAGCGGCTCGCGGTAGCGCATGTCCACCTCGTAGCGGTGGCGGTGGCGCTCGTCGATCACCGGGGCGCCGTAGATCTCGCGCACCTTGGAGCCCTCGGTCAGGTGGGCGTCATAGGCGCCCAGCCGCATCGTGCCGCCTTTGTCGTCGTCATGCTTGCGGGTGACCTTTTCGTTGCCCTGCACCCATTCCTTGAGGTGGTAGACCACGGGCTCAAACCGCTTCTCGCCCGCTTCGTGATCGAACTCTTCCGATCCGGCCTTAGTCAGGCCCGCGACATTGCGCGCGGCCTCAATCACGGCGAGCTGCATCCCCAGGCAGATGCCCATATAGGGCACCTTGCGGGTGCGCGCGAATTCGGCGGCCTTGATCTTGCCCTCGGTGCCGCGCTCTCCGAACCCGCCGGGGACGAGGATGCCGTGAAAGCCTTCCAGATAGGGCGCCGGGTCTTCCTTATCGAAGACTTCCGAATCGACCCATTCGACCTTGACCTTCACGCGGTTGGCCATGCCGCCATGGGTCAGGGCCTCTTTCACGGATTTATAGGCGTCTTCGAGCTGGGTGTATTTGCCGACGATAGCGATCTTCACCTCACCATCGGTGTTGTGCAGGCGGTCTTCCACATCGTGCCAGGTGGCCATGTTGGGCGCGGGTGCCGGGCTGATCTGGAACGCATCCAGCACTGCCTGGTCCAGCCCTTCGCGGTGATAGGCCAGCGGGGCTTCGTAGATCGATTTCAGGTCATAGGCCGGGATCACGGCGTTTTTGCGCACGTTGCAGAACAGGGCGATCTTCTCGCGCTCGCGTTCCGGAATCGGCTGTTCCGAGCGGCACACCAGCACATCGGGCGCGATGCCGATGGAGCGCAGCTCCTTGACGGAGTGCTGGGTCGGCTTGGTCTTCAGCTCACCGGAGGCGGCGAGGTAAGGCAGCAGCGTCAGATGCATGAAGATGCACTGGCCGGGCGCCTTGTCCTGGCTGAACTGGCGGATCGCTTCAAAGAAGGGCAGGGCCTCGATATCGCCCACCGTGCCGCCGATCTCGCAGAGCATGAAATCGACCTCATCCTCGCCGATGGCGATGAAGTCTTTGATTTCATTTGTGACGTGCGGGATCACCTGGATCGTCTTGCCCAGATAATCGCCGCGCCGCTCTTTCTCCAGCACGGTGGAATAGATGCGGCCCGAGGACACGCTGTCGGTGCTGCGCGCGGCCACGCCGGTGAACCGCTCATAATGGCCCAGATCCAGATCGGTTTCGGCGCCGTCATCGGTGACGAAGACCTCGCCATGCTCGAACGGGGACATCGTGCCCGGATCGACGTTCAGATAGGGATCCAGCTTGCGCAGGCGCACCGAGAACCCGCGGGCCTGCAGCAGCGAGCCCAAAGCGGCCGAGGCCAGCCCCTTGCCCAGCGAAGAAACCACGCCGCCTGTGATGAAGATAAAGCGCGCCATGTGCGAAAGCCCCCGTGCCAGCCTGCCACATCGGGCAGAGAATCATCTGTGAACCGTCTTGAGACGGCCCATGTCACGGGACTCCAGTCTATTGCACAGCACCCGGTCCCGCGCAAGCGGGTGCCGCAAGATCATGCGGCCCGCGCGAGGCGCGAGCCCAGTTGTAGTGGGTTAGTCGAGCGTCGGCACAAGGCCGCCGTCTTCGGGCGTGGGCGGAAGAAGGTCTTCGCCGCTGCCGGTCAGGTCGGTGGCCGGGGCTTCGGGCTCCGGCTGGTCGGTGATGCGATCCACCACTGAGGCGCCCGCGCTTTCCTTGGCCGCCAGAATCGTCAGCGCCAGAGAGGTGCACAGGAAGGCAATCGCCAGCCCCCAGGTGATCCGGCTCAGAGCCGAGGCCGCGCTGCGACCCGACATCACGCCGCCCCCGGCACCGCCTCCGCCAAGCCCGAGGCCGCCGCCTTCGGAGCGCTGAAGCAGCACGACGCCGATCAGGGACAGGGCCAACACCAGATGGATGATGAGAATGACGTTATGCACGAGCGCTCTCCGCGGATCGGATCAATTCGGGACGGACTGTCCCTAATGCGCAAACCCGCGCCCCGCAACCCCTCGCTGGTCGCTTGCCCGTGAGCGCGCCGCTGCGGCGTTAAGAATGCCTTAACCTTGTACGGTGCATCCCGAGGGAGCGGGGCTTGGGCCTTCATGGCCTGCAACGGGAGGATGGCGAATGCGCGCATGGTTTTGGGTCGCGGGGCTGGGCATGCTGGCCGGATGCGGTGGGAGTGGCGGCGGGGACGACGGACCGGCCGATGGCGGATCGGGCCCCTATGACGCCGGGCAGGTGCAGGAGGAGACCGTTGATTTCCTCACCCTGCTGCAAGGCGACATCCCGACCGGCGTTCTGGCGCCGGACGCGGTGCCGCCGGGCACGGTCGTGATGGAGGGCGGCGCCGCCGCGCGGATTGGCTGGACCAATGAGGCTCTGATGGGCGCCGCGCGCCTAAATGCCGATTTCGACCGCGCCCTCGTGAGCGGGCAGGTGACGGAGCTGGGGCTGTATTCCGTCTCCACCGATCTGCCGCTTTATCAGGCCACGCCCGAGAAAATCTCCGATCTTGACGGGCAGATCACCTTTTCGGGTCCGATCACTTCTGGTGCGACAGTCGGCTTTGATCTGACCCATAGAGGCACGCTTTCCGGCGTAACGCAGCAACAGCCGGTGCTGATGGATATCGCCGCCACGACCCCCGATGGGATCTTCTTGACCGAAGGGGATACGCTGGCGGGCTTTGGCCAGATTGTTGGCACCGTGACCACCCGCCAGCCGAACGGCAGCCATGGCGTGAGCGCGAATCTGAACGAAGGGCGCATCTTTGTGATCGAGCCAGAGTGACGGCTTTCACCGGCCCTCATGTGGCCTGGCTCGCGCCCCGCGGCGCTTTTCGGTTTCGCCCGCCAACGCCCTTCGCTACAAGCGTCGCGGTTTGAGACACGCTGAAGGACGGGCGAAATGGCGAATGTGGTCGTGGTCGGCACCCAATGGGGTGACGAAGGCAAGGGCAAGATCGTGGATTGGCTCTCGGAACGGGCCGATGTGATCGCGCGGTTCCAGGGCGGCCACAATGCCGGGCACACGCTGGTGATCGACGGTGCGGTGTTTAAGCTATCGGCGCTGCCTTCGGGCATCTTGCGGGATGAGAAGCTCTCCGTCATCGGCAATGGCGTGGTGCTGGATCCCTGGGCCCTGGTCGATGAAATCGCCCGCATCGAAGGGCAGGGTGTGTCGGTCACTCCCGAAAAGCTGATGATTGCGGAAAACACGCCGCTGATCCTGCCGCTCCATGGGGAGCTGGACCGCGCCCGCGAGGCGCAGAACTCCGTCGCCAAGATCGGCACCACCGGGCGTGGCATCGGCCCCGCCTATGAGGACAAGGTGGGCCGCCGCGTGATCCGCGTGGCCGATCTGGCCGATGAGGCGACGCTGGACACCCGCATCGGGCGCCTGTTGACCCACCATAACGCGCTGCGGCGCGGGCTGGGGCTCGACGAGGTGAATGCCGAGGCGCTCAAGGCGCAACTCCTTGAGATCGCGCCGAAGATCCTGCCCTATGCCGGGCCGGTGTGGAAGCGCATGAACGAAGACCGCCGCGCCGGGAAGCGGATCCTGTTTGAGGGCGCGCAGGGCTCGCTCTTGGATGTCGATTTCGGCACCTACCCGTTCGTGACCTCCTCGACCACGCTGGCCGGGATGGCAGCGACAGGCACCGGGCTGGGCCCGACCGCCATCGACTTCGTGCTCGGCATCGTGAAGGCCTACACCACCCGTGTCGGCGAAGGGCCGTTCCCTTGTGAACTCGATGATGAGATCGGTGATTGGCTGGCCGACAAGGGCCACGAAAAAGGCACCGTCACGGGCCGCGGCCGCCGCTGCGGCTGGTTCGATGCGGTGCTGGTGCGCCAGACCTGCGCGCTGTCGGGGGTGAGCGGGATCGCTCTGACCAAGATGGACGTGCTGGACGGGCTCGAAGAGCTGAAGATCTGCGTGGCCTATGAGCTGGACGGCGAACGTCTGGACCACCTGCCCACCGCCGCTGACAAGCAGGCACGCTGCACCCCCATCTATGAGACGATCCCCGGCTGGACCGATTCGACCGCCGGCGCCCGGAGCTGGGCCGACCTGCCCGCCGAGGCGATCAAATATGTCCGCCGTATCGAAGAACTGATCCAGTGTCCGGTTGCGCTTGTGTCCACTTCGCCCGAGCGTGAAGACACGATCCTCGTCACTGACCCGTTCGCGGACTGATGCGGCATCGGACAAAGCGGCGGCTCAGCCTGCTGATCCTGCTGGTCGGGCTGCCGCTCTACATTCTGATCGCAACGGGGATCATGGCCGTCCTGAACAGGCCGCCGATCTGGGTCGAGATCCTGATCTACGCAGCGCTGGGCCTGCTTTGGGCCTTGCCGTTCAAAGCGGTGTTCCGGGGCGTCGGCCAGGCGGCGCCGGACGACGATCCCGACCGGCGAGGGTGATCGCCGCTCAGGCGCTGTCTTTGGATTTTGCCAGTTCAAACGCTCCATTTCCGATCCGGATCAGAGCGCCGCGCTGAATGAGCGCCGCGACCGCGTTGAGCGCCCGTTGCCGGGTCACCCCGCCGACACCGCCATTGAGCATCAGATGGACAAGCGCGGTGCGCATCACCGGCTCGCCATGCTCCCGGGCGAGAAACGTTGCGGCCGCTTGGGCGATCTCGGGATCGGTTTCAGCGCCGATCTGGCTGCAATATCCGCGAAAGCTGTCTTCCACGGACAGATCATCGGCCACCGTAGCGCTCTCTTGCGGGGGGGCCACCGGATCAAGCGTATCAATGTTGAGCTCTGCGGTCAGATCGAGCTCCTGTTCCGGCTGCTCCTCGGGGGCGGAGACCGGTTGGGGTGCGGTCTGCGCGGCCATGGCGGTTGCCGCGCCGCCAACCCGGCGCGGGATCACGCGTGTGGGGGCCGGTTCGGAGGCGTCAATGCGTTGCGAGGGGACAAGGCGCAGCGGGGAGGGCCGGGCCTCGCGGGTTTTGCCGGTGACCGGACGGCGCGGACGCACGGCTTGGTCCAGATCATCGCGGAAGATGGAGGCATCGTCGTCGTCTGACTCTTCGGCTTCCCCCATCTGCCGCGCGGCCTCGGTGGCGGCGACGGCGGCTTTCAGATGGGCCATCGCCTGACGGCGGCGGCTCAACTCAGGGGCGTCCATCTCGGCATCGGTCTGGGACAGAAGGCGGGACAAATCGGCATCGCCCTGGGGAGGAGAAGCAGGCGCTTCCGGCGCGGCGGTCGGGGCGTCGTCCGCCTCGTCGTCGCTGTCGTCTTCGAAGTCGAACTCAATCTCGTCGCTTCGATCCGCATCGGGGTCGAAATCATCCACGCCGTCCAACTCGGCCAGGTTTGGCGCGGTCAGAATCGTGGCTTCAGGGTTGCGCATGCGGATCACGCTGGCCCGGATGCGGGGCTGCGGGGCGGTGTGATCGTCTTCGACCGGGTCTTCTTCGTCTTCTTCGCCGGCGCTCTCGTCTTGTGTGCCAAGGGCACCCGCGATGCGCGCGACGATGTCGTCGTCGGCCTGATCGTCAGCCATAGCATTGTCGGAGCGATCATCCGCTTCCGCCGGAGTATCCTCAGTGGTGTCGACGTCCGGGGTGCTGAGGGATGAAATCGCAATCGCCGCGTCTTCCTCGGGCTCCTCGGGCGTCGCGGCAGGCGCTTCGGACTCCTCAGCGGCGTAGGTCACGAGGGTTTGAGACGCGTCGGCCTCTTCGATCTCTGTGGGGGCCTCAGCCTCTTCCGGAGCCACCTCTGCGGCACCCTCAGGGGCCGATGCAGGGGCGTCCGCCTCGGGGGCAACGTCGGGCGCGATCGGAGCCTGCTCTTCTGCGTCAGCGGGGGCCGCGGATGCGGCCACCGGAGCATCGGGTGCGATCTCGGCGGGCGTCTCTTCCGCGGCGGGCGCCTCTTGCGCGATCGAGGGGGTGTCGACGGCAGGGCTGTCATCCGCTTCGACGTCCGCCCCAGAGGGCGACGTCGCCGCGCGAGCAGTCGCGACGACGTCGGGTTGCGGCAACGGCGCGGTTTGCGCGCTGTCGCTGGCCATGGGGACGTGGGAGGGCTGACCCAGCAGGTCGCTATCCTCGGCCCAGACATCGGGGGATTCGCTGCGATGCACGATGGCGCGGATGCGCTGCAGCTTTGCGGCGATAGAGTCGCTGTCGGCGGCGCGGGCAGAGGGCATCTGCTGCGTGCGCGGCAAGTTGGGTTCTGTCAGGACAGCGGTCTGTCGGTCGGGCCGCACCGGCGCAGTCTCGGGGGCGGGGGCGCGCTTGGGCTCTTCTTCGCGCGCGGCCCGCAGGGTCACGCCCGAATCGTCGCGATGCGCTTCGACCCGGCCTTCGATCTGCTTGGCCGCGATCTGCGCCAGCATGTCGGTGTCTAGCTGTGGCGGCTCCGCGCCGAAGTAGCGGTCATCGGCGGCCAGATCCCGGAAATACTCTGCGATTGCCTTCATGGTCTCGAAGGAATCGTCAAAGCCCTCCAGCGTGCAGGAGAACGTGCCATAGGACACAGTGAGGATTTTACTCGGACCAACCATAATGTGACCTTCTTCCGCTTGCGGACAAAACTGTTACCTTCTCCTGACGGCGAAAGGGGAAAGCATGAAGAGCATCACGCGATTATTTCTGGGCACTTTTGCGGCAGCACAATGATGCGAGGTCAATTTTGACATGAATGAAGCAATTGTTTCCAGCCTTGAACCAATCGGGCTTGTCGGAGGCGGGGCCAGTTCGGACGCCCTGATCGAGCTGGCCGAGCGGATCGTGACCGGCTGGGTTGCGGCGGATGGTGGTGCGGATGCCCTGCTTCAGGCTGGCCGCCACCCGCGCGCCGTCATCGGGGATATGGATTCGCTGTCTGACCGGGCGCGCGCGCGTTTTGCCGCCGAACTGCACCCGATCCCCGAACAGGAGAGCACCGATTTCGACAAGGCGCTGCGCTCGATCCGGGCGCCTTTGGTTGTCGGGGTTGGCTTCACAGGCGGGCGCGTCGATCACGAATTGGCCGCGTTCAGCACCCTTCTTAAGCGGGCCGATTGTGCGTGCATTCTGCTCGGCGCGCAAAGCCTCGTCTTTCACTGCCCGCCACAGTTGTCGTTGACGCTGCCCAAGGGCGATCTGGTGTCATTGTTTCCGCTTCAGCCTCTCCAAGTGGCCTCAACGGGGCTGGTTTGGGAGACAGAGGGGCTCACCTTGCAGCCGGGGGTCCGGGTCGGCACGTCGAACGAGGTGCGCGAAGACGGGCCGGTGCGTTTGGCTCCGTCGGGGGACGGGCTTCTTGTGATCCTGCGCTCCAGCCAGCTGGTCGAGGCGGCGCGGGCGCTAGGCGAGAGCCATCCACAGGGGCAGGGCAATCAGGCTTAGGAGCGTCTGCACCGCCAGAATATCGGCATAGAGCGGGGCATCGCCGCCCATCTGCCGGGCCAGGATGTAGCCGTTGGTCGCGGCGGGCACGGCGAAAACCATGACGCCCATCAGCCGCGCGGTTGGATCAAGCGCCAGCAGCGGTGCAATCGCCAGGAATAGCGCGGGCAGCAGCAGCGGGCGCAGCGCGGCACCGATCCACACGCGCGGATCACGGGTCAGCAGACGCTTGGGCACAAGCGCAGCGCCGACGGCCAGGATCCCCACGCCAAGCGCGGCGTCTCCGACCAGGGTCAGGGCGTTGAGGATCGGCGCGGGGGGCGCCACCCCGGACAGGTTGAACGCCAGCCCCGCGGCGGAGGCCTGAATGATCGGGTTGCGCGCCAGCGTGCGCAAGATCCCGGCCAGTGTCGGTTTTGCGGCGCCGTAGCTGGCCAGCACCAGAACGCAGGCGGGGTTGATGACCGGCACCAGCAGCGCCATCGCGACGGCGACCATGGCAAAGGCGGTCTCTCCGCCCCAGAGCCGCGCCAAAGCGAGCGCGATGAACCCGTTCCATCGCATGGTCGTCTGGTAGAGCGTGGTAAAGCCGGGGGCGTCCACGCGCCACAGCCCCACCGCCTTTGCGCCGATCATCAGCAGCGACGCGAGGCCAAGCGTGCCCCACAGCGCCACTGCAAGGGCGCCATGCCGCGCCATGTCCAGTTCGGCCCGCGCGATGGCCAGGAACAGAACGGCGGGGATGAGCACCCGGAAGGACAGCACTTCGATCCCGTCCCACATCTGGCGTGTGACAATCCCCGCCGCGACCGTTCCCCAGCCCAGGGCCAGGGTCAAAGCGATGGGCAAAATGGCGGCGGCGGCATCCATGGATCAGCAGTTCGGCACGTTGACGGCAAGGCCGCCCAAAGAAGTTTCCTTGTAGTTGGAACACATATCGCGCCCCGTGTCCCGCATCGTGCGGATCGCAGCGTCCAGCGGCACGAAATGCGATCCGTCCCCGCGCAGCGCGAGACTGGCGGCGGAGACCGCCTTGATCGCCCCCAGCCCGTTGCGCTCAATACAGGGCACCTGCACGAGGCCCTTCACCGGGTCGCAGGTCATGCCCAGATGGTGCTCCAACGCGATTTCGGCGGCATTTTCGATCTGCTCGCTCGTGCCGCCCATCACGGCACAGAGCCCGGCGGCGGCCATGGCCGAGGCGCTGCCGACCTCCGCCTGGCACCCGGCCTCCGCGCCCGAGATGGAGGCGTTATACTTGATCAGCCCGCCAATGGCGGCGGCGGTCAGCAGGAATTCCGGGATCCGGGACCGGGTCGCGCCCGGCACATGGTCCAGCCAGTACCGGACCGTGGCCGGGATCACTCCGGCGGCGCCATTGGTGGGCGCGGTGACAACCTGCCCGCCGGCGGCGTTTTCCTCGTTCACCGCCATGGCATAGGCGATCATCCAGTCGTTGCAGGTGTGGGGCACGGTGATGTTGCGCCCATGCTCGGCCTTCAAATCCTGGTGGAGCTTATGCGCCCGGCGCTTCACGTTCAGCCCGCCGGGCAGGATGCCATCGGTGGCCAACCCGCGCTCCAGACAGGCTTCCATGACGTCCCAGATCCGGGTGAGCCCTTTGGACAGATCGGCCTCGGGATGGCGCGAAAGCTCATTGGCGCGCTTCATCTGGGCGATCGTCTTGCCCGAGCGCCGCGCCATGTCGAGCATCATCTCCGCCGTTTCAAACGGGTAGGGGCAGGGCGGGCCGTGGTCGGTGTCTTCTCCGGCCTCCAGCTCTTCCGAGGTCAGGACAAACCCGCCGCCGATGGAGTAATAGGTGATCTCGCTCACGATATCGCCCTGCGCGTCATGCCCGCGCAGGATCATCCCATTGGCGTGGCCCGGAAGGTTGGGTCCAAAATCGAAGCGCAGATCCTCATGGGGATCGAAGCGCAGCTCTGGCAGGTTGCCCGGATGCAGCGTGCGTTCGGCGCGGATGCGCTCCAGCTCGGCCTCCGCGGCGTCCAGGTCGAAACTGTCCGGCGCGAACCCGGCAAGCCCCAGGATCGTCGCACGGTCGGTCGCGTGGCCTACGCCGGTGAAGGCGAGCGATCCGTGCAGCACCGCCGAGACCCGCGTTATCGAAAACGGCTGTGCGCGCAAATGGTCCAGAAACCGCCCCGCGGCCACCATCGGTCCCATCGTGTGAGACGAGGACGGGCCAACCCCGACCTTGAACATATCGAACACGGACAGAAACATTGCGCCTCCTTTGCGGTCCCCAAGCTCCAACAGTTTCACCGGGGTAACGCAAGGGCTTGCTTGACCGGGCACGGCACGCGGCAGCTAACTGAGCAAAAGCGACGGGGAGGGCGCGCAATGACACCGACTGACGATCAAATCCTGAAGATGGGCTGCGCCATATTGGCGATGCAGCCCTTCAGCACGCTTCTGGGGGCGGAGCTGACCGCGTTCACGGAGGGCGAGGCAGAGCTGACGCTGCCCCTTCGTGAAGATCACCTGCAACAGCACGGCTTTGCCCATGGCGGGGTGGTCAGCTACCTGGCCGACAACGCTCTGACTTTCGCGGGGGGCTCAAAGCTGGGCGATGTGCTCACGGTGGAGTACAAGATCAACTATCAACGCCCGGCCAAGGGCGTCCGGCTGATCGCGCGGGCGTCTGTTTTGTCGGCCGGAAAGCGGTTTGCCACCTGCACCTGTTCGATCTTTGCGGCTGATGACGCGGGCGCGGAGACCCTTGTTGCCACCGCGCAGGGCACGATTGCGGCGCGCAAGTAGCGCATGGGGCGGCATGCCCCCTCGCACGTGGCGGCGATCCTGCCTATAAGCGGATCAACCATGCGAGAGGATGCCATCCATGTCCGCCGACCTGTCCCCGATCGACAAGGCCAAGTTCACGGCCGCACAGAAGGCTGCCAGCTTTGTTGAGACCGGCATGCGGGTCGGTCTGGGCACCGGCTCCACCGCCGCCTGGCTGGTGCGCTGCCTGGGAGAGCGGGTGCGCGACGAAGGGATCAGGATCACCGGCGTGCCCACATCTTCGCGTACGGCGGCCTTGGCACGGGATGTGGGGATCCATGTCGTTTCGCTCGACGAGGCGAAGTGGCTCGACCTGACCATTGACGGCGCCGATGAGGTGGATGGCGATCTTAACCTCATCAAGGGCGGCGGCGGGGCGCTCTTGCAGGAAAAGATCGTTGCGACGGCCTCGGATCAAATGATCGTGATTGCGGATGCCTCCAAACATGTGGACACGCTGGGGGCGTTTCCGCTGCCCGTCGAGGTGATCCCGTTCGGCTGGCAGACGACAAAAGTCCTGATGGAGGAATCGCTGATCGGGCTTGATGTGCTTGGGCGCGACAGCGCGCTGCGCATGAATGGCGACAGCCCCTATATCACCGACGAAGGCAACCTGATCATCGACCTGCACCTGAACCGGATCGGCAACCCCCGACAGCTCAGCCTGGTCCTGAACCAGATCCCCGGGGTCGTTGAAAACGGTTTGTTCGTGGATATCTGCGATCTGGTCATCACCGGCTATGGCGATGGGCGCTGCGAGGTGCAGGACATCAACTCGGGCACCATCGAAGAGAGCCGGATCGACTTTCTGGAAGCCGACAACCTGTTCACCGACCTGTAAGGAGCCCCCATGAGCTTTGACTATGATCTCTTCGTGATCGGCGGAGGCTCCGGCGGTGTGCGGGCCGCGCGGCAGGCGGCGGCTGCGGGGGCTCGCGTGGCTCTGGCCGAGGAATACCGCATGGGCGGCACCTGCGTCATTCGCGGCTGCGTCCCCAAGAAGCTGATGGTTTACGCGTCCGGCTATCGGTCCATGCCCGAAGACGCGCGGGCCTTTGGCTGGGACATCCCCGATGGCGGTTTCGACTGGCAGGCCTTTCGCCCCAAACTGCGGGCCGAGCTGGACCGTCTGGAAGGCGTCTACAATCGGCTTTTGGACAATTCCGGCGTGACCGTCTTTGCGCAGCGCGCCACTGTGGCTGACCCGCACGAGGTCGAGCTGACTGATGGCACCCGCATCAGTGCCAAGCATATCCTTGTCGCCGTGGGCGGTGCGCCGGTGATGCCCGACCTGCCCAATGCCGATCTGGGGATCACCTCCAACGACATCTTCCTGATGGAGAAGCTGCCCAAATCCATCCTGATCGTCGGCGGTGGCTATATCGCTTGCGAATTTGCCTGCATCCTCAATGGTCTGGGCGTGGAGGTGACGCAGTATTATCGCGGCGCGCAAATCCTGCGGGGCTTTGATGAAGAATGCCGCGGCCACATCGCGGACGAGATGATCGCGGGCGGCGTGAACCTGCATCTGGGCACCAATATCGCTGAGATGGAATGCGCCGCCGATCACGAGAAGGGCAGTGACCGCTCCGAAGGCGGGGAGGCTGGGCCGCTGCATGCGCCGTCCGACCCGGACGGGCCGGTCTGGGTGCGCTCCACCAATGGCGAGGCGCGGGTCTTTGACAAGGTGATGTTCGCCACGGGCCGCGCTCCGGTAACGGCCGGGCTGGGGCTCGAAGAGCTGGGCGTCAAACTCTCGCGAAATGGCGCCATTGAGGTGGACGACTATAGCCAGACTTCCGTGCCGTCGATCTATGCCATCGGGGATGTGACCGACCGCGTGCAGCTGACCCCGGTTGCGATCCGCGAGGCCATGGCCTTTGTGGACACCGTGTTCCGGGGCAATCCCACCAAGGTGGATCACGACCTGATCCCATCGGCGATCTTCACCCAGCCGGAAATGGGCACCATCGGCCTTTCTGAGGAAGAGGCGCGCGATGCCGGACCGATCAAGGTCTTTGTGTCGTCCTTCAAGCCGATGCAGGAGAGCTTTGCCGGGCAGGCCACCCGCGTGCTGATGAAGCTGATCGTCTGCGCCGACACCGACCGGGTCCTGGGCTGCCACATCGTGGCCCCCCATGCTGGAGAAATGATCCAGCTGGCCGGGATCGCGGTGAAGATGGGCGCCACCAAGGCCCAGTTCGATCAGGTCTGCGCCGTCCATCCGACCATGGCCGAGGAGCTGGTCACGATGCGAGAGCCGACCCGGACCGCTTGATTTCACGCGGTTAGAACCCAGTTTAGAACCAATACGCCCGCGACATGCGGGCACCGACAAAGAGGACGCAGTATGGCGAACAATCAGGGCCCCTGGGGGGGTGGCGGCAACAGCGGCGGGAACAACGGCTCCGGCGGAGACAATGGCGGCGACCGTCGCCCGCCAGAGCGGCGCCCGGACGACATGCCCGACATTGACGAGCTGATGAACAAGGGCCGCGAACAGCTGCGCGTCCTGATGGGCGGCGGCAAGGATGGCGGCAATGGCCGCTCCGGTGGTCCGCGCGGCGGCGGGCAGGGGCCCGAAATCACGCGCGGCATGGTGGGGCTGGGCGCCCTGGCCGTGGCTGCGCTTTGGGCGTTCTCCAGCTTCTACACCGTGCGGCCCGAGGAAAAATCGGTCGAGCTGTTCCTGGGCAGCTATTCCCAGACCGGTGAGCCGGGCCTGAACTTCGCGCCCTGGCCGGTGGTGACCAAGGAGGTCGTCGCCGTGACGTCGGAACGCACGCTGGACATCGGCACCTCGTCCTCGGGGCTCGATGCTGGTCTGATGCTGACCGGGGATGAGAACATCGTCGATATCGACTTCCAGGTCGTGTGGAACATCATCGACCCGGCGCAATACCTGTTCAACCTGGCTGATCCGCAGGCGACCATTGCCGCCGTGGCCGAATCCGCCATGCGCGAGATCATCGCGCAATCCGATCTGGCGCCGATCCTCAACCGGGACCGGGGTGCGATTGCCGACCGCCTGAAGGAGATGATCCAGGACACGCTGGACAGCTACGACAGCGGCGTGAACATCGTCCGCGTCAACTTTGACAAGGCCGACCCGCCCGAGCCCGTCATCGCCGCCTTCCGCAAGGTGCAGGACGCCGAGCAGGAGCGTGACCGGCTGCAAAACGTGGCCCGCGCCTATTCCAACCAGGTGACCGCCGAAGCGCGCGGTAAAGCGACCGAGATCATCCAGCAGGCCGAAGCCTATCGCGCCCGCGTGGTGAACGAGGCCGAAGGTGAAGCCAGCCGCTTTGCCGCCGTTCTGGAGGAATATGCCAAGGCCCCCGAAGTGACCCGCAAGCGTCTCTACCTTGAGACGATGGAGCAGGTCCTGGGCAATGTGGACATGGTGCTTCTGGACGGTGATGGCGCGGGGGCCGTGCCCTACCTGCCGCTCAACCAGCTGACCACGCGGCCCGCACCGCAGACCGGGGAGTCGAACTGATGCGTAAACTTGGATTTGCTCTCCCCGCCGTTGTGGCCATCGCCGCGCTTGGCCTGTCGTCGCTGTTCATCGTGGATGAACGCGAAAAGGCGCTCGTGCTGCAATTCGGCCGTGTCGTGAAGGTGAAGGAAGACCCCGGTCTGGGCTTCAAGATCCCGCTCATTCAGGAAGTGGTGCGCTATGACGACCGCATTCTGAGCCGCGATCTGGACCCGATCGAAGTCACGCCGCTCGATGATCGCCGCCTGATCGTGGATGCGTTCTCGCGCTACCTCATCAACGACGTGCAGCAGTTCCGCGAAGCGACCGGGGGCGGCGGAGAAGCCGCAGCCGCACGCCGTCTGGACAGCATCCTGCGCGCCGAGATCCGCGAGGCGCTCGGTGCCGTGACGTCGAATGCGATCCTGAGCGAGGACCGCATCGAGCTGATGCAAAAGATCCGCAACGGCGCGATTGGCGAGGCCAACGCCCTGGGGCTCACCATCATCGACGTGCGCCTGAAGCGGACCGACCTGCCGCCCGCCAACCTTGACGCCACCTATGAGCGGATGAAGGCCGACCGGGAACAGGAAGCGGCCGACCAGATCGCGCGCGGTAAGGAAGCCGCGCTTGAGCTGCGCGCCGCCGCTGACCGTGAGGTCGTCGAGGTGCTGTCCGACAGCAATCGCCTAGCCGAGATCACCCGCGGTGAGGCTGACGCCCGCCGCAACGCGATCTTTGCCGAAGTGTTCGGCGCGGACCCGGAATTCTTTGAATTCTACCGCTCCATGAACGCCTACGTGAAGGCGATCGGCTCCGGCCGGTCCTCCATGGTGATCTCCCCCGATAGCGAGTTCTTCTCCTATCTCAAGGAGGACAACCCGACCGGCGCGCAGCCGCAGCTAAATGCCGAAGCGGTTGCCGCCGCGCGGGAGGCCCTGAGCGCCGAGGCCGAAGAGGCTCGCGCCCAGCAAAAGGCCGAAGAGGAAGCCCGCGCCAAGGCCGAAGCCGAAGCGCGCGCTGCCGAAGAGGCCGCCGCCGCGGAAGCCGCCGCAGCGGAGGCCGCCGCTGCAGAAGCCGAAGCGGCGACCAACGGCAGCAACTGATGGGCTGGGGCCTTCTGGCCCTGGGCCTTGTCTTTCTGGTCGAGGGCCTCTTGTGGGCCCTCGTCCCGAACCTGGTCGAAGAGCTGTTGCGGCTCCTGCGCGAAATGCCGGAGCCGCAGCGCCGCACCGCCGGTCTGATCGCGGCCTGTTTCGGCCTAACCCTGATCTGGTTGGCATTTTCCCTTGGCATTTAGCGTCACGTCACCTCACCTTCACGTGAAAGGGGCGGTTTGTGATGTTTTTCCCGCATTGTGAATTTGTTATCGCGCCTTATCTTGACAGCAGCAGGCGGTCATACCCGTCCAACGTGACAGGCAAGGAGGAACCCCGAATGTCTCACGCCGCAACCCTTTCCCGCGCGCTGCCGCGCCCGTTGATGCAAGCCGTATCGGCGCTCGCAATTGGCGCGGCGCTCGCGCTTGCCCCGGCGCTGCCGACCCATGCGCAGGAGGCCGCGACCAACCTCACGGACAATGTCACCGACACGATGGGCGGGCGCCCGCTGTCCTTTTCAGAGCTCGCAGAGCAGGTGAGCCCCTCTGTGGTGAACATCACCACCACCACCATGGTGTCGGGCCGCAGCGGCCCGCAGGACCTGTTCCCCGAAGGCTCGCCCTTTGAGGATTTCTTCCGCGACTTTCAGGAAGATGGCGATGGCCGCCCGCGCCGTTCCTCGGCCTTGGGATCGGGGTTCGTCATCTCGGACGACGGCTTCATCGTCACGAACAACCACGTGATCGAAGGCGCCGATGAGATCGAGATCGAGTTCTTCCCCAGCGATGGCGCCTCGCGCACCACGCTACCGGCCAAGGTGATCGGCACCGATGCCAATACCGACATCGCCCTGCTGAAGGTGGAAAGCGATGCGCCGCTGCCCTTTGTCAGCTTTGGTGACAGCGATGGCGAAGAGGCCGAGACCGGCGATTGGGTCATGGCCATGGGCAACCCGCTTGGGCAGGGGTTCTCGATCAGCGCGGGGATCATCTCGGCGCGGGGGCGTTCGCTCTCCGGGACTTATGACGATTACATCCAGACCGATGCCGCGATCAACCGGGGCAACTCGGGCGGGCCGCTGTTCAACATGGCGGGCGAGGTGATCGGTGTGAACACCGCGATCCTGTCGCCCAATGGCGGCTCCATCGGGATCGGCTTTGCCATGTCCTCTGCTGTCGTTGAAAACGTTGTCGACCAGCTCAAGGAATTCGGGGAAACCCGCCGCGGGTGGCTGGGCGTGCGCATTCAGGACGTGACCCCGGACATGGTGGAGGCCATCGACGGGCTCGACGCGCCTGCGGGTGCGATGGTCACCGATGTCCCCGACGGCCCGGCGAAAGATGCGGGCATGCTGTCGGGCGACGTGATCTTGTCCTTCGACGGGGCTCCTGTCGATGACACGCGTGAGCTGGTGCGCATGGTCGGCAACGCCCCCGTGGGCAAGGATGTCGCGCTGACGGTGCTGCGCGAGGGCAGCACCGAAGAGCTGACCGTCACCTTGGGCCGCCGCGAGACGGCGCAGGGCAATGACAGCTCCAGCGAAGGCGAGCCGATGGAGCCAGCGGAGGCGCAGATCCTCGGCCTGACCGTGGCGCCTTTGGACGATGAACTGGCCAAGCAGTTCAATATCGAAGGCGCACGCGACGGGCTTGTTGTGTTGGATGTCGATCCGGCGAGCGAAGCCGCCGACAAGGGGCTCGCCCCCGGCGATATGATCACCGAAGCGGGCCAGACTGCGATTGCCACGGTCGAAGACCTGGAAGAGCGCGTGCAAGACAGCGTCGATGCGGGCCGCAAGTCGATCCTGCTGCTGATCCGCCGCGGTGGAGACCCGCGCTTTGTCGCGCTGCCCCTGACGGACTAACAAACGGCCCATCAACGGTTTAACCCCATCCGCCGCCCGGCGGGTGGGGTTTTGTTTTGGCTCAGACCGTCCTGGCGCTTCTTTGAGCCGAAAGGGGAAGGCCAGGGAGATTTATACGGCCTCCCTGTTGGCTGGGCCGTGCCCAATACCCTGCGCAACTGGTCCGATTTGGAAATCTCCGGCGAAACGCGGGAACCTGCTGCCTGCGATGCGCGTGCGGCGGGAGGTCGGGATTGATCCCGAGCTTATTGTTCCGAAAAAGGGTCGGCTTGGAAGCCGCCATCCAGAAGGTCGATCTGCTCCCGGCTGAGCCGCACCAGACCCAGCCGCTGCGCCGCTTCCAATGATAGGATCTGACTGTCCGGCCCGAACCCCTTTTGAAAGCGGCGGATCGCGGCGCCGGTGGCGGGGCTCAGATCGCCATCTACCGGGCCGCGGTAGAGCCCGCGTGCCTGCAGCGCCCGCTGCAGGCTCTCCACGAATTCTAGAGTGAAGACGTTCGGGCAGGGGGTCGGGAAGCGGATCTTCTGCCGCTCGCGGACAATCCGTTGTTCGGTCACTGTGCGGTAGCGCGCGGGGGCTGTGACGGCACCGGTGTCGTCACGCTGCGCGGGGGCGGCGATCTCCTGACGGGTGACGGTTTCGATCACCGCCGGGGCCATGTCATGGCTGAAACAGCGGCCCTTAGCGTCCACGAAATCGGGCCGCAGCGCATCGCGCGCGCTTGCGGCCTCGGGCGTGGGGGCGGCACAGCCGCTCAACGCCAGAGCGGCGGCGATCAGGATGGGTCGGGTCATGGGCTGCTCGGCCTTGGGCGGTTTGGGTCAGTATAACCCCGCGGCGCTCCGGGGCAAATGGCCGATTCGCTCTGGAACCCGGCGACGCTGCGCACTAGCTAGAGGCAAACCGACAAAGGAGCATCTGCATGGCGAAGATCACCTATATCGAGCATACCGGCACCAAGCACGAGGTCGACGTGGCCCCCGGGCTGACCGTGATGGAGGGCGCGCGCGACAATGGCGTGCCCGGCATTGAGGCCGATTGCGGCGGCGCCTGCGCCTGTTCGACCTGTCACGTCTATGTCGATGAGGCCTGGGTGGAGAAGATCCCCGCCAAGGACCCGATGGAAGAAGACATGCTCGATTTCGCCTGGCAGCCCGATGAGCTTCGCTCGCGCCTGACCTGCCAGATCAAGGTGACCGAGGACATGGACGGGCTTGTCGTCCACCTGCCCGAAAAGCAGATCTGATCGGTGGGCGCGGGGTCAGACCCGCGCCGCCAGCACACAGAGCGCGGTGATCTGGGTGAGCTGCTGCGTGGCGCCCAGGATGTCGCCGGTCTGGCCGCCGATGCGCGCCCGGGCCTCGTTGCACAGCCAGAACACCGCCGCGGCCCCCGCGATCAGGATCGGGACCACGCCTGCGCCGGTCAGGATCAGCGTCAGACCCGCGCCTATTGCCAGAGATGTCACCGCGCCGGAGCCTCCGGGTTGGCCCGCGCCTTTGGACAGGCCGTCGGTGCGGGCGGGGAGCAGGGCCTCCATCACCACCGCCATCGCCGCGCGGCTGATCGCCCCGGCCGCCAGCAGCGGCGCCCAGACGGCGCCCGCCTCCAGCAGCGCCGTCAGCGCCGCGCCTTGCAGCCCCAGCGACAGGATCAGGGCCAGAACGCCATAGCTGCCGATCCGGCTGTCGCGCATGATTTCCAGGCGCCGTGCCGTGGCGCCGCCGCCCCACAGCCCGTCCGCGCTATCGGCCAGCCCGTCTTCGTGCAGCCCGCCCGTGGCCAGCACCCCGGCGGCAAGCGCGAGCCCCGCTGCGATGGCCGGGGGCAGCCCGGCCCAGAGCGCCAGCGTCGCGGCCATGGCCTGACACGCCCCAATGACCAGCCCCACGAGCGGAAAGGCGGGCGCGGCGGCGGCAAGCGTGCCGGGACCGCCTCCGGGCAGGCGGGTCAGGAAACCAAGAGCGCAACGGAATTGGGTCAGCATGGCGGGCCTTTGGCTTGAAACATCCGGCAAACCGGTAGAAGTCTCGCTCCCGACAGGCAAGAGGACGCCCCCATGATCTTTGACAGTTTCGACACTTTCCGCACCGCGCTGCGCGATCTGCCCCGGCCTGACGCCGACGCCCGCGCGGCAGCAGAGGCCCGCAACGCCCAGCTCACCAAGCCCGCCGGGTCTTTGGCGATGCTCGAAGACCTGGCGGCCTGGCTCGCCGCGTGGCAGGGCACCGAGCGCCCCCATGTGGACGCGCCGCAGGTCGCAATCTTTGCGGGCAACCACGGCGTGTGTGCGCAGGGCGTGTCGGCCTATCCGCCCGAGGTCACCGTGCAGATGGTTGCCGGGTTCGAAGCGGGGTTCGCGGCGATCAACCAGCTCGCCAAGCTCCACGGCGCGCAGCTCTCGGTCCACCCGATCGAGCTGGATCGCCCCACCGCCGATTTCACCCAAGGCCCCGCAATGAGCGAGGCAGAAACGCTGGAGGCGCTGCGCATCGGCTGGGAGGCCGTGGACCCCAAGGCCGATCTGTTCATCGCCGGAGAGATGGGGATCGGCAACACCACCCCGGCTGCGGCTTTGTCGGCGGCGCTGCTGGGCGGCAACGCGGGGGATTGGACCGGGCGCGGCACCGGGGTCGATGATGCCGGGCTCCGCCGCAAGGAAGCCGCTGTCGCCGCCGGGCTGGCCCGCCACAACGACAGCGATGACGCGCTGCAGACCCTTGCCCGGCTGGGCGGGCGCGAGATCGCGGCCATGGCGGGGGCCATCGCCGGGGCCCGCGCGGCGCGGGTGCCGGTGCTGCTCGATGGGTTCATCTGCTGCGCGGCGGCGATTGTGCTGGAGAAAGCGGCCCCGGGGACACTGGCCCATTGCCGCGCGGGCCATCTGAGCGCCGAGGGCGCCCATGCCCGCCAGCTTGAGGCGCTCGGCCTGACCCCGATCCTGAGCCTGGGCCTGCGGCTGGGCGAGGGCTCCGGCGCGGCAACCGCGCTTGGCGTGGTGCGCGCGGCGGCGGCGTGCCAGTCCGGCATGGCGACCTTTGCGGAAGCCGGGGTCAGCACCGGCGAATAAGCACGATCCGGGTCGTGCAAGGCGGCGGGCGCGGGGCAGGGTGGCCCCGAAAGGAGCCCGCCCATGCCGACCGTCGACATTATCGCCCTGATCGTCTTCCTCGCCCCGATGGCCTACAGCCCGGGGCCGGGCAACATGTTCTTTGCCGCGCTTGGGGCACGCTACGGGCTGCGGGCCTGCACCCCCGCGCTTGCCGGGTATCATCTGGCCACGCTGATTGTGAGCTTTGCGCTTGGGCTGGGCTATGCCACAGCCGTAGCCGGGGCACCCTGGATCGGGCAGGCGCTGCGCTTTGCGGGCAGTGCCTATGTGCTGTGGCTGGCCGTGGGGCTGATGCGGGCCGGGCCGCTGGACAGCGCAGTCTCCGCGCGTCCTGCCGGGTTTGGCTCCGGGGCGCTTCTGCTTCTGCTCAACCCGAAGGGCTATGTCATCATGGTCCTGATGATGACCCAGTTCGCAGCGGCCGCGTCCCCGGCCCGGATTGCGGTCATCGCCGTGCTCTTCACGCTCAACAACCTGGTGGCTTTCCTGGTCTGGGCCCTGATCGGAGACCGGCTGGCCCGTCGCTTCCGCAGCCCCGGCCAGGCGCGCGGGCTCAACATTGCGCTAGGCGCGGCGCTTGGGCTTGTCGCGCTTTGGATGCTGCTGCGCGCATAGACGCCCCCGGCGTTACCCGGTGATCCCCGGTCCCTTGCTCTGAAACCCGACGTCTTCCGGATCGGCGCCCGGACCGCGCGGAGCGGCGTGGTCCAGCACCTCCATCAGAGCGGTCTCCAGCTCGCTGTCCAGCTCGCGGGCGCGGGCAACATATTCGGGCACCATCGACACTGCGACACCGGGTTTCCACAGCGTGGCCAGCTCTTTCACCATGTAGCGGTCGTGGTGGTAGTAGGTCTGTTCAACCTGTGCCGCCTCGTATTCGGTCAGTCCCAGATCTTCCAACGCGTAGCGCCCCGCCCGCAAAGAGCTGTCGAACAGCTCGCGCACGATGTGATCGGCGCCCGCCTGGTAGATCTCATAGACATGGGCGCGGTCATGGGCGCGGGCGATGATCGACAGATCGGGTCGCAGCCTGCGCGCGTAGCGCACGACGTTCACCACCAGATCACGCTCGCCCAGGGCGACGACCAGCACCTTGGCCGTGTCGATCCCCGCGGATTTGAGCGTGTCGGGCCGGGACGGGTCCCCGAAATAGGCTTTGCCGCCAAAGCGCCGGATCGTCTGGATGGCGGCAAAGTTGTTGTCGATCACGACGGTGCGGAACCCCGCATGGCGCACCACGCGGTTCACCACCTGTCCAAAGCGCCCGATCCCCGCGACGATCACGGCGCCCTGGTCGTCGATTTCGTCATGCTCGGTGGGGGTCTGGGCTTCGCTTCGGCGGTCGAGCCAGTCGAACAGCAGGAACAGAAGGGGCGTGGCCATCATAGACAGGGCGATGATCAAGAGCAGCGTCTGCGCCGTCTTGGGGGTGATGACCCCCTGCGCGAGGCTAAAGGACGCCATGACAAAGCCGAACTCCCCGGCCTGGGCCAGCGACAGGGTGAACAGCCGCCGGTCGCGCCGGGAATGGGGAAAGGCCCATGCCAGCCCGTAGAGCACGAGCGCCTTCACCGCGATCAGCAGGAGCGTCATGGCGATGATGCGGAACGGATCCGCGGTGAGCACGGCAAAGTCGATCCCGGCCCCCACGGTGATGAAGAACAGCCCCAGCAAAAGCCCCTTGAAGGGCGCCAGATCGTTTTCAAGCTGATGCCGGAATTCGGATCCGGCAAGAACCACGCCCGCCAGGAACGTGCCAAGCGCGGGAGAGAGCCCCACCAGCTCCATCAGCACGGCGATGGAGACGACCATGAGCAGCGCAAGCGCGGTGTAGAGTTCGGGCAGCTTGGCGTGGCTGATATAGCGGAACACAGGCCGGGTGAGGTGCCGTCCGGCCAGGATCACGGCGGCTACGGCGCCCAGCGTGATCAGCGTGACGCTCCAGCCGGGAAGTCCTTCGGTCAGGCTCAGCCCGTGGGATATGTCGTCGGCCGCCCGGGCCATTGAGCCATCGGCGTTGAGCGTGATCGGCGCGGGCGCTGCCAGCAGCGGCAGCAGCGCGAGGAACGGGATCACCGCGATGTCCTGCGTGAGCAGCACCGAAAACACTGATCGTCCCCCGGCGGTGCGCACCAGCCCTTTTTCGGTGATGGTCTGCAACACGATCGCCGTCGAGGACAGCGCCAGCGTCATGCCGATGGCAAGCGCGGCCTGCCAGGGCTGTTCCAGAGCCATGACCGTCAGGAACAGGAGCAACGTCGTCAGCGCGATCTGCAACCCGCCCAGGCCGATCAGCCGGTCCCGCATGTCCCACAGGGATCGCGGCTCCAGCTCGAGCCCGATCAGGAACAGCATCACGACAACGCCGAACTCCGCGAAATGCTGAAGCTCATGGGCGTGGCTGCCGATGGCGGGGATGAAGCCCACGGCGACGCCCGCCAGAAGGTATCCCAGCACCGAGCCCAGCCCCAGCCGGGCAGAAAGCGGCACGGCAATGACCGCCGCGCCAAGGTAGATCGTCGCCTGAAAAAGAAAGCTCTGCATAACAACGTCATCCGCCTTTCTGCGCTTGCGCGCAAGCTGGCAGATCAGCGCGGAACACCCGTCGGCGGAGCACCGCGACCAAGGGCAATCAGAGCGCGCGGCGGCGCCGAAAACAGGGCGTGGCTTAGAGCTCGACGATCTCCATCACGGCGGGGGTTTTCACGTCCACGCCCGGCAGGGCCGCGATCAGCGCATCGGCGGATTGCTCCAGCAGGGGGAACGTCTGGTAGTGACATGGGATCACGGTTTTGAAGTCAAAGAAGGTCTTTGCCGCGTAGCCCGCGCGCGCCATGTCCATGGTGAAATGCCCGCCCGCGCACAAGATCCCGATATCGGGTTTGTGCAGGTCCGCCATCCAGCCCATATCGGCCATGATGTCGGTGTCACCCGACAGGTAGATCACCTTGCCATCTACGGCGATCATGTAGCCCGCCGGGTCTCCGCAATCTATCGGCTTGCCGTCCTCCATCCGGGTGGAGCTGTGGGTGGCGTTGACCATGGTCACCTGCGCATCGCCCAGGGCGACGGTGCCGCCCTTGTTGAAGCCGACGCAGGTGAGCCCGTGGGCGGCTTCGAGCCAGGTGGTCAGGTCAAAGATGCCAACGACCGTGGCGCCGGTATCTTTGGCGATGGCGGCGACTTCGTCCGCGTGGTCGAAATGGGCATGGGTCAGAAGAATATGGGTGGCACCTTCGATGGCCTCGGCACGGCGCTCGGTCGGGAAGGTGGGGCAGCCGTCTAACCATGGGTCGATCAGGATCACGGCCTCTGCGGTTTCGAGCCGAAAGCCGGAATGGCCAAGCCAGGTGAGTTTCATGCGTGCCTCCCTCGGTTGCGCGGGCAAAGCGTAGCCCGGCTGCGCTCTATTGCAAGCGGGGGATTGGGGGCTTTGCCCCCCTGGCCTGCGGCAATTCCCCCCGGGGATATTTGAGGCCAAAAGAAGGGGGCGCCTCGCGCGGGGGCGTTCGTGTCGCTTGCGGGCGGCGCGCCGCTTTTGTAGGGGAGAGGCCAGACAGACGGAGGCCCCCATGTCGATTGACACAGAGACCGCGCGCAAGGTCGCTCATCTCGCCCGGATCCGGGTCGAGGAAGATGCGCTGCCGGCGCTTGCCCAGGAGTTCAACGCGATCCTCGGCTTTATCGAGCAACTGCAGGACGTGGATGTCGACGGCGTTGAGCCGATGACGTCGGTCACGCCGATGCGGCTCAAGCGCCGCGAGGACGTCGTGACCGATGGAAACCAGCAAGAGGCCGTTCTGGCCAATGCGCCCGATGCCCGTGAGGGGTTCTTTGCCGTGCCGAAGGTGGTGGAATGACCGATCTGAGAGACCTGACGATTGCACAGGCGCGTGATGCGCTGCGCAAGGGGGATGTGACGTCGGTGGAGCTGACCGAAAGCTGTCTGGGCGCCATCGAAGAGGCCGGTGCGCTCAACGCCTTCGTCCACAAGACGCCGGAGATCGCGATGGCCCAGGCCCAGGCGGCCGATGCGAAGGGCTATGACGGCGCGCATGGCATGGCCGGGATCCCGGTGGGGATCAAGGATCTGTTCTGCACGAAGGGCGTGCCCTCGCAGGCGGCCTCGCGGATCCTTGAAGGGTTCAAGCCGGAATACGAATCCACCGTGACGACCAAGATGTTCGATGCGGGCGCGGTCATGTTGGGCAAGATCAACATGGACGAATTCGCCATGGGATCCTCCAATGAAACGTCCGTCTATGGCGATGCCGTGAACCCTTGGGGCGAAGGGCTCACGCCCGGCGGCTCTTCGGGCGGCTCCGCCGCTGCGGTGGCCGGGCGGCTGTGCCTCGGCGCGACCGGGACCGATACCGGCGGGTCGATCCGGCAGCCCGCGGCCTTCACCGGGATCACCGGGCTCAAGCCGACCTATGGGCGCTGCTCCCGCTGGGGGATCGTGGCCTTTGCCTCCTCGCTCGATCAGGCGGGGCCGATGACCAAGGATGTGCGCGACGCGGCGATCATGTTGTCGTCGATGGCTGGGCACGATCCGAAGGACAGCACCTCTGTTGACCTACCGGTGCCGGATTTCGAAGCCATGCTGACCGGCGACATCAAGGGCAAGGTGATCGGCATTCCGCGCGAATACCGCATGGACGGCATGCCCGAAGAGATCGAAGCGCTCTGGCATCAAGGCGCCGAGATGCTGCGCGACGCCGGGGCGGAGCTGCGGGACATCTCGCTGCCGCACACGAAATACGCGCTGCCGACCTATTACGTGATCGCGCCTGCTGAGGCGTCGTCCAACCTGGCCCGCTATGACGGGGTGCGCTTTGGCCACCGCGCCACGCTGGAGGCGGGCGAGGGCATCAACGACATGTATGAAAAGACCCGGGCCGAAGGCTTTGGCCATGAGGTGCAGCGCCGGGTCATGGTCGGCACCTATGTGCTCTCGGCTGGGTTCTATGACGCCTATTACAACCGTGCCCGGAAGGTCCGCAGCCTGATCAAGCGCGACTTCGATCAGGTGTTTGCAGACGGGGTGGATGCGATCCTGACCCCGGCCACGCCGTCGGCGGCTTTCCCGCTGGGCGGGATGGAAGACGCCGATCCCGTCAAGATGTATCTCAACGACGTGTTTACCGTGACGGTGAACCTCGCGGGGCTGCCGGGAATTTCGGTGCCCGCCGGGCTCGATCACAACGGCTTGCCGCTTGGGCTGCAGCTGATCGGGCGCCCCTGGGAAGAGGGCGATCTGCTGAATACCGCCTATGCGCTTGAGCAGGCCGCCGGGTTCGTGGCGAAGCCGACGCGGTGGTGGTAAAGCGGGCCGGTTACAATCAGGAGGCGTCCATGCGCGCTGTCTTTGCAATGGTGGTTCTGGCGGGGTTGGGCGCAGCATGCGCGCCCAAAGCGCCTGTTTCGAACCCCGGGCCCGGCTTTAGCAACTACACAGACTACCAGAGAGAGCAGGCGCGCCGCGACGCGCTGCTGCGCGGGACGCAGCCTGCTCCGGTGACGGCCCAGCCAATCGGCGCGCCAATCTCGGCGGTTCCGGCCACTGGCACGGTGCAACAGCCGGTGGCGGCACCCGCTGGCGCGAGCTATGGCGTCGATCCCCTGCGCACGGCGGGTGTCCAGGCGAGCCCGACCAACGCGGCGCCTGTCTCTTACGGAGCCGATCCGCTCCGGACCGCTGGGGTGCAGGCCAGCCCGGCCAACGCCGCTCCGCCAAGCCATACCGGCATCTCCGATGAGCAGAGCTTCTCCGCCGTTTCCAGTCGCGAGACGATTGAGAGCGATGCCGCCCGGCGCGCGCAGCAGGCGGCGGCCTACCAAGTGGTCGCACCCACCGCTCTGCCAACGCGCAGCGGCGAGACCGGACCCAACATCATTCAATTCGCGCTCTCCACGCGCAATGCAAAGGGCCAGCAGGCCTATACGCGCGGCTATACCCGTCAGGGCAAGACCCAGGCGAACTGCGCGAAATATGGCTCCCCGGACGCGGCGCAGCGCGCCTTTCTGGCCGGGGGCGGGCCGTCCCGGAACTTCGAAGGGATGGATCCGGATGGCGACGGGTTCGCCTGTTCGTGGGATCCGACCCCGTTCCGCGCCGCCGCGCGCCAGTGACCCGATCGCCCAATTTCGGCCCCCGCCGGGATGGGCTTCGGCCCTCTCTGGTCGTCCTGCATTACACCGCGATGGACAGCTTTGACGCTGCGCGGGAGCGCCTGTGCGATCCCGCTGTCGAGGTGTCCGCCCATTGGCTGATCGGTGAATCTGGCACCTGCACGCAGTTGGTCGATGAAGAAATGCGCGCCTGGCATGCGGGCGCCGGCAGCTGGGGCGGTGAAGAGGATATCAACTCCCGCTCCATCGGGATCGAGCTGTGCAACACCGGCGCGCATCCGTTCCCCGAACCCCAGATGGCGGCGCTCGAGCCCCTTCTGGCGGCGATCCTGAACCGCTGGTCCATCCCGCCGCAGCGCGTGATCGGCCATTCCGACATGGCGCCGCAGCGCAAATTCGACCCCGGCCCGCGCTTCGACTGGCTCCGGCTGGCGCGCCAAGGGCTATCGGTCTGGGCGCAACCCGGCCCGGCCCACGAGAGCGCCCCGTTCATGGAGAGCGCCACGCGCTTCGGCTACACTGCCGATCTCCCGCAAGAAGCGATCCTCGCCGCATTCCGCGCCCGCTTTCGCCCCTATGCCGCTGGGCCCGAGAGCGCAGCAGATCGCGCACTCATCGGAGCGTTGGCGGCGCTGTATCCCGCGGCCAGCTCTTCTTATTTGTCCTAAATACCTTGGGGGAGGCGCAAAGCGCCGGGGGCGAAGCCCCCAAACCCCGCGGCGTGATCTTGACCGCGCGGGCCCCTGCGCCTAGGTGATCCCTCGCGCGGAGGGGTGGATGGCCGCGGGCCCTTGGCCCGAGGAAAGTCCGGACTCCGATGAAGCAATGGCGCCGGGTAACGCCCGGCGGGGGCAACCCCAGGGACAGCGCCACAGAAAACAGACCGCCCCGCAGGCCGGGGTCAGGGTGAAACGGTGGGGTAAGAGCCCACCGCGGGACGGGCAACCGGACCGGCACGGCAAGCCCCGCCAGGAGCAATGCCAAATAGGGACCTCGTCCGGGTAACCGGGGGACGCTTCTGCCCAGAGGTCCGGGTCGGCAGCTTGAGGCCGCAGGTGACTGCGTGCCCAGATGAATGGTCATCCCCGAAGCGATTCGGGACAAAATCCGGCTTATATCCCCTCCGCGCATTTCAACCCCGTCTGGTCCGGCAAAGCCCCGTGGAGATGGCAGCAGGGCCATTTAGACGCCCAGAGGGGGTGTTTGAGGCCAAAAGAACGGGGGCATGGGGCGCGGGATCGCCTGTCGTGGTTGACTTCGCGCGGCGGGCGGGTAAAAGGCAGGCTTCACGAGATTACCTTGCGTGTGCGCCCATCCGCGCGGCGCGCCCAAAAGAGAGAGACCGATATGGCGAAGCCGACCACTATCAAAATCCGCCTGAACTCGACCGCAGGCACCGGCCACTTCTACGTGACCAAGAAGAACGCGCGCACCATGACCGAGAAGATGATCGTTCGCAAATACGACCCGGTCGCGCGCAAGCACGTCGAATACAAAGAAGGCAAGATCAAGTAAGATCGCCTGACATTTGTTATGAAAAGCCGCCCTTCGGGGCGGTTTTTTTTGTTGATCCCGTCTGGTGCGGGACAAAAAAAGGCCGCCCCGAAGGGCGGCCTTTTCTGTGCCGGTCGGCGCCGGATCAGTCGCGGTTGCCGAGAAGCTGCAGCAGGAACATGAACATGTTGATGAAGTCGAGATACAGGTTCAGCGCGCCCATGATGGCGGATTTGCCGAGCCACTCGCTGTCCATGTGCATGGCATGCTGGACGTAGTCGGTTTTGATCTTCTGGGTGTCATAGGCCGTCAGGCCCGCGAAGATCAGAACGCCGATCACGGAGACCGCGAACATCACCGCTTCGGACTGAAGGAAGATGTTCACGATGGACGCCACGATCAGGCCGATCACGCCCATGATCAGGAAGCTGCCCCAGCCGGAGATGTCCTTCTTCGTGGTGTAGCCCCACAGGGACAGACCGGCGAAGGCCACGGCGGTGATCAGGAAGGTCTGCACGATGGACATGCCGGTGTAGACCAAGAAGATCGAGGAGATCGACAGGCCCATCATGGCGGCGAAGGCGTAGAAGAACACCTGCGCGCCCGCAGCCGACAGGCGGTTGATCAGAGCGCCGAAGGCGAACACCATGATCAGCGGGGCAAACATGATCAGCCATTTGAGCGGCGAGCCATAGATCGCCTGGCCAAGTGCGGTGACCTGACCGTCTTGCACCGCAAGGCCGGAAATGGCCCAGGCCGCGGCGCCGGTAATCACCATGGCCACGGACATCAGCCCGTAGACCTTGTTCATATGAGCGCGCAGGCCCTGATCGATCTGCGCGTGGGTGGCGGCAGAGCCGGCGCGCACCTGAGTGTAGTCAGCCATGAGTTGTCACCTCCGAAAGAAACTGGCTTGCACGGGCACATTGCCCGGCATCCGGTCAAATATCGGCATGACGCGGCTCTGTTTCAAGGCTTTTCGTGCGCGTTATGGCCGCCGATTCAAAGGGTCAGCGGGTCCAGGAGGCTGGTGCGTCCCATGGAGAGCGTGCTGCTTCGCGCAGGGCGTCCTCCCGCGATACGCCGATATCGCGCAGGGCGCGGTCGTCCAGCTCCGCCAGCTGGCGTCGTTGGCGGCGCAGTTCGAGCCCTTTCAGGAGCCGAGCGCGTAGGGACGGGCGGCGTGCGGGACGGCAGGTCTGCGACGTTAGGGAAAGGGTCATGGGGTGGTCCTTTCAATCTGCGTGATGGGTTTGTATCAAGTGATCTCCGTACTTGATCTATAGCGCGTGATGGATCATAAGTAATATGAATGTTTTTGAGTAAATATATCGAAAGTGATGATATGAGCCGCCAGTTGGATCTCACCTCTCTTCGTTCTTTGGTCGCTGTGGCGGATACCGGCGGCGTGACCCGCGCTGCGGGCTATCTGAACCTCACGCAGTCTGCGGTTTCGATGCAGATCAAGCGGCTGGAGGAAATTCTGGACGCCCCGCTGCTGGAGCGGCTGGGGCGCGGGGTCGTCCTGACGCCGGACGGCGAAGCGCTGCTGCCGCAGGCCCGGCGCATGCTGGAGCTGAACGACGAAGTCCTACGGCGCTTTGCAGCCCCATCAGAACGGCAGATGATCACCATCGGTGTGCCACATGACATCGTGTATCCGGCGATCCCCGAGGTTCTGCGCCAGCTCAACGCGTCGTTCCCCCATGTGAAGATCGTGCTCAACTCCTCGCTGACGCAGATCCTCAAGGACCGGTTCGCGGAGGGTGAGATGGATATGATCCTGACCACTGAAAGCGAGGCCTCCCCGGGGGCGGAGACCTTGCAGACGCTACCTCTCGTGTGGTGCGGCGCGATCAACGGGCAGGCCTGGCGGCGGCGGCCGATCCGGCTGGCCTTTGAGCGCCGCTGCGTGTTCCGGCGATCGGTTCAGGATGCGCTCGACCACGCTGGAATCGCTTGGGAAATGGCCGTCGATTCGGACAACTTCCGGTCGGTCAGTGCCATGGTCAGCGCCGATCTGGCGGTCTCGACGCCGATCCAGAGCACCATGATGCGCGACTGGGAGGAGATCCGCCACGATGGCGCCTTGCCCGATCTTGGGACGGTTGACGTCAATCTCTACACCCGACCGGGCCAAACAGATCAGGTCAGCGAAGCTGTGCGGGGCATGCTGCGCCACGCTTTTTCGTCGGCGCGAAGCAACGCCGCTTAGACCTTGATCGTCACGAAAACGCCAAGTGCCATGATCGCGATCCCAAGCGCCCGGCTTGGGCTGATTGGGGCGGGCAGGGCGCCGAACAGCCCAAAATGGTCGATCAGCGCGGCAGAGACGAGCTGCCCCAAGAGCACAAGGAACACCGCGTTTCCGATGCCGATCATCGGCGCGATCCAGGTGATCGACAGAACGTAAAAGGCGACCAGCGTGCCGGCCAGGAACAGGTGGCGCGGTGCGGTTCCCATGCGGGAAAACCCTTGCGGTGCTGTCACCAACGCAGTGGCAAGCGCGACGCAAAACGCAACGATAAACAACACTGTGGCCGCCGCCGCGGGAGAGCCGATATGGCGCCCGAGCGCGGCATTGAGCGCCGCCAGCACGGGGATACCGACCCCGGCAGCAAGCATCACGGCATAGGGTATCATCGGCGGGTCTCCTTCGCGGGCGAGTTGCGCTGCAGCATGGTCGCCCGAGTCGCTGCTGTCCAGACCGACAGAGCCCTTGCGCTGCCCGCTCAGTTGCGCCAGAAGGAGCCGGAGCGGCGGGTATGGTGAAATGGTATCACACGAGCCTTCCAAGCTCTTGGTGCGGGTTCGATTCCCGCTACCCGCTCCAGATGTCCCGACATGACCCTTCAATTCGCGCTGCAGATTGGTATGCAGTTGGCCCCTCGGCCGTCCATGCCGCGAAGGGACGCTTAGGACGTGCTGGCGCGGCGCAGAAGTTCTATGGCGTCGGGCTTGCTCAGCAGGCTTTCCGCGACCTCGTAGTGCGCAGAGACGGGCTCCGCGTCTTCGGGCGCGAGGTGGCTGATATGGCTGGCGACCTCATCCGGGAGGAGTTCCCGCGTCTGGTGGTCGATATAGAGCGATTCCGACGCGATGCCTTCGGCATAGATGATCTCGTGATGGTCAAAGAGCATCTGGTAGTACTCCACATGGCCCCCGACCTGGCGAGAGATCGCGTCGCCATCGACCAGGTGGCGCACCTTGACGAGGATGTCGGGGCGGCCTGCGCCGATCTTGTCCTCGCGCTGATAGACCATGATCCGGTGATCGGGGCTGACCAGAAGATCGCCCGCATTGTTCAAGGCCCCAGCGCGGATCAGAACCGGTGCGAAGGCGCCGCTGGCGCGCAGGGTCGACACGCCGAGCCAGCGAAGGGGCTGCACGCCATTGTCGCGGGTGAGAACGAGATCGCCGGGGCGCAGATCTTCGATCGGCCTTTGGTTGCCATCCGCCATAGTGATGCGCGTCCCCTTGCCAAAGGAGACACAGGCAATCTGGGCAAAGCGGCGTGTGGCCGAGTGCCGATCAATGCCGACCAGCCGATACGCGTGGTCGGCCTCCAGCGGGGCGAGCGGGAGCACATAGACGGATTCAGCCATGTTGTCGCTGATCTCAACCAGGATCAGCGCCTCACAGGTGGTGCCGCTGTTGTCCATCAAGGTGATGCAGCTGTCGAGCACCACACCGTTGCCGGGATGGCCGATGGGGCTTTGGTCCTGGATGCGGAAGGTCTTGAGACGGGGGCCGAGAGCCACGTGGAGCGTTTCGCGTTCAGCGCCCTGCGAAAGCGTGTAGTAGTCATCCATGACGAGTTCATCGGCAAAAGAGATCGCGTCGCCGCGAGCAACCCCTTCGGAAACGCGCAGGGCGCTGCCGGGATAAACCTTAAGAGTCTGGATTGATCTCCTGATATCCACGATCTTCATATGTCCCCCATACTCGAAACCGATTACACATGCTTTAATCAAGTGATGGTGTGCGGTTCAAATCTGGCAGCATCAGGGAGCCACTAGGAATAAACTGCGGCAAGCATAGCGCGATCTCAAACGATCGCAATCGGGAGGAAACGCCGAATGGATCTTGGAATAAGAGGCAAGAAAGCGCTGGTTTGTGCAAGCTCTAAAGGGCTTGGGCTTGGGTGTGCGCGGGCTTTGGCCGATGCGGGGGCGGATCTCGTGATGAACGCGCGCGGCACTGAGGCGCTTGCCGCGGCAGCGCAGGAAATCGAGCGCGCGCATGGCGTTACCGTGACGCAGGTCGCCTGCGACGTGACCACACCCGACGGGCAAGCGCAGCTTTTGGAGGCCGCCGCTGGTGCTGACATCCTGGTCACAAATGCGGGCGGCCCGCCGCCCGGAGTATGGAGCGACTGGTCTCGCGCGGATTTTCAGGCGGCGATTGATGCCAACATGCTGGCGCCGATTGCGCTCATGCAGGGACTTTTGCCCGGCATGATCGAAAAGCGGTGGGGGCGGGTGGTCAACATCACCAGCCAGGCCGTGCGCTCTCCGATCCCGGCGCTTGGGCTTTCGAACACCGCGCGCAGCGGGCTGACCGGTTTTGTCGCGGGCACGGCGCGGCAGGTCGCCGAATATGGCGTTGCGATCAACAATCTGTTGCCCGGCATTCACGACACGGACCGGGCGGATGCGCTCGACAAGGGCGTCGCGGGCAGTTCCGGCATCAGCCAGGACGCGGCGCGGGCGCAGCGCGAGGCCACCATTCCCGCCCGCCGCTACGGCACACCCGAAGAGTTTGGCGCCACCTGCGCGTTCCTGTGTTCGCAATATGCGGGCTTTATCATCGGGCAAAACGTGATGCTCGATGGTGGCGCCGCGAATATCGCGATCTAGCGGGCTCTTGCGATGCGGGGCGGGGCTTGATACCCCGCCCTGACTGTTTCGCTCGGGAAAGACATGACCGACATCGCCCCCCGGCTTGAGATTCGCAATCTGGTGCGCGCCTATGACGGGCAGCGCGTGGTCGATGACGTGAGCCTGTCGATCATGCCCGGAGAGGTCATGTGCCTTCTGGGCCCCTCGGGCTGCGGCAAATCCACGACCTTGCGCATGATCGCCGGGGTGGAGCGGCAGGATAGCGGCTCGATCTATGTCGATGGCTCTTTGGTCTGCGACACGGTGTTCCGCCTGCCGCCCGAAGCGCGCCATATCGGCCTGATGTTCCAGGATTTCGCGCTGTTTCCGCATCTCGATGTCGGGCGCAATGTGGCGTTCGGGCTCAAGGGCGGGCTTGGCGCCAACCGGGCACGGGTTGAGGAGCTGCTTAGCAAGGTCGGGATGCTGCGCTATATTGATCAGTATCCGCACGAGTTGTCAGGGGGCGAGCAGCAGCGCGTTGCACTTGCCCGCGCTCTTGCGCCCCGGCCCAAGGTCATGCTCATGGATGAGCCGTTTTCCGGGCTCGATGACCGCCTGCGCGACGACATTCGCGATGAAACGCTCGATCTGCTCAAGGCGGAGAACGCGGCGGTGCTGTTGGTCACGCATGAACCCACAGAGGCCATGCGCATGGCCGATGAGATTGCCCTGATGCGGGGGGGGACGGTCGTGCAGCGCGGGGCGCCCTACAACATCTACAACGCGCCCGTGGATCGTCAGGCGGCTGCGTTCTTTAGCGACATCAACGTGTTGAGCGGCGCTGTTCAAGGGGCGCTGACGGAAACCGCCTTTGGGACATTCCTTGCGCCGGGCTTTCGCGATGGCACGCATGTGGACATTGTGTTTCGCCCCCAGCACGTGCAGATCGACTTTGATCGCGATGGGCGCGGCCCACATCCGACGATGCGCACAGGCACGCCGGCCCGCGCCATCGTTCAGCGGGCGCGGTTCATGGGCTCCGAGAGCCTTGTCGAATTCCGGCTGGATTTCGACGGCTCCAAGGTGACGGCCAAGGTGCCGAATGTGTTCCTGCCCAAACCGGGCACGCCGCTGTGGCTGATGGTGCGCCGCGACCGCTGCTTTGTTTTCGAGCGCGACGACTAGCGCAATAGCTCCATGCGGGGCAGGGTGAGCGGATGAAAGCGACCATCCCACCTGATCAGACCGACGCTGCCCGTGCGCCTTTGCCCAAGATGCAGCCCGTTACCGGCCCGTGGATCACGGTGAATGCCGACTATGCTGATCAGATGGCAGAGCGGGACCGGCTGCTGGCGCAGCGTCGGGGCGACGTGATTGCGATGCTGCCTGACGCGCAGGAGGCGTGCGCCGAAGCGTTGGAGGTGATCCTCGAAGCGCTTCCTCCGTTGGGGTTCGAAGTCACGCCGGAGCAGGTGCGCCGCCCCGATGGGGTGTGGGTCCCGTTGGCGGCGCCGCTTGATACGCTTGCGCGGCTCATCACGGAAGACATCTGTATCCTGCAAAAGCAGGGCGATGAACATGTGCTGATCGCGGCGGCTCTGCTCTTTCCGTCCAGCTGGACGCTGTCGCAAAAGATCGGGCGCCCGCTGCGCGCGATCCACATGCCGGTCGCGCCCTATGACGATGCGATCGCCGCGCGGGTGCAGAGGTTCTTTGATGGGGTGCGGCCCGGCCGGCCGCTGTGGCGGGCGAATCTGCTCGATTACGAGGATGCTGCGCTCTACCAGCCCCGCCGCGAATACGAACCCAAGGGCCGCGAGCCCGGCGTGCGGCCGATGTTTTGGCGATCGGAGCGGCAGACGGTGTTGCGCCTGCCACGCACAGAGGCGGTGGTCTTTGCCATTCACACGACAGTGGTGCCGCGCGAGGCGTGAGGAGGGGTCAGGCCGCGATCAGCGGCTTGCCGTTTTTCCCGTGGCGGAAGGCGAGCTGCCGCCCTTCTCGGCCCGAGACAAAGGGGCGGGCCGGGGGATAGGCCGTGTCCTGTTCCAGCTCGGGGAAGGCGCGGTACAGGCTGGTCAGCGCCTTTGGGCTCAGCGTTTTCAGGGCCATGGGGCCGGGGAAGAAGCTTTCGGTTTCCGCGCCGTTCGAGCGCACGATGCGGTGCGTTTCGAACATCATGTGGAAATAGGTCACTTCGGGCAGGTCATCGGCCAATGTGATCCCCTCCAGCTCAAGAAGGTGTTTGGCCGCGACCAGCACTTCGGCCGCGGCAAACATGCGTTCCGCGATCCTGGAGCGCACCAGCACGCGGTGTTGCTGCGACACGACCAGCGGCTTTTCCGGACACCCTGCACCCAGGGCGCCGGGTGCGATGCGCACCGGAATAAGGGACGGGCGCGTTCCAAGCGCGTAGGCGCTGTGCAGAGAGGCGCTGATCCACAAGACAGGCTGCGGGCCTTCGTCAGTCAGGACAAGATCGCCGGGCCCCAGAGTTTCGATCGGCCGCTCGCCCTCGGGCGTGTCGATCATCGTGCCTTTGGCAAAGCAAACCGATCCGTCGACCCGGTCGATATACATTCCGTTATAGGTGCTGCTCTCAAGCTGATTGAGCGTGATCGTCTCAATCGGGCCGCTCAGATAGCTGACGACATCGGTATTCTGTTCGTATTCCGGGGCAATGAACGTGTTGCCCTGCGTGTCCTGAAAGATCACCGCGGTGACGGTTTCGGTGGTGCCGTCCTGAAAGGTGATCGTCGCGAAATAGGTCGCCGTGGCGTCGAATGTGGAGCTGTTGAGCGGGCCGCCTGGGGCCTGCCAGGTAAAGCCGTCCTGGCTGCCCACGGCGCCGTCCATGTCCAGAACGCCTTGGGTGCCGCCATTGTCCTGCGGGGTCACCTCAACAAGGTTGTCACGCAAAGGATTTGCGGCATCGCCAAAGCTCTGCCCCACCAGACGCCATGCGTCATTGGCTTGATTGTCGTACTCATCGTTGGACCAATTCGGTGCCGGGTCGATGAGAGGTAGCACGCCCAGATAGAGCGCGTCCCATACCAGTGCCATTCCTGCCTCCGTCCCTCGCTCCGGGTGCCGCTCTTGGTGGCGGCGCTTGATCCGAACCGGGTGCAACCCGTCTTTGCGGGCCTCATTAAGCAGACGTTAATCGGGCAGGGGCGAGCGGAGGAACGGTGTTCTTGATCTGGCGACAATCATGGTGCGGCGTGAGTCTTTTTGGCCACAATCCACTGAAAGAGCTGCGAATAATTCACAAATCGCCACTTCGGCGCCTTCGGGTTGCCTTAATTCGGCCTCATTTCGGTGGGGTCACCACGTGGCCGGAAGGATGCCTTGCGGGCTTGAGCTGCTAACGCGCGGTCGTGGTGAGAATCGCCGCCCAGAGGGCGTTTTCAGCCCCCTGACAGATCGGGAGATCCTGTGCGATCCGGGTCTGGGTCTCCTCAATCCCGCATCCCGTTGGCGCGACGGAGGTAAGCGCAACGGTGTGCGCGGTGCTGCTGGCCTCCTAACGAAAGGCGCTCATGCCAACGAAAAAGGGCGCCCCGTGCGGAGCGCCCTTTCCCTGATGTCTCAGCCGCTTAGCAGCTGTAGTAGAGCTTGTATTCCACCGGGTGGGGGGTGTGCTCATACTCGTAGACTTCTTCCCATTTCAGGTCGAGATAGCCCTGGATCTGGTCCTTGGTGAACACGTCACCGGCCAGCAGGAAGTCGTGATCGGCTTCCAGGCTGTCGAGCGCTTCACGCAGGCTGGCGCAGACGGTCGGGATGCCTTCCAGCTCTTCGGGGGGCAGATCGTAGAGGTTCTTGTCCATGGCCGGGCCCGGATCGATCTTGTTCTTGATGCCGTCGAGACCGGCCATCAGGAGCGCCGAGAAGCACAGGTAGGGGTTCGCGGACGGATCGGGGAAGCGGGCCTCGACGCGCTTGGCCTTCGGGCTTTCGGTCCACGGAATGCGGACGCAGCCGGAACGGTTGCGGGCCGAATAGGCGCGCAGCACAGGGGCTTCGAAACCGGGGATCAGGCGCTTGTAGCTGTTGGTGCCCGGGTTGGTGAAGGCGTTCAGCGTCTTGGCGTGCTTGAGCACACCGCCGATGAACCACAGCGCTTCCTGGGACAGGTCGGCATACTGATCGCCTGCGAACAGCGGCTTGCCGTCCTTCCAGATGGACATGTTCACGTGCATCCCGGTGCCGTTATCGCCAGCGATCGGCTTGGGCATGAAGGTGGCCGATTTGCCGTAGGCGGCGGCCACGTTGTGGATCACGTATTTGTACTTCTGCTGCTGATCGGCCTGCACGGTCAGCGTGTCGAAGATCATCCCCAGCTCGTGCTGGCAGGAGGCCACTTCGTGGTGGTGCTTGTCGACCTTCATGCCCATGCGCTTCATGGTGGAGAGCATCTCGGAGCGGATGTCCTGAGCATCGTCGATCGGGTTGACCGGGAAGTAGCCGCCCTTGACGCCGGGACGGTGGCCCATGTTGCCCATCTCGTATTCGGTGTCGGTGTTCCAAGCAGCGTCCTGGGCGTCGACTTCGAAGGAGACCTTGTTCATGGCGACCTGGTAACGCACGTCGTCGAACAGGAAGAATTCGGCTTCCGGGCCGACGAAGAAGCTGTCGCCGATGCCGGAGGACTTCAGATAGGCTTCGGCCTTCTCGGCGGTGGCGCGGGGGTCGCGCTCATAGGCTTCGCCGGTGTCGGGCTCCGCGATGGAGCAGTGCACGGCCAGGGTCTTTTCCGCGTAGAACGGATCGATATAGGCGGAGCGCGCGTCGGGCATGAGTTTCATGTCCGAGGCTTCGATCGATTTCCAGCCCGCGATGGAGGAGCCGTCGAACATGAAGCCTTCTTCAAGGAAGTCTTCGTCCACCTGGTCCTGCAGCAGGGTCACGTGCTGAAGCTTGCCGCGCGTGTCGGTGAATCGGATGTCGACATATTCGACTTCCTCGTCGGCGATCAGCTTGAGAAGGGCTTTGTTGTCCATTTCGTCCTCTCTTGGGTTGAATGCGGTGCGGTATGGATGGCCATACCAGTGGGTATGGGGTGGTTCAGAGCGCGTCGTCGCCCTCTTCGCCGGTGCGGATGCGGATGGCCTGTTCGACCGGGGAGACGAAGATCTTGCCGTCCCCGATCTTGTCGGTCTTGGCGGCGGCGATGATGGCCTCCACGGCGCCATCAACCTGATCGTCGGGCAGGACCACTTCGATCTTCACCTTGGGCAGGAAGTCCACGACATATTCGGCGCCGCGATAGAGTTCGGTGTGGCCCTTCTGACGGCCAAAGCCTTTGACTTCGATCACGGAAAGCCCCTGCACGCCGACGTCCTGCAACGCCTCTTTCACTTCGTCCAGTTTGAACGGCTTGATGATGGCTTCGATCTTTTTCATCGGGCGACTCCCTTGCGGATCTGTTGCCCCACGTGAGACCATTCCCGGGCGCGGGGCTCAATGCGACGGATGCGCGGGCTGCGGCGCTGCGGCATGATATCAGGCCCGCTGCCTAATAATTGTGCAGAACGCTCAAAATGGAGGCGATGCGTGACCGAGCTGCTGACAGCCGCCCAGATGCGGGACGTGGAGACGCGGGCCATCGAGTCGGGATCGGTGAGCGGTCTTGAGCTGATGGAGCGTGCCGGAGCAGGCGTTGTCTCGGCCATCCTGCGGATGGCGGAGGAGGGGGGCTCTGCCCCCGTCGCCTGTGGCGACTCCCCCGAGGTATTTGGACAAATAAGAAACGCGGTTGTGCTGTGCGGGCCGGGGAACAACGGCGGGGACGGGTTCGTGATTGCCCGGCTGCTGGTCGAGGCGGGGTGGACCGTGAGCGTGGTTCTGTTCGGGGATGCCGCGAAGTTGCCGCCCGATGCGCGGGTTAATCATGACCGCTGGTGCGAGATCGGCGCTATTCAACCCTGGGAGAGATCCGGGGCGGAGAGCTTTGCGGACCGGCCCCTGGTGGTGGATGCGGTCTTTGGCACGGGGCTCGCGAGGCCAATCCCCGGAGCGGTGCGGGAAGTGCTGTGGGCGGCGCGGGGCTGCCCGGTTGTGGCGGTGGATTTGCCGTCGATGCTGGGCTCCGACAGCGGCGCTGACTTGGGCAGCTGGCCCGACGATGCCGGGTTTGCGCATCTGACGGTGAGTTTTCACCGGTTCAAGCGGGGGCATATTCTGGGCGCGGGGCCGCGCTTGTGCGGGCGGGTTGAGCTTGCCGATATTGGGCTGAACGGGGCGGCGACGGAGGCCGTGCGGCTGGTGGAGGCGCCAGAGGGGATTGGCAAGCCCCAGGGGCATAAGTTTGATCATGGATCTGCTCTCGTCCTCACGGGCGGCATGGGGCGCACGGGGGCGGCGCGGCTTGCGGCGCGGGGGGCTTTGCGGATAGGGGCCGGGCTGGTGACGCTGGCCGCGCCGGGGAATGCGATGGCTGAATGCGCCGCGCGGATTGACGCGCTGATGCTGCGGCGTTGCGACGACGCGGGTAGCCTCGTGCAGCTGCTGGAGGACCCGCGCATCACCGCGCTGTGCCTGGGGCCGGGGCTGGGCGTTGAGCGCGCGCGCGATTTGCTGTCGGTGGCCTTGGAGGCCGGTCTAAGCTGCGTTCTGGATGCTGATGCGATTACTGCCCTTGCGGGTGGAGCGTCGGGGGGCGGGCTGCATGAGCGCTGTGTGCTGACGCCCCACAGCGGGGAGTTCGCGCGGCTATTTCCGGACCTGTCCTTGGATGCGCCGGTTGAGGCGGCGGCGGAGGCGGCGGTGCGGGCGGGCTGCACGGTGCTTCTGAAAGGCCCGGCGACAGTGATCGCCGCGCCGGATGGGCGGGTTGCGGTCCACGCTGCGGTCTATGAGCGAGCCGTGCCATGGCTGGCGACGGCGGGGGCGGGAGACGTCCTGGCCGGGATGATCGCCGGGCTCATGGCGCGCGGCTGGGTAGCGTTCGAGGCCGCCAAAGCCGGTGCTTGGCTGCATGCCGAAGCTGCGCGGCTGTTTGGCCCCGGGCTCATCGCGGAGGACCTGCCCGAGCAGATCCCCTTGGTGTTACGGCTGCTTCAGAACGGGGTGCAGACCAGTTCCAGCCCGTCAGCATAGACGATCCGGCCTTCGTCGAATTTCGGGCGGACCAGCTCGACGCTTTGATAGCCCGCATCGGTGATCGTGCTGCCGTTGACCAGATCGCCGGCCTCGGTGATCGTGGGCATGCGGCTTGGGCCGCTTTCCATGAAGATCAGAGTCTCCTCCCCGACGGTGAGCGCGGCGGAGGGTTTACCCGGAGCAATGGCATCCGGAGCAATGTGGATCAGCCGGGCGATGCCTTGCGCCCGCTCAATGGTGCCAACGCGTTGCAGCCCATATTCGCGGGTGATGATGAAGCTGCCTTCCGACAGATCGCCCATCGTCTCGACTCCGGCACGAGTCAGCACGGTGGTTTGGGCCAGCATGCCAACCGCAGGGATCGAGGCGCTGGCAACGTCGTTGCCGTCGAATTCGTGTGCCTGGTACATAGTCTCAGCCGTCCGTTGAAACAGTTATCTGATCGTTAACGTTTCACTAGAGGGCGCTTATGGCGAAATTGGGGCGGGCTGTTCGGCGCCCACGTCTTTTTTCGGATATTTTTCCGCTCGCATCCCGGCGGGGCCTTTGGTAGAGAGCGGCGCAATCTTTCCTGCGGGTGTGGCGAAATTGGTAGACGCACCAGATTTAGGTTCTGGCGCCGCAAGGCGTGGGGGTTCAAGTCCCTCCACCCGCACCACTGAATGACGATGAAAAGGACGGCAAGGATGCAGGTCACCGAGACCCTGAACGAAGGCCTCAAGCGCGGCTACCAGATCACCGTGACCCACGATGAGCTGGACGCGAAGGTTGAAGAGAAGCTGGTGGAGGCGCAGCCGACCATCGAGATGAAGGGCTTCCGCAAGGGCAAGGTCCCGATGGCTCTCCTGCGCAAGCAGTTCGGTGAGCGTCTGATGGGCGAAGCCATGCAGGAAACCATCGATGGCGCCATGCGCGAGCATCTGGAAAACACCGGCGATCGCCCGGTGGCCCAGCCCGGCATGAAGATGACCAACGAAGACTGGAAGCCCGGTGACGACGTGGTTGTCGATGTGGATTACGAAACCCTGCCGGAAATCCCGGAAATCGACTTCTCTGACGTGGAGCTGGAGCGTCTCGTCGTGAAAGCCGACGACGCCGAAGTGACCGAGGCTCTGGAAAACCTCGCCAAGTCCGCTCAGGACTTCGAGGAGAAGAAGGGCAAGGCCAAGGATGGCGATCAGGTCGTGATCGACTTCAAGGGCATGCTCGATGGCGAAGCCTTCGAAGGCGGCACCGCCGAAGGCTACCCGCTGGTTCTGGGCTCCGGCTCCTTCATCCCCGGCTTCGAAGAGCAGCTGGTCGGCGTGAAGGCCGGTGAGGAGAAGGACGTCAACGTGACCTTCCCCGAGGAATACCAGGCGGAGCACCTGGCCGGGAAGGACGTGGTCTTTGAGGTCAAGGTGAACGAGGTCAAGGCGCCCAAGGATGCCGAGATCAACGACGAGCTGGCCCAAAAGTTCGGTGCCGAGGATCTGGATGCCCTGAAGGGCCAGATCGCGGAGCGTCTGGAAGCCGAATACAAAGGCGCCGCGCGCGCCATCGCCAAGCGCGGCCTGCTGGACGCTCTGGACGGCAAGGTTGAATTCGACCTGCCCCCGAGCCTGGTGGACGCCGAAGCGAACCAGATCGCGCATCAGCTGTGGCACGAAGAGCACCCCGAGGTGCACGATCACAACCACGACGCCATCGAGCCCACCGACGAGCACAAAGAGCTGGCCGCCCGCCGCGTGAAGCTGGGCCTGCTGCTGGCCGATGTCGGCCAGAAGGCCGGTGTGGACGTCTCGGACGCCGAGATGACCCAGGCCGTGATGAACCAGGCTCGCCAGTATCCGGGTCAGGAGCGCCAGTTCTTCGAAGCCGTGCAGCAGAACCCGCAGCTGCAGCAGCAGCTCCGTGCGCCGCTGTTCGAAGACAAGGTTGTCGACCACGTGCTGGAGCAGGCCAAAGTGACCGACAAAGAGGTCTCCAAGGACGATCTGCAAAAGGCCGTCGAGGCCATGGAAGACGAAGAATAAGACCGGCACATCGCTGGTTTGCGAAGGCCGCCCCTTGGGGCGGCCTTTTGCGTTTCCGGGCGTCGCTTTGGGTTGCGACTTTGCGGCTTGGCCCTGACGGTCCAGCCAGCCGCTGGGGCTGGTGCTGGTAATGCGCAGGAACTCGCGGTTGAAATTGGATTTCGTGTTGAACCCCGAGGACAGCATGGCGTCGGTCACGCTCTGGCCGTCCAGCATGGCCTGCTGGGCCGCTCCAGACCGAGTGTTTGCAAATGGCATCGACGAACGCCGCATCATGGCGGCAGGCTTTTCCTTTGGCGGCTGGACGGCTTTATCCCTGGTCGGCGCGCGCTGCGGGGGCGCTTGCGGCCTGCGACACGCATCAAAGCGTCATGGAGCTGTGCGACCTTCTGCTGTCGGACGAGGTCCAGCTTCAATCCGTGGACCCAAAGCTGTGGAATGCCAGCTACGCGGATCCGCGCGTGACCGGGGCCTTTTCGATTGATCCCGGCTTTGTCTGGGGGCTGGAAGAGGACGATCTGTCCTCGCTGTTGCCCAAGGTGGCGGTGGTGGGACTCGGAGGCGCGCAAGACCGTCTCTTTGCGACCAATTTCGACGAAAGCGGGTTGGCGTATCTTCTGGGGGATCGGCAGATCGTGCGGTTCGATCCGGCCTATCATTTTAGTGCAATGACGCTGTGCAAACCCGAAGGCGAAGCGATCTTGCTCGATGAGCAGGACGATCCAGTCTGCACCGATCCCGCGGGGTCCGACCGTGCTGCGATCCATGCCAAGATCATCGACATGATGGCCGAGGAGTTGGGGCTTTAGCGCTCAGATGGGCGCGCGGATGAAAGGGCGATGTCATCTAAATGAGACATATGCCTGCGACAATTTGCGCGGATTCGGCACAGTTCCTTTTCACCGAAGCGTTTCAGCACAGTTCGGGTCGAGCTTTCCCAGCTCGGCCCGTATTTTGTTTGCGGCAGGGATTTGCCCGCAAATCAGAGATGCCGCGCCCGCCAGGGGCAGGCGCGGCGATGTCGATCACAGAGCGATACGGTAGAGCGCAAAGCCCCCTTCGCCTTCACCGGCGGGGGTGATGTTCACGCCCTGCACGTCGGCGGCATAGGCGGCGCCCGCCGGGCCGGTTTCAAACAGGACCGTGGTGCCGGGCATCGGCGCAAAGGTCCAGTTGGCATCGGCTTTCGGGTCCACGGTGCCCTTCTCGACAATATAGCGCACGATGACGTCGCGGTTGGTGTCGGGGGCTTCGAACACGGTGGTCTCGGGCGAGGCGCCCGGGAAGTGCCCGCCGCCGCCCGCGCGGTAGTTGTTGGTGGCGACGATGAACTCTGCCGCATCGTCGATGGGCTGGCCGTTGAAGGTCAGGTTCTTGATGCGGTTCGCGCCTTCCGCGATCACTTCGCCATCCTTGTTGTATTTGGACGGCTCGGACAGGTCGATCTGGTAGGTGACACCGTCGATCACGTCGAAATTGTAGGACGGGAAGGACGGGTTGAGCAGAACCGCGTCCTGCGCGCCGGGTTCGATCTGATTGAACATCCCGGCGGAACGTTCCAGCCATTCGCGGACCTGTGCGCCGGTGATACGCACCGCGCGGGCCGTGTTCGGGTAGAGATAGAGATCGGCCACGTTCTTGATCGCCACATCGCCGGGGGCGACATCGGTGAAATATTCGGGGCCGCCGCGACCGCCCGCCTTGAACGGCGCTGCCGCCGACAGGAGGGGCAGGGCCTCATGCTCGGTGCCCTTGAGCATCTGGGCGATGTACCACGTCTGCGCGTTGGAGACGATCTGAACCGACGGGTCATCCGCGACGAGCGCGAAGTAGCTGTGCAGCGGCGCCGCCGTCTTGCCCACGGCCCGGCGCACATAGGCGAGCGTTTCCTCATGCGCGGTCTGGGTGGCCTCCAGCATCGGAGTGTAGTCTTCGACGAGCGCCGTCACGGAGCGGTCTTCGTTCCGCTTGGAGATCGGACGCGCTTCGCTTTGATGGCCGACCACTTTCCAGGTGTTGCCGTCGCGTTCGATCAGAAGGTCGATCAGACCCATATGGCTGCCCCAGTAGCCAGCCATGACGGCGGGGGTGCCGTGGATCGTGCCATTGGCGGTATCGACGGCGGCGTAGTCCTTGTAGGTGTCCGAGGGGAACACGAGGTGGCTGTGCCCGGTCAGCACCGCGTCGATCCCGTCGATGGCGGCAAGCGGGACGGAGGCGTTCTCCATCATGTCGCTCTCATCGGCGCTGCCGATGCCGGAGTGGCTGAGCGCAACGATGATCTCGGCGCCTTCTTCCTTCATCTGCGGGATATAGGCGCGGGCGGCAGCGAGGATGTCGCGGGTTTCAACATTGCCTTCCAGGTGCTGGCGGTCCCACTGCATGATCTGCGGCGGCACGAAGCCGATCAGACCGATGCGGATCGGGGCGGTGGTGCCATCGCCCAGCGTGATCTGGCGGTCTAGGATCACATAGGGCTTCACCAGGGTTTCGTCCTCGGTCGGGGCGCCGCCCAGCTTGCGGGCGACGTTGCAGCACACCACGGGGAAGCCCGCTCCGGCGAGCGCCTTTTCAAGGAAGGACAGCCCGTAGTTGAATTCGTGATTGCCGAGCGTCATCGCATCAAAGCCCAGCGTGTTCATGGCATCGATCACCGGGTGGGTCAGATCGCCATCCATGCCGCGCTCATAGGCGATGTAGTCGCCCATCGGGTTGCCCTGCAGGAAATCGCCATTGTCCAGCAGCAGCGTATTGGTCGCCTCGGCCCGGATCCCTTCGATCAGCGTTGCGGTGCGCGACAGGCCGACCGTGTCGACGGGCTTGTCGGCATAGTAGTCATAGGGGTGCACATGGACATGGATGTCGGTTGTCTCGATCAGGCGCAGATGGGCCTGATTGGAGGCAGCGCGGGCGCTGAACGGGTGCAGGGCGATGAAACCGGCGGTGCTGGCCAGGAAATGACGGCGCGAGAGAGCGGGCATGAGAATGCTCCTTGTATTGTCGTGTTGATGAAAAAGTCTCTCACGCCATTGTAACAATCATGCGCCTCTTCCCGAGTCCCTGTCCTTTCCGCAGGGTCGTGAATTCCGCTGTTGGTTCAGCATGATCAGAGCGTTAGCGTGTGCACATTCTAATCTGGGAGCTTATTCATGAAGAGTTTTGCGACAATGCTGGCGGCAGCTATGTGTCTTGCCGGTGCTGCTGATGCTTGCCCGAGCTGGGCCAATGACGGCCAGCGTGCGTCTTTCAGCGGGTCGGAACTGCGCGGTGGCGGAAAGGCCCTGCGCGTGGTGGCGGGCGGCGATCAGCGGTTGATCGGATGCGGCATTCCGTTCGGCAGCGACAATGGCGATGGGTATGTGACGCGTGATCCGGATTTCACTTTCGATATGCGCGGGCTTAGTGGCTATAAGCTGGTGCTGAGCACCTATAGCGAATGCGACAGCGTGTTGGTGATCAACACGGGCACCGACAGCTGGTTCTACGACGATGATGACAATTCCGACAGCGCGCTGGACAGCCGGATCATCCTGACCCGCCCGCGCGACGGGATTTATGACGTTTGGATCGGCACCCATGATGGCAGCGTTTGCGATGCCATGCTGGCCTTGCAGACGATCCCGCGCTGATCCCTGAGGGGGACGCGATAGCAAAGCAAAGGGCCGCCCCGATTGGGGCGGCCCTTTTTCATGCGGGTTTGCGCGAGGCGTGGTCAGGCGAAGAGGCTGCGCCCGTTCTTTGCGTGGCGTTCGGCCATCCGCTGTGCCTGCCGTCCGGGCACAAGCGGCCGGGCCGGGATCGGGCCCGCGCCGCCGGGGATGGCCTGGTCCAGCTCGGGGAAGAGCGTGAGGATCTCATTCCGCGATGCGGGGGGGACGGATTTGAGCGCTTCCGGGCCGGGGTAGAGCGATTCCGTCCACGCGCCATTGGCGATGATGACCTCGTGATCGCTGCACAGGACGTGGATGTATTCCACGCTCTCCACATCATCGAGCCGCTCAACGCCGGGCAGCGGTAGAAGCTGCTTGGCTGCGACCAGCACTTCTGAGCAGCCGAACATCCGCTGCGCGATTTTGGAGCTGACCAGAATACGATGCTGCGGCGAAACGGTGAGATCCCGCTGCGGCATGTTCTGCCCGAGCGCCCCTGCAGAAATCCGGATGGGCCGCATCCGGGGCAGGGCGGTGAGCTCCTCTTGGGTCATAACCCGGCGCCCCATCCAGCGGATCGCCTGGAACCCGTGATCACGGGTGGCGATGCGATCGCCCGGACGAAGGGTTTCGATGGGCTGCGCTCCGTTGATCGTGGTGATGAGCGTGCCGGGTGTGAAGCAGATCGGGCCACAGATCTTTTCGACATTGGCAATGTTGACCCCTTCGAAGCTGAAGTCATTCTGCGTGCCGTATGTCCAAAGCCCATCCTGTTCGGGATCCTGCCAGTATTGCTCCGTCAGCGCGGTGTAGAGCGCGTTGCCGTCATTGGGAGGAATGCGGAAGATCGCCTTGTCTCCGCTATAGGATACGCCCATCGTCGCGCAGGCGATGCTATTGTCGATCCCAAGGGACAGGGTGTCATTGCCCCCTCCCGTGTCCAGATTATGGGTGATCGTCGCGCCGTCTCCGAACCAGAGGCTGTCATTGCCGTCATATTCGGTTGTGCCATTGGCCTGATCGCCAATCACGCTATAGGCTGTGAAACCCGACCCAGCGGTCAACGTGTCGGAGCCTGTGCCCAAAGTCAGCTCGCAGTCGATGCGCACGTCGTTCCCGAGCGTAATGCTATCGTGCCCGGTGCCGGTATCCATGTTGTGCAGGATATGGGCCTGATCTCCCAAGGTGATGGTATCAGCTCCGGCCCCGGTGAGGATGGTTCCGGCCGTGAGCCCAGAGCCAAAGGTGATCTCGTCTTCGTCGTTGTCACCACAGACGTCGCCCGTATCGATCGTTCCGGTGATCGTTACGTCATTGCCGCCGATGACGGTATCATCGCCATCGCCGAGCGTGATGGACCCGGAGACAGTCGCTCCGTCGCCCAACACCACCAGATCGTCATCGGACCCGTCGCCAACGCCGTTCTGCGTGCCGTTGGGACCGCCCCAGATGTCTCCGATCTGTGCGTTATCCCCGACGAGGACGGTCATGCCATCCGTGTGGGTCCCGTCGATGCGCACGCAGGAGAAATCCTCACCTTCGGGCACCGAGATGGTCGGGGTCAGGGAGCCGTCTCCCGACGGGTCGACGAAGCCGACCGTGTAACTCGGCGAGCCACCCTCGGTCGGTTCCAACGTAATGTTGGCCTGCGTCCCTTCGCCCGAGCAGCCGCCAAAGGTGACGGTGCCGCACAGGTCTTTAGACACCAGCACATTGTCGCCTTCCGACAGGTTCACAGGGTAGCGGTTACCATAGCCGTCTTCGGGTATGATCCGGACCGAGTAGGTTTCTCCGTCGCTGGAGTAGCTGTCGCCGGGCGCAAGACCCAGGCTGGATGCCGTGTAAGCATCCAGTACGTAATAGTTCACCATTATCACCAAATCCCGCGGTGGCCCACGAGAGTCCTAATTAGAGTCCCCCAGGTCAATCTGGCAAAAAACTGGATTGGCCTGCCCATATCTCTATGGGCCCTTGGAAGCTGTCTGGAAGTTACGGAAGATGCAATAAATTAGACATAATTTTGCCCAAAACACATTGTTTCCGAGGGAAAAAGTCGGTGACCGCGTTTGCCGCATGGCTGACGATCACGTATTGGGTGAGCGATTGATGTAATTAAAACAACCAGGAATTGTTTATCGGTCATTTCGGAAATGACGATAGTGGCATTTGATTCGTGAGGATAGAAAAAGGCCGCCCAATCTGGGCGGCCTTTCTAATGCTTTCGATCTGGGACTTTGCCCTAGATCAGGCGTCGTCGTCCTCGGCCGGGGCTTCCGCGTCCGGCTCCGCGCCGCGCGGGTCGTCCATGTCGTCCAGACCTGCAGCGCCGATATCGTCGAAGAGCTGCTCGATCTCGAACTCGGCAGCGGCTTCTTCTTCAGCGGCGAGGTCCTGAATGGACTTGCCGGTGGCCTGAAGCTCGGCTTCTTCGACGGTCCGGGCCACGTTCAGGGTGATGACGGCATCGACCTCGGGGTGCAGGGTCACGTGCACGTCGTGCATGCCCAGATCCTTGATCGGGGCCTTCAGCGCCACCTGCTTGCGGTCGACAGTGAAGCCAGCCTCGGTCGCAGCTTCCGCTGCGTCGCGGGTCGAGACGGAGCCGTAAAGCGCGCCGCCATCGGAGGCGGAGCGGATCACGACGAAAACCTGACCGTCCAGCTTTTCGGCCAGCGATTCGGCTTCGGCTTTGCTCTCCAGGTTACGGGCTTCCAGCTGAGCTTTCTCGGCCTCGAACTTGGCCTTGTTGGCCGCGTTCGCGCGCAGGGCTTTGCCCTGGGGCAGCAGGAAGTTGCGGGCGTAGCCTTCCTTGACGGAGACGACTTCACCCATCTGGCCCAGTTTGGCCACTCTTTGCAAAAGGATCACATCCATGGGACTTGCTCCTTATTTCACGGCGTAGGGCAGCAGGCCCAGGAACCGTGCGCGCTTGATCGCCTGAGCCAGCTTCCGCTGGTTTTTGGCGCCAACGGCGGTGATACGGGAGGGGACGATCTTGCCGCGCTCAGAGATGTAGCGCTGCAGGAGTTTCACGTCCTTGTAGTCGATCTTCGGCGCATTCTCGCCCTCAAACGGGTCGGTCTTGCGACGGCGGAAAAACGGTTTAGCAGCCATTTTATCTATCCTTCCCGTAACTTAGCGACGCGGGCGGCGATCTTCACGATCGTCACGCTTTTGCATCTGGATCGAGGGGCCTTCCTCGTGCTCGTCCACCTTGATGGTGAGCACACGCATCACATCATCATGCAGACGCATCAGGCGCTCCATTTCCTGCACGGCGCCGGCGGGGGCGTCGGTGCGCAGGAAGGCGTAGTGGCCCTTGCGGTTCTTGTTGATCTTGTAGGCCATCGTCTTGACGCCCCAATACTCCGAGCCGACGACTTTGCCGTCATTGTCCGACAGGACGCCCGAGAAGTGTTCGATGAGGCTTTCGGCCTGCGCGCTGGACAGGTCCTGGCGCGCGATAAAGACATGCTCATAAAGCGGCATGAATTTCTCCGTCATGTAAGCGCATTTCAAAGACCGGCCCAAGAGCCTTCCGCGGGGACGGTCACGAGAGCTGCGCGGGTCAAGCGGGTCGCGGAAGGAATGCGGCCTTATACAGCATCGCGCCCCTGCAGCAAGGCCCCATGTTCCTTGCCGGGCGCGGCGCGGGACGCTAGGTCAGGGCAAACAGTAAGGAGAACCCCGATGCGCGCTTTTGTTTTTCCCGGGCAGGGAGCCCAGACGCTTGGCATGGGCCGGGACCTGGCCGACACTCGGCCCGAGGCGAAAGCGGTCTTCGAAGAGGTGGACGAGGCCCTCGGTGAGCGGCTCAGCGCCGTGATCTGGGGAGAAGACATCGACGCGCTCACCCTGACCGCGAATGCTCAACCCGCCCTCATGGCCACCTCCATGGCCGCCATGCGTGCGCTCGAAGCCGAAGGCGTGACCATGGGCGCCGCCTCGTTCGTAGCAGGGCACTCGCTGGGCGAATACTCGGCCCTGTGCGCTGCCGGGGCGCTGACGCTGACCGACACCGCCCGTCTCCTGCGCACCCGCGGCGAGGCCATGCAAAAGGCCGTCCCGGTGGGAGAGGGCGCCATGGCCGCGCTGCTCGGGCTCGATTTCGACACGGCCATGGCCGTGGCCGAGGAAGCAGCGCAAGGGCAGGTCTGCCAGGCCGCCAATGACAACGATCCCAGCCAGGTGGTGATCTCCGGCCACAAGGACGCCGTGGCCCGTGCCGCCGATCTGGCCAAAGAAAAAGGTGCCAAGCGCGCGCTGATCCTGCCGGTCTCCGCTCCGTTCCACTGCGATCTTATGGCGCCCGCCGCCCAGGTCATGGCCGAAGCCCTCGAGCAGGTCGAAATCTCCGCCCCCGACGTTCCGGTCGTGGCCAATGTCCTGGCGAGCGCCATCGACAGCCCCACCGCGATCCGCTCGGCTCTGGTCACGCAGGTGACCGGCTCGGTCCGTTGGCGCGAAAGCGTTGCGTGGCTCGCCGCGCAGGGCGTGACCGAAACCTGGGAGATCGGCGCGGGCAAGGCGCTCACCGGTATGATCCGCCGCATCCACAAACCGATGGAGACCCGCGCGGTCGGCACCCCGGATGATGTGCGCGCCGCGGCTGAAAGCCTCGCCTGATCGCTTCTTATTTGTCCAAATACCTCGGGGGAGCGCGCAGCGCGGGGGCGGAGCCCCCAAACCCCCGGTTCACACCAGAAAGGCACTGACATGTTCGACCTGACCGGAAAATCCGCTCTCATCACCGGCGCCTCCGGCGGCCTTGGCAGCGAAATCGCCCGCGCCCTGCACGGCGCAGGCGCTACCGTGGGCCTTTCGGGCACCCGCGAAGAGCCGCTCAACGCCCTTGCCGCCGATCTGGGCGAGCGGGCCCATGTTCTGCCCTGCAACCTCTCCGATGCCGAGGCCGTCACCGCGCTGCCCAAGCAGGCCACTGAAGCCATGGGATCGGTGGACATTCTGATCAACAACGCCGGCATCACCCGCGACAATCTGTTCATGCGGATGAGCGAAGAGGAATGGGCCTCGGTGCTTGAGGTCAACCTCACCGCCACGATGCGTCTGTGCAAAGGCGTGGTCCGGGGCATGATGAAAGCCCGCTGGGGCCGGATCGTGAACATCTCTTCCGTGGTCGGCGCGACGGGCAATCCGGGGCAGGCGAATTACGCCGCGTCCAAGGCCGGGATGGTCGGCATGTCCAAATCGCTGGCCTACGAGGTGGCCAGCCGCGGGATCACCGTGAACTGCATTGCGCCTGGTTTCATTGGCTCTGCGATGACCGACAAGCTCACCGATGACCAGAAATCCGGGATTTTAGGTCAGATCCCGATGGGCCGCATGGGCGAGGCGTCCGAAATCGGCGCTGCGGCGCTCTATCTGGCCAGCTCCGAGGCAGGCTACGTCACCGGCACGACCTTGCATGTGAATGGTGGCATGGCCATGTTCTGAACGCGCTTCCCCTTGGGGAAAGCGTTTGCGTTGGGCGTCAATCCTGCTATAGGCGCCGCAATACACCGGTTGCGCGGTTTCCGCGCGGCCCAAACACAGCCCTTCGGGGCGCAATCGGGTCCAGACAGACAACGGCCCGCACAGACGTGAGGAAATGGATATGAGCGACGTCGAAGCACGCGTGCGCAAGATCGTGGTGGAGCACCTGGCGGTCGAAGAAGACAAGGTTGTGGAAAACGCCTCCTTCATCGACGACCTGGGCGCCGACAGCCTGGACACGGTTGAGCTGGTCATGGCCTTCGAAGAAGAGTTCGGCATCGAGATCCCCGATGACGCTGCCGAAACCATCCAGACCTTCGGTGATGCGGTCAAATACATCAAGGAAGCCCTCTGATCCCAGCGGGTACCTGATGCGATGAGACGGCGCCTTCGGGCGCCGTTTTGCTTTTTGCCGCCCAAGGGCGGGGGCTCGCCCTGAGCCGCGCCAATGAGGCAGAGCACCGCCAAGCGGGCTTTCGGGTTTTCCGCCGATCCTGGGGGCGCGGTCTTGCGTCCGGGGGCGGGCAGCGCGTAAATCGGGCGAAGCCGATTTTAATGGACGGAGAGGCGCATGCGCAGAGTTGTTGTCACGGGGCTGGGGCTGGTGACGCCGTTGGCCGATGGGGTGGACGCGAGCTGGAGCCGCATTCTGGACGGCGTTTCGGGCGCGGGTCCTATCACGCGTTTCGACACCGAGGGGCTGACCACCACCTATGCCTGCGAAGTGCCTCATGGCGAGGGCGAAGGCGAATTTGACGGGGCCAAATACATGGCGCCGAAGGATCAGCGCAAGGTCGATACCTTTATCCTTTACGGCATGGCAGCGGCTCAGCAGGCCGTTGAGGACGCGGGCTGGGCCATCGACGATGAGGACGAGCTGCTGCGCACCGGCGTTCTGCTGGGCTCGGGCATCGGCGGGCTTCAATCCATCGCCGACACGGCTGTGATGATGGAAGAGAAGGGGCCGCGCCGGGTGTCTCCGTTCTTTGTGCCCGGAGCGCTGATCAACCTGATTTCTGGTCAGGTTGCGATCAAATACGGCTTCAAGGGACCGAACCACGCGGTTGTCACGGCCTGTTCCACCGGGGCTCACGCCATTGGCGACGCCGCGCGGATCATCAAATACGGCGATGCCGATGTGATGATCGCGGGCGGCGCGGAAGCGGCGATCTGCAAGATTGGCATCGCGGGTTTCAACGCCTGCAAGGCGCTGTCCACCGCGCGCACCGACGATCCCAAGACGGCGAGCCGTCCGTGGGACGCGGATCGCGATGGGTTCGTGATGGGCGAGGGCGCCGGCGTCGTCGTTCTGGAGGAATACGAACACGCCAAGGCACGCGGGGCCAAGATCTACGCCGAAGTTCTGGGCTACGGCCTGTCGGGCGACGCCTATCACATCACCGCCCCGTCCGAGAACGGCGAGGGCGGCGAGCGCTCCATGCGGGCTGCGCTCAAGGATGCCGGGTTGGAGCCGACGGATATCGACTACATCAACGCCCATGGCACGAGCACCATGGCCGACACGATTGAGCTGGGCGCCGTGCAGCGGATGCTGGGCGATCACGCCAAGAATGTCGCGATGTCCTCGACCAAATCCATGACCGGCCACCTTCTGGGCGCGGCCGGCGCGATTGAGGCGATCTTTGCCATCCTCGCGACCAAGCACAATGTGGCGCCGCCGACCATCAACCTGGACACGCCGCCGGAAGAGGCCGTTGTCGATCTTTGCGCGAATGAGAAACGCGAGAAGACCATCGACGTGGCACTGTCCAACAGCTTTGGCTTTGGCGGCACCAATGCGAGCCTGATCGTCGGGAAACCGCGCTGATGTGGAAAGCCATTGCCAGCACGGCACTGTCTTTGTTCGTGGTCGGGCTGTTCCTGCTGGCCGGGGTGATCTTGTGGGGCACGAGCCAGTGGCGCGACCCCGGACCGCTGAGTGAGGCGATCTGCCTTGAGGTGCCTGCGGGCAGCTCCATGCGGTCGGTCAGCGAAGACCTAGCCGCGCAAGGGGCCATTAGCCAGCCGACCATCTTCCGGGCCGGAGCAGATTACGCGGAGAAATCCGCGCTGCTCAAAGCGGGTTCGTTCCTGATCCAGCCGGGCTCCTCCATGGAGGAGATCGTGGACACGATCACGGGCACCGGCCAATCGACCTGCGGCACGGAGATCGTCTGGCGTGTTGGCGTCACCCGCCAGCAGGCGGAGATCCGCACGCTGGATCCGGCCACGGGGCGCTACGATGAGGTCGCCGAGTGGGACCCCGCCGCTGACGCTCCGGCGGAGTATGCGCAGTATGTGGACAAGCCGGACACCCAGTTCCGCGTCGTGATTGCTGAGGGCGTCACGAGCTGGCAGGTGCGCGATGCGTTGCGCAGCATCGGCATCCTAGATGGCGATCCGGGCGAGGTGCCCGAAGAGGGCTCTCTGGCGCCGGACAGCTATGCGATCCAGCCCGGAGATTCGGGTGCCGCGCTGATCGCGAAGATGCAAGAGGCGCAGAGCGCGCGGCTGCAAACGGTCTGGGACGCGCGGTCGGACCGTACGGCGGTCGAGACGCTGGAAGACGCTCTGATTCTGGCCTCGATCATCGAGAAAGAGACCGGCGTTCCCGAGGAGCGGCGACAGGTCGCTGCCGTCTTCACCAACCGTCTGGAGCAGGGGATGCGGCTGCAGACCGACCCCACGGTGATCTACGGGATCACCAAGGGCGAGGGTGTGCTGGGCCGCGGCCTGCGCCGGTCCGAGCTGGATCGCGAGACGCCGTGGAACACCTATGTTATCGCAGGGTTGCCGCCCACGCCGATCGCCAATCCGGGCCTGGAGAGCCTGCGCGCGGCGGTCGATCCGTCGGATGATGACTACGTGTTCTTTGTCGCCGACGGCACGGGCGGCCATGCCTTTGCCACGACGCTGGACGAGCACAACCGCAATGTCGCCCGCTGGCGCCAGATCGAAGCGGAGCGCGCCGCGCAGCAGGGCGGCGGCAACTGATCCGGTTAACGGTTCTTGCCGCTCCCGCGCGCTGCGGGTGAAGAAAACCTAGCCATATCGGGCGGTTGCCGGTTTGACAGACCGCCCGATGCCGGGCATGATTTCAGACATGCTGGACAAGCTGTGACACCCTCGGGGCCCATGGGCGCCGGGGGTTTTTTCGTGACCGCGCCAAAGAGCGCGGCGCGGGCGCGGTCGGTGCTGGGCGGGCAACATACAGGCCAACCTATGACCCAACCTATCGAGACGCGCGATGCGCAAGAGCAGACCGAGCTGGAGCAAGCCCGGCTGCTGTTCACCCACATCAGCAGCACGCTGCATGCAGTGCTGCAGGAGGTCCGTAGCGGGGATCTGACCCATCTGGATCAGCTGACGAAGAAGCAGTTGCAACTGGAAGAGGTCGCCAACCGGGCCGCGAAACTGAAGGAGCAGTTCGATGCGAAACACGACACGGGACTTCGAGACGGAGAGTTCGACCTTGACCGGGCTCGGTTTGAAATCGGGTGCAAGCTGGCTCGCCTCCGGGCCTGCTGCGATGCAGGACGACTTTCTTGCGAGCTTGAGCGAGAGTGAGCTGCGGGCGCTGCCCTGGCTGTTCGATTTCTGGGCGGGGGAGCATCAGCTCCCCCCTCCGGGCGATTGGCGCTCCTGGGTGATCCTGGGCGGGCGCGGCGCGGGCAAGACGCGCGCCGGGGCCGAATGGGTGCGCGCCATGGTCGAGGGCGCGGGGCCCCGTGACCGGGGGCGCGCAGCGCGGGTGGCCTTGGTCGGCGAGACGCTGGACCAGGCGCGCGAAGTCATGGTGTTCGGGGAAAGCGGGCTCTTGGCCTGCGCCCCGCCGGATCGGAGACCCGAATGGCTGGCCGGGCGCAAGCAGTTGATCTGGCCCAATGGCGCGGTGGCGCAGATTTTGTCGGCTCATGACCCGGAGGGGCTGCGGGGCTACCAGTTTGACGCGCTCTGGGCCGATGAGCTGGCCAAGTGGAAGCGCGCGCAAGAGAGCTGGGACATGCTGCAATTCGCCTTGCGGCTGGGGGACGACCCGCGCGCCTGTATCACCACCACGCCGCGCAATGTCGCGGTGCTGCGCGATTTGCTGAACCGCGAGAGCACGGTGTCCACCCACGCCCCGACCGAGGCGAACCGTGCCTGGTTGGCGGATGGGTTCCTCGAAGAGGTTAAGGCCCGTTACGCTGGCACGCGTCTAGGCCGTCAGGAGCTGGAGGGCGAGCTGCTGGGCGATGCCGAGGGCGCTTTGTGGTCGAGCGATGCGCTGTCCGCAGGGCATCTGCGCGCGACGCCCGATCTGGCACGGGTCGTGGTCGCGGTGGACCCGCCGGTGAGCGGGCATGCGAAATCCGATGAATGCGGGATCATCGTGGCCGGTGTCACAATGGATGGCGATCCGGGCCAGTGGCGGGGCTATGTGCTGGAGGATGCCAGCGTAACGGGCGCGTCGCCACTGGAATGGGCCCGCGCGGCCGTAGCTGCGGCAGAGCGCCACGGCGCCGACCGGGTGGTGGCCGAGGTCAATCAGGGCGGCGATCTGGTGGAGCAGGTGATCCGTCAGGTCGCGCCGCTTCTTCCATACCGAGCGGTACGGGCATCGCGAGGGAAGGCCGCGCGGGCGGAACCCGTCGCCGCGCTTTATGAGCAGGGCCGGGTGCGGCATCTGCGCGGGCTGGACACGCTGGAGGAGCAGATGTGCCAGATGACGCTTCACGGCTACGAGGGGCAGGGCAGTCCCGACCGGGTCGATGCTCTGGTCTGGGCGATCCATGAGCTGATGCTGGTCCCCGCAGCAAACTGGCAAGCGCCGCGCGTGCGGCATTTGTGACGCGAGATCAAGGCGCTTGCCTTCCGCGCGGTCGGAGGCTTTCCTGGCGCTATGGCGAAGCTGGTTCTGACCCACAAAGCCGGTTCGATCTATGAGGATGAGCCGGATGCTGTTGAAGATTGGGCCGGGCACGATGAGGTCGTGCCGGGCCGTGAAGTGACCTCGCGGTGGTGCAGATCGCCGGGGTGATACCAAAGCCCGAGGTGGAGGGGCGCGATCAGGCGTTGATCGTACTGGGCACAAATTTGCCTTTTGCTCAGACCTTTAGGACGTCTTCAGAAAACTTCGATCACAGTGATGCGTCAGGATCAGGCTGACGGCCAGCTAGCGTCTTTCTGGAGGGCGCGCGATTGCGCCCGGTCGAGCGCGGCGCGCGCCTGAGCAGGGTTCGGGCCGTGCCGTGTCCAGATGCGCAGGGCGGCGGTGGTGCTGAACGGAAGGGCGGCGTCGCGGAGCCAGGCGCGCAGATCGGGTGGGAGCGCGTCGAAGCGGTTCATGGATCGGGCGCGGCGGCGCGGGAGGGTGGTGCGGAGGTTGCGGGGCATGCTGATTGGATAGGTTATGAGATAACATATCGGTATCCGTTGCGCGGCCCCGTGGCAACCGCACGGATGGTTACTGCGGCATTAACCTCTGTCCCTCAGATTGCTTCTCAACGACGCGGTGCCCTCTGGCGCTGCAAACGCAATCAAGGAGCGGCCGATGTTCGAGTTTCTGAAACGTCCCGTGGAGACGGTCGAGGTCACGTCCCTCGACAGCGCGAGCTGCTGGGCGGCGCGGGCGTGAAAACCGCTGCGGTGTCGGGGCAGGGCGTCTTTCGCGACGAGGCGAGCGATGAGCGCGTCCGGCAGGTGTTCTTTGACGGCGAGACGCCGCGCTTTCAGGTCATCATCCCCGATTTCGGCATCATCGAGGGCCCGTTCCAGGTGACCGCTTTGGAATATGCCGGGGCTGTGGCGGGGGAGGCGACCTTTGAGATGTCGCTCGCCTCAGCCGGGGAGATCGGCTTCACGGCGGCTCTGTAATGGCCAATCCGCTGGCAGGAGAGGTCGATGTGACCGTGGACGGGCGCGTTTTCTGCGCCCGGCTCACCCTGGGCGCTCTGGCCGAGCTGGAAGAGGAGCTGGGCGAAGACAGCCTCGTCGCTCTGGCGGCGCGGTTCGAAGAGGGCCGGTTTTCGTCGCGCGATGTGCTGGCGGTGCTGGTTGCCGGGCTGCGCGGCGGCGGCTGGGAGGGTCGGGCGCCTGACCTTTTGAACGCCCGGATTGAGGGCGGCCCGCTCGGCGCTGCACGGATGGCGGCGCAGCTTCTGGCCCGCGCCTTCGCCGCGCCATGAGCGAGGACCGGCGCGGCGGCATCGCCTGGGGCGCCTTGATGCGCGCGGCCATCCGCGAGCGGGGGCTGCTGCCCGCGCAGTTCTGGGCGCTCACCCCGGCTGAGCTGATGCTGCTGCTGGGGCGCGATGGTGGCGGCGTGCAGCCCATGGCGCGGGCGCGGCTGGAGGAACTGGCTGCCGCCTGGCCGGACAAAGGATCGGAGGATGACCATGGACGAGATTGACAAGCTAGAGGCGGAGACCGGCGATCTGGGCCGCGCGGCGGCAGAGAGCGCCGAGATGGCCCGCGTGTTCAGCGCCGAGCTGCGTACTGTGCGCAGCGCAACAGATGAGACCGCGCGGTCCCTCAGCGGGTTGGAGCGCGGTTTTTCCGGCGGCGTACGCAAGGCCATCGACAGCGTGGTGCTGGATGGCGGGCGGCTTTCCGATGCGCTTGGCATCCTGGCGCAGTCCATTTCGCGCACTGCCTACAACGCCGCGATGAAGCCCGTGTCGGACCATTTCGGCGGTCTTCTGGCCAATGGTGTGAACGCCATGATGGGCGAGGTCCTGCCCTTTGCCAATGGCGCCCTCTGTCATCCGGCGGGAAACGCTCACATTCGCTTGTCCGGGGGTTTTCCCTCGCCGCCCGGACGCCTAGGGTCCGGCGCAGTCTGGATGCAACCCGAGAGCGACCCTATGGCCAACCCTAAGATCGAGCCCGATGCGCTGTGGACGCGGATTCGCGAAGAAGCCGCGAGCGCGATTGCGGCAGAACCGCTGATCGGGGGCGTGCTGCACGCCTGCATCCTGCACCATGACACGCTTGATTGCGCCCTGGCTTACCGGCTGGCCACAAAGCTTGCTTCGGCCGATATGAGCGAGCAGATCCTGCGCGAGATCGCGGATGAAGCCTACGCCGCCGATCCGGCCCTGATCCACGCTGCCCGCGCGGATTTGATGGCCATCCTGGAGCGCGATCCGGCCTGCCACCGGCTCATGCAGCCGCTGATGTATTTCAAGGGATTCCAGGCCGTGCAGGCCCACCGCCTGTCCCATGCGCTCTGGACCCAGGGACGGAGCGATCTGGCCTACTATCTTCAGATGCGCAGCTCTGAGCTTTACGGCGTCGATATCCATCCCGGCGCGACGATCGGTCAGGGGCTGATGATCGACCACGCCCATTCCATCGTGATCGGAGAGACGGCCGTGGTCGGGGATAATGTCTCGATGCTCCATGCCGTGACGCTGGGCGGCACCGGTAAAGAGGACGAGGACCGGCACCCCAAGATCGAAGATGGCGTTCTGATCGGCGCCGGGGCCAAAGTGCTGGGCAATATCCGCGTGGGCTGCTGCTCGCGTATTGCGGCCGGGTCCGTCGTGCTGGCGGATGTCCCGGCCCACTCGACGGTTGCGGGCGTGCCGGCCAAGGTCGTTGGCGAAGCGGGTTGCCCGGAACCGGCGGCCAGCATGAACCAGCTTCTGGCGGATCTGCCGCGATGAAGCGGCAAGGGTTCGACCCGCTGCCGGTCTTGACCGGACCGAGCCTGATCTTGCGCCCGCTGACGCGGGAGGACGTCCCCGCCCTGGTCGCGGCGGCGGCGGATCCGGCGATCTGGGCGCAGCACCCGGCGCAGGACCGGTGGAAGCCGGAGGTCATGGTGCCTTATGCCGAATGGCTGGCCGATGAGGGTAGCCTTGTTGTCGAAGACGCCGCCGGAGTGGCGGGCACCTCGCGCTTTTATGAGGCGTGGAACGCGCCCGGAGACATCTCTATCGGCTACACCTTCCTGACCCGCGCGCATTGGGGCGGTGCGGGCAATGCGGAGCTCAAGGCGCTCATGCTTGAGCACGCCTTTCGCTACACCGATCATGTCTGGTTTCACATTGCGGCAGACAATCTGCGTTCCCAGTCCGCAACCGCAAAGCTCGGCGCTCGCTTGATCGAAGAGACCATGGGACCGGGGCCGGAACCCAAGCTCTATCACTGTTTCAGCGTCTCGCGCGGGGCCTGGCGGGCCAGCCCCGCAGCCGCAACAGCGCGTGCGGCGGGGCTGGCATTGGATCAGGCAGAGAGCTGATCGAAGGCTTCCATCGCCTTGGAGCCATACATCAGAGCAGGTCCACCGCCCATCACAACGGCGACGCTCACCATTTCTGCGAATTCTTCCCGGCTCACCCCGGCGCGGATCGCTGCTTTGGTGTGGTAGCCAATGCATTCCACGCAATGCTCGGCGATCCCGATCGCGACGGCCATCAGCTCCTTGTGGCCAGCGGACAGGGCCCCGTCGCCCATGGCGGCATCATGCAGCCCGGTATAGGCATTGCCGGTTTCCGGCTGCACCTTGCGGAAGCTGATGATCTTGGGCGTCATGTCTTTCAGGTAGGCTTTCCAGTCCATTGAGGTCTCCTTGGGTTTGTTGCATCCCGCATACGCGTTTCACGGGGAGGTCACTTTGAGGCAGATCAACCCCGTTGCAGGGGCCGCTTTTTCCGCTCCCGTACGCTACATTTGACCTCCATCAATGCAATATCTTGAATGTGAGTTAAGTTCTGGTTGTCGCAACTCAGGAGATCCATCATGCGCATGTTCTTTGCCTCCCTTATTATGGCGCTTAGCGTTGTGCTGTCCCCGCTCGCCGCGAGCGCCGATGAAGCCGAAGGTCGGTTGTTCATCAACCTGACCACGGATGACACTTGGGCGGCCGCCAAAGCGATCATGTTCGCTCATCAAAAATCGCTCGCCGGTGGGCATGATACGGCCATCTGGCTCAACGTGCGCGCTGTCTATCTGGCCGACGAAAAGCGCCCCAGCCACATCCACGGGCTGATGGCCGAAAGCGGCATGTCTATTCAGGACATGTTGACCGCGTTCATGGCTGATGGGGGCACGGTGCTTATGTGTCAGGCCTGCTCTGCCGCCGCCGGGCTGACGCAGGACGACTATATTGACGGCGTCGAGATGGGCTCTTGGCCGGTTCTGGAAAGCTGGCTCTTTGCCGATGATGTCACCACGCTCAGCTGGTGATGTGCGAAGGGGGCGGGATAGGTACCCGCCCCCCTCCAATGGCTTTGAAGTCTCCCGGCGGAGGCCCGGCAGAGCCTCCACTCCCCGTCAGGCCAGCATGACCATCGGATTTTCCAGGTTGGTCTTGATAGCCGTCAGGAACTCGGCCCCGAGCGCGCCGTCGATCACCCGGTGATCCACGGACAGGGTCACGCTCATCACCGTGGCGACGGCCAGTTCGCCATCCTTGCCGACGACGGGCTTCTTGACCCCGGCGCCAACCGCGAGGATCGAGCCATGGGGCGGGTTGATGACCGCGTCGAAATTGTCGATCCCGAACATGCCGAGGTTCGAAATCGCGAAGGAGCCGCCCTGGTATTCCTCGGGGGCCAGCTTGCGGTTACGTGCCCGGCCAGCCAAGTCCTTCATCTCCGCCGAGAGGGCGGAGAGCGACTTCAGATGGGCGTCTTTCAGAACCGGCGTGAACAGCCCGCCTTCGATAGCGACGGCGACGGCCACGTCAGACGGCGCGAGCCTGAGGATCCGATCTCCGGCCCAGACGGCATTGGCCTCCGGGACCTCCTGCAGCGCGAGCGCGCAGGCCTTGATCACGAAGTCGTTCACTGACAGCTTCACGCCCTTGGGCTCCAGCTGCTTGTTCAGTTGGGACCGGAAGGCCAGCAGCGCGTCCAGCTCGATATCGCGCCGGATGTAGAAATGCGGAATGGTCTGCTTGGCCTCTCCCAGGCGGGCAGCAATCGTCTTGCGCATCCCGTCGAGCTTGACCTCCTCGAACTCCCGGCCCGCATACATGCGAGCGATCTGATCGGCATCGACCGTTTGGGCTGCGGGGGCGGGGGCCGCTGCAGCTGCAGGCTGGGAGGGCTTCGCCTCGGGGGCCGGAGCAGCGCCGGGCTGGGCGTTTTCCACATCCGCCTTCACAATGCGACCCCGCGGGCCGGAGCCGCTGATCTGCGCGAGGTCCAGCCCTTTGTCCGCCGCGATCCGCCGCGCGAGCGGCGAGGCGAAGACCCGCTCTGCTCCCTGTGCGGGGGCCGCCGGAGCCGGAGCAGGGGTCGCCACAGGCGCCGGTGTGGGCGCTGCCGGGGCGGCTTGCGGGGCCGGGGCGCTTGCCGCTTCCGGTTCCGGTTTGGCTTCGGCTTTCGGGGCCGGTGCGGCCGGGGCGGCACCGATGTCGTCGGCGCTCTCGCCATCGGCCAAAAGCACGGCAATCGCGGTGTTCACCGCCACGCCTTCGGTGCCTTCCGCCACCAGCAGCTTGCCGATCACGCCTTCATCGACGGCCTCGAATTCCATCGTGGCCTTGTCGGTTTCGATTTCGGCCAGAAGGTCGCCGGACGACACGGTGTCGCCTTCCTTGACCAGCCATTTCGCCAGCGTGCCTTCCTCCATGGTCGGAGACAGGGCGGGCATCAGAATTTCCGTGGGCATCGCGCGGGCTCCTTACCGGTAAGTCACAGCTTTGACGGCGTCGATCACTTCTGCGGTGGTCGTCAGCGCCAGTTTCTCAAGATTTGCCGCGTAGGGCATGGGCACGTCCTTGCCGGTGCAGGTCACGACAGGGGCGTCGAGATAGTCGAACGCCTGCTGCATGATCTCGCTTGCGATGTAGGAGGACATGGAGCCAACGGGCCAGCCTTCCTCCACCAACACGCAGCGGTTGGTCTTTTGCACACTCTCAAGCACAGTCGGCAGATCGAGCGGGCGCAGGGTGCGCAGGTCGATGACCTCGGCGTCGATCCCTTCGCTGGCCAGCTGCTCGGCGGCCTCAAGGGCAAAGGTCATACCGATCCCCCAGCTCACGATCGTCACGTCCGCACCTTCGCGGGCAATGCGCGCCTGGCCGAACGGAATGATGAGATCATCCAGCTCGGGGACTTCGAAGCTCTTGCCGTAGAGGATTTCGTTTTCAAGGAAGATGACCGGGTTGGGATCGCGGATCGCGGATTTCAGCAGGCCCTTGGCATCGGCCGCCGAATAGGGCTGCACCACCTTCAGGCCGGGCACGGAGGCATACCATGCCGCATAGTCCTGCGAATGCTGCGCGCCGACACGGGCGGCGGCGCCGTTGGGGCCGCGGAACACCATGGGCGCGCCCATTTGACCGCCGGACATATAGAGCGTCTTGGCCGCGGAGTTGATAATCTGGTCAATCGCCTGCATGGCGAAGTTGAACGTCATGAACTCCACGATGGGGCGCAGGCCGCCAAAGGCCGCGCCCACGCCGATCCCGGCAAAGCCGTGTTCGGTGATCGGTGTGTCGATCACGCGGCGGGCGCCGAACTTGTCCAGCAGCCCTTGGGTGATCTTGTAGGCGCCTTGGTATTCGGCCACCTCTTCGCCCATGATGAAGACGGACTCGTCACGGGTCATCTCTTCGGCGATGGCCTCGTTGATGGCCTCCCGCACGGTCATGGTCTTCATCTTGGTGCCCTCGGGCCAATCGAGGGACCGGACCGGTTTCGGAGCAGGGGCCGCAGGGGCGGCGGCAACCGGAGCGGGCTGCGGCGCGGCGGCAGGTGCCGGGGAGGCGGCAGGCGCTTCAGGCGCAGCCGGGGCGTTGCTGACGGCGATGTCATCGGCGCTTTCGCCCTCGGCCAAAAGCACGGCGATGGCGGTGTTGACCTTCACCCCTTCGGTGCCTTCCTCAATGAGGATCTTGCCCAGGACGCCTTCGTCCACGGCCTCGAATTCCATCGTGGCCTTGTCGGTTTCGATCTCAGCGATGATGTCCCCGCTGGCAATCGCATCGCCCTCTTTCTTGAGCCATTTGGCGAGCGTGCCTTCCTCCATCGTGGGGGACAGGGCGGGCATGAGGATTTCTGTGGGCATGTCTCAGGCCTCCTGCTGGGCTTCGGTGGCGTAGATGTCGGTCCAGAGCTCTTCGAGAGCAGGCTCCGGGCTGTTCTTGGCGAATTCGGCCGAGGCGTTGACGATCTCCTTGATCTCTTTGTCGATCGCCTTGAGATCGTCTTCGCTGGCATGACCGTCCTTGAGCAAAAGAGCCCGCACGGCCTCAATCGGGTCGCGCTCCTCGCGCATCTTCTGGACCTCTTCGCGGGTGCGGTATTTTGCCGGATCCGACATGGAATGCCCGCGATAGCGGTATGTCTTGATTTCCAGAATGTAGGGGCCCTTGCCTGCGCGGCAGTGGGCCACGGCGCGTTCCCCAGCTTCCTTGACGGCCAGCACGCTCATGCCGTCCACCTCTTCGCCTTCGATCCCGAAGGCTTCGCCGCGCCCGAACAGGGTCTTGGACTTGGTGGCGCGGGCCACGCTGGTGCCCATGGCGTATTGATTGTTCTCGATGACGAAGATCACCGGAAGATCCCACAGCTCGGCCATATTGTAGGTCTCATAGACCTGGCCCTGGTTGGCGGCGCCGTCCCCGAAATAGGTAAAGGTTACGTTGTCGTTGCCTTTGTATTTGTCCGAAAACGCAAGCCCGGCCCCCAGCGGCACCTGCGCCGCGACGATCCCGTGGCCGCCATAGAAATGCTTCTCTGCGGAGAACATGTGCATGGAGCCGCCCTTGCCCTTGGAGTAGCCCCCCTCGCGGCCGGTCAGCTCTGCCATGACGCCGTTCGGATCCATGCCGCAGGCCAGCATATGGCCGTGATCGCGATACGAGGTGATCCGTTTGTCGCCTTCCTTGGCGCAGGCCTCCAGCCCGACGACGACGGCTTCCTGACCGATATAGAGGTGACAGAACCCTCCGATCAGCCCCATGCCGTAAAGCTGACCGGCCTTTTCTTCAAAGCGTCGGATCAACAGCATGTCGCGGTAATACTGCGTCAACTCCTCCGCTGATGCGCTTGGTTTCTTCGTCGCTTTGCGTGCGGCCATGATACGCTCTCCCCTCGGGCGTTGCTGGGATCGTTTAACGTTAAACAATATTCTAGCACAGATGGCAAACCGATGCCTAGAGCGAATTATTCCGGGCCTGACCTGGAGAGGGGTTTCCTATACCGCGTGAAGCCGATAGCGATAACACATGCAGGAAAACCGCTCTTTGGCGATCTTGCTGTTTGCCCTTGCCGGGGTGGCCATCGTGGCCATGTCGGGCGCGGTACGGCAGCTTGGATCGGACCTGCCGGTCGGGCAGATCATGTTCTGGCGCTCGCTCACCGCGGTGCCGGTGATCCTGTTTTATATGGCGCTGCGCGGAGAGTTCCCGCGCGCGCTGCGGACCCGGCGCCCGGCGGCGCATGGGCTGCGGATCGTCTTGGCGGTCTCGGCCATGGCCTGCAGTTTCGGCGCGCTCACCTATATATCGGTCGCGATGGTGACGGCGATCGGCTTTCTGGCGCCGGTTCTGGTGCTGCCGCTTGCCGCGCTGTTCCTGAACGAACACCTGTCGCGCTTGCGGATCGCGGCGACGGTGCTCGGCCTGGCGGGCGTCGGGATCGTGCTGCTGCGCGCCGTGGCGCTGCCGGAGGAGGGCATTCTCATCGGCACGCTGCTGGCGCTCGGCTTTGCCGTCTTGATGGCCATCGTGCGGATCGTCGTGAAGGATCTCTCGCGCACCGAGCGCCCGGCGACTGTGGCGACCTACTTCGCGCTTGGCGGCACGGTGGCGGGGGCGGCAACGGCGGCTTTTGGCTGGGCGCCGCTTCCCGATGGCGCTTTGTGGCTCTTGCCGCTGACGGGGCTGTTCGGGGCGCTCGCGCATATTCTGTCGGTCGAAGCCATCGCCCGCGCGCCAATCAGCGTGCTTGCGCCGATCGAATACAGCGAACTGATCTGGGCGGCGCTGATCGACCTGATCGTCTTTGCGACGGTGCCGGGGCCGCTGGCTCTGTTGGGCATGGCGATCATCACCGGATCGGGCATCCTAATCTGGATCGACCGGCGCAGTTAGCGCGAACAACCGGTTTGTGATAGGCTTCTTCGGGTAAGGAGTCCGCCATGACAGAAAAGACAGGAAAGCCAGTTTGGTATGAACTGACAACGGCGCCGGGCGCTTTGTCAGAGGCCGGAGCTTTTTATGCGCAGGTTCTGGGCTGGGAGATCAGCGAAAGCGGGATGGAGGATGTGACCTATCATCTGGCCCGCGCCGATGGCGGCATGGTGGCCGGGCTGATGGAGCCTCCGGCCCCCGAAATTCCGCCGGGTTGGCTGACCTACTTTGCCGTCACCGATTGCGATCTGGCCTGCGATGCGATCCGCGACGCGGGGGGCGCGCTGATGCACGGCCCGCAGGAGGTGCCGGGCACCGGGCGTTTCGCCCTCTGCGCCGATCCGCAGGGCGCGGCGTTCGGCATCCTGGAGAGCGCGCCTATGGAGGATGGCGAAGGCAGCCGGGCGCTTGCCAGAGGCCGCCCGGGTCACGCCGCCTGGAACGAGCTGATGACCAGCGATCCCGAAGCCGCTCTGGAGTTCTATGAGGGGCTCTTCGGTTGGGAGGAGGCGGAGGCGCTGAACCTTGGCGATGGCGGTCTCTACCAGACGCTCACCCATGACGGTGTGCACATGGGGGCGATCATGGGGCTGGGCAAGGCGCCGCATCCGGCGTGGATGACCTATTTCGACGTGGAGAACTGTATCTTCGCGATGGAGCGGATCGTTGCCGCAGGCGGGGCCGTAAGGGCCGGGCCGTTTGAGGCGCCTGCCGATCTCTATGTCGCCATTGCGACCGATCCTCAGGGCGTGTGGTTCGCGGTGCTGGGCCCGCGGTAGTTACTGGATCACGATCTCGTCGCTGCGCACCATGCCGAGCACGTCGCGGGCGCGCTCATCAAGCAGGTCGAGGTCCAGAAATCCGTCCGACAGGCGGTGGGTGAGGTTCTCCATCCGGGTCACCTCGGCCTCCAGCCGGGTGAGCTCCGCGCGCAGGGCTTTGGTTTCGGCCTCCACTTCGGCGCGGCGGAACACGCCGAAATCACCCTGCACGGCGGCAAAGGCGAAGATGCCCCCAAGGGCGATCATCAGCGCGAAAAACAGGATGGAGCGCCAAGGCGCCCGTGCTGCGGTGGTCATCTGCTCTGCCTCCGGGCCTCTTGTCGGGCCCAACAGGTCGCATCATGCCACAGTGATTCGCCAAAGGGAATCCCCTGATTCGCCTTAACAGGTAGGTTATTGGCTAAGTGTCTTGCCGGGGTGGTCGCGGTATGATACTTAGCCGTATGGATAACCAACTTGACACCCTGTTCGCCGCGCTTGCGGATCCGACCCGCCGGGCCGTGATCGCGCGGCTTGCCACCGGCCCCGCGCCGGTGTCCGAACTGCACGCCCCGCATGACATGGCGCTGCCCTCTTTTCTCAAGCATCTCAGTAAGCTGGAGGCCGCTGGGCTCACCCGCAGCGAGAAGCGGGGAAGGGTCCGCACCGTCCATATCGAAGCGGCCCCCCTGGCCGCCGCCGAGGCGTGGATCACCCAGCATCGCCGCCTCTGGGAGGGGCGGCTGGACCGGCTCGAAGCCCTCGCCACACAGCCCGACAAGGAGACAGATCATGGCGGATTATGACACCCTGACCCTCACCCGAGAGATCGCCTGTACGCCCGAGCGGCTGTTCCACGTGATGACGGATAAGGATCTGCGCGCCCAGTGGAGCGCACCGGACGATGACAGTGTGGTCATCATCGACCATTTCGACTGCCGCCCCGGAGGGCGCGAGGAAACCCGCTGCGGCCCGAAAGAGGCGCCCAGCTTTGGCACGATCGGGCATTTCCATGTGGTCAGCCCGGAGTTTCTGTCCTTCACCGAAACCCTGATGGTGGGCGGGGAAACCGTCTCGGTCGCGCTGTGCGGGCATGAGATCAGCACCAGCTCCAAGGGCTGCGCCTTGAAGGTGACGTTGCAGATCACCAGCCTGGCCGGGCCGGATCTGTTCGCGGATTACAATTCCGGGTGGGGCTCTGCGCTCGACAAGCTCGCGGGGCTCGCGGCGGCGCATTAGCGTCAAGAAGGGCGCGCGGCGGGTCCGCCCGCGCCCTTCGCTGAGGATCTATTCGGCTGCGGTGACGGTGACAGACGTCATCACGTCCGGCTGGCCGATCACGGCGCCATTGCGCCCGCGTCCGCGCTTGATCGCGTCCAGCACGTCGAGCCCTTCGGTTACTTTGCCGACCACGGTGTATTGCCCATCCAGGTGGGGCGCCGGGGCGAACATGATGAAGAACTGCGAATTGGCGCTGTTCGGATCCTGCGCGCGGGCCATGCCGACGGTGCCGCGTTCAAAGCTTTCGTCGGAAAACTCTGCGGTCAGGTCGGGCTCATTGGAGCCGCCGGTCCCGGCCAGGCGCATGTCCTGACCGACGCGGCCGAATTCGACATCGCCGGTCTGGGCCATGAACCCGTCGATCACGCGGTGAAAGACGACGCCGTCATAGGCGCCGCTTTCCGCCAAAGCGGTGATGCGCGCGGTGTGGCCGGGCGCGGCCTCTTCGTTGAGGTCGATCACGATCTGGCCTGCGGCTTCGCCCTCGACGCTGATCGTCAGGAACGGCCCTGGCTCATCCGCCAGGGCAGGGGCGCCGACAAACGCCAGGGCAAGGGCAAGCTTACGCATCCGCGGCCACCTTCATGGAGACGATCCGATCCGGGTTCGCAGGCGGCTCGCCGCGCGTGATGGCGTCCACATGCTCCATCCCCGAGATCACGCGGCCATAGACCGTGTACTGCCCGTTCAGGAAGTGGTTGTCGCTGAAGTTGATGAAGAACTGGCTGTTGGCGCTGTTCGGGTTCTGGCTGCGCGCGGCGCCCAGGGTGCCACGATCATGGGGCAGCTTGGAGAATTCCGCCGGGAGATCCGGCTTGTCCGACCCACCGGTGCCTGCACGGCCCGGGTTGTAGTCCTTTTCCATGTTGGCGTGCTGCACATCGCCGGTCTGGGCCATGAAGCCGTCGATCACGCGGTGGAAGGCCACGTTGTCATAGGCGCCTTCGCGGGCCAGCTCCTTGATGCGCTCCGCGTGCTTGGGGGCGACGTCGGGCAGCAGCTCGATGGTGACGGTGCCGTCCTTGAGCTCCATCAGGATGGTGTTTTCGGGGTCTTTGATCTCGGCCATGGGGGGCTCCCTGTCTCTTGGATGCTCCTCAGGTAAGGCGCGCGGACGCGAATGCCAAGCATCCAGGCGCCGCTCCGCTCAGGTGTCGGTCGAGATATCGTCCCAGGCCTGACCGCCATAGCCGATCAGCCAGTTGAGCACATAGTGCCGCTCATAGACCACACCGGGGTCGAGCCCGGCCGGAGGGGCGGTGCCGTCAAGGTGCGCCTGCACGACGGCCCAGTTGGTGCGATAGATCAGGTCTGCCGCGTCGAGCAGCTCGGCCTGAGGTCGCAGCCGCGCCTTGCGCCGGAGCCCGTCCGGCCCCAATGCGCGCAAGGTTTCGGCCAGACGCGGCACATCGCAGATTTCGGTCGGCGGCGGAAGATCGTCATAGATCGACAGCGCCCAAAGCAGCACGGCCACGCCCTCATAGCGCCATGCGAACTGCGTGCGGCTGTGCATGTCGGGGGCCGTATCGTCCATGAACGCCTGCTCGTTCGGGGAAAACAGTCCTTTGGCTTTGAACTGCTCGGTCAGCGCATCGCCAAGCGCGGGATCGCCCGTTTCGCCTTTGACCGCCACAATGGCGAGGGAGAGCAGGCGATCTGCCACCTCGGGCGTGCTGCGGCGGGTGCTGGTCTTGACTGTTTCGATGACCGGCAGCGAGTCCAGAACGGGCACCCCGATCTGTTCAAGATGGGCGATGGAGCGCGCCTTGCGCGCCTCCGCCTCATGGGGCGCGGCGGCGGCCAGACCCGGCAGGATCAGCACTGTGAGCGCAAGCAGTTTTCGGAACATGGGCTCTCTCCATTGACCTGCGCGCCAAGGCGCGCAATCTGCGCGGCGAACCCGATCTAGTGAGAAGGAGCCGCGCGATGACCTGGAAGACCCTTGATGACATGGACCTGAACGGCAAGACCGTTCTGACCCGCGTGGACATCAATGTGCCGATGGATGGCGACCGCGTCACCGACACGACCCGGATCGACCGCATCAAGCCGACCGTTGATGCGATCCTGGCCGCAGGCGGGCGCGTTGTGCTTCTGGCGCATTTCGGCCGCCCCAAGGGGCAGGTGGTGCCTGAGATGTCGCTTGCGCGGCTCGTGCCCGCGCTTGAGGATGTGTTCGGGCGCGCGGTGGTCTTCTCGGACAGCCTCGACAACCTGCCCGAGGGCGATGTGGTCCTGCTGGAAAACACCCGGTTTCAACCGGGTGAGGAAAAGAACGACCCTGATCTGGCCAAGCGATTCGCGGCGCTTGGGGATGTCTATTGCAACGATGCGTTCTCGGCCGCCCACCGCGCCCATGCTTCCACGGAAGGCCTGGCCCAACTTTTGCCCGCCTGCGCCGGGCGGCTGATGGAAGCGGAGCTGCGCGCGCTCGAAGCTGCGCTTGAGGCGCCCGAGCGCCCGCTGGTGGCCGTGGTCGGCGGGGCGAAAGTGTCCACCAAGCTGGAGCTTCTGGGCAATCTCGTCTCGCGCGTCGATGCGATCGTGATCGGGGGCGGCATGGCCAACACTTTCCTTGCTGCGCAGGGGCATGACGTCGGAAAGTCGCTGTGCGAACACGACATGGCGGGTACGGCGCGTGAGATCCTCGCCAAGGCGGAAGAAACGGGCTGCCGCATCCTGCTGCCGGTCGATGTCGTCACCGCCCGCGCCTTTGAGGCCAACGCGCCCCACGAGGTGACCTCGGCTGGTGGTTGCCCGGCGGATGCGATGATCCTCGATGCCGGTCCCGAGACTGTGAAAGAGATCGAAGCGCTCTTCCGCTCCGCCAAGACGGTCGTCTGGAACGGGCCGCTTGGCGCGTTCGAGATCGCTCCCTTCGATGCGGCCACCAACGGGGCTGCGTCCATTGCGGCGCAGCTTACCGAAGATGGCGCGCTGACAACCGTCGCCGGGGGCGGAGACACCGTCGCCGCGCTCAACCAATCCGGCGCGGCCGCGCGGTTCAGCTATGTCTCGACGGCGGGCGGTGCCTTCCTCGAATGGCTCGAGGGCAAGACGCTGCCCGGTGTCGCGGCGCTTAAAGGGTAGGGCAAGCCAGCCCGTCTTGAGGTGATCTCACATATCGGGGCGGGCGGCGCGTCAACAAATGGAATACCCGCCTTGACGGGGCAGGGCCGCGCGCCTTGACTGCGCCTGTCCCGCCTCTGACAGGAGCCCGCCTTATGCGCCGCCTTTCGATTGCCGCCCTTACCCTAACTGCCACCACGCTGCACGCAGCCCCGCCCGAGACGGTGAAATGGGGCGATCTGCTCGCGCCGGACCGGATCGTGCAGCAGTTTGCACAGTTCGGCCTCAACGCGGCCCGGACCTTTGTCTATCTCACCTATGAGGATCTCAGCGTCGATCTGCGCAGCGGAACCGTCACCTTGAGCGAAGCGCGTCTGCGCCCCTATCCCGAAGGTCATCCGAACGCAGGCTGCGAAATCGCCATGGGCCGTTTGCGCCTGACGGGCACGCCGCTCGATATCCCGGATCAGGTTCGCATTGGGCTGGTGGCCGAATCCGTTGCCGTGCCGCTCGATTGCGCCCCGCAGGAGGTGCTGCCTTTCGCCGCCGCCGCCGGGATCAACGGGGTCGATGCCGATGTCATCCGGCTCACGGCCGTTTACGATATGCCCTCGGGCGCGCTGCGCAGCGAATTTCAGGCCGATTTCCCAACGATGATCAGCCTCTCGGGCGAGGCGGATTTCGACTATGTGTCGATCCAGGCAACGCCGTCCCCCTATGGCGGGATGGACGATCCGCTGCCCATGGCCGATCTGAGCCGCGCGCAGATCGTGATCGAGGACAAGGGCCTTTGGGAGAGCGCCACGCGGATGCTGCCCCCCGACAGCATCAAGCCCGACAGCATGGCCTTTGCCGTCAGTCAGGCACTCTCGGACACGCTCATGGATTGGAACGGCCCGAATGAGCCGCTCTCCGCCGCTCAGCGCGATTTCGTGACCCAGGCCGCCGAGGCCGCGCGCCGAATCCCGCAGGGCCCGCGTGAGCTGGTCCTGACCTTGGCGCCCGATCCGGCGCCGCTGCGGCTGTCGGCCTATCAGCTTGAAACGATGCCGTTCCCCGATGTGTTCGAAGCGCTGAACCCCGCGCTGCGGCTGGGCACGATCGACACGCAGGAGGTGATCCCTGTGGCCCTGCTGCGCCAGGCGCTCAGCGCGCCCGATGCGCTTGACCCGGAGGCGCGCCGCGCGGTCGGTCTGGCGCTGCTGCATGGGGAAGGGGCCCCGCGCAATGCCCGGGCCGCGCTCGATCTGCTCGGGCCTTTGACCGGCGCGGAGGCAGACCCGAGCGGGGCGCTCGCGCTTGATCTGGCGCGCGCCGAATCCGATCTGGACCCGGCCGGGGCCTATACCCTGGCCCTGCGTGCGGCGCAGCGCGGAGCGCCTGGCGCCCTGTCGCTGGCCGACCGGATCGAGAGGGCTATGCCCATGGCGCAGGTCGTGGCGCTTCAGCCTCCGCTGCCGGAGCTGACCGAAGCCGCCACCCGCCGCGCGGATCTGGCCAGCCGCGCCCGCGCCGCGCTGATCGGGCGCCCGGTCACGCGAAGCTATGCGCAGGCGGTCTACTGGTCGGAACTGGCGCTTGCCGCCGGGGACAGCGCGGGCCGTGCCATCGCGGACGAGATCGACGCCAAGATGCGCAATAGCGGCTTTGACGACTGGCCCGAAATGCGGGCGCAGCTCCGGGCCCGGGCGCTCAACGACTGGATTGGGTCGGACCTTCCGGCGCGGCTGAGCGCGGAGTGATCTGACCCCGCGTCCCCCGTTAGCGCGACCACGATTGCAACCGGCCCGGTCCGTGATAGGAACCGGGCCGAACGGGGGCGAAAGGAGATCACCATGACCCAGCAGCAAGCCGAACAGATGCGCAACGGGAAGGGCTTCATTGCGGCTCTGGACCAAAGCGGCGGCTCCACCCCCAAGGCGTTGAAAGCCTACGGGATCAACGAGGACGCCTATGGCTCCGAAGCTGAGATGTTCGACCTGATCCACGCCATGCGCGCGCGCATCGTCGAGGCCCCGGCCTTCACCGGCGAGAAGGTGATCGGCGCGATCCTCTTTGAGATGACGATGGACCGCCAGATCGGCGGCAAGCCGTCGGCGCAGGCGCTGTGGGACGATCACCGCGTGGTGCCGTTCCTGAAGGTCGACAAGGGCCTGGCCGATGAGGCGCAGGGCGTGCAGCTGATGAAGCCCATGCCCGAGCTGGACGCGCTGTTGGAGCGCGCCGTGAAGGCGGGTATTTTCGGCACCAAGATGCGCTCCGTGATCCATTCCGCCGATGAGGTCGGGATCAAGGCCGTGGTCGCCCAGCAATTCGAGGTGGGCAAGCAGATCCTCGGCCACGGGCTGATTCCGATCATTGAGCCTGAGGTGAACATCAACGCCGCCGACAAGGACGCGGCGGAGCGGATCCTGCGCGATGCGCTCAAAGCAGAGCTGGACGCGCTGCCCGAGGGGCAGGAGGTCATGCTCAAGCTGACCCTGCCCGAGGAGGACGACCTCTATAAGCCGCTCGTGGACCACCCGAAGGTGATGCGCGTGGTGGCCCTGTCGGGCGGCTATGCACGGGACGAGGCCAATGCCCGCCTGTCGCGCAACGCGGGCGTGATCGCCAGCTTCTCGCGCGCGCTGACCGAAGGTCTGTCGGCGGGGCAGGACGATGCCGCGTTCAACAGCACCATCAGCGACACGATCGACAGCATCTACGCGGCGTCCGTGGCGCCGTAATTGCCTCGCAGGGCCGATGCATTCGGTTCGGAAACGCGCCCGCCTTTTTGGCGGGCGCTTTGCGTTCATCGGCTAGGGTTTGGGCGCGTCGCGCCATTCCCCCGGCGCCAGACCTTCGACGCTCCAAGCCCCGACCTGCCACCGCACGAGCCGCAGGGTCGGAAACCCGATGGCCGCCGTCATGCGCCGCACCTGGCGGTTGCGGCCTTCGGTCAGGGTGAGCTCGATCCAGCGATCGGGCACGGATTTGCGGAACCGCACCGGGGGGTCGCGCTGCCACAGGTCGGGCGGGGCGATCAGCCGCGCTTTGGCCGGGCGGGTGGGGCCGTCCTTGAGCGTGACGCCGTGTCGCAGGGGCTCCAGATCGGTGTCCTCCGGCGCGCCTTCGACCTGCACCAGGTAGGTCTTGGGCGCCTTGTAGCGGGGCGACGAAATCTTCGCCTGAAGCTTTCCGTCATCGGTCAGCACCATTAGCCCTTCGCTGTCGCGATCCAGCCGCCCGGCGGGGTAAACCCCTTTGACATCAAGGTAGTCCGACAGGGTCGGGCGCGGGGTCGGGCTTTTCCTGTCCGTGAATTGGGGCAGGACGCCGAAGGGTTTGTTAAGCAAGATCACGCGGGCCATGGCGTTTCCTGACGCAAAAGGGCGTGCAGATCAATGCGGGCCGCGCGGTATGCGGATGTATGCCTCTAAATCTCTGGCACCAAAGGATTTCTCCTGAAATAACGGAGCGACATCCCGGAGTTTGCCATGCCCTTCACCGATCACGACGCGCGCGCCGCGCTGACCCATGAGATCCACGCCCGCCCCGCGCCCAAGCTTCCCGCGCCGGGGGAAGCCGCCTATCTGGCGCTCGTGCCGAACACGCCGCGGGACCGCTCGGCCGAGCGGGCGCATCTGGAGGCGCTGCTGGATCACCACGGGGCACCGCATCCCGCGCCGGGGGCGACCCACTTCGTGACCCGGCTGGGAAATGCGGTGCTCAAGTGGGAAAGCCACACCGAGTTCGTGACCTACACGATCCTGACCGAAGGGCTGGATACGCCGCCCTATGGCGGCGCGGGGTTCGGGCTTTTGCCGCCGGGCTGGCGTGCGGCGGCGCCCGGACGGCGGATCACCTCGGCCCTGATCCGGATCGAGCTGGCCGACGGCGATGACGGCCTTGCCGAACAGGTGATGACCTGGCTTCCGGGCACGGCCATCGCCATGGCGCGGGTGCTTGAGGATCAGATGGTGATCGCCGGGGATTTCCTGCCCGACGATCAGGGCCACATGCGGTTCGCGATCTTTGCCCGCCCCGGCACGGGGCCCGGGCGGATCGGCCGCATGGTGCAGTCCCTGTGCGAGGTCGAAACCTACAAGACCATGGCGATGCTGGGGCTTGTCGAGGCGCGCGCGCTTGGCCCTGATCTCAACCGGATCGCGGATGATCTGGGGGCGCTGACCAGCACGATGGCGAAGGACAGCTCTGCCCCGGAAGAGACGCTGCATGACCTGCTGGAGATCTCCGCCGATCTGGAGCGGCTCGGGTCGCGCACCGCCTATCGGTTTGGCGGCACGGCGGCCTATGCGGCCATCGTCGAGCAGCGGATCGCGGCCATGGGCGAGCGGCGCTTCAAGGGGCGCCAGACCTTTGGCGATTTCATGACCCGGCGTTTCGATCCCGCGATGCGCACGGTGCGGTCGGTTCAGGGGCGGATGGACAGCATGACGGGCCGTGCCGCCCGTGCCGCCGATCTGTTGCGCACGCGGGTGGATGTCGGGCGCTCTGCGCAGAACCAGGCCCTGCTGGAAAGCATGGATCGCCGCGCCGATCTACAACTGCGCCTGCAACAGACGGTCGAGGGGCTGTCGGTCGTCGCGATCAGCTACTACGCGCTGAACCTTGTCACCTATGCGCTCGCGCCGCTCGCCAAGGCCGCGCATATCGACAAGACCACGCTGACCGCGGGCGCCGTGCCGGTGGTGGTGCTGGCCGTGTGGCTGATGGTGCGGCGCATTCGCAAATCGGTGCACTGACGGCGCGCGCGGCGCCTTGTGCGTCGGTGATTTCGTCACGGCGAACGGCCTTGCATCGGCGGTCGGTCGCCGCTGCGGGTTTCCCATGCTTGTGGGCGCCGAGCTGCGCTTTTAGTTTCGATCCATGGAAGCGATCCGCGACAAGAGCCGCCGCCCTGTGCGTCGGCGCCGCTGGGGGTTGCGCGGCGTTGTCGCGCTACTCTCTCTGGTTGCGCTTGCCGTGGTCTATGTGTCCAACCAATACCTGACGGAGCGGTTCACGGAGACGACCCGCAACCGCGCCGAAGTGCGCCTGACGCTCTATTCCGGCAACCTTGTGAGCGAGCTTCAGCGGAACTCCATCGTGCCGCAACTCCTGACCCGCGATCCCGAAATCTCGGGCGCGCTTGCGAGCGGGGATTATTCGCGCTCCACCCAGCGATTGCTGTCCTTTGTGGACGAAATCGGTGCCGCTTCGCTGGTTCTGCTCGATGCTGACGGGCGGACGGTGGCGGCCACGGACCGGACCCGGCTGGGGTCGATGCATCGCACGGCGGCCTATTTCGTGGAAGCCCTGCGCGCATCCGGGACAGTCTTCACGCGGGCGGAGCGCCCGGCCGGTGGCTATGTGTTCTCCTATTCGCGCAAGGTGATCTCGGGGGCGGAGACACTGGGCGTGATCGTCGTGGAGGTGGACCTGGCCAAGCTGGAGCGCGCCTGGGCCCGGACATCGGACGCGGTGATGGTGATGGACAGCGCGGGCCAGATCATTCTGAGCACCGAGCCCCGCTGGCGGGGGCGCCAGGAATCCGAGGCGCTTGAAGAGCGCTCGCCCTCAAGCGCGATTGAGCGCGCGCTGAACGCCGCGCAGGACTGGACCGCGATGCCGGCAGATGGCTACCTGTCCGGCGAAGCCGTGCTGCGCATCGCGCGGCGGGTGCCGTTCCAGGGCTGGCGGATGATCAGCTTCACGCCCTACAACAGCGTGCGGGAGCGGGTGAACGCGATCCTCGCGCTTGAGGTCACCGGTTTTGCAATCCTTCTGTCGCTGCTGTTCCTGGCGCTCAACCGGCGCACCGCCCGGCAGATGTCGCAAACGGAGCGCGAATCCGCTGAGCTGCGCGCCCTGAACCAACGGCTTCAGCGTGAGATCGCTCAGCGCGAGAAAGTCGAGAAAACGCTGGAAGTGGCCGAGCAGACGCTGGAGCAATCCTCCAAGCTGGCCGCTCTGGGCGAGATGTCCGCCGCCGTAAGCCATGAGCTTAATCAGCCGCTGGCCGCGATGAAGACCTATCTGGCCGGAGCGCGGCTTTTGGTGGAGCGGCGGCGCCCCGAAGAGGCGCTCAGCGCGTTCCACCGGATCGACGATTTGATCGGGCGCATGGGCGCGATCACCAAGCAGCTCAAGAGCTATGCCCGCAAGGGCGGGGGGGCCTTTTCGCCCGTCGATGCCCGCGCTGCCGTTGCCACCGCGCTGAGCATGATGGAGCCGCAGCTCAAGGTGCGCGAGGTCGAGATTGACCGGACGCTGCCCGATCATCCGGTGATGATCCTGGGCGACCGGCTTCGGCTGGAGCAGGTGCTCATCAATCTTTTGCGCAACGCGCTCGATGCGACGCGGGCCGTCAGCGATCCGCGGATCGAAGTGATCCTCGCCGCAGGTGAGGCGGTGCGCATCACCGTGCGCGACAACGGCGCCGGGATCGAGGATCTCGATGCGCTGTTCGAGCCGTTCTACACCACCAAGCAACCCGGCGACGGGGTCGGGCTCGGGTTGGCGATCTCTTCGGGGATCGTGACCGATCTGGGCGGGCGCCTCACGGCGCGCAACGCCGTTCAAGGCGGTGCCGTGTTTGAGCTGGAGCTTCCCATTATGGCCGAAGACGACATCAAGGCCGCAGAATAACCTCAGGATAAGTCATGACAAAAGCTATGAAGATCGCCGTCGTTGATGACGAGCAGGATATGCGCCAATCCATCGCGCAATGGTTGGCCCTTTCCGGTTTCGATACCGAAACCTACCCCTCCGCCGAAGACGCGCTCAAGGGGCTGACGCCGGACTATCCCGGCGCCGTGGTGACCGACATCAAGATGCCGGGCATGGACGGGATGCAGCTCTTGCGGCGGATCAAGGCGATCGACAGCACCTTGCCGGTCATCATGATCACCGGCCACGGCGATGTGCCGATCGCGGTGGAGGCCATGCGGATTGGCGCCTTTGACTTCCTCGAAAAGCCGTTCGATCCCGACCGCATGACCGAACTGGCGCGCAAGGCGACCCAGGCGCGGCGTTTGACGCTGGACGCTCGGGCGCTGCGGCGCGAGCTGTCGGACGGATCGGCCCTGATGGGCAAGCTGATCGGCACTTCGGATGCGATGGAGCGGCTGCGGGAGGATATTCTCGATCTGGGGCAGGCCGACGGGCATGTGTTGATCGAAGGCGAAACCGGCACCGGCAAGACGCTGGTGGCCCATGCGCTGCACGCCGTGGGGGCGCGAGCCTCCAAGCGGTTCGTTCTGGTTTCCTGCGGCGCCCTGGACGAGGCCGCTCTGACACGGCGCCTGTTCGGCGCGCCCGAGGACGAGGGCACCATTCCCGCGCTCGAAGAGGCGCGGGGCGGGACGCTGGTGCTGGAAGACATCGAGGCGCTCAGCGAACCGCTTCAGGCACGGCTGCTCACGGCGCTCAACGATCAGGGGAACCCGGCCGAAACCCGCGTGGTGGCGATCTGCAACCTTCAGGACGAAGGCCGCACCTGCGAAAGCACCTTGCGCGCGGATCTCTTCTACCGGCTTGCCGCACTGCGCATCACCGTACCGCCGCTGCGCGCGCGGGGCGAAGACGTGCTGGCCCTGTTCACCCGCCTGTCGGAAAGCTACGCCGAGGAATACGGCTGCGACGCGCCTGAGCTGTCGGCGCAAGAGGCCGCGCAGCTGCTGCAGGCGCCCTGGCCGGGCAATGTGCGCCAGCTGCGCAACCTCGCGGAACGGGCGGTGCTGCAGAACCGGCGTGGCTCCGCCTCGATCACCTCGCTGCTGATGAGCGGCGACGACATGCCGACCCCGGCGATCACCACCGAAGGCAAGCCGCTCAAGGAGTTTGTCGAAGCCTTCGAGAAGATGCTGCTCGACAACACGATGCGCCGCCACAAAGGCTCCATCGTGGCCGTCATGGAAGAGCTGTGCCTGCCGCGCCGGACGCTCAACGAAAAGATGGCCAAATACGGGCTTCAGCGCGCGGATTATCTCTGATCGGCGCGGGGCAGGGCCGGGGTTGCGCTCCCGGCCCGGCTGATGTCTTGTAGGCGCGCGACCCGCACCCAGCCGTTTTGGATCAAGGCACATGGCCGCTTGTGATTCAAAAACCGGTGGCGTCATGGCTTCATATAAGATCTCTGCATTTGTATCCGTCACGCTGTCTGCGGTGGCGGTGTCGGTCATCATGCCGATCCTCGCGCCCATCGCGCGGGTCGTTGGGCTGACAGAAATTCAGGTCGGCATCATCGTGTCGGTCGGCTCGGCGGTGATGGCCGTCGCCGGGGCGATGTGGGGGCGGCTCAGTGACCGCATCGGGCGCCAGCCGATCATGGCGGCGGGCTTTGCGGGCGTCGGGGTGACCTACATCGTTTACACATGGCTGACCTGGCTTGGCATGACAGGTGCGCTGACCGCTGGCGCTTTGTTCCTGTCGCTTGTGGCTTCGCGCGCGGCGATCGGGGTGTTCCTACCCGCCGTCCCGGCCGCCGCGCAGGCCCTGGTTGCGGACAACACGACCGAAGAAGAGCGCAGCACCGGCATGGCGCTGATCGGGGCGGCAAACGGTCTGGGGATGGTGATCGGGCCGGTGATGGGGGGCGGTCTGGCAATCATCGGGCTGATCTGGCCGCTCTTTGCAACGGTGGTGGTCAGCCTGCTGGCGCTTGTCTTTGTCCTGCTGTGGGTGCCGCGCAGCCGTCCGGTGCCCCGGATCGCGGACAGCACCTTGTCGGCCCGTGCGCTGTGGCGGTGGCTGCTTGCGGCATTCGTTGTGTTCGGCGCGATCATCACCATGCAGGTGGTGGCCGGGTTCTATATCCAGGACAGTCTGGGCCTGACTGAGGCGGAGACCGCTCCGGTGCTCGCAGGTGCGCTGTTTTGCGTCGGCCTTGCGATGATCCTGATGCAGATCGTGCAGATCAAGTGGCTCAAATGGGCGCCGCGCCCGCTGATGATCAGCGGTGCCGCCCTTTGGATCGCGGGGTTCGTCTGCCTGCTGGCGACCGCGACGGAGCCTCTCTACTACCTGTCCTATGCGGTGCTGGGGGTCGGGAACGGTCTTTTGTTTCCGGGGGTGATCGCAGGGGCGTCGCTCAATGCCGGGGCGGATCATCAGGGCGGCGTCGCGGGGTTGATTGCGGCCGCGCAGGGCTCTGCTGCGATCATCACACCGCTGGGCAGCACAGTTCTGTACCACGCACAGCCCGAATGGCCGTTCTATGCGGCGGGGGCGGGGATGGTGGTGCTGATCCTGCTGTTCTTGCCTCCTTCAAGCGCCGCGCTGACGCGTTAGACACAGAACTTGCATACTCGGCCATTGCACCTTGCGCCCTGTTGCCCTTAATTAGAGGGACGGACGTCCGAAAGACGTTTTTCGGTCCCGTCCGGTCAGATTCTCCGCCCGCCCCGTCCGGTCGCACCTTACGCGCCGGGGGCTGACGGCAAGGACAGGCCGTCCCGCACCTTTTGCGGGACAGGCCGAAAGACCGCCCGGCAGGGGCTTTATGTTTCCGGCCTGGGCCATGAATGGGCACCCCGCATCGCGGGTTGTCGGAGAAGAACCGCGATGCGCGAGCAGCGATCAACAACCCTCACCGCGGCGCCCTCAGGGCGCGCGCAGGGTGTCCTGCTGCGCGTTGCTATGGACAGTCACCCGATCATCAGGCCTTCCCCGCCACGGGGCGGGCCTTTTTCGGGTGCGCAAGGACAACATGGCAAAGAAAATGCTGATCGATGCCACCCACGCGGAAGAGACCCGCGTCGTGGTGGTGGATGGAAACAAAGTCGAGGAGTTTGATTTCGAGACCCAATCCCGCAAGCAGCTTGCGGGAAATATCTACCTGGCCAAAGTGATGCGCGTGGAGCCGTCGCTTCAGGCGGCCTTCGTGGACTATGGTGGCAACCGTCACGGGTTCCTGGCCTTCAACGAAATCCATCCCGACTACTATCAAATTCCCGTCGCGGACCGCGAGGCTCTGCTGGCCGAGGAACAGGCCTATGCTGACAGCCTGAGCGCCGAAGCCGACGAGGAAGAGACCCCCAAGCCCAAGCGCCGCCGTTCGCGTAGCCGCTCCAAGGCGGAGAAGACTCGCAGCGACGATGCGGTTGTCACCAAGCCCAGCGAAGACATCGCGGGCATGGAGACGATTGAGCCCGCCGAGGGTGATCCGCGCGGCGATGATGCCGAAGCAGACGCCGCTCCTCTGGAGGCCGCTGAGGGCGCATCCCCCGCAGCCGAGACCCCGGAAGAAACCCCGACGACAGACGCGCCGCAGGACGCGGCAAGCGCCGAGGACCAGCCTGAAACGGAAGCGGCGGCCTCGACCGAGGCTGGCGACACCGAAGAGGCGGCCCCGCAGGAGAGCGGTGAAGAGGCTGCGGCGCAGGATACGCAGGACGAAACCTCCGCGCCGGACGCCGCCAACGACGCGGCCGAAGAGCCCCAAGACGACGGAGATGCGCCTCAGGCCGATCCCGCGGATGACGAGGGCGACAAGCCCAAGGCTCGCGACGCAAGCGCCAAGGATGACGGTATCGAATCCGTGGCTCATGAGGACGAAAGCGAAGACATCCGTCCGCGCCGCAAGCCGCGCCCCAAGCGCTACAAAATCCAGGAGGTCGTCAAGGTCCGCCAGGTCATGCTGGTGCAGGTCGTCAAGGAAGAACGCGGCAACAAGGGCGCCGCGCTGACCACCTATCTCAGCCTTGCGGGCCGCTACTGCGTGCTCATGCCCAATACCGCGCGCGGGGGCGGGATCAGCCGCAAGATCACCAATGCCAGCGATCGCAAGAAGCTCAAGGAAATTGCGACCAGCCTCGACGTGCCCAAGGGCGCGGGGCTGATCATCCGCACGGCGGGCAGCCAGCGAACCAAGAGCGAGATCAAGCGCGACTATGAATATCTTCAGCGCCTGTGGGAGCAGGTGCGTGAGCTGACGCTGAAATCCATCGCTCCGGCGCCGATCTACGAAGAGGGCAACCTCATCAAGCGCTCGATCCGCGACTATTACAGCAAAGAAATCGACGAGGTCATCGTCGAAGGCGATGCCGGTTACCGCGTGGCCAAGGACTTCATGAAGATGATCATGCCGTCCCACGCCAAGAACGTGAAACACTACACCGACCAGATGCCGCTCTATGCGCGCTATCAGGTGGAAACCACGCTGTCGGCAATGTTCAATCCGACGGTGCAGTTGCCCTCGGGCGGCTACATCGTGATCGGCATCACCGAAGCGCTTGTGGCAGTCGATGTGAACTCGGGCCGGGCGACGAAGGAAGGCTCGATTGAGCAAACCGCGCTCAAGACCAACCTTGAAGCCGCCGAAGAGGTTGCCCGCCAAGCCCGCCTGCGCGATCTGGCTGGTCTGATCGTGATCGACTTCATCGACATGGACGAGCGCAAGAACAATGCCGCCGTCGAAAAGCGCCTGAAGGACAAGCTCAAGACCGACCGCGCCCGCATCCAGGTTGGCAAGATCAGCGGCTTTGGCCTGCTGGAGATGTCTCGCCAGCGTCTGCGCCCCGGCATGCTCGAAGCGACGACCCAGCCGTGCCCGCATTGCCATGGCACGGGCCTGCTGCGCTCGGATGACAACGTGGCGCTGTCCATCCTGCGCGCTTTGGAAGAAGAGGGCGTGCGCGGCCGCTCCCGCGAGGTCAAGGTGACCGCGCCGGTGGCCGTTGCAAACTACCTCATGAACCAAAAGCGCGAGCACATCGCCCAGATCGAAGCGCGCTACGGCATGTCCGTCCGCATCGAGGCGAGCGTCGATATGGTCTCGCCGGAATTCGGGCTTGAGAAGTTCAAGACCGCCACCCGCGCCGTGGCCGAAGTTGCGCGCCCGGTGGTGTCCTCCGACACGGCGGTGCTGGCCGAAGAGGCTCCGGTGATCGAAGCCGAAGAGCCCGACGCCGCCCCCGAGGACGACGAGCAGCCCAAGAAGAAGCGCCGCCGCCGCCGCCGCCGCCGCAAGCCCACGGGCGAGGAGAATGGCGCGGAGGCCAACGGCGAGTCGCAAGAGAGCGGCGAAGAGGACGCCTCGGACGAGGCGGCCCCGTCGGGTGACGCGCCCGGTGAGGAGGGCGATGCGCCCGCCACCGAGGAAAAGCCGAAACGCCGCCGCTCCCGCTCGCGCCGTAAGAAGACGGAGGAGGCTCCGGCAGACACGGTCGCAGAGGGCGATGCAGCAGAGGTCGCGGAGGAGGCGCCTGCGCAAGAGGCGGCCCCTGAGGCGCCCGAGGCTGAAGAAAAGCCCAAGAAGCGCCGCCGGACCCGCCGCAAGAAGGCCGATGAGACCCCCGCAGCGGATGCGGCGGCCCCCGCAGAAGACGTGACCGAGGCACAACCGGAGCAAGCGGACACCTCCGCGCCGGAGGCCGAGCCTGTCGCTGAGACGCCCTCCGAAGACGTGAAGGCCGAAGAGGCTGCCGCGCCGTCGGCGGCTGAGGACGCTCCCGCAGAGCCGCTCCATGACCCGGCGCCCGAGCCGGTCGTGGCGGAGCCCGATGCCGGTCTGGCGGAAAGCCCGTCGCCCGAAGCGGCCGAACCCGCGGAGCCGCAGCCCGAAGAACCCGCCAAGCCCAAGCGGCGCGGCTGGTGGTCTCTGGGCCGCTGAGCGGGAAGGTCCTATGCCTTGATGTGGACGGGGTGGTCGTAACTGGCCGCCCCGACACCGGGGAGCGTTGGGACAGCCGTCTAGACGCGGATCTGGGCCTGGCGCCCACCACCTTGCAAGAGCGGTTCTTCGCCCCACACTGGGCAGATATCGTGCGGGGGCGGGCCGACATCCGCCCCGTTCTTGAAGCCGCGCTGCGCGGCACGCCTGTGCGGGCCTCTGATCTTCTGGACTACTGGCATGCTCAGGATTCGGGTCTGGATCTGGCGGTGCTGGATGATGTCGCGCGATTGCGCGCGGCGGGCTGGCAGGTCTGGCTTGCCACCAATCAAGACGCCCTGCGGATGGGGTTTTTGATGGATCGCCTCGGGCTTGGGACCCATGTCGATGGCGTCTTTTGCTCTGCCAAGATCGGAGCCGCGAAGCCAGAACCTGCGTTCTTCATGGCAATCGAGACGGAGCTTCAGCAACCGCCCGAGGCGCTCACGCTTGTCGATGACAGCCCCGCGAATACAGCGGCGGCGCGAGCGCGGGGATGGCACGGGGTGGATTGGCCGTCCGGGGCCCCTCTAAGCGCATTGCTTTAGCAGCAGGCCCCGCCCCTTATGCCGTGATCCATCCCGTCCGCGCGCTGCTTTGTCGCGCGCATGTGATGCGCGGCGGGGTGACGGCGCGTGGCGGCGCGGCTAGGAAAGGACAACTCAAGACCCGGAGACCCCATGTCCGCTGATCTCGTCACCACCGCTGCCCTGCTGCCCGGCCTGTTCATTGCGCTCAGCGCGGGGCTGCTTTCGTTTCTGAGCCCCTGCGTCCTGCCCATCGTGCCGCCCTATCTGGCCTATATGGGCGGGGTGAGCGTCAATGACCTAGAGGGCAAGGGCCGGGGCCGCGTCGTTATGGCCGCGCTGTTTTTCGTGCTGGGCCTGTCGGTCGTCTTCCTGCTGATGGGGGCGTCGGCTTCGGCGCTCGGGCGGTTGTTCCTGAGCCGTCAGGAGCTGTTCGTGACCATCGCCGGGATCATCACGATGATCTTCGGCGCCCATTTCATCGGCGTGTTCCGCCTGGGGTTCCTGGATCGCGAGGCGCGGATGGAGGCGGGCGATCACGGCGGCAGCGCGCTTGGGGCTTTTGTGCTGGGGCTGGCCTTTGCCTTTGGCTGGACGCCCTGCCTTGGCCCGGTGCTGGGCACCCTGATCGGCTTTGCCGCGACGCAGGGCAACGTGATGCAGGGCACCGCGCTGCTGGCCGCCTATGCTGTCGGGCTGGGGGTGCCGTTCCTTCTGGTCGCGATCTTCTTCCCGCGACTCAAGGGCGTCATGGCCTGGATGAAGCGGCATATGGACCGGGTCGAAAAGGTTTCGGGCCTGCTGCTGTGGACCGTGGGGCTCATGCTGCTGACCGGGCAGTTCACGCAGATGTCCAACTGGCTTCTCGATACGTTCCCCGGGCTGGCGACGCTGGGCTGACGACCCCACTGTCAGGGGGCGGACCACGGCATATGCGGCGAAAAGAAACGGGGCGCGGGTCTTAAAGCTGCCGCGTTTTGGATCTAGGGTCTCCCCAGATTTCCATGGGTGTGTGCATGTCGGTGAGACAGGTCAAACGAAGACGGGTCTTCTACATCCCCGGCTATGACCCGTTCCATCCGCGCCGGTATCGCGAGCTGTATCGCAGCGAAGGTGCGGAACAGGCGCGCATCAGTGGCTATGACCTCACGCTCAAGGGCCGTCAGGGCGGCGTCTATGGTTGGGACGTATGGTCTGCCCAGGACAGCGCCAACACCGAGACGTCTGTCGACGTGCTGGTGTGGTCCGACATCGTGCGCGACTCCATGGCGGGCGGGATCGCGGCCACCTATGGGCAGCTCTTGCGCACGGCCTGGGTCTATATCTCCTCCGGGGCGCTGTTCCGGCTGGCGGGGCTGCGCAAGGGGCCGGTGATCGCGGCGCTTTACCCGGTGGTGGCCCTGATCCTTCAGCTTTGGGCGGCGATCATCGCGGCGTGGCTGGGGGCGGGCTTTCTCGCCATGGGGCTGAACGCCCTTGGGATCACTGGGGCGGCGGTCTGGGCCGCGCAAGTGGCGGTAGCCCTCGGGATCGGCGGGGCGATCTTGCGATGGTTTCGAAAACACGATGGCCGCTTCTTTGCCTACTACCTGATGCATGATTATGCGTTCTCGGCCCGCTGGCGCGGCGCCGATCCGCCTGCATTGCGCGCCCGGATGAAAGAGTTCGAGGGCCGCATTGCCGCCGCGCTGTCGGGCGATGCCGATGAGGTGCTGATCGTCGGGCACAGCTCAGGCGCCCATATCGGCGTGTCGGTTCTGGCCGAGGTGATCCGGGCGGGTCGCGTGCCCGAGCAGGGGCCGACGCTGTCCTTCCTGTCGCTGGGGCAGGTGGTGCCGATGGTCAGCTTCCTGCCCGATGCGGGGGCGTTGCGCGGGGATCTGGCCTATCTGTCCACCCGGCCCGAGCTGTTCTGGATGGACGTGACCGCGCCGGGGGATGGTTGCGCCTTCGCCTTGTGTGATCCGGTCGCGGTCAGCGGCGTGGCGCCCCAGGGGCAGCTGTGGCCGCGCGTGATTTCCGCCGCCTTCACCCAGACCCTGTCGCCCGCGCGGTGGAAAGAGCTGCGCCGCCGGTTCTTCCGGCTGCATTTTCAGTATCTGTGCGCGTTCGATCGACCGGGCGATTACGACTACTTCCGCATCACCGCCGGGCCGCAGACCCTGGCCGGGCGCTACGCAGACCGGGCGCCATCTCCGGCGCGGATCACGCGGCCTGCCAATCGCTATCGGAGCACGTCATGATCCCGCCCAAGCCAGCGTCGCGATCCGAGAAAGTCTCGCTCTGGCGCTATATGAAGCTGTTTCGGCAAGACATCCTTTCGGCCCAGCCCGCCAAGCTCTACCACGCCTGGATGGCGGAGTTCCGCACGCCCTTCTTTCGCAGCTACATGGTGAACGACCCCGCGCTGCTGGACGAGGTGCTAAAGGCGCGGCCCATGGAATTTCCGAAATCAAACCGGATCGGCGCGGGGCTGCGGCCCTTGCTGGGCAACAGTGTCTTTCTCACCAATGGAGAGACCTGGCTGCGGCAGCGGCGCATCATCGACCCGGCTTTTGAGGGCGGGCGCCTGCGCGATACCTTCCCGGCCATGTGGGAGGCCGGGGTGGCCAGCGTGGCCCGCATGGCGGCGCATGACGGTCCGGTGGAGATCGAAGAGGAATGCTCTCATGCCGCGGCGGACGTGATCTTCCGCACGCTCTTTTCCGTGCCCATCGAAGACGAGATGGCCGCGCAGGTGTTCCACCGGTTCCGCGACTTTCAACGCAGCCAACCGATCCTGAACCTTGCCGCCTTCCTGCCGGGCCGCTGGGTGCCGCGGCTGTTCCGGCGCGAAACCCGCGCTGCCGCGCGCGACATCCGGGCCCTGATCGGCCAGATGGTGGCGCGCCGCGCCGCGCAGATCGCGGAGGGCTCCGCGCCCGACGATCTGGCGACCAAGATCATGACCACCCGCGATCCCGAAACCGGGGCGTGTTTCGACGCCGAAGAGATGGTGGATCAGGTCGCGATCTTTTTCCTCGCGGGGCACGAGACCTCGGCCTCCGCTCTGGGCTGGGCGCTTTACTTGCTGGCCACCCACCCCGACTGGCAGGAGAAGGTCGCGCAAGAGGCGCAAGCGCTGCGCCCCGAATTCGGCACGCTGCGCGATCTGCCGGTGACGCGGGACGTGTTCCGCGAGACCCTGCGCCTTTACCCGCCGGTGCCGATGATGGTGCGCGAAACCACCAGGCCCGAGATCTGGCGCAAACGCAAAGTGCCCAAGGGCGCGCAAGTGGTGCTGAGCCCCTGGCACCTCCACCGGCATGAGCGGCTTTGGGACAATCCCGACGTCTTCGACCCGGCGCGCTTTGCGACCGAGAACGGCAAGGAGGGGCTGCGCTGTGCCTATATGCCGTTCTCCGCCGGGCCGCGCGTGTGCACCGGTGCCGGGTTCGCGATGGCCGAAGGGCCGCTGCTGCTTGCCATGCTGCTCAGGGCGTTCCGGCTTGAGACGGCGGGCGATCCGCCGGTGCCGGTGGCCTATCTGACGGTGCGCTCCAAGGATGGGATCTGGCTGCGGCTCACGCCTCGGGCCGGGGAGGCTGCCTGACCTGCTCCAGCACGTAGACGCGGATCGCGGAGGCCAGCCCGACATCGCCGCGGGCCTCGTCGATACGGGCGGCGAGTTCGTTGATCGGAATGCCATCTTGCGCGGCGAGGCGGCGAAATTCCGTCCAGAAGATGTCTTCCAAAGACACAGAGGTCCGGTGCCCACGCAAGGTGAGCGAGTGTTTGACGGGGCGGCCGGTCATTGCGGATCGTCCTCCGGGGCCTCCCGAAGGTGCCCATCCAGATCGTGCGTGTCCTTGCGGGTGCGGGCCTCTTCCAACTGACGCTCGGCCTTGCTGCGGCCATGCTTTGCGGCGTTGGCATCGGCGCGCGCACGCTTTGCGCTGCGCTCGCGCTCCTTGCGCCGCTTATTGAGGTTGATGACCTGTCCCATGCGCTCAGCCTAGCGCCGGGGGACTGGGGTGCCAAGGGCAGGGGGCGGCGATTAAGTCTTGCGCGGTGCGCGCGCTTTGCCCAATGGTGGTGCCCTGAACCGTTTCGAATCACGATCAGTGGACAGGGGGCCGATGGGCATAAAGCGCAGTCTTGGCAGTTCGGAGCGCACGGGGTTTGCGCTCGTCTCCGTTCCGTTTTTTTATGCGCTGCTGCTGCTGGCGCTCCCCTTGGGGGCCATTGTCCTGTTCAGCTTCTGGTCTCAGGACTTCCTGGACATCGACCGGACCTTCACCCTGGCCAACTACCGGGAAGCGCTGAGCAACCCTCTCTACCTGAGCCTGATCAAACGCTCGCTCACCATTTCGGGGGCGGTGACCCTGGCCACGGTGCTGCTGGCCTATCCGATCGCCTATTACGTTAGCTTCCGCGTTGCGCCGGGGCGCAAATCGCTCTGGCTGTTCCTGATCACGATCCCGTTCTGGACCAGCTATCTGATCCGCGTTTTCCTGTGGAAAGTGATCTTGGGCTATAACGGCGTGCTGAACACCACCCTGACCGGGCTGGGGATCATCGACGAGCCGCTCTCGTTCATCCTCTACAACGCCAATGCCGTGGTGATCACGCTGGCCCATGCGTTTGCGCCCTTTGCGATCCTTCCGATCTTTGTCGCGCTCGAAAAGATCGACCGGTCCTTGCTCGAGGCCTCTCGGGATCTGGGGGAAAATCGGCTGATGACCTTCCTGAGGGTGACGCTGCCCCTGTCGATGCCCGGCGTGGTGGCGGCGGTGCTGATCGTGTTCATCCCCACGGTGGGGGATTACGTGACGCCCAAGCTTTTGGGCGGGCCGAACGGGCTGATGATCGCGAACATGATCCAGACCCAGTTTCTCAAGCTCAACAATGCCCCGATGGGCGCGGCTTTGGCCGTGATCGCCATGCTGTGCGTGACGGTGATCGCGCTTGGCTTTGTCGCCCTGAACCGCCGTTTCCTGAGGTCAGGCCGATGAAACCGCTGCGCATCTATGCCATCGCCTATCTGGTGTTTCTCTACGCACCGATCATCTTGCTGCCGCTGTTCGCCTTCAACGACGCCAAGATCATCGCCTTCCCGCTGTCCGGCTTCACCACCAAATGGTTTGCAGAGCTGGCCACGACCACGGCGCTGCACGACGCGGTGCGCAACTCTCTGGTGATCGCGGGGGCCTCTGCAGTTCTGGCGACCTGCATGGGGGTGCTGGCCGCGCGGGCGGGGACGATGCACGATTTTCCGCTGAAAGGCGGGATCATGGGCTTCATCATGCTGCCGCTGGTGCTGCCCGAAATCATCGTGGCCACGTCGCTTCTGGTGGTCGTGGTGCAGGTGCTGGGGCTGGGCCTGTCGAACCTGACGGTGATCGCCGCCCATGTGCTGATCTGCACGCCGTTTTCTATCGCCATCCTCAATGGCGCGTTCCAGAACCTGGACCCTTCCATGGAGGAAGCCGCCCTCGATCTGGGGGAAACCCGCTGGAGCGCGTTCCGGCTGGTGACGCTGCCGCTGATCGCGCCGGGGATCGTGTCGTCGCTGCTGATCTCTTTCACCATCTCGCTGGATGAGTTCATCATCGCGTTCTTTCTCACCGGGTCGAACCCGACCATGCCGGTCTATATCTGGGGGCTGCTGCGCTTTCCGGGGCAGTTGCCGGTGGTCATGGCCCTGGGCACGATCCTTGTCGCGCTGTCTGTGCTGCTGTTGAGCGTGGCCGAGTATTTCCGCCGCCGGGGGCTTGCCCGCGCCGGCCTCAAGGACACCGGAGGGTTCTTGTGAGCTTCATCGACCTGAAGAACATCCAAAAACACTATGGCGATTATCACGCGCTGCGGGGGGTCGATCTGACGATCCCGCAGGGGGAGTTCTTTTCCCTGCTGGGCCCGTCGGGCTGCGGCAAGACCACGCTCTTGCGCGTGATTGCCGGGTTTGAGGGCGTGGACGGCGGCACCGTCATGATCGACGGGCGCGACATGACCCAGGTGCCCGCGAACCGGCGCCCCACCAATATGGTGTTCCAGTCCTACGCCATCTTCCCGCACCTGTCGGTGGAGCAGAACGTGGCCTTTGGCCTGCGCAAGCGGGAAATGTCGAAAAATGACAAGTCGAGCGCGGTGGGAGAGGCGCTTGAGATGGTCGGATTGTCGGGTTTTGGAAAGCGTGCGGCCCATGCGCTTTCGGGCGGACAGCGGCAGAGGGTCGCTTTGGCGCGTGCGCTCGTGCTGCGGCCCAAGGTGCTGCTGCTGGATGAGCCGCTCTCGGCGCTTGACCGCAAGATGCGCGAGCAGATGCAGGTGGAACTGATCAAGCTGCAACGCCAGGTGGGGATCACCTTCATCCTGGTCACCCACGATCAGGAGGAGGCCCTGGTCATGTCCGACCGGATCGCCGTCATGTTCGACGGGGAGATCGGCCAGATGGACGACCCGGAGGTGCTTTATCGTCGGCCGCGCTCGCAGCGGGTGGCCAATTTCATCGGGCTGATGAACTTCCTGCCCGCCAAGGTGACCGAGACCGGCGCGCGCTACGGGCTTGAGGTCGCGGGGCTTGGCGCATGCGAGATCGACGCGGAGCAGGTGCCCGCCGGGGCTGATCTGGGCGATGCGGTGGTCGGCATCCGGCCCGAGACCCTTTCGATCCTGTTCGAGGGCGAGGTCACCGACCGCCGCGTGATCGACGGCGTGGTCGAAGAGGTCGTCTATTACGGTGACATGACCTACTACCATGTGAAACTGCCGGGGATCGAAAAGCCGCTGACGCTGTCGATGAAGAACCTGATCGGGCGCCCGGTGCTGGACTACAAAGCGCGGTGCCGGGTGGCGTGGGACGAACGATCCTTGGTGCTTTTGCGCGGCTAAGGGGGCTGCGCGCTGCCCTCCCCCAAACCCCCTCCCGGGATATTTCTGGCCAAAAGAAGGGAGCGGCCGGTGCAACCTGGCTCTTGTTGGGGTGAGGGGGCTGGCCTAGCTATTCAGGAAAGGGAGGACCTGAATGCGCGATCAGATTCCAGAACGGGCCTTGGACTGGCACCGCGCGGGGCGCGGGGCTGTTCTGGCCACTGTCGTTGAGACCTGGGGATCGGCCCCGCGGCGCACCGGGAGCCAGCTGGTCGTGGCCGGGGATGGCGCCATGGAGGGCTCTGTTTCCGGGGGCTGCGTCGAGGGGGCTGTGGTGGCCGAAGCGGCGGAGGCCTTGCGCGCAGGTGCGGCGCGGATGCTGGAATTTGGCGTCTCGGATGACGATGCCTTTGCCGTGGGGCTGGCCTGTGGCGGTCGGATCCGCGTTCTGCTGGAGCCGGTCGGGACCGCGCTGCCAGAGGCCCTGCTGGCGGAACTGGTGGCGGCGCGGGCCGCGCGCCGCCCGGTCGCCTATGTGGTGCCTGAGGGCGGCGCGCCCCGGCTCGAAGGGCCGGGGGCCTATCCCGATCGGTTCCGGCTGGACCGCTCCGGGGTTGAGGAGGATGGCACCTTTGTCGCCCTTCACACCCCGCCTTTGCGGCTCTTTGTTGTGGGCGCGGTGCATATTGCGCAGCATCTTTTGCCTATGGCGCGGGGGCTGGGGCATGACGTGACCCTGGTCGATCCACGCGGCGCCTTCGGATCGGCGGAGCGCTTTCCGGGGGAAGAGATCAGCGACGATTGGCCGGATGAGGCCTTGCTGGGGCGGCTGGATGGGCGCTGCGCCGTGGTCACGCTGACCCATGATCCCAAGCTGGACGATCCGGCCCTGATCGTCGCGCTGCCGTCAGAGGCGCTCTATGTTGGGGCTTTGGGCTCGACCCGGACCCATGCGAAGCGAGTCGCCCGGCTGGAGGCGGCGGGGCTGAGCGCGCAGGACATTGCGCGGCTCCATGCGCCGGTTGGGCTCGATATCGGTGCGGCGGGGCCTGCGGAGATCGCGCTGTCGATCCTGGCCCAGATCACCCAAGTGTTGCGGCAGGGCTGAGTGGAGTTCGGCCCCGTTCCGGTGGCGCAAGCCGAAGGCGCTATCCTGGCGCATTCCGTGGCCGTGCCCGGCGGACGGCTGCGCAAGGGGATCGTCCTGACCGCGGCTGATCTGGACGCGCTGAGCGCGCAGGGGCTGTCGGCGGTGACCGTGGCCCGGCTGGCAGGCAGCGATGTGCACGAGGACGACGCCGCAGCCCGGCTGGGCGCCGCCGTGGTAGAAGGCTCGGGGCTGGTTGCCGATGCCGCCGTGACGGGCCGGGTCAACCTGCGCGCGCCGGGGCCGGGGATCGTCGAGGTGGACGCCGCGACGGTCGGGGCCGTGAACACGGTGGACGAGATGCTGACACTGGCCACGGTGGCGCCCTTCGCGCGGCTCGACGCGCGGGGGCTGGCGGCGACGATCAAGGTGATCTCCTATGGCGTGGACGCGGCGGCGGTCGCGCGGGCCTGCGCGGCGGCGCGGGGGGCGCTGCGGTTCCACCCGGTGCAGCGGCGGCAGGCGGTCTTGATCCAGACGGTCGTGCCGGGGGAGGACGGCGCACGGGGCCATGAGGCCCTGACGCTGCGGCTGGAGCGGCTGGGGGCGCAACTGGCGCCCAAGGTGGTCGTGCCCCATGAGACCGGTGCCTTGCGCGACGCGCTGCGCGATGTGATCGGCGCCACGCCCCAGCAAGGGGCTGTGACAAAGACAGACGGCGTGATCTTTGTGCTGACCGGCTCGGCCACGTCGGACCCCTATGACGTCGGGCCCGCTGCCCTGCGTGCTGCGGGCGGGCGGGTGGAGCGGTTCGGCATGCCCGTCGATCCAGGGAACCTTCTGTTTCTGGGCGATCTGGACGGGGTTCCCGTGATCGGCCTGCCGGGCTGTGCGCGATCTGCGGCGCTCAACGGCGCGGATTGGGTGCTGGAGCGGGTTTTGTGCGGCGTGCCGGTATCGGCGCAAGACATCGCCGGAATGGGCGTGGGCGGCTTGCTCAAGGAGATCCCGTCGAGGCCCCGCCCGCGCGAGGGGTAGCGGGCGGCGGGCGGCGGGCTCAGAAAATTCTTCCCAAGACGCGGCTTGGCGTGCTTCACTCGGCGTAAGTCAAAAACGGGAGGACATGTTCAATGGCCAAGGTCACGATCACCGTGAATGGCAAGACCCGCAGCGGGCAGGCCGAGGGGCGCACGCTTCTGGTCGATTTCCTGCGCGAGGAACTGGGGCTGACCGGCACCCATGTGGGCTGTGACACCAGCCAGTGCGGCGCCTGCGTCGTCCATGTGAATGGCGCGGCGGTCAAATCCTGCGCCATCTTTGCCCAGGAATGCGACGGGGCGGCGGTCACCACCGTTGAGGGGATGGCCAATGAGGATGGCTCGCTGGGCGTGATCCAGCAGGCGTTTCAGGACCATCACGGGCTTCAGTGTGGGTTTTGCACGCCGGGCATGGTGATGTCGGCGGCGGCGCTTTTGAAGGACAACCCAAAGCCGACCGAAGCCGAAGTGCGCGCCTATCTCGAAGGGAACCTGTGCCGCTGCACGGGCTATCACAACATCGTCAAAGCGATCATGGCCGCATCGGGGCAGGAGGTCAGCCCGGTCGCAGCCGAATAATCGCCACAGACGTAGTCAGGTGCACCACGCGGGAGGGGAGACCCGCAGGGCCGCGCCCAGCAAGGGAGGAAAGACCATGGCGAAAGATCATGGCATTGGCGCCAGCAGCAAGCGGCGCGAAGATGTCCGGTTCCTGACCGGCAAGGGAAAATACACCGACGATATCAATCTCAATGGCCAAGCCTATGTGCATTTCCTGCGCTCGGACGTGGCCCATGGGAGGATCCTGTCCATTGACACAAGCGCGGCGGAGGCCATGCCCGGCGTCGTGCGGATCTTCACCGGGGCCGATTTCGAAGGCGTCGGCGGCTTGCCGTGCGGCTGGCAGGTGACGGACAAGCATGGGCAGCCCATGCAGGAGCCACCGCACCCGGTGCTGGCTCAGGGCAAGGTGCGCCATGTGGGCGATGCGATTGCCGCCGTCGTGGCCGACAGTCGGGCTGAGGCGCGCGATGCCGCCGAGGCGATCGAGATCGAGATCGAAGAGCTTCCGGCGGTGCTGGACATGAAGGCCGCCCTGAAGGAAGGGGCGCCCAAGGTCCATGACGATCTGGACAGCAACCTGTGCTACGACTGGGGCTTTGTCGAAGAAAACAAGGCCGCAACCGATGCCGCCTTCGAGGCCGCCGACCACGTGACCACCCTTGAGCTGGTGAACAACCGGCTGGTGGCCAACCCGATGGAGCCGCGCGTTGCCATTGGCGATTTCGATGCAGGCACCGGGGAGCACACGCTCTACACGACCAGTCAGAACCCCCATGTGATCCGGCTCTTGATGGGCGCCTTCGTGCTGGGCATTCCCGAGCACAAGCTGCGCGTGGTGGCGCCCGATGTGGGCGGCGGTTTCGGGTCCAAGATCTTCCACTATGCGGAAGAGGCCTTTTGCACCTATGCCGCCAAGGCGGTGCAGCGCCCGGTGAAATGGACCTCAACCCGGTCGGAGGCATTCATCTCCGATGCCCATGGGCGCGACCATGTGACCAGGATCGAACTGGCGCTCGACAAGGACAACAACTTCACCGCGCTGCGGACCGAGACTTACGCGAATATGGGCGCTTACCTGAGCACCTTTGCGCCGTCGGTGCCGACCTGGCTGCACGGCACGCTGATGGCGGGCAACTACAAGACGCCGCATATCTATGTGAACGTGAAGGCGGTCTTTACCAACACGGTTCCGGTGGATGCCTATCGCGGGGCCGGGCGGCCCGAGGCGACGTTCCAGCTGGAGCGGGTGATCGACAAGGCCGCGCGGGAGCGGGGCGTGGATCCGATTGCTCTGCGGCGCCAGAACTTCGTGACAGAGTTTCCTTACGCGACCCCCGTCGCCGTGGAATACGACACGGGCGATTATCACGCCACGATGGACAAGCTCGAAGAGATGGCGGATCTCAAGGGATTCGATGCGCGCCGGAAAGAAAGCGAATCTAAAGGCTTGCTGCGCGGTCTTGGCGTGAATTGCTATATCGAGGCCTGCGGGATCGCGCCCTCGAACCTCGTGGGTCAGCTTGGCGCGCGCGCCGGGCTCTATGATGCGGCGACCGTGCGGGTGAATGCCACCGGCTCCATCACCGTCCTGGCCGGGGCGCATAGCCACGGGCAGGGGCACGAGACAGCGTTTCCGCAGGTTCTGTCCGAGATGATCGGCATCCCCGAGGACCAGATCGAGATCGTCCATGGCGATACTTCGAAAGTGCCGTTCGGGATGGGGACCTATGGGTCCCGGTCCTTGGCGGTCTGCGGATCGGCCATGGTGCGGGCCGCTGAGAAGGTGATCGACAAGGCCAAAAAGATCGCGGCCCACCTGATGGAGGCAGCGCCCGAGGATATCGAGCTGAAGGATGGCCAGTTCACCGTGGCGGGCACCGACAAGCAGGTCGCCTGGGGGGATGTGACTTTGGCGGCCTATGTGCCCCATAACTACCCGCTCGAAGACATTGAGCCGGGGCTGGAGGAGACGTCGTTCTACGATCCGGCGAATTTCACCTATCCGGCGGGGGCCTATGCTTGCGAGGTCGAGATTGACCCCGACACCGGCAAGGTGCGGATCGACCGGTTCGCTGCGGCGGATGATTTTGGTAATGTCATCAACCCGATGATCGTGTCCGGGCAGGTCCATGGCGGGCTGGCGCAGGGGATCGGGCAGGCGCTGTTGGAAGGGGCGGCCTATGACGAGAACGGCCAGCTCATCAGCGCAAGCTTCATGGATTACGTGATGCCCCGTGCGCAGGATGTGCCGATGTTCGACGTGGATCATTCCTGCGCGACGCCCTGCACCCACAACCCCCTGGGGGTGAAGGGCTGCGGGGAGGCGGGGGCGATTGGCTCTCCGCCTGCGGTGGTGAATGCGGTGGTGGACGCGATCCGCTCTGGCGGGCAGGATGTGACCCATATCGATATGCCGCTGAGTCCCGCGAAAGTGTGGGCCGTGTTGCAAGGCTGAACCGGCGGACCGGGGCTCTGCCCCGGACCCCGAGGTATTTGGACAAATAAGAAGGGCGACTGCCTTTCGAGGAGAGATGGCGATGTATGAGTTCGAATTCGCAAAGCCTGCGACGCTGGCCGAGGCCGTGGAGGCCATGAAGGGCGAGGAGGCGCAGGCCCTGTCCGGGGGACAGACTCTGATCCCGACGCTGAAAGCGCGGCTGGCGATGCCGGGCACGCTGGTCAGCCTGGCCGGGATCGAGGAGCTCAAGGGGATTAGCTCCGAGGGCGGCGTGATGACGATTGGCGGGGCAACGGTTCATGCCGACGTGGCGAAGGGGGGCTTCCCGGCTCTGGCCGCTTTGGCGGGCGGGATCGGGGATCCGGCGGTGCGCACCCGCGGCACGATTGGCGGCAGCCTTGCCAACAATGATCCGGCGGCCTGCTATCCGGCGGCGGCCTTGGCCTGCGGAGCCACCATCGTGACCGACCGGCGCGAGATCGGGGCGGATGAGTATTTTCAGGGCCTGTTTGAGACCGCGCTTGAGGAAGGCGAGATCATCACTGCCGTGCGTTTCCCGGTGCCGGAGGCGGCGGCCTATGCCAAGTTCGACCAGCCTGCGTCTCGCTTTGCGCTTGTGGGCGTGTTCGTGGCGAAGGGACCAGGTGGCGTGCGAGTCGCGGTGACGGGCGCCTCCGAGGATGGCGTGTTCCGCTGGAGCGCAGCAGAAGAGGCGTTGTCGGCCGAATTCAGTGCAGATGCAATTCAGGACCTGGCCGTGGACGACAGCCATATGATTGAGGATCTGCATGGCAGCCGGGCCTACCGGGCGCATCTGGTGGGTGTCATGGCCCGCCGTGCCGTGGCGGCTGCCGGGTAAGGCGTTGGGCGCTGATGCGCCCTGAGACATGTCGGCAAAGAAAACGCCCCTCGTCTTTTGCAGGCGAGGGGCGTTTGATTTTGGAGTGCGCGGCGGTGTTATTTCACCGGGCTGATCATCATGACCATCTGGCGGCCTTCCATCTTGGGCATGCTGTCGACCTTGCCCAGGCCTTCCACGTCCTCAGAGACCCGTTCGAGAAGCTCGCGGCCCAGGTTCTGGTGCGCCATCTCGCGGCCGCGGAAGCGCAGGGTGACCTTCACCTTGTTTCCCTTTTCAAGGAACTTGACCACGTTCTTCATCTTCACGTCATAGTCATGCGTGTCGGTGTTGGGCCGGAACTTGACCTCTTTCACCTCGATGGTGGTCTGCTTTCTGCGGGCTTCGGATTCGCGCTTCTGCTGTTCGTATTTGAACTTGCCGAAATCCATGATCTTGCAGACCGGCGGGGTCGCATTCGGGGAAATCTCGACAAGGTCGAGCCCGGCTTCTTCGGCGAGCGCCATGCCGCGCTGAGGGGTCACGACGCCGACGTTTTCCCCATCCGCGCCAATCAGGCGGATTTCGGGGACACGGATGCGATCGTTGACGCGGGGGCCGGTGTCGCGCGTCGGGGGCGCGTTATGAGGTCTGCGGGCGATGGTGGTGGTCCTTTCGGATGTTTCGAAAATACTTCAGGCGCGCAAGATATGGGGCGTATGGATTTGGTTCAAGCTGAAAGCGCGGGTTCACGCCGACGGGGAAGTGAGCTGTGGCCTTCCCGCTTCCCCTAGCGGGTTTGTTCTGACATATCTTTTTCCCGAAACGTCAGCGGAGTCGCGGGCGTAGGAATTATATCGGGGGACCTCATCATGAGAGCTGTCATTATCATCATCATCCTGGCCATCGCCGGGTTCTTTGGCTGGAAGTATCTCGCTGACACGCCTGCCGTCGAAGCGGCCAAGGATGCTGCGGCCGACGTGGCCGACAGCACCGGATCTGCTGTCTCGGACGCCGTGTCCGACACCGCGTCTGCGGTCGAAGCCACCGCAACCGATGCAGGCAACGCCGTTGCCGAGGCGGTTGACGACGTGCAAGCCGCTGGGGCCGACGCCGTTGAGGCCGCTCAGGATGCTGCTGCCGACGCTGTCGAAGGGGCCCAGACCATGGTCGAGGAAGCCGGTGCTGCCGTGCAGGACGCCGCGACCGATGCTGTCGAGGGTGCGCAGAACATGGCCGAAGAAGCTGGCAATGCTGTCCAGGACGCCGTTGAAGGCGTGCAGGAAGGCGCTGCCAATATGGTTGAGGGCGCTCAGGAAGCCGCTTCTGATGCGGTCGACGCCGCGACGGGCGCTGCCAGCGATGCCGCTGCTGCGACCGAAAACGCTGTGAGCGAGACCGCTGCTGCTGCGGAAGAAGCTGCGACCGACGCCGCCGCTGCTGCTGAGAACGCTGCCTCTGACGCTGCCGCTGCTGCGGAAGAAGCCGCAACCGACGCCGCTGCTGCGACTGAAGAAGCTGCGACCGACGCTGCCGCTGCTGCCGAAAACACCGCATCTGACGCTGCTGCTGCGGCCGAAGACGCCGTGACCGACGCCGCCGCCGCGACCGAAGAAGCGGCCTCCGATGCCGCTGCGGCCGCCGAGGAAGCCGTGCAGGCCCCCTCCGCCGAAGCACAACAGCTTCTGGACGCCGCCGAGAAGAACAATGTCGATCTGGGCAAACTGCTGACCCCTGAGGGCTTCAATGTCGAAGAGATGACCAATGTCATCAAGGACAGCGGGTTCAACCTGCTCCAGCAGGGCGAGCTGCTTAACGGCATGACCCAAGCCGTCGGTGGCGGTGAAGATGCCCTGGCCAGCTTCCTCAACGGCCTGAAAGAACAGCTGGGCCTGGCTCAGTAAGCAACGAAAACCCATCAGGGTTTGACGCGGCCGCACCTTCGGGTGCGGCCGTTGTTGTTTCCGGGCGAAAGGATAGACCGTGGGCGCACCGCTGGACTTCGACACAGACCGTCTGACCGTGCGCGACTGGACGGCGGAGTTGGGCTCACCCCCCGCGCGGGCCCGGCTGGAGACCGAGCTTGCGGAGGGTCTGACCCCGCCGGTCGTCGCGCCGCTGCCGCCCTCTCTGCAGATGGCGGCGGACGGTGTGACGGGCTGGATCGCGCGTCAGGCGCGGGAGGCGTCGGTGGCCACGCTGCGGCTGCGCGGCGGCGGCGATCTGGTCGGGCTGCTGATCGTCTCTCCGCAGCAGGGTGCCTGGCATATCGGCTATCTGCTGATGGAGCCGTTCTGGGCGCGCGGCTATGCCAGCGAGGCGCTGCGCGGCCTCGTGCGGGCCGCGCCGGAGCGCCAGTTCCGGGCGGGGGTCGCCGCCGACAACCCGGCCTCGGAACGGGTTCTGATCAAGGCCGGGTTCCGACGGGTGAGCGACGGTGCCATGCGGCTCTATGCCCGCGATCCCCGCGCGCGGGGCGATTAGCCGACGAAGGCCTTTTCGATCACGAACTCTGCCGGTTCGGAGTTGGCCCCTTCGCGCAGGCCGAAATCTTCGAGGATCGTCTTGATGTCGAGGTTGAACCCCAGCGAGCCGCAGACCATGGCCCGATCCCGTTCCGGGCAGATCGGCTGCACGCCCAGATCCTCGAACACCTGACCGCTGGTCAGAAGATCGGTGATCCGGCCCATCTTGGGGCTCTCTTCGCGGGTGGTGGTGGGGTAGTAGTGCAGCTTGCCCGCGACCATCTCTCCGATCAGCGGATCGTCGGGTAGGGCTTCGACCAGCTCGCGGCCATAGGTCAGCTCCGCCACCTGGCGGCAGGTATGGGTGATGACGACATCGTCGTATTTCTCCCAGGTGTCCGGGTCGCGCAGGATCGAGGCAAAGGGCGCAAAGCCCGTGCCGGTCGCAAAGAGCCACAGCCGGTGCCCGGGCAACAGCGCGTCATGGACGAGTGTGCCGACCGGCTTGGGCCGCAAGATGATCTGATCGCCCACTTCGATATGCTGGAGCTTGCTGGTGAGCGGGCCCTCCTGGACCTTGATCGAATAGAACTCCAGCTCATCGGCCCAAGACGGCGAAGCAATGGAATAGGCCCGCAGCAGGGGTTTGCCGTTGTCGCCCATCAAGCCGATCATCACGAATTCACCCGACCGGAACCGCAGCGACCGGGGCCGCGTCACGCGGAACGCGAAAAGCCGGTCGGTGTAGTGGCGCACCCAGGTCACGGTTTGTGCATCGGGCAGGGTGGGGATCTGTTTGGAGGGGGTGTCGCTCACGGTGTCAGCTCGTCTTTGAATCAGTTGGATCGGTTTTGCCCTGCGGCCTTTAGCGGCTGCATTGATCCATGTCAGGAAAAGGCGCGTGGAGTATGGTTCTTTGCGATCACGCCGCGTCAAGCTCTGCGATGATGGCGGAGAAATCGCTGGCCTTGAGGCTGGCCCCGCCAACCAGAGCGCCGTCCACATTGGGGATGGCAAAGATCTCTGCCGCATTGGAGGGTTTGACCGACCCGCCATAAAGCAGGCGCATGGCGTTCGCGGTATCGGCGCCAAAGCGGTCCGTCAGGGCGCTGCGCAGGGCGCTGTGCATCTCTTCGATGTCGGCGGGCGTAGCGACTTCGCCGGTGCCGATGGCCCAGACGGGCTCATAGGCGATCACGGTGTCGGGGCCAGCCGTGTCGGGCAGGGATCCCGCGATCTGCGCGGTGACAACCTGCACCGCGCTGCCCGCCTTGCGCTCCGCGAGGGTCTCACCCGCGCAGACAATGGGGGTGAGCCCCGCCGCAACGGCGGCTTCAGTCTTGGCGCGGATCTGCGCGTCGGTTTCGCCGTGATCGGCGCGGCGCTCGGAATGGCCAAGGATCACGTAAGCGGCGCCAGCTTCCTTGAGCATGTCGGCCGAGAGATCGCCAGTATGGGCGCCAGCTGCATTGGCGTGGCAGTCCTGCCCGCCAATGGCGAGCGCGGAGCCCTTGGCAGCCTGCGCCGCCGGAGCGATGAGCGTGGCGGGCGGGCAGATCAGAAGGCCAACACTGACCGGAGCCGCATTTGCGAGCGTTTCGATTTCGGACAGGGCGGCAAGGCTGCCGTTCATCTTCCAGTTTCCGGCGGCGAGTTTCTGGCACATGGGATCCTCCATTTGCGCGGCACCATACCGGGGCGGACCCGGGGGAGAAAGGGCGGTTTCACACGCTTTGATACGTGCCCAGGCAGGGGCGCCGCCCCCTATACCCTCCGGGCCATCCGGAGCCGCGAAATGGGGGGATCAACCCTGTTCGGGCACGTCCGCGAACTTGATGGATTCGCCGCAGCCGCAGGCTTCGACCACATTGGGGTTGCGGAAGCGAAAGCCGCTGTCGAGAAGGCCGGTCTCATAGTCGATCTCGGTGCCCAGCAGGAACATCTGCGCCATGGGGGCGATGATCACCCGCGCGCCGCCTTTTTCGACGGTGATGTCATTGGCATCGGCGCTGTCCACGAAATCCATCGTGTATTCCATCCCCGCGCAGCCGCCTTTCTTGACCCCGATCTTGAGGCCGTAGCGGCTGTCTTTCGTCATCAAGCGCGCCACCTGAGCGGCGGCGGCATCGGTGAGCGTGACGGGGTCCTGGCCGGGGATCGCGAACATGGGGGTCTCCTTTGGCTCAGATTTAAGGGCTCGGCCGTGATCGCTCAAGGGGCGCTTTTCTTGGATCGCTCTGCGTGTTAGGCGCGGGGCATGGCTAAGAAACCCGGCAAAGGCTCCTCTGGGCGCGGATATCGCGACCTGACCGTGAAGGTGAAAACCGCACGGGGGCGCAAGCTGTCCTCGACGCGGTGGCTGCAACGGCAGCTGAACGATCCTTATGTGCAGCGCGCAAAGGCTGAAGGCTACCGGGGCAGGGCGGCCTATAAGATCATGGAGCTGGACGACAAGTACCGCTTTCTCGTGCCGGGGGCGCGGGTGGTCGATCTGGGCTGTGCGCCGGGCGGCTGGCTTCAGGTGGCCGTGCCGCGGATCAATGCTCTGGGCGAGAAATCCGGCAAGGCCGTGGGGCGGATCATCGGGCTGGACCTTCTGGAGGTCGAGCCGATCGCGGGCGCGGAAATCCATGTTCTGGACTTCATGGAGCACGGCGCCGACGACAAGGTGAAGGCCTGGCTGGACGGTCCGGCGGATGTCGTGATGTCGGACATGGCGGCGTGGGCGACCGGGCACAAGCAGACCGACCATTTGCGCATCATCGCCCTGTGTGAGGCGGCGGCTGAGCTGGCCTTTGATGTGCTGGCACCGGGTGGGACCTTTGTGGCGAAGGTGCTGGCGGGCGGGGCCGAAGGCTCCTTGCAAACCACGCTCAAGCAGCGGTTCAAAAGCGTCGCCAATGTGAAACCGCCCGCGTCTCGGTCTGACAGTTCCGAGAAATTCGTGGTGGCGCGAGGCTTCAAGGGCCGGGGCGACGACGAGGACGTTAACTGAATGTCCCAATGCCCCGCGTGCGGGGCTTGGCCGTTTGTTGATGGCGGTGCGGCGGAGCCTTTCGTGCGGAGCGTGTGGCGCAGGCGCCACAATGCCCGCGCCGCGTGTTGGGCGTCTTCCCAACCAGGTGAGTTCCTGTAATAGCTTGGGAACATTCGTGAAAAACACGAAGAGAGCAGTAAGGATCAAAATATGAAAACGGCAATTGTTGCAGCTCTTCTGGGCTGCGCGGCGAGCGGTGTCATGGCGCAGGACATGGTGGGCGGCTCGGTTTCGGTGGGTTACATGACCCTGTTCGAAGACGATATCGACAATCACGCAGTATCGCTGGGCGGATCTGCCGAATTCGCCGCAAGCCGGACGGTGAGCCTGCAAGTCGATGGCGCCTACACCACAATGTCGGTTGAGGATATCGACCTGGATGCGACGGGCATCGGGGCCCATGCGATTTATCACGCCAATGAAAACGCGTCCTTCGGGGCCTATCTGGCTCATGAAAGCATTGAGGAGGCGAACGTGTTCTCCTACGGGGTCGAGGCCGGATATGGCGCCGGGCCGCTCGCGCTCGAAGGCTATATGGGGGTGTCCTCCGTCGAGGATTTCGTCTTCAACACGGATGAACATGTCGATTTTAACACGCTGGGCGTGGCAGCGCGCTATGCCGTGACCCCCGATGCGGCGCTTGGCGTCAGCTATGACCGGGTGAGCTTCTCCAGTGCGGCCAGCGGCAATGCTCTGGCGCTGACGGGCCGCTATGGGCTGGGGTCCGGTCTGCGGGCCGAGGCAGAGCTGGGCCGCGTCACTGGTGAAGTGCTGGGAACCGATCTGGATAATTCGACCTATGCGTCCATGACCGTCAGCTACGGCTTCGGCAAGCGGGGCGAAGCGGCGTTTGAGCGTCGTGGCCTGGTGCAAAGCTTCGGTGGCTTCTGAGCGGCGCCGCGTCTCAAAATAGGAAGGGGCGCACAGCCCCTTCCGCTGGCCCGGCGTATGGCCTATTTGCGCCTCATGACACAGACACTCCATATCATCGGCGGCGGCATGGCCGGATCCGAAGCCGCCTGGCAGGCCGCGCAGGCGGGCATCCCCGTTATCCTCCATGAAATGCGCCCCCATGTGGGCACCTTTGCGCATCAGACGGGCGATCTGGCCGAGATGGTGTGTTCGAACTCGTTTCGCTCCGACGACGATGAGCAGAATGCCGTGGGCCTGCTCCACTGGGAGATGCGCCAGGCGGGCGGGCTCATCATGGAGATGGCCGACGCCCACCGGCTGCCTGCGGGCGGGGCCCTCGCCGTAGACCGCGAGGCCTTTGCCCGCGCCGTGACGGAGCGCCTGCGCGCCCATCCCCTGATCACCGTGGAGGAGGGCGAGATCACCGCGCTGCCCACGGATGGCCACTGGATCATCGCCACCGGGCCGCTGACCTCGGGGGCTCTGGCCGACGCGATTGCACAAGAGGCCGGGCGTGAGAGTCTCGCATTCTTCGACGCCATCGCGCCGATCGTCCATGCGGACAGCATCGACATGGACATCGCCTGGCGCCAGAGCCGCTATGACAAGGGCGAGACCGAAGAGGAGCGCACCGCCTACCTGAACTGTCCGATGGACAAGGCCCAGTACGAGGCCTTCATCGACGCGCTTCTGGAGGCCGACAAGACCGAATTCCGCGAGGGCGAAACAGCGCAGTATTTCGACGGCTGCCTGCCGATTGAGGTCATGGCTGAACGCGGCCGCGAGACCTTGCGCCACGGCCCCATGAAGCCCGTTGGTCTGACCAATCCGCATCAGCCGGAGGTCAAGGCCCACGCGGTCGTGCAGCTTCGCCGGGATAACAAGCTGGGCACGCTCTACAATATCGTCGGCTTTCAGACCAAGATGAAGTATGGTGCGCAAACCTCTGTTTTCAAGATGATCCCTGGCCTTGAAGAGGCCCGTTTCGCGCGGCTTGGCGGGATCCATCGCAACAGCTTCATCCATTCGCCCACGCTGCTGGACGATCAAATGCGCCTGCGCTCAAAGCCCCATATCCGTTTCGCGGGCCAGATCACCGGGGTGGAGGGCTATGTGGAAAGCGCGGCCATGGGGCTTTTGGCCGGGCGGCTGGCGGCGGCAGAACTGACCGGGCGCACTCTGGCGGCGCCCGGGGGTACCACGGCGACTGGCGCACTGATCCACCACATCACCGGCGGCGCGGAGGCCAAGACCTTCCAGCCGATGAACGTGAACTTCGGCCTGTTCCCGCCGGTCGAGGGCCTGCGCGGCGGGCGCCGGGGCCGCAAAGACCGCTACAAGGCGTATACGGACCGGGCGAAGACTGACTGGCAGGCGTGGCTGTCGGGGCAGTAAGAAAGGTGCTGCCAGACGAACTCTATGCGTCTCAGTATCTGAGCTAGCCCGGTTTCACGCTCCTCGGATTTGCCGCTAGTCGGCACCCAAGCGATCTCGAAGATCCCTGATAAACGCGCGGCGTAAAAGGCGTCTTTGGTGGCCGAAGGGGTTAAGGGCTGCGGCACAGCCGGACGTGAAAGTTTGGGGGCCTGTATACATAACTTGTCAAAAATTACTTGTGATACATGGATAGTTAAGTTGCAAGCGATACAGAAGGAGCCTGCGTCATGTCGAACCCCTAACCCGAAACTCTCATCACCTTTGAGTTCTTCCGTAAGTGTTCGGATGGAGAGGCCGCTCGCGAGTTCTTTGAGGGTAAGCGCTGGGGTGATGAACCTGTCTGCGGCCACTGTGGTTCGGTCAGCGTGACTGCGTGCACAAAACACAAGCCTATGCCGTACCGCTGCAAGGACATTGACCTGAGCCCCTAAATCTCTTCCAGTTTTGTGTAGAGTCCGCCCAACTGAAGGACGGACAACTGAAGACGAGGTTCACCGACGAACAGATC
>PDRY01000046.1 GCA_002748265.1 Rhodobacterales bacterium
CCGCTTTGCCGCGTTCTTGCGTATGAATTGGCAAGAGCGGAAGGATTGAGCGATGGCGCGGGTTGAAGATATTGAAATTCAAGGCAAACTGGTGGCGGACAAGGCGCTGGCGGGGTTGACCTGGATGCGGGTTGGCGGGCCGGCGGAGTATCTGTTTCAGCCGGCGGACACCGATGATCTGGCCCATTTCCTACGCGCGCTGGACGCCGATGTGCCGGTCTTTGCGATGGGGGTTGGCTCCAATCTGATCGTGCGCGACGGGGGCATTCGCGGGGTGGTGGTCAAGCTGGCGCGGGCCTTTGCGGGCATCGAATTTGACGGCGATCTGGCCCATCTCGGCGCGGCGGCGCTTGATGCCAACGTGGCGCGCAAGGCGGCGGAGGCGGGGCTGGACCTCAGTTTCCTGCGCACCATTCCCGGCGCCATTGGCGGGGCGGTGGTGATGAATGCGGGCTGTTATGGCGCCTATATTTCCGACGTGTTCGTCGAGGCGGAGGCGGTGACGCGGGCGGGGGAGGTGATCCGGCTCGGCGCGGATGACCTCAACTTCCGCTACCGTCAGACCGACCTGCCCGAAGGCACCATCCTGACCCGCGTGACCTTGCGCGCGCCGAAGGGCGAGCCGGAGGCGATCAAGGCGAAAATGGCCGAGCAACTGGCCAAGCGGGACGCGACCCAGCCGACGAAAGATCGCACCGCCGGGTCCACCTTCCGCAACCCGGCGGGGCATTCCTCGACCGGGGCGGCGGATGAGAGCCATGAGCTGAAGGCGTGGAAGCTGATTGACGATGCGGGGCTGCGCGGGGCGACGCTTGGCGGGGCGCAGATGAACCCGAAACACCCGAATTTCCTCACCAATACCGGCGCGGCCACGGCGGCGGAGCTGGAAGCGCTTGGCGAAAAGGTGCGAAAAAAGGTTTACGAGGAAAGCGGCTTGACGTTAGAGTGGGAAATCATGCGGGTTGGCGAACCGGGCGCATAAGGATCCGGGCGCGGCGCGTATGAAAAGGCAAGCGATTTCGGAGGGTTAGCCCGTCCGGTATCGCGAAAGAACAAGCTCCGGCAAACGGGGCAGCTGGCCGCAAGGGTCAGATACAGGCGGCGAAAAGCCGAAAATGACAGCGGCGGCAAGTCGCGCATGGGGCCAAAGTGCCCGGAACGAGGCAGTAAAATGGGCGTTGCGAGCAGGCAATCCCGGCATGTAGCGGTGTTGATGGGCGGTCCCTCGGCGGAGCGCGAGGTTTC
>PDRY01000047.1 GCA_002748265.1 Rhodobacterales bacterium
GGCGTAGCTGACGCGGAAATTGGGCGAGGCGCCGAAGGCCGCGCCGAAGACCACCGCCACCCCTTCTTCCTCCAGCAGCGCCTTGGCGAAGGCTTCGTCATCGGTGATTTCCGCCCCGCCCGCCGAGCGCTTGCCGATCAGGGCCGCGATCGAAGGATAGACGTAAAACGCGCCCTCCGGCACCGGGCAGTCGATCCCCTCCGCCGCGTTCAGCATGTCGACCACGAGGTCGCGCCGCGCCTGAAACAGCGCTCGGTTGCTTGCGAGGAAATCCTGCGGTCCGGTCAGCGCTTCAACCGCGGCCCACTGGCTCACCGTGCAGGGATTCGAGGTCGATTGCGATTGGATTTTGCGCATGGCGGCGATCAGGTCCACCGGCCCGCCCGCATAGCCGATGCGCCAGCCGGTCATGGCATAGGCTTTCGATACGCCGTTGCAGGTTAGGGTGCGGTCGTAAAGCGCGGGTTCAACCTCGGCTGGGGTGGCGAATTCGAACCCGTCGAAGGTCAGGTGTTCATACATATCGTCCGACATGATCCAGACCTGCGGGTGGCGCCGTAAGACCTCGGTCAGCGCGGCCAGTTCCGCCCGCGTATAGCCCGCGCCGGACGGGTTCGAGGGGGAGTTGAAAATCAGCCATTTGGTGCGCTCGGAAATCGCCGCTTCCAGCGCGTCCGGCGTCAGTTTGAACCCGGTTTCGATCCCTGCCGGCGCAATCACCGGCGTGCCGCCCGCCAGCAAAACCATATCCGGGTAACTCACCCAATAGGGCGCCGGGATGATCACCTCATCGCCCGGATTGAGCGTCGCCATCAGTGCATTATAGAGAATTTGCTTGCCGCCGGTGCCGACAGAGATTTGCTCGGGCCGGTAGGTCAGGCCATTTTCGCGGGCGAATTTGGCGCAAATGGCGGCTTTCAGCTCTGGCATCCCGTCCGGCGCGGTGTAGCGCGTTTTGCCCGCGTCAATCGCGGCCTTGGCGGCGGCGCGGATAGGGTCGGGGGTGTCGAAATCCGGCTCCCCGGCGGAGAGGCTGATCACGTCGCGCCCCTCGGCGCGCATCTGTTGGGCCAGCGTGGTGATGGCGATGGTGGGCGAAGGTTTGACCCGATCAAGGGTTTTGGACAGAAAGGACATCGGACTTCCGCTTTGCGTGGTTCCCTTTCCTTTAGGCATCTGGCACAGTGTCGGTCAATGCGTGAATGAGCCAGCG
>PDRY01000049.1 GCA_002748265.1 Rhodobacterales bacterium
CGGGTCAGGCCATAGATCACCGTCGGGTCGGTTTGCAGCCGCATCCCCCGGTTCAGCCGGTTGACAAAGACGCTCGCCACCTGCCGCCGCTCGGCCGCCACCCCGGTTTCCTTCTCCACGATGGAGGCCATGACCAGCGCCTGTTCCATGTTCTCATAGGGCAGGTCCGGCGCCCGCGCTTCCCATGCTGCCGCCAGCCGCGTCGCCTGTTTTTCCTGCATCTGCGCCAAAAGCGCGTTCACATCGTCACCGGGGCGCACCTCATAGCTGTCCGGCGCCAGCATCCCTTCCGGCGGCAGTTCCGCCACGCTCCCGGTAAGGAAATCCGCGCCCTTCAGGCTCTCGACCACCTGCCAGACCGTCACTCCTTCCGCCATGGCAATGCGGAACCGCGTATCCGGCTCGTCGCGCAGGCGGGTATAGACCTCCGGCAGCGCCTCACCGGGCGCAAATTCGGCGCGGGTCTCGAAGCGTTGCGTCGCCGGGTCCAATTCGCGCACCTGCATTTCTGCACTCGCAATGCCAATGCGATACACGATTTCCGTGCCGCAACTCGACGCGCCGCCGCGGGTCACGATATCGACGATCTCCGCCATCGACGCCCCTTCCGGCAGCAAAAACGACCCGGCCTTGAGCTGGCTCGTCTTACCGGAATACTCGACCCCCATGCGGAAAATCGCCTCGGAGGACACCGCCCCCTGCGCGCCTAACGCCTTGGAAACGCTGCGAAAGCTCGACCCGCGCTCGACCTTGAGGCAAATCGCCGTTTCCAGCGGCCCCGCCGCCTGATACTGCTTTTGCCCCCAGGCCACCAGCCCGCCCGCCGCAATCAACAGCAAAACAAACAGCGAAAGCGCCGTCGAGGCAATGTTGCGCCACATAAGGAAACTCCCGGATTAGTCTTTGAGCTTGCCGACGATCAGACAGGCATTGGTGCCGCCGAACCCGAAGGAGTTGGACAGCGCCACGTTGATCTCGCGCTTTTCAGCCGCATTCGCCGCCAAAGACAGCTTCGGCTCCACCGCCGGATTATCGAGATTGATGGTCGGCGGCGCAACCTGATCGCGAATGGCGAGGATGGAGAAAATCGCCTCCACCGCCCCCGCCGCGCCGAGCAGGTGCCCGACGGACGACTTGGTCGAAGACATGGTGACATTGGCCGCATGGTCGCCCATCAGCCGCTCCACCGCCGCCA
>PDRY01000048.1 GCA_002748265.1 Rhodobacterales bacterium
CTTCGGCGCCGCGCGCTCCGCTTTCGGCGGGGCCATGCGCAGGCCGACCGCGTTGCTGAATTTCGCCCCGTCGCCCTGCGCCAGATACGGGGCGCCGTCGGCGATGCCGCGCAGCAGGTCGTCGAGCCAGTCCTGATCGGCGCGGGAGAAATCGGACAGCACATAGCCCGCGACCCGGTCCTTATGCCCCGGATGGCCGATGCCCAAGCGCACGCGGGCGTAATCCGGGCCGATATGCTGGTGAATGGAGCGCAAGCCGTTATGGCCCGCATGTCCGCCGCCGCGTTTGAGGCGCAGTTTGCCGGGCGCGAGGTCCAGTTCATCGTGAAACACGGTCACATCTGCCGGGGTCAGCTTGTAAAACCGCATGGCGGCGCCGACTGATTGCCCGGAAAGGTTCATGAAGGTTTCGGGTTTCAGGAGCAGCACCTTCTGCGACCCGAGCCGCCCCTCGCTGAGCGCGCCCTGAAACTTGCCGCGCCACGGGGCGAAACCATGCGCGTCGGCGATGCTGTCGAGCGCCATGAAACCGATATTATGTCGGTTGGCCGCGTATTTCGCGCCCGGATTGCCCAGCCCAACGAAGAGTTGCATCTTGTCTCCTGTCCGCTTTGGATGGGAAATTTAGGGGAGATATGCCCGGATGCCAAGGGGATAGCCGGGGAGGGATACCCGGACACGAAAACGGGGCCACGCGGGCCCCGTTCCGGTCTTGCCCTGTGGGCCAGACTTATTCTTCGGCTTCGGCCTCTGCTTCGGTCGCTTCGCCCTCGTCCTCATCGCTGCCTTCCGAGCGCAGGCCGGACGGAGCGGAGATGTTGGCGATCACGAAGTCGCGGTCGACGGTCGGACGCGCGCCTTCCGGCATCTCTACGTCGGAAATGTGGATCACGTCGCCCACGTCCTTGCCGGTCAGGTCCACCACGATCTTCTCCGGGATGTTGCCGGCGATGACCGACAGTTCCACTTCCGGACGCACCGTGACCAAAACGCCGCCACGCTTGATGCCCGGCGCTTCTTCTTCGTTGATGAAGTCGACATGGACATAGAGGCTGATGCGGGTGTTGCGGTGCAGACGCATGAAGTCGACATGGGTCGGCAGGTCTTTCACCACGTCGCGCTGCACGTTGCGGCAGATCACGCGCACGTCGTCGTGGCCTTCAACCTTCAGGTTGAACAGCTTCGACAGGAAG
>PDRY01000050.1 GCA_002748265.1 Rhodobacterales bacterium
CGGGACAACTCGCGCGCGCCGACCATGGTGCCGGTCGGGTTGGCCGGGTTGGCAATGAAAACGACGCGGGTCTTGTCGGTCACGGCGGCGAGGATCGCGTCCACGTCCACCACCCGCTCGCGTTCCGCCACCACAACCGGCGTCGCCCCCGCCCCGTGTGCCACGATCGGATACATGGAAAAGCCGTGTTCGGTGCAGATCACCTCGTCGCCCGGCCCGGCATAGGCCCGCGTCAGGTTGATCAGGATTTCGTCCGACCCCGCGCCGCAGACGATGCGCTCCGGGTCCAGCCCATGCACCTCGCCAATCGCCGCGCGCAAATCCTCATGCCCGGTGCCGGGATAGCGGGCCAGCTCACGCCCGGCGCGCGCATAGGCTTCGCGCGCCGCATCGGACGTGCCGAACGGGTTTTCGTTGGCCGATAATTTCACCACATTGGCCACCCCCTCCACGGAGGCACCGCCGGATTGATACAATTCGATTTCCAGAATGCCGGGCCGCGGCGTTGGTCCACCAGACATGATCTTCCCCCTTAACTCCTTGGGTTTAGCCCGCACCGCACCATCGGGCCAGCGCGAAGACGGGCAAAGCCGGTTTCGGGCACATTTCCCCGCCATGCGCCCCCTTTGCGCAACACTTATAGCCGGCACGAAAAAGGGCCGCCCGAACGGACGGCCCTTCCAATCCTATCGCACCGAATTAATTCTGTGCGTAGTATTCGATGACGAGGTTCGGCTCCATGATCACCGGGTAAGGCACATCGGACAGGCCCGGACGGCGCACGAAGGTAGCCTTCATCTTGGAGTGGTCGGCGTCGATGTAATCCGGCACGTCACGCTCGGCGAGTTGCACGGCTTCCAGCAGAACAGCGAGTTGCTTGGACTTGTCGCGCACCTCGATCACGTCGCCTTCCTTCACGCGGTAGGACGGGATATTGACGCGCTTGCCGTTCACGGTCACATGGCCGTGGTTAACGAACTGACGGGCAGCGAAAACGGTCGGCACGAACTTGGCGCGATACACCACCGCGTCCAGACGGCTTTCCAGCAGACCAATCAGGTTTTCACCCGTATCGCCCTTCACCCGCTCGGCCTCGCCGAAGATGCGGCGGAACTGCTTTTCGGTCAGGTCGCCGTAATAGCCCTTGAGCTTCTGCTTGGCGCGCAGCTGAAG
>PDRY01000051.1 GCA_002748265.1 Rhodobacterales bacterium
AATTTCACGTTCGGGAACTTGGCGGCGACTTCGAGGGTCGGGTCCATGTAGCCGAAGGAGGTGGTGAAGATCAGGTCATGGCCGGACAGGGCCATCTGGGTCAGCACGCGGGTGGCGTCGGCCCCTTCCGGGACGTTCTCAACATAGGTGGTCTCGACCGCATCGCCGAAATGCGCCTCAACCGCGAGGCGGCCTTGGTTATGCTCATAGGTCCAGCCGCCATCGCCGATGGAGCCGACATAGACAAAGCCGACTTTCACCGGGTCGTCACCGGCCAGCGCGGCGCCGGCGGTCGCAGTGGCCAGAGCGGCGCCTGCGAGCAGGTTTCTGAAGAGTTTCATAGGGGATCTCCTTGATTGGGTTATCTGGGTTAATCGGTTTCGTGGAACGGCTTGCCGAGCGAACCGGGCGCGCCGTATTGGCCGAAGATGGAAATGGCGACCAGCACGAGAATGGTGATCACATAGGGGCTCATGGACAGGACTTCGACCGGCACGTTGACCTCGGCGGCTTGCAGGTTGACTTGCAGCACGGAAATGCCACCGAAGAGATAGGCGCCGACGAGGATGCGCGCCGAACGCCACGAGGCAAAGACCACGATGGCCAGCGCGATCCAGCCCGCCCCGGCGGTCAGCCCATCGACCCATTGCGGCACCCGCACCAGCGAAATATACGCCCCGCCCAGCCCGGCGCAGGCCCCGCCAAACAGGATGGCGGCGAACCGCACCCGCCGGACCTTGTAGCCCAAAGCATGGGCTGCGGCGTGGTTTTCGCCCACCGCGCGCAGGATCATCCCGGCGCGGGTGCGGCGCAGAAAGACAAAGGTCGCGGCGACGATGAGAAGCGAGAGATAGACCACCGCGTCGTGGCGAAACAGCATCGGCCCCAGCACCGGCAGATCGGCCAGAACCGGGATGTCCAGCTTGCCCAGAACCGGCGCCTTGAGCTGTTCATATGGCTTGCCGATGACCGAAGAAAGGCCGAGGCCGAAGAGGGTCAGGGCGAGGCCGGTGGCGACCTGATTGGACATCAGCATCAAGACGAGAAAGGCGAAAATCCCCGATAGCGCGGCCCCGGCCAGCGCGGCGCCGACAAAGCCCAGCGTCGGACTGCCGCTATTGACCGCAATGGCAAAGCCCATCACCGCGCCGGTGATCATCATG
>PDRY01000026.1 GCA_002748265.1 Rhodobacterales bacterium
GGGATGCTCTTTGTATCAGGTATTTCGTCAAACGCTGTAAGGTAAAGGGAGGTGCGGGATGAAAGTATCGAAACGTTCCCAGGTGGACCCGTTCATCGTGATGGATGTGCTGGAAGCGGCGCTGAAGCTGGAGGCGGCGGGGCGCGACATCATCCATATGGAGGTGGGTCAGCCCTCGGTCGGCGCGCCTCAGGCGGCGCGGGACGCGGCGGCGCGGGCCATGGCGGCGGGGCCGTTGGGCTATACGCCCGCTCTGGGCCTGCCGGAACTGCGCGCACGCATCGCGCGGGGCTACGCGGAATGGTATGGCGTCGATCTGGACCCGGCGCGCGTTATCGTCACCTCCGGCTCGTCCGCCGGGTTTCTCCTCGCCTTCACCGCGTTGTTTGACACCGGCGACCGGGTGGGGCTGCCCTATCCCGGCTATCCGTCCTATCGCCAGATCCTGAAGGCGCTTGGCATGGCGCCGGTGGGGATTTCCGCCTCTGAAGCCAACCGCTACCAGCCGGTGCCCGCCGATCTTCCAGAGGGTCTGGCGGGGTTGATGGTGGCTTCGCCGGGCAACCCGTCGGGCACCATGCTGGACCACGCGGCGATGACGGCGCTGGTCGAGGCCTGCGCGGCGCGGGGCATCAGCTTCATTTCCGACGAGATTTACCACGGGTTGCATTACGAGGGGCGCGGGGTAACGGCGCTGGAGGTCACGGATGAGGCCTATGTGATCAATTCCTTCTCCAAATATTACGCCATGACCGGCTGGCGCGTCGGCTGGATGGTGGTGCCGGAGGATCATGTGCGCACGGTGGAACGCATCGCGCAGAATATGTTCATCTGCCCGCCGCATGTCAGTCAGGTCGCGGCGCTGGCGGCGCTGGAGGCGGGCGAGGAGATGGAGGCCAACCGGGCGGTTTATGCGGCTAACCGGGCGCTTATGTTGGAAGGCTTGCCCAAGGCGGGCTTTACGCGCATCGCACCGCCGGACGGGGCGTTTTACATCTATGCCGACGTGTCGGATCTGACGCAGGACAGCCGGGCGCTGGCGGCGGACATTCTGGACAAGGCGGGGGTCGCGGTTACGCCGGGGCTGGATTTTGACCCCGAACGCGGTGCGACGACGCTGCGCTTTTCCTATGCCCGCTCGACCGAGGACATCGAAGAGGGGTTGGCGCGGCTGACGCAATATATGCGGGGGCGGGCATGATCCGGGCGCTGCTGTTTTGGCTATGTGTGTTGGTCACGCCCGCAGCGGCGGACGGGCTTTCGGCGCTGGCGCGGCTCGGGCCGGACGGGGTGGAGCTGCGCGAAAAGCGCGGCCGCATCGAGTTGAATGTGGCGCTCAGTCAGGTGGTGCCGTGGCGGGTGTTTTTGCTCGACGATCCGGCGCGGCTGGTGCTGGATTTTTCCGAACTGGACTGGACCGGGGCGGATGCGGCGGAGCTTGCGGGGCAGGCGGAGCGGGTCACGGAACTGGCGATGGGGCTGTTTCGCCCCGGCTGGTCGCGCATGGTGATGGCGCTGGACCGACCGATGGTGGTGGCTGAGGCGGAAATGGCGGGGGACGGGGCGCAGGCGCGGTTGCATTTGCGGCTGGAGGATGCCAGCGCCGAGGACTTTGCCGCTGCGGTCGGTATGCCGGATCACGCCGCGTTTGCTTTGCCCCCTGCGCCGCCACCATTGGCGCCGCGCCGCGATGGGCCTCTGGTCATTGTGCTGGACCCCGGTCACGGCGGCATTGATCCGGGGGCGGAACGCGAGGGGGTGCGTGAAAGCGATCTGATGCTGCGCTTTGCCCGCGAGTTGAAGGAAGTGCTGCTGCGTTCCGGGCGCTTTGACGTGGTGCTGACGCGGGACGCGGATGTGTTCGTGCCGCTGGAAGAGCGGGTGCGCCGGGCGCGGGCGGCGCGGGCGGATGTGTTCCTGTCGCTGCACGCCGATGCGCTGGCGCAGGGGCGGGCCTCGGGGACGACGGTTTACACGCTGGCGGAAGAGGCATCTGATCTGGCCTCGCAAAAGCTGGCGGAGCGGCATGCGCGGGCGGATTTGCTGGCGGGGATCGACCTGAGCGACACCGATGACAGCGTGGCGCTGGTGCTGATGGACCTTGCGCGCACCGAGACCACGCCGCGTTCGGAACGTCTGGCGGATGCGCTGGTCGAAGGCATTCATTCCGCAACCCAAAGCACCCGCCGCCAGCCGCGCCTGCATGCGGATTTCTCGGTGCTGAAATCGCCCGACATCCCTTCGGCGCTGGTCGAGCTGGGCTTTCTCTCCACCCCGCGCGACCTGCGCAACCTGCGCGATGCGACCTGGCGGCGGCAGGCGGCGGAAGGCATCCGCGACGCCCTGATCTACTGGGCGCTGGAGGACCGGGCGCTGGCGGCGCGGATGCGCAAATAGGGCGGTTTTTCGCCCTTTTTTGCCCGTTAAGCGCGCGCGCCTTTTGACCCCGCTCGCCGGCGCGGGTATAGGGGGCGCAGGCAAAAGGAAACAGGCGCTTGGTTCGATTCATTCTTGGGTTTTTCGGTTCGATTTTCAGCTGGCTGACGCTGGCCGCTTTCATGGTGGCCATCTCGATCGGCGCGGTTTTCTGGATGTATTCCAAGGACTTGCCCAGCCACGAGCAGCTGGCCAATTACCAGCCGCCGATGATTTCGCGCATCTATTCCGCCCAGGGCGCGCTGATGGACGAATTTGCCCGCGAGCGCCGGCTTTACACCCCGCCGGAGCAAATTCCCGATCTGGTGAAATGGGCCTTCATCTCGGCCGAGGACAAGAATTTCTACAAACATCCCGGTTATGACCTGCGCGGCATGGTCGCGGCGGCCCTGCAGGCGGCGCGGGGCGGTCGGGTGCGCGGTGCGTCCACCATCACCCAGCAGGTGATGAAGAATTTCCTTTTGAATTCAGACCTTTCCGCCGAGCGCAAGATCAAGGAACTGATCCTTGCCAGCCGCATCGAGCAGACGCTGTCGAAGGACGAAATCCTCGCGCTTTATCTCAACGAGATCGACCTTGGTGCGCGCAGTTTCGGGGTTGCGGCCGCCGCCCAGACCTATTTCAACAAGACGCTGGCGGAACTGTCGACCGAGGAGGCTGCGTTCCTCGCCGTGCATCCGAAATCGCCTTACGCCTACCATCCGGTGAAGAATTACGACAAGGCGCTGGCGCGGCGCAATTTCATTCTCGAGGAGATGTTCGAGAACGGCTATATCGACGAGGCGGAGTTCAAACGCGCCGTGGCGACGCCGATCCGCACGGTGCAGAACGGCGATTTCCCCTCCTTCCGCGCCTCCCTGCCGCCGCGTGATTATTTCACCGATGAAATTCGCCGCCAGTTGAGCCGCTATTACGGCGAGGACGAGTTTTTCAACGGCGGTCTGACCATTCGCGCCACCGTTGACCCGGAATTGCAGGTCGTCGCGGCGCATTCGTTGCAAAAGGCGCTGGAGGATTTTGACCGGCGGTTGGGGGTCTGGCGCGGCACGGGGGAGAAGATCGACCCGGCGCGCATCGACGATGGCACCTGGCAGGCGGCGCTGGCGGAGCTGTCGGTGGCGCGCGATATTACGCTGAACGGGCGCTGGTATGTGGCGGCGGTCGATCAGGTCGGTAAGCAGGAAATGACCCTGAAGATCGAGGGGCAGCCGGAGCCGCAGCCCTGGGCCGTGCCGCGTTCGGATATTAAGTGGATGCGCGGCTCGTTTGCCGATAATTTTGCCCGTGGCGATGTGGTGCTGGTGCGGCGGGTGACCGATGGGGCCGGGGCGGAGGGCAACTTCGTGCGCTGGTCCCTCAGGCAGGTGCCGGAAGTGCAGGGCGGCTTCATGGCGATGGACGTCAATACTGGCCGGGTCATCGCCATGCAGGGCGGGTTCTCCTATCAGGATTCGGTGTTCAACCGCGCCACGCAGGCCACGCGCCAGCCCGGCTCCTCCTTCAAGCCCTTCGTCTATGCCGCCGCGCTGGACAGTGGTTTTTCCCCGGCTTCGATCATCATCGACGCGCCGATCGAGATCAATATGGGCGGCACGATCTGGCGGCCCAAGAACGCGTCGCATCAGTTTTACGGCCCGACGCCCCTGCGCACCGGGATCGAGAAATCGCGTAACCTGATGACGGTGCGTCTGGCGCAGGAAGTGGGCATGGATGTGGTGGCGCGTTATGCGGAGCGATTTGGCGTCTATGAGCGGCTCGACCCCTATCTGGCCAATTCACTCGGATCGGCGGAAACCACGCTCTACCGCATGGTTGCCGCCTATGCCATGTTTGCCAATGGGGGCGAGCGGTTGGAGCCGACGCTGGTTGACCGGGTGCAGGACCGTTGGGGCCGGACGATTTATGCCCGAGGGCGAATCGCCGACCATTGTGTCGAACCGCGAGCGGGTGATGGACGCGATCACGGCCTATCAGCTCACCTCGATGATGCGCGGTGTGGTGCAGCGGGGCACGGCGGCGGGCAAGGTGCGCCTGCCGGTGCCGACTGCGGGCAAGACCGGCACCACCAACGACGCGAAAGACGTCTGGTTTATCGGCTTTACCTCCAACATCGTTGCCGGCTGCTATATCGGGTATGACCGCCCGCGCACCTTGCCCGGCGCGTCCGGCGGCGGCACCTGTGCGCCGGTGTTCCAACGCTTCATGACCAAGGCGACCGAGAAATTCGGCGGCGGTCCGTTCCGCATTCCGCCCGGTGGTCATTTTATCAAGATCGACCGTTATTCCGGCGCCCGTCTGCCCAATGATGCTTCTGGCGATTACGTTGTGGCGGAGTATTTCCGCGACGGCGAGGAGCCGATCTTTGGCCTGACCTTCGATGGCGGCTTCGCCATGGGCGCCAACCTGCCGCTCTATGTGCCGGAGGGAAGCGGCGCCACGACGACGGTCGAAACCCCGACGGGACGGGTGATTGTCATTCCGGAACAGGCCAATACCGGCGCCATTTCGGCGGGTGGCTTGTATTGAGGGGATGGCGTTTGCCGGCCTTCGGGCGGATGTCCGGGCGGCGGGAAGGTGGCGCTTCGGTGTTGTGAGTATTTTTGCTAAGAAGAAGAGCGGATTTTGTGCTTTGTTCGGGCGGTGTGGTTGGGGGCTGCGTTGTGTTGGGCTGGGGTGTTATTTTCGGTCTGTGGATTTCGGCTCCGGGTCTTGTTGGTAAGAAATGCCGCATTTTTTGCAGCTTTCGGGCAGCCGCAAGCTGGAAGAAAAGCCAATGCGATACTGGCAGTTGGGGCATTTTTCGGAAAACTGCAAGAATACATTATACCCCGCCCAAATCAGCAGCCCGGCAACCAGGCTATTCACCGTTAGCGTATTGGCATCAAAGAGAAATGCGAAGGCAAAAACGAGAATGAACGCGGCGCACCAGCCGATAAAGGTAATCCGCATTTTCCGTTCCCATTTTTTCAATCTTTCATAGGCGTCTATGCTGATCCTGTTCTGCATGGCTTGCGTTCTCCTGACGGTTCTTTTGCCGGTGGGCCGGGCGGGTTATGGGCGCTGTGTGCGCTTTAAGGAATAGTCTGAAATGCGTCTTGGGGGTAGGATTAAATTTAAGTGTAGGGCGCGGGTTTGCGGATTTTCGTGATTTGATCCGGCGGGGCTTGATCTCAAGTTAACTTGAGGTGTTAGGGCTTTGTTTGCGCGGGGAATCGGGGCGTTGGGTTTCGGTGGCGTGAATGGAGGTTTTATGCGTGTTTTGACGGTTTTGGATCATCCCAACCCGGAGAGTTTTTCGGCGGCGGTGGCGGCGCGGTTCATGGCGGGGGCGCGGGCGGCGGGGCATCAAGCGGTGTTGGCGGATTTGCATGCCGAGGGGTTTGATCCGCGCTGGACGCTGGCGGAGGCTCAGGGCGGCGCGGTGCCAGCTGATGTGCGGCGCGAGCAGGGACGGGTTGAGCGGGCGGATGCGTTGTGCATGGTGTTTCCGCTCTATTGGTGGGGGATGCCGGCCATGTCGAAGGGGTGGCTGGAGCGGGTGTTCAGCTATGGTTGGGCTTATGATCAGCTGGACGACCCGGAGGGTTCCTTGCTGCGCGCGCGGCCGATGGTTGGGCTGGTTCCGGCGGGGGCGCGGTCGGATGCGATGGCGCGGGAGGGCTACACGGCGGCGCTGGAACTGCTTTGGAACCGGGGCACCTTTGGCTATTTCGGGTTTTCGCCGCGCAAGCTGGAATTTCTCAACGGGTCGACCGGGTCGGAGGCGCGGCGGGAAGCGTTGTTGCAACGGGCCTATGCGGCGGGTCGGGAGATTGGGGCTTCTTGACGCGGCAATCCGCTTGGCACCGCCCCGCCAAGGCTTTGGAGCAGAAATCGCTAAATTTGAATCAAAATTCTCTGCCTCTCCATCAGCATCCTGCTGATTTCGAACGCGAATTTTGATGCTCGATATTGCAGGTTAAAGCGATTTCGCTCTAAAGTCGCCGCATGATCAATGAATTCGGACATTTCGCCCTGATCCTCGCCTTCGGGCTGGCCCTGTTGCAGACGGTTTTGCCCTTTGTCGGGGCGCAGGCTGGCTGGGTCGGCTGGATGCGGGCCGGGCGCATGGCGGCGGTGTTGCAATTCGCGCTGCTGGCCATTTCCTTTGCCGCCCTGACCTATGCTTTCGTGGTCTCGGATTTCTCCAATTTTCTCGTTTACGCCAATTCGCACAGCCAGAAGCCGATGCTTTACAAGATCTCCGGCGTCTGGGGCAATCACGAGGGGTCGATGTTGCTTTGGGTGCTGATTCTGGCGCTATTTGGCGCGATGGCGGCGCTGTTTGGTCGCGGGGTGCCGTTGCGGCTGCGGGCCTTGGTGCTGTCGGTGCAAGGCGCGATCGGGGCGGCATTCGTGGGCTTTATTTTGTTCACCTCCAACCCGTTTTTGCGCCTCGCGCGCCCACCGCTGGACGGGCAGGGGCTGAACCCTCTGTTGCAGGATGCGGGCCTCGCCTTTCACCCGCCGTTTCTTTACCTCGGCTATGTCGGGCTTTCGATGGCCTTTTCCCTCGCCGTGGCGGCGCTGATCGAAGGGCGGGTCGATGCGGCCTGGGCGCGGTGGGTGCGGCCATGGACGCTGGCGGCCTGGGTGTTTCTGACCATCGGCATCGCGCTTGGATCGTGGTGGGCGTATTACGAGCTGGGCTGGGGCGGGTTCTGGTTTTGGGATCCGGTGGAAAACGCGTCCTTCATGCCGTGGCTCTTCGCCGCCGCCTTGTTGCATTCGGCCATCGTGGTGGAGAAGCGCGAGGCGCTCAAAAGCTGGACCATCCTGCTGGCCATTCTGGCCTTTGGTTTCTCGCTCATCGGCACCTTTATCGTGCGCTCCGGGGTCATTACCTCGGTGCATAGTTTCGCTTCCGATCCGACCCGCGGGGTCTATATCCTCGCCATTCTCGCAGTGTTCATCGGCGGGGCGTTAACCTTGTTTGCCGCCCGCGCGTCCAGCATGGAGGCCAAGGGGGTGTTCTCGCTGGTCAGCCGCGAATCGGCGCTGGTGATCAACAACATTCTGCTCGCCGTGGCGGCCTTCGTGGTCTTTATCGGCACCATCTGGCCGCTGGTGGCGGAGGCGGTTTCGGGGCGGGTTCTGTCGGTCGGTGCGCCGTTTTTCGAGGCGGCGTTTACCCCGTTCATGGTGGTCCTTGCCGTGCTGTTGCCCGCAGGCGCGATGCTGCCGTGGAAGCGGGCGAAGCTGGGGCGCATCGTGCGGCCTTTGCTGCCGGCGCTGATCCTGTCGGTTCTGGTGCTGCTGCTGGTCTGGAGCCTGCAAACCGAGAAGACCATCCTCGGGCCGGTCGGGTTTTTGCTGGGTATCTGGCTGGTGACGGGGGCGGTTGCCGATCTGGCGGCGCGCACCGGGCGCGGCGATCTGCTCGACCGCCTGCTGCGGCTTGGGCGGGTGCCCGGCGCGGAATGGGGCAAGGCGCTGGCCCATGCGGGGCTGGGCGTGGTGTTCATGGGCATTTCCGGGTTGATGGCGTGGCAGGTCGAGGATATTCGCGTCGCGCAGGTCGGCGACACGTTTGAAGTTGGCGGCTACAGTATCGAACTCGTCGAAGTGAACCGCGAGCCGGGGCCGAACTACATCTCCACCTTCGGCCTGTTCAACATCCGCAAGGATGGCGACTTTGTCGGTGCCTTGCGGCCGGAAAAACGGGTCTATCCGGTGCAATCCATGCCGACGACGGAGGCGGATATTCTCAACGGTTTCTGGCGCGATTTGTATCTGGTGATCGGCGATCCGCAACAGGGCGGGGGCTGGGCCGTGCGCACCTTCATCAAACCCTTTGCCAACTGGATCTGGGCCGGGGCGATCCTGATGGCGCTTGGCGGGTTGCTGAGCCTGTTTGACCGGCGGATGCGGGTTGCGGGCGGCACGACGCGGGCGCAGCTTGAGGGGGCGCGGGGATGAAAACACTGCGTAACATACTGATTTTGCTGGCCTTTGCGGCAACGCCCGCGTTTGCGGTCAACCCGGACGAGGTGCTGGACGATCCGGCGCTGGAAGCGCGGGCGCGGGCAATTTCCGCAGAGCTGAAATGCGTCGTCTGCCGCGGGGAGAATATCGACGAGAGCAACGCTTCCATCGCCCGCGACCTGCGGCTTTATGTGCGCGAGCGGCTGGTGGCCGGGGACAGCAACACGGAAGTGATCGACAATGTGGTCGGGCTTTACGGCGAATATGTGCTGATGAAACCGACCACCACCGGGGCCAATCTGATCCTTTGGGCGGCGGGGCCGGTGGCGTTCCTGTTCGCGCTAGGGGGCGCGCTACTTTACGTCCGGCGCCGGGCGCAGGCGGCGGGACCGGCGGCGCTGTCGGCACAGGAAGAGGCGCGGTTGAACGAGATTTTGCGGGGCGGCGACGGGCCAGCCACGGACACGAACACGGAGTGAACATGCAATATGAAACGCTGATATACGCGCTGGAGGACGGCGCGGCGATTGTGCGGATGAACCGGCCGGAGAAGATGAACGCGCTCACCACGCAGATGCGGGCCGAACTGGCCGACGCGGTGCGACGCGGGGCGCGCGAGGCGCGGGTCGTGGTGCTGACCGGGGCGGGCGAGCGGGCCTTTTGCTCCGGGCAGGATCTGGGAGACCGGGTCAAGCTCGACAAAATCGACATGGAACGGGTGCTGCGCGATGAATACAACCCGATGCTGCGCGCCATCGTCGAAGCGGAAGTGCCGGTGGTCGCGGTGGTCAACGGCGCGGCAGCGGGGGCGGGGGCCAATATCGCGCTGGCCTGTGACGTGGTGATCGCGCGCGAAGACGCGGTGTTCTTGCAAGCCTTCACCCGCATTGGCCTGATCCCGGATGCGGGCGGCACCTACCACTTGCCTCGCGCCGTGGGCCTGCCGCGCGCTATGGGCGCCGCCCTGTTTGCCGACCGCATCACCGGGCGGCAAGCGGCGGATTGGGGCATGATCTACGAAGCGGTGCCCGCAGAAGAATTCGAAGCCCATTGGCGCGCCCGCGTGGCGCATCTGGCACACGGCCCGACCGTCGCCTTCAAGGAACTGAAACAGGCCATGCGCGCCTCGTTCGACAACGATCTGGACGCTCAACTGGCGCTGGAAGCGCGCGCCCAGGGCAAATGCAGCGGCACCAATGACTTCAAGGAAGGCGTGCTGGCCTTTCTGGACAAGCGCAAGGCGGAATTCGAGGGGCGCTGAACACCCCTCCAAACCCGCGCCCCCTTCTTCTTAGTCCAAATACTCAAACCGCCCCGCAGGGGCGCCAGAATATGAAAAACCCCGCCATTTGGCGGGGTTTTGCTTTGTTTTATAAGCCTCAGCGGTTTTCCACGTCGACATAATCGCGCAGCGGTGCGCCGGTGTAGAGCTGGCGCGGGCGGCCGATTTTCTGCGCCGGGTCGCCGATCATTTCTTTCCACTGCGAAATCCAGCCGACCGTGCGCGACAGGGCGAAGATCGGGGTGAACATCGAGGTCGGGAAGCCCATGGCTTCGAGGATGATGCCGGAATAGAAATCCACGTTCGGGAACAGTTTCTTTTCCTTGAAATACGGGTCCGACAGGGCGATGCGTTCCAGCTCTTTCGCCACCTGCAACAGCGGGTTGTTTTCCACGCCCA
>PDRY01000052.1 GCA_002748265.1 Rhodobacterales bacterium
TTCCGGCTCGGTGGCGTAAAATGGGGACAGGTCCGCGCCGACGGCAACCCGCGCCGCGCCGGTCAGGGTGGCCATGGAGATGATCAGATCCGGCGCGTCCTCATCCGCGAGAGCCAGCGCATCGGCCAGAACCAGACGCCCTTCTGCGTCGGTGTTGTTGATCTCGACCGTCAGCCCCTTACGGCTGGTCAGGATGTCGCCCGGGCGGAAGGCGTTGCCAGCAACGGCGTTTTCCACCGCAGGAATCAGCACACGCAGTTGCAGCGGCAGGTTCAGCGCCATGATCATGTAAGCGAGACCCAACACCGCAGCGCCGCCGCCCATGTCTTTTTTCATCAAGGCCATCGACGCGCCGGGCTTCAGGTTCAGCCCGCCGGTGTCGAACGAAACCCCTTTGCCGACCAGCGTCAGCTTCGGTCCCTTCTCGCCCCAACGCATGTCGATCAAGCGGGGACGTCGGGGCGCGGCGCGGCCGACCGTGTGGATCATCGGGAAATTCCCGTCGAGCAACGCATCATCAACGATAACATCCAAGGCCGCGCCGAAATACTCCGCCAACTCGCTTGCGGTTGCGGCCAGTTCTTCCGGCCCCATGTCGTTGGCGGGGAGGTTGATCAGATCGCGGGTGAGGGTCTCGCCGGCTGCGATGATTTCCAGCCGTTCCGCGTCGATCCCGTCCGGCGCCACGAGCATCGCCCTTGGTGCCGGAGATTGGGCATATCTGTCAAAGCGATACCCGGCGAGAAGCCAACCAAGCAGCACCTCTTCCAGCGCGCTGCCTTCAAGATCAGAGATCAGTTCATAAGTGCCTTCGGGCAGATGCGCGCGGGCGGCGGCGGTGCCGAAACGGGTGCGCGCGCGGGCGGTTTCGTCGCCATAGCCGACCGCCGCCTTCGCCACGCCGCTTTCGCCGGGAAACAGCACAACCTCGCCCAACCCGGCACGAAACCCGCAAGCCTCGGCCCAAGCCCGTTCCGTCGCGCTCAATGTTTGCAAAAACGCTTCGCAATCGGCGCTGGCAACAAGGTGTAACGGCAGGGTATCGCCGCCTTTTGCGGCAAACATCATCGGGTTCTGGGCAGCATTATCTGACATGGCGCACTCCATTTTGCGCCAAGGTAACGCGCCGGGCGGCGGGCGC
>PDRY01000053.1 GCA_002748265.1 Rhodobacterales bacterium
GGGGGATGTGGCGGTTGGCGACTGGGTGCTGGCGGATGCCGACCGGATCATGCGCGCCCGCCTTGAGCGGCAATCGGTGCTGCACCGGCGCGCGGCGGGAACCGATATCCGCGTACAACTCATTGCCGCCAATATCGACACCCTGTTCATCGTCACCTCAATGAACGCCGATTTCAACATCGCCCGCATCGAGCGTTACCTCGCACTGGCCCATGATGCGGGCTGCACCCCGGTGCTGGTGCTGACCAAGGCTGACCTTGCTGGAGAAACGGCCGAAAAATACCGGCGCGACGCCCAAAGCATCGACCCGGCGCTGACCGTGCTGGCCCTCGACGCCGCATCGCCAGAGGCCGTCACGCAGATCGAACAATGGGTGAAGCCGGGACAAACCGCCGCCCTTGTCGGCTCGTCCGGCGTGGGCAAAACCACCCTGACCAACCAGCTGACCGGCGCCGATGCCGCGACGGGTGCGGTGCGCGAGATCGACGCCAAGGGCCGCCATATCACCACCTCGCGCACCCTACGCCCCATGCGCCACGGCGGCTGGATCATCGACACGCCGGGAATGCGCGCACTGCGCCTCGAAGAGGCTTCTGAGGGCATCGACACCCTGTTCGCCGATATTATAGAGGCCCAAAGCCGTTGCCGCTTTTCCGATTGCCAACACGATACCGAACCGGGCTGCGCCGTGAAGGCCGGGCTGGAGAGCGGCGAATTGGACCCGGAACGCCTTGAGCGCTGGCGCAAACTCCTCGCCGAGGACAACCGCAACACCGAAACCGTCACGCGGGCACGAAAACGCAAAGGCCGCTAGACACATTGCCCACAGTGCCCAGAGGGCTGCGCCTGCCTGGGTAGGCGCTGGCGCAAATGTAGCAATTTGCAGACACTGCGAACAATGTCCCGGCCCTTTCCATAAATTGAACCGCTGTATGCGCCTGCCGGGGGGCAGGCAGGCGCAGCCCGGCGGTGCCGCCGGGCAAAGAGGGATAAATGATTATCAGGCTGTGCCCTAGACGCGCCCGCCCCGAAGCCCTAAATTCCCCCAGACGGATACGGGGAAACAGATGACCGACACGCCAACCGAAGCCTATCAGGTTCTCGCGCGCAAATACCGCCCGGAGACCTATCGCGCAGGCCTTCATCATGACCGGCATCCGCGGCATCGGCAAAACCACCACGGCGCGCATCATCGCCAAGGGCATGAACTGCATCGGCCCCGATGGCACCGGCGGGCCGACGACCGAACCCTGCGGCGTCTGCGAGCATTGCACCGCCATTATGGAAGGCCGGCATGTCGACGTGATGGAAATGGATGCCGCCTCCCGCACCGGCGTCGGCGACATTCGCGAAATCATCGAAAGCGTGCATTACCGCGCCGCCTCCGCGCGCTACAAGATCTACATCATCGACGAAGTTCACATGCTCTCGACCAACGCCTTCAACGCGCTGCTCAAGACGCTGGAAGAACCGCCCGCGCATGTGAAATTCATCTTTGCCACCACCGAGATTCGCAAAGTTCCCGTGACGGTTCTGTCACGTTGTCAGCGCTTCGATCTGCGCCGCATCGAACCGGAAGACATGATCACGCTGTTGCGCAAACTGGCCAAAGCCGAAGGCGCCGAGATTGCCGACGATGCGCTGGCGCTGATCACCCGCGCGGCGGAAGGTTCGGCGCGCGATGCGACCTCGCTACTTGATCAGGCCATCAGCCACGGCGCGGGTGAAACCACCGCCGAACAGGTGCGCGCCATGCTCGGGCTGGCCGATCGCGGACGGGTGCTGGACCTGTTCGACATGATCATGCGCGGCGATGCCCCCGGCGCGCTCACCGAGTTAGGCGCGCAATATGCCGATGGGGCCGACCCGCTCGCCATCCTGCGCGATCTGGCGGAAGTGACGCATTGGGTCTCGGTGATCAA
>PDRY01000027.1 GCA_002748265.1 Rhodobacterales bacterium
GTATCACGACACGATCAACGCCTGGCATACCTGCCCGGAAGACGGCCCGATTCGCGGCTCCAACCCGTGTTCGGAATATATGTTCCTCGATGATACGGCTTGTAACCTCGCCTCAATGAACCTGCTGACCTTCCTTAAAGGTCAAAATTTCGACGCCACCGGCTATGCCCACGCGACCCGGCTCTGGACCATCACGCTGGAAATCTCCGTCACCATGGCGCAGTTCCCCTCCAAGGAAATCGCGCAATTATCCTATGATTTTCGCACCTTGGGGCTGGGATACGCCAATATCGGCGGGCTGCTGATGAACCTCGGCATCGCCTATGACAGCCCGGAAGGCCGGGCGCTGGCGGGGGCGCTGACCGCGATCATGACCGGCACCGCGTATGCCACCTCCGCCGAAATGGCGAGCGAGCTTGGCCCGTTTGACGGCTTTGCCCGCAACAAGCAGCACATGCTGCGCGTCATCCGCAACCACCGCACCGCCGCTTACGGCGCGACCGAGGGCTATGAAGGGCTGGCGGTCACGCCGGTGCCGCTCGACCTTGCCGGTTGCCCCGATCCGCGTCTGGCGGAGCTGGCGATGGCGAGCTGGGACGAGGCGCTGTCGCTGGGCGAGATGTATGGCTACCGCAACGCGCAGGTTTCGGTGCTGGCCCCGACCGGCACCATCGGGCTGGTGATGGATTGCGATACCACCGGCATCGAGCCGGATTTCGCCCTCGTCAAATTCAAGAAACTGGCGGGCGGCGGCTTCTTCAAGATCATCAACCGTTCGGTGCCTGCTGCTCTGGAAACGCTGGGCTATTCTTCGGCCGAGATTGAGGAAATCATCGCCTATGCGGTCGGGCATGGCAGCCTGGGCAACGCGCCGGGGATCAACACCTCGACCCTGATGCAGAAGGGCTTTGGTGAGGCGGAGCTGGCGCTGCTGGAGGACGGGCTGAAAGGCGCCTTCGACATTCGCTTCCTGTTCAACCAGTGGACGCTAGGTGAGGAATTCTGCAAGGAAAATCTTGGGCTTACGGACGAACAACTCAACGATCCGACCTTCTCCATCCTGACCCATCTGGGCTTTTCCAAGGGCGATATTGACGCCGCCAACGACCACGCGCTCGGCACCATGACGCTCGAAGGCGCGCCCTTCCTGAAGGAAGAGCATTACCCGGTGTTTGACTGTGCCAATGTCTGCGGCAAGAAGGGCACGCGCTACCTCTCCACCGAGGCGCATATTCACATGATGGCCGCGGCGCAAAGCTTCATTTCCGGCGCCATTTCCAAGACCATCAACATGCCGAACGACGCCACGATCGAAGATTGTCAGAAGGCTTACGAGTTGTCGTGGTCGCTGGGCATCAAGGCCAATGCGCTGTATCGCGACGGCTCGAAACTGTCGCAGCCGCTGGCTTCGGCGCTGGTGGAGGACGACGAGGAAGCGGAGGAGATCCTCACCACCGGCACGCCGCAGGAAAAGGCGGAAGTGCTGGCGGAGAAGGTGATCGAGAAGGTGGTGATCAAAGAGGTGGCGCGCGGGCGCGAGAAAATGCCCGACCGCCGCAAGGGCTACACCCAGAAGGCCACCATCGGCGGGCACAAGGTCTATCTGCGCACCGGCGAATATGCCGACGGGCATCTGGGCGAGATTTTCATCGACATGCACAAGGAGGGCGCGGGTTTTCGCGCCATGATGAACAATTTCGCCATCGCCGTGTCGGTCGGGCTGCAATACGGGGTGCCGCTGGAGGAGTTTGTCGACGCCTTCACCTTCACCAAGTTCGAACCGGCGGGGATGGTGCAGGGCAACGATTCGATCAAGAACGCTACCTCGATCCTCGATTACATCTTCCGCGAGCTGGCGGTGTCGTATCTCGACCGCACCGATCTCGCCCATGTCAAACCGGCGGGGGCCAGCTTCGACGATCTCGGGCGCGGCGCGGAAGAGGGCGTGGCCAATGTGCAGGAATTGTCGGAAAACGCCGCCAACCGCTCGCTGGAAATGCTGAAGCAGGTCTCCTCGACCGGCTATCTGCGCAAGCGACTGCCGCAGGAACTGGTCGTGTTGCAGGGCGGCGCGCAGGACGGGGTGGTTGCTGGCGGTGAGGTCGTGGACGCGGGTGCCGATCCGGTGACGGCGCTCAACACGCTGGTGCCGGAAACGGCGGGAGCTGTGGCGGGCGGGGCAGTTTTACGCTCGGCGACCACCATCAGTGCCGCGTCCAGCACGGCGGTTTCCTCCGGCACCGTCACCATGAGCGAGCGCACCAAGGCCCGGATGCAGGGCTTTGAGGGCGATCCCTGCGGCGATTGCGGCAATTACACGCTGGTGCGCAACGGTACCTGCATGAAGTGCAATACCTGCGGCGCGACGACGGGGTGTAGCTAAGGTGGGGTGTAGCTAAGCATGTAACGAAAGCAGAGTTCCCGGGCCGCTGTTCCCAAGTCAGATCGGCCCGGAAGGGTGCGGGATTTCCCGCCCGCGGATAAGGCCGCAGGCAAAAACAAACGGGCGGTAACAACGATGAGCCTTATCAGCAAAACTGGGCCCCTTCGGGGGCCCTTTTCTTTTTTTTCTTTTGTTTCGCGGTTCAGGCTGAAAACGCCTGTATCGGCGCTGGGGGTCGTGGCGACGGTTTTGGGCTTTTGCAGCTTTCGGGCCCGCCGGTTCCCGGCGGGTTTTGAGTATTTGTGCTAAGAAGAAGGGGGCGTCGGGGTTGGTTTGCTGGCGCCGACATCGCTGAAACGCCGTTTGGATTGGCGGGATGGGGATTTGCGGTGCCCGGGTATTTGGGGCTGGGTATTTGGGGCTGGGCATTCGGGGCTGGGCATTTACAGTTTTCGTTGAAGAATGTATCGCATTTTGAGCGCAACCCTGAGGAGGGGTTGGGCGTATTGTTTCAGGTTATGCGGGCAATGTGGGGCGCGTTGGTTCGGGAGGGAATTTGATGAGAAATGCGTTGGTTTGCGCGGTTGCGGCGCTGGGGGTGTCGGCAGGGCTGGCGCAGGCGGGGGAGTTGACGGTGGCGCATCCGTGGACCGGGGCGGATGGGGCGGATGTTTCCGCGCTGTTTGAGCTTTTCGAGCAGCGGACCGGGCATCGGGTGCGGCATGTGGGGTCTGACAGTTTCGAGCAGCAGATCCGGGTGGATACGGCGGCGGGGTCGGCGCCCAATGTGGCGGCCTTTCCGCAGCCGGGGCTGGCGGCCAGTCTGGCGGCGCAGGGTTATCTGACGCCGTTGGCGGAGGGCACGGCGGATTGGATTCGCGAGAATTATGCTTCCGGGGAGGTCTGGGCCGATCTGGGGACTTATGCGGATGAGACCGGCGCGCAAAAGCTGTTTGGGTTCATGTTCAAGGCCGATCTGAAATCGTTGGTTTGGTATGTGCCGGAGAATTTCGAGGAGGCGGGCTATGCGGTGCCGCAGAGCCTGGAGGAGTTGAAGGCGCTGACGGAGCAGATCGTGGCCGATGGGGGGACGCCGTGGTGTTTTGGCATCGGGTCGGAAGCGGCGACGGGCTGGCCCGCGACGGATTGGGTCGAGGACATGATGTTGCGCACACAAAGCCCGGCGGATTATGACGCCTGGGTGTCGAATGAGATGAAATTCACCGACCCGAAGGTGATCGCGGCGATTGAGGAATTTGGCTGGTTTGTGCGCAAGGATGCGTTCATGCTTGGCGGGGCGCGGGGCGTGGCCAGCACCGATGTGCGCGACAGTCCGAAGGGCCTGTTCTCGCTGCCCCCGGCCTGTTTCATGCACCGGCAGGGGTCGTTTGTGCCGTCGTTTTTTCCGCAGGGCACGGTGGTGGGCGAGGATGTGGATTTCTTCTATTTCCCGGCCTATGCGGGCAAGGATTTTGGCAAGCCGGTTTTGGGGGCGGGCACGTTTTGGGCCATACCCAATGCCAGCCCGGAAGCCCATGAATTGATTGAGTTTTTCAAGAGCGTGGAGGCGCATGAGTTTTGGATGGGGCGGAGGAATTTCCTGACCCCGCATAAGGGCGTCGATCCGCAGGCATTTGCCGATCCGAGCCTGCGCAAGATGAACGATATTCTGCTTTCCGCCACCACCTTTCGCTTTGACGGCTCCGATCTGATGCCGGGCGCCATCGGCACGGGGGCGTTCTGGACCGGCATGGTGGAGTATGTTGGCGGAGCCTCGGCGGAGGCGGTGGCGGCGCAGATACAGGCGCGGTGGGATGCGTTGCAGTAACCGGAGGCGACGATGTATCCGGTGCTTCTGAGCGGTGCGTTCCTTCTTGTCGCGGGCGGGGGGTGTTTGCTCTATTACTGGCTGGCCGGTTTGTTGCTCGACAGGTTGTTTTGCCCCGCGCGCGCCAGCCTGTTGCGGCCGTGGGTGTTTCTGTTTCCGGCGCTGTTTATGCTGGGGTTGTATCTCGTCTATCCACTGGTGGAAACCCTGCGCCTGTCGCTGTCGGAACGTCTGCCGGGGATGCAGTTTCGCTTTGTCAGCTGGGAGAATTACCGGCGGATGGGCCAGGACCCGAAATTCTGGGAGGGGTTTCGCAACAATCTTGTCTGGCTCGCGGTGGTGCCCGCCGTTTCGACCGGGTTGGGGCTGATATGTGCCGGGCTGACCGACCGGCTCCGCTGGGGCGCGCTGGCCCGTGCCATTCTCTTCATGCCGATGGCAATCAGCCTCGTAGGCGCGTCGGTGATCTGGAAGCTGGTCTATGACGCGCGCCCGGCGGGGCAGGAGCCGATTGGGGTGCTCAACGCGCTGTATCTGGCGCTGGGGGGCGGGGAGCCGGTGCATTGGCTGACGCTGGCGGGGTGGAACACGCTGGCGCTGATGGTGGTGTTGATCTGGATTCAGACCGGCTTTGCCACGGTGATCCTGTCGGCGGCGCTGCGCGGGGTGCCGCGCGACACCGTCGAAGCGGCGGTGATCGACGGGGCCAGCCCGGTGCAGATTTTCTTTAGCATTCAGGTGCCGCAAATCCGCGCGACCCTTGTCGTGGTCTGGACCACCATCACGCTGACGGTGCTGAAAGTGTTCGATATCGTTTACACCATGACCAACGGGCAATGGGGCACACAGGTTTTGGCCAATTACATGTTCAATCAACTGTTCGTGGCGGATGATTGGGGCGTTGCCTCGGCCTCTGCGGTGGTGATCTTGGTGATGGTTCTGCCGATCCTCGTCTGGAACCTGCGCCATTTGCGCGGGGAGGGGGGCGGATGAGCGGGCTGAGGCGCCGGCCAGCGCTGATCCGGGTCCAGCATGGGGCGGTGCTGCTGCTGGTGCTGCTCTGGCTCGCGCCGACGCTGGGGCTGTTTGTGTCCTCGCTGCGCACGGCGGATCAGATGGCGGGCAGCGGCTGGTGGAAAGCGCTGTTTCCCAGCGCACAAAGCCTGCGCCTGCGCGCCGCGCCCCCGCGAGATCAGCACCGCGAGGGGGCGCTGTTCGTCCTCGAGGGCGATCTGTTTGCGCCGGGCGAGGGGGGCGCGCTGCTGCGCTGGGGCATTGCCGCGCGCGCCCATGACGCGTTCGCGCCCGGCGAAACGGCGGCGCTGAAGGGCGGCGGCACGATCACCGTGACGGCGGACGGGCAGTACCGGATGGTGCGGACCGAAGCGTTTTCCGGCCCGCGCGGCCAGCGGATTTTCGTCACCCTGCGCGTCCCGCCGCAATTCACGCTGAACAATTACCGCCACGTTTTATTTTCCGGCGAGGGCGGCATGTTGAAAGCCTTTTATACCACGCTGGCCGTCGCCCTTCCGGCCACGCTCCTGCCCCTGCTGCTCGCCGCCTTTGCTGCCTATGCGCTGGCCTGGATGGTGTTTCCCGGCCGGGCGCTGCTGCTGGCCGCGATTGTCGGGCTGTTGGTCATGCCGCTGCAACTGGCGCTGATCCCGCTTTTGCGCCTGCATCTCGAACTGGGGATCGGCAAGGGCTATGTCGGGGTCTGGCTGGCCCATACCGGCTTCGGCCTGCCGCTGGCGATTTACCTGTTGCGCAATTACATGGCGGGACTGCCGCGCGACATCATCGAGAACGCGCGCCTCGACGGGGCGACGGAATGGCAGATTTTTACCCGCATCGTCCTGCCGCTCTCTTTCCCCGCGCTGGCCGCTTTCGCCATTTTCCAATTCCTCTGGACCTGGAACGACCTTCTGGTGGCGCGGGTGTTCCTCATGGATGCCAGCGGCGAAACCACGGTAATGACCGCGCAGCTTCGCGAGCTTTCCGGCACTTTTGGCGGCAATTGGGAATTGCTGGCGGCGGCGGGGTTTGTGTCAATGCTGGTGCCGCTGCTGGTGTTTTTTACCCTGCAACGCTACCTTGTGCGCGGGCTTCTGGCCGGTTCGGACAGGTAAGGAGGCGCAATGGCGGAGTTGCAACTGACCGGCATCGGCAAGACCTACGCAGGCGGCGGCACGGTGCTGCGCGGCATTGACCTGCATATCCCCAGCGGAGAACTGGTGGTTTTTGTCGGCCCGTCGGGCTGCGGCAAGACCACCCTCCTGCGGATGATTGCCGGGCTGGAAGAGATCAGCGCCGGGGATCTGTGCATCGACGGGGAGCGGGTCAATGACCTGCCGCCGAGCCAGCGCGGCATTGCCATGGTGTTTCAAAGCTATGCGCTCTATCCGCATATGACGGTGTATGACAACATGGCCTTCGCGCTGAAAATCGCCCGCAAGCGCCGGGCGGAGATCGACGCGGCGGTGCGCCGGGCGGCGGGGATGTTGCGGCTGACCGCGTATCTCGACCGCCTGCCCAAAGAGCTGTCCGGCGGGCAGCGGCAGCGCGTAGCCATCGGGCGGGCCATCCTGCGCAATCCGAAAGTCTATCTGTTCGACGAACCGCTCTCCAATCTCGACGCTGCCCTGCGCGGCGCTACCCGGCTGCAAATTGCCGAACTCAAGGCGCGGATGCCCGACCGCACGATGATTTACGTCACCCATGATCAGGTCGAGGCGATGACGCTGGCGGACCGGATCGTGGTGCTGGCGGAGCAGGGGGTGGCGCAGGTCGGGGCGCCGCTTGAGCTGTATGAACGACCGCAGAGCGAATTCGTGGCCCAATTCATCGGCGCCCCGGCGATGAACCTGCTTTCCGGGCGGCTGGCGCGGGCAGGGGAAGGGGCGGTGGTGGCGCTTGCCGGGCAGTCGGTGCAGACGGATGTTCTGGCGGCCCCGGCGCTCGCGGGGGAGGCCGTGCGCCTTGGCATTCGCCCGGAGGATTTGCGGCTGGCGGGGCCGGGCGACCCGGTGGTTTATGCGGGGCGGGTGGCTCATGTCGAAGCGCTTGGCGAGGTGACGCTGCTCTATCTCGAAGCGCCGGAGGCGGCCGACGAAAGCGGGTATGTCATCGCCAAACTGCCCGGCATTTTCACCCCCACCCGCGGGGAAACCGTACACCTGACGGCGCCCGCAGCGAAAATGCACCTGTTTCACCGTGGCAAACGGGTCTGATCGGACTTGCGGCGCGCCTCTGCCCGGCTTAAATCTGGTCCACCCATCGACGGGCGGAGAGCGAGGCGGATATGCGGGCGGAAACCCAGAACCATGTGGATGCAATCGAGAAATCCCTGGCGCTGTTGCGTCAGCGGGTCGGCTGGGAAACCGCCGAGCATCGGCTGGAGGAATTTAACGCCATGATCGAGGATCCGACCCTGTGGGACGATCCGGCGCGGGCGCAAAAGCTGATGCGCGAGCGTCAGGCGCTGTCCGACGCGATCACCCGCTGCAAGACCTACGCCACCGACCTGTCCGACAATGTCGAACTGATCGAAATGGGCGAGATGGAAGACGACGCGGAAGTGGTGGCGGAGGCGGAAGCCGCGCTGGCCAAACTGGCGGAAGACGCGGCAGCGGCGGAACTGGAAGCCCTGCTCGACGGGGAGGCCGACGCCAACGACACCTTCCTCGAGATCAACGCCGGCGCGGGCGGCACGGAAAGCTGCGACTGGGCCTCGATGCTGGCGCGGATGTATGTCCGCTGGGCAGAAGCGCATGGCTACGAGGTCGAACTGCAATCGGAAAGCGCGGGCGACGAGGCGGGGATCAAATCCGCCGCCTACAAGATCAGCGGCCACAACGCCTATGGCTGGCTCAAAAGCGAAAGCGGCGTGCATCGGCTGGTGCGCATCTCGCCCTTCGACAGCGCCGCCAAACGGCACACCTCCTTCTGCTCGGTCTGGGTCTACCCGGTGGTCGACGACAATATCGAGATCGAGGTCAACCCGGCAGATATCCGCGTCGA
>PDRY01000020.1 GCA_002748265.1 Rhodobacterales bacterium
AGGGCAGAGCCCTCCCCCAAACGGTCGCGCCGCATGGCGCGAAACTCAAAGCCGCCCGGAAAACTCCGCGATCACAGCTTCATAGACCGGGCGTTTGAACGGCACGATCAGATCCAGCATCTGCTCTGGCAACACCCATTGCCAGGCCGAAAACTCCGGGTGCTTCTGGGCGATCACCACGTCAGCATCCGCGCCATTGAACCGCAGCAGGAACCATTTCTGCTCCTGCCCGCGATAGCGCCCTTTCCACAGCTTCGGCACGAGATCGTGGGGCAGATCGTAGCGCAGCCAGCCATCGCTCTCCGCCTCAAGCGCAACCATGGCCGGGGACACGCCGGTCTCTTCCTCCAGCTCGCGCAGCGCGGCGATACGGGCCTCTTCGCCCTTGTCGATCCCACCCTGAGGCATCTGCCACGCACCAGGCGTGTCGATCCGTTCTCCGACCCAGACCCGGCCATCGGGCCGCGCCAGCATCACGCCGACATTGCGGCGATACGGCAGCGCGGCAATCTGCTCCGGCGTCATTGACCGGCCTCACGCGGGCCCAGAGCCGACAGCCCCTTCAGGATGTCGATGGCATAGGCGAGCTGGTAATCCTCCTCGCGCAGCGCGGCGGCGTCTTCGGCCTTGGCCCGGTCCGCTTCGATCTGTTCGATCTGATCGTCGGTCAGGCTGTCATTGGACAGCGCGCCGCGCAGGCTTGCCTCGGTGCGGGCGGGCCGCTCGTTGCCGTCCTCTTCCTCGGTTTCGGGGCGGCGCGGGGGCTGCTCCACGATGATGTCGGGCGAAATGCCCAGAGCCTGGATCGAGCGCCCCGACGGCGTGTAGTAGCGCGCCGTGGTCAGCCGCATCGCGCCTTGCGTGCGCAGCTGCATCAGCGTCTGCACCGAGCCCTTGCCAAAGCTTTTGGTGCCCACGACAATCGCCCGGCGGTGATCCTGCAGCGCCCCGGCGACAATCTCGGAAGCCGACGCGGATCCGCCATTGATCAGCACGACCACCGGCTTGCCTTCGATCAGATCGTCGGGCTCTGCCATCCACCGCTCGCCATCTTCGGCGTTGCGGCCACGGGTGGAGACGATTTCCCCTTCGGGCAGGAACGCATCCGCGACCAGGATCGCCTGATCCAGCAGCCCGCCGGGATTGTTGCGCAGGTCGATCACGACGCCGTTCACATTGTCGATCCCACCTGCGGCCTCGATCTGTTCTTCAAGACCGCTGCTCAGGTCGGGATAGGTCTGATCCGAGAAGGTCGACACGCGCAGAACCACGGTCTCCCCTTCGGTGCGCGCCCGCACCGCGTCCAGCTTGATCGTGTCGCGCACGATGGACACATCGAAGGGCTCGATCTCGCCTTCGCGCACGACGGTCAGAACGATCTCGGACCCAACCGGCCCGCGCATCATCTCGACCGCCTCGTTCAGGGTCAGACCCAGAAGGCTTTCGCCATCCACATGGGTGATGAAATCGCCCGATTCCATCCCGGCGGCGTCGGCAGGCGTGCCGTCCATCGGAGAGACGACTTTCACGAACCCTTCTTCCTGCGTCACCTCAATCCCGAGCCCGCCGAACGATCCGCGCGTCTGCTCGCGCATGTCCGCGGCATCCTCGGGCGACAGATAGCTGGAATGCGGATCGAGCGAGGTTAGCATCCCGTCAATCGCCGCCTCGATCAGCTCATCGGGGCCGACCTCTTCGACATACTGCGCGCGGATCCGCTCGAAAATGTCACCGAACAGGTCCAACTGCTCATAGACAGAGCTGGCTCGGCCACCGCCCTCCTGTGCCATCAGGGGCCCCGCAACCTGGGTTGTGGCGATCAGGGCCAGAACAGCACCGCCGGTGGCGGCCATCGCGACTTTCTTCATGGATACATCTCGCTCTTGTTCCGGCTCATTCCAACACGAACCAGGTGGCCGGGTCCACCGGATCGCCGTGTTCTCTGACTTCGATATAAAGCGACTCGCTCAGCCGCGCACCCTCACCATCGTTCAAAATTCCGTCGGCATCGGGGGGCGTGCCGCCCATGAGCCCCAGAGGGCTCCCGGCGGGCAGGACCTGGCCGACCTCTCCGAACACTTCCGCGAGCCCGGCCATGACGATCAGAACATCGGCGGCGGGCTCGATGATGGCCACGGTGCCGTAATCCAGCAGCGGCCCGGAGAAGCGCAGCGTCGCCGGAGCAGGCAGCGTCACCAGGGCGCGCGGTCGTGTGGCCAGGGTGACACCGGGGCGCCGGGCGCCGCCCGGTCCGGGCGCATTGAACGCGCGTGCAAGCTGCCCGGTGACGGGCGGGGACAGCTCTCCCTTTAGGGTGTCGGGCGGGGGCAGATCGCCCCCTGTCTCAACGTCCCCCAACATCTTCGCAAATCCGTCAAGCGTCTCCGCGCTCGCGATCAGCAGCGCCGCCTGCACCGGGTCTTCGGTGAACCGGCGCGGCAGATCAGAACGGGTGTCCACAGCATCGGCCAGAGCCGCACGCGCCGCTTGCGCGCCATCGAGCCCCTCGCGGAGCGTCTCTGCCGCCCCGTCCTGCAACGCCCGCAAGCGAGAGACCTCCTCAAGCTCGCTGCGCAGGCCTTCGGCCCGGGCCTGAAGTGCGGGGGTCACGTCAGATAGGATCATCCCACCCCGCGCCGTGCCGAGCGGCCCGGACGGGTGGAGCAGCAGCAGCGGCGCGGGCGCACGGCCCATGGTCTGCAACACGCCCAGAAGCTGAGCGACCTCTTCCGACTGGCTGTCCAGCTTGCGGGTCAGGGTCTCTTCGCGCAGCGCCGCGCGGCGCAGCCCCTCGCGCATGGCGACTAGCCCGTCTTCATAGGCCTGAACGGTCGCGGTCAGGGCGCTGATACGGTCCCGCGCGCCGCCCGCCGCCTGCAACTGGCGGCCAGCCTCGGCCAGCCGATCGCGCGCGGCCTCGGCAGCGGCGGCCGCATCCTGCGTATGGGCAGGACCGGCGATCAAAACCGCCAGGGCAAGGGCGAGGGCCCGGATCATCGGCGGATCAGGCTCCGCCCGGTCATCTCCGGCGGCAGATCCAGCCCCATCAGCTCCAGCAGAGTGGGCGCCAGATCGGCCAGCCGGCCATTGGCCAGGCTCGCGCCCTCGGGCCCGCCGACCATCACGACCGGCACCGGGTTAAGCGTATGCGCCGTGTGCGGCCCACCGGTTTCCGGGTCCACCATGGTTTCGCAATTGCCGTGATCGGCGGTCACGATCATCGCCCCGCCCGCCGTGTCCAACGCCGTCAGAACCCGGCCCAGCCCGGCATCCACGGCCTCGCAGGCGCGCATGGCGGCGGACAGATCGCCGGTATGGCCGACCATGTCGGGGTTGGCATAGTTGCACACGATCAGATCGTAACCCTGCTCGATCGCGTCGACGAAGCGGTCGGTCACCTCGCCCGCGCTCATCTCGGGCGCCAGATCATAGGTCGCCACCTTGGGCGACGCGGGCATGAACCGATCCTCGCCCGCCTCGGGCGCTTCCTTGCCGCCGTTCAGGAAGAAGGTGACATGGGGGTATTTTTCCGTCTCCGCAATGTGGAACTGGGTCAGGCCCTTTTCCGCCACCCAATGCGCCAGAGTGTTCGGCACCACCTGCTTGGGAAACACCGTGTCATACCAGGCGTTATGGGCCTCGGAATAGTCCACCATCCCCAGCCGCGCGGCCAGATCGGGCAGATCGCGGGCAAAACCGTCAAAGGCCGGATCGCCAATCGCCTGCAGAATTTCGCGGGCGCGGTCGGCCCGGAAGTTGAGACAAAAGAGCCCGTCCCCAGAGGCCATGCCAGCGTAATCCCCGATCACGGAGGCGGGGATGAATTCATCGGTGACACCGCCCTCATAGGCTGCGGCAATAGCGGCATCGGCGCTCGCCGCTTGAGTCCCCTGCCCGCGCACGATGGCGTCATAAGCCGCCTCGATCCGCTCCCACCGCTTGTCGCGATCCATCGCGTAGTAGCGCCCGATCACGGTGCCGATGCGCGCGCCCTCGGGCAAGGCCGCCTCAAGCTCCGCGACATAGCCGGTGGCGGATGTCGGGGCCACGTCGCGCCCGTCGGTGATCGCGTGGATCACCACCGGCACACCGGCGTCCCGGATCACCTTCACCGCCGCGATCAGATGGGTCAGAGCCCCGTGCACCCCGCCATCCGATACCACGCCGAAGAGATGCGCAGCGCCGCCGCTGTCCTTGAGCGCGGCAATGAACCGGCCCAGGGCGGGCTCTTCCGCGAAGCTTCCGGTCTCAATCGCGTGGTCGATCAGCCCCAGGTCCATGCGCACCACCCGGCCCGCGCCGATATTCATGTGGCCGACCTCGGAATTGCCCATCTGCCCCTCGGGCAGGCCAACATCGGGGCCATGGGTCACAAGCTGTGCATTCGGGCAGCGCGCCATGATCCCGTCAAACGCGGGCGTATCGGCCAAAGCGGGCGCGTTATTGGCGCGCTCCTCGCGCGCGCCCCACCCGTCCAGAATGCACAAAACCACCGGTTTAGGAGCCATCTGCTCAACCCTCCAAAATCTTTGCCCCGTTCCTACGCCCAAAGACGCCAAAGGAAAACGCCCCGGGCTTCTTTTGGCCGCAAATATCCTGGGGGGAGGCCGCAAGGCCGGGGGGCAACGCCCCCTTACACGCGGTGATAGGGCGATCCGGCCAGGATCGACGCGGCGCGGTAGAGCTGCTCCGTCAGCATGACCCGCACCAGCATATGCGGCCAGACCATGGCTCCGAAGGACAAGAGATGATCCGCCTCAGCCCGCAGCGACGGATCAATCCCGTCCGCCCCGCCGATGACGAAGCTCACGCAGCCTTCACCCCGATCACGCCAGCCGCCCAGGCGCGCGGCAAAATCGGGCGAGCTTTCCACCCGCCCGCGCTCATCCAGGCAAACAATCAGCCCGCTGGCCGCCTTGCGCAGCAGCGCCGCTTCGCTGGCCATCCCGCCGCCCTTGCGATCGTCGACTTCAACGACATCCACCGGGCCGAGCCCAAGAGCCCGCCCGGTTCGGTCGAACCGTTTCACATAGTCGTCGATCAGGTCTTGCTCGGGGCCGCCACGCAGGCGCCCCACGGCCACGATCCGAACCTTCACGCGCTCAGCGCGCGGCAGCCGCCTCGGGCAGCCACATCTTCTCGAGCTGGTAGAACTCGCGCACCTCGGGGCGGAACAGGTGAACGATCACGTCCCCGCCGTCGATCAGGACCCAATCGCCCGTTTCCTTGCCCTCGACTTTCGAGGCCACGGAAAACTGCTGCTTGAGCATATCCACCAGATGCTCCGCCATGGCGGAAACTTGCCGGGACGAGCGACCGGAGGCGATCACCATGTGATCTCCCATTTCCGATTTTCCGCGCAGATCAATCTGCACGACATCCTCGGCCTTGTCGTCTGAGAGAGAGGTCAGCACGGCGTCCAGCATCTGCGCGCTCGTTCCGTGTTGCGATGCGGCGCTCATCACAGCGCCGGTTTCTGCGGGGGTTTCCGCAAATGTGCCAAGAGACAGGACATGGTCCTCCAAAGATGAACGCCGCACAGCCCCGGCGCCGGGATGCCCCCAAACTAGCAACGCTTTACCGACATTTCAATGAAACACCGCTTGCGCCTCTTTGGCGATCCGGGCATCACGCCAGCCATGAACTGGATCACCATCATTCACATTCTGTGCGTCATGGGCTGGATGACCTCGATCTTCGCGGTCCCGCGCGCCCTGATCTACTGGAAACGCGAATATGCCAAGCTGGGCGAATTCGGCCCGACCGGAGACCTCACCATCCGGCTCTACCGGTTCTCGCTGGGGCTGGGGGTGATCGCGATCCTGACCGGGCTCTGGCTGGGCTGGAAGCTCTGGGCCTTCGCGCCGTGGGTGCATCTGAAGATCGGGCTCGTCACCTTGCTGGCGATCCATTACGCGATGACCGGCTTCATGGTGCTGCGCGCCCGCAAGGGAGAGTTCCGCGAAAGCGATCTCTTCTTGCGCATCTTCAACGAAATCAGCGTGTTTGGCGTGATCGCCGTGCTGTGGGTCGTGGTCGTCAAGCCCTTCTGAGCACCTGCCAGCCATCCTCGACATCTCGCAAGACGGCCCAGCCGCGACGCTGGAAGATCGGCGCCGCTTCGCGCGTCGTGGTGTAAAGCGGACCGGGCACGGAGCGCTCAACCTCCGCAACCAGATCGCCGCCGATCCCGCGCCCGCGCCACTCCGGCGCCACGCACAGCCCGCCCAGCCAAGGCGCTTCTTCGGGCCCGGCCCCGAACGACGTCCTGGTCAGCGCAACGGTGCCGATGGCCACGTCCCCATGCAGGGCAACCCATCCCTTCGGGAGGCCGGGACCGGAGCGCGCCGTCAGATCCTTGTCCGCATCGCCCTGCCCGCTGGCCCCATACCAGTCGGGCCATGTCGCCTCGAGCAAGGTTGCAAGCGGCCCAATCACATCGGGCCGCGCCGCCAGGGGCATGATTGCAAAGGGCGTCTCACGGGTCATGCGCCCAAGAAGCCGGGCAGGCGACGGAAGGTCAAGTCCGACCGCCCCAGCCCCTGCCCCGCGCACCGTTAATCGTAGCTGCGCTGATCCTCGATCACCACGCCGTCGCGGGGCAGCGAGCCTGCACCGACCTGCTCCACATCGCCGCGCAGCTTCAGGTGTTCTTTCACAGCGGCATCCAGAGCGGCGGGCTCAAGCCCCTCGCCCTCGACCTTGACGATCATCTTGTCGGCCTCGCCCTCACGGGTCGCGATCACGCGCACCCGGTCGGCTCCGGTAGCGGCCACCAGAGCGGCGACCTGCTCCGGCCGCACGAACATGCCCTTGATCTTCGCGGTCTGATCGGCGCGGCCCATCCAGCCCTTGATCCGCATATTGGTGCGCCCATCCGATGCGGGAGCGTCGTGCAGCGCGCTCATGTCACCGGTGGCGAAGCGGATCAGCGGGTAATCGGGGTTGAGCGATGTCACCAGCACTTCGCCCACCTCACCGGGCGCAACCGGATCGCCGGTGCCGGGGGTGACGATCTCCACGATCACGCCTTCGTCGATCACCATGCCCTCGCCGGGGGTGATTTCGGTGGCCACATGCCCCAGATCGGCAGTGGCGTAGCATTGCGTGACCTTGATACCGCGGGCCTCGTACCACTCGCGCAGGGACGGGAACAGCGCCCCGCCGGACACGGCCGCCTTGGTGATCGCCAGATCGACCCCCATGGCATCGGCTTTCTCAAGGATCACCTTCAGATAGTCCGGCGTACCCGCATAGGCGGTGGCGCCCAGGGCCTTAGCGGCCTGGACCTGCAATTCGGTCTGGCCTGTGCCTGCCGGGATGACGGTTGCGCCAACGGCGCGGGCACCGCTTTCCATCATGATCCCCGCCGGGGTCAGATGATAGCCAAAGCAGTTCTGCACCACATCGCTTGCGCCGATCCCGGCAGCATGCATGAAGCGGCCAAAGCGCCACCAGTCGGCAACATCCATCCGGCCCGGCTCGTAGATCGGTCCCGGAGACTGGAACACATGGGTGAAGCGGATCGCGGCATCGGCATAGCCGCCCAAGGGCGGGCGCTCCGACTGGGCAGAGACCAGATCGGATTTGCGCAGCACCGGCAGCCGCGTCAGCTCCGCAGCAGAGGTGATGGCACTCATGTCGATCCCGTCGAACCGGCCCCCATAGCCCTCCAGCACGGAGGCCGCCGCCAGTTGGCGCGGCAAGGCCTCTGCGATCGCCGCAGCGCGCGCCGCGCTGTCGCGGGTTTCCAGATCATCGTAGAAATTGCCCATTCTGTGGTCCTCTTCCCTTTGAACGGCCCCCTAGACCGCCACTCCAAACAATTTGCCGACTCCCGCCGTCAGAGCGAGCGCAGCCAGCCCCCAAAACACAACACGCCGCACCGCGCGTCCCGCTGGCGCGCCACCGGCCCGCGCGCCCACGGCGCCCAGCACGGCCAGAGCGGCCAGCGTTGCCACCACGACCGACGGAATGATCGCGCCACCCGGCGCGAACAGCGCCGCCAGCAGCGGAATCGCCCCAGCGATCGAAAAGGTCGCCGCCGAGGTGAACGCCGCCTGCAGCGGGTTTGCCTTGTGCACTTCGGACAGGCCCAGCTCATCGCGGATATGCGCATCAAGCGCATCGTGATCGGTCAGCTCGCGCGCCACCTGCGCGGCGGTTTCGTCGCTCAGGCCCCGCGCGCGGTAGATCGACGCGAGCTCCGCCTCTTCGGCAGAGGCATTCTTGTGCAAGGAGACCCTTTCGCGGGCGATATCCGCTCGTTCGATGTCGGACTGGCTGGAAACCGACACGTATTCTCCCGCCGCCATGGACAGTGCCCCCGCGACCAACCCGGCAACCCCGGCCAGGGCCACGGCCTGCGCCCCGGGATCAGCCGCCGCGACCCCCACCAGCAAGGCCGAGATCGACACGATCCCGTCATTGGCCCCCAGCACAGCCGCCCGCAGCCATCCCGCACGGGTGACATAGTGAGGGTCGGCATGGGCACGCTCGATGGTCATTGCGGTGATCCTTCCTGCTTCTGCTTTGGCACGGTTCGCCACGCGCAAAAAGCCACAGCTCCGGGAGGAATGGAATGCGCGGATATAGCGCGCGGCGCGAACGGCAAACGCCCGGCACGAGGGGCCGGGCGCGTCTCGTCTTCGCGGGCGAAGACCGTCGCAGGGCGCGGCGCCCAGAGCGGCGCTGCGATCAGGCCAGCCACCGCTTCCGCCGACGATAGGACCGCACATCGCGGAAGCTCTTGCGCCCATCATCGCTCATCCCGAGATAGAATTCCTTCACGTCCGGGTTCTCACGCAGCTCCTTGGCAGGGCCGTCCATCACGACGCGCCCGCTCTCCAGGATGTAGCCCTTGTGGGCGTAGCGCAGGGCGACGTTGGTGTTCTGCTCCGCCAGAAGGAAGCTCACGCCCTCGCCCTCGTTGACCGCCTTCACGATCTCAAAGATCTGCTCCACCAGCTGCGGAGCCAGACCCATGGACGGCTCATCCAGAAGGATCGTCTCGGGCCGGGCCATCAGGGCGCGGCCCATGGCAGCCATCTGCTGCTCCCCGCCCGAGGTGTAGCCCGCCTGACTCTTGCGGCGCTCCTTCAGGCGCGGAAAATAATGGTAAACCATCTCCAGATCCTTGGCGATCTCGGCGCCGCCATCGGTGCGGGTATAGGCACCGGTCATCAGGTTCTCTTCGATGGTGAGGTGCTCAAAGCAGTGACGGCCTTCCATCACCTGCACGACCCGGCGCTTCACCAGCTCCGACGGGCTCAGTTCCTGAACCTTCTCGCCGCGATAGATGATCGAGCCCTTGGTGACCTCGCCGCGCTCGGAATGGAGCAGGTTGGACACGGCCTTCAGCGTCGTGGTCTTGCCCGCGCCGTTGCCGCCGAGCAAAGCGGTGATCCCGCCCTTTTCGACCGTCAGGCTCACACCTTTGAGAACGAGGACCACATGGTTGTAGATCACCTCGATGTTGTTCACTTCCAGCAGCGTTTCCTGCTCTGCACTCGCATCCAGCATCTCACACCCCTCCGGCCCGTAGATCAGGGCGCGCATGCCCTGCTTCTTATTTGCACAAATACCTAATTTCGGTCCCGCGGGCAGGCACCCTGCCCGCGGGTTGGTCAGATCACTCGCAGGAGCGCGGCTCCACGCCGTTCTCTTCCGCGAAGGCCATCGAGTCTTCCTTGATCAGCGGATCAATGACGGAAGCGTCGCTGGCGATGTAGTCGGTCAGGACCTTCCACTCACCCGCAGCGGCATCCCACTGCTGCATCAGGCCCATGCCGGAGCCGCCGTGATCGGCGCAGGACACGGAGAACGCCGGGCCGATATTCGGCATGCCCAGCTCTTCCATGCGGGCATCGGTGATCTCCAGAGCTTCCATCCCGTCGCGCATCTGCGCGGCGGTGATGGCAGAGGTGCCGTGGATTTCCTGAGCTTTGGCAATGGCCTCGGCGGCCAGCATGGCGGCATACATGCCACGCGCGTAAAGCACGGTGCCGACATTGGAGCCGTCACCCGCCGCGTTGCCAGCGTCATGGACGAGCGTCTTGATCTCACCAAAGACCGGCATGTCTTCCACGGCGTTCATGTTGAGCGCCTTGTAGCCATTGGCCGCGGCCCCTGCCGGGATCACGTCATGCTCGGCACCGGCCCACCAGTTGCCGATGAAGTTCTCCATCGGGAAACCGATATTGGCGGCTTCCTGAACGGCGACCTGGTTCATCACGCCCCAGCCCCACATCACGACATAGTCGGGACGCTCGCGGCGGATCTGCAGCCACTGGGACTTCTGCTCCTGACCGGGGTGGTCCACCGGGATCAGGGTCAGGTCATAGCCGTACTGTTCCTGCAGCTTCTCCAGAGTGCGGATCGGCTCCTTGCCATAGGCGGAGTTGTGATACAGCAGCGCGATCTTCTTGCCGTCCAGGCTGTCGCCGTTCTCGGACAGAAGGTAGTTCACGATGATCGACGCGCCGTCCCAGTAGTTGGCCGGATAGTTGAACACGTTGGAGAACACTTCGCCATTCGCAGCCGAGGTCCGGCCATAGCCCATGGTGTGAAGCGGGATACCGTCGGCAGTCGCTTTCGGGATCAGCTGGTAGGTGATGCCGGTGGAGAGCGGCTGATACACCAGAGCGCCTTCGCCCTTGGTGGATTCGTAGCACTCAACGCCTTTTTCGGTGTTGTAGCCGGTCTCACAGCTCACGATGCGGATGGCTTCGCCGCCGATGCCGCCGTCACGGGCATTGAGCAGGTTCAGGTAATCCTGGTAGCCGTCCGAGAACGGGATCCCGCCAGCGGCGTAGGGGCCGGTGCGATAGTGCAGGTCCGGGATGACCAGTTCCGCGGATGCGGCACCTGCCAGCAGGGTGGCGCCCATCAGCGCGGAAGTCAGTTTCGTCAGTTTCATCGGGTTTCTCCTCCCATGGTTTGTCCGATGCGGGTGCCGGGGTTGTGAGTCCCCGGTCTGATTTGATGTTAGTACGGGAACGGCCAGAGGCGCAGTTTCTCCTTGCCGAGCCGCCAGAGCTGCGCGAGCCCGTGGGGCTCCGCGATCAGGAAGATCACGATCAGCCCGCCCACGATCACCAGCTGGAAATGCGCGACCAGATCCGAAGGCCATCCCATGATGTCCACGCCGACGATCTTGAGCGCCACCGGCAGCACCACCAGAAAGGCCGCGCCCGCGAAGGAGCCAAAGATCGACCCCAGCCCGCCGATGATCACCATGAACAGGACCGAGAAGCTCTTGTTGATGCCGAAGGCCTCCCCGACCTCGACAGCGCCAAGATAGACGGCAAAGAACAGCGCGCCCGCGACGCCAATAAAGAAGGACGACACCGCAAAGGCCGTCAGCTTTGCCTTCAGCGGGTTCACCCCGATGATCTCGGCCGCGATGTCCATATCGCGGATCGACATCCAGCTCCGACCGATGGTGCCGCGGGTCAGGTTCCGGGCGATCACCGCGCTCAGGAACACGAAGATCAGGCAGACCATGTAGGCGGCCCAGGACGGGGCGTTGGCGCCGGTCACGGCAATGCCGAACACGGTCCGCTCCGGCGCGGAAATCTGGCCGGAGGCAGAGTAGTTGTAGAACCACGGCACCTTGTTGAAGAGCCACACGAGGAAGAACTGCGCCGCCAGCGTGGCCACCGCGAGGTAGAACCCCTTGATCCGCAGCGACGGCAGGCCGAAGGCCGCGCCGACGATGGCGGTGATCCCGCCGGCCAGCACCACATGGATCAGGATCGACACTTCGGGAAAGGCGGTCATCAGCTTGTAGCAGGCATAGGCGCCCACAGCCATGAAGCCCCCCGTGCCCAGCGACACCTGCCCGGCATAGCCGACAAGGATGTTCAGCCCGATGGCCGCGATCGAGTAGATCAGGAACGGCAGGAAGATCGAATTGGCCCACCAGTCGTTCATCACGAATGGCAGAACCGCGAACGCGACAAACAGCACGACATAGTAGCGCATGCGGTCGAACGCGATCGGGAAGGTCGCGTTATCGTCGCGGTAGGAGGTCTTGAAGTCCCCTGCTTCACGGTAAAACATCTTGGCCTCTCCCCTTACTCTTCTTCAAACCGCGCGGCGCGGTTGCGCTTCGGCGCGTAGCCGGTTGCTTCGGTGTGACGGGCCAGCCAGAGATAGGCGAAAAGCCCGATCATAAGCGCCACAAAGGCGATCACGGATGCGGTGACGATCTGCCCGCCATTGGCGGCATGGGTGGTCAGGGCGATGTAGCCAAAGGCCCAGAACCCCGACCAGCAGATCACGTTGATGATGGCGACCAGTTTCGGCATCAAACCCTCTCGATGATCTTCTCACCGAACAGGCCCTGGGGCCGGAACACGAGGAAGACCAGGGCCAGCACGTAGGCGAACCAGTTCTCGGTCGCGCCGCCAATGGCGCCGCCAATGGTGTATTCAAAGAGCTTCTCGCCCACACCGATGATCAGACCGCCCGCGATGGCGCCAGGGATCGAGGTGAACCCGCCCAGCATCAGCACCGGCAGCGCCTTGAGCGCGATCAGCGACAGGGAGAACTGCACCCCGGATTTCGCGCCCCACATGATCCCGGCGACCAGAGCGACAAACCCCGCCAGCGACCAGACCAGGACCCAGATGAAGTTCAGCGAAATCCCGACGGACAGCGCCGCCTGGTGATCGTCCGCCACGGCGCGCATGGCGCGGCCCTGCTTGGTGTATTGCGAGAACAGCACCAGAGCGATCACCAGAAGGATGGCGACGAAGGTGGCGAAGATGTCCAGCTTGTCGATGAAGAAGCCGTAGAAATCCTCCCCGCCCAGCCCGGCGGTCGCTTCTTCGATCCACATGCTGCCACCCTTGGGCAGGCCGACATTCAGCGTCTTGATGTCGGAGCCCCACATCAGATCGCCCACACCCTCCAGGAAATAGGCCAGACCGATGGTCGCCATGAACAGGATGATCGGCTCCTGCCCGACGAGATGCCTGAAGATCAGATTATGCACCAACCAGGCGAACCCGATCATCACCACGACCGTCAGCGCAATCGCCAGAACCGCCGGGATGTGCCATCCGAAATGGTGGATCGATGTGCCAAAGATCGCGTTGATCAGGTGACCGAAGGGTACCTGCCCCTCCATGATCCCGACCAGGGTCAGCGCCGCGAACAGCGCCATGACGCCCTGCGCGTAGTTAAAGATGCCCGAGGCCTTGTAGATCAGCACGAAGCCAAGCGCGACGAGCGCGTAGAGCACCCCGGCCATGAGCCCGTTGAGGACAACCTCGACACCGTAAAGAAATGTAGCCGACATGTTCCCCTCCGTCAGTCGTGAGCCACGCCCAGATAGGCGTCGATCACTTCCTGGTTGTTGCGCACTTCGTCCGGGGTGCCGTCCCCGATCTTCTTGCCGTAATCCATCACGACCACGCGGTCGGACAGGTCCATCACGACGCCCATATCGTGTTCGATCAGGGCGATCGTGGTGCCGAATTCGTCGTTCACGTCCAAGATAAAGCGGCTCATGTCCTCTTTCTCTTCGACGTTCATGCCCGCCATCGGCTCGTCCAGCAGCAGCAGCTTGGGCTCCGCCGCCAGAGCGCGGGCCAGCTCGACCCGCTTTTTCAGGCCGTAGGGCAAACGGCCCACGGGCGTTTTGCGGATGTGCTGGATTTCGAGGAAGTCGATGATCTTCTCGACCTGCTCGCGATGTTCGATTTCTTCTTTTTCGGCTTTGCCGAACCAGATCGCCTGCTGAAGCATGTTCGATTTCATCTGGGTCAGGCGGCCGGTCATGATGTTGTCCAGCACACTCATCCCGTCGAACAGGGCGATGTTCTGGAAGGTCCGGGCAATGCCCTGCGCAGCCACCTGATAGGGGCGCATCGGCGGGCGTTTCTCACCGTGGAACCAAACCTCGCCTTCCTGAGGGTTATAGAACCCCGAGATGACGTTGAGCATCGAAGACTTGCCCGCCCCATTGGGGCCGATGATCGCGCGGATTTCACCTTCACGAATGTTGAAGGAAATATCCTTGATCGCGACCACCCCGCCAAAGCGCAGCGTGATGTTCTTCATTTCCATCATGACGCCGCCAATCGTGCGGCCGTCTGCGGTCACATAGGGTTCGACATCGTCAAGCATGTGACATCCCCTCTTCTTTGAGTTGGGCGCCGATCATTCCGCGGCAACCTTGCTGGCCACCGGGAAGACCTCGGCATCGCGCAGGTCCAGCGTCGCCTTGATGGAGCCCTTGCGGCCATCCTCGTAGGTGACTTCGGTTTCGGTGTAGACGGTGTCCGCCCCGTTATAGAGCCCGTCGATCAGGTCGGCGAATTTCTCGCCCACGATCTTGCGGCGCACCTTCCGGGTCCGGGTCATTTCGCCGTCATCGGCATCCAGTTCCTTGTGCAGCACCAGGAAGCGTTCGATCTGGCAGCCGGAGAGCATCTCGTCCTGCGCAACCGACTGGTTCACCTCGCGCACATGATTCGCGATGATGTCGAGCACCTTCGGGTTCTGGCTCAGCTCCTGATAGGAGGCGTAGGCGACATTGTTGCGCTCCGCCCAGTTGCCCACGGCGGTCAGGTCAATGTTGATGAAGGCCACACAGTGGTCTTTGTCAGCACCAAAAACGACGGCCTCAAGGATGTTCGGGAAGAACTTGAGCTTGTTCTCCACGTATTTGGGCGCGAACAGGCTGCCATCGGCCAGTTTGCCCACGTCCTTGGCGCGGTCGATGATACGGATATGGCCCGAGGATTTCTCGATGAAGCCCGCGTCGCCCGTCGCCACCCAGCCTTCGGCGTCCTTGGTGTCGGCGGTGCTCTCCGGGTTCTTGTAGTACTTCACGAACGTGCCGGGGGAGCGGTAGAAAATCTCTCCGCTGTCCTCGATCTTCACCTCGACGCCGGGCGAGGGCACGCCCACCGTGTCGGCGCGCACTTCGCCATCGGGCTGCTGGGCGATATACACCGTCGCTTCCGTCTGGCCGTAGAGCTGCTTCAGGTTGATCCCCATGGACCGGTAGAAGCTGAAAATCTCGGGCCCGATGGCTTCACCCGCGGTGTAGCCCACGCGGATGCGGCTAAAGCCGAGCGTGTTCTTGAGCGGGCCGTAGACCAGCACATCGCCCATGCGATACTTGAAATAGTCCCGCAGCTTGCCGCGATACAGTTTCAGACCGATCGGGTCTTTGGCCTTGAAGTGCTCCCGGGTGTGGATCGGGTGGCGCAGCTTCACAAAGAACAGGCGGATCGCGTTTTCCACCATGGTTTCAATGGCAAAGCCAATACCCATGGCATAGCGAAAACTGCGGCGTAGGCGGCGGCCCAGCGAAGGTTTCTTGGGCGACTGGAAGCGGCGCTTGCGCAGGCCGAACTCTTCACCCTTCTCCTTCGCGAAATCCATGAAGTGATGGAACAGCGCATATTTCAGCGGCCCTGCATCCTCCATGCGGATCATCACATTGGTGAGCTGGTTTTCAAACACCCGCGGCGGGGCGAAGAAATAGGTCGGCCCGATCTCGCGCATGTCGATCATCATCGTATCGGCGCTTTCGGGGCAGTTGGTGCAGAACCCGCACCACATGGCCTGCCCGACCGAGAAGATGAAATCCCCGACCCAGGCCATCGGCAGATAGGCCAGGATGTCTTCGTCCACCATCAGCGTGTCGAAATCCGACGAATTCTTCGCGGTCTCGATCACGTTGCGGTTGGACAGCACGACGCCCTTCGGCTTGCCGGTGGTGCCCGAGGTGTAGAGCATCACGCAGGTGCTGTCGTAATCCAGCTTGGCCTCGCGTTCGCGCATGAGCGGCTCAAGCCGGGCGTGACCGGCGCGGCCTTCGGCCTGCACGTCGGTCATGGCGTTCATGTGGGTGTGATCGTATTTGCGCAGGCCGCGCTTATCGACATAGACGATCTGATCGATACCGTGGACCGTCTCCTGGACCTCGATCACCTTGTCGACCTGTTCCTGGTCGGCGCAGACCACAAAGCGGGCGCCGCAGTGCTCCAACACGTAGGCCATCTCTTCGGCCACGGCGTCCTGATAGAGCGGCACCGGGATCGCGCCGCATTTCTGCGCGGCCACCATGGACCAGTAAAGCGCGGGGCGGTTACGGCCGATGATGGCGACGTAATCGCCCTCATTCAGGCCGATGGCCAGCAGACCCATGGCCAGGGCGTCGATCTCCTCCGCCGCTTCGGCCCAGGTCCAGCTTTGCCAGATGCCAAATTCTTTTTCTCGGTATGCGGGCTTGTCCCCGAATTCCGTTGCGTTGCGCGCCAGTAGCGCGGGCATATTGGTATAGGTGCCTTCGGCGGCCGAAGTCATCGCGTCTGTCCCTCCCTGTCCTGCCGGGCCTCCATCCGGCAGCGGCGCGCGGCTGAATGCCGCAGCGCATGGCGACAATTTGGTCAGGGTCGAGCGCAAAGGTCAAACGGTTTTTATGAACAAGCGTTCAATTATTTTCTTGCGACCGCCTTTTCACTAATTTTCAAAAGGATTCTAACGCTTTTGGAATATTTCAAAGGTGCCTTATATCTCGCTAACATTCAAAAATATGCAAGCGTTATACCTCGACTCATACGGGCAGGCACGAAATGGTGCGCATGAAAAAACGGGGCCCCGAAGGGCCCCGCCAGTGATCTCGGGAATGCAGGGACCGAGGATCAGTTAAAGCTATAGACGACCGACATACCCAGGGTGTTGTCGGTGTGCTTGTAACCCGGAGCCGGGTTATCCTTGTATTCCGTGGTCAGCGAGGTGCGCAGAGCCAGGGCGTCGGTCATGGCGACGTTCACGCCCAGCTCGTTCTTCACGGCAGTGTCGGTTTCCGACCACAGCACATCGGTGTCGTTGGTCAGGAACACGGTCGGGGTCAGCTTGTTGCTGTAGTAGGAGGACAGCGACACGGCCGCCTCTTCGATCACAGCGTTGCCCGCGTTGTCTTCGGCATAGCGGTAGCCGGGGCCACCTTGGATGGACCACTGGGTCTTGCCGGTGTTGACAATGCGATACCCGACACCGGCGCCCAGGAAGGCGTCGTACTTGTAGGTGTCGAACTTGTCATAGGCGACGGTGGTCTTGCCGAACGCATACAGGTTGCTGCCGATCTCACGGGTGTAATCGTAGCCGAACAGCAGCTCGTCCTTGGTGGTGGTGTCGTCCTTGTCGGAGAACCCATAGGCCAGAGCGATGCGGTGACCATTCTTGCCGTCGAAGTGGTTCAGGCGCATGCCCGCAGCGACATCGACATTGTCGGTGTTGCCGGAGGTCATGGAGGTGGAGGCGGACAGAGAACCGCTCCAGCCCAGTGCGCGGCCGGCGTTACCGAAGGTGGCCACATCGCGGTCATAGCTGTCCTGGATGTTTTCTTCGATGTTCTCGATCGCGTCCGTGGTGCGGTCTTGGTTCACGAAGGCGTCTTGCGCCACAGCGGCGCCAGCGGTCAGGCTGGCCACAGCAGCGGCGATAAAGATGTTCGTCCGGGTCATATCGTTATCCTTTTCATTGCTCGTTTTCGGATGAGCACGGGGGCATAGATAGGCGTCGCCAGCCCCGTGGAAAGAGGGGAAATTGGGGCATTTCTCCCCATGCCGAAAAATGGGAACTTTCCCGCGCATTCAGATAGATACACAGGCAAGAAGCCGCCGTCCGGACGCTCTGTTATCGCATAGCAACCTTGAACTTCGTGAACATGGGCACGGCTTCGCGAATGCCTCGGCCTTGCCGCGCCGAAGCGCATCCCTTACCCACGGGGAAAAGGAGTCCGCGATGGGGCAGATCACGTTAGTTCGGCACGGCCAGGCCAATTCCAAGGCGCGGACCGAAGAAGAGTATGACCGTCTCTCCGAGTTGGGCGCGCTTCAGGCCCGCCGGTTGGGAGACTACCTGCGCCAGACCGGCGAATCTTTTGATCTGGTCCTGCGCGGCACGCTCAACCGCCATGATGCGACCGCCCGCGAAATGGGCGAGATGGGTGCCGCCGTTGAGGTCGACGCACGCCTCAACGAGATGGACTACCTGACCTTGGGCCGCGCGCTCCAGGACAAGAAGGGCATCGCCCAACCAGGCCCGGATGCGTTCATGGATCACTTCATCCAAGTACTCACAGCCTGGAAACAGGCCGAGATCAACGGGCAGGAAACCTACGAAAGCTTCGAAACCCGCATCGCCGGCGTGCTGGATGCCGCGACCCAGCCGGGTCGGCGGGTGCTCTGCGTCACCTCGGGCGGCGTGATCGCGATGATGATCCGCCACCTCCTGCGACTGGATCTGCCCGCGATGGCCCGTGTCGCCTTGCCGATCTACAACACATCGCTCCACCGGATCGACGTGACCCCGCGCGGCGCGGTGCTGTCCGGCTACAATTCCATCCCCCATCTGGCCGATCCGGCCCATGTGGATCTACGCAGCTACTACTGAGGCACGCGATGACCCATTTCTGGCTCCGCCACGAGACCCGCGCTCACGAGGATCGCAGCCCTCTGACGCCCGGAGGCGCCAAGGCCCTGATCGACGCCGGGTTCCGGGTCACGGTCGAAGACAGCCCCACGCGGGTGTTTCCGACCCAGGACTATGCCGCCGCTGGATGCACGGTGGTGCAGGCTGGAACCTGGCCGGACGCACCAGTCGAGACGGTCATCCTCGGCCTCAAGGAGCTGCCCGAGACCGGCACCCCGCTCCCCCACCGGCACATCACCTTTGGCCACGCCTTCAAAGGCCAGCATTCCGGCCGGGCCCTGCTGGACCGGTTCAAGGCCGGGGGCGGCACGCTTCTGGATCTTGAATACCTGACCGATGCGAACGGGCGCCGGGTCGCGGCCTTCGGCTATTGGGCGGGCTATGCGGGCGCGGCTGTCAGCCTGTTGGCGCTTGCCGCTCAGACGGGCGCACCGATGGCGCCGCTCACCGGCTGGCGGGACAAAGCAGCGCTTCTGGCGGATCTGTACGCCGCTTTGCGCGACCATGACACGCTCTCCGCCATCATCATCGGCGCGCTTGGCCGGGTGGGCGTCGGCGCGGCGGATTTGTGCGCGGAAGCGGGCGTTTCGGTCACCGGCTGGGACATGGCGGAAACAGCCTCCGGCGGGCCCTTCCCCGAGATCCTGAACCACGATCTGTTCTTCAACTGCATTCTGGCGCGGCCCGGAACGCCGGTCTTCGTCGGGCCCGAGGCGCTCTGCGCCCCGCGCAAGCTCCGCATGATCGGGGACATCGCCTGCGATCCTGACAGCGATTACAACCCGGTGCCGCTCTATGAGGAAGCGACCAGTTGGGAGGCGCCAGTGGTGCCGGTCCATGACGATCCGCCGCTCGAAGTGATGGCGATCGACAACCTGCCCTCGCTGCTCCCGCGCGAATCCACCGAGGATTTCGCCGCGCAGCTTCTGCCGCATCTGCTGGCCTTTGACAGCGATGAGCACGGCGTGTGGTCCCGCGCGCGGGAAGAATTCGCGCGCCATTTGTGACCGCAGCGGGCCGACACGCGATCATGTCGGCCTTTGGCCTGCTCCGGTCGGGATTCTAAAAACCGACCGCGCTGTTAGTAGATGGCGTCTTCCAGATCGCCCGGATCAATGCCCAACGCATCCAGACCGGCCTCCAGATGGTCGGCCAGATGGGGCGAGCCCTTCAGATAATCCGCCGTCGGAGCCGTGGCCTCCGCGCGGGCCGTGGCGATGGCTTCGGCAATGTCATCGGCTTCGTAGGCGCCACGACCGACCCAGAAGATCGCGACCAGATCGGCTTGCTCATCCGGGTCCAGCCGCTCGATGAACGCGTCCAGCTCCGCTTCGGCGCGATCAATTTCACGCGCCAGAACAATGACCTGCGCCACTTTATCCCGGTTGATTTCGATCATGACATACCTCCAAAGACATCATGGGCGGCGTAGCGCCCCTTGCGCTTTGACCGAGGTCAGTTTTTGCGTCCCATGAGCGTGAAGTAAAGCCAATCCGGCATCAATTGCATCATCTGGGCGGCCAGCCCGGTGGGAAGCGGGAAATTCCGGGCAAAGCGTTCGCTCTGCATCAGGTCGAAAATTCGCTCCGCCGCCTGCTCTGGTTCGATCCTCAGCGGCATCCGGCCCTTCATGCCCGCCGTCATGTTGGTGCGAATATAGCCGGGGTTCGCGATCTGGACGGTGATGCCGCTTTCATTCAGATCGGCGCGCAGACTTTCGGCAAAGGACATCAGGCCCGCCTTGGAGGCAGCGTAGCCCAGAAAACCCGACATGCCGCGATAGGCCGAGAGTGATCCGGTCAGAACGATCCGCCCTGTGCCGCGCTCCAGCATGCCAGGCAGGACAGCGCCGACGGCGCGCGCGGCCCCCAGGAGGTTCACATCGAGCATCTTCTCGATCTCGGCCGTGTCGTAGCGCTGCGCGGTCATCGGGGTGAGCACCCCGGAGAGGTAGACCATCGTGTCCACCGCGCCGATGTCCTGCACTGCGGCCTCAAGCGCGGCGCGGTCGGTCACGTCCACGGGCATAGCCATCGCGCGGCCCGGAAGCTGCTGCACCAGCTCGCGCAGGCGGTCTTCGTTGCGGGCACTGACAATGACCTCGGCGCCGGTGCGGCTGAGCTTATCGGCCAGGGCGCGCCCGACCCCTTCGCTCGCGCCGATCAACCAGTAGCGTTTCGAGTTCACGTCATGCATGTGTCCGCTCCTTTGTCTGATGGGTCCAACCTAAGAGGCGCGCCCATGCATTGCGAGGGGAGCGCCGGAAGGATGCTCCCCTTCCTATGCAGCGAAGATGTCGCGGGCATGTCAGGGCGCGCGGATCAGTCCCCGATCAGTCCCCGGAGCGGACCACGCGCGGCGCGCGTTTGGGCGCGACATCCGGGACCGCAGGCGTGTCCTGCGACAGCTCGTCGAAATCGAAACTGTCGAGCCGCCGGGCCCGCCCGCCCGCCTTGCCTGCGCTGATCTTGATCTCATCCACGTCCTTCTGGGCCTGGGTGAAATGGCGATCCAGATTGCCAACGCGGGTCTCCAACCGCTCCACATCCTTGTGCAGCATGGCCAGCTCCTTGCGGATCATCCCCGCCTGTTCGCGCATGCGCACGTCCTTCAGGATCGCCCGCATCGTGTTCAGCGTCGCCATGCAGGTGGTCGGAGACACGATCCACACCCGCGCCTGGAACCCTTCACGGACGACCTCGGGGAAGTTGGCGTGCAGCTCCGCATAGACGGCCTCGGACGGGAGGAACATCAGCGCGCCATCGGCTGTTTCGCCGTCGATCAGGTATTTCTCTGCAATGTCGCGGATATGCTTGCGCACCGCCGCCCGCAGATCGCGCGCGGCCTGCTCCAACTGGCCGCGTGTGTCCGCATTGCGCAGGGCCTCATAGGCCTCCAGCGGGAATTTGGCGTCGATCACGATGGGGCCCGGCGGGTTGGGCAGGTGGATCAGGCAATCCGCCCGCTTCCCGTTCGAAAGCGTCGCCTGCAGCGTATAGCTGTCCTTGGGCAGCGCCTTCAGAACGATGTCGTGAAGCTGGATTTCCCCGAACGCGCCACGGGTCTGCTTGTTGCTCAAGATGTCTTGCAGCGACAGCACGTCCCCCGACAGGCGGGTGATGTTCTCCTGCGCGCGGTCGATGGTCTTGAGCCGCTGCTGCAATTCACCCAGCGACTGTGCTGTGTTGCGGGCCGAGGCCGACAGGTTCTGGTTCATGGCCTCCGTCACCTGCGCCAGCCGCGCCTCCATCAGCTCCAGCGTACGGGACTGCGCCTGCACCTGCGCTTCGCTGACCGAGGTGAGCCCGCCGAACAACTGATGCTGCCCGTCCGAGAGCCCCTTCACCGTCGCGCCCAGCCCGCCCATCTGGGCGGCGAGCGTTTCCGCCGTGCGGGCAGAGCGCCCGGCGCGGGAAATGACCAAAATCAGAAGAATTATGGTCAAAACGGCAAAGCCCGCCGCGATCAGCCCGGCGATGTGGATCGGATCGTTCAGGTCAATCTGCATTATGTCCGTCCAAACAGGCGTTCGATATCGCTCAGGCGCAGCTCCACATAGGTGGGGCGCCCGTGGTTGCACTGGCCGGAATGGGGCGTGGCCTCCATCTCGCGCAGCAGCGCGTTCATCTCCTCGGCGCGCATCCGGCGGCCCGAGCGGATCGAGCCATGACAGGCCATGCGCGACAGGATCGCTTCGACCTTCTCGCGCACCAGCCGGGTCTCGCCGCTCTCCGAAAGCTCATCGACCACGTCTTCGATCAGGGGCTTTGCGGCAACCTCACCCAGAGGCGCCGGGGTGGCTCGCACGGCGATGGCGCCGGGGCCGAAGCGTTCGATCTCCAGGCCCAGCTGCGCCAGATCCGGCGCGGCGTCCAGCAGGCGAGCAGCGTCGCCTTCGGACAGCTCCACCACCTCGGGGATCAACAGCGCCTGCGCCTTGACGCCGGTTTCCGCCATCTGGGTCTTGAGCCGCTCATAGACCAGGCGTTCATGGGCGGCGTGCTGATCGACGATGACGATGCCCGTCTCGGTCTGGGCGATAATGTAGTTTTCATGGACCTGCGCCCGCGCCGCGCCAAGCGGAAGCGCCTCCGCCTCGGGCGTTTGCTCGGGCTCGAACCGGGCGGAGGGCGCCGACATCTCGGCAAAGCCCGGCGCCGGGGCCTGCATCTGATAGCTGGCGGCGCGGGCATCCAGCGAAGGCCGGTCCATCTGGTAAACGCGCGGCGGCGGCGTACCTTCGGGCCGCAGGGCAGAGAGCGTTGCATCCGCCACCGTGGTCGAGGCCCGGTGCCCCGCATCATGCAGCGCATGGCGCAGGGCGCTGACGATCAGCCCGCGCACCAGGGCAGGCTCGCGGAAGCGGACTTCGGCCTTGGCGGGGTGGACGTTCACATCGACCTTGTGCGGATCGCAGTCGATGAACAGCGCCGCCGCCGGGTGGCGATCACGGCTGAGGTAATCCGCATAGGCGCCGCGCAGGGCGCCGATCAGCAGCTTGTCCCGCACCGGGCGACCATTGACGAACAGGAACTGAGACACCGCCGCGCCGCGCGAATAGGTCGGCAGCGCCGCATAACCGGTGAGCCGGATGCCCTCGCGCTCGGTGTCGATGCGCAAGGCGTTGTCGATGAACTCGCGCCCCATGACGGCGCCCAGCCGTCCGTGCAACGCGTCGAACAGATCGCCGGTTTCGGCGGGATAGCGCAGCACGACCCGGTCGCCGCCGCCTGTGGCATCGCGCAGGGTGAAGCCGATGGAGGGCTCCGCCATGGCGAGCCGCTTCACCACATCGGTGAGCGCCTGCATCTCCGCCCGGTCGGAGCGTAGGAATTTCAGGCGGGCGGGCGTGGCGAAGAACAGATCGCGCAGCTCCACCACGGTGCCCGAGGTAAGCGCGGCTGGGCGCACGGGATCTGCGCGGCCTCCGCTCACGTTGATCTCGGCGGCCTCCTGCCCGGCCCGGCGCGAGGTGATCGACAGCCGCCCGACCGCCCCGAGGGACGGCAGCGCCTCCCCGCGGAAGCCGAAGGACCGGATGTCGAGCAGGTCGCTCCCGTCGATCTTGGACGTGGCGTGGCGGGACAGGGCCAGCGGCAGGTCGCTCGCCTGCATCCCGCAGCCGTCATCGGCCACGCGGATCAGGCTTTTGCCCCCCTGCGCCACGGTGATGTCGATGCGCCGGGCGCCCGCATCGACGGCGTTTTCGACCAGCTCTTTCACGGCCGACGCCGGGCGCTCGATCACCTCACCGGCGGCGATACGGTTGATCGCCGTTTCATCCAGTTGACGGATCACGGGCGCCTCAGGGGCGCTTATCTTGGGGTCAGGCAGGGACATGCCCCAAGGGGTAGCATGTCCCGCCCCGAGTCGGAAAGGCTATTCAGGGAGCCCTTCGGGCTGGCCCGCAATCACGAAAGTGAGCCGGTCCGGGTCCAGCCGTTCGCGCCCGACCCGGTTGATCTGATCCAGCGTGACCGCGTTGATCCGATCATTGCGGGTGTTCACGTAGCTTGGGTCTTTCCCCTGAATCTGAAGCCCCGCGAGGATGCGCGCGATGGGTCCGTTGCCATCAAAGCGAAGCGGGTAGGCGCCGGTCAGGTAGGTTTTGGCCGCCGTCAGCTCGTCTTCGGTCACGCCCTCACTGGCCAGCAACTGCCACTGCGCGCGCACGACCTCCACGGCCTCCGCCATGGTGCCATTGCCCGACGCGAGCGAGCCCTGCCAGAGCTGCGCGCCCTCGCGGTCCACGAGGTAGGAATAGACGCCATAGGTCAGGCCGCGCTCTTCGCGCACGGCTTGCATCAGGCGCGATTGCAGACCGCTGCCGCCCAGAATTTCGTTCAGGATGTAGAGCGGAAAGAAGTCCGGGTCTTCCTGCGTGATCCCCGGCTGGGCAAAGAGCGCAACCGATTGCGGAGTGTCGAACGGCGCGACACTGACGCCGCCCGCAAGCTGCGGATCCGCCGGGCCGGGCAAATCGCGCTCTGCCAGTGGAAGATCGGCCAGAAGGCCATCGACGAGAACGCCCAGCTCTTCGGCGGAGATATCCCCCACGGCAGAGATCAGCACGCGGTCGCGCACCAAAATGTCCCGATGGGCCTGAAGCAGATCATCGCGCGTTAGCCCCGCGACGGTTTCCGGCGTGCCCTCGCGGTCACGTCCGTAAGCATGATCCCCATAGACCTGTGCGCTGAACGCACGGCCCGCGATAGCGTTCGGATCCACGGCATCGGCGGCCAGCCCGGCCAGCACCTGCCCCCGCACCCGCTCCACCGCGTCGGGATCGAAGCGGGGCGCGCGCAGGGCCTCGCCCAGCAGGGCGGCGGCCTCTTCGCGGTTCTCGCTCAGCATCTTGGCGGAGACCGACATGCGATCCGCGCTGATGTCAAAGCGGAACTCCGCAGCGAGCGCTTCGCGCGCGGTCTGGAAGGCCTGCGCATCCCGATCCCCGGCGCCCTCTTCGATCAGGCCGCTCATGAGATAGCCCGCGCCCTCCTTGCCGGGACGATCGAGCGCCGCGCCGCCTTCAAAGACCAGCTCTAGCGCGACGAAGGGGATCGTGTGGTCTTCGACCAGCCAGGCTTCGAAACCGGCGTTCGTCTCGACCACGTCGATGTCGATGGCGCGCACGGGGGACGCCGCAAGCAGCAGCGCCGCGATCAGGAAACGGATGATCATGAGGGCTCCTTCGGCGCGCGGACGATCCCGGTAACGGCGCTGCGGCGGTCAAGCACCTGAGCCGCCACGCGCATCACGTCCTCGGCGGTCACGTCTTGCAAGATCGCTGGCCAGGCTTCGATATCCTCAAGCGTGAGGCTGGTGGTCAGCCCCTGCCCGTAGCGCATCGCCAGCGACCGCACGCTGTCGCGGTCATAGACCGCTTTGGCTCGGTATTTCATCCGCAGCGCGTCCATCTGCTCCGCGTCGGGGCCTTGCTCCAGGAACTGCGCAAGCGCGGCGTCCATCTGAGCCTCAATCTCCTCCAGCGTCACGCCATCGGCAGGGGCCGCGTAGATCGAAAAGGTCGTGTCATCGAAAGACAGGCCCGAATAGCCCGCGCCGGTGAACACCGCGTTTTGCGTGTCGAACTGAAGCGCGCGGCCCAGCACGGAGGTAAAGGGCGAGCCGCCCAGAAGGTCAGCCAGATAGGTCAGCGCGGCGGCGTCTTCCTGCGCGCCGGGATCACGCTCGGGCGCGAGGTAGGAGCGCACGACATAGTCCCGCCCGACGCGCGGGTCTTCAAAGATCACGCGCCGCTCGGCCCTTTGTTCGGGCTCCTGCGCCCGCTCGCGTGGCGCGATGCCCGGGCTTGGGGCCAGCGGGCCGTAATGGGTTTTCGCGAGGGCAAAGACCTCTTCGGGCTGCACATCCCCGGCCACCACCAACACCGCGTTGTTGGGCGCATAGTTCAGATCGTAAAAAGCGCGGGCGTCCTCTTGTGAGAGGGTCTCCATCTCATTGCGCCAGCCGATCACGGGCGTGCCGTAAGGGTGGGCCAGATACTGCGCGGCAGCGATCTGTTCGCGGGCAAGCGCGCTTGGATCGCTGTCGGTCCGCTGGCTGCGCTCTTCGAGGATCACGCGGCGTTCGGTGTCCACGTCATCGGCGGTGAGCTTGAGATTGCGCATCCGGTCGGCTTCCAGCTCCATCATCAGACCAAGCCGGTCCGCCGCGATCCGCTGGAAATAGGCGGTGTAATCGTAGCTGGTGAAGGCGTTATCGCTGCCACCATTGGCGGCGACGATGCGCGAGAACTCCCCGCTTTCGCGGGTCTCGGTCGCCTTGAACAGGAGGTGTTCCAGAAAATGGGCCACGCCGCTTTGACCCGGCGCCTCATCGGCGGCCCCTGCGCGCAGCCACATCATATGCATCGCCACCGGCGCGCGGTGATCTTCGATCACCACGACCTCAAGCCCGTTGTCGAGCGTCGTCGAAGTGACAGCGGTTTCCGCCACCACCGGCGCGGCCAAGACGGCTGCCGCGAGCGCCGCGCGCAGAACGCGCATCAATGCAGCACCGCGCGCGCGCCAATCGGAACACGGTTATAGAGATCCGCGATATGTTCGTTCACGAGCCGCACGCAGCCATTGGACACGGCGGTTCCGATGGTGCCCGGTTTGTTGGTGCCGTGAATGCGCAGGAACGTGTCGCCGCGCTCTTGCGTGAAGAGATACAGCGCCCGCGCGCCCAGCGGGTTGTTGGGCCCGCCCGGCATCCCGTCGGCATATTTCGCATAGGCGTCCGGGTTGCGTTCGATCATCTCTTTCGTGGGCGTCCAACTGGGCCATTCTTTCTTGGCCCCGATGAAGAAATCGCCCCGCTCATAGAGCCCGGCACGCCCGATCCCGACCGCATAGCGAATGGCCCGACCTTCGGGCAGAATCAGGTAGAGCGCAAAGGCCCCTGGATCGACATGGATTTCACCGGGCAGGAACGCACCAGAGATGCGCACGACGCGCGGGGTGATGTCGGGGGCCTGCGGCTCGGCCGGGGCGACGGCATCTTGCGCAAGCGCCGGAGCAGCGAGCGTGGTGGTCGCGGCAAGCGCCGTGGTCAGGAAGCTGCGGCGGGTGGTCATCGTGTCTCTCCGGTGGTTTTTACTGGCCCATCATCTCTTCAAGGCAGCCGATCTCATAGCACGCTTTGGGCGGCATCTTCGGCAGCAGGCGCACGGTCGTCCCCATGGGTGTGCGCGCAAACAGGTCGAGCATGTAGGCGTTGATCATCCGCACGCAGCCCGAAGAGGTTGCACGGGTGATCGTCCAGGGTTCGGGCGTGCCGTGAATGCGCATCATCGTGTCGCGCGAACCATCGTAGAGATAGAGAGCCCGGCTCCCCAGCGGGTTCAGCGGCCCACCCGGCATCCCGCCCGCGTATTGGCGATATTTGTCGGGCTCGCGCCGGATCATGTTGGCCGTCGGGGTCCAGCGGGGCCATTCGACCTTGCGCCCCACCGTAAACGTGCCTGCGCGGTAAAGCTCAGGCGAGCCGATCCCCACGCGGTAGCGGATGGCTTCGCCTCCGCCCAGCCCCCAGTAGAGACAGAAGCTCGACGGAGCGACGACGATCTCCCCGGCGCCGACATAGCTTTGCAGCCTGACGCGGGCCGGTTTGTGATCATCAGGGATGATATAGGTGCTGGCAAGCGCGGGGGCTGCCAGGGCCGTGCCCGCCGAAGCGGCGGCGGCGGTCAGGAATGAGCGACGCGAGATCATGATTATAGGTCCATTTGGCAGCAGTGTTACCGCTGTTAATACGGCCTTATCCCGTAAGTTCCTAGTGTTATCGGATCACAAAGCCGCGTGCGCGCGCCCTGTTGCGTGCCACAGCCCGCCTGTAGGCCCATTTCCGTTGCCACTTGCGCCACCGCTCAGGCATGGTCTCACGCGGTCTTTGCCCATCGGTGTCGATATCGCTCGCGGCTCCCGATTGATTGAGCATCGCTGGCTCAAGCGCCAATCCCGTCCCGCGCCAGGTCGCAAAATCAAGCACGGCGTGATCCAGCGGCATCTCCGGCGACGCGTGGCTTTCCAAAAACGCCTGAGCGCCGGCTCGGGACCACAAGAGCCCGTGGCTCAGCACCGGCAGCACCAGGGCATGGGCAAGATCAAGACGAGGCGTGGTCGCCAAGGACGCAAGCGGCATCCGGTATTTCGGCTTCGGGGCCTTGCCGATATTGACGACCTCCCACCGCCCCTCCAGATCGGGGCGTTGCAGACAGGCGACAAGCGCATCGAGCGCCTCGCGAAACCCTTCTGGGATCTCGGCATCATCTTCGAGGATCAGCCCAAGCGGCGCCGCCGTGCTTACCAGATCGCGCAGCGCCCCAACATGGCTGAGATAGCACCCCACCTCGGCAGGGCGAAGGGGGCGGCCGTAGCGCCGCCGTGCCGCGCTCGAATCACACAGGCCTTCGTCGGCCGGGTCGCGCCCGGCCATGTCGACCGCATCGAAGCGGGTATAGCTCATCCCCTCCCGGTCCAGATCGGCGGCGATGCGCGCCATGCGCTCGGGGCTGCGGGCAAGGTTTATGACGATGATCGGAATACTCAAGCTGTGCCCCTTCTGCTGCAAAGCGAGGTTATCATCATGCGAGGCCTCAACAAGGCGGCCCCCTGACGGAAGAGGCCCCGAAACCTGCGTTTCGGGGCCCCTCCTGGAAATGCGGTGAACAGGATTACTCCTCTTCGCCCTTTTCCTCTTTCTTGGCTTCTTCGCCGGTCTCCTGATCGACGACCTTCATCGACAGGCGGACCTTGCCGCGATCATCAAAGCCCAGCAGCTTGACCCACACTTCCTGACCTTCTTTCAGAACGTCCGAGGGGTGGTTCAGGCGGCGGTTTTCGATCTGGGACACGTGGACCAGGCCGTCGCGCTTGCCAAAGAAGTTCACGAAGGCGCCGAAATCGACGATCTTCACGACCTTGCCTTTGTAGATCTTGCCCTCTTCGGGCTCTGCCACGATGGAGTAGATCATCTCGTGGGCCTTCGCGATGGCATCGGCATCGGAGGACGCGATCTTGATGATCCCGTCGTCGTTGATGTCGACCTTGGCGCCGGACACTTCGACGATCTCGCGGATAACCTTACCGCCGGAGCCGATCACTTCGCGGATCTTGTCGGTCGGGATCTGCATGGTTTCGATCTTCGGCGCGTGGACGGAGAAGCCTTTGGCTTCGGTCAGCGCTTTGGACATCTCACCCAGGATGTGCATCCGGCCCTCTTTGGCCTGCGCCAGAGCTTTTTGCATGATCTCGGGGGTGATCCCGGCCACCTTGATGTCCATCTGCAGCGAGGTGATGCCGTTTTCGGTGCCCGCCACTTTGAAGTCCATGTCGCCCAAGTGGTCTTCGTCGCCCAGGATATCGGTCAGAACGGCGTAGGAGCCGTCATCTTCCAGCACCAGACCCATGGCCACACCGGCCACCGGCGCCTTCAGCGGAACGCCCGCGTCCATCATGGACAGGGAGCCGCCGCAGACGGACGCCATGGAGGACGAGCCGTTGGATTCGGTGATCTCGGACACCACGCGGATGGTGTAGGGGAAGTCCGTCGCGGCGGGCAGCACGGCCTGAAGCGCGCGCCAGGCGAGCTTGCCGTGGCCGATTTCGCGGCGACCGGGGGAGCCCACGCGGCCCACTTCACCGACCGAGTAGGGCGGGAAGTTGTAGTGCAGCAGGAAGTTGCTGCGGTAGGTGCCGGTCAGCGCGTCGATCATTTGCTCGTCGTCGCCGGTGCCCAGCGTGGTCACGACCAGACCCTGGGTCTCCCCACGGGTGAACAGGGCGGAGCCGTGGGTCCGCGGCAGGATGCCGTTTTCCGCAACGATCGGGCGCACCTCGTCCAGAGCACGACCGTCGATCCGCTTGCCGTCTTTCACAACGGCGGAGCGCAGCACGGTGCTTTCCAGCTTCTTGAGGGCGGAGCCGAGGTTTTCGTCCTCAAGCTGCTCTTCGGTCAGAGACGCTTTGATCTCTTCCTTGGCGGTGGCGACAGCGGCAACGCGCTCCTGCTTGTCGAGGATCGCATAGGCGGTCTTCATCTTGTCTTCGCCCGCGGCCTTCACGGCCTCGTAGAGATCGGCGTAATCCGGCGCGGCGAATTCGAACGGCTCTTTCGCGGCTTCTTCGGCCAGCTCAATGATGCAGTCGATGACCGGCTGGATCTGTTCATGGGCGAAAGTCACAGCGCCGAGCATTTCTTCTTCGGTCAGCTCGTAGGCTTCGGATTCCACCATCATCACGGCGTCTTTGGTGCCCGCAACAACGAGGTCCAGACGCTGATCCGGGTTCGACCGCAGCATGTGCATGTCGTCGACTTCCGGGTTCAGAATGTATTCGCCATCCTCATAGCCCACGCGGCAGCCCGCGATCGGGCCCATGAAGGGCGCGCCGGACAGGGTCAGAGCAGCGGAAGCCGCGATCATCGCCACGATGTCGGGATCGTTGACCAGATCGTGGGACAGCACGGTGCACATCACCAGAACTTCGTTTTTGAAGCCGGGGACGAAAAGCGGGCGGATCGGACGGTCGATCAGACGCGCGGTCAGCGTCTCTTTTTCGGTCGGGCGCGCCTCGCGCTTGAAGAAGCCGCCGGGGACTTTACCGGCCGCGTAGTATTTTTCCTGATAGTGGACGGTCAGCGGAAAGAAATCCTGACCCGGCTTTTGCTGCTTGGCAAAGGTCACGTTGGCCATGACGGAGGTCTCGCCCAGAGTGGCGATGACGGTGCCGTCGGCCTGACGGGCAACCTTGCCCGTTTCCAGCGTGAGCTCTTCTTCGCCCCACTGGATGGATTTTTTCACTTCGTTGAACATGTGTCGTATCCTGTCTGGGAGCACTTCCGGGCCCTTCCCGGATCTCCCTGTGTATGTGGCGACCCCATTGCCGCCGGCCCCTGTCATCCTCTTGTGACTGCGCCGGGGCCGGGCGCAGGCGTCTCAGATGGCCGCGCCATACATGAGAATACCCTCCATGGAAAGGAAAACCGGCGACAGCGGGCTTGACCCCTGCCCCCAGCGGCGTATTGAAACTCCACACCATAACCCGCAACCGGGCGTTCAGTGGGCGCCAAACCGACGAGGACAGCGCGATGACGCAAATCTCCCTCACATTTCCCGATGGCAATTCCCGTGATTTCGATGCGGGCGTGACCCCTGCCGAAGTGGCGGCGGGCATCTCCACCTCGCTGGGCAAGAAGGCCATCAGCGCCTCCGTGAACGGCCAGCACTGGGACCTGCAATGGCCCATCGAGCAGGACGCTCAGATCGCCATCCACACCATGGCCGACGACGACCAGGCGCTAGAGCTGATCCGCCACGATCTGGCTCATATCATGGCCCGCGCCGTGCAGGAGCTGTGGCCCGACGTGCAGGTCACCATCGGCCCCGTCATCAAGGACGGCTGGTATTACGATTTCGACCGGGAAGAGCCCTTCACCCCGGAAGATCTGGGCGCCATCGAAGCCAAGATGAAAGAGATCATCAACGCCCGCGATGCCGTGCGCACCGAAATCTGGCCGCGCGAGAAGGCGGTGAAGCACTATGAGGACAACGGCGAGCCCTACAAGGTCGAGCTGATCGACGCGATCCCGGGCGATGAGCCCCTGCGCATGTATTGGCACGGCGAGTGGCAGGACCTGTGCCGCGGCCCCCACCTGCAGCACACCGGCCAGGTGCCCGGCGATAGCTGGAAACTGATGAGCGTCGCGGGCGCCTACTGGCGCGGCGACAGCAAGCGCGCCATGCTTCAGCGGATTTACGGCGTGGCCTTCAAAGATCGCAAGGCGCTCAAGGCCCACCTGACCATGCTGGAAGAGGCCGCCAAGCGCGACCACCGCAAGCTGGGCCGCGAGATGGACCTGTTCCACATGCAGGAAGAGGCCCCCGGTCAGGTGTTCTGGCACCCGAACGGCTGGACCATCTACACCCAGCTTCAGGATTACATGCGCCGCAAACAGCGCAAGCACGGCTATCAGGAAATCAACACGCCGCAGGTCGTGGACCGCAAACTGTGGGAGGCCTCGGGCCACTGGGACAAATACCAGCACCACATGTTCATCGTCGAAGTCGATGAATCCCGCGACGGCGAAAACGACGACGCGACCGCCAAGAACAAGGCCGAAACCCGGATCAACGCGCTCAAGCCGATGAACTGCCCCTGCCATGTGCAGGTGTTCAACCAGGGGCTCAAATCCTATCGCGACCTGCCGCTGCGGATCGCGGAGTTTGGCTCCTGTTCGCGGTTCGAGCCCTCGGGCGCGCTGCACGGCATCATGCGGGTGCGCGGCTTTACCCAGGACGACGCGCATATCTTCTGCACCGAAGAGCAGATTCAGCAGGAATGCGCGAACTTCATCGACATGGTGGCCGAAGTCTACGCCGAGCTCGGCTTCGACGATTTTGAGATCAAATTCGCCACCCGCCCCGAAAAGCGGGTCGGATCGGATGAAAGCTGGGACTACGTCGAAGGCGCGCTTGAAAACGCGATCAAATCCGTGGGCCGTGACTACACGCTGGAGCCCGGCGACGGCGCCTTCTACGGGCCCAAGCTGGACTTCTACCTGACCGACGCCATCGGCCGGGTCTGGCAATGCGGCACCTTCCAGGTGGACCCGAACCTGCCCGAACGGCTGGGCGCACACTATGTGGGGCAGGATGGCGAAAAGCACCGCCCGTTCATGCTGCACCGCGCGACGCTCGGATCGTTTGAGCGCTTCATCGGCATCCTGATCGAGAACTGGGAAGGCAAGCTGCCCTTCTGGCTGGCCCCGCGCCAGGTGGTCGTTGCTGCCATCACCTCGGACGCAGATGACTACGTCGCAGAGGTCGTGGCGGAGCTTCAGGCCGCTGGCATCCGCGCCGAAGCCGACATCCGCAACGAAAAGATCAACTACAAGGTCCGCGAACACTCTGTCGGCAAGGTCCCGGTGATCCTCGCCGTCGGTAACCGCGAGGTCGAAGAGCGCACGGTCTCCGTCCGCCGCCTGGGCGAGAAGCAGACCTCGGTGCAGCCCCTGTCCGACGTGATCGCATCGCTTGCTGCGGATGCGACGCCTCCGGATCTGCGCTGATCCGCACGGACACTGCCATGACAGGAACGGGGCGCCCCACGGCGCCCCGTTCGCGTTTCAACAGCTCACATCCCGCGTGATCACACGCCGCACCGCCACGCAGTTTTGAAACATTGCGATGGAATAAATCCCAAACGGCAGATCCCCGCTCAAGCGGATATACGACAACCCTATGTTTCTAAAGTATATTCAATATGCGAAATGCACCACCACCCTGACAGACGCGTGACACACGAGTCTGTGAATGGATCGGTTCAGTCAGGCAGGCCAACCTTGGGGCGTCGGGTCGGCATGGTGCCGGACCGCTCACACAAAAAGCCATGAGGACACCCCCATGACCAACACCAAAACCCTCGCCATCGCCGTCGCCGCTGCTGTCGCCGGGCTCGCCACCACCGCCCACGCCGGCGGTAAGGAAAAGTGCTATGGCGTCGCCATGGCTGGCGAAAACGGCTGCGCTGCCGGTCCCGGCACCACCTGCGCCGGCACCTCCACCGTTGACTACCAGGGCAATGCCTGGGCGCTCGTCGACGAAGGCACCTGCATGGACATCGAACTGCCCGCCATGGACGACGGCACCATGCGCAAAGGCTCCCTTGAGGCGCTCGATCGCGACCTGCCCGAAGCGTAAACCACCGCTTTCTTTTTAGCCCCAAATATCCTGGGGGAAGCCCGCAAGGGCCGGGGGTGAAACCCCCGAGAAAAGGGGTGGGAGGGCGGGCCCTCCCACCCATCCCCTCACAAGAAACGAGCGGTTCGATGCGCGACACCCTTTCCGATTTCCGCCTGCCCCCACGCCCCGGCGTCGGCTACAAACCGCAGCATTTCAGCGCCATCCAGGACGACGCGACGCCAGTCGAGTGGTTCGAGATCCACGCAGAAAACTACATGGGCGACGGCGGCCGCCCCCTCGCGCAGCTGCGCTCCTTGTCCGAGCGGTTCCCGATCTCGGTGCATGGCGTCGGGCTTTCGATCGGCGGGGAGCGCCCGCTCGACAAAGACCACCTTGCCCGGCTCAAGACGCTTGTCGATGCGATCAACCCGGCCAGCTTCTCTGAACATCTTGCCTGGTCGACCCATGACATGGGGTTTTTGAACGATCTTCTGCCCCTGCCCTACACGACCGAAACCCTGACCCGCATCTGCGATCACATCGACGAGGTGCAGGCGCATCTGGGCCGCAAGATGCTGCTTGAAAACCCGTCCTCTTACCTGGCCTTTGCCGAAAGCACCTGGGCCGAGACCGACTTCCTGCGCGAAGTTTCGGACCGCACCGGCTGCGGGCTACTGCTGGACGTCAACAATGTCTTTGTCTCCGCCACCAACCTGGGCACGTCCCCGCAAGGCTACATCGCGCAGTTCGCGCTTGACCGGGTGGGAGAAATCCACCTCGCGGGCCACGATGAGGACGAAGACGACCACGGCCGCCCGCTTCTGATCGACAGCCACGGCCGCGAAGTCGCGGAGCCGGTCTGGGCCCTGCTCGACATGGTGCTGGACCGCGCCGGCGCGCGGCCGCTTCTCATCGAATGGGACAATGATGTGCCGGATTGGCCGGTTCTGGCCGCCGAAGCGCGCCGTGCTCAAGATGCCTTGGAAAAGGTCTCCGCATGAGCCAGACGATCTTCGCCAAAGCCCTGCTGAACCCGGATGCCCCCGTCCCCGAAGGCGTGATTGACCCGGATGGGAACCCGACGCCGAAACGCTTCGCCGTCTATCGCAACAACGTGGCGGTTTCACTGACCGAGGCGCTCGAACAGGCCTTTCCCGCGCTGCAAAGCCTGATCGGTCCGACCCGGTTCAAGGCGCTTGCCGGGCTGTACCTGCGCGCCCACCCGCCCCGCGATCCGCGCATGATGGTTTACGGCGATGGGATGGCCGATTTCCTGCCGCAGGTCACCCAGCTTGCGGCCTATCCCTATTTCGCCGATGTCGCGCGGCTGGAGCAGGCGATCCGCGAGAGCTACCACGCCGCCGATACTGCCCCGCTCGATCCGGCGCGGCTGGCGGCCCTGCCGCCCGAGGCGATTGCGGACACCCGGTTGCTCTTTGCGCCCGCCGTGCGACTGGTCAGCTCCCCCTTCCCGGCCTTGAGCATTCGCGCCCGCGCGCTTGATCCAGAGGCGCCAAAGCCGACCCAAGGGGCGCAATCCATCCTCATCACCCGGCCGGAATTCGATCCGGTTCCTCATCTGATCGGCCAGGATCAGGCCGATGCCATCGCCGCGCTGATGAACGGCGCCCCGCTGGGCGAGGCGCTTGCATCGACCGACCCGAATGCTCTGCTGGCGCTGCTTTTGGGCAGTGCCGCGCTTACCGACCTGGAATGAAAGGCCCCGCCATGCTGACCCGCCTCGACCGCCTTGCCGACCCGCTTCGTTTTGCTGCCACACCGGTTCTGACGACCCTGGCCCGCTTTGCCTTCGCGGCGGTGCTGCTGCGCTATTATCTCAACTCGGCCTTCACGAAGTTCGACGGGCTCGGCCTCGACGCGGGCGCCTATATCCAGATCCTGCCCAAAGCGATGGAGGCTGCCGGATACGACCCCTCGCAGCTGGGCTTCGTGGCGCATTTGATCGTCTTCGCCGGGGCCATGGCAGAAATCATTCTGCCGATCCTGCTGATCATCGGGCTCGCCACACGGCCCGCCGCGCTTGGCATGATCGTGTTCATCCTGGTGCAAAGCATTGTCGACGTGACGGGTCACGCGGTCGACGCAACCACGCTGGGTGCCTGGTTCGACACCCAGTCGGGCGCGCTGATCCTGGATCAACGACTGATGTGGATCACGGTTCTGGCGATCCCGCTGATGCTGGGAGGCGGGCCGCTCTCGCTTGATCGGTTGATCTACAAAAGGTTCGCCTGAACGTTCGCAGACCAGCCCAGATACCAATCGCCTTTGTGCTCGATCACCGGGCGCTTCATGACCGTCGGGTGCTCCTCCAAAAGCTCGCGCGGGCGCTCCATCTGCTGAACTTCGGTCAAACCCCGCCAGGTTGTAGACCGCCGATTGATGCAGTCGTCCCCGAACAACACCGCGATCTGATCCATGTCGGTCTCGGACATGCCGTCCGCCCGCACATCGATCACCTCCGGCTCGTGCCCCGCCTCACGCAGCGCGGCAAGCGCCTTGCGGCAGGTGTCACAGGTCTTCAGACAGAACACGCGCATTGCTTCCTCCCCTGGATGTCACGCCAATTTCGCATTCCGCTTTTAGCCTGCAGCGCAGGAACTTGCGACGGCCTCTTTCACACGGGCCCAAGAAAGTGCCCGAAAAGACAAAGTCCAAGGAGTCATCCCATGCCCAACGGAACCGTAAAGTGGTTCAACACCACGAAAGGCTATGGTTTCATCGAACCCGAAGGCGGCGGAAAGGACGTGTTCGTCCATATTTCGGCCGTTGAACGCTCTGGCCTCACGGGTCTGGCCGACAACCAAAAGGTGAGCTTTGAGCTGATCGAAGGCCGCGATGGCCGGGAGATGGCCGGAGACATCAAGCCGCTCTGACACGCCTTGCATGGCGGCCTGTGGGGCGGTATACAAAAGTATGCCAACGTTCCTGATCGCCCTGCATCACATCCAACTTGCGATCCCGGCTGGCTCCGAAGATGACGCGCGGACGTTCTACGTTGGCGTGCTTCGCATGTGCGAAATCGACAAACCCACGGCCCTGCAGGGTCGCGGTGGGTGCTGGTTCGAAAGCGGCACGATCCAGCTTCATCTGGGGGTCGAAACCCCCTTTACCCCGGCCCGCAAGGCGCACCCCGCTTTCGTGACAGGTGATCTCGATCAGCTCTGCGCCCAGCTCGACGCCCATGGCGTGGACTATCGGCGCGATGCTGATCTGCCCGATGCGCGGCGCGTCTTTGTCTCCGATCCGTTCGGGAACAGGATTGAACTGATCGAACCCCTCAAGCCTTAGTGTTTGTCTCCCCTTTTCTTGGCCCCTTTGTTGGCGCAATAAGAATGCGCAAACAAAACCAATGACTTTGAAAGGGACATCCCATGCGCTTTGCACCTCTTTTTCTGGGATCGCTTGGCCTTGCTGCTCTGGTCGGCTGCTCCGACTTTGGCGATGATACCGGCCCCTATGCGAATGACGGCGAATGCGATGACCCGCGCTACACCGGGCAGGGCATGGCGAGCTCTTTGAACGACGAGAGCATCGGCAGGGACGCAAGCGACTGCGCTGCAATGCTCGCCGCCGGCCGCATCCGGCCGATCCGTCAACGCAGCCAGTGGGAGCCTGCGCAATGCCGGGCCATCAGCTTTGGCGACAACAGCTCGCAGTGGGCGCGGGATGGTGAATGCGACGATCCGCGTTTCGCCGGACCGGGCGTGGATGAAATCCTTCTCCCCGCCGACAAGGGCCACGACGCCGCCGATTGCCGCGCCCTTTGCGAGGCCGGAGAAGCCTGGCCGCGCTGACCCCGGCGCCCGGGTCGCAAGTCCCCCTTGCGACCCCTCCCCGGAGCACGTCACAAAGGGGCATGACAGCCCCCCGATTCATCCACCTGCGCACCCATACCGAATACTCGCTCCTGGAAGGCGCGATTCCGGTCAAGAAAATCTGTGGGCTGGCGAGCGCGCAGGATATGCCCGCAATCGCGGTTACGGATACCAATAACCTCTTCTGCGCGTTGGAATTTTCCGAAGGCGCGGCCAAGGCCGGGATGCAGCCGATCTTGGGCTGCCAGATTGATCTGGCCTATACCGAAACCGCGCCGGGCAAACGGCCCGAATTGCCCGCCGGGATCGTGCTGCTGGTCCAGGATGAGACCGGCTATCGCAACCTGATGCGGCTCAACACGCTGCTGTGGACTGACGCAGCCGGAGAAATCCCCGCCGTCACCATGGAGGAGCTGGCTACCCATTCCGACGGGCTGATCTGCCTCACCGGCGGGCCAGATGGGCCCCTTGGCCGACTGCTGCGCGCGCAGCAGCGTCCCGCCGCCGAAGCCCTTCTGACACGGCTGGCCGCGATCTATGGCGACCGGCTCTATGTCGAGCTTCAGCGGCACCCCGAAGACGGCGGCCTGCCCGAAGCGGAACGGCAAAGCGAACCCGGCCTCGTCCAGATGGCGTACCAGATGCATCTGCCCCTGGTCGCCACGAACGATACCTATTTCCCCGCGCCAGACCTCTACGAGGCCCATGACGCGCTGATCTGCATCGCGGACGGCGCCTATGTGGACCAGCAAGATCCGCGCCGAAAACTGACCCCGCAGCACTATCTGAAGAGCCCGGCGGAGATGACCGCGCTCTTTGCGGATCTGCCCGAAGCCATCGAAAACACCGTCGAAATCGCGCAAAGATGCGCATTTCGCACACATACGCACCCCCCGATCCTGCCGCGCTTTGCAGAGGACGAAGTGGAGGAGCTGCGCCGTCAAGCCCGCGAGGGGCTCCATGCGCGGCTTGCCGTCATCCCCCATGCGGCGTCGGTCGAGGACTATGAGAAGCGGCTCGAATTCGAGCTGGGCATCATCGAAGGCATGGGCTTTCCCGGTTACTTCCTGATCGTGGCCGATTTCATCAAATGGGCCAAGGATCACAACATTCCGGTCGGGCCTGGACGGGGCTCGGGGGCTGGCTCTCTGGTCGCGTACTCGCTGACGATCACCGACCTGGACCCGCTGCGCTATTCTCTTCTATTTGAACGTTTCCTGAACCCAGAACGGGTTTCCATGCCCGATTTTGACATCGACTTCTGCATGGACCGCCGGGAAGAGGTCATCCACTACGTCCAGGAAAAATACGGCCGCGACCGGGTTGGGCAGATCATCACCTTCGGCGCCATGCTGTCCAAGGCGGCCGTGCGCGACATGGGCCGCGTGCTCCAACTGCCTTACGGGCAGGTGGACCGCCTGTCCAAGCTGATCCCCGTCGAAGGGGTCAAGCCGGTGTCGGTCGAAAAGGCTCTGGCCGATGAGCCGCGCCTGCGCGAGGAAGCCGACCGCGAGGAGGTCGTCGCCCGGCTTCTGACCTACGCCCAGCAAGTCGAAGGTCTGCTGCGCAACGCATCGACCCACGCCGCCGGGGTCGTGATCGGGGATCGCCCGCTGGACCATCTGGTGCCGCTCTATCAGGATCCCAAATCCGATATGCCCGCGACCCAGTTCAATATGAAATGGGTCGAGCAGGCCGGGCTGGTGAAGTTCGACTTCCTCGGGCTCAAGACCCTGACCATGATTCAGAACGCGATTGATCTGATCCACGCGCAGGGCCGTGATCTGCACGTCAAAGCGGATGGAACCATCCTGTATGAGCCTGTTGAGGGCTCAGAAAATCAAATCAACGCAATCCCGCTGGATGATGAGCCCACCTACAAGCTCTACGCCTCGGCCAAGACCGTCGCCGTGTTCCAGGTGGAAAGCTCGGGCATGATGGACGCGCTGCGGCGCATGAAGCCGACCTGCATCGAAGACATCGTCGCGCTCGTTGCGCTCTATCGCCCCGGCCCGATGGAGAACATCCCGACCTATTGCGAGGTCAAGAACGGCCAACGGGAGATCACCTCCGTCCACCCGCTGATCGACCACATCCTTGAGGAAACCCAGGGCATCATCGTCTACCAGGAGCAGGTGATGCAGATTGCCCAGGTCATGGCGGGCTACAGCCTTGGCGGCGCCGACCTGCTGCGCCGCGCCATGGGGAAAAAGATCAAGGAGGCGATGGACGCCGAACGCCCGAAATTCGAAAAGGGCGCCGCCGAAAACGGGGTCGATGCGAAAAAGGCCAGCGAGGTCTTCGACCTGCTGGAGAAATTCGCGAACTACGGCTTCAACAAGTCCCACGCCGCAGCCTACGCGGTGGTGAGCTACCAGACCGCTTGGCTCAAGGCGAACCAACCGGTGGAGTTCATGGCCGGGGTCATGAATTGCGACATCCACTTGACCGACAAGCTGGGTGTCTACGTGCAGGAAGCCCGCAAAGGGCTGGGGATCGAGATCGTTCCGCCCTGTGTGAACCGCGCGCAGGCCCGATTTTCGGTGTCAGAGCAGCGGATCGTCTACGGGCTCGGCGCGCTCAAGAATGTCGGGCTCGACGCCATGGAGCTGATCGTCGCCGGGCGAGGAAATGATCAATTTGAAACGCTTTTTGACCTCGCACGGCGCGTCGATCTCAAACGGGTGGGCAAGCGCCCGCTTGAAATGCTCGCCCGCGCGGGGGCGTTCGATACGCTCGATCCCAATCGTCGCCGGGTGTTTGAGAGCCTCGATGCCCTGACCGCCTATTCCGCCGCCGTGCACGATCAACGCGCCAGCGATCAGGTCAGCCTGTTCGGTGAAGCGGGCGAGGATCTGCCCGAGCCGCGGCTCAGCAAGGCCACGGACTGGCTCCCGGCGGAGCGGCTGGCCGAGGAGTTCAAGGCCGTCGGCTTCTATCTCTCGGGGCACCCGCTGGACGATTATCGCCTGCCCCTGAGCCGCAAAAACGTGCTGATGCTCGATGAGGTCGAAGCGAAGGTTGCCAATACCGGCGCGATGATCGCCAAGATGGCGGGCACCGTCGCCGGGCGTCAGGAGCGCAAATCGGCGCGGGGCAACCGGTTCGCCTTTGTCCAGCTTTCGGACCCGACGGGGCAATACGAGGTCACGGTATTCTCGGACACGCTGGAGGCCGCGCGCGATACGCTGGAGCCGGGGGAGCAGGTGGTGCTCACGGTCGAGGCAACGTGGGAGTCCGAACAGCTCAAGCTGCTGTGTCGCAGCGCAGCGCCCATCGACAGCGTGGTGGCAAGCGCGACAGGGGGCGGCTTACGCATCTTTGTCGCCGGAGAAGAGGCCGTCGCCCCTGTCGCCTCGCTGTTCTCGGACGTCTCCGGCGCGCCGGGCGCGCGGGGATCGGTGCTGATGTGCCTGATGGGCGATGGCCTGCCGGGCGAGGTTGAGCTGGATCTGGGCGGGGATTTTCCCGTTTCGCCGCAGGTCAAGGGCGCTCTGGGCATCCTCCCCGGCGTGCTGTCGGTGGAAGAGCTGTAGACCCCGCCCCGCCTTCGCCCTAGAATCGCGGCAAAAGATGCCGGAGGGGCCATGAGCGGACAGGGCTGGAAATACGCAGCGGCGGCGATCGTGCTGCTCGCGGGATGCGGCGATCCGCTGCGCGATGTCGATCGGCTGTCGGACATCGAAACCGTCAGCCCGCCCGAAAACGCCCGGGCGATCACGGCCAATGTCAGCACCACGCAGCGGCCCGGGTTCTTTGGCATGCTGTTTGGGAACTCCGATCAAGGTCAGGGCGGACCCCGCGTGCCTCCGCAAGAGGACGCCGTGGCCCGCGCCCTGGAAGACGCCACCCGTGAGCAGCCCCCCGAACCCACCAACGCCGCAGCCCCGCCCCCGTCCCGAGCCGGAGGATTGTTTGGCGGGCTCTTCGGAGGCGGTGCAGCCGCGCGAACAGAGCCGATAACGGTGCGCACCCCGACACGGCCAGGCCGCGTGGGCAATGGCCCGGACAGCCAGCAAATCGCATCCGGGGAGAAACTGCCCTTTGGAGAGATTGCACGGGTGTGCGATCTGCGGCGTTCAGACCGGGGCACGAAGATCGGAGAGGCCGGCGGCATTACCCTGTGGGATCCGTTCCCCAACTCCACCGCGCCGCGCCCGCACTACCTGACCGGCTTTCCAGACGGCTGCGCGCGCAGCTTCACGGCGGCGCTCGCCATGTTCGGCGCGGCGGATATGCACGAAACGACGCGCTACAGCGCTTCGGGTCCCTACGATGCTGTCGATCAAGCCTATGAGGACGTGAAGTCCCGCGTCTGTCGCGCGCGCCGGGGGCAACCTTGCGGCGACAAGATGCCCCGGCTGGAGCGGCAGCTCGCCTTCGTGTCCGCCTATGACAGCTTTGGCAACAGCACCAACAGCGCGGCGTTCCTGATCCATGCGGGCAAGGTTCTGGCGGCGACCCGGCGGGACCGCTAGGCCGACAGATGCGCCGCCACCTGGCGCCGGTGCGGCGCTGTGCGGTGTTCGAACAGGTAGATGCCCTGCCACGTCCCCAACCGAAGCCGCCCGTCCTGGACCGGGATCTGCAGGCTCACCGGCAACAGCGCCGCCTTGATATGGGCGGGCATATCATCGGGGCCTTCATAGGTGTGGGTCAGGTAGGACATGCGCGGATCCGTCGTGGGTGGCACCAGACGGTGGAAGAAAGCGGTTAGGTCGGTCTGAACTTCGGGATCGGCGTTCTCCTGGATCAGCAGACTGGCCGAGGTGTGCTGCACCAGGAGCGTCAGGAGGCCATCGCCTTGGACCCAAGCGGCCACGTCGCCGGTGAACTCATAGAGACCGGGGCCTTGGGTGGGGATGGAGAAGGTGGTGTGCATGGGGTCAGCATGCCCTGATATGCATGGCCCATCCAAAGCTGATCACAGCCAGAAAGGCCGGCATCGCCAACATGTTCACAATGAAGCATAGCGTCAGATAGGTTGCAAAAGGCTGCTTCCGGGTCTTGTGGCGAAAAGCCCGTTGACCGATGCGAACGCCTATCGCGCCACCACAGAGCGCGATCAAAAGCAACGTTGCTTCCGATATTCGCCATGCCCCACGCTCCGCTGCACGTTTATCGCGTAGCATTGCCAGAAAGCCCCATATGCTCATGACGCCCACGAACGCGAGGAACAGTCCCAGCTGCAGCGCTTGGGTATCGAAATCAGCTATACAAGCGAGCGTGTGACTGCCCTCCCTCACAGCATCCGCCATGGGATCGCGAGACGAGGGCGTCACAGTAATCCATTGTTCATCGAACCATCACTGATCCAGGAACGACCGCAGTTTCCGGCTCCGCGAAGGATGCTTCAGCTTCCGCAGGGCCTTTGCTTCGATCTGGCGGATCCGTTCGCGGGTGACCGAGAACTGCTGCCCCACCTCTTCGAGCGTGTGATCCGTGTTCATCCCGATGCCAAAACGCATCCGCAGAACCCGCTCTTCGCGCGGCGTGAGAGAGGCCAGAACCCGCGTCGTCGTTTCCTTCAGGTTCTCCTGAATGGCACTATCAAGAGGCAGAACGGCGTTCTTATCCTCGATGAAATCGCCCAGCTGGCTGTCCTCTTCGTCGCCAATCGGCGTCTCAAGGGAAATCGGCTCCTTGGCGATCTTCATCACCTTGCGGACCTTATCGAGCGGCATTTGCAGCTTCTCGGCCAGCTCTTCATGGGTCGGCTCGCGACCGATCTCATGGAGCATCTGGCGCGCGGTCCGGGTGATCTTGTTGATCGTCTCGATCATATGGACCGGGATCCGGATCGTGCGGGCCTGGTCGGCAATCGAGCGGGTGATCGCCTGACGGATCCACCAGGTCGCATAAGTCGAGAACTTGTATCCCCGGCGGTATTCGAACTTATCGACCGCTTTCATCAGGCCGATGTTCCCTTCCTGGATCAGGTCAAGGAACTGAAGACCGCGGTTGGTGTATTTCTTGGCAATCGAGATCACGAGCCGCAGGTTGGCTTCGACCATCTCTTTCTTGGCCTGACGGGCTTCTTTTTCGCCCTTTTGCACCTGCTGCACGATGCGGCGGAATTCGCTGATATCGACCCCGACATACTGCCCCACCTGCGCCATCTCGGCGCGCAGATCTTCGATCTTGCCGGTGGAGCGTTCGATCAGAGCCTGCCAGCCCCGGCCGGTTTTCTCGCGCATACGGTCGAGCCATGTCGGGTCGAGCTCGCAGCCGCGATAGGCGTCGATGAATTCGCGGCGGTTGATCCGGGCCTGGTCCGCCAACTTCACCATGTTCGAGTCGATCGACATGATGCGGCGGTTGATGCCGTAAAGCTGGTCCACCAGAGCTTCGATCCGGTTGTTATGAAGGTGCAGCGAATTCACCTTCACCACCAGATCCGAGCGCAGGGACTGATACCGCTTCTCTGCAGCGTCCGAGAAGGTTTCCTCGTTCAGCTGGGCGGAAATCCGGGCGTCCTGCATTTCGGACAGCTCGGCGAATTCTTCGGCGATCAGGTCCAGCGTCTCCAGCACGCGCGGCTTCAGAGCAGCTTCCATCGCGGCGAGCGACATGTTCGCCTGCTCGTCCTCGTCGTCGTCATCGTCCTTGGCGATCGGGTTGCCATCGGCATCCAGCTCGGGGCCGGTATCCTTGGCAGGGGCGGCATTCGGCGTGTTGGCCGCCGCCGGGGCGGCGCCCACGACCGGCTCTTCCTCGTCATCGCCCATCTGGCCCGAGAACGTGGTCTCAAGATCGATCACGTCGCGCAGCAGAATGTCTTCGCCCAGAAGTTCGTCCCGCCAGATCGTGATCGCCTGAAAGGTCAGCGGGCTTTCGCACAGCCCCGAGATCATCGTGTTGCGGCCGGCCTCGATCCGCTTGGCGATGGCAATCTCACCCTCGCGGGAGAGCAGCTCAACCGAGCCCATCTCACGCAGATACATGCGCACCGGATCGTCGGTGCGGTCCAGCTTCTCGGTGGCGCCTTCGCTGACGGCAACCTCACGCGGACCGCCGGTGGTGGCCACTTCGCGCGATCCGCTGGCGTCGTCGCTGTCGCTGTCCTCGTCCTCTTCGGTGATCTGGATGCCCATTTCGTTGAGCATCGACATCACGTCTTCGATCTGGTCCGAAGAGACCTGATCGGGCGGCAGAACCTTGTTGAGCTGGTCGTAGGTGATCGAACCCTTTTCACGGGCTTCTGCGATCATCTTTTTGACCGCGGCCTGGCTGAGGTCCAGCGACACGTCGTCTTGATCGTTGGTCTTCTGCTCGTCGGTATCCTTGGCGGCCATGGGGGCTCCTTCACGGGGGCGCATGTGATTCGGCGCAGATGATTCGTTTGACCGAATCAACCGCGCAGCGAGATGATTCGCAACCCGAAGCGCATGCTGCGGGCGCGGGGCGTGGTTTTTCAGGCGCCGCTCAGTCGCGGCGGCTGGGTTTGGCGTAGGTCAGGCCGCTCAGAAGCTTCTCCAGAGCGTCCTTTTCATCGCGGCGGATCGGGGCGCCGTTGGGGCCGAATTCGTATTCGACACGGCTTTCGGCTTCGGCGCGTTCGGCCTGATGAACGGCGCGCAAGGACAGGCCCAGGCGGCGCATCATCTGCTCATCGCCATGTTGGGAAAACTCCTCAAGCGTCTCGACCATTTCGCGGGCATGTCCACGGCGGGCGTTCAAGCGTTCCAGCTCATCTCGGACAACCATTCCGGCGGTTTCCGTATTGGGGTGACGCACCACGGGCATCACCGCGACATGGGGGCGGGTCAGCAAGGCGTCAAGGGCTTCGGGCCCCAAAGCCTCAGCCAGACGCGCCTCAAGCCCGGAATCGCCCGGATCCGCCAGCAGAGCGCGGCGGATCGCGTCATGGTCGGGGTCGGTAAACTCCATCTCTTCGAGCGCGTGGATGAAATCGGGCAGGATGCGTTCGTTGCGCACCAACACGGCAAGGATCTGCGCCTCGCGCAGGGCGTCTTGGTCCGCCAGCCCCCGGGCAAGCGCGGATTGCCGAGTGTCCGGCTGGGCGCCCCCCTCCCCCCGTTTGGGCGCGCCGCGCCGCCCAGAGGCGCCGGGCCCGCGCGCCCCGCCCGAACGGAAGAGCTGCCACCGCAGATCCTTGATCGTCTGCCCGTAATGGGCGCGGATCGACGGATCCTTGATCCGCCCGATCGCCTCGCGCAGGCTTTTGTCCAACGCCGCCTTGCGCTCCGGGCTGTCCAGAACGCGGCCTTCGGTTTCGCGCCGCCACAAAAGGCTGACCATGGGCTGAGCCGCCGCCACGACCTCGGCCACCGCGCCGGGCCCTTTGGCGCGCAGCAGATCATCCGGGTCCATGCCTTCGGGCATCAAGGCAAAGCGCAGCGACTGCCCCGCCTCCAGCAGCGGCATCGCCAGATCCATCGCGCGGTAAGCGGCCCGCAAGCCTGCGGTATCGCCATCAAGGGCAATCACCGGCTCCGGTGCGATCCGCCAGAGCATGGCAAGCTGGTGTTCCGTGATCGCCGTGCCCAGGGGGGCCACGGCTCCGGCAAACCCAGCCTCGGCCAGAGCGATCACATCCATGTAGCCTTCAGCCACGATCAGCGGCTGACCTTTGCCTGCGGCCTCGCGGGCGGGGCCGTGATTGAACAGGCTGCGGCCCTTGTCGAACAGCTCCGTTTCCGGCGAGTTGAGGTATTTCGCGTTATCGCTTGGGTCCATCGCCCGCCCGCCAAAGGCGATACAGCGCCCCCGCGCGTCGCGGATCGGGAACATGATCCGGCCTCGGAATGTGTCATAGGGCTTGCCGCCCTTCGTGCTGGGCTTGGCAAGCCCGGCGCCCAGGATCAGGCCTTCGTCGATCCCCTGCCCGCGCAGATGATCCCAAAGCCCCTGCCAGGCGTCGGGGGCAAAGCCGATCTCCCAGCGATCAAGCGCTTCCGGCCCCAGCCCGCGCCCTTCCAGATAGTCCCGCGCCGCCGCCCCGGCACCGCTGCGCAACAGCATCCGATAGTGCCGGACGGCCTGTTCCATGACCTCGCCCAGTCGGGTGCGGCGGTCGGCCTTCTGCTGCGCCTGCGGATCGCGTTCGGGCATGGTGAGCCCGGCCTCGCGGGCAAGAATGCGGACGGCTTCCATGAAGTCCACGTTCTCGGTCTCGCGCACGAAGGAAATCATGTCCCCTTTGGCGTGACAGCCAAAGCAGTAGTAGAAGCCCTTCTTGTCATCGACATGGAAGCTGGCGGTCTTTTCCTGGTGAAACGGGCATGGCGCCCACCAATCGCCCTTGGCTTGGTTGGATTTGCGCATGTCCCACATGACCTTGCGCCCAGCCACCTGGGCCAGGCTCAAGCGTGTGCGCAGTTCATCCAAAAAACCGGGGGGCAGACTCATTGCGCCAGTATCCCCGGAGCGGCGCGGAGAGTCGAGACGGGGAAAGCGATCCGATGAGGGGCGCGGCGCCCGCTACCGCTCCGTCAGCTTCAGCTCGATCCGGCGGTTGGCGGCAAGCGCCGCGTCGCTGTCGCCTTCCGCGATGGGGCGGTATTCCCCGAACCCGTTCGCCGCGAGCCGCTGCGGCGGGAACCCGAGCGCATCAATCATATAGCGCACGACGGACAAGGCGCGCGCCTGGCTCAGCTCCCAATTGTCCGCGAACTGCCCAAAGCCGGAAAGCTGCGTGGCATCTGTGTGCCCGTCCACCCGGATGATCCAGTCGATCCCATCGGGGATCTTGTCGGACAGATCCCGCAGCGTCTGCGCGATGGAGGCGATCTGCTGTTTACCGTCTTCGGACAGCACCGCCTGACCGGGCTCGAACAGCACTTCGGAGGAAAAGACAAACCGGTCCCCGACCACGCGCACGCCCTCGCGGCCAGCCAGGATCGCACTCAGCTCCCCGAAGAAATCCGAGCGGTAACGCTCCAGATCCTGCGCCTCCTCGGCGAGGCGGTCACGCTCTTCCTGAAGGCGGATGCGTTCGGCCTCTTCCAGCTCCGCGCGCTTTTTCTGCTCCGCCGCCGCCCGCGCCAGGGCGGTGTTGAGCCGATCCCCCAGAGAGCTGATCTGCACCTGCGCTTCACGGTCCGCCTCTTCGGCCAGGTCCAGAAGCTCCTGCAACGTGCCGATCTGGCGCCGCAGCTCGGCCACCTGTTCGTTCAACGCCGCAACCTGCCGCTGCGCACGGGCCGAGAGCTGCTCTTCCTCGGTCAGCCGATCCCGCGCCGTGGCCAAAAGCGCGGCCTGCCGGTCCGCTTCGCTTTGCGCCTCGGTCGTAGCGTTTTGAGCGCTGTCGCGGGCCGAAAGGGCCGCGGCAAGCTGCGCCTGAAGCGCCGCGCGGGCCGTTTCGGTATCGGTGCCGCCCGATTGCAGCGCAGCCACCTCCGCCGCGAGGCTTTCGCGAGCGGCGAGCGCCTCGGCCAGGCGGGTTTGCAGGGCCTCTTGTGACTGGCGCGCGGTGGTCAGCTCTGCCTCGGCCTCAGCCGTGCGGGCAAGCGCCCGGGCCAGTTCGTCTTCGAGCGAGGCCGCGCCTTCATCCGCCGCCTGCCGGGCCAGCACGGCGGCGGCCAGCTTGTCCTCCAGCTCCTTGCGGCTGGTCGCGCCCTCAGCGAGAGCCGCGTCCAAGGCAGCCTGCGCCGCCTCCAGCTCGCTTTGCGTCGCATCCTTTTCGGCCAGAGCGGCGGCCAGCTGTGCGCCAAGCTCATCTTGAGCCTGCGCTGCCTGATCCAGCCGGGCCCGCGCATCAGCCAGTTCGTTCTCGGTCACGGAACGAGAGGCCAATACTGCGGCAAGCCGAGCGTCCAGCTCGGCCCCGCTTTCGCGGGTCGAGGAAAGCGCCTCCTGAGCTTCCCGCTGCGCCAGAAGCGCCGCCGCGAGATCGGTCGCCGCTTCATCCTTGGCCAGATTAGCCGCGGCCAGAAGGGTCAGCGTTTCTTCGGCCTCTCGGCGCTTTTCCTCAAGCGTCAGGGTCATTGCGGTCAGTTCGGCATCGGCGTTTTCGAGCCGTTTGCGCAGCGCCTCGGCAGCAGCGGCATCGGCCAAACGGTCCGCCTCAAGCTGGTCGATCTGGCCCTGTGCCTCCGCCTGCCCGGCCTCCAGATCCGCGATCATCGCATCCAGAGCATCGGCCCGCGCCGCCGCCAGACGTGCCGCTTCGGCTTCGGCGTCGATCTCCTCACGGGCCTGAGCAAGCGCCAGGTTCAGCGCCTCTTGCTCCGAGAGCAGCGCCCCGGCCTGCGCCTCCGCAGCGGCCAGTTGCCCACGCACTGTCTCCAGATCGGCATCGCGCGCCTCCAGATCGCTGGTCAGCGCCGCGATCTTGTCGCGCGCCTGCGTGCGATCTGCCAACAGCCCGGCGACCTGCGCTTCGAACCCGGTGATCTTGGATTGCGCATCGGACAGGGCCGCAGCGGTGGCGTCCCGCTCCCGGGTCAGCGATGCGATCAGGGCCGATTGGGCCTCCTGATCCTCGCGGGCCGAAGACAGCGCCGATGTCAGCGTGCCCACCTGAGAGGCAAGCGAGGCCGACCGGTCCTGCTCCAGCCCGAGGGCCCGCGATAGCGCCGCGACCTCGGCGGAGAGCTGTCCCAGCTCCGCCTCCTGCCCGCTGATCGTCTCGCGCAGCACGAACTGCACCACCATGAAGATGGTGAGCACGAACATCAGCACCAGCAAAAGCCCGGTCATCGCATCGACGAAGCCCGGCCAGATCGACGCCTGAAACCTGTTCCCGCTGCGCCGCGACAGAGCCATGGCCTACCCGCCGTTTCGCGGGGTGTCGCGCAGGGCGCGCACAAGCTGAGACATGTCCGAACGCAGCTCCGCCACGGTCTCCTGCCGCCCGGCGGCGATCTCTTCGAGAACCCGCAAAAGCTGCACGTCGATGGAGCGCAGCCGCATCCGGCTCTCGGCATCGAGCCCGCCTTCGAGCCCCGCCTGCTTCATGGCCTCCAGCAGCCCCTCCTGCCCGTCGGCCACGCGGCTCAACGTGGCGGTGGCTTCGCTCGTGTCCATCCGTTCGGCCAGGACCTTCACGGCATCGGACAGCTCACCCATACGGGCGTCGGCCTCCGTCCGGCTGATATCGGCCTGGGTGAACATGTGCTCAAGCGCATCCATCTGTTCCGACATCTGGGTCAGGATCGCCTCCATGACCTCCTGGTCGGAAGCCGTATCATCGCCCTGCGCCAGCCCCACGCGGGTGATCGAGCCAAGCCATTCCTCAAGCTCGCGGTAGAACCGGTTCTGCCCGTGCCCGGCGAACAGCTCCAGCAGCCCGACGACCAGCGACCCGGCCAAACCGAGAAGCGAAGACGAGAACGCGACCCCCATGCCCGACAGCTGCCGATCCAGCCCGCCCATCAGGCGATTGAAGACCTCGATCCCGGCCTCCCCCTCTTCGGGGGCAAGGCTGCGGATCGTGTCGACAAGCGCCGGGACCGTCGTGGCGAGCCCGTAGAACGTGCCCAAAAGGCCCAGAAAGATCAGCGTATTGACGATGTACCGGGTGATCTCTCGGTCTTCTTCGATACGCGTGCCGACACTGTCTAGGATCGACCGGGACGAGGTGGCCGAAAGCTGCATCCGGCTACGCCGCGCGCCCAGAAGGCTCGACAGTGACGCCATCAGCTGCGGCGCGCGCGTGTCGTCCATCTCAACGGCGCCGGTGAAGGCTTCGATCCACCGCACGGATCGGATGAGCTGCCAGACCTGCCAAAAGCAGGACAGAACCCCGATCACGAACACGGCAAAGATAAACGCATTGAGCCCCGGATTGGCGGTAAAGACCGGCATCACGCTGGGCAGCGCCAGGAAGGTGCCCGCCCCGACCAGTCCCAAAACCACCAGCATGGAGACAACCTGCCGCGTCGGATGGGAAAAATGCTGTCGTCTCGGGCCTGCCGCGCCTGCTGCCTTGTCCATCGCGGACTGCTCCTGCTCGCGTTGTCGCTGTGGGCGAACCATAGGGGCTCGCGCGGGAAAACCCAAATCTAATCTTGGCGCATCGCCAGCACCCGCGTGACCAACCACGCCATATCGTCATCCCGGATCGCCAGCAGATCCAGATGGGCAGCGGTGTTCATCAGGTATTCACTGTTCGGGCCCCGCCCGCCGGTCGCACGGGCGATCCTTTGGGCCTGCTCTTCCAGGGACAATTGCACGAACTGATCGTGCTCCATGTCGATCACATAGGTCAGCGCCTCGACCACCCGCCCGTCATCCAGCCGAAGCGGCAGGTGGCGCTCCAGATATGCCGCCGATACCAGCTCCCGCTCACGCAGATAGGCCAGCACTTCGTCCTCTTCGCCCTCAGCGACCCGAAAGGCCACGCCTGTGCAGGCCGCGCCAGGCGCCTCGGCCAGAGCCAGCACCAGCCCCGGACATTCCGGCGTGCCGCGATGGTGGATCGAGGACATGCAGAAACTGCGGTGATAATCCTTTAGCCGCGCGCGATGCTGCTCTGCCGGAGTGAACCCGGGATTCCACAAAAGCGATCCGTAGCCGAAAACCCACATTGACGCGCGCCTCACTGGTGTTTCTATGCAAGCCGTCTTATCGGGCATGGCAATCAGCTTTGAAAGGGCTCCTATGCGTCGGCTTCTGATTGTGATTTGCCTCTTGGTCGCCGCCTATAGCGGGTACTGGGCGCTTGGTCGCGCGGGGCTCGTGCGGGCTCTGGACGCAGGCGAAGCGCGGCTGGGCCAGTCGGTTCAGTTGACTTATGCCAACCGCGCGACCTCCGGCTACCCGTCGCGCTTTGACACCACCTGGCGCGATGTGACGCTGGCCGTGCCGGGGCTGAGCTATCGCGTGCCGCTGGTGCAGGTCTTTGCTCTGTCCTACCGCCCCAACCGCGCCATCCTATTTGCCCCCGGGCCCCACGATGTCACAGTGGCCGGACATGCGGTCAGGCTGAAAACCGACGATTCCCGCGCGAGCGTTCAAGTGGTGCCCGGCACCGAGCTCGCGCTCGACAAGCTTACCGCCCAGTCCGAGAAGCTCTCCCTGCTGGTTGATGGCGCGCAGGTGCTCACGGCCCAATCCGCCCTGGCGGCGCTCCATCGCGGCGGCCCGCCCGAGACGCGGATGAAAGCCTATCTGGAGGCAAACTCGATTGATCTGGGCGGCGCCGTGTTCGACCGGGTTGAGCTGGACGCCCTGCTTGATCTCGACACGCGCGCGACACTGCGCGGGGTGCGCCCACGGATCGCGGCCCTCAGCTTGCACACCGCCCGCATCACCGCGGGGGACTCCCATGTTGCCCTCGGCGGCGCCCTCACCGTCGATGGGGCGGGCCAGCTTCAGGGGGAGCTGGCACTGACCGGAACGGGGTGGCAGCGCATTCTCGATCTCGCCGTGCAGGGCGGCCTGCTGGAGCCGGGCATCGCTCAAACCTGGCGCAATATGGGCGAAACCCTCAGCGGCCCCGGCGCGCTCAATCTGACATTGCCGGTTCGCAATGGCCGCGTTCTGCTTGGCCCGGTGCCGATCGTGATCTTGCCGCAGCTCGCACCGCCGCGCTGATCCCAACTTGGCCCCGCGAGGGCACGCCCCTCACCGGCAGTAGGGACCGCTGCGATAACGCGCCGTATCAAAGTGGAAGTGATCGCCGTGATAGCGGTCCGATCCGGGGCCCAGCACGGTGCCAAACGTGCCGCAGGCCTGCCGCCGCATATTGGCAAGCGCCTGGCCCTTCCAGCCGCGCCCCCAATCGCCCAGCACCCGGATCCGCGTGCCATCGCGCAAGGTGAGCCCACCGATATCAATCGCATGCCCCTTGGCGTGTTCACTCAGCCGCGCGCCGGGGCGGCTGTTGCGGGTCCGGCAGGCATAAGAGGCCATCACGTAGAGCTCTGCCGCGCCGCCGCCCCGACGGGCGACGCTCGGCTTGACCGAGCGCTCAACCCACCTCAGCAGCGCCTGCGCGGTCTGGCAATCGACCCGCGCCGGGGTTGAGAGCCGCACACCGGCGACCGATCTGAGCCGCACAGGGTTCGCAATGCCGCAGCCCGACCCCGGCGTGCCGATCCGGGCGATGGCCTCGCCCTGCAGGGCGGGGGTGCCGCACACGGCCCCGCGGGCGCGGGCGGCGCGGGCAGCCTCGGCGGCGCGGGTGATCCCGGCGGGGCGCGCGGGCGGGCGCAGCGCGACCGTCACGCGGCTCGCCAGAGCTCGATCCGCAAGCCCCTCGGGCCGGATCGGGGGTGCATCGGGCCGCGCGTCAACGGACGGTGCGCTTGGGGTGGTCACCATGATCTCTGGCGCCGCCGCTGCGCCCGGCTCGGTGGGGGCGACCTCCTCCGGTGCGGGCAAAGGGCTGGCAGGCAACGGCTCATCGACCGGCGCCTCCGGGGCGGGCCGCGCAATGGGACGCTCCGGCGCCTCTGGCTGTGGCCGCGCCTCTGGCCGCAAGCCCACGCCCTGGGCGCTCGCCGGTCCGGCCAGAGCGGCCAGAACGAGGACGAGCGCCAGCGGCTTCACCGCTGGGCCCCGCCGCGCCCGAAATTGGGCTCTTCGGTATCCTGACCGGCTTCGATGATGCCGCGCCGGATGGCCCGCGTGCGGGTGAAGTAATCGTGCAGCAACGCCCCATCCCCGGTGCGGATCGCGCGCTGAAGGGCGAACAGCTCCTCGGTGAAACGGCCAAGGATCTCAAGCGTCGCATCCTTGTTCGTCAGGAACACATCGCGCCACATGGTCGGATCTGAGGCCGCGATCCGGGTGAAATCCCGAAAACCGGCGGCGGAGTATTTCACGACCTCGCTGTCGGTCACGCGGCTCAGGTCATCGGCCACGCCCACCATCGTGTAAGCGATCAGGTGCGGCGTGTGGCTGGTGACGGCCAGAACCAGATCGTGGTGATCGGCGTCCATTTCCTCGACGAACGAGCCCATGCCCTCCCACAGGGCGCGCAGCCGCGCCACCGCTTCGGGCGCAACGCCGGGCTGCGGCACCAGCAGGCACCAGCGGTTTTCGAACAGCTCGGCAAAGCCCGATTTCGGGCCGCTTTGTTCGGTCCCGGCGAGCGGGTGCGCGGGCACAAAATGCACCGACGGCGACAGATGCGGCGCGACGGCGTCGATCACCGCGCCCTTGACCGATCCGACATCCGACACGGTGCAGCCCGGCTTGAGGTGCGGCGCGATCTCGCGCGCAACGGCGCCCATCGCCCCGACCGGGACGCAGAGCACGACAAGATCGGCGCCCTCCACGGCCTCGGCCGCCGTGTCCACAACGCGATCCACGAGGCCGATCTCTTCCGCGATGGCCCGGCTGTCCTGGGAGCGTGCCGTTCCGACGATCTCTCCCGCGAGGCCGGCCTTGCGCATAGCAAGCGCCATCGAGCCCGCGATGAGCCCAAGGCCGATCAAGGCGACGCGGTCGTAGATCACGCTCATGCAGCGCCCTCCTTGAACTGGCCGATGGCATGGGCGACGCGGCGGCAGGAGGCTTCATCCCCCACGGTGATGCGCAGGCAGTGCGGCAGGCCATAACCCGCCACGCGGCGCACGATGATCCCTTCGCTGCGCAGGAAATCGTCGCAGGCCTCGGCCTCTTCCGCACAGGCGAACCGGGCGAGGATGAAATTCGCCATGGAATGATCGGACGGCACGCCCTTTTCCATTAGCGCCCCGGCCAACCAGTCGCGCAGGCGAATGTTGTCGGCGCGGGTCTTCTCCACGAAATCCAGATCGCGCACGGCCGCTTCGGCGGCGACAAGCGCCGGGCCCGACAGGTTGAACGGCCCGCGAATGCGGTTGAGCACGTCGATCACGGGCTTGGGGCCATAGCCCCAGCCGATCCGCATCCCGCCCAGACCGTAGATCTTGGAAAAGGTGCGGGTCATGACCACGTTCTCGCGGGTCTCGATCAAGGACGCTCCGCCGTCATAGCCTTCGACGAATTCCGCATAGGCGCCATCGAGAACGAGCAGCACGTGACCCGGCAGCCCATCGGCTAGCCGCGCCAGCTCGGACGTGCCGATCATGGTGCCGGTCGGATTATTGGGATTGGCGATAAAGACCAGCCGCGTGGCGGGCGTCACCGCCGCCAGGATCGCGTCGATGTCGGTCACGCGGTCGCGCTCCTTGACCTCCACCGGGGTGGCCCCGGCGGCGAGCGTGCTGATGCGATACATGGCAAAGCCGTGTTCGGTGTGAATGACCTCATCCCCGGGCCCGGCATAGGCCTGACACAGGAAGTGGATCACCTCGTCCGAGCCATTGCCGCAGATGATCCGCTCCGGGTCGAGCCCGTGGACCTCTCCGATGGCGGCGCGCAGCGGCGCGTGATCGGTGGAGGGGTAGCGATGCAGTTCGTGCAGGGTGCGAGCGATTGCCTCGCGGGCGCTGTCAGGCGGCCCCCACGGGTTTTCATTGGAGGAGAGCTTGATGACGTTGCTCTGCCCCGGAAGGCTGGACGCACCTCCCTGGTAGAGCGCGATCTCCATGATGCCCGGCTGCGGGCGAAGGCCATCGGATGGCATGTCTAATCCCCTGATCACAAACGTGGGCGACCCTAGCGCTGCCAGGCCGGTTGCGCCAGAGCGCGCACGCGGAAAAGGGGGATTTCGCGCGCCGTGGCGCGCGACCGTCTAGAGGACGGCCTCAGAGACCCAGCTTCTGCTTAAGCGCCTTGAGCGCGGGCCGGGCCCCACCGGACCAATCCGCCGCGCGCGAGCGCAGGAGCGTGGCCTGGCTGGCGTGGATCAAGCCGTCTTCGAGGATCCGCAAGCCGTTGGCCCGCAGGGTTTCTCCGGTGGAGGTGATGTCCGCGATCGCTTCGGCGGTCTCGTTGCGCACGGTGCCTTCGGTCGCGCCCTGGCTATCGACCAGCCGGTAATCCGCCACCCCGGCATCACGCAGGAATTCGCGGGTCAGCCGGTGGTATTTCGTCGCGATCCGCAGGCGTTGGCCATGGGTGCGGCGGAACAGGGCGGCGGCGGCATCCAGATCGCCCAGCGTGGTCACATCCACCCAAGCGTCGGGCACCGCGATGATGAGATCGGCGCCGCCAAAGCCCATGGGCTCCAGCTCTTCGATCTTCTGATCCCAAAGCCCGATCTTTTCGCGCACGAGGTCGGTGCCGGTCACGCCCAGATGCAGCGCACCAGAGGCCAGATCGCGCGGGATTTCCCCGGCGGAGAGCAGGACCAGCTCAAGCCCGTCGATGCCCTCAGCGCTGCCGGTGTAGTCGCGATCGGACCCGGCGCGGGACAAGGTGATCCCCCGATCCGAGAACCAGTCGAAGGTCTTTTCCATCAGCCGCCCCTTGGACGGCACACCAAGCCGGATCATGCGGGATCCTCCATGAGGTCGGGGCGGATCATACCGCCCACCGCCGACAGGGCCGCACCGCCGCCCAGAGCATAGGTCAGCGCGTCATAGCGCCCGCCCGTGGCCAGCGGCGGCTGGGCGGGATCGGGCCCGTGGAAGGCAAAGACGAAACCGTCGTAATACTCCATGCTGGCCCGGCCGAGCGCGGCATCAAAAGCCAGCGTCTCAACGGCGATGCCATGCCCGGCCAGTGCCTCCAGACGCGCGGCGAGCTGATCGACCGCCGGGGTCAGGCCCGGCAGATCCACGGCCAGATCGCGCAGGGCGCTGACCGCATCCGGGGCCGCAGCGCGTAGGGCCAGCACCGCATCCAGCACCTCGGCTTCGAGCGCGGCAATGGGCGGCGTCTGCGCATCCTCGCGCAAGGTGGCGAGACGGGTTTCGATCTCGGCGCGGGTGCGCAGGCCGGGGATCGCGTCGAAACGGGCCAGCGGGTCCGCCTCAGCCAAAAGCGCGGTGCGGCCCGGCGGCGGGGTCAGCTTGCCGGTGAACCGCTCGATCAGGCGGCGGAAGCGGCGCGGGCGCCAGATGTGGCGCAGCAGCGCCGCCTTGCGCGCAGGCGTCGTGGAGAGCCCGTCGATGGCCGCGCGCAAAAGGCCCATATCGCCGATCACCGGGGTGACGTTCTGGTCCGCCACGGCGCTCGCGATCAGGGCGAACACCTCTGCGTCCTCGTCGGCGCGCGCCCCGGTGCCGAACAGCTCGAACCCGGTTTGCAGATATTCCACGGCGCGGGTGTCATCGTCCTCCTGCTTGCGGAAGACCTCGCCCGAATAGGTGTAGCGCGCCGGGGTTTCGGCGCCGGACGCCATGTGCATCCGCACCACGGGCACGGTGAAATCCGGGCGCAGCATCATCTCTCCGCGCAGCGGATCGGTGGTGGTATAGGCGCGGGCCCGGATGTCTTCGCCGTAAAGGTCCAAAAGCACGTCCGCCGGCTGCAGGATCGCGGCTTCAACGGGGGACGCCCCGGCAGCCGTGAAGCGATCCGTCAGGGCGCTCGCCCGCGCCCGCGCGTGGGCCTTGGCAGCGCTGTCGATCATGAGCCCGCTCCCAGCATCTGCTGCACCGTGGCCACCAGATCCCCGCGCGAGACTTCACGCTGGCTGGGGTTTTCCTGCCATTCCTCAAGGCTCGCGGTTTCCGCGATCTGTGCGCCCAGGATCAGGTCCTTCACCTGCACCACGCCGCGCTCATGTTCGTCGCCGCCTTCGATGATCGCCAGCGGGGCGCCGCGTTTGTCGGCGTATTTCATCTGGTTGCCGAAGTTCTTGGGATTGCCCAGATAGACTTCGGCCCGGATGCCAACCGCGCGCAGCTCTGCCACCATGGCCTGATAATCCGCCATGCGGTGCTTATCCATCACCGTCACCACGACCGGGCCGGGCGTCTCACCGCCCACGCGGCCCTTCTCGCGCAGCGCGGCCAGCAGGCGGTCCACCCCAATCGACACGCCCACAGCGGGCACTTCCTGCCCGGTGAAACGTTTGACCAGATCGTCATAGCGCCCGCCTCCGGCAACCGAGCCAAACTGGCGCTTGCGCCCCTTGTCATCGAGGATCTCAAAGGTCAGCTCTGCCTCGAACACGGGGCCGGTGTAGTAGCCAAGGCCGCGCACGACGCTGGGGTCGATCTCGATCCGGTCGGTGCCATAGCCGCCCGCCGCCAAAAGCGCGGCGATCTGTTCCAGCTCATCCACGCCCTGCGCACCGACATCGGAGCCGCCCACAGCCGCGCGGAGGTTGGCCAGAGTCTCTGCGGCCCCTGCCCCCTTCGAGGTCAGGAAGGCCAGCACAGGCGCCGCCTGATCGCCGGAGAGGCCCACACCATCGATGAACGCGCCCGAGGCGTCCTTGCGCCCCGTGGTCAGCAGCTCGCGCACGCCCGCTTCGCCGACCTTGTCGAACTTGTCGATGGTGCGCAGGACGTCGTCGCGCTGCGCGTCATCGACCAGCCCCATGCCCTCAAGCACGCCGTTCAGAACCTTCCGGTTGTTGAGCCGGATCACATAATCCCCGCGCGGGATGCCCGCCGCTTCCAGAGCGTCGGCCAGCATCATGCAGATTTCGGCATCCGCCGCCGGGTTGGCACTGCCCACGGTATCGGCGTCGCATTGGGTGAACTGGCGGAACCGGCCCGGGCCGGGCTTTTCGTTGCGCCACACGGGGCCCATGGCATAGCGCCGATAGGGCGTGGGCAGATCGTTGCGGTGCTGCGCATAGACGCGGGCCAGCGGCGCCGTAAGGTCATAGCGCAGCGCCATCCAGCTTTCATCCTCGTCCTGCCAGGCGAACACGCCCTCATTGGGGCGGTCCACATCGGGCAGGAACTTGCCCAAAGCTTCGACCGTCTCGACCGCGCTGCTTTCCAGAGCATCAAACCCATAGCGATGATAGACCTCGCGGATGCGGGTGAGCATCTCGTCGCGCTCCAGCACTTCGGTGCCGAAATAGTCGCGGAATCCCTTCGGGGTCTGGGCCTTGGGGCGGGGGGTCTTCTTGGGCTTGGCCATCGGGGCCTCCTGATGCATCGCGCCGCCCGTCTAGCGCGGTGCCCCTAGAGGGGCAACTCCGTCGTGTCCTTAAGCTCGCGCAGAGAAAACGCCGAGGTGACAGAGCGCACGCAGCTCGCCCGCAGCAGATGGGCCGACAGAAAGGCCTCATAGGCCGCCACATCGCGGCAGCGGATCTTGAGCAGGTAGTCATCCGCGCCCGACAAAGCGTGCGCCTCCATGATCTGCGGCTGGGTGCGCACGATCGCGGCGAAACGGCGCACCGACTCTTCGCTGTGATCGGTCAGGGACACATGGGCAAAGACGCACAGCCCCAGATCCAGCTTGGCCGGGTCCAGCAACGCCACCCGCGCACGGATCACGCCCGCCGCCCGCAGATCGGCCAGCTTGCGCCAGATGGTCGAGGCGCCCATTCCCACGGCCTGAGCCAAATCCTGCACGGATCGGCTGGCATCGCGCTGCATCTCGACCAAGAGACGCCTTTCGAGATCGGATAACATCAGCTTTCGCCCCTTATTGGAATATATCTCTCTCAATAGCACAGCTTCCGCAGGCGATTGCGAAGATTTTTCAGTCTCGCCGGGCAATCCTCTCGGGGGAGGACGACAATGGCTAAGGACAGCAGCTACATTTCCAAGGAAGCGGGTCCGGACGGGCTCTACCCCTATGACGCCAAGGAGGACCGCGTCTGGTCCGTTCTGATGGAACGGCAGATGGCCGACCTGCCCGGCCGCATCGCGCCCGAGTTCCTGGACGGGATCGACATGCTGGGCCTGAAGCCCGACCGCGTCCCTCAGGTCCGCGACATCAACGCCCGGCTGAAAGAGGCCTCGGGTGCGGGCGTCGAAGGTGTCCCCGCGATCATCCCGCCCACGCGGTTCTTTACGCTCCTGTCAGAGCGCAAGTTCCCCGTCGCGACCTTCATCCGCCGGATGGAGCATCTGGACTACATCGAAGAGCCCGACCTGTTCCACGAGGTCTTTGGACATTGCCCGATGCTGACCAACCCTTTCATGGCCGATTTCATCCAGGGCTTTGGCCAAAAGGCCCTGTCCATGGAGAAATCCCACCGCTGGCACATGTTCCGGCTGTTCTGGTTCACCGTCGAATTCGGCATGATCGACACACCCCAGGGCCTGCGCGGCTATGGCGCCGGGATCGCCTCCTCTCCGGCGGAGCTGCGCAACGCCACGGGAGGCGGCGCCAGGATGCGCCCCTTCACGATGCGCGAGGCGCTGCGCACCCCCTACCGCATCGACATCGTGCAGCCGGTCTATTTCGTGATCGACAGCTTCGAGCAGCTCGCGCGCACGCTCGATCAGGATTTCACGGCACTTATCGACGAGGCCAAGACCCTTGGCGATCTGCCCCCGCTCTTCGATCCCGCCTGAACGGGCCGCGCCCCGGATTCCATTTGACTCCCACCCTGCCCGCTCCTATACGCGCGACTTCATTGGTGTTGGTGGCCCCCGCAAGGGGATGCCTGTCGGGCCTAAGGCCAAAGGACAACGCCCTTTTGAAACACACAAAAGGAGACCAGCCGTGACCAAACGCACGTCTGCCAAGTACAAAATCGACCGCCGCATGGGCGAAAACATCTGGGGCCGTCCGAAATCCCCGGTGAACCGCCGCGAATACGGCCCCGGCCAGCACGGTCAGCGCCGCAAGGGCAAAATGTCCGACTTCGGCCTGCAGCTCCGCGCCAAGCAGAAGCTGAAAGGCTACTACGGCGATCTGACCGAAAAGCAGTTCCGCCGCATCTTCCGCGAAGCCGAACGCCTTAAAGGCGACACCGGTGAAAACCTGATCGGCCTGCTGGAGCGCCGCCTGGACGCCGTCGTCTACCGCGCCAAGTTCGTGCCGACGATCTTCGCCGCCCGCCAGTTCGTGAACCACGCCCATGTGCGTGTGAACGGCCAGAAGGTGAACATCCCCTCCTACCGCGTGAAGGAAGGCGACGTGATCGAGGTCCGCAACCGCTCCAAGCAGCTGGCCATCGTGCTCGAAGCCACCCAGCTGGCTGAGCGTGACGTGCCGGACTACATCGACGCCGACCACTCCAAGATGACCGCGACCTTCGTGCGCACCCCGGGCCTGGCCGACGTGCCCTACCCGGTGCAGATGGAACCGAACCTCGTCATCGAATACTACGCTCAGAACTAAGCCTGAGCCGATCCATTCCGAAGAGGGCCGCAGCAGAGATGCTGCGGCCCTTTTTCGTGCGCCCGCGCCGGGCGCCCCGCTCCGCAAGGAACGCACAAAAAGAGAGCGGCCCCAAAAGGGCCGCCCATTTAGCTCAGAGCTGGAAGGTCAGACCCGGAACGCCTCACCCGTCTTTGCGGATGGTCTCGTTCTTCGGATCGTAGGGGCTGTCTTCGACCACCTCGGCCTCCCAAAGCTGGTCGAACATCTTCACCTTCAGCCTGGTGCCGGGCTCCGCCAGATCGGGGCGGACATAGCCCATGCCGATACTCTTGCCGAAGGCCACCGAGTAGCCGCCCGAGGTCAGCCGCCCAACGCGCGTGTCCCCATCGTATAGCGCCTCGCGCCCCCAGGGATCCGCGTCCTCGGGCCCGTCGATCAGCAGTGTGCAGCATTTCGATCGAATGCCCTTCTGCTCCATCGCCGCCTTGCCGTGGAACTCCTTGGAGAGGTCGATGAAACGCGGCAGGTCCGCTTCCGCCGGGGTCGCATCGCGGCCCAGCTCATTGCCGAAGGCGCGGTAGCTCTTCTCCTGCCGCAGCCAGTTTTGCGCCCGCGCACCGACCAGCTTCAGCCCGTGTTCCGCACCGGCCGCCTCCAGAAGGTCGAAGAGATAGTTCTGCATCTCGATCGGGTGGTGCAGCTCCCAGCCCAGCTCCCCGGTATAAGCGACCCGGACCGCGCGAACGGGGCACATGCCCAGCTCGATCTCGCGGCAGGACAGCCAGGGGAAACGCTTGTTGGACAGCGCCGTTTCCGGCTCCGCGTCCTTGATGACAGCCTTCAGAAGATCGCGCGATTTCGGCCCGGCGACGGCAAAGACACCCCACTGCGTCGTCACATCGTGGATGTCGATATGGCCGAACGTGTCTGCCTTATCCTCTGCGGCCTTGCGCAGAAAATCACTATCATAGGCGGTCCAGGCGCCCGCAGAGACCAGATAATATTCGTTTTCTGCAAGCCGCACGATGGTGTATTCCGTGCGCGTCGTCCCGGCATCGGTCAGCGCATAGGTCAGGTTGATCCGCCCCACGCGGGGCAGCTTGTTGCAGGTGAACCAGTCCAGAAACGCCGTCGCGCCGGGCCCGCGCACGATGTGCTTGGTGAAAGCCGAAGCGTCGATCAGCCCCACGCCCTCGCGGATGGCCTTGGCCTCTTCGACGGCATGGGACCACCACGCGCCCCGGCGGAAGCTGCGGGCGTCGTGATCGAAGCTGTCTGGCGCATCCAGCGGGCCGAAATAGTTGGGCCGTTCCATGCCGTTAACACAGCCGAACTGGGCGCCGCGCGCCTTCATCCGATCATAGCACGGCGCCGTGCGCAGCGGGCGGCAGGCTTCGCGCTCTTCGTCGGGGTGGTGGAGGATATAGACGTGCTCGTAGCACTCCTCGTTCTTGCGCGCCGCGTACTCGGTCGTCATCCACGACCCGTAGCGTTTGGGGTCGAGCGAGGCCATGTCGATCTCCGCCTCGCCCTCGACCATCATCTGCGCCAGGTAATAACCTGTGCCCCCGGCGGCGGTGATCCCAAAGGAAAACCCTTCGGCCAGCCACATGTTGCGCAAGCCCGGCGCGGGGCCGACCAGCGGGTTGCCATCGGGCGTGTAGCAGATCGGCCCGTTGAAGTCGTCCTTCAGCCCCACGGTCTCCGAGGACGGAATCCGATGGATCATGGACATATATTCTTCCTCGATCCGCTCCAGATCGAGCGGGAAAAGATCGGCACGGAAGCTGTCCGGCACGCCGAATTCGAACCGCGCGGGCGCGTTCCGCTCATAGGGCCCAAGGATCCAGCCGCCGCGCTCCTCGCGGACATACCACTTGGCATCGGCATCGCGCAGCACCGGGTGCTGCGGATTGGTCTTGCGCCATTCGACCAGAGCCGGGTCGGGCTCGGTGACGATGAACTGGTGTTCAACCGGGATCGCCGGGATCTTGATCCCCAAAAGCTGCGCCGTGCGCTGTGCGTGATTGCCGGTGGCCGTCACCACATGTTCAGCGGTGATGACCTGCGTCTCTCCGGAACTGACCAGATTTCCGCCCTTTTCGGTCATTTTGCTGACGGTCACGCGCCATTCGGAGCCGGTCCACTCATAGCCATCGACCTGCCATTTGCGCTCAACGACCACGCCGCGCTGCCGGGCGCCCTTGGCCATCGCCATGGTGACGTCTGCCGGATTGATGTAGCCATCCGTCGGGTGATAGATCGCGCCCTTCAGATCTTCGGTCCGCACCAGAGGCCAGCGGTCCTTGATGTCATTCGCGCTCAGCCACTCATAGGGGACGCCGCAGGTCTCTGCCGTCGAGGCGTAGAGCATGTATTCATCCATCCGCGCCTGCGTTTGCGCCATGCGCAGATTGCCGACGATGAAGAACCCCGCATCCAGCCCGGTTTCGGCCTCAAGGCTCTTGTAGAACTCAACCGAGTATTTGTGGATATGGGTGGTCGCGTAGCTCATATTGAAGAGCGGCAGCAGCCCCGCCGCATGCCAGGTGGACCCTGATGTCAGCTCATCGCGCTCCAGCAGCATCACGTCGTCCCACCCGGCCTTGGCCAGGTGATACGCGATAGAGGTTCCGACGGCGCCGCCGCCCACGACCAGAGCTTTGACATGGGTTTTCATCGGGTCTCTCCTCTCGCGACTCGTTTACCCGCTTATCGCAAGGGGAGCCTTCGGCGCCGCCGCCTGCTCCGACCTTCCGGGGATGGAATGCGACTTGGGTCGCGGGCAAAACGACGCATCCGGGCGGGTTTTCCCCGTGGAAGATGCCGGGCAGAGCCCCCATCTGTATCTCATGAACAGACGCGACTTCACAAAGCTCTCTGCCGCGGCGGCGGCCTCCGCCGCCCTGCCCCTGCCAGCCCTTGCCCAAAGCGCCGCCCCGCGCGCCGCCGGGCAAGCCGGATACATCTGGGCCGTGGCCATGGCCAAATCGCAAGGCCGCGTCTCGCGCGAGATGCTGACCGGCCAGTTGGGGCTGACCCCACGCGCCGCACGCGCCATGCAGGCGCGGCTGGTCACGCGCGGCGTTGTGTCCACGCCCAACGCGGCCGGGATCAGCCGTGCCATCGCCCCCCTGTTCGAGGGCGGCCTTCCTGTCCCCGCCGCCGTGCAAGCCGCCGCAACCCGTGCGGGGGCGCCCTCCGCGCCGGACGCCCTGACCAAAGCCGGACACCGGATCGGCCAGGTGATGGAACAGGTCGCCGCGCCGAACCCCGAGGAGGCGCCTTCAGGCACGCCTGAGGAGCCCGAGGAGATTGAGCCTCCGGCACCGCTGGACTAGAACCGCCTCAGGCAACATCGGAGCGCTCCCATGAAGATCTGTCGCACCATCCCCGAGTTCCGCGCGGCCCTGTCCGGCCTGCGCGGCGAGGGCAAAACCCTTGGCTTGGTGCCCACAATGGGCGCGCTGCACGATGGCCATATGGCGCTTGTCGAGGCGGCGAAGGCGGAATGCGATGCCGTGGCCGCGACGATCTTCGTCAACCCGACCCAGTTCGGAGACCCCGCAGATCTGGAGACCTACCCGCGCACCGAGGCCGAAGACCTCGCGCTGCTGAAAGCGCGCGGTGTGGCGGCGGTGCTGATCCCGGAGGTGGGCGACATCTATCCCGAGGGCGACGAGACCATCGTAGAAACCACCCGTTTGGCCAATATGCTCCACGGTGAAGTCCGCCCGGGCCATTATCGCGGCGTCTGCACGGTGGTTACGAAGCTGTTCAACATCGCCCAGCCCGATGCCGCCTTCTTCGGGGAAAAGGACTACCAGCAGCTTCAGGTGATCCGCCGCATGGCGCGCGATCTGCATATGCCGATTGCGATCCACGGCGTGCCGACGCAGCGCGAAGACGACGGGCTCGCCCGCTCCTCGCGCAACCGGCGGCTCACCCCCGAAGACCGCGCCGCCGCCCCGGTGCTGTCCCGCGCGCTCGCCGCCGCCGAAGAGGCCGTGGCCAGCGGCACCACCGTTGAAGACCTGCGCACGCTGATCGCCAACACGATCACCGCCGAGCCCCGCGCGACCATGCGCGCCATCGACATCGTGGCGCCGGGGACTCTGGCGCCTGTTGAGGGACCGGTCAAAGCCCCGATCGCCATCATGCTCTCCGCCGAATTCGGCGGCATCCTCCTGATTGACCAGCGGGAAATCGGCGTCACCCATTAGGTTCTGATGGCCCCACTCATCCCAAGGGGGCGAATTGGGCGGCAGATCAACAGCGGGCAAGCCGCTAAGCCGTAACGCCGGGTTCAGCGGCGCAATGCCTCAGCCCGTTGCCTTGGCCCGCGCCGCCGCCTATCACTTCGAAGACCCGCAAAAGGAGCCAGCCATGAGCGCCCAGACCGAAACCGTCCGCCGCATCACAGCCCCTCAGATCGCCGCGCGTAAAGGGGGCGAGCCGATTGTGTCGCTGACCTCCTATCACGCCCACACGGCCTCGCTGGTGGATAAGGTCTGCGACTTTATCCTTGTGGGGGACAGCCTCGGCATGGTGATGCACGGGATGCAAAGCACGGTGGGCGTGACGCTCGACATGATGATCGCCCATGGCAAGGCCGTGGTGCGCGGATCGCAGCGGGCCTTGATCGTCGTGGATCTGCCCTTCGGCAGCTACGAGGAAAGCCCCGAGCAAGCCTTCCGCTCCGCCGCGCGGATCATGGCCGAAACCCAGTGCGGCGCGGTGAAGCTCGAAGGCGGCGCGCGCATGGCCGACACGATCCGCTTTCTGGTCGAGCGCGGCATTCCGGTGATGGGCCATATCGGCCTGACCCCGCAATCGGTGAACACGATGGGCGGCTTTCGCGTGCAGGGCCGCAAGGATGACTGGCAGGTTCACCTGGACGACGCCAAGGCCGTCGAAGAGGCTGGCGCCTTCGCCATGGTCGTCGAGGGCGTGGTGGAAGAGCTGGCCGACAAGATCACCGACGCGACCGCCATCCCCACCATCGGCATCGGCGCCTCGGCCAAATGCGATGGCCAGATCCTGGTGCTGGAAGACATGCTGGGCCTGAACCCCTGGACGCCGAAATTCGTCAAGGTCTACGGCAAGCTGGGCCCCATGATCGAAGAGGCGGTGAACAGCTACGCCGAAGAGGTCCGCGACCGCAGTTTCCCCGGGCCCGATCAGGTCTATCGCTAAGGCGCAGCGGCGGTTTCAGTGCCGATATTGGCGATGCTGCGCGGGGCATTGCTCCGCGCGCGCCGCAAGACGGGCTTAGATCCTGCCGCCAGCATCAGACGTGCATCAGCAGTATGGTGAGACGCCCTGACGGGCTCACAGCATCGCCGGGACCACCTGATCCGGCGGGCGATGCCCGTCATCGAAGGTCTTGATATTGAGCAGGACTTTCTCGCCCATCTCCAGCCGCCCCTCGACGGTGGCCGATCCCATATGCGGGAGCAGCACGACGTTCTTCAGCTCACGCAGGCGCGGGTTCAGGCCGGATTCGTAAACATCGAGCCCGGCCCCGGCGATCTCTCCGCTGCGCAGCATCCGCGTCAGGGCGTTTTCGTCGATCACCTCTCCGCGCGAGGTGTTCACGATCACCGCCGTCGGCTTCATCAGCTTGAGCCTCCGGGCATTCATCAGATGGAATGTCCCCGGCGTATGAGGGCAGTTGATCGAAATCACGTCCATGCGCGCAACCATCTGGTCGAGGCTTTCCCAGTAGGTCGCGCCCAGCTCGGCCTCGGTTTCCTCACGAAGGCGCCGCCGGTTGTGGTAATGGACCTCCATCCCGAACACCTGCGCCCGCCGCGCCACGGCCTGTCCGATCCGGCCCATCCCAAGGATGCCCAACCGGCGACCGGAGATGCGTCCGCCCAGCATGGCGGTCGGGCTCCACCCGGCCCAATCGCCGGACTGCATCAGGGCCAGGCCTTCGGGGATGCGCCGCGTCACCGCGAGGATCAGCGCCAGCGTCATGTCCGCCGTGTCTTCGGTCAGCACGCCCGGCGTGTTGGACACCAAGATCCCTCGCTGCCGCGCGGTCGCCACGTCGATATGATCGACCCCGGCACCGTAATTGGCGATCAGGCGCAGATTTTCACCAGCCTGCCCCAGCAGCCCGGCGTCGATCTTGTCGGTGATGGTTGGCACCAGCACATCGGCAGTCTTGACCGCCTCCGCCAGCTCTTCGCGGGTCATCGGAGCCTCGCTGGCGCGCAGCTTCACGTCGAACAGCTCGGACAAGCGCGCCTCCACCGGCTCGGGGAGGCGTCGCGTGACAACAACAGTCAACGGCTTGCGGGGCATGGGCGGGCTCCTTCCCTCTTTCCTTGAACGTCGGTTGGCGTCACATTGCGACAGGCGCAAGCGGACCACAAGAGTCCCGCACGCCCGAAATCGACCCATGAGGCCCCGATGAGCATCTTCCCTTCGCGCATGGCGATTGCGCTGCTGGCCGCGCTGTTTGCCACCGCCGCACCCGCGCAGGACACCCAGCCCGCCGCCGTGCCCCCCGCCATCGCCGCCACACGCGGCCAGATCACGAACCTGCCCCTGCCCCGCTTCGTGTCCATGCGCGCCGAAGAAGGCAACGCGCGGCGTGGCCCATCCCTGAGCCACCGCATCGACTGGGTGTTCAAGCGCCGCAACATCCCCCTGATCGTCACCGCCGAGCACGGCCATTGGCGCCGGGTCGAGGACATTGATGGCCAGGGCGGCTGGATGCACTACTCGCTTCTGTCCGGCGTGCGCACCGCCATCGTGGAACAGGATGTGATCTTGCGCGCGCAACCCGCGCTCAACGCCCAGGGCGTGGCACAGTTTCAGGCAGGGGTGATCGCACAGTTGCTGGAATGCACCCCCGACTGGTGCCGCCTGCGCGCCAGCCGCCAGCGGGGATGGGTGCCAAAAGAGGTGATCTGGGGCGTGCGCGCGGACGAGGTGTTTGAATAGCCTCTTGGACCGGGCCTCAAAATCGGTAAAGTAACTTTACCAATTTAGCGGAGGCCGTGGATCATGCCCGTCATTACCGAAATCGAGGACCTGCGCCGGCTGTACAAACGTCGCGCGCCCAAGATGTTCTACGACTACTGCGAGACCGGCAGTTGGACGGGCCAGACCTTTCGCGAGAACACCAGCGATTTCGAACAGCTCCGCCTGCGCCAGAGGGTCGCGGTGGACATGTCGAACCGCACCCTGAAATCCACGATGATCGGGGAAGAGGTCTCCATGCCCGTGGCGCTCGCACCGGTGGGGCTTACCGGGATGCAGCACGCCGACGGCGAAATCCTTGCCGCCCGCGCGGCTGAGAAATTCGGCGTGCCCTTCACGCTCTCGACCATGTCGATCTGTTCAATCGAAGACGTGCGCGAACACACCAAAGCGCCGTTCTGGTTCCAGCTCTATGTGATGCGCGACGAAGAGTTCGTCGACAATATCATCGCCCGGGCCAAGAATGCGGGCTGTTCTGCGCTTGTCATCACGCTTGATCTGCAAATCCTGGGCCAGCGGCACAAGGATCTCAAGAACGGCCTGACCGCTCCGCCGAAACTGTCCCTGCCCGTGCTGGCCGACCTGGCGACAAAATGGCGGTGGGGTATCGGCATGCTGCAAACCCCGCGCCGCGAGTTCCGCAATATTGTCGGCCACGCGAAGGATGTGGACAACGCCCGCTCGCTCAACGCCTGGACAGAGCAGAATTTCGAGCCGCGGCTCGACTGGTCGATGATCGCGCGCCTCAAGGAAAAATGGGGGGGCAAGGTGATCCTTAAGGGCATTCTCGACCCCGAGGACGCCCGCCGCGCGGTCGAGGTCGGCTGCGATGCGATCGTTGTGTCGAACCATGGTGGTCGGCAGCTCGATGGTGCGCTCTCCGCGATCCGCATGCTGCCCTCGATTGTCCGTACGGTGGGCGATCAGACCGAAGTCCTCTTTGACAGCGGCATCCGCTCCGGTCAGGACGTGCTCAAGGCCAAGGCGCTCGGCGCCAAGGGCTGCATGATCGGCCGTGCCTATATCTACGGGCTGGGCGCGATGGGCGAGGAAGGCGTGACCCGCGCGCTCGACGTGATCCACAAGGAGATGGACGTCTCCATGGCGCTGTGCGGCCATCGTGACATCAACGAAGTGGACGAAGACATCTTGCTGGTTCCCAGCGATTTCGAGGGCCGCTGGGTCTGAACGGCGCGGCCACTGTGATCAAGATATCCCGGCGGGACGTGGCTGAACGGCAAGGGGTGCAAAGCCCCTTCGCCCCGCTGGACAAGCACAGCGATTCCCCTTAAGGGGCAAGCCTTCACTGGCCTTACACCCTTGGAGGAAGGCCTCAACTCAAACAAAAGGATTTCCAAAATGGCTGGACAGATTCCTGATCTGCACGCTGAGGAACGGACGGGGACCGGCAAGGGGGCCGCTCGTCAAGCTCGCCGCGACGGCCTTGTGCCGGGCGTTGTCTATGGTGGCGGCGCCGACCCGGTCGCGATCAACATCCCCTTCAACAAACTGCTGAAGATGCTCAAGGCAGGTCGCTTCCTGTCGACGCTCTTCAACCTCAAGGTCGAAGGCCATGAGGACGTGCGCGTGATCTGCCGCGGCGTGCAGCGGGACGTGGTCAAAGACCTGCCGACCCATGTCGACTTCATGCGCCTCAAGCGCACCTCGAAGATCAACCTCTACATCCCGGTCGAATTCACCGGCGAAGAGGAATGCCCCGGCATCAAGAAGGGCGGCTACCTGCAGGTCGTGCGCCCCGAGATCGAGCTGGTCGTGACCGCCGCGGACATCCCGGAGAAGATCTCCATCGACGTGTCCGCTCTGGAAGTGAACGACACGATCCACATCTCCGATGTGACCCTGCCGTCCGGCGCCAAGCCGACCATCGACCGTGACTTCATCATCGCGAACATCGCTCCCCCGACCACCGTTGGCGGCGGCGACGACGAAGAAGAAGCCGAAGGCGAAGCCGCCGAGGCTGGTGGCGAAGAGGGTGGCGAGGGCTGATCCCCTTCCCCCCAAGACGCATTGCGAAAGGCCCTGGCACATGCCGGGGCCTTTTTCGTTTGCCCACCGCGACCGCGAGCACAAAAAAAGGCCGCCCAATCTCTGGGCGGCCTTCTTAGTTTTTCGCGTTAGAACCTTACCGGACGAAGTTCGACGGACGCGTCGGGTCCTGAATGGGCGAGCCCGATTTGAACGGCCCGGTGGCCACGGTCGGAGGCGCGACGCCGGAGCAAACCGGACGCCCATCGGGCGTCAGACGCTCGGACAGATAGCCTTCCACGCCGTCATCAATGATCCAGTGATCACAGCCGTTCGGATCCACCCAGATCCCGGCCACCAGGGTCGATACGTCATGCGCATTGATGCCGCGGTCGATGGACTTGTCGTTCGGGTTTGCGCCAATGCCCTCGTCACAGGCGCTCAGGGCACCGGCCACGGCCAAGGCGGAGATAATCTTCAGTGCTTTCATTGCAGCGGTCCTTTCCTCAGCGCAGGCAGTAGATTTCGACGCGACGGTTCTGCTGCATCCCGGCGGCGGTGCCGTTGGTTGCGCGCGGACGACGTTCGCCAAAGCCTTTCACATCCACGATGCGCGCCCCGACAGAGCGGCCGACTTCGGCCACCGCGTTGGCGCGGCGATCAGACAGAGCGATGTTATACTCATCCGAAGCGCGGCTGTCCGTGTGGCCGTAGATCAGATATCCGAACGCGTTCGCCTTTTGGAAGAATTCCTGAAGGCGGGCACGCCCTTGCGCACCGATATGATGACGATCGGTCGCGAACAGCTGATCGGTCGGCATTACGCCGCAGATCTCTCCGCGGTGGCACACCGGGCTGCCATCGCGGCGTCGCACCGGGGACATGTAACCTTCGGCGCCGTCATCCATGGCCCAGTGCGCACAGCCATCGGGATCAATCCAGATCCCGGGCTCGTAGTATTCGGGACGCGACTCTTGCTGTGCCGCTGCTGGGGTTACTACGCTCAACGCGAGCAACGTGAAGGCCGCACCCCCCAGTGCCGCCCGGATGGTCTTCTCAATCATTTTCGCCACCGTTCTTACTTGTCCAAAAGCCGACCCGCGCAGACGGGCGCGTCGGTATGCTCGGACATTAGCAAAAAACCCCTGCAAGGAAAGGGATTTCCTGCCGCAGCCCCATGGGTGTTGCTGGTCCAAAGACAATATCAAACGCCAACCATGATTGGCGCTGCTGCCTGACAGTTCGGTATCGGGGCTCGCGTCCAGCCTGCTCCGAACGCGACCGGATCATCGCGGCGGTGCTTCAGACCAGAACCCCGGCCAGCGAATTCGGCGCGCTGTCCACGATCCGCACGCGGACCAGGTCCCCGATTTGCGCGCCGGGCGCATGGACGTGGACCGCGTGAAGGTGATCCGACTTGCCCGACATCTGCCCCTCCAGCCGTCCGGGTTTTTCGAACAACACGCCGACCTCCTGGCCGACCATGGCCTCCTGAGCGGCGCGTTGCTGCTGCCCGAGCAGCTCCTGAAGGCGGGCCAGCCGCTCCGCGCTTTCCTCTGCGGGGATCTGCTCGCGCTCGGCCGCCGGGGTTCCGGGGCGCGGGGAGTACTTGAAGCTGTAGGCCTGCCCGTAGCGGACCTGCCGCACCAGCTCCATTGTGTCTTCGAAGTCCTCCGCGCTCTCGCCGGGGAAGCCGGTGATGAAATCGCCCGACAGCAGCAGATCGGGCCGCGCCGCGCGCAGGCGCTCAATCAGGCGCAGATACTCTTCGGCGGTGTGCTTGCGGTTCATCCGCTTGAGCACCCGGTCCGAGCCCGACTGCACCGGCAGATGCAGATAGGGCATCAGCTTGTCGCACTCGCCATGGGCCGCGATCAGAGCGTCATCCATGTCGTTGGGATGCGAGGTCGTGTAGCGGATCCGGGCCAGCCCGTCGATCTTGGCCAGCTCGTGGATCAGCCCGGCCAGCCCGCCGTCATGGCCGTGATAGGCATTCACGTTCTGCCCCAGGAGCGTGATCTCCCGCACGCCGCCATCGACCAGCCCGCGCGCTTCGGCCAGAACCTGCGCCGCCGGGCGCGAGCTTTCCGCCCCCCGCGTGTAAGGCACCACGCAAAAGGCGCAGAACTTGTCGCAGCCTTCCTGCACGGTCAGGAACGCGGTCGGGCCGTGGGCCGCACGGGATTTGCCCAGCTTGGTGAACTTGTCCTCTTCGGGGAAGTCGGTATCGACCGCGCGGGTGCCATGCCCCACCTTGGCCACCAGATCGGGCAGGCGGTGATAGGCTTGCGGCCCCACCACCAGATCCACCATGGGCTGACGGCGCACGATCTCTTCGCCTTCGGCCTGCGCGACGCAGCCCGCCACCGCGATCTTCAGATCCGGGTTCGCCGCACGGAAGGGTTTGAGCCGACCCAGCTCGGAATAGACCTTCTCTGCCGCTTTCTCGCGGATGTGGCAGGTGTTGAGCAGGATCATATCCGCCTCTTCGGGGCGGTCGGTCAGGGTATAGCCCTCGTCGCCTAGCGCTTCCGCCATGCGTTCGCTGTCATAGACATTCATCTGACAACCATAGGTCTTGATATGCAGCTTGGGCGGGGCCTTTTGATCCGTCATGGCGGGCTCTCATCGGTGTCGGGGGCTAGGCAGGCCCAATAGCCCGAGCGCGCGCGCCTTGCAATGCGCAGCCCGCAAGGGCATCAGGGAAGAACCTCAGCCGCCAAGAGCTTCGCCCCATGCGCCACGACAGTCTGGATCAGTTCCTGAGCACCCATAGCGGCCTGTTGGCCAAGGGGCCGGTGGCGCTGATCTTCTTGGAGGACCGCGTGGAGGTAGACAGCACCTTGCGCCATACGCTCTCGCGCGGGTTCGCACAGGTTCTGGCCTTTTCACGCCAGGGGATCGAGATCGCGCCCGACATTGCGCCGCGCGTGCATCACATCACGCTCGATATGATGGCCGATCACCCGGTGCCCACCACCGTGAACCGGATCATCGAAGAGGCCCCCGGCACCTGGCTGCATTACGGCTTCAACGGGGAATACCTGTTCCACCCGTTCTGCGAGGCACGCACCGTGGGGGAGATGATCGCCTTCGTGAACGAGGAGCGGCGCGATTCGATCCTGTGCTTCGTCGTCGATCTTTACGCGGGCGATCTGGAGACGAATCCCAATGCCGTGTCGCTGGACGACGCCTGGCTGGACCGGACCGGTTACTATGCGCTCGCCCGCACGGATGAGTGGGACAACCCGATTGATCGGCAGATGGATTTCTTCGGCGGCCTTCGCTGGCGCTTTGAAGAGCTGATCCCGGAAAGCCGCCGCCGGATCGACCGGGTTGCGCTGTTCAAGGCCAAGCCCGGCCTCAAGCTTCTGCCCGATCACCGCATGACAGACCCGGAATACAACACCTATTCCTGCCCGTGGCACCATTCTCCCACGGCGGCGGTGGCCTCGTTCCGCTCGGCCAAAGCGCTCAAGCGCAATCCGGGATCGTCCTTTGACATCCAGCAGTTCCGCTGGCGCAACTCCGCGCCTTTCAGCTGGAGCTCGCAGCAGCTCCTGGATCTGGGCCTGATGGAGCCGGGGCAGTGGTTCTGATTGCCTGATCGGCCCGCAAACTGCACAGCGCTGACGCAGTTTACCCCAGAAATTCGGTTTTTCCTCCGCAATCTTGCCACCTTTGGCCGTGATGGTCCTTTGCAACGCCCGCCCTGCGCTTTCCGTGCGGGGTGTGTCACCAGCCGAAGGAATCCTGATCCATGACGAGTGCCGCTCTGTACCCCGATCCGCAGCCGATCCTCGCCTGCACGGTCAGCCGCGACATTGAGGAGTTCGGCCTTCTCATTGAGGACATGGAAGCCGAAATGGGCGAGCACTGGGGCGATCTGCGCTTCAACGAAGTGGCACCGTTTCTCAATCAGCCCGAAGCGGCCAGCCTCCGCTTCCTGAGCTTCGCGATCGACGAAGACGACCTGGATCAACTGGAGCTGATCGCAAGCGCCATCCAGACCGCCAAGCACCACGGCGTGCAGGTGATCCTGGTGGCCGAGGACATTCCCGAAGGCCACCTTCAGCAGCTTTTGCGCGAGGGCGGCGAAGAGTACCTGCCCTACCCGCTCGCCAAGGGCGCCCTTCAAGGCGCGATTGCCCGCCTGGACGGAACGGCGGAGCCGCTCTTGCGACTGGACACCACAACTCGCGTGGAAACATCCCCGAACGAGGACCCGACTGCCGCCGTCGCACAGGCCGTGGAGGAGGCAGCGCCGGAAGACGACGACGCCGTGACCAGCGCTGAACCCGCCACATCGGAAGCGCCCATGATCGCGCAGCCGACCCCGGCCGAAGAGCCGGTGGCCGCAGAAGAGCCTGCCCGCGACACCCCGCCACCTCAGGCCCCGCCCGCAGAGGTCAAACTGGGCCCGCGCAGCGATGGCGCAGGCGCGGTTCTGGCCGTACAAGGGCTGTCGGGCGGGTGCGGTGCGTCGACCATGGCGGTCAACCTCGCCCGTGAATTGGCCGGTGCGACCAAGAAGAACCCGCCGCGCGTGTGTCTTCTGGATTTCGATTTTCAGTTCGGAACGACAGCCAACTATCTGGATCTGGCCCAGAAGGCCTCTGTGATCGAATTGCTGTCCGACACCGAAGCGATGGACGATGACAGTTTCGCCGGAGCCCTGCACCCGGCAGAAGCCGATCTGATGGTGCTCACCGCGCCGTCCGATTTGATCCCGCTGGATTTCGTCGCCCCCGAAGACGTGGCCCGGATCATCACGCTGGCCCGGTCGCGCTTCGATTATGTCATCATCGACATGCAGCGCACGATCACGGATTGGACCGAGACGGTGCTGCGCCATTGCGATCTGTTCTTCGCGGTCATGGAAATCGACCTGCGTTCGGCCCAAAACTGCGTTCGGTTCCGCAATGCGTTGCTGGCCGAAGGTCTGCCCGTGGACAAGCTGCGCTTTGTCCTGAACCGCGCGCCCAAATTCTCCGACCTCACCGGCAAGGGCCGGATGAAGCGGATGTCCGAATCGCTCGGTGTTTCGATTGAGCTGCACCTGCCCGATGGGGGCAAACAGATCACCCAAGTCGCGGATCAGGGGGAGAGCCTCGCCAAGGCGCTGCCCAAATCGCCGCTGCGCAAGGCGATCCAGAAGCTCGCCGCCGATCTGCACCAGACGGCCCACGCGGCCCAGGCCTGAGGAGACGCCCATGTTCGCGCGCTATCGCAAACAAGAGAGCACCCCTGCTCCCGCCGCTCCGCCGCGGGCGACCAAGGTCGCGAGCGCGCCCGAATCCACCGAGGCCGCGCCCAAACGTAAGCCCATAGCGGCCCGTCCCGCCGCCGCGCCCGATGAGCGCGAAGCCCGCCGCAAAGCCCGCCTGGGCGAGCTAAAGCTCGAAGTGCACAAGGCGCTATTGGACAATCTCAACCTCTCCGCGCTTGAGAGCGCGACGGAGCAGGACCTGCGCGCCGAAATCGACGCCATCACCAATGAGACCTTGTCCGAGCGCGATGTGGTCCTGAACCGGGAAGATCGCACGACGATCACCCAGGACCTCTATAACGAGGTCAAAGGGCTCGGCCCGCTGGAGACGCTGCTTCAAGACGATACGGTCAACGATATCCTCGTGAACGGCCCGCAGCAGATTTTCATCGAACGCGCCGGTAAGCTGGAGCTGTCCGACGTCACCTTCCAGGATGAACGCCACCTTCTGCGGATCATCGACAAGATCGTGAGCGCGGTCGGTCGCCGCGTGGACGAAAGCAACCCCTATGTCGACGCCCGCCTTGCGGACGGCTCGCGCTTCAACGCGATGGTCCCACCGATTGCGGTGGACGGATCGCTGGTGTCGATCCGTAAGTTCAAAAAGGACAAGCTCGGCATCGACGACCTGGTGCGCTTCGGCGCCTTCTCCGAAGAGATGGCAGCCTATCTGCAAGCCGCCGTCGCCACCCGCCTGAACGTGATCGTGTCCGGGGGGACCGGCTCGGGTAAGACGACCACGCTGAACGCTCTCTCTTCGTTCATCGACAACTCCGAGCGGATCCTCACCATCGAGGACACGGCGGAACTTCAGCTTCAACAGACCCATGTGGGCCGCATGGAAAGCCGCCCCGCCAACGTCGAAGGCAAGGGCGCGGTCAGCCAGCGGGACTGTCTGAAGAACGCTCTGCGGATGCGTCCGGACCGGATCATCGTCGGGGAAACCCGCGGCGAAGAGGTCATCGACATGCTGCAGGCCATGAACACGGGCCATGACGGGTCGATGACCACGATCCACGCCAACTCTGCCCGTGATGGGATCAGCCGTCTGGAAAACATGGTTGCCATGGCCGGGATCGAAATGCCGCTCAAGGCGGTGCGCTCTCAGATCGCCTCTGCCGTGAACCTTCTGGTGCAGGCCAGCCGCCTTCAGGACGGCTCGCGCCGGATGGTGTCGATCACCGAAATCACGGGGATGGAAGGCGACGTCATCTCCATGCAGGAGGTGTTTCGCTTCCAGCGGACGGGCCTGTCCCCCGACAACAAGATCATCGGTCATTTCACCGGCACCGGCGTGCGCAGCAACTATTCCGAACGCTTCAAGCTCTGGGGCTACGACCTGCCGTCCGAAATCTTCGAGCCCGTGCAAGGATAAACCATGACCTTCTCGATCGAGCCGCTCATCTACATCGCCACCTTCCTGGCCGTCTTCGTGATGGTCGAAGGGCTCTACCTGACCGTTTTCGGCAAGAGCATCTCGGCCAACAAGAAGTTCAACCGCCGCATGGAGCTGATGAGCAAAGGCGGGCGGCGCGAGGACGTGCTGGAGCAGCTCCGCAAGGAGATGAACCAGCACAAGAAGGCGGACCGGGTCCCCCTGTTTTCGCTGCTGGCGGTGAAGGCCCGCAAGGCCAACATCGCGTTCACACCGATGCAGCTGGTCGGGATCATGGTCGGCGTGTCGGTGATGGTGTTCATCGTCATGACCTTCGCCACATCGACCGCCCCCATGGTCCGCGCCGTGGTCGCGGGCGGGATGGGCGTATTCGGCGTCTATGGCTGGGTCAGCCGCAAGGCAAAGAAGCGAATTTCGATGATCGAAGAGCAACTTCCCGACGCGGTGGAACTGATGGTCCGCTCGCTGCGCGTGGGGCACCCGTTCTCCTCCGCGCTCGCGACCGTGTCGAACGAGATCAAAGACCCGCTGGCCACGGAATTCGGCGTCATCTCGGACGAAGCAGCCTATGGCCGCGACATGGGGGAAGTTCTCAAGGCGATGGCCGAACGGCTGGAGCTTCAGGACATGCGCTTTCTTGCCGTGGCGGTGACCATTCAGCAGCAATCGGGCGGCAACCTGGCCGAAATCCTGGCTGGTCTGGCCAAAGTGATCCGCTCGCGCTTCCGCCTGTTCCGCCGGGTCAAGGCGATCACCTCCGAGGCGCGTTTCGCGGGCATGTTCCTGTCCGCCTTCCCGCTGGTGGCGCTTGTCATGATGAACGTGCTCGACCCGCACTATTATGACGAGGCGATGGAACACGCCTTGTTCGTCCCGGCCTGCGTGGCTGTCGGCGGCTTTCTCATCGCCAACATCGTGGTGATGAAGGCCCTCGTGAACATCAAGGTGTGACCATGGCCCTTCTCGACACAATCAACGCGCTGCTCATCGACCTGCTCGGGCCGTTCGGTCCGGTCATGGCCATTGGCGGGCTTGGCATTCTGCTGACGGTGCTCGCCATCCCGATGCTGGCTTCGACCCGGGAAAAGGATCCGTTCGAGCGGCTTTCGAAAAAGACCCACGAGAAGCGTGGCAAAGATGTGGACGGACCCACCCTGCGCAACGCGCAAAGCGACCGGCTGGAGCGATTTTCGACCTTTCTGGAGCCGCAGGATGCCGAAGAATTCTCGGCCGCCCGGCGCAAGCTGATCCAGGCGGGCTATCGCAGCAACGAAGCCGTGCGGATCTACTACTTCGCACAGCTCATCCTGGGGCTGGGGCTTTTGGCGGCGGGGATGGCCTATCTGTTCATCAGTAGCGGTGGCGACGGCATGACGCCGACGAGCATCGTCACGAAAGGACTGATGCCCGGCGCGGCTGGCTACATGCTGCCCAAATACTGGGTTACGCGCCGCCAGGCCGCGCGCAACGAAGAAATCGCCTCGGGCTTTCCGGACAGTCTCGACATGATGCTGGTCTGCGTGGAAGCCGGTCAATCGCTGGACCAATCCATCGTCCGCGTCGCATCCGAGCTGCGCACCGGCTTTCCGGCCTTGTCGGAAGAATACGAGATGGCCGCCTATGAGATGAAGGCCGGTAAGGACAAGACCCAGGTGCTACGCGACATGGCTGAGCGGCTGGAGGATGACGACATCGCCTCCTTCGTCACCGTTCTGATCCAGTCGCAGACCTACGGCACGCCGATCGCCGAAGCCCTTCGCGTCTATGCGTCAGAAATGCGCGACAAACGCGTCATGCGGGCCGAGGAAAAGGCCAACACCCTGCCAACGAAGATGACGCTGGCCACCATGATGTTGACTGTTCCGCCCTTGCTGCTCATCTTGCTTGGACCTTCGCTGATCGATATCGGCAAGGTGTTCTCGGGCGGGATAGGTTTCTAAAAAGGCGCAATGCTCCACATCACACGGATGGCGATGGCCGCAACGCTGGGCGCCACCTTCTTTCTGACCGGCTGTGCCGATCCTCTGAGCCGGGGCGACGTCTTTGCCCCCGGGATCGCCGGAGAGGCGCGCGGCGACCAGATGGAGGTGGGCCACCGACTCATGGATGCCGGGGAATACGAACTGGCGCTGCGCGCTTTCACCCGCGCCGGGGCCCAGCGAGGAGGCCTGACGCCCGAGGTACTGTCCGCGCTCGGGTCGGCAAATCTGGGACTGGGGCGGCTGGGACAGGCCGAAGACCTTCTGCGCCGCGCCACGAAGGCAGAGCCGGACAATCCCGCCGCGTGGAACAATCTGGGCGTCGTGCTGATGGAAACCGGTCGCTTCCCCGAGGCGGTGCAGGTGTTCCGTCGCGCCTTTGCAACGTCTTCCGGGCAATCTGACGTGATTCGCGACAATCTCGCCAAGGCTCTCGCAAAACGCGATGACCCGTTCTATGCTGCGCCAAACGACAGCGGCGCCACGTTGGTGCGCCGGGGGGCGGGTGACGTCCTTCTGGTGACGGGCGTGTAAAGACCGCGGTTTAGGTTGAGCAGCCAGGAGCGCGCCCCATGCGCCACATTCTTTTTGCGACGGCATTAGCCACCGCGTTCACCGGCCTCTCGGGCTGTGACAAGTTTCGCAACAGCGGAGAGGCTGACGTCAAAGGCGCCATGGCCGACGTCAACGCGATTGACGGCACCGGTCTGAGCGACGTGATGCTAACCGTCGGCGACCCAGCAGAAGCCGTCGCCTATTTCCAGCGTGCGGTGGCCGAGAGCCCTGACCGAATCGACCTGCATCGCGGCCTGGCGAAATCGCTGACCCGTGCGGGCCGGGCCACGGAATCTGTCTCAGCCTGGAAACGTGTGCTCACCCTTCCGGGGGCGACCAATGACGACCGGGTGGCCTTGGCCGACGCCCAGCTGCGCGCCGGCGATACAGACGCTGCCGCCATCACTCTGACGGCGATCCCGCCCACTTTCGAGACCTTTGAGCGCTACAAGCTTGAAGCCATCGTCGCCGACAGCAAGCAGGACTGGGAACGCGCGGACAGCTTCTATGAGATCGCCGCCGGGCTGACGACCACCCCGGCCGGTGTGCTCAACAACTGGGGCTTCTCGAAGCTCACCCGCGGCGCCCCCAAGGACGCCGAGCGGCTGTTCACCGAAGCCCTGCGCAACGATCCCACCCTGTTCACGGCCAAGAACAACCTCGTGCTCGCCCGCGGGGCGCAGCGCAACTACGATCTGCCTGTCGTGGACATGACCCAGACCGAACGCGCGATGCTCCTGCACACTGCGGCACTGTCCGCGATCAAGCGCGGAGACGTGACCACCGGTAAGGGCCTGCTGCAAGAGGCCATCGACACCCACCCGCAGCATTTCGAAGCCGCGGTGCGCGCCTTGCGGGCGCTTGAAGCGAACGTGTCGAACGGATGAGCCTGCCCGCCATCGCCGCCCTGTGGTATCTGCCGGTGCTGGTGCCGCTGTGCTTGGCCGCCATGTGGACGGACCTCACGCGGATGAAAATCCCCAACAGGATCAATGATGTGATGCTGTTGGCGTTCATCCCGCTGGGCTTCATCGCGCTCCCCTGGGAGACCGCCTTGTGGCAATGGCTCAACCCGGCGGTGATGCTCGTGATCGGGCTGGGGCTTCATGCGCTGCGGGCCATGGGCGGTGGGGATCTGAAATTCATGATCGCCGCGTCCCCTTATGTCATGCGCCCCGATCTGGGACGCATGATGGTCCTTCTGGCGGTGTTCCTTCTGATCGGCTTTGCGCTGCACCGGCTGGCCCGGATGAGCCCCTTGCGCCGGATGACCCCGAATTGGACAAGCTGGAGCGCCACGGGCCGCTACCCGATGGGCCTGTCTCTGGGACCGGCCCTGATCGCCTATCTGATCCTTTCGGCCACCGGCTGACACCGACCTTCCCTTAATGCGCCACATTCGCACGGCACGGTAACGGCCAGACCCAAGTGCCGGAGACCGCTGCCCGTGACCATCGCGACCCCCGATCCGATCGCCCCGCCCGCCCCCAAGACGTTGGAAGCCATGCAGCTTCCGATGAACATGATGCGGGACATTCTCATCAAGACGATGTTTCGCAAGAACATCGACTACGCGAGCGATCTGGCGCGCGCGATCTGCCTGCCCTTGGCCGTGACGCTGGAGCTGATCGAGATGGGCCGCAACCAGCGGCTGATCGAGGCCACCGGGACGCTGAACGCGAACTCCGGCTCCGAGATGGGCTATCAGCTCACCGATGCGGGCAAGGAACGCGCGCTCGATGCTCTGGCCCAGTCCGAGTATTTCGGCGCCATGCCGGTGCCGATGTCCGTCTACGCGGAGCAGGTCAAACGGCAGTCCATCCGTAACATCCAAATGAGCCGCGAGCGGCTCAGCGGCGCCATGGGGCATCTGGTTCTGCCCCCCACCCTTCTGGATCAGCTTGGCCCGGCGGTCGGTGCTGGCCGCTCGATCCTGATGTATGGCCCGCCGGGCAACGGGAAATCGTCGATCTCCAACGGGATCCGCGACGCGTTGGGCGACAAGATCTACATCCCCCGCGCCATCGAATATGCGGGGCAGGTCATCACCGTTTATGACCCAATCGTCCATTCCGCCGCCGAAGAGCTGGTGGATGACCCCAATTCCCTGCGCCGCACCACGGGCCGCTACGACACGCGCTATGTTCGCTGCGAGCGCCCCACCGTGATCACCGGGGGGGAGCTGAGCCTGTCGATGCTCGATCTGGTCTACAACCCGACCGCGCGGACCTATCAGGCGCCGCTTCAGCTCAAATCTACCGGCGGCGTGTTCATCGTGGACGACCTTGGCCGCCAGGCAGAGCCGCCGCAGGCGCTCATCAACCGCTGGATCGTTCCGCTGGAAGAAAGCAAGGACATCCTCGCTCTGCAGTCGGGCGAGAAGTTCGAAGTGCCGTTCGACACGCTGGTGATCTTCTCGACAAACTTCCACCCCAACGAAATCTTCGACAAAGCGGCGCTGCGCCGGATCTTCTACAAGATCAAGATCGACGGCCCGGATCAGGCCGGGTTCCTGAAGATCTTCAGCCTTGTTGCCCGCAAGAAAGGCATGCCCCTGGACGAGGCGGCGCTGATCCACCTGCTGAAGGTCAAGTATCCGACGATTGAGAACGTCTATGCGAACTATCAGCCGGTCTTCCTGATCGACCAGATGATCTCCATCTGCGAATTCGAGGGCATCCCCTACCAGATGACCCCAGACCTGATCGACCGCGCCTGGGAGAACATGTTCGTGCGCGAAGAGGCCATCGAACACTAGGGCTGCGGCGCCGCCGCCCCCGGCGGCGCCTGCCCGATGGTCAGTCGAGGCTACGCAGCACCTCGCCCAGTGTCTCGATAATCTGGTCGATATGGGCTTTTTCGATGATCAGCGGCGGAGACATCGCAATGATGTCGCCCGTCGTGCGGATCAGAAGGCCTTTGTCATAGGCCTTCAGGAAAGCGCTGAACGCCCGCTTGGTGGGCGCTCCGGCGATTGGCTCCAGCTCAATCGCGCCGATCAGGCCCATATTGCGAATGTCGATCACGTGAGGGGCGTCGCGCAGACTGTGCAGCGCCTCTTGCCAATAGGGCGCCAGCTCTGCCGCGCGCTCGAACAGGCGCTCTTCAGCATAGATGTCCAGCGTGGCGATCCCCGCCGCCGAGGCCACGGGGCTGCCCGAATAGGTGTAGCCGTGGAACAGCTCGATGGCTTCGGGCGGGCCATCCATGAAGGCGTCGTGAATGGCGGCGGTGGTCAGCACGGCACCCATCGGAATCACGCCATTGGTCAGCCCCTTGGCCGTGGTGATCAGGTCCGGCTGCACGCCGAAATGCTCCGCCGCGAAGCTGGAGCCGAGACGCCCGAACCCGGTGATGACCTCATCAAAGATCAGCAGGATCCCGTGCTTCGTGCAGAGCGCGCGCAGGCGCTCCAGGTAGCCTTTCGGCGGCAGCAGAACGCCGGTGGAGCCCGCCATGGGCTCCACGATCACAGCGGCGATGGTTTCGGCGCCGTGCAGCGCGACGATCCGCTCCAGATCGTCGGCCAGATTGGCCCCGTGTTCAGGCTGACCCTTGGTGAAGGCGTTTTCCGGCAGATGGGTGTGCGGCAGGTGATCCACGCCGGTCAGCAGCGAGCCAAAGAAGCGCCGGTTGTTGGTGATCCCGCCAACCGAGATACCGCCGAAATTCACCCCGTGATAGCCCCGCTCGCGCCCGATCAGACGGGTGCGGCTGCCCTGCCCGATGGCCCGCTGATAGGCGAGCGCGATCTTGAGCGCGGTTTCCACCGATTCCGAGCCGGAATTAGTGTAGAAGACATGCTCGATCCCCTCCGGCGCGATATCCACCAGCCGGTTCGCCAATTCGAAGGCGATGGGATGACCCATCTGGAAGGCGGGGGCATAGTCCAGCTCTCCGACCTGCTTCGCGACGGCTTGGGTGATCTTGTCCCGCCCGTGCCCCGCATTGCAGCACCACAGGCCAGCGGTCGCATCGAGCACCTGCCGCCCGTCTGCGGTCGTGTAGTGCATATCCTTCGCCGCCACGAACATGCGCGGGTCGGATTTGAACTGGCGGTTCGCAGTGAACGGCATCCAGAAGGCGGAGAGGTCGTTGGGGCGCTGTGTCATAGGGGCTCCGATCAATTGTCGGCTCCACTGTGCCCCAAAGCGCGCCCGGCGCAAGGGGTTAGCCGCCCTCGGCCACCCTGCGCACGATCTCCATCCTCCGCGCATTCGGCGGGTGCGTGCCCAGGAACGCATCGCCCGGATCGGGCACGCGGCGGAAGAACTCCGCCCCGCGAACAGGATCGTAACCCGCCGCGATGGCAATCCGCGCGCCCATGGCATCGGCCTCCAGCTCAAAATCCTTGGAATAGGCCCGCCCGCCAACCGCGGCGCCCAGATCCTGCGCGGCGCGCACCGATTGCGCATCGCCCCCGGCGGCTCCGATCAGGCCGCCCAGCACGGCGGCGCCCAGCCGAGCGTTGTCCTGCGTGCGCGCCAGATGCCCGGCGATGTGATGCGCCGCCTCATGGGACAAGATGAAGGCCAGCTCATCTTCGTTTTGAGCCGACACGATCAGCGCGGGGGTGAAACCGATCAAAGGCCGACCGGCCTTGTCTTCGGTCTGAAAGGCGTTCGGAGGCTGGCCGGGACGGTCGTCAATGACCAACTGGAAATCACAATTCACACGACCTGCCGTCCACTTCTGGCACTCTTGCTCAGCTACGGGCTCAACACGGTCGATCACCCGCAGGAAACTGCGGGCCTTGGCCCTTATCGCCGCTGGGCCGGGCTGTTCAGGCGCCTGCAGGGGCACCGCGGACTGAGGCGCCCCCGTGCCGGTGGAGACCGGCGTGACGACAACCGGACCGGCGCAAGCGCCGAGCCCGAAAACAACGGCAAAAGCCGCAATAAGGCGCGAAGATCGTCTCATACGGTCATAATTAGCACGCCCCAAGGCTTTCGCAATCCGGCCACGCTCCCGCTCACGGGAGCGTGCTTCACGCGATGCAGAACACTGCGGGGCACACCGATCATATCGCTTGGAAATAATGGTGCCCGGGGGCGGAATCGAACCACCGACACGAGGATTTTCAATCCACTGCTCTACCCCTGAGCTACCCGGGCATCCGTTGGGGTGCGCTGCACTTAAGACAGCCCGAAAGCGGCGTCAAGCCAAGAAAATCCCCTTGATGCATGCTTGACCCGGCGCAAGCGGGCCGGAATTAGTCCCCCTGCATGACAGACGCATGGAAATGCATATCATTTGCCACGCAGATGACGCATTGAGACGGTGTTAACGCACTGTCACAACGAGTTCCGGGTGAAGGGGGCAGCAGATGGCCAAGACGACACGCAAAACCGCCACCAAGAAGGGCGCCTCTGAGGTGTCCTATGACGAGGTCATCGACATCCAGGGCGCCAAGATACCCTTCGTGCCCAGCATCATCACGCCGCGCATCGAAAAGACCATGCGAAACGCAAGCTACGAGGCAGGGGAATGCAAGGCTGTCCGCGCGCACATGCGTCCGGGGGATCGCGTGCTCGAACTGGGCGCCGGGGTCGGACTGGTATCCACCGTGGCGGCCGGGATCGAGGGCGTGGGCAAGATTGTCTCGATCGAAGCAAATCCCGACCTGCTTCCGGTCATTGCGGAGACCCATCGTCTCAACGGGATCACCACAGTTGAGACGCGGAACGCAATCGCGGGCGCGCAGAGCGCGGAAAGCGCCAAGTTCTATCTGCGCGCTGATTTCTGGGCCTCGTCGATGGAGCCCGACTCGCGCCCCTACGTCAAGGACGTGGATCTGCCCGTTTTCGCCGTTCGGGACCTGATCGAAGAGACCGACCCAACGGTCATCATCGCCAATATAGAAGGCGCGGAGGAAATCGTCTTCCAGGGGGCCGATCTGGGCCGCATCCGCACCATCATCATCAAGCTACACCCGTCGCTCTATGGCGACGATGGCGCGCGAAAGATCCTGTCGGGCTTCGCCGAGCAGGGCTTCAAGGCCGAGAAGGAGTTTCTTGACGGAGCGGTGCGGGTCCTGACTCGCGCGCCGAAAGAGGCCGTCGCGCTCCCCTATATGACCGGTCTGTCCAGCCCGGAGCACGCACCCGATCCGCGTTTTGTCATCACCACCTGCATGAAGAACGAAGGCCCCTTCATCCTGGAATGGATCGCCTATCACAAGGCGATCGGCGTGCAGGATTTCGTGATCTTCACCAATGACTGCACAGATGGGTCAGACGCGATCCTGGACCGGCTGGATGAAATGGGGGTGGTGCAGCACCTGACAAACCCCGCATTCCTGTTCGACAGCACCTTCTTCCAGCCCATCGCGATGAAATATGCGATGACGCTGCCCAAGGTGCGCAGCGCCGATTACGTGATCGAAACGGACGTGGATGAGTTCATCAACATCCATGTCGGGGACGGCACTCTGCCCGCGTTGCTTGATGCTGCGGGGCCGTTCCACGTGCTGTCGATCTCTGAGGTGAACTTCTCATCCTCGGGCCACTACACGTTCGAAGACGTCTGGCTGACCGAAGCCTTCACCGAACACGAGACGAAAGAACCCGGCCACTGGCAGGCGCGCCGCGGGGTGAAGTCGATCTTCCAGGGGCTCGACAACTTCGCCATCTATCCGGTGCACCGCCCGGGGGCGCATCCGGGGCTCGAAAAGGACTATGTGTGGCTCAATGGCTCGGGCAAGCCCGTGCCGGAAGAGTTCATCACCAAGCACGAAAACGGCATGGACCGGCGCGGATGCTACGATCTGGTGCAGCTCGATCACCACCCGCTGCGCAGCGTTGAAAGCTATCTGCTCAAGCGCGACCGCGGCGATGTGGTGAACGAAAAGAACCTGGTCGATCACCACTACTATCGCCGCCGGTCTTTGGGCGGCAATCACGAGCACACCATCGCAAGCAAGCTGGCCCGCGCCCGCGACGTCTGGCGCGATCTGATGGCCGACGAAGAGTTGGCTCGCCTGCACAAGGCCAGCGTGAAGGCCCACAAGGACAAGATCGTGAACCTGCTCTCCAACCCCGATCTGGCGGAGCTGGACGCCTGGATCAAGGAGACCTACTTCAAGGACAGCTGAGCCGACGCGCGCCGGGTCAATGCGATCCGGCGCACAAGCGCCAGCAGGAACATCGCGGTCAGCATCAAGATGACACTGGGCGCAGGCGCCGCGTCGACCCAGAAGCTCAGCGTGATGCCGGCCCACATCCCGATAAGGCAAATCGCCACCGACAAGGCCAGCATCGCTCCGAACCGGCGCACGATGAGGAATGCCGTGGCCCCCGGCGCGATCAGAAGGCCGATGGCCAGGATCAGCCCCACAGAGGACAGCGTTGCCACGATGGTCAGCGACAGCGCCGCGAGCAAACCATAGTGCATAAGCCCGGTGCGCAGCCCCAAGGCCTGCGCCTGCGCCGGGTCGAACGCCTGAAGCAAAAGGTCCTTCCAGAACAGCAGCAGCCCCAAAGCGACGATGGCGGAAACCACACCGGCAACCCAAAGGTCATTCTCTCCGACGCCGAGCATGTTGCCGAACAGGATGTGATCGAGGTGGGCATTGGTATCCACCCAAACGAACAGCACGATCCCAAGAGCAAACATCCCGGAGAACACGACGCCCATGACGGTATCGCGCTTCACGCGGCTGTTTTCGGCCAGATAGCCCGTCGCGACGGCACAGGTCATCCCGGCTGCGAACGCACCCGCGATCAGCGGCAGGCCCAGCACATAGGCGATCACGATCCCGGGCAGGACGGCATGGCTCACCGCGTCGCCCATCAGGGCCCAGCCCTTGAGCACGAGGAAACAGGACAGCAGCGCGGTGGGCACCGCGATCATGCTGGCGATCAGATAGGCCTTTTGCATAAAGGCGAACTGAAGCGGCATCAGAAGCGTTTCGATCATGATGCGCTCTCCCGCAGGGCCGCACGTGCTCGGGCGCGAGCCGCGCGCACGCCGTGTTTGGGCGCGAAGACGAAGGCGCTCAGAAACACCAGGGTTTGCAGGCAGACGATGATCCCTCCGGTCGCGCCGTCGAGGAAATAGCTCGCCCAGGCGCCGACAAAGCTGGTCACAGCGCCGACCGCGACAGAAACCAAAATGAGCGGCCCGAACCGGTCACACAGAAGGTAGGCGGTCGCGCCGGGGGTCACGACCATCGCCACGACCAAAAGCGCGCCGACGGTCTGCAGCGCCGCCACGACGCAGGCCGACAGCAGCGTGAAAAAGATGAGTTTGAGCAGCCCTGCCCGCAGCCCCACCGACCGCGCGTGGCTTTCATCAAAGAACACCACAACCAGATCGCGCCAGATCACGAGAAGCACCGCCAGGCTGATAAAGCCGATCAGGGCGAGCTGAAGCGTGTCCTCTGGGGTCACCGCCAGGATATTGCCCATGGTGATCGTCTGGATGTCGACCGATACGGGGCTGAGCGAGGCCATGAACAGGCCCAATCCGAAAAAGGACGTGAAGATCAGCCCGATGGTGACATCGGGTTTGAGCCCCGACCGCTCTGACAGCAACAGCATCGCCCCTGCCGCTAGCCCGCCTGACAGGAAGGCGCCCAAGGCAAAGGGCAGTCCCAGCATATAGGCGCCTGCCACGCCGGGAACGACGGAATGGGACAGGGCGTCTCCGATCAGAGACCACCCCTTGAGCATCAAAAACGCGGATAAAAAGGCGCAAACTGCGCCGACAAGTGCAGAAACCCACATCGCATTTGTCATGTAGCCGTAGGTGAAGGGCTCAAACAGGACGTTCATTCTCGCTCCCCCGCACGGCGTGTGCGATCGCCGTACTGAACGAACGGGCGCTCATCATCGGTCAGGATCGTGATCCCGCGCGCATCGCTGTCTTCGTGCAGATCCTTACCACCCAAGGTGAAGTGCCTGAGCACGCCGCCAAAGGCTTCTTTCAGGTTGGCGGTGGTAAACACATCATCCGTCAGCCCATGGGCCAGCACGGTCCCCTTCACGAGCACAACGCGGTCGCAGTATTCAGGAACCGAGCCAAGGTTGTGGGTCGCAACCAACATCACCCGGCCCTCTGCCCGCATCTCGCCCAGCAGGGCGATGATCTGCTCTTCGGTCTTCACATCGACCCCGGTGAAGGGCTCATCGAGCAAGATGACCTGCCCCTCCTGCGCCAGGGCGCGGGCCAGGAACACGCGCTTGCGCTGCCCGCCGGACAGCTCTCCGATCTGGCGGTGGGCGTAGTCCTGCATCCCCACGCGCGCGAGCGCAGATGCGACTTTCTCCCGGTCGGTCTGTGACGGGCGGCGCAGCAGGCCCATATGGCCGTAGCGCCCCATCATCACCACATCTTCGACCAGCACCGGAAAGGCCCAGTCCACCTCATCAGCCTGGGGCACATAGGCGACAAGATTGTCGCGCAGCGCCTGTTTGACCGACCGCCCCAGCAGCGTGATGTCTCCGCGCGCGACGGGGACGAAACCCATGATCGCCTTGAACAGGGTGGATTTGCCCGCCCCGTTCACCCCGACCAGGGCCGTCACCGTCCCGCGCGGAATGGCAAAGCTGGCGTCCCGCAGAGCCGTATGGCCATTGCGATAGGTGACCGTTACATGCTCCGCACGGATGCCGTCTGTCATTCGGTTAACCCTTCCGCCACTGTTTCGGATGTCACCCGCAGCAGGTCGAGATAGGTCGGCACCGGACCATCGGCCTGGGACAGGCTGTCCACGTACAGCACCCCCCCGTAGCGCGCACCGGTCTCGCGGGCGACCTGCTCCGCCGGGGCCGTGTTCACCGTGCTTTCGCAGAACACCACCGGGATGTCATGATCGCGCACGCCATCGACCACCTTGCGCACCTGCTGGGGCGTGCCCACCTGGTCGGCGTTCATCGGCCAGAGATACAGCTCCTTAAGGCCGAAATCGCGCGCCAGGTAGCTGAACGCGCCCTCGCAGGTCACCAACCAGCGATCCTCTTCGGGAACGGCCTGAATGCTGTCGCGGAGCGGGGCGATCACGGCACGCACCTCTTCGCGGTATTTCTCTGCATTGGCGGCGTAGATGTCGGCATTGGCGGGATCCTGTTCGCTCAAAGCAGACTCGATATTGGTAATATAGGTCAAGGCCGTATCAAGCCCCATCCAGGCATGGGGGTTCGGCTTGCCTTCATAGCCGCCTTCGCGGATCGACATCGGCTCGACCCCATCGGACAGCGTGGCCGAGGGCACATCGCCGAGATTTTCGAGGAACTGCTCAAACCAGAGCTCCAATCCCATGCCGTTCCACAAGATCAGATCGGCGTCAGATGCGCGCAGGATGTCCCGCGGCGTCGGGGAATAGCCGTGGATTTCCGCGCCCGGTTTGGTGACGGACACGACCTCGGCGGCGTCACCTGCCACGTTCTGCGCCATATCGGCCAGAACGGTGAAGGTGGTGACCACTTTCAATTTGTCTTCTGCAACGGCGGGCGTGGCGAGAAGCACGAGTACAAGCAGGGGAAGGCGCATGATATACTCCAGTTGCGAGTCATTCTCAAAAAGAGATAGACCACAGCCAACACAGCAAAGCAACCCAGTTGCGAATAATTCTCAGGAGGGCTCGATGAGCGAGATCCCAGCGATGGAAGAACGCATCGCGCATTTGACGCGGCAGGTCGAAGATCTGTCGGACGAAGTGGCCCGCCAGGCCAAGGCGCTCTCGCGGGCCGAGGCGCGGATCGAATTGATCATGGCGCGTCTGGCAGAAGCTGAGCTGGACGCGGGCGGCAGCGTGCCGCTGGCCGATCAGAGACCCCCGCATTGGTAGGCGCACTGCCCCTGCCCGGCGTCATCCTCGCAGGCGGTGCCGGGCGCCGGATGGGCGGCGTGGACAAGGCGCAGGTGCTGCTGGCAGGGCATGCGCTCTGGGAGCATGTCGCCCGCCGGATCGCGCCGCAGGTCGATGCGCTTGCAGTGAATGCGCCCGGCGGCACCTGGGTGATTGACGGCGCCCCCCTGCCCTGCCTGCCCGATCCGGTGCCAGATCGCCCCGGCCCGTTGGCGGGGCTTCTGGCGGCGCTGATCTGGGCTGAGGAGCGCGACGCCGAACATGTGCTGACGGTTGCGACCGACACGCCTTTCCTTCCCGCCGACCTTGTCACGCGGCTGGGCAAGGCCCCCGTCATCGCCGCGAGCGCGGGGCGCACGCATCCCGTGGTCGGGCTCTGGCCCGTGTCATGTCAGCCCGAGCTGCGCGCGGCGCTCCACGCAGGCGATCGCCGCATCGGGCATTTCGCGGCACGGATCGGAGCGCGCGAAGTCGCATGGGAGGATGAGGATGATCCGTTCTTCAACGTCAACACCCCGTCCGATCTGAAGATCGCGGAGCAGCGACTCACCGCTTCTCAACGGTGAAGACGAACACGCCCTGCTCCTCACGGATATCGGAAAGCCGGTGCCCGCTCTCATGGCAGAAATGCGGAACATCGACCTGCGCCATCGCGTCATCAGCGCGCAGGCGCACCACGCTGCCGGTGGGGGCGGCCCGCAGCGCCTTGCCCAGTCGCAGCACCGGGAGAGGGCAGCGCAGCCCCTCCGCATCCACGTCGATCACGTCACTCATGGCTCCTCCGACAGGATCATCAGGGCCTTTTGCAACACGCGGCCGTCCTGCGCTGTCAGTTTTGCGGCCAGCTCGTCGTTGAATTTCTGCGCCTCTGCGCTCAAATCGCGAAACGCCGCCTGCCCGGCCGCCGTGAGCGTCAGGATCTCGCGCCGCCGGTCGGTGTCGCAGGTGGCGCGGGTGAGAAAGCGCCGCCCCTCCAGCCCCGCCACCGCGCGCGACACCTTCGTCTTGTGCAACCGGCCCCGATCGCAGATCTCCCGCGCGCTTTGCGCGCCATAGCGGCCCAGATGGAACAGCACCCGCCATTCGGTGCGCAGCATGCCGTAGCGATCCTTGTAGACGCTTTGAAACCGCGCACTGGTGGTGTCTGCCGCCTGGCTGAGCAGGTAGGGCAGGAAATGCGATAGATCGAAATCGGGATCCATGGCGCCCCCTTGTTGGTTACGTTCCAAACTAATAGCTGTGCTGCGACGCCGGGGCCAGCCCGGCACCTGTTAACCGAAACCGGAGGCCGACGCATGACCCTGATGACATCCTGGGTAGAGAGCGCCAACGATCCCCAAGGCGCCTTCCCCCTGAACAACCTGCCCTACGGCGTGTTTTCCACCCAAGAGCTGGAGCCGCGCTGCGGCGTCGCCATCGGGGACATGATCCTCGACATGGAGCGCGCCGAGGAAGAGGGCCTGATCCTGCTCGACCCGGAGATGCCGGTCTTCGACGTGCCGTTCTGGAACGACGTGATGGAGCTGGGCCCGGAGGCCTGGGCAAACCTGCGCGCCCGCCTGCAAGAGCTGCTGGCCGAGGGCGCGGCAGAGCGCGGCGCGGTTGAGCCGTTGCTCGTCGCCCGCAAGGACGCCGAGCTGCACATGCCCTTCGCGGTGAACGAATACACCGATTTCTACGCGGGCCGTCAGCACGCCGAAAACATGGGATCCATCCTGCGCGGCGGTCCCGAGCTTCCCGCCAACTGGCTACACATCCCGATCGGCTACAATGGCCGCGCCTCTTCGGTGATCGTCTCGGGCACCCCGGTGCGCCGCCCGCTGGGCCAGACCAAGGCGCCGGATGCCGACATGCCCTCCTTTGGCCCGTGCAAGCGGCTCGACATTGAGCTGGAGCTGGGCGCCGTGGTCGGCATGCCCTGCGACATGGGCGCGCCGATCACCACCGCGCAGGCCGATGAGATGATCTTTGGCTATGTGCTGCTGAACGACTGGTCCGCCCGCGACATCCAGGCCTGGGAATACCAGCCGCTTGGGCCCTTCCAGGGCAAAGCTTTCGCCACTTCGATCAGCCCGTGGATCGTGACCAAGGCCGCGCTAGAGCCGTTCCGCACGCCGGTGCCCGAGCGCAGCAAGGAGCTGCTGCCCTATCTGGCCGAAGAAAAGCCGGGCAACTACGACATCGAACTTCAGGTGCTGATGCAGCCCGAAAGCGCCGCGCAGGCTTCGGTCGTCGCCACGACCAATGCCAGCCGCCTCTACTACTCCGCCGCGCAGCAGCTCACTCACCACGCCGTCGGCGGCTGCGGGATGAATGCCGGGGATCTTTTGGGCTCGGGCACGATCTCGGGACCGGAGCGCAGCGAATACGGCTCCCTGATGGAGCTGAGCTGGAACGGCAAGGAGCCGTTCACGCTGGAAACCGGCGAGCAGCGCGGCTTCATCGAAGACGGCGACACGCTGACCCTGCGCGGCACGGCCCGCGGCGACGGCTACACGATCGGCTTTGGCGATTGCGTGGGGCAGATCGTCCCGGCGCTTGACGATCCGTTCAAGGGCTGAGCGATGGTGCGCCTCTATGACTACTGGCGGTCGTCCGCCAGCTACCGGGTTCGCATCGGCCTGAACCTCGCCGGGATCGCCTATGAGGCGGTTCCGGTCGATCTGGTCGCGGGCGATCAGCGCGGCGCGGATCATATGGCCCGCAACCCGCAAGGATTGGTCCCCGTTCTTGAGATCGACGGCCACAGCCTGACCCAGAGCCTCGCGATCCTTGAGTATCTCAACGACACGCGGGCTTTGGGCTGGCTGCCCGCCGCACCCGCGTCGCGGGCGAAGGCTCGGGCTTTGGCCATGTCCATCGCCGTGGACCTGCACCCGGTCTGCAACCTGCGCGTGGCCCGCCACGCGGCGGGCTTGTCGGGCGAAGAGGGCGCGCTAGAGGCGTGGATGCGGCACCACATCCGCCCCGGGCTTGAGGCGTTCGAAGCCCTGGCCGAGGGGTTCCACGAGGGGCTCTTCGCCACCGGGCCGAAACCGGGTCTGGCCGATCTGTGCCTGATCCCGCAGCTCTACAACGCGGATCGCTATGGTGTTGCCTATGACGATCTGCCCCGAATCTGCGCGATCAAAGCGGCCTGCGACGCACTGCCAGCGTTCCAGGATGCCTATCCGACGCAGCCCTGAACGATGGGCCGCGCCTGACCGGGCGCGGCCTGTTCACAAATGCCCTACCCGCCGGGTTTCACCACCAGCGGCCGTCCGTCGAATATCGTCTCCATCGAAAAGAGCCCGGTGACGGTTTCCAGCTCCAGCCGCTCAATCATCTGACGGTAGACCCGGTCATAGCCCGCCATAGAGGTCGTCACGATCTTGAGCAGGTAATCCCATTCGCCGCCGATGCGGTGGAATTCGGCCACTTCGGGGATCGATTCGATCTGGCGGCGCAGGCGAGCGGCGAAGGCGCTGCTGTGATCGCGGGTGCGCACCAGCATGAACACCGTGAGATCCAACCCGATGGCCTCGGACGATAAGCGCATCCGCGCGCCCTCGATCACCCCGTCCCGCGTCAGCCGGGCAATGCGGCGACCACAGGCGTTTTGGGACAGGCCGACCCGCTCCGCCACATCGCGCTGCGACAAGGAACCGTCGCGCTGCAAGAGCCGGAGGATCTCCGCATCAATGCCATCAATTTTCACTCTTTGATCGCTCATTTGAACCCCTATTTGGTGCGGAATTCTATCATTCGATACTGACTGACCCACTCCGTTTGGTCAATTCTACGGGCCACCCAATCGGAGACCCAGATGACCGCCCCGCTATTCGACCGCTTCCGCAATACGCTGACCACGAAGGATCCCGTCTCGGACATCCGGTCCGGTCTGATTGGAAAAGGGCTGGAAATCCCCGGCACGGCCGGGCCGCGCAAAATGATCTATGCGGATTACGTTGCCTCGGGCCGCCCGCTCCGCCAGATTGAGGAGTTCGTTCTCACCGAAATCCTACCCTATTACGCCAACAGCCACACCGAAGACAGCTTCGTCGGCGCCGCCGTAACCGCGATGCGCGCGCAGGCCAAAGACGTAATCCGCGATCTGTGCGGTGCGGGGCCGGAGCACGCGGTGATCTTCACCGGTTCTGGCGCGACCCATGGGCTGAACCGGCTGGTGCATCTACTGGGGGCCGATGATCCGTCCTCAAACCCCGTCGTGCTGACCGGCCCCTATGAGCATCACTCGAACATCCTCCCCTGGCGCGAGAGCGGCGCCGAGGTGATCGCCATCCCCGAGGCGGACAGCGGCGGGCCCTGCCTGCGCGCCCTGGACGCAGCGCTTGCCCGCACCAAAGGGCGCCGCGTGATCGGCGCCTTTTCGGCGGCCTCGAATGTCAGCGGCATTGTCACAGACGTCACCGAGGTCACGCGCCGCCTGAAGGCCGCGGGCGCGGCGGCGGTCTGGGATTATGCCGGAGGCGGGCCCTACCTGCCCATCGCCATGACCCCGGCGGACGGGGTCGAGATTGACGCGATCGTGCTGTCTCCGCACAAGTTCGTGGGCGGGCCGCAGGCGTCGGGCGTGCTCATCATGCGCCGCGATGCGGTGCGCAGCACGCGGCCCACCTTCCCCGGCGGCGGCACTGTGGTGTTCGTCTCACCCACCGCGCATGACTACATCCCCGACGTGGAAGCCCGCGAAGAAGCAGGCACCCCGAATGTGGTCGGAGACCTGCGCGCCGCGCTCGTCATGATCGTGAAGGACGTGATCGGTCAGGCGTTCATCACGCGCCGCAACGCGGAGCTGCGGGACCGCGCGCTGCGCGCGTGGAGCGGGCAGGACCGGATCCAAATCCTGGGCCGCACCGATTGCCCCCGCCTGCCGATCTTTTCCTTCGAAATCGCAGATGGAAGCGGCGGGCATATCTGCGCCCAGTCCTTCACCCGCCGCCTGAGTGATGAAACCGGCGTGCAGGCCCGTGCGGGCTGTGCCTGCGCCGGGCCCTACGGGCATCAGGTCCTGCATATCGACCCGGAGACATCCGAGCGCATTCGCCGCGAGGTTCAGGCGGGCGATGTCTCAAACCGTCCCGGCTTCACCCGGCTGAACTTTTCCTACCTGATCACTGATGCGGAGGCCGATGAGATCATCCGCGCGGTGACCAGGCTGGCGGACACGCCGACGCCCAAGCGAAGCGCATGGACGCGGCTGTTTCGGCGGCGCGCGGCCTAGCGCGCCAGCCCCAGGACATCGACCATGTCATAGGCCCCCGGCCCCTTGTCCACGCCCCACAGCGCGGCGCGCAGCGCGCCGCGTGCAAAGATCGCGCGGTCCGTCGCGACGTGGCGCAGCACGATCCGCTCCCCCGGCCCGGCAAAGAGCACGTCATGTTCCCCCACGATGTCGCCGCCGCGAATGGCGGAAAAGCCGATCTCGCCCGGCTTGCGGGCGCCGGTGATCCCGTCGCGGCCGCTTTCCGACACGTCGGAAAGGTTCACCCCCCGGCCCTGCGCGGCGGCCTCGCCCAGCATCAGGGCGGTGCCCGACGGCGCGTCGATTTTGCGATTGTGGTGGGCCTCGATCACCTCGATGTCGAATTCCTCGCCCAAGGCCTGCGCGACCTGCTTGGTAAGCTGCACCAGAAGGTTGACGCCAAGGCTCATATTGCCCGCCCGCACCTGCGTCGCGTGACGCGCGGCCAGTGACAGGCGGTGCAGGTGGTTTTCGTCAAAGCCGGTGGTGCCGATCACATGGACGCAGCGCGCCTGTGCCGCCAGATCCGCGAAGGCGACCGTCGCGTCAGGGACCGTAAAATCCAGCATCGCCCGGCAACCCGCGATCGCCTCAAGCGGATCATCCGTCACCGCCACGCCAACCGGAGCGCCGCCCATGGCCTCGCCCACATCCCGCCCGATCCAATCGTGACCGGGGCGCTCCAGCACCGCGGAAAGCTGGCAATCGCCGCGCGCGAGCGTTTCGCGGATCAGCATCTGCCCCATGCGGCCCGAGCCGCCGGTGACGAGGATTTTGGGCATGTCGGTCATTGCGATCTCCTTTCCCCCGTGATGCGCCACTCGGGCGCGGGGCTCAAGCCCGGTTGACGCATGTTCCGATGCCCGCCACGCTGGCCCCATGGCGTTTCACGACTGGCTCATCTTTGTGGCGGCCTATGGGCTGCTTTGCCTCACGCCCGGCCCCAGTGTCCTGCTGGTGATCGCCCAGACGATCACCCACGGGCGCGGCGCCGGGCTGCGCACCATCGCCGGAGACCTCCTGGGCGGGGCGCTGTCCCGCACGCTGTCGTTGCTGGGGCTGGGCGCACTTATGGCGAGCTCAGCGCTCGCGTTTGCCGTGATCAAATGGGCGGGCGTGGGCTATCTACTGTGGCTGGGCGCCCGGCAGCTGCGCGCCCAGCCACAGGCGTCACCGCGCCCGGTGGCCGCGACCCGCGCGGGGTTTCTGACCGGCGTCCTGAACCCAAAGGCGGTGGTGTTCTTCATCGCCTTCACGGCGCAGTTCCTGGACCCGGCCCGCCCGCTTTGGTTGCAAGGCGCCATCCTGATCCTCACAGCCACGCTGGTCGCGGGGGGCGTGCTGACCGGCTACATGCTGCTGGCCGGACGCCTGCGCCCGGCACTGAGCCGCCCGCTCTGGCGCCGCCGCAGCGCGCGCGCCAGCGGCGCTCTGATGATGGGCGGCGGGCTGCTTCTTGCCTCAACGCAGCGTTAGACCCCATTGGCAACGGCCGCCGCGCGGCTTACATCCGAGCCATGGCTAAACGACGTTTCTCCGAAGGCTCCGGCCCCACACAGCGCCAGCTTCGCGTCGGCGAAGTGGTGCGGCGCGCGCTCAGCGATCTCCTGATGCAGGGCCACATCCACGATCCCGAGTTGAACGCGATGTCGATCACCGTGGGCGAGGTGCGCCTGTCCCCCGACCTGAAGATCGCCACCGCCTGGGTCATGCCCCTCGGCGGCGCTCACCGGGATGAGGCGATTGACGCGCTCGCCCGCAACCGGTCCGAGCTGCGCCGCCAGCTGGGCAAGCTGACCGAGCTGAAGTTCACCCCCGACCTGCGGTTCCGCATCGACGAAACCTTCGACCGAATGGACGAAACCCGCGCGCGTCTGCAAGAAGACCGCGTGCGCCGCGATCTGGAGGAGTGATGCGCCGCATCGCAATCGGGCTCACCCTTTCCCTGATCGCACCCATGGCCGCGCAGGCGGTCGAATGCCGCGACCTCACGTTTGACGGCGCCTCCTACACGGCCTGCGATGTGGACCCGGCGACAGAAACCCTGCGCCTGTTCCTGCGCGACGGCGATGGCGTACCGCTCGGATCGTTCAGCGCCCTGCAAACCCATGTCGCCCCCGCCACTGTGCCCTTCGCGATGAATGCAGGCATGTATCACGATGATCGCAGCCCGGTCGGGCTCTATATCGAAGACGGCGCGCAAGAGATGCGGCTGGTCACCTCTGACGGGCCGGGCAATTTCGGGCTGCTGCCCAATGGCGTATTGTGCCTCAACGATGCCGCCGCGCTGATCATCGAAAGCCGCGCCTTCGCCGAGGACACACCGCAGTGCCGCGACGCCACCCAATCCGGCCCGATGCTGGTGATCGACGGCGCGTTGCATCCCCGCTTCATCGAAGGGGGCACCTCGCTCAATATCCGAAACGGGGTCGGGCAGCGCGCCGACGGCTCGCTTGTCTTTGCGATTTCGAACGATCCGGTGAACTTCCACAGCTTCGGCCGCCTGTTCCGCGACGAACTGGGCACCCCCAACGCGCTGTTTCTGGACGGAAGCGTCTCCCGGCTCCACGCGCCGCAGCTTGGGCGCTCCGATTTTTCCTTCAGCGCAATGGGGCCGATCCTCGCGGTGATCGACTGATCCTTCTTATTTGCGATAAATACCTATCCGAACTCTCAGCCCGAGCGATGATTGCCCATCTTGACGCAGCGGGCGCAGCCGATTAGCTCCACCCTCTTCCAAGGAGACTGAGTGATGGCACGCAGACGTAAGGGCCGTGATATTTCCGGCTGGATGATCGTGGACAAACCCGCCGGGGTCACCTCGTCGGCCGTGGTGAACAAGGTCCGTTGGGCCCTAGACGCGCGCAAAGCGGGCCACGCCGGCACGCTCGACCCCGAAGCGACCGGGCTGCTGGCCATCGCCCTGGGCGAGGCGACCAAGACCGTCCCCTACATCACCGACGCGCTCAAGTCCTACAGCTTCACCGTGCGGTGGGGGCAGGCCACCAATACCGACGACACCGAAGGCGAGGTGATCGCGACCTCTGACGCCCGTCCCTCCGAGGCCGAGATCAAGGGCGCCCTTGGCAATTTCCTCGGCGATATCATGCAGGTGCCGCCCGCGTTTTCAGCAGTGAAGATCGACGGAGAGCGCGCCTACAAGCGCGCCCGCGATGGCGAGGACGTGACGCTCGCCGCCCGCCCGCTTTACGTCGACGAACTGCTGCTCACCGACATCCCCGATGCAGACCACGCAGAGCTGGAGATGACCTGCGGCAAGGGCGGCTATGTGCGCGCCATCGCCCGCGATCTGGGCGAGGCGCTTGGCTGTCACGGCCACGTGCTGACCCTGCGTCGGCTCTGGTCCGGGCCATTCGATCTTGAGGACGCGATCACCTGGGACGAGATCGAACGCCTGGCCCGCACACCCGAGCTCGACACCCACCTTCTGCCGCTGGAGCGCGGCCTGGACGGGCTGACCGAAATGCGCTGTGCGGATGGCTCTATCGCGCGGCTGCGCAATGGCAATCCCGCCCCGGTTCTGGGCAGCGCGGAGTATGGCGAAGAGGTCTGGGCCTCGTATCAGGGACAGGCCATCGCCGTCGGTCGCTACAAGAGCGGAGAGCTGCATCCCGCACGGGTGTTCGTGCCGCCCCAAGGCTAGACGCCAGGCGGCGGCGCGCCTAGCGTCGCCCCATGACCTCTCCCGATCTGTCCTGCGCCCGCGATTTCGTTTTCACCCATGGTCGCCTTTTGGACCGGCTGCGCTTTGCGACCCTGTTCGATGGTGCCCCTGCGACCCCGGTCCTGACCGCTCTGGAAGCCTACCGCGCGGACACGGGCCTGTTCGCGCATGGACTGGAGCCGGACAAGCGCAGCCCCGCCCCGCAGCCGATGGACCAATGGGAAGCGCTGATGCTCTGGGATGAGCTAGGCCCCTTCCCCAAGCTTGCGCGCGATCTGTGTGACCGGCTCGGCGCATTGACCACGGCGGAAGGCGGGCTGCCCTTTTCCCACCCGTCGGTGAACGGCGCCCCTCATGCAGCGTGGTGGGCTTGCGACGCGCCGCAGCCCGCATCGATCAACCCCACGGGCAGCATCCTGGCCTGCTTGTGGCGCGCCGGGGTGACGCATCCCTGGATGAAAGACGCCGAGTCGTTTTGCTGGCGCGCCCTGCCCCACCTCGCGCCTGACTCCGTCCACAGCCTGGGCAACGCGCGTGATTTCCTGTCCGAAGCCGCCGACCGCGCGCGCGCCGATGCCGCCTGGCCCAGCCTGCGCCACACGATCCGTGCGGCAACGGCCTTTGACCCGGACGCAGAAGGCTATGTGTTCGGCCCTCTGGACTTCGCCCCCACGCCGCAGATCGCGGAGCCCCTCTACACCTTCGATGAAATCGCGCCGCATCTGGAGCATCTGGCCGCCGCGCAGCAGGAGGACGGGGGATGGCCCGTCTCTTGGCCGACCCTATCCCCTGTGATCGAAGGTGAAGGCCGCGCCCGGCGCACAATCGCGGCGCTGAAGGTTCTGCACGCCTACGGGATCCCGACATGATCGCCCGAAGCGCCATACTGCGCGACACCCAGTCCGAAGCGCTCTATTCCGATTGCGAACGCTATCGTTACGCGCTGACCCGCATCTGGGCCGACGGCCCGCGCCTGACCTATGTGATGCTGAACCCCTCCAAGGCGACGGAAACCGCCAACGATCCCACGATCGAGCGGTGCGAGCGCCGCGCCCGTGCGCTTGGCTACGGAGGTTTTCGCGCCTGCAACCTCTTCGCCTTGCGAGAGACCGATCCAAGCGTGATGCGCCGGGCGCCAGAGCCTTGCGGGCCAGAGAACGACACCGCCCTGCGCAAGGCCGCCGATTGGGGGGATGCCGTGCTCTGCGCCTGGGGCGTGCACGGCGCGCATCTGGGCCGGGGGGCAGAGGTGGAAGCCCTGCTGCGAGCCTGTGGAAAACCCCTTCTGGTGCTCGGTCTGACCAAGCACGGGCACCCGCGCCACCCTCTCTATGTCAGCTATCGCTGCGTGCCGGCGCCCTGGCGAACGGTCCCTTAACCCTTTCGCGCGAAAGTCATGGAACCGAATCGCGCGCTCTGTTGGGACGGCGCCGGTAGTCTGTGTTGGAGGAGCGATGCTCGCCTTTATGAGCCTTTTGGGACTTTCGCTCGCCAGCGTTGGGTTTGCGCTCTCGGGGGATGATGATTTCGTGGCAGAGCCAGACGAGGATGCGGATGACGAGATCACCGCCGACACCCTCGCCATCGTGCCAATCACACAGGTGCTGGACGAAGGCGCTCCCGCATCAGAGCCAGATAGCGCCGTCAGCGACGATCTCCCCCCTGAACCGGACATGGCCGATTCGGGCGCCACATATGTTGCGCCTTCCCCGGCATTGACCGTCACGGAAGCGCCGCCAACCGCCCCGATCGATCAAACCGATCCGAACACGGATATGCTGACCACTGGGGACGACACGCTCTTCGCCGGGGATGGCGATCAAGAGATCAGCGGCGCAGGCGGCAACGACTATATCGACGGTGAGGATGGCAATGACCACATAGCCGGAGGCGCGGGCGGCGATTCGCTGCACGGCGGGCGCGGGGATGACACCTTGCTGGGCGGCGTTGGCGATGATCAACTCTCCGGCCATGTCGGGGATGACCAACTGGCCGGGGAAGACGGAAACGACGCTCTGAACGGCGGAGACGGGCGCGATACCCTGATGGGCGGCGGCGGCGCGGATACCTTGTCCGGCTCATGGGGGGACGATCACCTGGATGGCGGGGCAAGTGCCGACCTTCTGTTCGGAGGCGAAGGAAACGACACCCTGACAGGCGGCGCCGCAGATGACTTTGCCCAAGACACGATCAATGGTGGCGCGGGCGATGACTGGATCGAAGGACATGCGGGGGATCTGCTCAGCGGCGGCTCCGGCGCCGACAGTTTCGTCCTGTCACAGTCCGGGGCCCCGATCGTGACCGATTTCACCCCCGGAGAGGACGTGATCGCCCTGACCCATGAAGGGCCGACACCGTTTCTCAGCACACGGTTGGAGGATGACGGGCTGCACCTTCTCGCGGATGGGCATCTGGCCGCCATCTTCCCCAGCCTTGCTGATCTGGACCTGAGCACGGTTGAGCTGCTGCCCGCCTGATCGGCGCGGATACCCGGCCAGCGTCAACTTTAGCCTTTCCAAATGGGACTGATCTGTGTAGATCGCACCGGTCGCGCGGGCATCCGCTGCGCGCCAACTCCATGGGCCTTGCTGGACGACATCCCGGCTTGCGCCATTCACACCAACCCAAAGGAGACCCCGATGTCGATCACCGCTGAAGAAAAGACCCGGCTCATCAAGGAATTCGGCACCAAGGACGGCGACACCGGTTCGCCCGAAGTCCAGGTTGCGATCCTGACCAGCCGCATCAACACCCTGACCGAGCACTTCAAAACCCACAAGAAGGACAACCACGGTCGCCGTGGCCTTCTGAAAATGGTCGCGCAGCGCCGTAAGCTGCTGGACTATGTGAAGGGCAAAGACGAGTCGCGCTATCGCACGCTCATCGAGAAGCTCGGCATTCGCCGCTAAAACGCGCGAAATGCTGTCTAAGGGGTCGCTTCCAGCGGCCCCTTTTTCGTTTCGGCTATGGCTAAAGTGATGCGCGGTAGATCCGCTCGGCATCCCCCTGCGTCACCTCGCGCGGATTGTTCACCAAAAGCCGCGTCTGGTTCATCGCGTCATCCGCCAGCTTCGCGATATCGCTTTCGGCAATGCCGACGCTTCGCAAACCGGGGCCAAGCCCCAAATCCGCATTGAGCTGGGCCAAGCGGTCGATCAGCTCAACCGCGATAGCCTGCGTGCCGCACGTCATGTCGATGTCAGGGAAGATTCGCGGCGCGATCTCGGCATAGCCTTGCGCCGCATCCGGCAAGTTGAACCGCATCACCTCAGCCAGCACGAGCGCGTTGGACAACCCATGAGGCACATGAAACAGGCTCCCGACCGGATAGGCGAGCGCATGCACCGCCCCCACGGGAGAGTTGGCAAACGCCTGCCCCGCCAGCATCGAACCCAGCAGCATCGCCTCGCGCGCCTCCCGGCTCATACCGTCGGCAACGGCCGTCCGAATATTTGCACCCAAAAGCTCTAGCGCCCGTCCCGCTAAGGCACGCGACACCGCGTTATTGTTGGCACTGCGCGACGTGTAGGCCTCGATCGCGTGCACCATCGCGTCCACCCCGGTCGCAGCCGTGATCGCAGGCGGCAACCCTACCGTCAAAGACGCATCCAGCAGCGCCATATCGGGCAACAGCAAAGGCGAGACGATCCCCTTCTTTTCGACCGTTCCCGTCGTCAGGATAGAGATCGGCGTGACCTCCGATCCCGTGCCCGCCGTCGTCGGCACCAAAACCAATGGCAGCCGCGCCCCCCGCGCGAGACCAACGCCGTAGAGCGCATCGAGCGGCTGCGTACTGCGTGCCAGCAACGCAACGACCTTGGCCACATCCATCGAGCTGCCGCCGCCGAACCCCACGACCAAATCGCAATCGTGTGCGACATCCGCAGCGGCCAAAACAGTTTCCGATTTCGGATCCGCTTCAACCGCATCGAACACGGAAACCTCAAATCCCGCCGCAGAAAGACTGTCCAGGCACGGATCGCAAAGCCCAAGCCCCCGCACCCCCGGATCGGTGACCATCAGAACCCGGCGCACCGCCTGCGCAAAGGGCTGCTCCGCGAGAGTCGCCCCGAATTCCCGTGCGCCACCCCATACTTGCCGGATCGACGGAGTCGTGTTGAAAGTGAAATCGCTCATGATGCCTCTCCCTGGATGACGACAGGAAACGCGACCGCCACGCCGGTTGCAACACCGCACGTTCCCGCAACGGCAGTCTTGACGCATCGACGCGCCCCGTGATCGTCTTTCTAAAAGGGAGGACAATCATGATCGCAACGCTGCGCGTGCTCGCCAATATGGGCAGCCTTCACCGGCTGGCCCCGTTCTGGATCGTCGCCATGGCGATCTTCGTGATGAACCTGTCGTGGGGACTGGTGGTCGCCTTCATCTACGGCTTCTTTGCGCAGTTTTTCGTCGAATACGTGCTGCACCGCTTCGTGTATCACCGCTCCCCTCCCTCACAGCAGAGTGCGTTCAACACGCTTTATCGGAGCCATATCGGGCATCATGAATACCCGTCCGATCCCGAATTCTTCACCGGCGATGACCACTGGTATGCCCTGCGCTTCGGCCTCATCTCGACCACCGTGCACACGCTCGTGCTCTGGCCTCTGCTAGGAGGGAGCGGTGCGGTGACGTGGGCTTTCGTCGCGACCTTTGGCGGATCTGTCACGGCGTTTACCTACTATGAGTATTGCCATACGATCGCGCATCTGCGCATCCCCAAGGGCTGGTTCGCGCAACGGATCACCCGCACCCATCTGGCGCATCACTACCAAGACCACCACGCGACCTTCCATGTCAGCGGTGGAATGGGATGGATCGACAGCCTCCTCGGCACCCCCCACGACAAGGAAAAGGCCCGCGAACGGTTTGATCGCGAAACGCTTCTGTCACTGGGTATGGACCCCGAAGACCTCCGGCTCGTGACCGCACGCAAGGCCTTTGGGATCACCGCGAAACCGGGTGCCTCTCGCGCACGGTAGGCTCTTGGCGCTTTCGCGCCCCTCGTCAGGTTTGAGCAATCACGCGACCAACTTCCGCCCCTCCCCCCTTCTTATTTGCCAAAATACCTCGGGGGCGGCCGGAGGCCGGGGGCCGGGGGCAGAGCCCCCCAGCGGGACGCAGGGGGCTCAAGGCCCCCAAGCCGCGCCCCACAACATCCCGCCCACACAAAAGGCCGCCCCCTTTCGGGAGCGGCCTTCTGTTTGTCCTAGTCCGGCCGTCAGGCCAGTGTCAGATCACTCGATGATCTTCGACACACCCTTGCTGGTGCGTCTCGGGATCACCAGGCAATCGCCTCAGGCGATCACTC
>PDRY01000007.1 GCA_002748265.1 Rhodobacterales bacterium
AGGCCGGAAGAGGCGCGCACCTCGCCGCTTTCCAGATCGACCAGATGCCCGGCGATGGTGGTCGAGCCGATGTCGATGGCGAGGCCGAACAGCCCCTCCCGATAGCCCGGCCACAGCGCGGCAATGACCGGCGCGCCCCCATCTTCATGGATCGCCGCCGTGACCTGCCAATCCCCCGCCCGCAGGCATTTTTGCAAGCCCGGCAACAGAGCCGGATCGAGCGTCAGCCCCCGCGCGCCGGTCTGTGCCTCCAGCGCCGCAATCAGCCGCTCGCGGTCGCCCATCGCCACTTCCAGCGTGGGCTTTTCCACTTCGACATAGACCCGCCACAGCGCCGAATCCAGCGTGATATCGCGCGCTTCGGCTTCCTTACGGATCACCTGTTTATGCACCTGACTTTCCGGCGGCACGTCAATGACCATATCGCCCCGGATCACCGCCTGACAGCCCAGCCGACGCCCCTTTTTCAGCCCGCGCCGATCGTCATAGCGGCGTTCCACCTCGTTTAGCGGCTCCAGCGCCGTTTCGCGCGCGGTGATGCCGTGTTTCGGGAAGTCGCCAAAGCCCGGCGCGCATTGGCATTTGCCGCAGACCCCGCGCCCGCCACAGGTCGCTGCAAGGTCAACGCCCAAAGCCCGCGCCGCATCCAGCACGGAACTGCCCGTCGCCACCCGGCCCCGGCGGCCGGAAGGGGTGAATATGACCAACGCGTCTTCTGTCATGGCGCCCCTTTTAGCCCCGCACTTTGCCGCGCAACAGGGGCGGCGTTTTCAAGATCAATATGAGACAGATCGGGGTTCAGGTGGAAAACTTAGATGGAAAATGAGGTGCCGCAGCCGCAGGAGGTGGTGGCGTTGGGGTTGTCGATGGTGAAACGCGCGCCGATCAGCTCTTCGGTGAAATCGATGGTGGCGCCCGCGAGGAAGGGCAGGGAGACCTCGTCGATCACCACCGTTTCCCCCGCTTCCGTCAGCCGCAAATCGTCGTCACTCGGCGTGTCTAGCGTGATTTCATAGGTGAAGCCCGAGCAGCCGCCCCCCTCCACCGCTACGCGCAGCGCTTTGCCCGCCGCCGCCGCGCCGATCTCGCCCAGCCGCTCGAAAGCGCGGGAAGTGACTTTGGGGGGCAGGTTGAGTTCCATGCGGTTTCCTTAGGGTTTCCTTTTCGGTGCTTTTTCAAATATATGCGGGCTTGGGCCGGGCGACAAGCGTCTGGCGGCAAGATAAGCCGGGAGGCGGGAATGTTGGCGAAATATGCGTGTGATCCGGCGGCGAGCCGGGGGCGGTTATACAATGAGCCGGAGGGGTTTCGCAGCCCGTTTCAGCGCGACCGCGACCGCATCATTCATTCCTCCGCCTTCCGCCGCCTCAAGCACAAGACGCAGGTTTTCGTCGAGCATGAGGGGGATTATTTCCGCACCCGCCTGACCCATTCGATCGAGGTGGCGCAGGTGGCGCGGACGCTGGCCGGGGCGCTGGGGCTGGACGGGCACCTGACGGAGGCGGTGGCACTGGCGCATGATCTGGGCCACACGCCGTTTGGCCATACGGGAGAGGACGCGCTTGATGCGCTGATGCAGCCCTATGGCGGCTTTGACCACAACGCGCAAGCCCTTCGAATCGTTGCGGGTTTGGAGCGTCACTATGCCGAATGGGACGGGTTGAACCTGACTTGGGAAAGCCTTGAGGGCATCGCCAAGCATAACGGTCCGGTGACGGGGGAGCTGCCCGCCGCGCTGGCCAATTACAACGCCCGCCACGACCTCGAACTGGCGACACATGCCTCGGCGGAAGCGCAGGTCGCGGCCCTGTCCGACGACATCGCCTACAACAACCACGACCTCGATGACGGCCTGCGCGCGGGGCTGTTCACGGTGGCGGAAATCTGTGAATTGCCGATCATCGGCGCCTGTTTTCACGAGGTCGATCAGCGCTATCCGGGGCTGGACGCGCGGCGGCGGCGCTATGAGGGCTTGCGGCGGGTGTTTGGTGTCATGGTGGAGGACGTTTTAGCGCGCTCACGGGCGATTCTGGCGCAGTTGGACCCGGCGGATGCGGCGGCGGTGCGCCATGCGGGACAGCCGGTGATCCGCTTTTCCGACGCGCTCTGGGCCGACCTGAAACAGATCCGCGCCTTCCTTTTCGCCCGCATGTATCGCGCGCCCTCGGTGGTCGAGATGCGCGCGAAATGCACCGGGGTGATCGAAGACCTCTTCCCCGCTTTCATGGCCGATCCGAGTCTGTTACCGCCCGAGTGGCGCGAGGACGTTGCGCGGGCGGCGGATGAGCGGGAACTGGCGCGCATCGTGGCCGATTACATCGCCGGCATGACCGACCGCTTCGCCCTCTCGGTGCATCGCGACTTATTCGCCTGAACGCCCCCGCCAGAGCCGAAACGCCGCCCAGAGGATCGCCCCGGTTGTCGCCAGTGCCAGAAGGCTCTGGGCGCTGGTGAAGGCGGTTTCAAAGCCGCGCGGGAAGGGCCACCAACCGGCGCTGCGGATCGTGAAGGCCAGATTGGTGGTGCCGTGGCCTGCGTTGCGCAGCAGCGGGAAAAGCGTCAGCAGCGCATAGGCGGCGGCGAGCAGGGCAATGCCGATGCTGAACCGGGCGCTGCCAAAGGCGTTTGGTGCATAGGTCAGCCCGACCATCAGCGGCACGAGGAAAACATAGCCGCCGCCGATGCTGCCTGCGGTATTGCCCAACGCATAGAGGATGTTGTCGGCGTTGAGCGTTGTGAGTGCCTGCACGATCACCAGCGCGGCGATCAGGGCGGCGAGGGGCCATTCGGGGCCGCGCGGATCGGCGCGCATGGCGGAGAAGGGGGCGACGAGAACCAGCAGGCCCAGCAGGACGGTGCCGGTGATCAGCGCCCACGGCGCAAGCGGGGTGAGCAGAAACAGCAGCGCCAGTGCCGGGCCGAGTGCCGCCTGCGCCGGACCCATGAGGGCGCGCGGGCCGGGAGCGGTGGCCAGTGCAATGGCCAGTGCGGCCAGCGGGGCTTGGGCGAAGAACTGCATCAGGCCGGGATAGTGGTCGAAAAAGTCGTTGAAGAAATAGTAAACCGGCGCGGGAGCCTCTGCCCCGGCCATCGTGCCCAGCGTCGTGACCTGAAACACCAACTGCACGAGAGGAACCAGCGCCACCAGCCACGCCGCCAGTCGCAGCCCGCTTGCGCCGATTTCGCGCGCCCGCACCGCGAGCGTGGCGATCAGGGTGATGAAGAAGAGCTGAAACAGGATGGCGCCGAAGAAATACAGCGCTTCATAAAGTTTGAAACGCTCGAACGGGTCGGACATGCTCAGGGTCGGCAGGTTCAGCACCACCGTGTCGAACAGCAGTTTTAGGGCGAGCAGCAACAGGGTTGCGGCGAAGAGGCGGCGTTTTGGCGTGGTGGTCATGTCGGTTTCTCCGGTTACGCGGGCGGTTGGCAGGCGGGTTGGCTGCGGGACTGGCTGACCTTTGCGCCGGGATAGGGCGGCGCGGGGCAGGGGTCAAGGCGACGAATTGACAGGGCTTCGCGCGCGGGCGCGGCTTGACCTTCGTGCGCGGGGTGGTATTGCCTGTCGCCAGGCTACCCGCCGCCAGAGCCGCCCAAGATCAAAGGAACCCCCGATGAACCTGTTTGCCGATATTCGCGCCCTTGTCCTCGATAGCCTGACCGCGCTGACCCGTGAAGGGGGGCTGCCGGAGGGGCTGGACTTTGCTAATGTCACTGTGGAGCCGCCGCGCGATCCGGGGCATGGCGATATGGCGACCAATGCGGCGATGGTGCTGGCCAAGGGGGCGCGGATGAAGCCGCGCGACATCGCGGAGGCGCTGGCGGGCAAGCTCACGGCGGATGCGCGGGTGGCGCAAGCCAATGTCGCGGGGCCGGGCTTTCTGAACCTGCGGCTGGAGCCGGGGGTCTGGGCCGATCTGGTGCGCGCCATCCTCGATACGCCGGGCTATGGCCGCTCCAATATGGGCGCGGGACAGAAGGTTAACGTGGAATTTGTCTCTGCCAACCCGACCGGACCGATGCATGTCGGCCACACCCGCGGCGCGGTGTTTGGCGACGCGTTGGCCAGCCTGTTGCAGTATTCCGGCCATGAGGTGACGCGGGAATATTATATCAATGACGGCGGGGCGCAGGTCGATGTGTTGGCCCGCTCAGTCTATCTGCGCTACCTTGAGGCGCATGGGCAGGACGTGGCCTTCGAGGAGGGCACCTATCCGGGCGACTACCTGATCGCGGTGGGCGAGGCGCTCAAGGAGAAGGTGGGTGACGCCTATCTCGATCAGCCGGAAGCGACCTGGCTCGTGCCGATCCGCGAATTTGCCACCGAGCAGATGATGGACCTGATCCGGGCCGATCTGGCGGCGCTCGGCGTCACCATGGATGTGTTCTTCTCGGAAAAATCGCTCTACGGCACCGGGCGCATCGAGGGCGCGCTGGCCGATCTCGAGGCGAAGGGGCTGATCTATGAGGGCGTGCTGGAGCCGCCCAAGGGCAAGAAGCCGGAGGATTGGGAACCGCGCGAACAGACCCTGTTCCGCTCGACCGATCACGGCGACGACGTGGACCGTCCGGTGAAGAAATCCGATGGCTCGTGGACCTATTTCGCCCCGGACATCGCCTATCATTTTGATAAGGTTTCCAGAGGCTTCGACGCGCTAATTGATGTGTTTGGCGCCGATCATGGCGGCTATGTCAAGCGGATGAAGGCGGCGGTTTCGGCGCTGTCGGAAGGCAAGGTGCCGCTCGATGTGAAGCTGATTCAGTTGGTCAAGCTCTACAAGAACGGTGAGCCGTTCAAGATGTCGAAACGGGCGGGCACCTTCGTGACCCTGCGCGATGTGGTGGAGCAGGCGGGGGTCGATGTGACCCGTTTCGTCACGCTGACGCGCAAGAATGACGCGCCGCTGGACTTCGACTTCGACAAGGTGCTGGAGCAATCGCGCGACAACCCGGTATTCTATGTGCAATACGCCAATGCGCGGGTGCATTCGGTGCTGCGCAAGGCGGCGGAACTCGGGGTTGAGATCGACCCGGACCGCGCGCCGAAGCTGGAGGATGCGGCGGAACTGACGCTGGCGAAAAAGCTGGCGGAATGGCCCCGGCTGGTGGAAATCGCCGCGCGCGGGCATGAGCCGCATCGCGTCGCTTTCTACCTTTATGAGCTGGCCAGCGACTTCCACGCCCTGTGGAACCGGGGCAACGACAAGCCGGAACTGCGCTTCGTCACCGAGGGTGACTCGGATGCAACATCTGAGAAAATCGCCCTCGCGCGTGCTGTTTCCGTTGTTATTTCGTCCGGTCTTGCTATTCTGGGCGTAACTCCGGCGGAAGAAATGCGCTGACAACAAGCGCAACCTGTCCGGGGACGAGGC
>PDRY01000055.1 GCA_002748265.1 Rhodobacterales bacterium
GGGTTTGTTTCCAAGCCCGCGAAATGGTGGTAATCCGCGCCGAAACCAGTTGAGAGGCTCCGATGCGTCTGCCGTTTATTGTATTTTCCGCTCTGGCGCTTGTTGCCTGTAGCCCGAACGTTCCGAACTCCGCCGCCGGGGCGCGCAACACCTTGCCGCCTGCGGTTGCGGTGAACAGCCGTCCGCTCGACGCGGCGGGTGTTCTCGCGGCGGATACGCGCAAAGCGCTGAATCTGCCCGCGGAAGGCGCGGCAACGGGTCATTCCGGCATTTCAGACGAGCAGGATTTTGGTGCGGTTTCGGGGCGTGAAAGCATTGAAAGCGACGCGCAGCGCATTGCCGCCAACCGCGCGCAATTTGTCATCATCGAACCGACCGACCTGCCGCCGCGCCCGTCTGGCTCCGGCCCGTCTATCGTGGCGTTTGCGCTGGCGACCAATAACCAGCCGGGGCAGGCGCTGTATCGGCGTTCCAGTTTTAGCGCCAAGAGCCGGTTTGACCGCGCCTGTGCCAAGTATCCGTCCGCCGATCAGGCGCAGCAGGTATTTCTCGACGCGGGCGGCCCGAAGCGCGATCCGAAGGGGATGGACCCGGATGGCGACGGCTTTGCCTGCTATTGGGATCCCCGCCCGTTCCGCGCCGCGCGCGGCGGGGCCAGCACACCCCCGCAAACCTATGAGGTGATCGAGACACCGGGCGAAAGCTGAAGCGTTTCGGGGCCTCCGGTGGCCGCTGGCCAACTTCGTTGATCTTGGATGAACGGCATGACCTACGGTTGACGCCTGCGTCGGTGTTTGTTTCAGTGCGGGTATGAAGACAGCTTTGATGGTTTTGGGGGGTGTTATCGGCCTTGCGCTTGTTGCGCTGCTGGCGTGGCGGCAGGCGGATGCGTGGTCGATGCGGGGGGAAATGGAGCGGTTGCGCGCGTTTCAACCCGCCAATCCGCCGCGGTTTTCTGCGCAGATGGTGGTGGAGCTGCCGGAGCCTGCGCGGCGGTTTTTCACCTTTGCCATTGCTGAGGGGACGCCGCTT
>PDRY01000056.1 GCA_002748265.1 Rhodobacterales bacterium
GTTTTCATGCAGAACGAACAGTTCGAGGACGGTTCGCTGGTGCCGCTGGACATGCAGTCGATCGACACCGGCATGGGGCTGGAACGCATCGGCGCGCTGCTTCAGGGCAGCCATGACAATTACGAAACCGATCTGTTCAAGGCGCTGATTGAGGCTTCCGCCCACGCGACCTCGACCGAGCCGTTTGGTGACAAAAACGTGCATCACCGCGTCATCGCCGACCACCTGCGCTCAACCGCGTTCCTCATCGCCGAGGGGGTGCTGCCCTCCAACGAGGGCCGCGGCTATGTGCTGCGCCGCATCATGCGCCGCGCCATGCGCCACGCCCACCTTTTGGGCGCCAAAGACCCGGTGATGCACCGTCTGGTGCCCGCGCTGGTGACGCAGATGGGGCAGGCCTATCCCGAGCTGGGCCGCGGTCAGCTGATGATCGAGGAAACCCTGCTTTCGGAGGAAACCCGCTTCAAGGCGACGCTGGATCGGGGGCTGAAACTGCTCGACGATGCGCTGACGGACCTGCCGGAAGGCGCGGAGCTTCCCGGCGAAACCGCTTTCAAACTCTATGATACCTACGGCTTCCCACTGGACCTGACGCAGGATGCGCTGCGCGAAAAGCAGCGCGCGGTGGACGTGGCCGGCTTTGACGCGGCGATGGAGGCGCAGAAGGCCAAGGCCCGCGCTGCCTGGTCCGGCTCCGGCGCCGCGGCGGATGCAACGATCTGGTTCGACGTGGCCGAAGCGCATGGGCGCACCGAGTTTCTGGGCTATGACACGGAACATGCCGAGGGGCAGATTTGCGCGCTGGTCTCTGACGGCGTGGAGGTGAAAACGGCAAAGGCCGGGGACGCCGTGCAAATCGTGGTGAACCAGACGCCGTTTTACGCCGAAAGCGGCGGGCAGGTCGGCGATAGCGGGTTTATCCGCACCGATACCGGCGAGGCCAAAGTGATCGATACCCGGCAGGCCGCTGGCGTCTTCATCCATATCGCGGAAGTGACCGACGGCACGTTGCAA
>PDRY01000054.1 GCA_002748265.1 Rhodobacterales bacterium
ACGCGCGGGACCGACTCGGCGGATCTTTGTCCATCGCGCTGCATTCGGCGGGGCAGGGGGTGCAATTTTTGCGGGTGCATGATACGCGGGAAACGCGGCAGGCGCTTGATTTGTTTGAGGCGATCCATGCGTCGCCAGAAGAGGGGTAGCGGGAATGGCAGGGAAACTTTTCGGCACCGATGGGGTGCGTGGGCTGGCGAATTCCTATCCGATGACGGCGGAAATGGCGTTGAAACTGGGCGCGGCGGCGGGGCGGCATTTTCGCCGCGATGAGCGCAACAATCACCGGGTGGTGATCGGCAAGGATACGCGGCTGTCGGGCTACATGATCGAAAACGCGCTGACGGCGGGGCTGACCTCGACCGGCATGAATGTGCTGTTGCTCGGCCCGGTGCCGACCCCGGCGGTGGGGCGTTTGACCCATTCCATGCGCGCCGATCTGGGCATCATGATTTCCGCCAGTCACAACCCGTTTCATGACAATGGCATCAAGTTTTTCGGCCCCGATGGGTTCAAACTATCAGATGCCGACGAGGCAGCGATTGAAGCGCTGGTTGCCGGTGAAGTACGCCCGTGCCAGCCGCAACATATTGGCCGGGCCAAGCGGATCGACGAAGGGCGGCAACGCTATGTTGAGTTTCTGAAGACGACCTTCCCGGCGGGGTGCAAGCTCGACGGGTTGAAGGTGGTGATCGACTGCGCCAACGGGGCCGGGTATCGCGCGGCGCCGGACCTGCTTTGGGAACTCGGCGCCGAGGTGATCCCGGTGGGCGTGTCGCCAGATCATGGCGCTTTTCGCCAAACGCTGGGCCGATGAGGGGCGGCTCGCCGGGGGTGCTTTGGTGGCGACGGTGATGTCCAATCTCGGGCTGGAGCGTTACCTGTCCGGGCATGGGCTGGACCTCGTGCGCACCAAGGTTGGCGACCGGCATGTGGTCGCGGCGATGCGCGCGGGCGGCTATAACCTTGGTGGCGAACAGTCGGGCCATATCGTGATGACCGATCATGCGACGACGGGTGACGGGCTGTTGGCTGGGTTGCAGTTTCTGGCCGCGATGGTGCGCAGTGGCGCGCCCGCATCCGAGTTGGCCAAGTCCTTTGAGACCGTGCCGCAAAAGTTGGAAAATGTAAGGTTTTCGGCTGATTCCGCGCCGCTAGAGGCGGAAAAGGTGCGAAAAGTGATTGCGGAGGCGGAGGCGCGGCTGGTGGGCAACGGGCGCTTGCTGATCCGTAAATCCGGCACCGAACCGCTGATCCGGGTGATGGCGGAGAGCGAAGATCCGGCGCTGCTGGATCAGGTCGTGGCGGAGATCGTGGCGGAAGTGCGGGCGGTCGCGGGTTAGTCCCTGCGGAAAATTGCCTTCAGCGTGCTGGCTTCGGAAAGCGCCACGCCGACGAGGATGATGCCCAGGGCCCAGATCAGGCTTGGCGGCAGGGCTTCCGCCAGAAGCAGCGCGCCGAGGACGACCGACCAGATCGGCACCAT
>PDRY01000028.1 GCA_002748265.1 Rhodobacterales bacterium
GGCGGGGCGTTCCAGCGCGCGGCCATCCATCGCCACCGACTTGCCGTTGCTCTCCATTTCGAGCTGTTGCAGGTAGGCTGGCAGGCGGGCGAGGCGTTGTTCATAGGGCAGGACGGCGCGGGTCGGGTAGCCCATCACCTGATGGTGCCAGATGCCGATCAGCGCCAGCATCACCGGCAGGTTCTGCGCCCCCTCCGCCTGCTGAAAATGCGCGTCCATCGCGGCGGCGCCCGCCAGAAACGCGTCGAAATGCGCCCCCCCGATAGCGATGCGCAGGGGCAGGCCAATCGGCCCCCAAAGCGAATAACGCCCGCCGACCCAGTCCTCAAAGCCAAACACCCGCTCCGGCGCGATGCCCCATGCGGCGGTCTTGTCCAGCGCGGAGGACACGGCGGCGAGGTGGCCGGAATGCGCCTCCCCAAGCGCGGCGGCGAGCCAGTCGCGGGCGGCAGCGGCGTTGGTCATGGTCTCGATCGTGGTGAAGGTTTTCGAGGCGATGAGGACGAGGGTTGTCGCCGGATCGAGCGGGGCGAGCGTGTCCGCCAGATGGGCCGGATCGACGTTGGAAATGAAGTGCAGGCGCGGCCCGTCGGCATAGGGCGCGAGGGCGCCGGTGGCCATTGCCGGGCCGAGATCGGAGCCGCCAATGCCGATATTCACCACGTCGGTGAAGCGCGCGCCGGTCGCCCCCCGCAGGGCGCCCGAACGCAGCGCATCGGCAAATTCCCCCATGCGCGCGCGGACCTCCGTGATGCCCGGCCGAACGTCTTTTCCGTCCACCAGAAGCGGGGTGGTTTCCGCGGATCGCAGGGCGGTATGCAACACGGCGCGCCCCTCTGTCTGGTTTATTTTTCCCCCTGAAAACATGGACGTACGAGCCGAAGTTAAAGCACTACTTTCAATTAGATTCAAAAGCAATGAACGGGCCGGCGCATCGAGCAAGGTCTTGGAATAATCGAACACCAACCCGTCGACATGCAGAGTAAAATCCGCGCTGCCCCGCGCTGCCAGCAAGGCCTCAATCCGGGTTTCTTGCAACCGATCCCGCGCCGCTTCGAGTTTTTTCCACATCACATTCATTCTTTCTTAATACCTACCGGATATTACGGACACCAATGAACGTCCAACTCGCTCAAAAACGCCGAAATCGGCGCCGTCTGCGGATCGTCCAGCGCTTGCGCGCGGTCCAGCGCCGCTTTTTTGGCCGCGCCCCGAATCACGAGATGCTTGCGAATGGCGCCTTCGATGACCGGAAAGGTCAGGGTGACGCGCGGCTCCGGGACGCCGGGCGCACGCATCGCCATCAGGACCGGCGCGTCGGGCGACATGGCGGCGTCGATCTGATCGCCGTCAGGGAAGAGGCTGGCTGTGTGCATATCCTCGCCCATGCCGAGCAAAACACTGGCCAAAGGCAGGGCGGCGCGCACCGGGCCGGACAGCGCCTCAAGGCCGTCTTCCGGCGCCTGCGCGCCGTCATAAAGCGGGATCAACACCGCCTCTGCTGCTTTGCCCGCAAACAGCCGTTCGGTCAGCAACCGCGTATTGGAACGCGCCGAACCGGGATCGACCCAGCGCTCATCCGTCAGCATGACATCGACCCGCGCCCAATCGAGGTCCACATGGGCGAGATAGTCGAAAACCGGCCCCGGCGTGGCCCCACCCGCAACGGCAATCGCCGCCCGGTCCGCCACCGCAAGGCGGGTGCGAATATCGTCCGCCAGGACATTCGCCACCGCCATCATCATCATGTCGTCGTCGGCATAGCTGTGCAGTTCCATTTCAAACCCCCAGTTCGCGCCAGCGCCGCCCATCCCGGCGCAGCAATTCCATCGCCGCCTGCGGCCCGGCGGACCCGGCGTCATACGCGACCGGCCTGTCCCCGCGCGCCTGCCAGTCGGCAATGATCGGATCGGTCCAGGCCCAGGCCGCTTCAACCTCGTCTGGTCACGGTCAGGTCCATGCCCTCATTGGGCTGCAAGCGGATCGCCAGCGTGTTCGGCGCCTGCCCGGCCCCGTCCTCGAAAATCGAATGCGGCGGCGCCTTGAAGCGGACGACGATCTCCGACATCCGCGCCTGCATCCGCTTGCCGGTGCGCAAGTAAAACGGGGTGCCGTTCCAGCGCCAGTTGGCAATACCGACCTTCATGGCGATAAAACTCTCGGTGCGGCTCTGCGGATTTCCGCTATCCTCCAGATAGCCCGGCACCGCCCCCGCAAGATATTGCCCGCGCACCAGGTCCCCCGCCGCCACCGGCTCCAGCGCCCGGATCACCTTCAGTTTCTCATCGCGCACCGCCCCCGCCTCAAACCGCGCCGGCGGCTCCATCGCCGTGAGGCACAAAAGCTGCATCAGGTGGTTTTGAACCATGTCGCGCATGGCCCCCGTCGCGTCGTAATAGGCGCCGCGCCCGCCAACCCCGACGCTTTCCGCCACCGTGATCTGAATGTGGTCCACATATTGCGCATTCCACAGCGGCTCAAACAACATATTGGCGAAGCGCACCGCCATCAGGTTCTGCACGGTCTCTTTGCCAAGGTAATGATCAATTCGGTAAATCTGCGCTTCGTCAAAATACGCCGCCAGCGTGGCATTCAGCGCACGCGCCGAGGTCAGATCATGCCCGAAGGGCTTTTCAACCACGATCCGCGCCCGCGGCCCCGCAATCCCCGCGCCGTGCAATCGCTCCGCCAGCGCGCCAAACAGGTCCGGCGCGACGGAAAAATAAAACGCCTGCACCACGCCGGGCCGCATCGCCGCCTTCAACTCGGCCCAGCCTGCCGCGCCCTGCACCTCCAGCGCCACGTAGCGAACGGCCGCCAAAAACGCCTCCACACCCGGCGCAGTGCGTTGTTTTTCTGAAACAAATTCCTCAAGCGCCGCCCGCACAAACGCCCGAAACGCCTGATCATCCAGATCCGTGCGCGCCGCCCCGATAATGCGCACCCCCTCCGGCAATTGCCCAGCCTGAAACCGCCGATACAGGGCAGGCAAAATCCTGCTACGCGCCAAATCCCCCGTGGCCCCAAACACCACAAGGTCAAAGCTCTCCACCGGAATGACGCGCGAAACCATGTCCTGCTTCCTCTGTTGCCCGCACACCGTAACACGCCCAGAGGCTAGGGCGTAGCCCCATAATCCCTGCACCACTGGCGCCAAATCCGCGAAAGATCAGAGGTTTGGCGTGCGCCGGACATAGTGGGCCTATTTCCAAGCGCGTCGAGCCGCTGATATGAAGCGGGTTTAGCGTCCTTCGGATTTGCCAGATTTTTGCCCTGAACGTCTTCGCGACCCCTTGAAATAGAACCACTATTCCTGCGGCGTTGCTCATAGTCAGAACAAAAATCTGACAAACCAGTGGTGCAGGGTTTATGGGTCTACGCCCTAGAACAACCACGCTCTTGCCTTCCCGCCCACCGCGTGCGACAGGGCGCCTATGTTGCAGACCGAAACGCTCATTCTTGGTGCCGGGGCCGCCGGGCTGTTTGCCGCCGGGCGGATCAAAGGCCCGGCCCTGTTGCTTGACCACGCCAAACGCCCCGGCGAGAAGATCCGCATTTCCGGCGGCGGGCGCTGCAATTTCACCAATCTTTACGCCAGCGCGGAAAATTATATCAGTGAAAACAAGCACTTCGCCAAGTCTGCTCTCGCGGGATACAACCAATGGGATTTCATCGAGGCGGTGGATCGGGCGGGGATTGTGTGGCACGAAAAGACGCTGGGGCAGCTCTTTTGCGACGGAAAATCGAGCCAGATCGTCGACATGCTACTGTGCGATCTGGGCGACACGGAACTGATGCTGGGCACGCGGATCGACAGCGTGACGCACACGGCGGAGGGCTTTGTGGCGCAGACCTCGCAGGGCAAAATCCGGGCGCAGAACCTCGTCGTGGCGACCGGCGGCAAATCCATTCCGAAAATGGGCGCGACCGGGCTGGCCTATGACCTCGCCCGGCAGTTTGGCCACCGCATCACCGAAACCCGCGCCGGGCTGGTGCCCTTCACCTTTGGCGACCGTTTCGCCCTCCTGTCCGGCCTTGCCCTGCCCGTAATCGCCCGCAATACCCGCGCCAGTTTCCGCGAAGCCGCGCTCTTTACCCACCGTGGTCTGTCCGGCCCGGCGGCCTTGCAACTCAGCTCCTACTGGCAGCCCGGCGAGCACATCCTGCTGGATCTCACGCCGGACCAAGACCCCGCCAACCTATTGAAAAGCCAAAAGAAAAGCGCGGGTCGCAAACAGGTTTCCACCGCGCTGGCGCAGATTTTGCCGCCGAAGCTGGTGGACTTTCTCGCCGCCGAATGGGCCGACCTGCCGCTCACCGAGAAGCTCGCCGAACAGCCCGACCGGGTGTTGGAAGCCATCGGCGCGCGGGTCAAGGGCTGGGAACTCGTGCCGCAGGGCACCGAGGGCTACCGCACCGCCGAAGTCACCGTCGGCGGGGTTTCGACCGAGGAAATTTCCTCCAAAACCATGCAATCGACCCGCCTGCCCGGCCTGTATTTCATCGGTGAGGCGCTGGACGTGACCGGCTGGCTCGGGGGCTATAATTTCCAATGGGCCTGGTCGTCGGCCGCCGCTGCCGCGCGCGCGATCAATGCTGGCGCCTGACGCGCGGGCGCGCTAACAGGGGACAGGGAGGCGCCGCATGAAAATCGCGAGTTACAACATCAACGGCATCAAGGCGCGCATCGGGGCGCTGACGGAATGGCTGCGCGAAGCGGAGCCGGATGTGGTGATTTTGCAGGAGATCAAATCGGTCGACGAAAATTTCCCGCACGAGCCGTTCGAGGATCTGGGCTACAATGTCGCGACCCACGGGCAGAAGAGTTTCAACGGGGTGGCGCTGCTGTCGAAATACCCGCTCGAAGACGTGACGCGCGGGCTGCCGGGGGCCGAGGGCGCGGGGCGCGAGGGCGACGACATCGAGGCGCGCTATATCGAGGCGACCGTGGTCGGCGACGTCGCCGTGCGCATCTGCGGGCTTTACCTGCCCAACGGCAACCCGGTCGCCTTTGAGGACGACACGCCGGTGCTGGAGGGGAAATTTGGCTATAAAATCAAGTGGATGCAGCGGCTACGGGCGCGGGCGCAGGAGCTTTTGGCCCTCGAAGAACCCTTCCTGATGGCGGGCGATTACAACGTCATCCCGCAGGACGAAGACGCGGCGCGGCCCGAAGCCTGGCGGCGCGACGCGCTGGCGGTGCCGGAAACCCGGCGCGAATACCGCCTGCTCACCGGGCTGGGCCTGACCGACGCGCTGCGGGTGCGCAATCCGGCGCCGGAGGTCTACACGTTCTGGGACTTTCAGCGCGGCGCCTGGCAGCGCAATGACGGCATCCGCATCGACCATTTCCTGCTCTCGCCCGCCTGCGCCGATCTGCTGACCGATTGTCAGATCGACAAGGAAATGCGCGGGCGGGAAAAACCGTCGGACCACGTGCCGATCTGGATCAAGCTCGACGCATAGGGGATTGTTATGACACAGAAAATCATCATCGACACCGATCCGGGGCAGGACGACGCCATCGCCCTTCTGCTCGCCCTTGGCAGCCCGGAAATCGACCTGCTGGGCATTACCTGCGTCGCCGGAAACGTGCCGCTGGAACTGACGCAGCGCAATGCGCGCATCGTCTGCGAATGGGCCGGGCGGGCGGATGTGCCGGTCTTTGCGGGCTGCGCGGAACCGATGGAACGCCCGCTGGTGACGGCGGAAAATGTGCATGGCAAGACGGGGCTGGACGGGCCGGAACTGCACGCGCCGCAGATGAAATTGCGGGCACAACATGCGGTGGATTTCCTCATTGAAACCCTGCGGCGCGAACCGGCGGGGAGCGTCACCCTGTGCCCCATCGGGCCGCTGACCAATATCGGCACGGCGCTGCAACGCGCGCCCGATATTGCCGAACGCATCGGGCTTATCGTGCTGATGGGCGGGGCATATTTCGAGGTCGGTAACGTCACCCCCGCGGCGGAGTTTAACATTTACGTCGACCCGGAAGCCGCTGATATCGTGATGAAATCCGGCGTCGAGATCGTGATGATGCCGCTGGATGTGACCCATAAAGGCCTGACCACCCGCGCCCGCATCGAAGCCTTTCGCGCCCTTGGCAACAAATGCGGCGCGGTTGCTGCCGAGATGAGCGATTTCTTCGAGCGCTTTGACATGGAGAAATACGGCTCCGAGGGCGCGCCGCTGCACGATCCGATGACCGTGGCCTACCTTTTGCGCCCGGACCTGTTTAGCGGTCGGCGCATCAATGTCGAGATCGAGACCGGCTCGGAACTGACGCGCGGCATGACGGTGGCGGATTGGTGGCGAGTGACGGACCGCGCGCCGAATGCGCTGTTCATCGGCGATCTGGATGCGGACGGCTATTATGCGCTGATCACCGAGCGTCTGGCCAACCTGCCCTGAACATGCGCGCGCGGTTTGACAACAGCTACCGGCGGCTCGATCCCGCCGCCCAGCCGGGCAAACCGGGCCGGTTTTTCACCCGATGCTCGCGGGGAATGCGCTGCCCGAAGGGGCCGAACCGATTGCGCTGCGCTATGGCGGGCATCAGTTTGGCCACTGGGCCGGGCAGCTGGGCGACGGGCGGGCGGTCCTGTTGGGCGAGGCGATCGCCCCGGACGGCGCGCGTTTTGACCTGCAACTGAAAGGCTCCGGCCGCACCCCGTATTCGCGCGGCGGCGACGGGCAGGCTTGGCTCGGGCCGGTGCTGCGCGAATATCTCATGTCCGAGGCGATGGCCGCGCTTGGCATCCCGACCACCCGCGCCCTCGGCGCCGCCTATACCGGCGCGCAGGTCATCCGCGAGGGCCGCGCCCTGCCCGGCGCGGTGCTGACGCGGGTGGCGGCGAGCCATATCCGGGTCGGCAGTTTTGAAATTCTGGCGGCCAGCGGCGACACCGACGGGCTGCAAACCCTGCTCGATTACACCCTCGCCCGCCATTATCCACAGGCCGAGGGCGCCTATGGTCTGGTCGAGGCGGTGGCGCGCGCGCAGGGCGAATTGATCGCGCATTGGATGTCGGTTGGCTTCATTCACGGCGTAATGAACACCGATAATTGCGCCCTGTCCGGCGAGACCATCGACTACGGTCCCTGCGCCTTCATGGAGGCCTATTCCGGCGCGCGGGTCTTTTCCTCCATCGACCATATGGGCCGCTATGCCTATCAGAACCAGCCCTCGATCGGCCTGTGGAATCTCGGGCAATTGGCGATGGCACTGAGCCCGATTGCGGAGGGTCTGGAAGGGGCGCTGACGGCGTTTCAACCGGCCTTTCAGGCGGGCTGGCTGCGCCGGTTTCGCGCCAAGATCGGGCTGCGGCGCGCCGAGGAAAGCGACGCGGAACTGATCGTCGGCCTGTTGCAGCGCATGTCCAGCTCCGGAGCGGATTTCACCAATACTTTCAGTGCTTTAGGCGAGGGAAATGGGGCGGAATATGTGTGCGATGACGGGGCGTGGGAGAGTTGGGAACCCCAGTGGCGCGCCCGGCTGTTGCGCGAGGAAGATGGCGGCGCGGGGGCGGGTGCGGTCATGGCCGCCGCCAACCCGGCGGTAATCGCGCGGGGTCACCTGATCGAGCGGGCCATCGCGCGGGGTCTGGAGGGGGATTTATCGCTGTTTCACCGGCTCAACACCGCGCTGGCAACGCCGTTTGCCCCCACGCCCGAATTCATGCAGCCCGCGCCGCCCGAGGAGCGGGTCACGCGCACTTTTTGCGGCACATGAGGCGCAGGTTAACCGAATCGTAATGTTTGCGGACTAAGAAAGGCTTATGAAAGAGACATGAAAGTC
>PDRY01000006.1 GCA_002748265.1 Rhodobacterales bacterium
TCCGCCACCAGTTTGCCTTGAATTTCAATATCTTCAACCCGCGCCATCGCTCAATCCTTCCGCTCTTGCCAATTCATACGCAAGAACGCGGCAAAGCGGAAGCCCTCACCCCAACCGCGCCCGCAGATCGCCGCTCATCAGGTGGCGCACGGTGTAAATCACAAAGGCAAAACCGAAATACACCGCCATCAGGATGAAAAACTCCACAACCGGCGCCTCGCTTAAGAAGTGCCGGTTATAGGGCACCGCATAGGTCAACGCCGCCGCCAGCCCCACGAAGCCTACAATCACCAGATCGGAGAAAACCAGCCGCAAGGCGAGGCCGGAATAGCGGTATTTCCCGCCGAGATTCATGCCAAAATAGACCGAAAACACGGCAACAGCAAAGGTCAGGAGCGACAGAACATTGATGAACAAAACAAAGCCTCCGGCTGGCAGAATTGGCGCGAAGATACAGCCAGCAAGGCACGCACGTCCAGAGCAAACCCTGCGGCGCGATGGCGCGGGGGCAGTGTCTATCCAGAAATCCCCGGCCAATTCCTACTATAGATCATCTCTGCAATTTCGGCGACGGCCTCAAGCATCTCCGGAATATTTTCCTGAAACGCATCAACCGCTTTATCGCCCTTGATAATCGTATCGAAAACATCACGGAGCTTACCACTCCAAGACCGCTTCTTGCTTTTCGCCTCGGCCACCTTATCCGGCGCAGCATTACAGGTATGCACCATCCGGGGCATAATAGCGGCCACAAAGTGAATAGCTTCCCGTCGCTGTTCCGGGTCCGCATTCGGATCATGCAGCACCATGAGCATCTGTATCGCCGCCTGCTTCAAAATCCCCTCGGAATCCAGCGCCAAGCCAAGCAGCCAACGCCCTTCATGCTGCCTAAACGCCTGCTGGTTCAGGTCATATTGCACCGAGGTCCGGGCCTTTACATGTTCCAGAACCTCCGGGGCAACCACGCAGATATCCGTGCGCTCGGTCGCCATCTTCCCCATCAGGCGGAAAAACGATGGATCCTGCTCAAACCCCCCATATTTAGCAACATGGTGCATTTCCGCTTCTGCGCTTTGCAGGGCATCAAACAAATCCAGTGGCGAAGTGCGATATTTACTGAGATCACGCCGTAGCGATTTGATAGAAGCCTCCATCCCTGCCAGCATGGTTGCACCCATTTGGTTGCCCGTTTCATCCGCACGACAGCGCGCCGAAAACTCGCGCAGGGCGTCACGCACCGCTTTGACGATTTCATCCAGATCGCGCCGGATAACCGGTTCGGCAACCAGCTTTGCACCTTTATCCTGAAAGCTCAAATTCCAGGCATAAGGGTTGCTGGAAATCGCCTGCTGCAACCGCGCTTCAATCTGTGCGATTTCATCGGCCAGTGCCTGCGGGTCGCCTTCCCAGATTTTGGGGGCGATCAAGGCGATTTGTTTGAGCATAGCGGGGGACATCGGCGGGTGGCGGGCGGGATCGAGATGGGTTTCATACCAGCGGCGCCAGAAATCATAAGGACTGTCGGGGGTGAACCCTTCGCGGGCCACCTTATCCCAGAGGTCTGCCAGCGGGTTTTCCTCGGGCCAGAGCGGGGCGTTAGATACGTCTTCTCCGCTTTCGATAGCCAAAGCATCTGACTTGATCGCGCCCCAAACAGTGCCGCAGGCGGCGGCGAAGGCGGCGGAGGCGGCGGCGTCGGAGGCGGCGGAGGCGGCGCGGGCGGCGGCGGAGGCGGCGGAGGCGGCGCGGGCGGCGTCGGCGGCGGCGAAGGCGGCGGCGGAGGCGGCGGCGGCGAAGGCGGCGAAGGCGGCGGAGGCGGCGGAGGCGGCGGAGGCGGCGGAGGCGGCGGCGAAGGCCATATCCTCGGTTGGATACAACGCCGCAACCGAGGATATGAAATTCGTCCGCAATAGGACCACCGCTGTCAAGTCACGTTTCTTGCCTATACCAAACAGGCAATAGTCCGCCCCAACCGGCATCACCCGCAAAGCGGCGCGGCTGGCGATCTGCACCGACACCTCTTGCGGTTGCGTTTCCAGCCACGCCTCAAGGCTCTTTGCATCGCGAATATCTTTTGCATCAACCATGCGGTAACTTTAAGCCCCCGCGCGGCGAATGCCAGTGAAAAGCTACCCCTTCAGCGCCGCTTCCAGCCCGCGGGCCCAGGTGCTGATGGTGCCGGCGCCGAGGCAGACCACGAGGTCGCCCGGTTTGGCCTCTGTGCGCACCAGTTCCGCCAGCGCCGCTTCGCTTTCCACGGCGCGGGCGTTGTGGTGGCCATGCGCGGTCAGGCCGGCGACCAGTGCGTCACGGTCCGCCCCTTCAATCGGCGCTTCACCCGCCGCGAACACGTCGGCGATGCCCACCACGTCCGCCTCGTTGAAACAGGCACAGAAATCCTCGAACAGGTCGGCCAGCCGCGAGTAGCGGTGCGGCTGATGCACGGCGATGACCCGGCCGGTGCAGGCCTGCCGCGCCGCTTTCAACACGGCGCTGATCTCGACCGGGTGGTGGGCGTAATCGTCGATGATCGGCACGCCGTTGACCTCGCCGACCTTGGTAAAGCGCCGGTTAACGCCGCCAAACCCCGCCAGCGCCGCCTTGATCTGCGCCGCGTCCAGCCCGAGGTGACGCGCCACCGCGACCGCCGCCAAGGCATTGGAAACATTGTGATCTCCGGGCATCGGCAGGGTGCAGCCCTCAATCACCGCCCCGTCCTGTTTCAGCTCAATATCAAAATGCGCCGCCGCGCCTTCGTAGCGCAGGTTGAGCGCGCGCACATCGGCCTGCGCGTTGAAGCCATAGGTCGTGACCCGCCGGTCGGTGATCCGCCCGACCAGCGCCTGCACCTCCGGGTGGTCGGTGTTGCAGACCGCGAGGCCGTAAAACGGGATGCCGGAAACAAATTCATGAAACCCCTCGCGCAGCGCGTCGAAATCGCCCCAATGTTCCATGTGTTCCGGGTCGATATTGGTCACGACGGCGATGGTGGCGGGCAGGCGATTGAACGTCCCGTCGCTCTCATCGGCCTCCACCACCATCCACTCCCCCTGCCCCATGCGCGCGTTGGAGCCGTAGGCGTGGATGACGCCGCCATTGATCACCGTCGGGTCAATGCCGCCCTTCTCGAGCAGTTCCGCGACCAGCGTCGTTGTCGTCGTCTTGCCATGCGTTCCGGCGATGGCGATGTTGGATTTGAGCCGCATCAGTTCGGCCAGCATTTCCGCCCGGCGCACCACCGGCAGACCGCGCGCGCGCGCCGCGTCCAGTTCCGGGTTGCCCGGCTTGATGGCGGAGGAAATCACTACCACGTCCGCCCCCTCAAGGTTCTCTTCCCGCTGCCCGATGAACACCTCGGCCCCGAGGGAGGCCAGCCGCCGGGTGATGTCGCTTTCCTTGAGATCGGAGCCCTGCACCCGGTAGCCATGGTTGAGCAGCACTTCCGCGATGCCGGACATGCCGATGCCGCCAATGCCGGTGAAGTGGATCGGGCCCATCTCAAGGGGCAGTTTGGTGGGGGTGGACATGGGGGTTTCCTAGCTTGGATCGGGGGTTTTCGCGGGCTGTCCCGCCAGTTCCAGCACCAGCCCGGCCAGCGCTTCGGTCGCATCCGGGCGGGCCTGTGCCAGTGCGGCGCGCGACATGGCGCTGGCGGCGGCGGGGTCGGTGAGGACAAGGCGGATATGTTCGCTCAGAAGTTCCGGCGTCAGACGGCTTTCCGGCATCAGGATTGCCGCACCCGCCTCGACCAGCGAACGCGCATTGGCGGTCTGTTCGTCGCGGATGGCGGCGGCAAGGGGCACGAGGATCGAGGGGCGCCCGATGACGGAAATATCCGCCACCGACGAGGCGCCGGAGCGGCTGATGATCAGTTGCGCCTCGGCAAAGCGGCGCGGCACATCGGTGAAGAAGGGTTCAACCTCGGCGGGGATGCCGTGGGCGGCGTAAAACTCGGCGACGCGGGCCTGGTCCTCGGCGCGGGCCTGATGGCTGACGCTCAGGTGTTGCAACAGCTCCGGCGGCAGGGCGGCAATGGCGGCGGGAACCACGTCGGAAAGGATGCGCGCCCCCTGACTGCCGCCGATAACGCAGATCTGCATCGGATACGCGCCCGGCGGGATATAGGGCGCTTCGGCCCGCGCCATCACCGCGCCGCGCACCGGATTGCCCGTATGCACCCCCTCCAGCCCGGCGGGCAGTTCCGTCGGCCAGGTGCCGCAGGCGATCTTGTCGACCCGGCGGGCAAAGACCTGATTGACCCGGCCCAACACGCCGTTCTGCTCATGGATCATGCGCGGCAGGCGCAAGAGCCAAGCGGCACCGATGGCGGGAATGGACGGATAGCCGCCAAAGCCCACCACCACGGCGGGGCGGTCCGAGAGAAAGGAGGCGGCGGCGGCAATGGTGCCTGCGAGGATGCGAAACGGCACCAGCGCCTTGGCCAGCAACCCGCCGCGCGCGAAAGTCGCCGAGGCCATTTCGACCACCTCGACCGCCTCCGGAAAGCCGCCGGTATAGCGCGCACCGCGGGCATCGGTCGAAAGCTTGACCCGCCAGCCCCGCGCCAGCATCGCCTCCGCCAGCGCCTGCGCCGGGAACATATGCCCGCCGGTGCCGCCCGCCGCG
>PDRY01000021.1 GCA_002748265.1 Rhodobacterales bacterium
TGGAATTTGCAGCGAAAATTAACATGGACAAACTGGCCGTGTACGGCCACCAAACCCAAGGACTCTACGTGAGATGGAAGAAACTTGAGGCTCAGGTCAGGCTGTGACCGCTGCATCTTGCCCCATCCAAGGTTTGCCGTTGGCCATCGATGAAGATGTCCCTGCGAATCATGGTGATTGATTGAGATAGTGGTGCTCAAACCACGCTGATCGTCAGCGCGTCTGTCAGCCCCAAAACACCAGACATGTCGCCGCTCGTATTTCAAACCGTGAGTCATGCCGCAGGGCGGAAACCATTGGATCCTGGCTCTAGAACTCACTCCGTAAATCTGGCCACTGGTTGCTAAACGTTGCTCTGAGTTGACCGTCCTCCCATGTGACAGTCGCGCTAAGCGGCTGGTCCGCGCAATCCACATAACGGCCAAAACGGGTTGGCTGTGCGGGATCGGACAGGTGGATATACCCCTCCATCCGCGGCATCGCATCAAGTTTGCCGCGCCCTCCGGACGCCCAATCCAGGAGCATGGGCATAATCTGCGTCGAGCTGGTAAGCCCCTGCTCCACCCCGGGCTCTAGTTCGGGCGCCCGGATCATCAAGGGCACGCGCCACGCGGGGTCGAGAATGCTGTCCTTCCCCCAGAGCCCGGCATCGCCCAGCATCTCTCCGTGATCGCCGGTCACGATCACCGTGGTACTGCCCGCCTGTCCCGTGTCGTCAAGCCAATCCAGAAGGCGCCCAAGGTGGTGATCGCATTCCGCAACGAGGCCCAGATAGACTGCCCGCAGGTCCGCGATCTGCGCAGGGCGCAAAGCGCGCGCACGTCCATCGAACCCGTGAAAGAGCGCGCCGTTGGACAGCTCGTGGTGCCAGGCGTCAAAGAAAGGATGATCCTCGGGGCACGGCGTAGGCGCAGGCATAGCCGCGGCATCGACCATCCCGTTCCACGGCGCGGGCGCCACAAAGGGCGGGTGCGGGCGGATATAGGTCACCATGGCGAACCATGGATGATCGCGGCGCGCCTCCAGCCCCTCCAGCACCCGGTCCGTCAGATAGGCCGTATCGCTCTGCGCCGCGTCATATGGTGGCACGCCCCGGATCCCGCCGGTATCGCTGCGGTAAAGGTCAAAGAACCGCTCTGGCCACGGGCGGGGCAGTTCCACGCCTTGCCGCGCAAGCCAGCCGGGCCATTCAGAGCCCGTCTCCCACCGCATCTCGACGACTTCGCGAAAGCCCGCCGCAACGCCCTCATAGGAGCGCAGGTCGGGATCGCTGGGGTGCAGCAGGGCCGGGTCGCCCGCGAAATCGGTGTAGCCAAAGAGCAGCGGCTCCACCCCATGTTTGCGCAGCTCGGTACCCAGCGTGGGCGTGCCGGTTTTGACCGGAAAGCCGTTCATCACCGCACCATGTTCCGGCCCCGCAAGCCCGGTCAGAAGGCTGGCGCGTGAGGGGCCGCAAGGCACCATGGCGGTGCGGTGCTGCTCATAGACCCGCGACTGCGCCGCGAGGCGGTCGAAATTCGGCGTCGGCACATGCGCGGCAAGCGCCCCGCGCAGCACATCGGCGCGCAGCTGGTCATAGACCAGGAAGAGCGTGTTGCGGGCGCTCATGCCTCAAGCCGCTCAATGAGCGCGGGCAGATCGGCCACGCTGTCGATCAGGTGATCGGCCCCGGCGGCGCTCAGCTCTGGCCCGACCCGGTCGCGGATCGCTTGCTTCTCGGCCTCGCTCAGGGCGGCGGCCTCTTCGACCGTGAGCCCAGCCGCATTGCCCGTCAGCAAAAGCCCAACGGTAACGCAGCCCGCCGACGCCCCTTCGGCGATGCCGGGCGCGGTGTCGTCGACCTTCAGGATCGCAGCGGGCGGATAGGCGACCAGATCCACCATGGTCTGGTAGATGCCCAGCGGGCCCGGGCGCCCCTCGGGCAGATCATCCGAGCAGATCAGATTGTCGGGCGCGTAGCCCTGCGCCGCTGCCACTGGCAAGACCCGTTCCATGATCGAGCGCGTGTAGCCCGTGGTGGAGCCGATCTTGATCCCGCGCTCGCGCAGATAGTGGACCGTCTCCAGAGCGCCGGGGATCAGGTCGGCATAGTCGGCCACGACCTCTTCGTTCATCGGCACGAAGACTTCATAGACCTTGTCCACATCCGCATCCGTTGGCGCAGCGCCGTATTTGGCTTCCCATTGGGCTGCGATCTCCGGGTTATCCATCATGGCGCGGATGTGGTCCCATTTCGCGGCCCCCATCGGCGCGCGGGCTTGGGCGATCGTAGCCGTGATGCCAAAACGCTCAAAGGCTTTGACGAAGACCCCCATGGGCGCGAAGGAGCCAAAGTCGATCATCGTCCCGGCCCAGTCGAAAATCGCGGCTTTGAACTGGCTCATGCGAGCACCTCCTGAATACGGCGGCTCTGCGCCAGAACGTCGGGGGATGGCGCGCCCGAGGCGACGCCCATCTCGGAGAGGGTGACGCTGATGGCCGACAGGACCTCGCCCATCACGGCGCTGTCGATCTGCCCGATGCACCCGATGCGGAAGCTCTCGGCCTCGGTCAGTTTGCCGGGGTAGATGATGAACCCCCTGCCCTTCAGCGCGTCGTAGAACCGGTTGAAATCGAACGCCGGATCGGCGGGCGAAAAGAACGTCACGATGATCGGCGAGAGCCACGGATCGGGCAGCAGGGTCTCAAATCCCAGATCCCGCATCCCGGCGACCAGCAGGTCGCGGTTCGCGGTATAGCGCGCGCCGCGAGCCGCCACGCCGCCTTCGGCCTCATGCTGGCGCAGCGCCTCAAGGAAGGCCGCAACCACATGGGTCGGCGGGGTGAAGCGCCACTGGCCGTTCGCCTCCATCGCTCGCCATTGCGCGTGCACGTCGAGGCTGAGCGAGAGGCTGTTGCCCTCGGCGGCGGAAATCTCATCGCGCGGCGCCAGCACAAAGCCAAAACCCGGCACGCCTTCGATGCACTTGTTGGCCGAAGACACCATGGCGGCAAAGCGGATCTGACCAGGCTCCACCGGGATCGCGCCAAAGGCGGACATGCTGTCGATCAGCAGTTTGCGCCCGGCGGCCTCCGTCGCGGCTGCGATCTCGGCCAGCGGGTTGAGGATGCCCGAGGAGGTCTCGCAATGGATCGCGAGCACATGGGTGATGGCGGGATCGGCGGCCAGGGCCTCGGCCACCTCCGGCCCGCGCGGCGGCAGGTAGTCGCCCTTGTCGATCACCGTCAGCGCCCGCCCCATCTGGCGCAAGGTCTGTGCCGCGCGTTTGCCATAGGCCCCATTGGCCAGCACCAGAACCTTGCCGTCACGGGGGACAAAGCTGCCCAGCATCGCCTCGACCAGATAGCTGCCCGAGCCCTGCATGGGCACGCAGTCAAACCCCTCTGCCCGTGGCCCAAGCAGTGCAATCAGCCCCTGCCGGAGAGCCGCCGTCATGGCGCGGAAATCGCCGTCCCAACTGCCCCAGTCCCGCAGCATCGCCTCTTTGGTCGCGGGCGACGTGGTCAGCGGGCCGGGGGTGAGCAGATAGGGGTCTGCAATGCGGGGCATGTCCATCAGGCGGCTCCTTTATAATGCCAAGGCCCGGCTATACGAAAAATCTACACCCTGAACTCACTCATAGCATTTCGCTATATCGTATGGGCGGGGGTGCCCTCACGCCGAGCCCTACTCAGCGGGCTCCATGATGGTCGGTGTCTCGTGGCCGCCCGGCCCTCCACGCCGCTCCAGCAGCGGGATCGCGCCAATCAGCTTCTTGGTGTACTCCTGCTGCGGGTTGAGGAAAATCTCCTGCACCGTGCCCTCTTCGACCAGATCACCATGTTTGATGACGACGACGCGGTCGCACAGGTTGGCGATCACGCTGAGGTCATGGGAGATGAACAGGAAGGTGATCCCCAGATCGTCGCGCAGTTCCTTGAGAAGTTTGAGGATCTCGGACTGCGTGGACACATCGAGCGCCGCAACGGATTCGTCGGCCACGATGAATTTCGGCTCAGAAATCAGCGCCCGCGCAATGCAGATCCGCTGGCGCTGCCCGCCCGAGAACGCGTGCGGGAAGCGGCGCAGATGGGTGATGTCGATCTTGCAGCGCTCGGCCACGCGCTTCACCCGCGCGTCGATCTCCTTCTTGTCCTTGACGAGGCCCGTGGCGATCAGCGGCTCGGCGATGATGTCGCGCACGGTGAGGCGCGGGTTCAGCGAGGCATGGGGGTCCTGGAAGATCATCTGCGCCATCTGCGCAAACTTGCGGCGCTTGATCTGGCGGGGATGGGTGAATTTCACCGGCGGATCGGTGAAGAACTCCACCTCACCGCTCGCAATCGGGGTGGCGCCGAGGATGCATTTCCCAAGCGTCGTCTTGCCCGACCCGGACTCGCCCACCAGCCCGATGATACGCCCCTTGGGCAGGGTCAGGTTGGCGTTCTTAACGGCATGAAAGACGCTCTGATCCCGGCGCCCGCCGGTGTTCATCGGGAACTCGATATTGATCCCGCGCACCTCCAGCAACGGCTCGGGCGTCTCCGCGGGCGGGGGCGGCAGCTCGTCCAGATGCGGCAGAGCCTCGATCAGCTCGCGGGTATAGGCGTGGCGCGGGTCGTAGAGGACGTCATCCGCGAAACCGGCCTCGACCACCTCACCCTTCTTCAGCACCGTCACGCGGTCGGCGATCTTGCCGATGACGCCGAGGTCGTGGGTGATGAAGACCATGGACATGCCCATCTGTTCGCGCAGCTCCAGCAGCAGGTCGAGCACCTGCGCCTGAATGGTCACGTCCAGAGCGGTGGTCGGCTCGTCCGCGATCAGCAGCTTGGGCTGGGTGGACAGGGCCATGGCGATCATCGCCCGCTGGCGCATCCCACCGGAGAGCTCGAACACATACTGATCGAAGCGCACGTCGGGCATCGGAATGCCCACGCGGTCGAAGAGCTCAATCCCGATCTTGCGAGCCTCCTCGCGCGAGAGGCCGCGATGGATGCGGATGGTCTCGACGATCTGATCGCCCAGCCGGATCGCCGGGGCGAAACTGGCCATGGGCTCCTGGAAGATCATGGACACGACGCCCCCATGGACCATCTTCAGCCCCCGGCCCTTCAGCTTGAGCACGTCGTGATCCGCGCCATCATGGTGCAGCGTCACACGACTGGCCGGGTCGATCACAGCGTTGCCGGGCATCAGCCGCATGATCGTCTTCGAAGTCACGGATTTGCCGGAGCCACTCTCGCCCACCAGCCCCATGACTTCGCCCTGTTCGACGTTCATGTTGAAATCGCGCACCGCGCTGACCACGCCGCTTTCGGTGCGAAAGCCGACCGACAGGTTGCGGACATCCAGAATGGGTTTCTTCAGCAGCGCCATCGGGTCAGCCCTTCCGCTCGGAGTAAGGATCAGCCGCGTCGCGCAGCGCGTCGCCGACAAAGACAAAGGCGAGGATCAGCATGATGAACACACCCACCGGGATGAACTGCCACGCCATGTTCTGCAAAATGTCCGGGTCCTGCGCCTTTTGCAGCAGCACGCCCAGAGAGTTGACCGGCTCGGTCAGGCCAAGGCCGAGGAAGCTGAGCGAGGTTTCAGCGAGGATCATGTAGGGGAAGTTGATGATCGTATCGACGATGATGTAGCTGGTGAAGCTTGGGATCAGGTGGCGGAAGATGATGCGCAGGTTCGAGGAGCCAGCCAGCTTCGCCGCCAGCACGTAGTCTTGCGTGCGTTCGGTCAGGATATGGGTCCTGAGCCGTCGGCCCAGAGCCGCGAAATCCAGCACCCCGATAAAGACCGCAATGGCGAAGTAGCGCTGCACCGGGGTCAGGTCGAATTGCGACAGCGCCACCGCACAGGCGAGGTAAATCGGGATCGACGGCACTACGCGCACCGCTTCGGTGATCGACATGATGATGCTGTCCACCCGGCCGCCGAAATAGCCCGACACGCCGCCCACCAGAAGCGAGGCCATCAGCTTGAAGAACAGCGCCACAATGGCGATGGAGACCGTTACCCAGATCGCATGCAGCGTGCGGGCGAAGACGTCTTTGCCGTCTTCATCGGTGCCGAAAAGGTGCAGCTTGCCCTCTTCGGTTACCATGAAATGCCGGTCCCAGGTGATCTTGAAGACCCCTAGGTTCAACAGCGTATAGTCCCAGCCCTTGCCAAAGAAGGTGATGTAGCGCCGGGCGTCCATGTCCACGTTGAACTTGTTCTGCCCCGAAGAGCTAAGCGCATCGCCCGAGGTCAGCGCATCGAGCGCGTCCAGATTGCCGCCGCCAAGCGCGCCCAGATCCAGCTTCGCCTCCTCCTTGGAGTAGGTGTAGACGAAGGGCTGTAGCGAGAAACCGTTTTCGTCCCAGAACCGGATCAGCTGCGGCGCGCCGCGTTTGTAGTCCGGGTCAGCTCCGCGGATCGTCGGATCCACCGGTGAGAAGAACGGCGCAAAGAGCCCCATCACCACAGTGATGATCAGCACCCACATGGCGACCACGCCGATGATGTTCTTCATGAACCGGCGGCGGATCAGGGTGATCTGACCAGCGGTGTAATAGTCGTCGTCATGCTCTTTCTGGCCCGTGGCCAGAGCGCTCGTCGCATCGGTCATGGATCAGTTCCCCAGAACAGAGCGGCGCACGCGCGGGTCGATCGCCGCCAGCACCACATCGGTGAAAAAGTTGAAGGCGATGACCACCAACGCCACGAGGAAGAGGATCGCAGCGGCCAGCTGTTGGTCATTGGTCTGGGCCAGAGCCTCGATCAGAAGGGCGGCGGCATCGGTCAGCCCGATCACCACGGCCACAATCGGCAGGTCGTTGAAGATCCGCTGCCAGTCGAACCCCACCGAGTTGAACAGCGGCGAGATCGAGTGGCGCACCGGGTATTTCGCCCAAAGCGCCGCGCCCGAGACGCCGCGCGCACGGGCCGCTTCGACGTAGAGCTTGTTGCTTTCATCGGTGACGAGCGCCCGCACGGTCTGCAATTGCAGCGCGGTGGCGGCCCAGCCGATGACGAAGATCGGGATCCAGATATGCGCCGCCAGATCCCAGAGCTTGCCGAACTGGAAGCCGCCTTCGAACCAGCCGACATTTTTCCATTCATCCGAGAAGAAGCCCGACGGAGTCGGCAGTCCCGCCCAGATCAGTGCAAGGATCACGATCAGCGCCAGCAGGAAGTTCGGGATCGCGAGGCCAAGGTAAGAGATCACCCGCAACACCGAATCCAACGCCTTGCGCAGGATCAGACCGAGCGAGCCGAGGATGTTCTGCGCGTCGCTCTTGGCCGGATCTTTGCGCACCCAAGGTTGCGAAATCATGTTGGCCGAGAAAATCCCGAAGGGCACGGCGATGAGATAGGACAGCAAGAGGCCGATGATGCAGAACATGAAGCTGACCCAGAACCGGTCGCCCAGAGCCTGCCCCACCGATTGCCGCTTTGAACAGCTGAACCCCAGATCGCCCTTTAGCGTCAGGTTCGTCGCCCAATTGGCCCAGCGTTGCACCACGCCCTTGTCGAGCCCCATCCGGGCACGTTCGGCATTAATGTCAGCCTGCGTGATCGTTTCGCCTTGCGAGGTCTTATAGGCGATCATCTTCTCGGCGCAGTCACCGGGGATGGTTTCCATCAGTCCAAAGACAATGGCGCTTACCAGCAGCAGCGTCACAAGCGCCATGATGTAGCGGTTGAACACATAGTTCCAATATTGGCTGTGCAGCGCACGGGCGTAGAGCAGCCCACCAATGATGACGATGACCCAGAGTAGCCAGGTATTCGCCAGAAATCCGGTGATCGCGCCCATATCTGCACTCCTTCCAAAAGAGACCCGGGCAGCAGCTCTGCCGCCCGGGTCGGATTGCAGGGTTACTGCTTCAGGAACCACTGGGTCGGGATGTAGGGATAGACCCGGTAGTATTCGTAGGAAGAGGTCTTCGGCGTGGCGAAGTTCCCCAGCCCGTTGCTGACATAGATCGGGGACACGCCTTTGACGGTGCCGATCATCAGCAACTGGTCGAGCCACTTGTCCACGATCTGGGTGCCCAGCTCGTTCGAGGCGTCGGAGCCCGCCTCAAGCTGCGTGAACTGGTCAGCCATTTCGCCGATCTCGGTGAAGACGGCGGGCGGCATCACACCCTCAGCGCCATCGCTGTCGATATACTGCGACCACAGCATCCCGTTGCGCAGCGAGAAGAAGTTGCCAAACGGCGGCTTCAGCGTGCTGACATCGTTGGACATCACAGCGAGCGGCTGGCCGGAGGTCCAAGCGCCGATGCTCAGGCCGTTGGCGGACTGAGTGCTGCGATACTCGTCAGAGGTAACCTCTTTCATCGTCACCTTGATGCCGATGTCGGTCAGGTTGTTGGAGACGATCTCGACCACCTCAGTGGAGATACCCTGAGTGGAGAACTGGAACACCAGCTCGAACTTCTCCCCATTGGGCAGCTCGCGCACGCCGTCGCCATCGCTGTCGGTCAGGCCCATCTCATCAAGCAGAGCGGCGGATTTGGCCGGATCAAACTCGGTGAAGGCGGTGCGCTGTTCCTCGGTGACGAAGGGCGAGGTATCGGCGTCGAACGCGGTGAACTGCGACGGCTGGCCGAGGTTCAGGAACGCAATCTCGTTGATCTTGTTGCGGTCCAGAGCGTGGGAGGCCGCCTGACGGAAGCGCACGTCGTTGAAGACTTCGCGCAGGACTTCGTTCTTGTCAGTGGCGTTGAAGGTGATGGTCATCATGCCCACGTTGGGGCGCAGCGCGATGGCGTAGTCGCCCTTTTCGCGGTTCTCCAGCAGCACCGGCGCGGAGGGCAGGTTCACCGCCTGCGCCTTGTAGTCCACCTCGCCCGCGATCAGCTTCGCGGTCTGGATGTCCTCGTCACCGATGAAGACTTCCTTGATCTCGTTGATGTAGGGAAGCTGGTTCCCGGCGGTGTCGATCTGGAAGAAATAGGGGTTGGCGACCAGACGGCGGCCTTCGACGCTGTCTTCGATGACGATGAAGCTTTCCAGCGTCGGCGCGGTGGCGGGGTACCCTGCTTCGACCATCGCTGCGGTCTGATCGACGGATTTGTTGATCGGGGTCGGGATGTCTTTCCAGTCGGACTGGCCGTAGTAGTGGATAACCGCCTCGTAGCCATTGGCAAAACCAAGGCTCTGAGCCAGCGCATCGGCGTCGGCGTTCACCGCGGGGTGGAACTGGCCGATCACGTGCTTGGGCTGGAAGGGTTGGGCATAGTCGGTGGCGAACATCGACAGCAGGCCGGGGGTCGGCGCCGCAAGGGTGATGGTCAGCTCGGTCGGGCTGGTCACCTCGATCTGCCAGGGCTCACCGCCGGACAGGAAGCGGTCCTTCGGCTTGGCCGTCACGTTGGTGTCCATGACCAGGTTGTCATACCAGAACTTCACGTCCTCGGCGGTAAAGGGCTCTCCGTCGGACCACTTGTGGCCTTCGCGCAGCTCAACCTTCAGCTCGGTGAAATCTTCGTTGAACGCAAAGCTTTTGGCGACGTTCGGCACGATCTGGGTCAGATCATCATTGTAGCGGGTCAGGTTGACGTGGCGCACGGACAGGAGGTCAGAGGTGCCCGCTTCGGTCGCCTTAGAGATCCCGTCGAACACGCCGCCATAGGTGCCGATTTCGGCATAAGGCGCGATGACCAGAGGCTCTGCAGGCAGGCGGTCGGCAACGCCCGGCAGATCAGCGGGGTTGCCAGCAATGCGCGCGTTCAGCGCGGCGATCTCGGGGTTATCCTGAAACGTCAGCTCACAGCTGTTGGCGGCCTCGAATTCCGCTTTCTCGAAGAGGTGCGGATAAGCGCCGCCAGCGTCCGGGCCGGTAACGGTCGGGCAGTCAGCCGCAAAAGCGACAGAACAGGTCAGAGCCAGCAGGCTCGTGGAGAGAAATAGTTTCATGGGAGGTCCCTCTGGGATGGCAATCGCGCAAACCCTAAGCCCACGAACCGTAACAGTTTCACGTCAGACCCACCGCAAACCCATGAAGCGAGGCGCGATATAGTAAAAAGCTATGAAAAATCGTCCGAGGCGGAGGCGTCTTTCCGCGCCTCAACGCGGTCGAACATGGCGCGTACCGGAGCGACATGCTTCATCGCGGGCAAGGTGACCAGATAGTGATTGGCCCGCAGGTTCCTGTCGCGGATCGGGCGAAACAGCAGATCGGGCTCTTGTCCGCACTCCGCCTCCAGTGCGATGCCGAGCCCCGCACCTCCTCTGACCAGCGCCGCGATAGAGCCCCAGGAACCAAGCCCAAGGATGGTGGTAACATCTGCCTGAGCGATCCGCGCCGCAGCCTCAAAGAGCCGCCGCGTGCCAGAGCTATGCTCGCGTTGCAGCAGCTTTTCGCCCGCGATATCTGACCAGTTCAGAGCGGATTTAGCAGCAAGCGGATGGCTCTGAGGCAGGACCACGCCGATCTGATTTGGGGTCACCAGGGTCCCAAACAGCCCCTCAGGACATTCAAGTGCCGTCACGAAGCCCAGATCAAGCTCGCCTGATCGGATAAGAGGAAGCAAATCATGGGTCGCCATGGCCCGCGCCTCCAGATCAACTCCGGGATGGATCTGGGCGAATTCGGCGACATAGGGGATCGCGATTTGATAGGTCGTATAGCCCAACCGCAAGGTCGTCTGCTTCAAATCCCGGTGACCGGCCAACGTGTCTTCGATCTCCGCGCTGAGCGCCAACAGGGCAACAACCTGCCCCCGAATTGCGTCGTAGAGCGGCGTTCCTTTCACCCGCGCGCCCTCTTTCTCGACGAGCTTGCAACTGAAATGGCTTTCCGCCGCCAAGACGAGGTTCGAAACGGTTGGCTGCGACACCCCCAAAGCTTGCGCACCGGCAGTATAGCCTCCGTGGCGGACAACGAGCTCAACCGCCTGAAGCTGTTTCAATGAAATCTGAACGCCCTTTGACATGCCTCTCCCCGTTGATGGCGGTCACCGACCAAGACACGGCACCACTATTGGTGCGCACCATGCGCGCGATATCGCCAGAGCGAAAGCGCCTCTAACGTCGGGGCGCCTAAACAACCAAGAAACTGGGGCCAATGCAGTCTCCCAGCCCTGCGAAAGGGTCTCTCCACCCAACCGTGGGATCACACACCTGATGCCTACCAGCCCCGTCGCCCGGTGACGACGTGTTCACGCCTTTGCGCGGCAAAGGCATCTGTCGGCGCGGCAGCGGGAGACGCACGGACCAAACGCTGCACCATCATCCAGGCAATAAGACCAAAGACCACCCCACCCAATGCCTGTCCGATCAGTACTCCGGCGGCGCCCATCACCTGCGCGCCGATGACCGCAGGCACCCAGGTGCCGATGCTGTGGCGCCCCCAGTTCACCCAGGTCGAGTAGATCGGGTGGCCCAGATTGTTAAAGCTGGCATTGGCGACGAAAATCAGCCCGTTGAAAAACGACAGCAGTGCCAGCGGGCCGCAGAACAGATAGATCAGCGCCCGTGTCTGGCCCTGGGCGTCAAACAACGCAGCGATAGGCGCGCGCAACACGAAGAGCAGCGCCGAGACCAGCAGCACATAGACCCCGGTAAAGAGCACCCCGGCCACGAACGCTCCACGCACTCGGTCAGGCCGTCCGGCACCGAAGTTCTGGCCGATGATCGGGCCGATCGCGCCCGATAGCGCGAAGATCGCGGCAAAGGCCACCGGCATCAGCCGCCCGATCACCGCCATGCCCGCCACGGCATCGGTGCCGAACTGGGCGATCTGGCGGGTCACAATGGCATTGCCCACCGGGGTGGCGATATTGGTCAGAACCGCTGGCAGGGCAATGGCCGAAATGGCCGCGAAATTTGCCATAATTCCCGCCAGCGAGGGGCGCGCAAATCCCTGATGCACGCGCATGGCGGGCGCCAGCGCCAATGCTGCCATGGTCAACCGCGCCAAAACCGAAGCGATCGCCGCCCCATCCAGCCCAAGCCCAAAGGCGAAAATCAACAGGGGGTCCAGCACGGCGTTCACCCCGCCGCCATAGAGGGTGCACATCATCGAACGTCGCGCGTCGCCGTGAGCACGCAGAACCGCCATGGCGGTCATGGCAATCCCCATCACCGCCATTGAGGGCAGGATAAAGCTGACATAGCGCGCAGCCAGGTCCAGAACGGCGCCCTCGGCACCGAACAAGGCCAGCACGGCATCGCGGTTGATCAGAAGCCCCACCGGCACGACCACGCCAGTGATCACGGCGAACCCGACCACGCTGGTGGCGTAGTCCCCGGCCTTGCCGCGATCCCCTGCCCCAATGGAGCGCGCAACAAGCGAGCCCGCGGCGATCGACAGGCCGATGTTGATGGCGTTGGTAAAAAACAACAGCGTCGCGGCATACCCGACAGCAGCGGCCAAAGCATCGTTCCCGAGCATGGAAATAAACACCATATCAACGAAATCGACAGCAAAAATCGCCAGCAGCCCGACGCTGGCCGTAAGCGACATGCGCATGACATGACCCATCAGGCTGCCCGTCAAGAAGACGGCGTCATTCGATGCATCGGCCATAGCGCGCTCCTGTTAGCTGTGGTCGTTGTCCCGAGCTGAGCGCATCCGCGTGTTGAGTTGCTCCTCCCAAGAATCCATCATCTCTTCGAATTTGGCCATATAGGGTTTGTTCTCGACCGCGGGCGTATCAATGTCCCAAAGGTCGGCCACCTCGACCATGATCGCACGATCCATCGCTTCAAACTCCTCAGTCATCCGCTGCGCCGTTTCGCGATCATGTCCCAAAGCCTCGAGCGTCGAGCGCGCCGTGCGCAGCGAACCGTCGTAGGTCTCGCGGATGATGTCACGGCAACCAACCGACCAAAGGTCATAGACATGATTGCGGTCGTAGGCGCGGGCGATGACATGCACGTCAGGGAAGTGCTTGCACACATATCGCGTCAATTCTGTCGTCGCCTCTTTGCCGTCAATCGCGACGACCAGGATCTTTGCATCCTTGATGCCTGCGGCATCAAGCAGATCAGGCCGCGTGACGTCACCGAAATAGACCTTGAGCCCAAAGCGGCGCAGCATGGCCAGTTGTTCCTGGCTATAGTCGATCACCGTGGTGGGATAACCCGCGCCGCGCAGCGCCCGGTTTACGATGCCGCCAAAACGGCCGTGCCCGGCAACAATGACCCCACCCGGCTCCTGGATCGTGTCGGCCTCCAGCTCTTGTTCTTCCGAGTATCGGGGCGCCACTAGGCGGTCGTAGACGATGAACAGCGCAGGGGTCAGCAGCATGGAAATCGCCACGACCAGCAGCAGCACATCTGCGACCTCAGACGGGATAACCGCATTGGCGACGGTAAAGCTCAGCAGCACAAAGCCAAACTCCCCCGCTTGCGCCAGCCCAAGGGCAAACAACCAGCGGTCTGCTCCGGTCAGCTTGAACACCCGCGCAAGCCCGTAAAGCACCGCGCATTTGATCGCCATCAGCCCCAGCACCAGCCCGGCCACCATGGCGAAATGCGCGCCCAGCAGAGCAAAGTCGATGCTGGCGCCGACGGTGATGAAAAAGATACCCAGGAAAATGCCTTTAAAGGGGGCAATGTCGCTTTCCAGCTCATGGCGATATTCGCTGCCCGCCAAGACAACGCCAGCCAAAAAGGTGCCCAAAGCTGGGGACAGCCCCACCATTGTCATCAGCAGCGCAATGCCCAGCACCATCATCAGGGCGGTGGACACGAATAGCTCGCGCAAACGCGCACGAGCGACAAAGCGGAAGATCGGCGTGGTCAGATAGTTACCCATGAACACCACAGTGCCTATCGCCGCCAACGTCACCAGCGCGGTCTGCCAGCCGCTCAATCCCTCGACGAGGCTCAGATTGAGCCCGCCACCATGATCCCCTCCATGGGCTGAGTCAGCGCCATGGTGGAGCGCTTCGGTCAGCTCGGGCAAAGCCAGAAGCGGCACCAGCGCAAGGATCGGGATCACGGCGATATCCTGAAACAGCAGCACCGAGAAGCTCGCTTGCCCGCCATCGGAGCGCAGCAATCCCTTTTCACCCAGCGTCTGCTGCACGATCGCGGTCGAGGACAGAGCGAAGACCAACCCAATGGCCAACGCCACGCTCCACGGCTGACCCAGAGCCATAGCCGTGGCCATCACCACCAACGCGGTGACCCCCACTTGCGCGCCTCCCAGAAGAAAGATCCGCGTGCGCATCTCCCACAAAGCGCGCGGGTTCATCTCAAGCCCGATCAGGAACAGCATCATGACCACGCCGAATTCAGAAAAATGCTGCAGCGCCACCACATCGGCTCCGGCCCACAACAACAGCGGGCTGATCGCCACCCCCGCGATCAGGTAGCCCAGCACCGAGCCCAAGCCAAACCGCGTGGCAATGGGCACGGCGATCCCGCCAGCCAGAAACAGTGTGAAGGTGATGAGCATGAATTCTGCGGTCATTAGCTGTCCTTTCTGGCTGTTGAGCCCAGACGGAGCGTATCACAGCAAAGCCGACCTACAGAGTTTCATCACGCCCTGTAAATGCGCTCGGGACGATCCCGGGATAATCAGCCCCGTCAGAGGAGCTCAGCAATCTGCGTCCGGCGCGACTTTGACCGATTTCCCGCGCAACAACCTGATATTTCGAAGCACCAAGTTGTTCCAAACCAAGTTTGGCAAACCACGTAGGAAATCCGGCAAGGAGCCCTCACCCCCCGCTCCCAGCGTTCTCAGACTGACCGAAGGCGGCACCGGCTTGAACCAAGCCTTTAGGTTCGCGGGTTTGCCGTCCTTCAACAGGGCCAGTGCCCGGCCCGTTGTTGTCGGGTTATTCCAGTCGGAGGCGTAGACCACACAGCCGTTCCGATTGATAATAAAGACCGAATTCGGATACCCGCCATAAGCCTGATGCGCGGTTCCGTCGATGTCATCGACAAAGATCTGTCGGTTCTCGCCATCGGTGGCCAGCTGCGAGGCGCAGCCACGCTTGTCGTTGTTTGAGTTGTGCGCGGGGATATTTGCGCCTGGGTGGGCCTCCCGGACATAGAGGACGGCGAAGCTGATGTCGGGATGTTGCTGATGAAGACTGGTCATCGGCTTGCGGCGCCCTTGAAACAGTGGGCAAGTCAGGCTGCCCATCTCCAGCACAAGAAAATCGCCCTCGAAGTCCAGGAGGTGACCGGTTGTCCCATCGACTCGCGCCAACTCGAAATCCGGCGCGGGCGTGCCGGGCCGGGGTCCGCGGAAGTTCACCAAATCGTAGTCCTTGGCGCTGAACTGGCTGTAGTTGTACATCTTCTACCCTCTCAATAACTGCGAGGTTGCGGAGTAGTTTTGCTGCGATCGTATCATAGAATGATCTCGTTGCCGCATTTGCGTCCGGGTGCACCGGCGCGAGGATCAGGATCCATTGATTTCCATCTGGTAGCGCGCTTCGCAGCTCGTAAAACGAGCGGCTAGCCTGACCGATCTGTTCTGACTGACAGATGCGTAAATTGCGCGCCTTGGATCCCTCTTTCCTAAGTCACACTGGAAGTCTTAGAAACTCTACGTTCGTCGGAAAAGACAGAATGACAAGGGCATTTTTGGCGCAGACACTGGTGGGACTGACGGCCCATCGTGAGGGGGGAAAGACGTCTAGACTGATGCGACATATCTCACGGCCCATCCATCCCACGGCATCCAGCCTCGCGGTCAATAAAGGGGGACGTGGGCGCCCGATCGGCCGAGCCAAGGGATTCGAGTGGAAACGAAATCGTGCAGAAGACGATTCCTAGAGAAAACCGAAAACAAAACCACACACCTTGCTGATATAGCAAAGAAGGCCCGCTGTACCTGACAAACAACTCGCAAAGAATAACTGGCTGGGGTGGTAGGATTCGAACCTACGATACACGGTACCAAAAACCGCTGCCTTACCACTTGGCTACACCCCAGCAGCGACGCGCTGGATACGCAAAGCCTGACCGGGGCGCAAGCCCCTTGGGGCGAAAAATCACTCCTTGAGCGCGTCTTCGTCCAAAAGGTCCGGCGTTGCCTCTTCCTGCCGCTCCTTCTCGACGATCCGTTCCAACGAGCGGTCCGCCTCGGCCGAGACATCCTCCGGGTGGGCCGGATCGGCCTTCGCATGTGCGGGGGGCTCGGCTGGGCCATGTTGCGCGGGCAAAGGCGCGGGCGCGCCGCCCAGCAGCTGGATGCGATAGGTGGTGTCGGGGACTTCGACATCCTCTGCCTCGATTGCAGCTTTCACCTGGCGCAGGGCTTCGCCGCGCGCGCCGGTCATCGCCGTCTCCTGCTGGTCGATCCATGCCGTGACCTGCAGCAGGATCGCCCCGTCTCCGATCCGGTCGATCCAGACGTCGGGGGCGGGCTCGCGCAACACGAAAGGCAGGCGGTGCAGCGTGTCTTCCGCAAGGTGGATGACATGGGCCAGATCGGCATCCGAGGCGACGCCGATTTCGAACTGGAAACGGCGCTCCGGGTTGCGGGAATAGTTCACGATGCGCGACTTGAACACCGTCGCATTCGGGATGCGGATGTGGTTGCCGTCGAGCGACAAGAGGATCGTGGCGCGGCTGGTCAGGCGTATGACCTTGCCGATATCGCCGTTGATCTCAATCGTATCATTGGGCGCGAAGGGCTGACGGATCGACAGCAGGACCGAGGCGATGAAGTTCTCAACGGTGTCGCGGATGGCAAAGCCCACGGCCAGACCGATGATCCCCGCCGCGCCCAATATGGTGGACAGCAGCGCCGTCGCATTGAGAATGTCGAGCGCCACCACGACCCCAATGACAAAGAATGACAACCGGACGAGCTGGCGGAACAGATTGGCGATAAAGGCATTCGGAGCCATCCGGTCCCAGGGCCTGCGCCAACTGGCAATCCACAGCCCGAAAAGCTGGATCACAGCAAAGACGACCAGGGCAATCAACACGATGGGCAGCGCAATCAGCGCTTGCTCTGCCCGTTTGGAGAACCGCTCAAGCGCGGGGTTGAGCCTGCGCGCCAGATCGGTGGTCTCGGTCACGTCATTGGTGACGGCCACCACCCCTTCGATCCGCTGCGCCAAGGCGTTCAGGTCGTTCACCTCCGCCAGAGAGGTCGCGGTGCCGTAAAGATGAACAACGCCGTCTTCGACTTCGACGCGGATGTCTTCATACCCTCCCAGCTCGCTCAGAATGTCGCGCAGCCGGGTGGTGATCTGCGCATCCGTGGCCGCCGTGGCCTGCGTGGATATGGTGCTCTGCTGAGCGGTGGCGCCAAGCGATGCGAGGACCAGAGCGAGGGCAAGAAGAATGCGCGACATGAAAAAGGCTCCGAAGATGAAATCGGGCGGAGCCTATGGGCCATGTATACCCCGGGCAAGCCTTAGGATCAGGTCTTCGGTGACCAACACCCTCGGGACGAACGCGGGGAAAAAGGCCTAGGGCATCCGCCGTAATGCTTGGCGCCGGGTGCCCCGCTCTGTCGCCATGGCGGCGACGAAACGCATTGTCACCAGGGGCAGTCAGCCGAGCGCTGCCTTGAATGGTGTAGAAACCCGCTAGTCGACCCGGCAGAGACGGTCTAGAAATCGCCTGAACCCTATCAAGCTCCTCTGCCACTTCTTGAGGACAAAAGACGCTAATCGGCAGATCCCAGAAATACGCTCCGCGTCACTGTCCTCACCCGCCAAACCGCTCCTGGCCCCTCGGCTGCGGAGCCCCTGGAACAACCCCGCAGGAAACGGCGCAGTCTGCTCGCAACCCGATTTGAGCGGCAAAGCCCTTTCCCACCCGAAAGATGAGATCAGCAATGAGCCCCAAGTCACTCGACACACTACTTGATGCGCTTCGGACATCTCTCCGAGAGCAGGACTTGGAAAGAAGCGTTGTCAAAACCTGGGTGTTCCAAGACATCTGCTGCGTTGCTGAGTTTTCTCACAAGGGAGCACGGATTGGGTTTGACCTGACCCCCAGCAAGAGCGGGGTGACACTGGACGTGGTTCCGCGCGATGGCCTTGAGACAGCCGCGCGTTTCAACGCTCAGTTTCCGTCCAAAACCCGCCTTCTGACCAACGCATCCCTTCCCGCCGCGACACAGAAAATGTCAGACATCTTTGAAGATCTCTCCAAGGAGCTCGATGCCGTCCGCAAAAAGCAGCGCTTGAAGGTCGGGGTTCTCACTCTGCCGCTGAGCAACAATTACGGGAACAATCTTCAGGCCTTCGCGTTGATCGATACCGTGCGCGGCCTGGGCCACGAAGCCATCTTGATCAATCGCCGCACCGCTTTCAAAGAGCCAAGCGCAAGCAAAGCCCAGCCAAGCAAGAAGGCGAAAGCGCCCCTCACGACAAAAAATATTGATATTGAAAGCGAATTTTCTGACAGAGCCGCGTTCATCAATGAGCATATCGGCCCGGTTTCCGTACAATTTGAAGATTCCAAGCAGCTCGCGGAGAGTATTGATCGGTATGGCTTCGATGCGATCATCGTCGGCAGTGATCAGGTTTGGAGACCAAAGTTTGCCAAGCCGATGCTCGGAGACTTCCTGCTCACATTCCTTAAGGATGACTCCCCCACACGGCGCATCAGCTACGCCGCATCCTTTGGCACCGAGAAATGGGAATACCCCACGTGGCTGACAAATCAGTCCAAGCCATTCATCGCGAAATTCGACGCCGTATCGGTGCGAGAGGACTCCGCCGTCGCGCTCTGCCGCGAACACTTTGACCGACATGCACAGCATGTCCTGGATCCCACATTGTTGGTCCCGCGCGAGCGCTACATTGAGGTGTTTCGCGCGAAGGTTCCCCCGCAATTGGATCCGCGCATCGTCACCTACATCCTGGATCCATCGCCCGACAAAACCGCCTTGCTCAACGCGCTGTCGGGGACGCTCGATCTTCCCGTGCACGGTGTAGATGGCCAGCGGTATGAATCCTTGGATCCCCTGGCGGGCGCGCCTGAAGCACCAAATGAACACTGGCTCTCGGAGATTCACTCCGCATCATTCGTTGTGACGGATTCCTTTCACGGAATGGTCTTTTCTATTTTGTTCCAAAGGCCCTTTATCGTTTACGCCAATCGCTCTCGGGGGATGGCGCGATTTACGTCCCTGCTGACAGCACTCGGCCTGCGCGACCGGCTCGTGGAATCTTTCTCGCCCGAGGTCAGTCAGCGCGCGATGGCCCCCATCGATTGGGAAGCGGTCCAGGAACGTTTGGACCACATGCGCAGCGTGTCCATGACGTTCCTGCAAGAGGGATTGACCGGCGAATCTAAAGACGCGGGAAAGCCGATCGCGCCAAGCACGCTCTCCGCAGCACCTGTCCTCTCCTCCGTGCCCCATGCGTTGGGTGTGCACTGCACCGGCTGCGGCGTTTGCGTCTCGGAGGCGCGCGGCACCCTGGAGATGGCGTGGAACACCGACGGCTTCCGAGTGCCTGTCGCCGTGTCGAAAAAGGTGGACATGCAGGCACGCCGCGTCTGCCCGTTCAATCCATCTCCGGAGCCGGAGGTCGCCAATGAGGACGTCATCGGTCGGACACTGTTCGGAGACGCCAGAAACTACGAGGCGGATGCCGGCCACTATGAGCGTGCCTATATTGGCTACAGCAACGCGTTTCGCAGCAGCTCATCCTCCGGTGGGATGGCGACCTATCTCTTCGAGCGCATACTAACGCTTGGGCTCGTCGATTGTCTGTTCGTGGTGCGCGGTGATGCCGCTGGCGGGTATAGCTATGCCCGCTTTGACAAGTCCGAAGACATTCGCACCATGTCGAAAACGCGCTACGTCCCTGTTTCGATGGAGCAGCTTTTCGAGATCATCGACAACACGACCGACCGGATTGCAATCTCAGGCGTTGCCTGCTTCATCAAAGCAATCCGATTGAAGCAGCACTATAACCCAGAGCTGAAACAGCGCATTCCATTTCTGATCGGCATTGTGTGCGGCGGTCTGAAGAGCAAGCACTACACAGATTTTCTCGCCAGCAGCGCCGGGGTTTCGGGGCATTGGAGCAGCGCGGAATACCGGGTCAAGAACCCAAAGCGCAATGCCAGCGACTACAGCTTTTCCGTTTCAGACGAGCAGCAAAAGCAACATCACCTCCGCATGAGAAACCTAGGAGACATGTGGGGTGCAGGTTTGTTCAAATCGAAGGCCTGCGACTATTGCACCGATGTTCTGACCGAGCTTGCGGATGTGTCTCTTGGGGACGCGTGGCTTCCTGCCTACAATCGCGACGGCTTGGGAAACAGCGTTGTCGTCACGCGCAGCCTACTGGCGGACAGCCTGATCCAATCGGGGATGCTGGCGGGAGAGCTGACCCTCGCCGAGACCCCGATCAGTGAGGTTGTGCGCTCTCAGCAAGGGGGGCTGGACCACAAACAAAAAGGCCTCAAGTTTCGAAAATTTCTCGCAGCGCAGAACGAAGGCGTATCAGCCCCAAATGTCCGGCCGCGCGTGCTCTGCGATGTGACCGCAGGCTATATGTTGGTGCAGATCCTCAGAGAACGCGTTCGCAGCAAGAGCATTCGTCACTGGAATGAGACCGGCATTGCGCAGCCGTTCTCCCGGCGCATGATGGCGTCGCGGCGGCTGCTGGATGACGTGACCGTCCTGCGCAAGCAGCATGCGCAGACCATCACCGAACTCGCGCGCACCGCGCTCGCGAACCCGTACGCTTTGCCGCAAACTGAATTCGCATCAGCACGCCTCATGTTGCGGTGGTTCCGTCTCAAAGTGCACACGGGCGAAATCTCCGTCGACAACTTGCGGGATATCCTACCGGAAGAGCTGTTAACGAGCCTCCCGCCCAAGCGGCGACGGCGGCGAGCGAAGTAGTCGCCTTCCCGCCCCGGGGAGATCGTTAACGTGGTGGGCATCGGACGGCTTTGCGCATAGGAGTGACGGGCCCGCCCGCTCACCCATTGCTCTTAGCGTGCGGTTCCCCCCAACCGCGCGCATCCCGCCAGACGAGCCAAGCAGCATTCCGGGGTGCGCTCTGGTCTGGTCTCGCCCGCTTGGAGGGCCTGCCCGGATTGACCCCGGAACGGCACCTTGCACGGCCCAAACGCGCGCCACTCCGATGAGAGCAGCCCATCTTGATACCGCGAGTTGTTGCCGCGTCGGGTCGGACGTGATCATCTAAAGACATCAACGACAGAGAGATGCGAGGCATGACAGGAACACCCAGGCGTATCGCCATTGTCGGAAGCGGCATCTCCGGACTTGGCACGGCCTTTTTGCTCGACCCGCATCACGACGTCACAGTATTCGAAGCCGCGCCGCGTTTTGGCGGACATGCCCGCACCGTGAGCGCTGAGGGCGTGCGGGTCGATACAGGCTTCATCGTGTGCAACCGCCGCACCTACCCGTTGTTCATTCCGCTCCTGGAGCATCTGGGCGTGCCGCTTGAGGCAAGCGACATGTCTTTCTCGGCCAGCTTCGGCAATGGGGCCTATGAATACGGCACATTCTCGACCAGGGCGATGTTCGCCCAGCTCTCCACCCTGGCCAGCCCCGCGCATTGGCGGCTTATCCGGGACATCCTGAAATTCTTCCGCGAGGCCCCCGCCTATCGCGACGCCCCCTGCTCCATCGGAGAGCTGATCAATCAGCTTGGGCTGGGCTCCGCGTTCCGGGACAGGTTCCTGTTGCCGATTTCGGGGGCGATCTGGTCCACCCCCACGTCGGATATGCTGGATTTCCCGGCCTCCGCCTTCATCACCTTTTTCGACAATCACGGACTGTTGTCGGTCAACGGCCAGCCCGAATGGCTGACGGTGACCGGCGGTGCCGACACCTATGTGCAAGCCATCCTGTCCCGACTGCGCGGTGAGACGCGCGCGGCCTGCCCCGTCCACGCCGTTCAGCGCGACGATCTCGGCCTTGTCGTGCAGAGCCCCCGCGGGGCCGAGCGGTTCGACCACGTGATCTTTGCCACCGACGCTCCGCAAGCGCTCCGCCTGTTGGATCAGCCGGACAACGATGAACGCGCGATCCTCGGTGCCATGCGCACGGCCCCCAACCGGATGGTGCTCCATTCCGACGCGCGGCTCATGCCCCGCAGGCGCGCGGCATGGGCCTCCTGGAACTACGTCACGCAAGGGGCAAGCACCCCGACAGATCGCCCGATCAGCCTGTCCTATTGGATGAACCGACTTCAGAACCTGCAAACGCCGCGCGATCTGATCGTGACCCTGAACCCCGAGATCGAGCCGGACCACATCCATGACGAGACGCAGTTCGCGCATCCTCAGTTCGATGCCCCTGCCGTTGCCGCACAGGCGCGGCTGCCCGAAATTCAGGGACGCGGCGGTGTATCCTATGCGGGCGCCTGGACCCGCTACGGTTTCCATGAAGACGGGCTCTTGTCCGCGCTGCGTGTCGCGCAATCATTCGGCATCGACTGGCCGCTCGGCGCGGATCCCTGGGCTCTGGAGGCGGCGGAATGACCGATCTGTGGGACGGCGCGCTGATTGACACGGGCATCTGGCACGGCCGCTCCGGAGATATCGCACGGCAGTTTCGCTACCGCTCCACCTACCTCGCCCTGCCGCTTGGCCCGCTGGAGGCTGGCGCCCTCGCGATCAAGCCCGACCGGCGCGGTGTCTGGTCACTGCGCACACGCGATTACGGCGCGCGCGACGGGCAATCTCTGTCGTCCTTCATCGCGCAGCAGCTCGCCCCGATCGGGTTGGAGACGGCCGACGTCACGCTGGTCACGCTGCCGCGCACCCTCGGCTATGGGTTCAATCCTGTCAGCTTCTGGCTGGCGCGCGATGCCGAAGGCCTGCGCGCGGTTCTTGCCGAGGTGTCGAACACCTTCGGTGAGCGACATCTCTATCTTTGCCGCCACGAGGATGGGCGGGTCATCTCTCCCTCAGACAGGCTGAGCGGTGAAAAGCTGTTCCATGTCTCGCCCTTTTTGCCGCGCGAAGGCCGCTATGTCTTTCGGTTCGACACCCGGCCAGGCCGGTTCGGCGCGTGGGTGGACTGGATCGGCACGGATGAAACCGTGAAGCTCCAAACAGCCATGACCGGACGGACCCACCGGCTGTCCCGCGCCCGATTGCGCATGGCGCAGCTTCGCGCGCCCATGGCCGCCCAAAAAGTTATCGGCCTGATTCACTGGCAAGCTGTGAAACTTTTGCGCCGCGGGATCGTTTACAGAACGAAACCCGAGCAATTGGATCGCACAAGGTCCGACGCAACAACGGAGCACAGCGATGTTCGAAACCAGAATTCGGGATGAATTCCTCCGCACTCTGGACGCCGTACGATATGGCCGCCTGACCCTCACCACGCCGGACGGGCAGGTCTCCGTCTACGAAGGCGCGGAGCCCGGCCCCGATGCGTCCCTGGACATTCATGACTGGCGCATGGTCCCCGCACTGGCAGCCAAGGGCGATATTGGCCTCACCGAAGCCTACCGTGACGGATGGTGCGACACCCCCGACCTTGAGACGCTGCTGACCTTCGGCCTGCGGAACGAAGACGCCCTGGACCGCTATCTTTACGGTCATCCACTGCAGGCCCTGGCGATGCGCGCGCTCTATTTGCTGAACCGCAATACCCGTGCGGGATCGCGGCGCAATATTTCGGCGCATTACGATCTGGGGAATGATTTCTACCGCCTGTGGCTGGACGACACCATGACCTACTCTTCGGCCCTGTTTGCCGACGGCGACGATCTGGCCCGGGCGCAGACGCGAAAATATGACCGCATCCTTGACGGGCTCAACGGCGCGTCGGGACGGATGCTCGAAGTGGGCTGCGGATGGGGCGGGTTCGCGGAACGGGCTCTTGAGCGCGGGGATTTCGCCTCCAAGGGACTCACGCTGTCAACGGAACAGGCCGAGTTTGCGCGCAACCGGCTTGGGACGGGGGCGGAGATCGCGTTGCAGGACTACCGGGACGAGACCGGGCGCTATGATCACATCGTCTCCATCGAGATGTTCGAGGCGGTCGGCGAAAAGTTCTGGCCAACCTATTTCGGGCAGCTCTCAAACCTGTTGTCCAACAAGGGCACCGCGATGATCCAGACGATTACCGTCGCAGATCGCTATTTCGACCGCTACCGCAAGGGCGGCGACATGATCCGCAGCTTCATCTTCCCGGGCGGGATGCTGCCCTCCCCGACCCGCTTTCGACAGGAAGCCGAGCGCGCGGGCCTGACCATCACGGACCGTTTTGGCTTTGGCCAAGACTACGCCCGCACACTGCGCGACTGGCTGAACCGGTTTGACACAAAGCGGGCTGAAATCCTGGCGATGGGCTTTGACGAGCCATTCATCCGCGTCTGGCGTTTCTACCTCGCGGCCTGCGCCGCCAGCTTCACCGTTGGGCGCACGGACGTCATGCAACTGCGGCTCGCCCATGCCTGAGCGCATCTGGATCATGGGCGGCAGCGACGGGATAGGTGCCGCCCTCGCCCGCGCTTATGCCGCGCGCGGGGCGCAGGTGATCGTGTCCGCCAGATCCGAGGCACCGCTGCGTGCCCTCGCGCAAGAGATCGGCGCCACGGCCCTGCCCTGCGACGTGACCGATCCTGACAGCCTCGCAGCCGCCGCCGCGCATGTCGCCGAGGGCGCGGCGCTTGATCGCGCGATCACGCTTGCCGCGCTCTACGATCCCGGCAAGGTCATGGATGTCGATCCCGGCAAAGCGGCCCAGATTGTGACGGTCAATCTCACGGGCAGCTTCAATTTCGCCCGCGCGGCGCAACCGCTTCTGCGCGCGCAGGGGCAACTGGTGCTGACCGGGTCCGTCGCGGGCTATTTCGGGCTGCCTCAAGGGCAGATCTACTCCGCCACCAAAGCGGGCGTGACCAACCTAGCGGAGACCTTGCGCGCGGAGCTGGCGGGTCAGATCGACACGCGCCTGATCAGCCCCGGTTTCGTCGACACACGCATGACCCGCGAGAACGCCTTTGACATGCCGTTCATCCTGCAACCCCAAGAGGCGGCGGCGGCGATCCTGAAGGGGCTCGATGGCGCACGGTTCGAAATTCACTTCCCCAAACGCCTGACTTTGGCGCTGAAACTGCTGCGCGCCCTGCCGTATTGGGCCGCTTTGCCCCTGACCAAAAGGCTGGTGCAATGATCCGGGCCTGGATGGTCGCAGCGCTCACGCTGGCCTTTGCCGCCTCGCCCATCCTGACACGCGGCTTTGCAGGGTTTGACAAGGACCAGTTCCCAATCCCGCTGGAGCACTGGCCCGCTCAACCCGCGGGCTGGGCATTTTCCATCTGGGGCGTGATCTATCTGTGGCTCATCGCCAGCGGGGTCAAAGGCCTGAAGGAAAACGGCGCTCTCTGGCGGGCGATGCGCCCTGCGCTGAGCGTCAGCCTGACGGTGGGCGTCTTCTGGATCTCGGTCGCCAATACCGCCCCCATTGCGGCTACGGTCATGATCGTGGTGATGGCGGCGACCGCCATCGCGGCCCTGCTGCGCACGCGCGGCGCCGATCCAGGGTGGCTCGCTGGTCCAGTCGGGCTCTATGCCGGATGGCTCACGGCAGCGAGCGGGGTCGCCTGCGCGGTCATGCTGTCCGGCTATGGCGTGCTCAGCCCGCGCATCGCGGCTGTGGTGCTGTTGTCCCTGGTGCTGATCGTTGCGCTGATCGTCACAGGCCGGGCACGGACGCACAGCTATCCCATTGCGGTCTGCTGGGCGCTCAGCGGGGTCATCGCCGCGAACGCGAGTGCCGCGCATTGGCCTGTGGCCGCCCTCGCCGGAGTGGGGATCGTTTTGATTGCAACGCGGGCGCTCTTGCAGCGCCCCCTTCGCTAGAGCGGTCGGCTCACCACTCCACCCGCGTCCCCTTCCAATCCCAAAAGCTGCCCGTGTCTTCGGGCGTGCGCGCCGCGATCACCTTCAGCAGGGCACGCGCCGCGCGCTCGGGCGTTATGGTGGGGTAGCTGGCCGCATATTCTGCCGTGAGCGGGGTGCTCACCGTGCCGGGATGCAGCGCCAGAACGATGGCCTCGGGGCGTTTGCGAGCGATTTCGATCGCAGCAGTCCGGGTGATCTGGTTTTGCGCGGCCTTGGCCGCACGGTAGCTGATCCAGCCGCCCAGCCGATTGTCCCCGATTGACCCCACCCGGGCCGACAGCGTGGCAAAGACCGACCGTCCCGTGCGAGGCAGAAGTGGCGCGAAGTCCCGCAGCGCCAGAGCGGCGCCAATCGCATTCAGCGCAAACTGCGCGGCCATGGCGTCGGCATCGATCCTGGCGATACTCTTCTCCGGCTGGGCCCCATCAATCACCAACGCGCCGGTTGCGTTGATGATCAGATCAAACGGCGCCGTAAGCCCCGCCGCCGTCCGCGCAACGCTGCTCTGGTCCGTCAGGTCCAGCCCATCCGCCCGGCTCAGCCCGGTCACGTCTGCACCGTCTTCGCGCAGAACGTCGCAAAGCGCGGCGCCAATCCCGCCCGTCGCTCCGAGGATCAGAGCCCGGGTCACGTCACGGCGCGGGTGATGGCGACGCCCGCCCAAGCGGACACTCCGGTCAGAAACCCGCCCCAGAGCGTGTCGATGGCGACCTGCTCCCAGGACCAGGCTTTGAGCGTGGCGAGGTTGGTGAACTCATACGTGCCGTAGCACATCAGCCCGATCAGCGCGCCGCCCAACAGCGCTTTGACAGGGGCGCCTTCGGCCAGTGCGGGCACCGACACGAAGTAGAGCACCCCGGCAATATATGCGCCGTAGAACGCGGCAGCGGGGCCCAATCGGAACGGATCGGCCAACAGAGCGCCCACGTGACGTTCAAAAACCGGGCGGATGATCTGGGTGATGCCGATGATGTCGAGCACCAGGAAAACGCCCAAGGTGACGGCGTAGAGTATGACAGTCATCATGGCGACCTCTTCTTTCTGGCCATTCGAGCAGCGCGAGGGGCTGCATCCATGCTCGGGCGAAGGCGATCCGGCCGCGAGCCCTCCGAAAGGCTACCCCAGGACCAAGGAGCACGCAATTTCTGTGCCCACTTCAATACATGGCTCACAACCGCCTCAGCCCGCCGCTCGACAGGTGCGGCGCCCCTTGAAACGGATTGGCGGTCAACAGGAACGGAGCGCCCCCGGGGCAGGATAGCGCCAGAAGCTCCTCACACTCTGGGGCTTGGCGCTGCAGGGAATCCCCGCTATCGAAACGTCATGGGAAGCGCACCACGCCGCAACACTGACGGCCCACGCGGGCCGCACGGGCAGAAGCATCTGCACGCAATGATGATATTGCGGGCCGGTCTCTGGCCTTTGGTTCTGGCTGCGCTTTTGCTCATGGCCACCGTCCCCCAAGGGATGATGCGCGTCGGCGGCGAAGAGGGCACCCGCCTTGTTCTGTGTACCGGCAACGGACCCACCGAAATCTGGCTCGGCCCCGATGGGGAGCCGATTGCACCCGAGGATGACGCCCAAGACGCGCCGCATTGTGTGCAGGTACAAGGCGCCGAGCTTCCGCCTCTGATCTATGCGCAGGCCTTGCGGGATGCGGAGCGGTCTTATGAGGTCGTTGTCAAATGGCGCGACCAGATCGCGGCCATCACGCCGCTGGTCACACAGGTCGGCCCCAGGGCTCCACCTGCCTTCGTTTGATTTCACGCCGGGCATCAGCCCGACCCGAAAAATCAAACGTAAGGACATATCCAATGAATACGACTGAAACCGGCGGGACAGCCCCCGCCGAGAGCGCGCAGCGCTTCTACTTCGCGGCATGGCGGTGGCATTTCTATGCGGGCCTCTTTGTCATTCCCTTCCTCCTGATGCTGACCATCACCGGCTTTATCATGCAGGTCGACAATGGCCTGTCGAACCAGCTGGGTTACGCCCCGCGCGTCGAAGTAAAAGGCGAGCCCCTGCCCCCCTCCACGCTTGGCAAAGCGGCGCTTGAAGAAGTCCCGGGGCAGATGATCCAATATGTCACCCCTGAAGCCGACAACCGCGCGGCCTTCTTCGTGATCCGCAACCCCGCCGATGCCAAACCCGGCATGAAGCCATGGGAAATCCCGGCCAAGACCGTCGCCGTCGATCCCTATACCGCCGAGATCGTTTCGGTGAACGACAAGACCAAGACCGTCTACGCCTGGGCCAATGACATCCACGGCACGCTCCTGCTGGGCACGACCGGCGATCGGATCATCGAGGCCGCTGTGTCGCTCACGCTTCTGCTGATCGCGACCGGGCTCTACATGTGGTGGCCGCGGGACCGCGGCGCGCTGTCGGCCCTTGTGCCGAACCTGACCAAACGCGGGCGCGCGCTGTTCAAGGAACTGCACGTGATCGGCGGCGTCTGGGTGTCGGTCTTCCTGTTGCTGTTCGTGCTCTCCGGGCTGGCCTGGGCCGGCGTTTGGGGCGGCAAGTTCGTGCAGCCCTGGTCGTCTTTCCCGGCCGAGAAGAAGGCCAAGGCGTGGTCGTCCGACATCACCCATGCCAGCCTCAACCAGGGCCCGCTGGACGAGGTGCCTTGGGGGCTGGAACTGACACCGATGCCTGTCTCGGGCACGAGCGAAGGCGACGCCGCGATCCCGCAGCCGGTGACGCTCGACACGGTGGTGATGTGGGCGCAGGCCAATGGCTTTGAGGGGCAGTATAAGGTCGCACTGCCCACCGGCGATACCGGCGTTTACACGGTGATGCGGTCGTCTCAGTCCGAAGACAGCGTGGCCCCGTCGCAAGACCGCACGGTGCATTTCGACCGCTACACCGGCAATCGGCTCGCCGATATCGGCTATGCGGATTACAGCCTGATGGCCAAAGCCATGGCGCAGGGCATCGCGCTGCACAAAGGGTTGGCTGGCACGTGGAACTACGTGCTGAACCTGGTGCTGCTGGCGGTGATCTTCATGGTGAATGTCACGGGCGTCATCATGTGGTGGAAACGTCGGCCGACGGGCGCCATGCGTCTTGCCGCGCCGCCGCTGCCGCGTGATCTGCCGATGTGGAAAGGCGCGATCCTAGTCGCGCTCGCGCTGTCGATGGCCTTCCCGATGGCCGGGATATCGCTCCTGGCGGTGATCGCCATCGACACCTTGATCCTGGTGCGCGTCCCCGCGCTCAAACGCGCGTTCTCGTGACGCAAAGCCCGCCGCGCCAACATGCGCGGCGGGCCCCGCGCCCCTCAGAAGGGCAGCGGGCCGTTATCCTTCACCTCTTTCATCACGAAGAACGTCCGCAGCTGCCGCACGCCGGGCAGCGCGATCAGATGTTTGCCGTGGAGCTTGTTGAAATCTGACATGTCGCGCACGCGAAGCTTGAGCAGATAGTCGAAATCCCCCGCCACCAGATTGCAGTCGAGCACTTCCTTCAGCCGGATGGCGGCGTCCTCGAAGGCAGCAAAGCTCTCTGGCGTGGAGCGGTCCAACACGATCCCCACCATGACCACCGCGCCCAGCCCGACCGGCTCGGGCGCAATTTGAGCATGAACCCCGGTGATAAACCCGGCGTCAAACAGTCTTTGCGTGCGACGATGACATGTCGCGGGGCTGACATTCACGCGGGTTGCCAGCTCTGCATTGGTGAGCCGCCCATTGGCCTGCAGAGCCCGCAAGATGTTGAGATCGATTCGGTCGAGATCACCCATGGAAGAATCTTTCACTATTCACCTCTCCTCATAGCAAAACCACCACTGAATATCCACAGACCACCCCATACAATCACTCAATGCACCCAATTCGAAAGCACCTTTCGATCCAGATTGACTAGCATGATGAGCGGATATCAAGCCAGGAGACGCTCCATGTCGTTGCTCGAAAAATTCGAACGCTACCCCCTCACCTTCGGCAAAACGCCGATCGAACACCTGCCCCGCCTGTCCGAAGAACTGGGCGGCAAGGTGGAAATCTACGCCAAGCGCGAAGACTGTAACTCCGGCCTCGCCCTGGGCGGCAACAAGCTGCGCAAGCTGGAATACATCGTCCCCGACGCCATCGCTGAGGGCGCGGACACGCTCGTGTCCATCGGCGGCGTGCAGTCCAACCACACCCGCATGGTCGCCGCCACCGCTGCGAAACTGGGCATGAACTGCGTCGTCATCCAGGAGAAATGGGTGCCCCACTATGACGCTGTCTATGACCGCGTCGGCAACATCCAGATGACCCGCCTGATGGGCGCCGACAGCCGTCTGGTCGATGATGGCTTCGACATCGGCATCCGCAAGAGCTGGGAAGACGCGATCCAGTCCGTCAAGGATGCAGGCGGCAAGCCCTACGCCATCCCCGCTGGGGCTTCGGTGCACAAATACGGCGCGCTTGGCTATGTCGGCTTTGCCGAGGAAGTGGCCGAGCAGGAAAAAGAGCTGGGCTTCAAATTCGACTACATCGTCGTGTGCGTTGTGACCGGTTCGACCCAAGGCGGGATGATCGTGGGCTTTGCCGCTCAGGATCGCGCGGACCGCGTCATCGGCATCGACGCCTCGGGCACCCCGGAGCAAACCCGCTCGCAGGTGCGCGGCATCGTTGACAACACCGCAGAGCTTCTGGGTCTGGGCCGCGAGATCCGCGAAGACGAGATCGTGATCAACAACGATTACGCCTACCCGGCCTATGGCGTCCCGTCGGAGGAAACCAACGACGCGATCCGCCTGGCCGCTCGCACCGAAGCGATGATCACGGACCCGGTCTATGAAGGCAAATCCATGCAGGGCCTGATCGACCTGACCCGGAAAGGCTTCTTCCCGGAAGGGTCCAAAGTGCTCTACGCTCACCTGGGCGGCGCCCCGGCGCTGAACGGCTACAGCTATCACTACAAGGACGGCTGATCCCGGCCTTCCCTGTTAACCTTGCTGCGCGCTTCGGCGCGCAGCACCTCCCTATCTTGATTGAGAGTTCCGACCATGCCCGCCGATCTGACCCATCTGAAGACCGTAGAGCAGCGTCTGCTGTGGCTGTCCCACTGGATGATCCACCACGCCAACCACGTTCGCCCGAAGGTCGACGGCATCAAGGTTGGCGGCCATCAGGCCTCCTCCGCGTCCATGGTATCGATCATGACGGCGCTCTACTTCTCGGCGCTCAAGCCCGAGGACCGCGTGGCGGTGAAACCCCACGCCTCTCCGATTTTTCATGCCATTCAGTACCTGATGGGCAACCAGACCCGCGAGAAGATGGAAAACTTCCGCGGCTATGGCGGGGTTCAATCCTACCCCAGCCGTACCAAGGATATTGACGACGTAGATTTCTCCACCGGCTCCGTGGGACTGGGCGTGGCGATCACCTCCTTTGCCTCCATCGTGCAGGACTACATTACCGCCAAGAGCTGGGGCCAAGACGCCCCCATGGGCCGCATGGTGGCGCTTGTCGGCGACGCCGAGCTTGACGAAGGCAACGTCTATGAGGCCCTGCAAGAGGGCTGGAAAAACGATCTGCGCAACACCTGGTGGATCATCGACTACAACCGCCAGTCCCTGGACGGCATCGTTCGCGAAGGCCTGTTCGAGCGGATCGAAAAGATCTTCGACGCGTTCGGCTGGGACGTGGTGCGGATCAAATACGGCGCCCTGCAACGCGCGGCCTTTGACGAGCCCGGCGGCGACGCGCTGCGCGACTGGATCGACGCCTGCCCCAACCAGGATTACTCCGCGCTGACCTTCATGGGTGGTGCCGTCTGGCGCAAACGGCTGATGGATGATCTGGGCGATCAAGGCGACGTGACCGCTCTGATCGAGCGGCGCAGCGATGACGAACTCGCCGCCCTGATGGAAAACCTTGGCGGCAACTGCGTGGAAACGATGGCCGAGACCTTCGACGCAATCGACCACGACCGCCCGACCTGTTTCCTCGCCTATACGATCAAGGGCTGGGGCACGCCGATTGCCGGTCACAAGGACAACCATGGCGGGCTAATGAACTCCACCCAGTTTGCCCAATGGCAGGCGCATATGGGCGTCGCCGAGGGCGATGAATGGGAGCCCATGGCAACGGTGAAAGACACGGGCGCACTGCGCGATTTCCTGTCCAACGCCCCGTTCTTTGCCCGAGGCACCCGCCGCTATGACGATGCCAAGCTGGACGTCCCTGCCATCGACATCGACACCTCGCGCGAGACCTCGACGCAGATGGCCTTTGGCAAGATCCTCGACGATCTGAGCAAAGGCGACAGCACCCTGGCCGAACGGATCGTCACCACATCCCCCGATGTGACCGGCACGACCAACCTTGGCCCCTGGGTCAACCGCCGCAAGCTCTTTGCCCGCGCCGCCCAGGCCGATGCCTTCATCGAGCACCGGATCCCATCCACCGCAAAGTGGGAATTCACGCCGCAGGGCCAGCATATCGAACTGGGCATCGCCGAGATGAACCTGATGCTGCTGCTCGCCGCGGCGGGGCTGTCACACAGCCTGTTCGGCAAACGTGTCATCCCCATCGGGACGGTCTATGACCCGTTCGTGGCCCGCGGGCTCGATGCGCTCAACTACGCGTGCTACCAGGATGCCCGCTTCCTGCTGGTCGGGACGCCCTCCGGCGTGACGCTGGCCCCGGAAGGCGGCGCGCACCAGTCTGTCGGCTCGCCCCTGATCGGGATGAGCCAGGACGGGCTGGCCGCGTTCGAGCCCGCCTTCGCGGATGAACTCGCCGTCATCATGGAATGGGCCTTCGACTACCTGCAGCGCGACGGCGCGGGCGATCCCGATGAGCGCACATGGCTGCGCGATGAGACCGGCGGATCGGTCTATCTGCGCCTGACGACGAACCCGATCGAGCAGCCCGGCAAACGCGTCGATGACGACTTCCGTCAGGGCGCGATCGACGGGGCCTACTGGCTCCGCAAACCCGGCCCGAACTGCGACGTGGTGATCGCCTATCAGGGCGCCGTCGCCCCCGAGGCGATCAAGGCTGCCGGTATGATCGGAGAGAACCGCCGGGAGATCGGCATCCTCGCCGTCACCTCGGCGGACCGTCTCAACGCCGGATGGACCGCCGCCCAGCGCGCACGCTCTCGCGGGAATGCCAACGCGCAATCCCATATCGAGACGCTCATGTCCGGGCTGCCGCGTCACTGCAAGATCATCACCGTGATCGACGGCCACCCCGCCACGCTGGCCTGGCTGGGATCGGTGGTCGGGCATCAGACGATTTCCCTGGGGGTCGAGCATTTCGGGCAGACGGGCACCATCGGCGATCTCTACCGCCACCACGGCATCGACGCCGCCGCCATCGTCGAAAAGGTGAACGGCCTGACCGATGGCAAGCATGTCAGCCGAGGCCTGCTGGGGTCGGTAAGCTACGGCTAACACCAGAGCCCGCCGCGCGCCGACACGAGTTGGCGCGCGCCACACATCGGGGCGCTTGGCACGGGGGTGTCACGCCCCCGCCACCTGCCTCACCCAGTGGCGCGCGCGGCCAAGTTTCCGCCGAACAAGCCCCACTGCAGCACAGAAACAGCTCCAACTCATCCACCATATCGTTGGATTCGACAGGGATCGGCTTCCGAAGCGCAAGCGACGCGGGGGTGGATAGGTTCGGAGGACAGTTCATCGTCCCGCACGCCATTCATTACAAAATTCCCGGCCCACTGGATGGACACGACCCCCAATCGCCAAGGTATAGGGGTTGCATTGCTTTTTAATTCGTATATTCACGAATTATGGAATTATTGAGCATCCCCCCGCGCCTCAGCACCCTGGGCCACCCGCAAAGACTGGCGGTCTTCCGGCTGCTCATGCGCCGCTACCCCGACCGGGTTCCCGCGACCGAAATCGCGCGGGCGCTCGATCTCAAGCCCAACACGCTGTCGAGCTATCTCAACGCCCTGACCCAGGTCGGGCTTATCGTTCAGGAGCGGATGGGCACCTCCCTGCGCTACGGGATTGAGATCAACGCCGTGCGCGACACGCTGGACTATCTGGTCCTGGACTGCTGCCTTGGCCGCCCGGACATCTGCGCCTTCCCGCTTCCGCAGGACCGCGCCCCCGCCCGCCCGAAGATCAACGTGCTGTTCATCTGCACCGGCAACTCCGCCCGCTCGATTTTCGCGGAAGCGATCTTGCGGGACATGGGCGGGGAACGGTTCAACGTCTACTCCGCCGGAACGCACCCCTATTCGGAACTGAACCCCCTTGCGGTCGCCCTGCTGGAGGCCAAAGGCCATGACGTCCGCCCGCTGCGGGCGAAACATGTGTCTGATTTCCAAGGTGAGGACGCCCCACACATGGATTTCGTCTTCACCGTCTGTGATCGCGCGGCGAATGAAGACTGCCCCGCCTGGCATGGCCAACCGGTCCACGGGCATTTCAGCACACCGGACCCGGTGGCCGTCGATGGCAGCGACGCCGAGAAGGCGCTCGCCTTTCAACACGCCTATGGATCGCTGTGGAACCGCATCACGCTCTTCGTGGAGCGCATCGACGCCTCAATGAAACGCACCGACCGGCAACGCATCGCGGATGACGTTGCCCGCCTGAAGGAGACCGACACATGACCACCTATGCCCTCAACGGGCTTGGCCGCATGGGCAAGCTGGCGCTGAAACCACTGCTGGAGCGGGGCGCAAAGATCGCCTGGATCAACGATGCCGTAGGCGATCCGGCGATGCACGCGCATCTGCTGGAGTTCGACACCGTGCATGGCCGCTGGGAGGCCGCGTTTTCGTCCGATGATGACAGCGTGACCATCAATGGCACCCGGCTCCCCTTCATTGGCACCCGCGATTTGTCCGCCCTGCCGCTGGACGGGGTCGATGTGGTGATCGACTGCACCGGGGTCTTCAAATCCGAAGAGAAGCTCGCCCCGTATTTCGCGGCCGGGGTCAAGAAGGTCGTCGTCTCCGCCCCCGTCAAAGACGGCCCGACCGCGAATATCGTGATCGGCGTCAATGACGACACCTATGACCCCTCTGCGCACCGGATCGTCACCGCGGCCAGTTGCACGACCAACTGCCTCGCCCCGGTTGTGAAAGTGCTCCAGGATGGGATCGGGATCCGCCACGGCTCCATGACCACGATCCACGACGTGACCAACACGCAGACCATCGTGGACCGCCCGGCCAAGGATCTGCGCCGCGCCCGATCGGCGCTCAATTCGCTGATCCCGACGACGACCGGATCGGCCAAGGCGATCACCATGATCTTCCCCGAACTCGCGGGCAAACTGGATGGCCATGCCGTGCGCGTGCCACTGCTGAACGCCTCGCTGACCGATTGCGTGTTTGAAATGGCGCGCGAGACCAGCGTGGAAGAGGTCAACTCCCTGTTCAAAGCCGCCTCGGAAGGGCCGCTCAAAGGCATCCTGGGCTATGAAGAGCGCCCGCTGGTGTCCACCGATTACACCAATGATCCGCGCTCCAGCATCGTGGACGCGCCCTCGACCATGGTGGTGAACGGCACGCAGCTGAAGGTCTACGCCTGGTATGACAATGAGATGGGCTATGCGCACCGGCTGGTGGACGTCGCCCTGATGGTCGGAGCATCGCTTTGACGGGCCCCCGCCCCGAGGGGCTGTCGGCCTATATCGCGGTGACTGCGGCCTACTGGGCCTTCATGCTCACCGATGGCGCGCTGCGGATGCTGGTGCTGCTGCATTTCCACACGCTGGGCTTTTCGCCGGTGCAGCTCGCCTATCTCTTCGTGCTCTACGAGATCGCGGGGATGGTGACCAACCTCACCGCCGGATGGATCGCGGCGCGGTTCGGGCTGACTTCGACGCTCTATGCCGGGCTGGGGATCCAGGTGCTGGCGCTGCTGGCGCTCACGCAGCTCGATCCGGCCTGGTCGCTGGGCGCGTCGGTGATCTTTGTGATGGCCGTGCAGGGCGCCTCCGGCGTGGCCAAGGACCTGGCCAAGATGTCGTCGAAATCGGCCGTGAAGCTGCTCGCCCCCGAAGGACAGGGTGGGTTGTTTCGCTGGGTGGCGGTGCTGACCGGATCGAAGAATGCCGTCAAAGGGCTGGGCTTCCTGCTGGGCGCGGCGCTGCTGGCCACGCTGGGCTTTGTGTGGTCCGTCGGGATCATGGCATTGGTGCTGGCCGTCATTCTCGCGGCGGTGCTGCTGGCCATGCCCTCAGGGTTGCCAAAGGGGCGCAAAGGGGCGAAGTTTTCGGAGCTCTTCTCAAAGTCTTCCAATGTGAACTGGCTCAGCGCCGCACGGGTCTTCCTGTTCGGCGCGCGGGACGTGTGGTTCGTGGTTGGCATCCCGATCTACTTCTACGCCGTGCTCTCGGACGGGTCCGAGGCCGGAAACCGCGCGGCGTTCTTCACCATCGGCAGCTTCATGGCCGTCTGGATCATCCTTTACGGCGCCGTCCAGGCCGCCGCGCCGCGCCTGCTGGGCGCCGCCAAACGGCCCGAATCCGATCTGGTCGGCGCCGCCCGGCAGTGGGGCTGGGCGCTCACCATCGTGCCCGCTCTGCTGACACTGGCCGCCTTGACAGCCAGCGGACCGCAGCCTTGGTTGACGGTCACGCTTGTCATCGGGCTACTCGCCTTTGGCGCACTATTTGCGGTGAACTCGTCGCTGCATTCCTACCTCATCCTGGCCTTCACGAAGGCCGAGCGGGTGACGATGGATGTCGGGTTCTACTACATGGCGAATGCCGGCGGGCGGCTGCTGGGCACCGTGCTGTCCGGTCTGACCTACCAGCTGGGTGGGCTACCGCTCATGCTCGCCACGGCGACCGCAATGGTCGCTCTGTCCGCGCTCGCTGCGGGACGCTTGAGCGCGAACGCCGAAGCGGCGTGACGGCCGCGCCCACCGGTCTGCGCGGCGCCGGTGCCGGACATCGCGCAGACCGGGCATGTGCGCACCATACGTGACGATTCGCAGCGTTCAGCCACCTGAAGCCGCCGTGGTTTTCTATTTCAAAGGAAAGAGATGGTGCGGTCGAGAAGACTCGAACTTCCACGGGAGTTACCCCACAGCGACCTCAACGCTGCGCGTCTACCAATTCCGCCACGACCGCACTGTCTTGACTTGGTGACGCGCGTCCTACCCGAGCCGCCACGGATTGTGAAGAGGAAAATCGCGCATTCTGCACTGTCACCCAAGCTTCACTTTTCTGTGCGTCGGACGTCACCTATACCGACCGGACAGCCGGAATTCAGGCGTGGAAGAAGGAGTTGCCATCATGCGTATTGCCGTTCTGGGCGGAGACGGGTTCGTGGGATGGCCCACCGTCCTGCATCTTTCGAACGCAGGCCACGAGCTGCACATCATCGACAACCTCTCGCGTCGCTGGATCGACACGGAGCTGGGCGTGCAATCCCTCACCCCGATGGACAGCATCCAGGAGCGTTGCCGCATCTGGAAAGACGTCACCGGAGAGACGCTCCATTTCCACCTGCTCGACCTTGCCAAGGAATTCGAGCGCCTCAAGCAGTGGCTGGCCGAATACAAGCCCGACGCGATCATCCACTTCGCCGAACAGCGCGCCGCGCCCTATTCGATGAAGACCGACCGCCACAAGGTCTACACCGTCGATAACAACGTCTCGGCCACGCATAACCTGCTGGCCGCGATGGTCGAAACCGGCATCGACGCGCATCTGGTCCATCTGGGGACCATGGGCGTTTACGGCTATTCCAGCGTCGGCGCCCCGATCCCCGAAGGCTATCTGGACATCGAAATCGACACGCCCACCGGAAAGAAGGCGCAGCAGGTGCTGTATCCGACCCGGCCCGGTTCGGTCTATCACATGACCAAGTCGCTCGATCAGATCATGTTCCAGTTCTATGCTCAGAATGACGGGCTGCGGATCACCGACCTGCATCAGGGGATCGTCTGGGGCACCCATACCGATCAGACCCGGCGGCATGAGCAGCTCATCAACCGGTTCGATTATGACGGCGACTATGGCACCGTTCTGAACCGGTTCCTGATCCAGGCCGCGATTGACCACCCGCTGACGGTGCATGGCACCGGCGGACAGACCCGCGCCTTCATCCACCTTCAGGACTGCGTGCGCTGCGTGGAACTGGCCTTGGGCGACGCGCCCGAGCGGGGCGAGCGGGTGCGCATCTTTAACCAGATGACCGAAACCCACCGCGTGCGCGATCTGGCCGAGATGATCGCCAAGATGACTGGCGCCGAAGTGGCCTATCTGCCCAATCCGCGCAAGGAAGCCGCCGAAAACGACCTGATCGTGAAGAACGACCAGTTCCTGGCGCTTGGCCTGAACCCGATCACCCTGGCCGAAGGCCTGCTGTCCGAAGTCGTCGACGTGGCGAAGAAATACGCCCACCGGATCGACCGCTCCCGCGTCCCCGCGATCAGCGCCTGGACCAAGGACATTGCCCCCACCGTCATCAAGGACGTGGAAGGCAAGGGGCTCAAGTCGGTCTCGTAACCCGATCGCCCGGGCGACCAGCCCGGGCGGCGCCCGACCCTCCCCCCGGGAGGGCGCTTTGGCGATGCCATGCACCGCACAGTCGTCCTTCGGGCTTGAGGAATAAATCGCTCAGTTCAGAGCGCCCGAGGCGCCCACCCAAGGGTCGGGCGCCGCCCTATCGGAGCCTCCCATGCTTCCCACCGGTCTGACCGCATCCCACCCTGCCCGATCCGAAACCGCCTTCGTCACCCTCGTGACCAATGCGGATTACGCGCTTGGGGCGCTTGCGCTCCTGCGCTCGCTCCGCCGCACCGGCACCGAGGCCGACATCGCAGTGATGCACACCGGGGCCGTTGCGCAGGACGATCTACAACCGCTGGCCTCAGAAGGCGCGCGGCTGATCGAAGTCGATCTGCTCCCCACCTCGGACGCTTTCAACGCGGCCCATGCGCGGGGGGCGCTCCATGGCGCGGCTCCGTTCACCAAAGGCGAAAAGCCCACCTTCCACACGCCTTTGGACAATTTCGCCAAGCTCCGCCTGTGGCAGCTGGACTATAAGCGGGTCGTGTTCCTGGATGCCGACACGCTGGTGCTGCGGCCCATCGACCGGCTGTTCGACTACCCCGAATTTTGCGCCGCCCCCAATGTCTATGAGAGCGTGGCGGATTTTCACCGGCTCAATTCCGGGGTCTTCACCGCCCGCCCCGCGCATGCCACCTTCGACGCTATGTTGGAGCGCCTGGACCAGCCCGGCGCCTTCTGGCGGCGCACGGACCAGACCTTCCTGGAGACCTGGTTCCCCGACTGGCACGGGCTACCCGTGTTCTACAACATGCTGCAATATGTGTGGTTCAACCTGCCGGGCCTATGGAAATGGGAGGACATCCACGTCCTGCATTTCCAATACGAAAAACCCTGGCAGGACCATGCCAAGGCCGACCAGTTGCGCCCGCTGATTGATCTGTGGCGCGCCTTTGCCGAAGGCGGAGAGGTGCCCGACATCGCCGCGCTGCCAAACCCGTGAGGGTCGCGCTGACAGGCGCCTCGGGGCTGGTGGGGCGGTTCCTTCTCTCCGGCCTACGCAGCGAAGGGCATGAGGTTTTCACGCTTGGGCGGCGCGGGGCGGATCTTCCGTTCGATCTGTCCGAAACTCCGCCGGAACTGGTCAATATCGACGCGCTGATCCACGCCGGCTTTGCCCACATCCCCGGCCGCTATCGCGGCGGAGAGGGCGATGACCCGGAGGGCTTCCGGCGGCGCAATGTGGACGGGACGCTGGCGCTGTTGGAGCGCGCGCGCAAGGATGGCGTTGGGCAGCTGATCTTCCTGTCCAGCCGCGCCGTCTATGGCGGCTACCCGCCCGGCACCCTCCTGCGAGAGGACATGCCCCCGCGCCCCGATACGCTCTACGGTCAGGTCAAACACGAGATCGAACAGGCCCTGCCCGACTACGCGCCGCACTCCGCCAGCCTGCGGGCCACGGGTGTCTACGGTCCGGGCGCGGGGCACAAATGGGAAGGGCTGTTTGCGGATTTCCTCAACGGCCAACCCATTGCCCCGCGCGTCGCCACCGAGGTGCACGGCGACGATCTGGCGCAAGCGGCGCTGATTGCGCTGTCGCAGGACGGGCACCACGTGTTCAACGTCTCGGACCTGATGCTGGACCGCCGCGCCCTGCTGTCCGAGGTTGCGGCGCTCACCCAATGCCCGCACACCCTGCCCGCCGCAGCGGATGCCTCTCTGGTCAGTGCGATGGACTGCACGGCGCTGCGCGCGCTTGGCTGGCACCCCGGCGGGATGGAGCGGCTGCGGCGCGATCTGCCCGCGCTGCTCAGAAGCGGTGATACATAATATGTAGCCCGACCGGGCCTTCGCCCGGGTGATCGAAGCCGTCGGGGATCGTCCCGATCAGATCGAATCCCAGATCGCGATAGAGCCGGACGGCCCCCCGGTTGCTTTCGGCCACCGCGTTGAACTGCACCCCGCGATAGCCCTGCGCCTTGGCCCAGCTCAGACTGTCTTCGACCAGAGCGCGCCCCACCCCACGGCCACGAGCCGCCGCACCGACCATGTAGCTGCCATTGGCAATACGCGCACCGGGGCCTTGCTGGTTCGGGCCGGTCTTGCCCGTGCCCAGGATCTGCCCGTCGAGCTCGGCCACCACGACCCGCCACGGCGCGGAACGCTCCCAATAGGCGCGGGCGTCGGCTTCGTTCATCTCCACCGGCAGGGTGTAGGTGTCCCCGGCACGGATCACCGGACGGATGATCTGATCCCACAGCGTGGGCCAGTCCTCCGCCTGCATCGGGCGCAAGATCACCGCCATCTAGAAAGCCTTGAAGGTCATTGTCGTCAGGGACCGCTCGATCCCCGGCACGGTCAGCAGCTCTTCGTTGATCCAGTGGCCGACATCGGCCCCTTCGGGCACGTAGAGCTTCACCAGCAGATCCCATTCGCCCGATGTGGAATAGAGCTCGGAATGCAGCTCCCGCAGGGCGATCTCATTGGCCACGACATAGGTCTGGCCGGGCTTGCAGCGCAATTGCACGAAGACACAGGTGGTCATGGCACCCTCCCTTGTTCGCGGCGAAAGTGACACGGGGGGGACGTCCCGGCAAGACCGGCCCTTCCCTGCGCGCGCCCGGCCCGCTAATCCTGCGGCAACAACCAGGAAGGAGCGGCCCATGCGCAGCGCCCGCATCACCCGCAAGACGAATGAAACCGACATCTCCGTCGAGCTCAATCTCGACGGCACCGGGGTCTATGACAACCAGACCGGGGTCGGCTTCTTTGATCACATGCTGGACCAGCTCTCGCGTCATTCGATGATCGACATGACCATCCGCGCGACGGGCGACCTGCACATTGACGATCACCACACGGTCGAAGACACCGGCATCGCCCTGGGTCAGGCCCTGCGCGAGGCCCTGGGCGACAAGGCCGGGATCCGCCGCTATGGCGATTGCCACCTGGCGATGGACGATGCGCAGGTGCGCTGCGCGCTCGATCTGTCCGGGCGGGCGTATCTTGTGTGCAATCTTGATATTCCGACCCAGAAGATCGGCGGTTTCGACACCGAGCTGGTGCGCGAATTCTTCCAGGCGTTCAGCAGCGCGGGCGGGATCACCCTGCATCTGGACCGCCTGCACGGGTTCAACAGTCACCACATCGTGGAAGCCGCGTTCAAGGCCACCGCCCGCGCCCTGCGCACCGCGGTAGAGCCCGATCCCCGCGCCAATGGCGCGCTGCCCTCGACCAAAGGGGCGCTGTGATATGCTCACCGCGCTGATCGACTATGACAGCGGCAACCTGCATTCGGCGCAAAAGGCGTTCGAGCGCATGGCCCGCGAAACCGATGGCGGCACCATCGTCGTGACCCGCGACGCCGATGTGGTGGCCAAAGCCGACCGCATCGTCCTGCCCGGAGACGGCGCGTTTCCCCATTGCCGGGCGCAACTGGCGGCCTCCGGGCTCGAAGACGCCCTGCGCGAAGCCGTGGAACAGCGCGCCGTGCCCTTCATGGGGATCTGCGTGGGGATGCAGCTTCTGGCCACGACCGGCTGGGAATACGAAGAAACGCCCGGCCTGGGCTGGGTGCCCGGCGAAATCCGGGGCATCGACGCGCCGGGGCTCAAGGTGCCGCATATGGGGTGGAACGATCTGGTGATCGACCAGCCGCACCCGGTGCTGGAGGGGATCGCCACGGGCGATCACGCCTATTTCGTCCATTCCTACGCGATGACGGTGACCGATCCGGCGCATCTTCTGGCGCATTGCGACTATGGCGGGGCGGTGACCGCTCTGGTGGGCACGGGCAACATCGTCGGCGCCCAGTTCCATCCAGAGAAAAGCCAGCACACCGGCCTGCGGATGATCTCCAATTTCCTGGGCTGGCGCCCCTGAACGCAAAAGCGCGCCCCGTCTCAGAGGCGCGCTTTCAGCTTACCCTCGGCGCTTAGCGGCTGAAGGTTTCGCCGCGGCAGATGCCCAGAACGCAGCCTTCCACCTTGAGCGAATTGCCACTCATGGTCAGCTTGCCGTTATAGGTCTTGTCTTGGTCCGGGGCCCAGATCTTGCCGCCGGAATAGCGCCCGCCGCCCTGCGGCTGCATGCCCCAGATCATGGTCTTGCCGACGATGCTGGCATCGCCACCGCTCACCGAACGGATGACCCCGCAGATGCCGCTGTCGCAGGCCACCACGTTCACGGTGATCGACGCACCCTCATCATTGGTCGGGGACCGCCACACGCCCTCAACGGGATCCGCGCTCGCAACGGTGCCGGTGATCGCCAGAACGGCGGCTGCAATGAGTTTCTTCATGGATAGCTCCTCCCTGTTAGCTGTAAAAATCCTGCGCGCAATGGTCGCGCCGATCAAGGTTGACGTGAGGGCGCGTTGCGCTTCCACGGCAGACATGGCAAGGGCTTGCCGACTGCAAGCAGGAGCCGCGCCATGATCCTCTACCCCGCCATCGACCTCAAAGACGGCCAGGCCGTGCGCCTCTTGCGCGGCGACATGGACAAGGCGACCGTGTTCAACGACGACCCCGCCGCGCAGGCCAAAGCGTTTCAGGACGCGGGCGCGCAATGGCTGCACCTCGTCGATCTGAACGGCGCCTTTGCCGGGGAGCCTGTCAACGCCGCCCCAGTTGATGCGATCCTGAAGGAATGCTCGATCCCCGCCCAGCTCGGCGGCGGCATCCGGGACATGGCCACCATTGAGGCCTGGCTCTCCAAAGGGCTCGCCCGCGTGATTCTGGGCACTGTAGCCGTGGAAAACCCGGATCTGGTGCGCGAAGCCGCCCGCGCCTTCCCCGGCAAGGTCGCCGTGGGCATCGACGCCCGCAAGGGCTTCGTCGCCACCAAAGGCTGGGCCGAAGAAACCGAGGTCCAGGCCACCGATCTGGCCAAATCCTTCGAAGACGCCGGGGTCGCCGCGATCATCTACACCGATATCGACCGCGACGGCGCCATGCAGGGGCCGAACGTGGCGGCCACCGAAAGCCTCGCCCGCGCCGTGTCGATCCCGGTCATCGCATCGGGCGGCGTCTCCTCTCTGGGCGACCTAATCGCTCTGCGCGACACGGGGACCATCGCCGGCGCGATCTCGGGCCGCGCGCTCTATGACGGCGCGCTCGACCTGAATGACGCCCTGGCGGCGCTCAAGTGACACGGCGGCGCGCGCCCGGGCTGGTGCTTCTGGCGCTCGGCCTGATGCCCATCGGCCTGCCGCTGATGGCCACCGCGATTTCCCACGCCCTGCCCGGCTGCGCCGCCAACGAACTCGGCGCCACGGGCTGTAGCTTCGCGGGGCACGACCTGAACGAAGCGCTCGCCGCGCCGTTCCGGCTCCTGCCCTGGATCGCCCCTGGCTTCGCGCTCGCCCTGGCCGGAGCCCTCTGGACCCTCTCCGCCTGGAGCGCCCAACGGGCCCAGACCCGCCGCGCCAAGCACCGCTAACGGTTTGACCACAAAACCGGGCATTCCGGTCAAAACGTCCCTCTTCCCCGCCCCGCTCTTCTTATTTGTCCAAATACCTCGGGGGTGTGGGGGCAGCGCCCCCACCCGCTTCCCCTTGGCGCGCGGGTCGGGCATAACGCGGCCAAGCCCCAAGAGGATCCCATGCTGAAAACCCGCATCATCCCCTGCCTGGACGTCGCCGATGGTCGCGTCGTGAAAGGCGTGAACTTCGTCGATCTGATCGACGCCGGAGACCCGGTCGAAGCCGCCATCGCCTATGACGCCGCAGGCGCGGATGAGCTGTGCTTCCTCGACATCCACGCCACCCATGAAAACCGCGGCACCATGTTCGATCTGGTGACCCGCACCGCCGAACACTGCTTCATGCCGCTCACCATCGGCGGCGGCGTGCGCACACCTGAGGATGTGCGCGCCCTGCTGCTTGCGGGGGCGGACAAGGTGTCCTTCAACTCCGCCGCCGTGGCCAACCCCGATGTCGTGACCGACAGCGCCCTGCGCTTTGGCAGCCAGTGCATCGTGGTCGCCATCGACGCCAAGACGGTCGCGCCGGGCCGCTGGGAAATCTTCACCCATGGCGGCCGCAAGCCCACCGGCATCGACGCCGTAGAATTCGCCCGCACCGTTGCGGAGAAAGGCGCCGGAGAGATCCTGCTTACCTCCATGGACCGCGACGGCACGAAAGCGGGGTTCAACCTGCCCCTGACCCGCGCCATCGCGGATGCCGTGGACATTCCCGTGATCGCAAGCGGCGGCGTCGGCACGCTCGACCACCTTGTCGAAGGCGTCACCGAGGGCCACGCGAGCGCCGTTTTGGCCGCGTCGATCTTTCATTTCGGCACCTACACCATTGGCGAGGCCAAGGCCCACATGGCCGCCGCCGGTATCCCCGTGAGGCTCTGACATGTCGCTCAAACAACTCGCCGCCACCATCGAATCCCGCAAATCCGCCGACCCATCGGAAAGCTGGACCGCAAAACTGCTGGCCAAGGGCCCGGAGAAATGCGCCGAGAAGTTCGGTGAAGAGGCAATCGAGGCCGTGATCGAAGCCGTCAAGGGGGACCGCGCCCGGCTGACCTCTGAGGCGGCGGATGTTCTGTTTCACCTGCTGGTGATGTGCGCCGCGCGCGATGTGTCTTTGGATGACATCGAAGCCGAACTGGCCCGCCGTGAGGGCACATCCGGCATCGCGGAGAAAGCCGCGCGGGGCTGAGCAAGGCTCCGCTGGCACGGAATAGCCCCGCTAGGCGCCCGCGCCGCGCGCCGTTAGGGTGGCGACACGCAACCCGGAGCCGCGCCCATGTTCACCCGACGCAGTTTTGCCCTGACCCTCGCCGCGACCACGCTGACGGCGTGCGGAGGCACCCCTCGCCCGGCCTCGGCTCCGCGCCCGACCGGGCTGCCAGCCGATCTGCGCCCCGTCGCCAATAGCGGCTATGACGCCTGGCGCGCCGGGTTCTTTGCGCGGGCTAGCTCCAAAGGCGTGTCGGACAGCACTCTGCAACGCGCCTTCCGCACGGCGGGTTATACGCCGGGCGTTCTGACCCGCAGCCGCAACCAGATCGAGACCCGCCGCAGCTTCGAGGATTACCTCTCCATCGCCGCATCGGACGAGCGCGTGTCCCAGGGCCGCGCCGCGCTCGCGCGCCACCGCAGCACCTTGCAGGCCATTGAGGCGCGCTTTGGCGTCGATGCCCGGATCGTCACCGCGATCTGGGGGCTGGAGAGCCGCTACGGCACCCGCCGGGGCGAGATCCCCGTGATCTCGGCCACCTCGACTCTGGCCTATGCCGGACGGCGCAAAGCGTTCTACGAAAGCCAGCTCATCGCCGCGCTGAAGATCCTTCAAAACGGCGACATCACGCCCGAGCGGATGACCGGAAGCTGGGCCGGGGCCATGGGGCACACGCAGTTCATCCCGACCTCTTATCAGGCGTATGCCGTTGATTTCACGGGCGACGGACGGCGTGACATCTGGTCGGACGATCCCACCGACGCGCTCGCCTCAACGGCGGCGTACCTGTCCCGAAATGGCTGGAAAGCCGGGCTGCCCTGGGGGGCGGAAGCCGGATCCGGCGCGCCTGCGGGGCGCACGATCCGCCCGCAGCCGGGGGGGCCCAGCTTCGTGGTGACGCAAAACTTCAATGCCATCAAACGCTACAACGCGTCTGACAGCTACGCGATTGGCATTGGTCACCTGGCGGATCGGATCGGTGGGGCCGGTCCCTTGCGCGGCAGCTTCCCGCCCGATGCCAATGGGCTGACCAAGGCTGACCGCCAGGCCATCCAGAGGCGGCTGAACGCGGCAGGCTTCGATGCCGGAGAGCCCGACGGCGTGATCGGCTCGGGCACCCAAGCCGCGATCAGCGCCTTCCAGACCCGCCGCGGCCTGCCGATCACCGGCCAGCCCTCGCGCGCGCTGTTGCAGGCGCTTGGCGGCTAAAACGGCGCGCGGAGCCCCCGCAAGCGCAGGGCGTTGGTCAGCACCAGCACCGACGACAGCGCCATGGCGCCCGCCGCCAGCATTGGCGACAGCAAGAGCCCAAACGCCGGGTAGAGCACCCCTGCCGCCACCGGGATCAGCAGCACGTTATAGCCAAAGGCCCAAAGCAGGTTCTGGCGGATATTGCGCATGGTCCGGCGCGAGACATGCAGCGCCGTTGCCACCCCGCGTGGATCCCCCGACATCAGCACGACGTCAGCCGCGTCAATCGCAACATCGGTGCCGGTGCCAATCGCAACCCCGACATCGGCCGCTGCAAGCGCGGGCGCGTCATTGATCCCATCACCCACGAAGGCGACCTTGGACTCGGCCTGCAACTCTTTGAGAGAATCAACTTTCTGCCCGGGCAAAAGACCCGCCCGCAGATGCTTGATCCCCAGTTCACCCGCAATGGCCTGCGCAGCGGCAGGGCTGTCCCCCGTCAGCATCACACAGCGCAGCCCGGCGCGATGAAGCGCCGCCACGGCGGCAGGCGCCTCGGGCTTGATCGGGTCCGCGACCGAGATCAGCCCCGCAAGCGCTCCGTCCACGGCGATGTAGACGAGCGTGCGTCCAAGCGCCGCCTGCTCCGCTGCGGGCTGCGCCAGGGCGTCGGTTGCGATCCCGTGCTGTTCCAGAAGCCTCGCGGTTCCCAGAAGCAGCGCGTGCCCCTCTGCGCGGGCCTGGACGCCCAGGCCGGTGAGCGACTGGAATTCGGTCACCTCTGGCACAGACGCGTTGTCTTCGGTGGCGGCGCGTCGGATTGCAGCGGCCACCGGGTGTTCCGAGCTGTGCTCCGCCGCGCCCGCCAGCCGCAAGAGCGCGGCGCGGTCGTGGCCGGGCAGTGCGATCAGCTCCGTCAGGGCGGGACGGCCAGCGGTCAGCGTGCCGGTCTTGTCAAAGGCCACCACCCCCACGCCTTGCAGCGATTGCAGCGCATCGCCCCGGCGAAACAGCACCCCCAGTTGCGCCGCGCGCCCCGTGGCGACCGTGATTGAGGTCGGCGTGGCCAGCCCCATCGCGCAGGGGCAGGCAATGATGAGCACGGACACCCCGGCGACCAGGGCGTGAGGAAGACGGGGATCAGGGCCCCAGATCAACCAGGCGAGGATCGTCACCGCGGCCACGGCGAGGACTGCGGGAACGAAAATGGCGGTGATCTTGTCCACGGCACCCTGGATCGGGAGCTTCGCCCCCTGCGCCTGTTCGACAAGCCTAATAATCTGCGAGAGCACGGTTTCGGACCCAACCCGCTCCGCGCGCACCCGCAGAGCGCCGCGCCCGTTGACCGTGGCGCCGGTGACGGCGGCACCGGGGGTCTTGGAGATGGGAATTGGCTCCCCGGAGATCATGCTTTCATCCACGAAGCTTTCACCACTCAGAACGGTGCCGTCGGTGGCGATCCGCTCCCCGGGACGGACGAGGAAAACGTCGCCCTGCGTGAGGTGTTCGCGCGGCAGTTCGATCACCTCGGTGCCACGCTCCACCCGCGCGGTGTCGGGCTGAAGCCCCACCAACCGCGCAATCGCGGCGCCCGTGCGGCCCTTGGCGCGGGCTTCGAGCCAGCGGCCAATAAGGATCAGCGTCACGATGACAGCCGCCGCTTCGAAGTAGACGTGGCCCGCGCCATCCGGGAGCAAGCTCGGAATGAGCGTGGCCACCACGGAATAGGCGAAGGCCGCGCTTGTGCCGAGCGCCACGAGCGCGTTCATGTCCGGCGCGGCGCGGAGCAAACCGGGTACGCCCTTGACGAAGAAGCGCCGGCCCGGCCCGATCAGCACAAGAGCCGTGAGGACCATCTGCACAAGGTTGCTGAAGCGCGCGCCGAAGTTGGACGACAAGAATGCATCGAAGCCGGGAAAGATGTGGCCGCCCATCGCAAGAATCACGACGGGAAGCGTCAGAAGTGCCGCTGCGATCGTGTCGCGGCGCAGGGCGCCAAGTTCTGCGGCCCGCCGATCCTCCACCGGCGCGGAGTGATCCCGAACGCTGGCCGGGTAGCCCGCCGCGGTGGCCACGCGCGCCAGCTCCTCCGGATCGCTCGCCCCAACCGCGTATCGGATCCACGCGGTTTCAGCCGCGAGATTGACAGACACATCCACAACGCCCGGCGCGGCCAAAAGCGCCTTCTCGACCCGGCCGAGGCAGCTGGCGCAGTTCATGTTTTCAACGATGAGGGTCGTTGTCGCGGTGATCGCGGGGTAGCCAGCGGTCTCTAAGGCGGTCACCACCTGCGCGGCGGTCGCGGGCGCGCTGTAGGTAATCTCTGCGCGCTCCGTCGCCAGGTTGACTTGCGCCGTCGAGACCCCTTCGACACCAAGCAGCGCCTGCTGCGCCCGCGCCACGCAAGAGGCGCAGGAGAGGCCTTCCAAAGTGACCGTAAGCTCTCGGACATCGGACATGCTGGGTATCCTTTCTGGCATTTCGCGCGAGGCGCGAGCCTTTCAGGACTATGTGGCGGGCTTTTTCGGGAGGGTAAAGGCGGTGACGGGTCCGCGCGGGTCAGTCACGCCCGAAAAGGCCCCGCCGCTCCGGCGCAGATCACGAAGGCGTGCCCATGACCAGCGTCAATCCGGGCACGACCGCGTGGCCAGATTTGGGATCCAGGTTGGGACGCACCTTCCCGCAACGACTGGCCCGCAGCACCGTACCAGCGGGTCTTTGCCGCGCCTCGCTCAGGACACTGCTTGCGCATTGCAGGCTTTCGGAGACGGGATCATCCGCCATCCGCCAGATCCATCCGACGCGCAGCTCAGCCGGATCGCCGGGCCAAGCCTCCTGCCCCGCGCGCAGCATCCGCTCCGCCAGCGACGCCCCTGCAACCGGCCCGGCCCCGTCAAAGAAAACGACCAGAACCCGCCGCCCGACACGCCCGGTGACATCGCCGCGGCGGCATTGCGCGCGCATCGCTGTTTCGACGGCTGCGGCCGCATCGCTCCGCGAAAGATGAAGGAGCAACAACACCCCATCGCGCCCGCCAATGGCATCGACCAGCAAGGGCGGACGTTCCGGCGGTTTCCGGGCGAGCCGGGGACGCAAGACCAAGGCAGCAACGCAGCCGAGCGCTGCCGCCAGGGCGGAGGCGATCCCGGTGGCTTCCGCGAGGGCAGCGACAAGGATCGCAGTGCCGATAACGGTGAGCTCAGCCGGGGCGATATGGTTGGTCAATCGTGACATGACCGCACCCTAGCCCCGCGTCCCTTAAGGCCAGGTTACCGCAGATCGCCAATCGGGCCGTCAAGGCGTTCCTCGGACAGGAGCACATTGGCCTCGACATGACCGACGCCGGGTAAGGTCATCAAGCGCCGCCTCAAAACACGTTCGAAATCGCCCAGATCGCGCGCCACTACCCGCAAACGGTAATCGAACAGGCCCAGCACGTGTTCCACCAGCTGGACCTCAGGAATGGCACAGACCGCGCGTTCGAAGTCCTCCAAGGAGGTCCGCCCCTTGGTTGCCAGTTTGACCCCCAGGAACACCGTGACGCCAAAGCCCAGTTGCGCGCCGTCCAGCTCCAGCCGCGCGCGGTTGAGCACCCCGGCGTCGCGCAGGCGTTTGAGCCGCCGCCAGGTGGCGGGCTGGCTCAGGCCAATGCGGCGGCCCAGCTCTCCGGCGGACAGCCCGGCGTCGCGGGTCACCGCCCGCAGGATCGCGAAATCGGTCTCATCCAACGTCATACCGGCAGCCCCGGATCGTCCTTCAATGTGGTCACGGTCATCAGCCCCTCGATGTCCGAGATATGAGGCAATGCCAGAAGCTGGTCGCGCCAGATCGCCTGGTAATGCGCCATGTCGCGCGCGATCACCGACAACCGCAGATCGACGCGGCCCAGGAACGTCTGGATCTCGATCACCTCGGGCACTTTGCGGGCCGCTTCGGTGAAATCCTCAAACGCACGCGGGCGGGTCTTGTCGAGCGTGATACGCAGACTGACGGTGACCTCATAGCCCAAAGCGCGCCAGTCAATCACAGCCCTGCGCCCCCGAAACACACCCTGCTCGCGCAGACGCTCAATGCGGCGCGCGGCGCGCGATGCGGTCATGCCCGCCTGATCGGCCAGATCGGCGATGCTGAGATCGGGATCGCTCTGCCAGAGCCGGAGAAGCCGACGGTCCATATCATCAAGCATGAATTTCCCATTATTCAGACATATCGCGCATAGAAACATCGAACAGAGGCACGATTATAGCGCCTCCTTTCTTATCATTTCTGCGAAGCTGCGCCAGTCTCCTTCGCGAAACGACCCGCAAGAGGAGCAAAACAATGCGCGTTTACTACGACCGCGACTGCGACGTGAACCTGATCAAGGACAAGAAAGTGGCCATCCTGGGCTATGGCTCCCAAGGCCACGCCCACGCGCTGAACCTGCGCGATTCGGGCGCCAAGAACCTTGTCGTCGCCCTGCGCGAAGGCTCGCCTTCGGCAGCTAAGGCCGAGGCCGAGGGGCTCAAGGTCATGGGCATCGCGGACGCCGCCGCCTGGGCCGATCTGATCATGTTCACCATGCCCGATGAACTGCAGGCCGAGACCTACAAGAAATACGTCCATGACAACATCCGCGAAGGCGCCGCCATTGCCTTTGCCCACGGTCTGAACGTGCATTTCGGCCTGATCGAGCCGAAAGAAGGCATCGACGTCATCATGATGGCGCCCAAGGGCCCCGGCCACACCGTGCGCTCCGAATACCAGAAGGGCGGCGGTGTGCCGTGCCTCGTGGCTGTGGACACCGACGCGTCCGGCAAAGCTCTTGAGCTGGCGCTGTCCTACTGCTCCGCCATCGGTGGCGGGCGCTCCGGCATCATTGAGACGAACTTCCGCGAAGAATGCGAAACCGACCTCTTCGGCGAGCAGGCCGTTCTGTGCGGTGGCCTCGTTGAGCTGATCCGCATGGGCTTTGAGACCCTCGTGGAAGCGGGCTACGCCCCCGAGATGGCCTATTTCGAGTGCCTGCACGAAGTGAAGCTGATCGTCGACCTGATCTACGAAGGCGGCATCGCGAACATGAACTACTCCATCTCCAACACCGCGGAATACGGCGAATATGTCTCCGGCCCGCGCGTGCTGCCCTACGACGAAACCAAAGCCCGCATGAAAGCGGTGCTGCGCGACATCCAGACCGGCAAATTCGTGCGTGACTTCATGCAGGAAAACGCCGTCGGCCAGCCGTTCTTCAAGGGCACCCGTCGCCTGAACGACGAGCACCAGATCGAAGAAGTCGGCCAGAAGCTGCGCGAAATGATGCCGTGGATTTCCGCTGGCAAGATGGTGGACAAGTCCCGCAACTAAGCAGACAACACTGCCAGAAGGGCGGTCCGGACACCCCGGGCCGCCCTTTTTCGTTTCAGGAGCCCGCATCATGGACCAGCAAGAGCTTGATCGTATCCACGCCGAGCGCCACGGCTACTTCACTCCGAAGTGGTTCGGGCGGCTAATGCGCGGAGAACTGTCTCTGGGTGACACATTCTGGATCGGCAATTACGGCGTGGCGCTTGTCACGGTCCCGGCGGCCTTCCTGATCGCGATGCTCGCGAAAATCGTGTCAGAACAAACCTATCTGACCACGATGATGGTCGTTGCCGTTGCCTTTGCGCTCTACCATCTGGCGCTGACGCGAGCGGTCTGGATCACTGCGCGGCGCGCACCGGGGCGCGGAGGCTGGCGATGGGTCGGACTGTTCATCACCGCACTCAACGCGGCTTTAGCGATCGTCCTGCTGGGCGGCTGGGCCGAGACTTTGGGACTGATCTAGCCCCATGGCGCAAGCCCCGACCCGAGCAAACTGGATCTCCATCGCCCTGCTGGGCGTGATCTGGGGCGGCACCTTCATGGTGACGACCGTGGCGCTGCGCGGCTATGGCCCGCTCACCGTCGCCTGTGCACGCACGACACTGGGCGCAGTTGCTACGCTGGCCCTGATGATTGCCATGCGGAGGCCGCTGCCGAAAGGCGCACAGGCATGGCAGCAACTGGCCATCATCGGGATCATCAACACGGCCCTGCCCTTCGTGCTGCTGTCCTGGGGATTGCAGCATGTGCCATCGGCCTTTGCGGGCATTTCCATGTCTGCGCTGCCGCTGTTCGTGCTGCCGCTGGCCCATGTCTTCACCGATGAAAAGATGCACCTGCGCCGCCTGATCGGGGTGATCATCGGCTTTTGCGGCGCGCTTGTACTGATCGGACCGGGGCTGGCTCAACTTGGCCAAGGGAGCGAGCCTCTGGCCCAGCTCGCCTGCCTTGCGTCCACAGTCAGCTATGCCATCGCGTCGATCATGACCCGGCGCGCGCCGCCGATGGATCCGATCGCGCTCACCGCGATGACGCTGGTTGCCGGGTCCGTCGTGCTGGTGCCCATCACGCTCGCCGTTGAGGGCGTCCCCCACTGGGCAGGGCGCGAGGCCGGTCTGGCCATCCTGTTCCTGGGGTTGGTGCCGACCGGGCTGGCGGCGCTGCTGCGCACGTTGGTGATCCGCTCCGCCGGGTCGGTGTTCATGACGCTGGTCAACTACCAGGTCCCGCTCTGGTCGGTCGTGTTCGGCGCGCTGTTCCTAAACGAGGCGCTGCCGCTGCGGTTCTTCGTGGCGCTCGGCCTGATCCTGACCGGGATCGCGGTCAGCCAATGGCGCAGCCTGATGGGCGTGCTGCGGCGCTAGGCGCCTTCGCGCTCGATCAGCGCGGCCAGATCGCCCACCACCTGTTTAAGCAGAACGTCATCTTCGCATTCGGCCATGACGCGGATCAGCGGCTCGGTCCCCGATTTGCGGATCAAGAGACGCCCCTGCCCGTCCAGAGTTTGCTCCGCCTGTGAAATCGCGGCCTTCACGCTGGCCAGCTCAAGCGGCGCCTTGCCATCCGCGTAGCGCACATTCTGCAAGAGCTGCGGGACCGGGGTGAACTGGCGCGCCAGCTCGGACGCCTTGCGCCCGGTTTCCGCCATCGCCGCCAGGAACTGCAGCCCCGCCAGCATCCCGTCGCCGGTGGTGGCATAGTCAGTCATTACGATATGGCCGGACTGCTCTCCGCCCAGCACCCAGCCGTTCTGGCGCATGGCCTCAACGACATAGCGATCCCCGACCTTGGTGCGGTGCAGATCCATGCCGCGCTCCTTCAGGAAACGCTCCAGCCCGAGATTGGACATGACGGTGGCGACAAGCGTGTCTCCGGCCAGTTTCCCGGCCTTGTGCCAACGGTCAGCCATCAACGCCATGATCTGGTCGCCATCGGCGAGCGCGCCGGTTTCGTCGAGGATCAGGACACGGTCCGCATCGCCATCCAGGCAGATCCCCACATCGGCGCCGTGATCGCGCACCGCCTGTGCGGCGGTGTCGGGCTTGGTCGAGCCGCAGTTTTCGTTGATGTTCCGACCATCCGGCGCGACACCGACGGGGATCACTTCGGCACCCAGCTCCCACAGGATTTCGGGCGCAACGCGGTAGGCGGCCCCGTTGGCACAGTCGATCACCACCTTCAGCCCGGCGAGCCCGCGCTGCGACGGGAACGCCGCCTTGAGCCGTTCGGCATAGCGGAACCGGCCATCGTCAATCCGCTTGGCGCGGCCAATGTTCTGCGCCTGAGACGGCTCGACGCCCTCTTCGATCAGGGCTTCGATCTCAAGCTCGGCCTCATCCGACAGCTTGAACCCGTCAGGGCCGAAGAACTTGATCCCATTGTCATAATGCGGGTTGTGGCTGGCCGAGATCATGATCCCCAGATCGGCCCGCATGGACTGCGTGAGCATCCCGACCGCCGGGGTCGGGACCGGCCCCAGCAGCAGCACATTCATCCCCGTCGAGGTCAGCCCCGCCGTCAGCGCGTTTTCAAACATATAGCCCGAGAGCCGCGTGTCCTTGCCGATCACGACCCGGTGCCCGTTCGATCCGTCATTGCGGAAATAGCGCCCGGCAGCCGCCCCGATGCGCAGCGCCATTTCGGCGGTCATCGGGTAGGTATTCGCGCGCCCCCGCACGCCATCGGTTCCGAAAAATTTGCGGCTCATGGCTCACCTCTTTCCATTGCGCGCCAAAGGCGCAGGGCCTGGGCGGTCTGCGCCGCATCATGGACCCGGATCATCTGCATGCCTTGGGAGGCACCCCAAAGCGCCGCCGCGAGCGATCCCGGCATCCGCGCCTGCGGATCGGGCTCATTTGCGACTGCACCAATGAAGCTCTTGCGGGAGGCGCCCAGCAAGACCCCAACGCCGAGCCCGTGAAAAACGGCCAAATCCCGCATAAGCTCAAGGCAGTGCGTGACCGTCTTGCCAAATCCGATCCCCGGATCGACCAGGATCGCAGAGCGCGCGATCCCCTTGTCTTCGCAAAAGGCGATGCGGGCCTCAAGATAGCGGTAGACCTCGCTCACCACGTCGCCGTAGCGGGGGTTGTCCTGCATGTGCTCGGGCAGGCCCTGGGCATGCATGATGCAAACCGGCGCGCCGCGCTCTGCGGCAAGATCGGCCATCTCGGGATCGAACTCAAAGGCCGCGACATCGTTGATCAGGTCGGCCCCGGCGTTAAGCGCTGCCTCCGCCACCTTCGCCTTGCGGGTGTCGATGCTGATCGGCGTGGTGATCCCCGCCGCGCGGATCGCGGCAATCACGGGGGCGGTGCGGGCGATTTCCTCATCCACGGGCACCTCATGTGCGCCCGGACGCGTGCTTTCGCCGCCAATGTCGATCATGTCGCAGACCTCGGCAAGCGCCCTTGCGCGCGTCAGGGCCGCATCGGGCGCATCGAAGCTGCCGCCATCGGAGAAACTGTCCGGCGTCACGTTCAGGATGCCCATCACATGGGGGCGGTCCATCGGCAGACCGCAGATCGGGGCGCGCGGCGTGATGAACGGGCTCAGGTCACGGTTGCTCAGATCGCTGAGCACCTCCGCGCCCTGAGCAACTTCCGAGAACCACAGGTCCTGACCGGCAAGCCGGTTCCCCCCCGGTACGGCGCGCAGAAGCGGGCGCAGCGGCGTCATGTCAGGGTCTCCGCGTCGAGATCCAGACTGCGGTGCCGCAAGTCGAGACCGTCCGGCGCCGCGCAGCCGAGGAAGACGAGCTCCTGCGCTTCCATTTCGGTGGCGAACCACGTGGCCAGCAAGGCCGCGTCGCGCGGGTTGGCCGAGGGGCCGTCCACGGCATCCAGCACCATCTTTGGCGGCGCCCAGACGCTGATGTGACCGTGCTTCATCGCCCAGTCGAGTTCGGTGCGGGTGCCGACAACGACGCAGCGGCGGTCCTTTGCCGCCAGAACCCAGGCGTTCTGCTCAAGCGCGAGCAGGTCAATCCGGCGCTGCGGCAGAGGGGCTCCGGCCTGAGGGCCGGGCTGGTCGGGGGCGCCGACACACAAGATCGCGGGGGCCTCATCGGCTTCGAGCTGGTCCAGCCAGTGCGGCAAGGCGGGCGCGTCCATGGCCGCGTTCGACAGCATCACCACACGCGGATGCGGAACCGACACATGGCCCTGATCGGGCGCGGTGGAGCGCCCGTCGCGGGCGCGGACGATCTCGACCCCAAGCGCGCCGGGGCCGCGATCCAGCTTTTCGATCCGCACGAAAACGCGCAGTGCCTGCGGCTCTTGCAAGATGCGCTCCGCCACGCGGTCCGCGAGCGTCTCCAGAAGGTTGAGGCGTTCGTCGTGAAGCTCTGCCGCGATCGCCTCGGTCAGGCGGTCATACGAGAGGATCTTATCCACGTCATCGGCCGCTTCTTCGGCCGAGGTGGTCACTTCGACCACGATGTTGAACCGGATCCGCTGGGTGGTGCCGCGCTCAAGCTGGAAGGCACCGATCTCGACTTCGGTGATGTAGTCGCGCAGGCTGATCCTGTCCCGGGGCCGCGCTGCATCGGCTGTCGCCTCCGCGCGCTCCACCGGATGCGCAAAAGCGTGGCGGATTTCATCATTCATCGCAGACCCTCCGCTCGGATACGTCCCTCGCGGATAGCCCCGCCCCGCGCGGTACGCAAGCTCAGTTCGAGGCGACGCGGGTCGACTGACGGTAGAAGTAATGAACGCCGATATGGGCGGTGCGCGGGAAACGCCGGGCCCAGGAAGGGCTCACCGCGGTCGTGTGGTAATGCGTCGCGCCATCGGTCAGCGCGCGCGGTGCGCCGTCCAGCAGCAGGCGCGCGATCTTGCCGACACGGGCAAAGGCGGCGGGTTCCGAGATCACTTCGGCGCGGCCGTCGCAGGTATAGCTGAACTGGCAAGCGTGAAGGCGCCCGGTGCCCTGGTTCACCACCCCGCAGATCGAGCCCGGATAGGACCGGCTGTCGCGGCGATTAAGGATGACTTCGCCCACGGCAAAGATGCCCTTGGTGCTCTCGCCGCGCGCTTCGAAATAGAGCGCCTCGGACAGGCAACGCCACTCCGCGCCGCCACTGGCGGCAGGCTGGCTGGCCAGAAAGGCATTGCTGTATTCGACGGCGGCGGGAGATGTCGCGATCCCGCGGGCCTGAGCCGTCGGCACCGTGGTCAGCGCGTCGAGCCGGGCGGAGGGCACCATTGCGAGCGCTTGCTTCTCTTGTCCCAAAACGGCGCCAAGACGGCTTTCCAGAACTTCGTTGGCCAGGGTGGGGCCTGCAAGGAAAGCGGCAGCGGCGAGCGCGAGCGGGGCGAGAAAGCGCATGATGTCCTCATGGGTCGTTTCAGATGCTGCCGAAGGCCCTTGGCCGCACGACAAGCCGCGCTCTTAGCGCCTGATTCCCATTTGAGCAAGTTTTTCGCCAAATTTTACGGACCAGAGCGGATTCCTGCCGCCCCGCTCACAGCCCTTCGCGTCGATCCGCAATCGCCAGCTGCGCCGCCGACAGGCGCGCGCCCGGCACCCGGAACGGAGAGCAGGACACATAGTTGAACCCCAGAGCCCGGCAGAACTGGATCGCGGAGCGGCTCCCCCCATGCTCACCGCAGATGGACAGCGTGACCGCGTCATTCCCGGTCCGGCCCCGCTCAGCGCCGATCTGCAACAGCTCTCCGACGCCCTCCTCGTCAAGAGAATGGAACGGGTCTTCGGCATAGATGCCCTGCTGCACATAGGCCGACATGAACCGCCCTGCATCGTCGCGCGACAGGCCATAGGTCATCTGGGTCAAATCGTTCGTCCCGAAGGACAGGAAGGCACAGTGCTGGGCGATGTCCTGCGCCCGCAAAGCGGCGCGCGGGGTTTCGACCATGACGCCAAGGCGGTAGCTGAAATCGGTCCCGGTCTCCATGCGCACAGCACTCGCGATGGCTTCGACACGGGTGGCGGCCAGCTCGACCTCGCGCATGGCAGAGACCAGCGGGATCATGATTTCAGGCACCACGGGCGCGCCCTTGCGGGCGGTTTCGGCGGTGGCCTCAAAAATCGCGCGGGCCTGCATGTCGATGATTTCGGGATAGGTCAGCCCCAACCGCACGCCGCGCAGCCCCAGCATCGGGTTGTATTCCGTGATCCGCGCCACCTGCGCTTCCACATCGGCCAAAGGCAAGCCGAGCCCTTCGGCCAGATCGCGTAGCCCCGCCTTGTCCGACGGCAGGAATTCGTGCAGCGGCGGGTCGAACAGGCGGATGCAGACCGGCTTACCGGCCATGATTTCGAACAGGGAGATAAAGTCCGCGCGCTGCATTGGCAGCAGCCGGTCGAGCCCCGCTTTGCGGGCCTCGCTGCTCTTGGCAAAGATCATCTCGCGCATGACGCCAAGGCGCTCGCCCTCGAAGAACATATGTTCCGTCCGGCACAGGCCGATGCCTTCCGCGGCAAAATTGCGCGCGGTTTCGGCATCTGCCGGAGTATCGGCATTGGCACGCACCCCGATGTCACGGGCCTGATCGGCCCAGCCCAGAAGAGTCTGGAACGCCTCGCCCAGCTCGGCCTCCAGCATCGGGGGCTCTCCGGCGAGGATCTGCCCGGTGGTGCCATCAACGGTAACCATGTCCCCCGCATTCAGAACCCGCCCGCCCGGGCCGGTCACGCGGCGCTTACGGCGGTCGATGGTCAGATCGGAGGCGCCGACCACACAGGGCAAACCGATCCCGCGCCCGATCACGGCGGCGTGGCTGGTCATCCCGCCGCGCACCGTGACCACGGCCCGGGCGGCGTGCATCCCGCGAATGTCCTCGGGCGAGGTTTCGGCGCGGATCAAAACGCAGGCGTCCCCGCGCGCGGCGGCAGCCTGCGCTTCGGTGGCAGAGAGCACGATCCGGCCGGATGCCGCCCCCGGGCTGGCCGCGATCCCGCGCGCGAACAGATCGCGCTTGGCCTCGGGGTCAACCTGGCGGTGGAGCAGCTCGGACAGGGTCTGCGCGTGAACGCGCATGACGGCCTCTTCGGTATCGATGATCCCATCCTGAGCGAGGTTCACAGCGATCCGCAGATCCGCACGGGCCGACCGTACGACCCGCACCGCATCCAGCACGGCCAGATGGCCGTCTTCGAGCGTGAATTCGATCTGCATCTCTTCGCGCAGGCGGCTGCGGCACAGATCACCATAGGCGATCAGCTGCGTAAATCCGTCTGGGCAGCGATCTTCGAAGGATGGCCCGCGCGGATCCCGCGTGAGATAGAGCGCACCGCCCTGCTCAAGCGCCTCACGGCCCTGGCTCTGTTCCAGATAGCGGCCTTGAATGCCCGGCTGGCCGGTGGCTGCATTGACGAACTGGATCACGCCAGAGCCGCATTCACCGCGCCCGATCCCCATCGCCATGCGCTGCACGACCAGCCCAAGCCCGGCATCCGCCGGCGCGCCTTTGGCCTGCCGCAGCAGCCGCGCGGTGGTACCTTCCCACGCGCGGGCCATGGAGCGCAGGGCCTCGCCCAGTTGCACCGCCGGATCTTGCGGAAACGGCTCGTCCATCTCGAACTCATAGGCGGCGCGCATCGCTTTGAGCGCCTCAGCCGTGGGCTCATCGGGAAGGTCAAACTCCTCCGGGTCGAGCCGGGCGACATGCACCGCGTAGGATTGGATGAACCGCAGATAAAGATCGGTGGCCGCGCTTTCCCCGATCTCGCCGCTCAGACGCTCATGGAGCGCGTCGCACATGCCGATATTGAGGATCGCGCCGGGGCCGCCCCAATCGGGGTCTTCACTGGACGGGCGCACTGACAAAAGCGGATGATCGCCAAACGGCGCCAGCAGCTCCGACAGATCGACCGCGCGACCTTCGGCCAGGGCGCGCACCGCATCGAAGGACAGCGCCATGGTTTCGGGCACGGGCAGATCCAGCCGGACCAGCCGTTGCAGGCATTTGGCCCGCCCGCCATGGCGGTTGGTCGCAATCGGCGCGGAGGGCGTGATGCGGTGAAAATCGACGTCTTGTTTCATGTCGGCCCCCTCTGTTGCAGCGCAGCATAGCGGTGCAGGCAAGGGGCCGACAGGGAAAAATGCCGAAGGGGATCAGCCCTCGATACGGCCCAGATCGGCCACCTGAAGGCACAGCGATCGGATCTGAGACAGAAGGTTGAGCCGGTTGCGGCGCACCAGATCACTGTCGGTATTGACCTGAACCGCCTCGAAGAACGCATCAATCGGCGCGCGCAGGGCGGCAAGCGCCTGCATGACGGCGGCGAAATCTTCGGCCTCCATCGCCGGTTTGATCTGCCCCTCCGCCTGATCGAGCGCGGCAAAGAGCGCGCGTTCTTCATCGGTTTCGGCGAATTTCAGATCGGCGCCGTAGGAATACTCCACGCCATCTTTCTCTTCGGCCTGGGTCAGGATGTTGTTCGCGCGCTTGAACCCCTGCACGAGGTTTCCGCCATCTTCAGTGGCGAGGAAGCCGCCAAGGGCTTCGGCCCGGCGCACCAGAAGCGCGAGATCGTCATTGCCCGGCATGGCAAGGCAGGCGTCGATCACATCATGACGCACGCCCTCGCTGCGCAGATGGACCTTGAGCCGGTCATGCAGGAACGACAGCAGATCATCCGAGATATCGGGCACCTTCTGCGCCGCTTCGGACCCGTCCTGCCCCAGCCGCTCGGCCACGGTGCGCAGCGCGGCGCCGAACACCCCGTGGGCGGCGATTTCTTCCAGGAGGTCCGGCAAGGCTGAATCGTCGGGGTTCAGCGCGATCTTGTGCCGCACAAGCTGCGCGTCGATGAACCGGTCGAGCCGCAGACGCAGCCCATTGCCCAGCACCAGCCGGATCACGCCAAGCGCGGCGCGGCGCAGGGCGAACGGGTCTTTCGATCCCGTCGGCTTTTCGTCGATGGCCCAGAACCCGGTCAGCGTGTCGAGCTTATCAGCCAAGGCGACGGCCACCGATACCGCCGCGCTCGGCACATCGTCAGACGGCCCAAGCGGTGCGTAGTGATCGCGTGCGGCATCAGCCACGGCATCCGGGTACCCCGCGGCCTTTGCGTAGTAGCGACCCATAACGCCCTGAAGTTCCGGAAATTCATAGACCATCTCGGAGGCCAGATCGAGCTTGGCCAGCTTTGCGGCCTGCTCTGCCTGATCGGGATCGGCGCCGATCTGCGGCGCCAGCTCCCGCGCCAGTGCGGCGATGCGGTCGATCCGCGCGGCCTGACTGCCCAGCTTGTTGTGGAACGTCACATTGGTGAGCGATTGCGCCCAGGGCGCCATCCCGGCGTTCGCCACGCGCAGATCGTTCGTCCAGAAGAACTTCGCATCGGCCAGCCGCGCGGCCAGCACTTTCTGATTGCCCTTGAGGATCGTCGCGCCCTGATCGGCGGTTTCCACATTGGCGACGGTCACGAAGCGGGTGATCTGCCCGGATTTCGGATCGCGCAGGGAGAAGAACTTCTGATGTTCCTTCATCGACGTCTGCAGGACTTCGGGCGGCAGCTCCAGGAACTCCGCGCCGATCTCGCCCATCAGGGGCACGGGCCATTCGACCAGCCCGGCGACCTCGGCCAAAAGCCCGTCGTCGGGAACCAACTCCAGCCCCTGCGCGAAGGCGAGGTTTTCGGCCTCCGAGCGGATGGTTTCGGCCCGGCGCTCGGAGCGCAGCACGACATGGGCACGGGCCAGATGGGATTCGTAGGCATCGAAGGAGGTGACCTCGAACGGCTCCGGCGCCATGAAGCGGTGGCCGCGCGTGGTGGCGCCCGCTTCGATCCCGTCGATGTTCAGCGGCACCGTTTGCGCACCGGCCTCATCGGCCAGGATGCACAGGATCGAATGCAGCGGGCGAACCCACCGAAGGCTCCCCGATCCCCACCGCATGGATTTGGGCCAGGGGAAGTTGCGGATCGCGGCTTCCAGCACCTCGGCGACGATCTCTTGCGCCGGGCGGCCCTTCTTTTCGATCACGGCGAAGTAGACTTCGCCCTTGCCGGTGTCGCGGACCTCCAGGTCTTCGCGCGCAACGCCTGCGCCGCGCAGGAAGCCCTCGACGGCCTTGTCCGGCGCGCCGACCTTGGGGCCCTTGCGCTCTTCGCGCGTGTCGGGGCTGGCGGCGAGCAGGCCTTCGACCGACAGCGCAAGGCGGCGCGGGGTCGCAAAGGCACCGGCGGCCGCGTAGGTCAGACCGGCCTCGACCAGACCATCTGTGACCAGACGTTTCAGATCGTCAGCGGCCCGCGCCTGCATCCGGGCGGGGATTTCTTCGGAGAAGAGTTCAATCAGAAGATCAGGCATCAGCGGGCGGTTCCTTCTGGCGGCGGCGGGCAGCCCTGGGGGAGCGGGTCTCCCTCGAACACGGCTTCGCCGCAGCGGTTGATCTGGTGCCAGGCATAGCCCCGGCCGGTGGCATCGACAGCGATCACGCGATCGACGCCGTAAGAGATGTTCTTGGTGCCCAGAAAGGCGATGGCTTCACCGCTTTCCAACCGCGCTCCGATGGTGCCCGCATCAAAGCAGTCGAACCAGCCGGGCGCGTTGAGCGGCACCGCATCGTCATAGATCTGGTAGGTCTCCGTCATCGTGGCCAGCGACGTGCCGCTGTCGAAACAGGCCCGGAAACGGATCGGGCTGCTATCGGCGTCAATCGCTTCGATATTGTCCGCGATGATCGGCTCCGCCTCTCCCGAGAGGATCGAGGTCATCTCAAGCTGCGTCAGCCGGTCGGCCGCGACCGGCTCGTAATAGGCGTAGACCTGCAGGTAATACATGGCCGCACCGGCAATCGTCGCGATCATGAGGATCCCTCCCAAGGCCCAGCGGGCGTTCATGCCTCTGCCCCGCCTGCGGGCGTTTCAAGAAACGCATCGGCGCAAGCTTTGGACAGGGCGCGCACGCGGCCAATATAGGCCTGACGTTCGGTCGGGGAGATCACCCCGCGCGCGTCGAGCAGGTTGAACAGATGCGAGGCCTTGAGCGCCTGATCATAGGCCGGGTGGGCCATGATGATGCGCTTACCGGTCTTCGGATCATCGGCGGGCGCCGCGAGGATGCGGGCGGCTTCGGCCTCGGCATCCTTGAAGTGCTGGAGCAGCGTATCCGTGTCGGCCAGATCGAAATTCCAGCGGGAATATTCCCGCTCCGTCTGGGCGAAGACATCGCCGTAGGTCAGCGGGATTTCGGTCTGCGGATCGTTGAACGGCATGTCCATCACGTGATCGACGCCCAGCACGTACATCGCCAAACGCTCAAGCCCGTAGGTCAGCTCTCCCGAGACGGGGTGGCAGTCATGGCCGCCGACCTGCTGGAAATAGGTGAACTGGCTCACCTCCATGCCGTCGCACCAGACTTCCCAGCCCAGCCCCCAAGCGCCCAGCGTCGGGTTCTCCCAATCGTCTTCCACAAAGCGGATGTCGTGGCGGTCCATCTGGATGCCGATGGCCTCCAGCGATCCCAGATACAGCTCCTGAAGATCCGGCGGGCTGGGTTTGATGATGACCTGGTACTGGTAGTAGTGCTGCAGCCGGTTCGGGTTCTCGCCATAGCGCCCATCCGTAGGGCGGCGCGAGGGCTGCACATAGGCGGCCGACCACGGCTTGGGCCCAAGCGAGCGCAGCATCGTCGCCGGGTGCGAGGTGCCCGCACCGACTTCCATGTCATAGGGCTGTAGAACGGCGCAGCCGCGCTTGGCCCAGTAGGCCTGCAGCCGCATCAGGATCTCTTGAAAACTGCGGGGTTGGTCCGGTGTCATGGGCGCTCCTTCGGGCGGTCGCGCCTTGCATAGGCAAGCGGGGGCGAAGGGTCAATCAAAGCGCGGCTCTTGGTCCATTGCCGCCTGAGGGCCCCGCGACTATGGTGCGCCAAAATCGCGCCCCCAACCGGGGGCGTCATGAATTGAAGATTACTGGATACTCAATGCGCCTGTTCACTCCCGGTTCCCTGTTCAGCCTTGCCCTTGCCTCGGCCCTTCCGCTCACCGCAACCGCACAGGAGCCCACCTGGGTGCAGATCGAGGCGCAGCCGTCCCTGGCCAAAGCGCAAGAACGTGCGCAGTCCTATGCGGGGCAGCGCCAGAACGTGAACGGCTTTGCGCTTGGCGCGGGGTGGTACGCGATCACGCTGGGCCCCTATGCCCCCGACGACGCAGCGCAGCTGCTGCGGGAGCTCAAATCACGCGGGGCGATCCCAGCCGATTCCTATCTGACCGACAGTGGCCTCTACCGAAGCCGCTTCTGGCCGCTGGGCGCTGCTCAGGAGCCCGGTCCCCTGCGCCCCCTGCCCGGCGCGGCGCCCGCAGAAAACGCCCCCGAATCCGCGCCCATCCTGGAGACCGAAACCGCCCCAGCTGCCGAGGCCCCCGCTTCGGATACGGCCCCGGACGCCACCGCGGCCGACGCCCCCCCGCCCCTGCGCGACGCCGGAGAAAGCGCTGAAGAAGCCCGCGCCAGTGAAAAGGCGCTGTCCCGCGACGAGAAGCGCTACCTTCAGACCGCTCTGAAATGGGCTGGGTTCTACGACGGCGCGATTGACGGGCTTTATGGCCGTGGCACGCGGAATTCTATGGGGGCCTGGCAGGCCGCGAACCGCTACCCTGAGACGGGCGTTCTGACGACCTCGCAGCGCGCGGAGCTCATCCAGGCCTATGAAGCGATTCTCGAAGGCATGGACCTGCAGCTCGTGCAGGACGACGCCTCGGGCATCCGCATGAAGCTGCCGGTGGGCGTCGTCGGGTTCGACCGCTACGAGCCCCCCTTCGTCCGCTATGAGCCGCTCGGCGATCTTGACGCCCATGCGCTGCTCATCAGCCAGCAGGGCGGCGGCGAAGAGCTGGCGGGTCTTTATGAGATCATGCAGACGCTGGAAATCGTGCCGCCCGAAGGCCCGCGCACGCTGAGCCGCGACGGGTTCATTCTGGAAGGCATGGACGGCGCTGTCCACTCCTTCACCAAGGTCTCGCTCCGCGATGGTCAGATCAAAGGCTACAGCCTGATCTGGCCCGCCGGGGACGAACAACGCCGCAGCCGCGTTCTGGACGAAATGGACGCCAGTTTTGAGCGCGTCGACGGCGTGCTGGACCCCAATATCGTGCCGCCCAGCGAAGACCAGGCGGCCGATCTCGTGTCGGGCCTTGCGGTCCGCAAGCCCCGGCTGGCCCGGACCGGCATCTTTATCGACAACGCGGGCTCGGTTCTGACCGTGGCTGACGCCGTCACGCAATGCAGCGGGGTCGAGATCGACGGAGGCATCGCCGCCAGCGTGGCCCATGTCGACAGCGCCCTCAACCTTGCGGTGCTCACCCCGGATGAGCCCCTGAGCCCCCGCGCCCATGCCGCATTCTCGGATGGCGTGCCGCGCCTTCAGGCCAAGGTGGCTCTGGCCGGTTTCCCCTATGGCGGCGTGCTGACAACGGCGGCCATGACCTTTGGCACATTGGCGGACCTGCGGGGCCTGGCGGGCGAAGAGCAGTTCGACCGTCTGGACCTGGAAGCCACTGCCAGCGAAGCGGGAGGCCCGGTCTTTGACAACACGGGCCGTGTGATCGGGATGCTGGTGCCCACCCCCACCCCGGACGGCAAGCAGCTTCCGGCGGATGTGGCCTATACGCTCGACAGCGCCGCGATCCTTGATGCGCTCGGTTCGGCGGGCATCGGGGCGCAGACCTCGGCGGATCAGGCCTATGTGACGGATGAGCTTCTCACCGAGGCCGCTGCAAAGCTGACCGTTCTGGTGAAGTGCTGGGAGTAATCAGTCCCGCCAGAACGCAAAGGTGAACAGCGTCAGGACGGCCAGAACCTCAAGCCGTCCGGTCAGCATCGCCAGCGACAAGATCCACTTCGCCGTGTCATTGAGTCCGGCGAAATTGCCCGAGGGGCCGATCTCATTCCCAAGGCCGGGACCGATATTGGCGATCGCGGTGGCGGCGCCCGACACGGACGTGATGAAATCCAGCCCGGTCATGCCCAGCAGAACGGACAGCACGCCAATCGCGGTGATGAACACGACAAAGAACGCCATGACGGAGTTCATAATGTCAGGTGTCACCGGCTTGCCCTGATACAGCGGCACGAACACCCCATGGGGCGAATGCAATTTGCGGATCTGCGCTTTCACCGAGGCAAACACCAGTTGATAGCGGAAGATCTTGGCCGAACAGGCCGTCGATCCCGCACAGCCGCCGATCAGGCCGATGAAGAAAAACGCCGTGACGGGGAAAGATCCCCATTCCATGTAGTCCGCGCTCGCATAGCCGGTGCCGGTCATGATCGACACGATGTTGAACAAGGACTCGCGGAACGCCAGTTCGTGATCGTCGTGGAATTCCAGCAAAAGGAACCACGTCATGAACAAGATGATGACGAGCATCGTCCCGAAGAACGCCCGGATCTGACTATCACGCCACAGCGGCGCCGGGTTTCCGGCGACAAGCTGCACGTAACGCACGAAGGGCAGCGCGGCGAGGATCATAAACACGACCGCCACGTAATGCGCTCCGGCCCCGTAGGCGCCAAAGGATGAATCCGTGGTCGCCATCCCGCCGGTGGAGACCGTTGTAAGCGCGTGGACGAGCGCCTCAAAGGGATGCATGCCAGTGGCGACATAGGCGATCCCGCAAGCCACGGTCAGCCCGATATAGATCACCGAAATACGGCTCGCGATCTCGGCCGCCCGCGGGAGGATCTTGCCCATCGTGTCGAAGGCTTCGGATTTGAAGATCTGCATCCCGCCAACCTTCAACTCGGGCAAGAACACCATCGCCACGACAATGATCCCGACCCCGCCCAGCCATTGCAGGATCCCGCGCCACAGCAAAATGCCACGCGGCAGGTCATCTAGCCCGCTGATCACTGTGGCACCCGTTGTGGTCAGCCCCGACATCGCTTCAAAGAACGCATCGGTCAGATCCAGATAAGGTGGCCCCAGCATCAGAGGAATGGCACCGAACGCGGGCAAAACGAACCACACCAGCACGGTCAAAAGGAACGTCTGCCGGATCGAGAGCCCCGCCTGCACCCCATTTCGGCAGGCCAATGATGTCACGGATCCCGTCAGGATGGTGATGATCGCTGCTTCCGCGAAAACGGGCCAATGGCCGTTCTGTGCGAACACATCGGCAGCCAATGGCACGATCATCGCGACGCCCAAAGCGACAACGAGCAGGCCAATCACATATCCAACAGGGCGCAGATCCAGCATGATCCCCGCGATGGCGCCTGCGCGGCGCTCTGTCAAGCGGGCTCAGCCGCGGTGAATCAGGCTGCTGAACAAATGAGGATCGACGCTCAGAGCAGAGAACGTATCCCCCAACGTCAGAACCGACACGGCGTCATGGCTGTGCAGGCTCTCCTGATGGCTGGCGACAATGCGGAAATCTCCGATCCGGCGATCGTCGCGCAGAGCCTTGTAGAACAGGCGGCCCGCGTCTTCGACAAAGATCGGGTTCGCTGCGTTGAGCTCCGCAAAGGCCTGTTCATCCTCACGTTTCACCATGACCTGAGTCTCTGTCGGCACTGCTCCACGACACAGATCAATCAGATCCTCGAACCAGAGCGGTGCATCGGCGCTGTCCTCGACCACAACCGAAATCCGCGCAACGGATCTTTGCGAATGCGGCGTTGCCAGCTGGCCGCGCATCTGCCGCGCATGCTCGCTCAGCTCGAGCGAACAGGGACAGGTGGAGGAGTAGACGTAATCCAGGTGAACGATCCTGCGGCGCACCCCCTTTGCCTCCACCAGTTCGAGCGCGATGTCGTAATATTGAAAGCCCGACAGGCCCGAGCGCAGGGATTCGATCCGGTCCGGGAAGGAAAAGCGCATCATCAGGCGCGCATCCAAGCTCTCCAGATCCTCTTTGTAGGCATCGAGCGCCTCGGCCAGCACCTCAAAGGAAAAGCTTTTCTCCGCATGGCGATAGAAGGTGCGCATGATGCGCGACATGTTGATGCCCTTCTTGCCTGCCTCGAGGCTGACAGTGCCGGTGACCGAGGCCTCCAGCGTCAGATCGCCGTTGTCGCGCGTGTGAAACCTCACCGGCAGGCGGAAGTTGGAAATTCCCACATGCTCGATCGCAGCTTTGGCGCCCTTGATCAGGCTTTCCGGACCGTTCTGAAGATCGGGGAGAGAGGCTTTATACGCCTCGTCCACGCTGAATTCCTCGGGATAGGCGCGCGCCAGGGCCGGATAGTTCGATACCTCGCGCCCCGGCAACAGCCGCGCGATGCGCGGATCCAAATCAGAGACCTCTTCGGGCGTGACCGCTTCGGCCCAGCCTCGCAGCAGCTCCAAGGCCCGCGCTGCCTCGTCCCGGTTCGTCATGACGATCTCCTCTTTCCCCAGATATGGGATCAACGCCGCCAGGCACCACCCGGTTCCCACTCTTTTGGTCCAAAATATCTTGGGGAAGCGCCTCGGTCGGGGGGCAAGCCCCCAACTGATCTGCGCGCTCAGGCTCCGATCCGTGTCACAGCCCGCGCCGCAAATCAGTGAGCAAATCCTCTGCCGCTTCCAGCCCGCAAGACAGGCGCAAAAGCCCCTCGGTGATACCCAGCTCCGCCCGCAATTCGGGCGCCAAACGCTGATGGGTGGTGGTCGCCGGATGGGTGATGATGGACTTGGCGTCCCCAAGGTTGTTCGAAATCGTCCAGATCTCGCACGCGTTCATCACCTTGAACGCCGCCTCCTTCGACCCGCAATCCACGGATAACACGGTGCCCCCGGCCCCCATCTGACGCATCGCCAGATCGTGCTGCGGATGCGACGGCAACGCGGGGTAGAGTACCCGCAGATCGTCACACAACGCCTGCGCCAGCGTGGTCGCCGTTTCGATCTGCGCCCGCACGCGCAGCTCCATCGTCTCTAGCCCCTTGAGCAGAACCCATGCGTTGAACGGCGACATCGCCCCGCCGGTATGCTTCATGTAGGTCTCCACCGGGCCGCGGATGAGGTCTTTGGCGCCCAAGATCACACCGCCCAGAACCCGGCCCTGCCCGTCGATATGCTTGGTCGCGGAATAGACCACCAGATTGGCACCGCTGGGGATCGCCTGGGACAGCACCGGCGTGGCAAAGACGTTATCGACAATGACAAGCGCCCCGACCGCATGGGCCAGATCGCTGACGGCGGCGATGTCCACCAGCTCAAGCGTCGGGTTGGCCACGCTTTCAAAGAACACGGCGCGGGTGTCTTCGCGAATCGCGGCGCGCCACGCGTCCAGATCGGTACCATCGACAAAGGTCACATCGACCCCGAACCGGGCCAGCACATCTTCCAGAACGTAGCGGCACGATCCAAACAGCGCCCGCGCAGAGACCACATGATCCCCGGCTTTCAGCACCGAGGTCAGCGCCCCAGACACCGCTGCCATGCCGCTGGCGGTGGCAAAGGCGTCCTGCGCCCCTTCAAGCGCCGCGATCCGGTCTTCGAACATCGCGACCGTCGGATTGCCGTAGCGGGCATAGATGAATTCATCCGGACCGCTTTGCGTGAACCGCGTCTCGGCGGCTTCGGCAGTGTCGTAAACGAAGCCCTGAGTCAGGAACATCGCTTCGCTGACTTCCCCGTACTGGCTGCGCCTCGTTCCGCCATGAACGGCGAGGGTGCGCTTGTCTTTCGTCGTCATCCTGACCTCCGGCCACAAAAAAACCCGACACCGAAAAGGCATCGGGCGGACCCGGTGCCTCTTTAGCGGAATGTTTTGCGTGGCCCGCAATTCGGCTCAAATCGCCACGTAGAGGCGAATTGACGGCAAAAACGTCGCTCCGTCAAGCGCATCGTTACGATGCCGTTACCTAGGTTTAACGCGCCTGTCGCAGCCTTTTCCTAAGCACCAGAGGCAAGGAACCTTGCGAGGACCCGATGACGACGCTGGCGATCAATGCAGGTGATCCGGCGGTGCGCGCCGCGCTCAGGCCCGCTCTTGCACGCCTGTCGCCCGGCGCTCCGATCGTCATAATGATCCACGGGTTTCGCTATTGCCCGTCAGGACAGGCCACCGACCCACATTGCCATATTCTGTCCGACGCCCCCGCGATTCACCATTGGAAAGCGGTTTCCTGGCCCGGTCAGTTGCAGATTTCCGACCATGGTGGGTTGGCCATCGGTTTTGGATGGCCCGGCGCGGGGTCGATCTGGGCTGCGCATCGCCGGGCCGAGCAGGCCGGGCATGATCTCGCGGATCTGATCGCTGAGATCGCGTCCATGGCGCCGGGACATCCTGTTCATCTGATCGCGCATTCGCTCGGCGCGCGCGTCGCGCTCCACGCGATTGCGCGAAGCCCCGCGCATCGCGTTCGCAGGGCCATTTTGATCACGCCCGCGGTCTTCGCCCGCGAGGCGACCGCTCTGGCAACCACGGACGGACTGCGTCATGCGGAAGTGTTTTCGATCCTCGGGCATGAAAACACGCTGTTCGACTGGCTGCTCCGCCTGGCCCTGCCGCTTGAAGGGCCGACGCTTGGACGCGGCGGGCCCGATCTGCCGCACTGGCTGGACCTGCATCTTGGGCGCACTCCCGTTCTGGAAGCGCTCAAAGGGCTGGGCCACGCCATCGACGCTCCACGCGCCCGCATCTGCCACTGGTCGGGTTACGTTCGGGACGGCGTTTGGGGGCTTTACCGGGCGATCCTGCACCGCCCGGCGGAAACGCCGCTGCCGCTGCTGCGCGATCTGATGACCGCCGGGGCAGAGCCCGCGGCCCGTGCATCCGCGCCGCCCTTTATCGGTCAGCCGGAAACCTCGCTCTAGACCAAATGCAAGGCTTAGGTCAGCCGCGCTCTTCGTCGTCGTCTTCGATCATGTAGGCGTTGAGCGAGATGAACATGCCCATCAGCCCCAGAGCCATGAGGATCGGGAACACAAAGGTCTCCACCGTGACCCAGACCTCATCGCTCTGGGTGCGCCAGACCAGTTCATTGAGCCCCGCAAACAGCGCCAGCATCGCCATCACCCGCCAGGTGAGCTTCATCCAGCCCGCGCGCTCCATCGGGATCATCTCGCCCAGAAGGGCCTGAAGCCAGCTTTCCCCGCGCAAGAGCCCGATCCCCAGCAGCCCGGCCATGGTCGCATAGACAATCGAGGTCTTCATCTTGAAGAACCTCTCATCGTTGAACCACGCGGTGAGCCCGCCAAAGAAGATGACCATGACGGCGGTAAAGATCTGCATCCGGCTCAGCTTCCCGGTCAGCGCCCAAAGCACCGCCATCGCCGCCAGCAAGATCGGGATAAAGACCAGTGCGGACACGATGAAGCCGGACATTTCCGTTCCAAACAGCGTGAAGCTGTCATCCTTGATCCGCATGTAAATCACGAAGAAGGCCAGTGTCGGGCCCAGTTCGAGCGCCTGCTTCTGCCAGCCGGGGATCTGTTTTTCGGCCATGGATCAGCCTCCTGTCTGCACGATGACCGCACCTAACGCGATCAGGCCCATCAGCGCCACCCGCCGTGGTCCGGTCTTTTCGCGCAAGAGCACCCATCCGATCAAGGCCGCGAACACGGTCGAGGTTTCCCGCAGCACCGCCGACTGGCCGACATGCCCCACCCGCGTGGCCAGCATGACACCGCCAAAGCTGACATAGGCCACCACGGCGCCCAACAGCCCGCGCGGGATCAGCTCTCGCAGGGGCGGCGGGCTGGGCATGCGGTGCCAGCGGACCCAGGCCAGAACCGGGAAATCCAGCGAAGACAGCAGGAAGAACCACACCAGGAAGGTCAGCGGATCGGCCGCCTGGCGAATGCCCCAGGCATCATAGGTCGTATAGATCGCCACCGTCAGCCCGCCCGCAAAAGCCCAGCTCAGCCCTGCAATCAGGGCCTGCCGGTCGATCTGCTCTTCGCTCAGGTTGCGCAGCGCCAGCAACAGGATGCCGCCCGACAGGCACGCGATACCGATCCATTGCAAGGCGGTGTAATGCTCTGAAAACAAAGCGATCGCGGCAAGCACCGTCACCAGCGGCCCCGTGCCACGCACGACCGGGTAGACGACAGTGTAGGCCGCCCGCTGATAGGCAAAGGCCATGGCCAGCTTGTAGACGAAATGGATCGCGACCGCGCCCAGAAGGATCACCACCAGCCGCCCGCTAGGCCAAGGCACCGCCCACAAAGCCAGCGGCAAGGACAGCAGCGCCAACCCGGCATCCATCGCCCCGCGCGCCATCCACGGATCCAGCTTACCTTTCTGAAGCGCTCCGAACAGCGCGTGGAAGAAGGCCGACATAAGCGCGAGCAGCGCCGCGACCCGCACACCTTCGGGCGTGCCCGCGATGGAGAGGAGCCAATCGCTCACCGCGATCCGACGTAGCGGCCCATGCCTTCACGAAGATCGAAACCCGCCTCCTCATAAAGCGGCACGGCCCGTTTGTTGGGGATGACGGAAATGAAACAGGTGTCCGGCAGGTTATCCTGGGTCCAGGCTTCGAGCCGCGCCAGCATTCCGGCGGCCAGCCCCTGTCCGCGATGGTCCGGATGCACGGCCATATCTGACAGCAGAGCATGCACGCCGCCATCGCCGACCAATCGCAGCATCCCGATCAGCGTCCCGTCCTCATCGCGCAGGCTGATCACGAAAAGCTCACCGCCGAGCCCTTTGCGGGCCGCGTCCAGGCTGCGTTCGCCCAGTTCGCAAGCCGCGCGCAGGGCCAGGTATTCTTCCGGTTGGGGCGCCGTGTTTGTCCAGGTAATCATAGTTAGTCCTCCAGACCCGTCAGGGCACGGGCAAACTCTTCTGGCTCGAACGGGGCCAGATCGTCGATCTGCTCGCCCACGCCGATGGCGTGGATCGGCAGGCCGAACTTGTCGGCAAGCGCCACGAGCACGCCGCCACGCGCGGTGCCGTCCAGTTTCGTCATCACCAGCCCGGAGACATCGGCCAGCTTCTGAAACGCTTCGACCTGGTTCAGCGCGTTCTGGCCCGTAGTGGCATCGAGAACGAGCAGCGTGTTGTGCGGCGCATCGGGGTCTTTTTTGCGGATCACGCGCACGATCTTGGCCAATTCCTCCATCAGGTCCGCGCGGTTCTGCAGACGCCCGGCGGTGTCGATCATCAACAGATCGGCCCCATCTGCTTCGGCCTTCGTCATCGCCTCATAGGCCAGCGAGGCCGGATCAGAGCCTTCGGGCGCGGTCAGCACCGGCACGCCCGCACGCTCCCCCCAGACCTGAAGCTGCTCCACCGCCGCGGCACGGAACGTATCGCCTGCGGCGATCACGACCGATTTCCCGGCGGCGCGGAACTGGCTGGCGAGCTTGCCGATGGTCGTGGTCTTGCCCGATCCGTTCACGCCAACCACCAGCACCACTTGCGGTGTCTTGGCATAGAGCGGCATGGGGCGGGCCACCGGCTCCATGATGCGGGTGATTTCCGAGGCGAGCAGCGTCTTGATCTCGTGGACCGAAAGCTTCTTGCCAAAGCGGCCCTCGGCCATGTTGGCGGTCACGCGCAGGGCCGTGTCGACCCCCATATCGGCCTGGATCAGCAGCTCTTCGAGGCTCTCCAGCATGTCGTCGTCCAGCTCGCGCCGCACGACGGGCGCGGCCTTTCGGCCCAGCAGGCGACCGACCAGACCGGGCCGGTCCTCGGGCTCGGGCGCAGGCTCATCCAGCAGAGACGAGGTATCGAGAGGCTCGGGCTGCGGAGCTGTCGGCGCGATGGGGGCTTGTTCCTCTGGCGTCGGCTCAGGCGCGGGGTCAGCTTCAGGCTCCGGCGTCGGCCCCGGCTCGGGCTCCGCGACGTGTTCCGGTTCAGGCTCCGATTGGGGCTCTGCCTGAGGCTCCGGGGCGGGCGCTTGCTCCGCCTCGGGCTGGGCCGTCTCCGCCGCATCGAGCGCGCCCCCGTCTTCGACGATGGCTTCCAGCCCTTCGTCCAGCTTGGAGGAGGATTTGAACATCCGCTCGCGCAGCTTCTTGAAAAACGCCATGGCCTGCCTTTCCGATCGTCCTTCCTTCACCTAGCGGCACCAGAGCCGGTCTTAAAGGGCCTGCGTCGCCACGATGCTCATTGCCGTCCAAAGGAATCCGGCCTGAGCGAGCCAATAGGTCGCCCAGATCACAAAGGGCGTCAGCCGCCGCGCCGGGTGCCCGTCCCGCAGAACGAACAGCTCAAGCGAGAGCACCGCATCGGACAGGATGAACAGCCCCGCCGCAAGGGTCCAGCCGCGATTGCTCTCAGGCTGAGCGAGGGCGAGCGCCCCCATGAGGCAGATGATCACCACGTAAACCATCACCGGGGCCCGCATCGCTCCGGTGCGCGGCCATAGCAGCAACGCCATCCCAATCCCGAACAAAACCAGCCCCCCCGCAAGAGCCCAGGGCAGATTGGCCAGCCGCGCAGGGCCCGCCATCAATGCGACATAGGCCAGATGCGCGAGCGCGAAGCTGACCAGCCCGGCCAGAAAGGCCCGCTCTCCGGGGCGCGACAGGAAATAGTCCCCCGCCGACCCCAAGGCCAAGGCGAGCACCAGCCAGCCCGGAAGCCCAAGGAGCGCCGCCACCCCGGCAAGCCCCGCAACAGAGCCCGTCTTGATCGCGCTCTTGCTCCAGGACGGCCCGCGCCAACACCAGTTCAACAGGAACGCCAGAGCGAGGCTGGCGGATATGACAAGGAGAAACTCCGCAACGATCTGAACGGACAAGACTTGATCCTCTGCTCCTATGGGCTCATCACCGACCCATCGTTGCGCGAGAGGCCCCTTATGTCACGCCTGATGCTCCTGTTTTCCGTCGCGTCATTCACGCCCGTGCCGCTGATAGCCCTTGGCGCGCTGCATGGCGGGCTGTGGGCGGTCGCGGCGCTGCTGTCGATGACCGTGCTGACCTTTGCGATCGACCGGCTGATCGCCCGCACCCCGCGCCAGAACCCTCAGGCCGAATTCCCCGCCACCGATCCGCTGGCCGCCGTGCTGGCGGTCAGCCATCTGGCCCTTATGCCGCTGGTCGTGGCCGCGCTTGCTGGCCATTGGCTGGGCCTTGGCGGCAAGATCGCCCTGTTCCTCGCCGCCGGGACGTTCATGGGACAGGTGTCGAACGCCAATGCTCATGAGCTGATCCACCACGGGAATGCCCGGCTTCGCGCGCTTGGGATCGCCGTCTATGTCTCGCTGCTCTACGGGCATCACAACTCTGCGCACCGGCTGGTGCATCACGTCCATGTCGCCACACATCGCGACCCCAACAGCGCGCCGCTTGGGCTGAGCTTCTGGCGGTTCGCGCCGCGCGCCTGGATCGGCAGTTTCCGTGCCGGCTGGCAGGCCGAAAGCGCCCGGCTGCGTCACCGCCGCGCGCCCGCATGGCGGCACCCCTATGCGATCTATGTCGGCGGAGCGCTCGCGCTCGTGATACTGAGCGCAGCGCTGTGGGGGCTTGCCGGGGCGCTGCTCTACGTGGTGCTTGCCAGCTATGCTACGATCCAGCTCCTGATGACGGATTACGTGCAGCATTACGGGCTGCGCCGCCGGATCCAGCCCGATGGCCGGATTGAGCCTGTCCGTGCCTGGCACAGTTGGGATGCATGGCAGCCGTGGTCTTCGGCCATGCTGCTGAACGCGCCTCGGCATGGGGATCATCATTCTCACCCGATGCGCCGGTTCCCGGCCCTGACCCTTCCAGGGTCGGACGGAGCCCTCCTGCCTCGCCCCCTGCCCGTTATGGCGGCGATTGCACTTGTCCCACGCCGCTGGCGCAAGGTGATGGATCCCCGCGCACGGGCTGTGATGGCTCGCCATCCGGGCGATCACGCCTGACAAAATCCAACCACCAGCCGGTAAAGTGGCCGGATAAACGGCGCCCAGTTGATCTTTTCCGATGATCGGCGCTTAGCGGAACAGTTTGTGGGCCTCGGCCTCAATCTTCGCGGCGCAGTCCTTGACGAAGGACCGCTCCACCTTGTGCGCCCGCGCGATCTGATCGACGGACTGCTCGCCCTTGAGCGCCGCCAGACCCATTTCGGCCTGCGCCTGCGGATCGTTCTCCGCCGGGTTCGCCTTTTTGATCTTCGGGGGGATCAGGGCAGCATCGATGTCGATGCCATGCTTTTTGACCAGCTCATCCATGTAGCTGTTGCGGCGCGGGCGGTTGTTTTCGGCCTCTTCCAGGCGCGGTTTCATCCGGCGGGCCCAGAAATGGACGCCGCAGGTGTTGTCGGTCAGCGCATCGAACACATCATTCTTGCGCCGGGTCAGGATCATGAAATTCCGATGCTTGAACGAGATCGGATAGAATGCGTCCTGCGGCTGCGCATGTTTGATTTCGCCCGTCTTCTCAAGGAAGTAGGTCACAGAGGCAGGGCCGGTGAAACCCCAGTCCTGCGCGGTCATGTGGACCGGTTCCCCGGCGTCCTTATGGGCCTGAAGCTCCTCCTGCTGCCAGGGCTTGAGCCAGGGCGCGATGGCGTATTCGTCCTGGAAGAACTCCAGCAAACCATCCAGCGTCTTGCTGTCCTTGGGCAGGCCCAGCACCGCGTTGCAGACCAGGCCGGGCTTCTCCCAGCCGAACACGAACGGGCTGTCAAAGGCAAAGGGCTGGCGGCAATACATATCCGCATCGACCCAGATCTTGTCCGTCTTCTTGAGAAGATGCAGCCGCCACATATCGGCATGGATCGCGGGGCTGCCGGTGCGCACATGGCGCAGCATTGGCTCCGAGGGGAAGATTTCCTCCGCGTCCCCGGCGTGGACGCCTTCGGGCAGGTTCGGGATCGGCTCGTAGGAATAGAGCGTGGTGTGGTGCCCGGCATCGGCAAAGCTCTTGAGGCAGAGCTGTTCGAGCCAGGACAGGCGCCCGCCGATCCAGAGACTTGCGATTTCAGGAAGATCGGCCATGGGACTACTCCGGTTACTGCGCTTGGCTTAGCCAGTGAAACAGGCTCTGTCCATGGCGCGATAAGGGCGGTTGTGCGGCCTTAGCCGCCTGTGTCGCCCGGTGACAACGCCGTGGCCTTCAGCAGCGCGTGCAGCCGCATCCCCGGCTCAAGCCCCATCTCGCGCAGCGACCGTTTGGTGATCCGGGCGATCAACCGCGCCTCGCCCGAGGCCAGCCCGACAGCCACGCCGGGGCCGTGGCCGGGCGCCAGATCCGTGATCGTCACCGGCAAATGGCTCAGCGCCGAAAGCCCCTGCGGCGGGGTCAGCATCAAGGTGACATCATGGGCGGGTATGCGCAGGCGGCGGGTTTCTCCGGGCGCGCCCACGCGGCCCGGAAGCCAAAGCGTCCCCTCGCCCACGCGCAGCGCGGTCAGATCGTCGCGAGGGTCGTAGGCGCCCACCTCGGCTTCGACCACAGCGCCCGCTTGCCGGGGACCCAGCCGCGCGGCGGCGTGGGGGTCAGACAGCACATCGCTGAGCGGGCCATGCAGTTGCACGCGCCCCGCCTCCATCACCCAAAGCCGATCGGCCAGGCGGGCCACTTCAGACAGGTCGTGACTGACATGGATCATCGGGATCGTCGCGCTATCGCGCAGGGCCTCTAGGATCGGAAGCAGCTCCTCGCGCCGGGCCTGATCGAGCGCGGAGAGCGGCTCATCCAGCAGCAGCACCTGCGGTGACGCCATCAGCGCGCGGGCAAGCGCCACGCGCTGCCGCTCTCCGCCCGAAAGCGCGGCGGGGCGGCGCGACAGCAGCGGCGCCAGATCGCACATCGCAATGATGCGTTCGCGCTCGGGCGGGGTTGGCGCGCGCTTTTCGGCAAAGCGCAGGTTCCCCGCCACGTCGAGATGATCGAACAGACGCGCGTCCTGGAACACCACGCCAACGCCGCGCTTATGCGGCGGCAGGTGGCGGCGGCCTTCCTGCCAGACGGCATCACCCAGAGCGACCCGCCCCGCCGCGCGCTCCAGCCCCGCGATGCAGCGCAGCAGGGTCGTCTTGCCACAGCCCGACGGCCCGAAGACAGAGGTCAGCCCGGGCGGCACATCGCCCGCGACCTCCAGCGTGAAATCGGGCCGCTCAAGCCGCAGATCGACGTGCAGAACGCTCATGCCGCACGCACCGGAAAGCGGCGCCCGGCCACATAGACGGCGATCAGCACGACCATGGAAAAGAGCAAAAGGATCAAGGACAAGCGATGCGCGCCTGCATAATCCATCAGTTCCACCCGCTCATAGAGCGCGATGGAGATGACGCGGGTTTCGCCTTCGAGATTGCCGCCCACCATCAGCACGACACCGAATTCCCCGACCGTGTGAGCAAAAGCCAGCACAATGGCGGTGATGTAGCCGCGCAGCGCAAGAGGAGAGGCGACGGTGAAGAACGCATCCAACGGCCCCGCGCGCAGGGTCGCGGCGGCGTCCATGGGCGCGCGGCCCACCGCTTCGAACGCGGCCTGAAGCGGCTGCACCGCGAAGGGCAGCGAATAGAGGCAGGAGGCAATCACCAGCCCGGTGAAGCTGAACGACAGCGGTGCACCGAACACGGATTGCCACGCCGCGCCAAACCCGCTTTGCGGGCTGAACGCGATCAGCAGGTAGAACCCCATGACAGTGGGCGGCAACACGAGCGGCAGCGCCGTGATCGCCTCGACCGCGGGGCGCAGCCGCGACCGGGTGCGCGCCAGCCACCAAGCCAGCGGCGTGCCCAGCAGCATGAGCAGCAGCACCGTGACCCCGGCCAGCCGGAAAGAAAGCCAAAGGGGCGCCAGATCGCTCACGGCGTCACCGCCTCGGGGGCGTCATAACCATGGTCCTCCAGCAGCGCGCGCCCTTCGTCACTTTGCAAAACGGCAATGAACCTCTCCGCCCCCGGACCGGGGGACAGCACGATCATATCCTGCCGGATCGGCGCGTGCAGATCACCGGGCACATCCCAACGGCTGCCACCGACCGGCGTGAGCGCGGCAGCCAGAAAGCCCAGCGGCGCATTCCCCGTCGCGACCAGCCCAGCGGTCTGGCCGATGTTCTGGCCCATCACCAGCGGAGCATCCTGCGCCAGACCGAGCGCGTCCAGAACCTCGGCCCCGGCGCGGCCATAGGGAGCCAGATCGGGATTGGCGATGGCGATCACCCGTGCGCCGCGCAGGGCTGCCACCGGATCCTCCCCAATCAAAGCCGGGTCCGCCGACCACAGCACGAGCCGCCCGACCGCATAAGGCTGCGCGGTGCCGCGTCCCTCGGCCTCCAGGGCAGCAGGGCGCGCCTGATCCGCCGCCAGGAACAGATCGAACGGCGCGCCATGGCGGATCTGCGCATAAAGTGCCCCAGTGGCGCCGCCCGACAGCCGCACGTCCCAGCCTTCGTCAGTCATAATCGCCGCGATCTCTTGGGCCGCGGGCAGGAAATTTGACGCCACCGCCACGCGCAGCGTCTCCGCCCGCGCAAGGGCGGGAAGCAGGCTCAGGAGCAGAGCAAGGGCGCGCAACATAGGCCAAATCCTTTGATCACCGGCGCAGAAAGCCACCGCGCGTTGGCAAGCGCAAGCCCCGCCCCCTTTGAGCGATATACAAAAGATAGCTCTTTCCAAGCCGCCCCATCGCGCTGTAGGCTGCTTAAAAGGGCGCAAACAGGCGAGGCAAAGCCCATGTCCATTGAGCCGGAAGGGCGGTTCCCGATCGATTTGTCGGGCAGTACGAAACGCGACGTTCGAACGCAGTTCGCCGCGCTGTGCTGGCGCATGAACAAAGGCAAATGCGAAGTCCTGCTGATCACCAGCCGCAACACCGGCCGCTGGGTGACCCCAAAGGGATGGCCGATGGACGGCTACACCGCCTCGGAAGCCGCCGCTCAGGAAGCCTGGGAAGAAGCCGGCGTCACCGGCAGCGTCAGCACTCAGGCGGTCGGAGTTTACTCCTACATCAAGCCCCTGGACCGCACACAACTGCCCTGCCTTGCCATGGTTTTTCCGCTCAAGGTCAAGACGTTGCACGAAAGCTGGCCGGAAAAGCACGAACGCAAGCGCAAGTGGTTCCCATTGCGCAAGGCGGCCTCGAAGGTCGATGAGGATGAGCTGCGCCAGATCATCCTGCGCTTTGACCCCCGAAAGGCGTGAGCTTGCCTCATGGCGCCCCCGCGCCCATGTTAGTCCCATGATCCGTTACGAGCTGAAATGCGACCGGGGACACCGGTTTGAGAGCTGGTTTGCCTCCTCTAGCGCCTTCGACACACTGGCTGCCGCAGGAAAGTTGTCCTGCGCGCGGTGCGGATCGTCTCATGTCGAAAAGGCGCTCATGGCCCCGGCCAGGGCGAGCGTCGACACGGACAAGCCCCTTTCGACCCCGACGCCTGAACAGGAGGCAATCGACCGGCTCCGCCAAGAGGTCGAAGCCAATTCCGAGGATGTCGGCCTGCGCTTCGCCACCGAAGCCCGCGCGATGCATGAAGGCGATGTCCCCGCGCGCCAGATCCACGGCCAAGCCAAACCCGACGAGGCACGCAAGCTGATCGAAGACGGCGTGCCGGTCCTGCCGCTGCCATTCGGGCCGAAGCAGAAGGCAAACTGATCAGGACGGCAAGGCCCAGCCCTGACGCTCCATTTCAGCCCGCAGCGCGGCCCGGACCGATTGCGCCCCTTCGGCCCGAGACTGGGTGATCGCCGCCCGAACCCCGCTCAGATCGCTGCGGCGGATCATGTGCTTGACCGGTCCGATGGAGGCCGGGCGCATGGACAAGGCGTCGAACCCTAGGGCGGCAAAGCACAGCGCCTCGAACGGGCGCCCTGCGTCTTCGCCGCAGAAGCTGATCGGTGTGCCCGCCGCCTTGGCGCGGCCCACGATATGTTCCAGCAAGCCCAGGAAGCTGACATTGAGCGTGTCATAGCGCCGCCGGACCAGTTCGTTTTCACGATCCGCCGCAAAGAAGAACTGTTTGAGATCGTTCCCACCGACAGAGATGAAATCGACCTCTTCGAAGAAGGCGTCTGGCGCGAAGGCCATGGAGGGGGTCTCCAGCATCGCGCCGATCTCGACCGATGATGGGACGGGGTGGCCCAGGATCCGCTCGCGGTGCAGAGCCTTGTCCATCTCAGCCCGCGCCGCGCGGAATTCTTCAAGCTGCGCGATGAAGGGGAACATCACCGTCAGCGGACCACCCGCAGCCGCCCGGATCAGGGCCTGAAGCTGCATCCGCAACACGCCCGGCTTGTCCAGGCCAACGCGGATCGCCCGCCAACCCAGGGCCGGGTTCGGCTCATCCACGGCCTTCATATAGGGCAGCACCTTGTCCGATCCGATGTCGAGCGTGCGGAACGCCACCCGCTGCCCCTGCGCCGCCTTGAGCACACGCGCATAAAGGTCCGAAAGCTCCGCCCGCTTGGGCATCTGGTTGCGCACGAGGAACTGAAGCTCCGTTCGGAACAGCCCCACCCCTTCGGCGCCGGACTCTTCCAAAGAGGGCAGATCGGCCATCAGCCCCGCGTTCATCTGCAAAGACACCCGCTGCCCATCGAGCGACTGGGCCGGCTCATCGCGGATCGAGGCATAGCGTTCCTGCGCGCGGGCCTGCATCGCGATCTTGTCGCGAAAAGCGGTGGACACCGTGTCATCAGGGCGCAGATGGACGATGCCCTGATCGCCATCGACCAGGATCGGATCGCCATTGAGCGCCTCGGTCGTCACCCCGCGTGCATGGATCACAAGCGGGATCGCCCAGGCGCGGGCCACGATGGCGGCGTGGCTCCCAACAGAGCCCTCTTCCAGCACGATGGCCCGCAGGCGCTTGCCGTAATCCAGCAGCTCGCCGGGACCGATATTGCGGGCGACAAGCACCGGATTGTCCGGCATCTCTGCCCCGGTTTCCGTGCCCTGCCCGGTCAGCATCCGCAGCAGCCGGTTAGAGATGTCGTCCAGATCGTGCAGCCGTTCGCGCAAGTAGGGATCGGCCGCGTTGCCCATCCGGGCGCGGGCGAGGCTTTGTTCTTTCTCCACGGCCGCCTCGGCAGAGAGACCGCTTTCCACATCCTCAAGCATCCGCTTGATCCAGCTGCGGGAATTGGCAAACATCCGATAGGTTTCCAAAACCTGCCGCTGATCGCCATCCGTGGACCCGGCCGCCGCGTTGAGCATGTCATCCACAGAGACCCGCAACCGCTCCACCGCGTCCTCAAGCCGGGTTTTCTCCGCCTCCGGGTCGTCGCTGACCGGGTTCGTGACCACGACCCGCGGCTCATGCAGCCACACCTGCCCCATGGCGGCGCCTTCCTGGGCCGAGCCGCCCCGGACCAGGACCGCCTGCTTGTGCCGCGCCGCCAAAGCCGCGCCCTCTCCGACGAAGGCGCCCAGCTCGGCCATCTCGGCCAGGACCATGGCGACGATCTCAAGCGCATAGACCTCATCTGCGGTCATCTTGCGGCTGTCATGGCTTTGCACCACCAGCACGCCCATGGCATCGCCCAGCCGTTGGATCGGCACACCGCAGAAGGAGGCAAAGCGCTCCTCCCCGGTTTCGGCCATGTAGCGGTATCCCTTGGTCCCCGGCGCGTCGTCGGTGTTAAGCGTCGATTTGAACCGGGCCACGCGCCCGACAAGCCCCTCACCGATCCGCAGCCGCGTCTGATGGACGGCCTCGGCGTTCAGACCATAGGTCGCGCAGAGCTCCAGCGTGTCGCTGTCGCGGAACAGATAGATCGAGCAGACCTCGGTCGCCATGGATTTCGCGATCAGCTCGACGATCTCGTCGAGCCGCGCCTGTCCGGCTTCTTCACTCGCCAAGGTATCGCGCAAGCGGCCAAGCAGCTTGCGACTCTCGCTTTCGCTCCGTTCGGGCATTCAGCTCTCCCCAGGCGCCATCCGCCCATCCGCAACTATAGGCAGTGCTGGATCAAAGCGAAACAGCGCAATGGATGCGCCATCACACAGGCGAATACCTGCTTTTCATTTCAGCGCATTGACGCACACCTGTCTGAAAAAGCGTCACAAATCGCTCGCCCATTCGCCCGCACGCATGACGGGCTCAGCGCGTCCGTCCTTGATGCCATCGACATCCATCTCTCCGCTGCCGATCATCCAATCCACGTGGATCAGGCTTTCATTGCCGCCCCGCGCCGCGATCTCCTCGCGGCTCATGCCGGGATCGGTGAAGCACTTCGCATAGCACTGGCCCAGAGCGATGTGGCTGGCCGCATTCTCATCGAACAGAGTGTTGAGGAACAGCAGACCCGATTGTGAAATCGGAGATCCATGAGGCACCAGAGCCACCTCCCCAAGGCGGCGCGCGCCCTCATCGGTGTCGAGCAGGTTAAGCAGCACGGCCTCACCCCGGCTCGCCTTGGCTTCGACAATGCGGCCGCCTTCAAAGCGGACTTCAATGTTCTCGATCAACGTGCCCTGATGAACGAGCGGCTTGCTCGCCCGTGCCGTGCCGCAGACGCGCGCCGCATCGGGCGTGGTGAACACCTCCTCCGTCGGCATGTTGGGCGAACACAGAACGCCGGTCTTTGACACCGACGCCCCGCCGGACCATGCGTGATCCCGCGCCAGTCCGACGGTCAGATCGGTGCCCGGCGCGCGGAAATGGAGCGCATCGAACCGCTTGTCATTCATCCAGTCCACCCGCGCCCGCAGGGCATCGGCATGGGCAGCCCAGGCCGCGACCGGATCGGGCTGATCCGCCCGCGTGGCGGCAAAGATGGCTGCGGCCAGCTTCGCGACGGCCTCGTCTTCGGGCAGATCGGGGAACATCGCCCGCGCCCAGGCCGCGCCGGGATAGGGCACGATGTTCCAGTTCACCTCAAAATTGGTGATCTTCTCCATCGCGGGGCGCCCGGCCACGGAGGTCGCCTTGTTCGCCCGCGCAACCTTTGCCGGATTCTGCTCGGCCAGCATCATGGGGTTATCCGCCACCACGGCCATCCGCGCGACGCCCTGCCCATAGGCCGCCGCCTGGGCCTCAAACAGCCATCCGGGCGCTCGGTCGAACACATCGCCCTGCCCGTGCTGGAACCGGGCCAGGGTGATTTCCTCATCGCTCAGGATCGGGGTCACCAGCCCGCCGCCCGCGCGGTAGGCGTGCTCCGCGATCTTGCGCACCAGGGGCAGCGCCTCCACCGGCGCGGTGATCAGAAGATCCTGCCCGGGCTGCAGGTTCACGCCGCGCTTCACGGCCAGTTCGGCCAGCTTGTCCAGAAGGGTCGGGTCAATGGCGGTCATGGGGGTCTCCTTAGGGGGCGGCATGCCTTGCCGCGACCCTATCGCGCCCATGCGCCGCGTGCTAGGCAGCGCGCGCAACCCATCCCGAACGGAGCCCCCATGACCCGGATCATCGAATCGCTCGCCCAGATCGCCGCCCCCTATCAGGCCGCTTTCGTGGATTTGTGGGGCTGCGTGCATGACGGGGTGAAGGCCCACCCTGAGGCCGTCGCCGCGCTGCAAGCCTTCCGCGCCAGCGGCAAGGTGGTGATCCTGGTGACGAACTCTCCGCGCCCGCATGGCGATGTGGAGACACAGCTCGACAGCCTCGGCGTGCCGCGCGACGCCTATGACGCCATCGCCTCCTCGGGCGATTCGGCACGGGCCGCGATGTTTCGCGGCGTGGTGGGCGAAAAGGTCTGGTTCATTGGCCAGCCCCATGAAACCAGCTTCTTCGACCCGATGCAGATCATCAAAGACCCCGCCGACATCACCCGCGTCCCGCTGGATGAGGCCGAGGGTATCGTCTGCTGCGGTCCCGAAGACCCGATGGCTGATCCGTCCGCCTATCGCCCGCAATTCCTGCTGGCCAAGCAAAACGGGCTGAAGCTGCTCTGCGCCAACCCCGATATCGTCGTGGACCGGGGCGAGACCCGCGAATGGTGCGCGGGGGCGCTTGCCGCGCTCTACACCGATATGGGCGGCGAAAGCCTCTATTTCGGCAAGCCCCACCCGCCGATCTACGATCTGGCCCGCCGTCGGCTGGCCGCTCTGGGCCATGACATCCCCGATGCAGCGATTCTCGCCATCGGAGACGGCATCGGCACGGATATTGCGGGCGCCATGGGCGAGGGGCTCGATTCGCTGTTCATCACCGGCGGGCTCGCCCGCGCGGAGACGATGACGGGCGGCCAACCCGACCCGCAAAAGCTTGAGCCGTTCCTTGCGGAGCATCAGACCGCCGCCACCTACGCCATCGCCATGCTCGCCTGACGGAGATGACGCCGCGTTCTGCCCCTTGATTTTTCTGCGTCCGCAAAGTAATTTTCGTTCACTCGGCTCACCGCCAAGGATCGAAAATAACCCATGGACGATCAGATGCTCGACAATTTCCCCCGCGGCACGATCTGCATCGAAGATATCGAGATCGGTATGATGCGCTACCTGCGCAAAGAAGTGACCGACCGCGATATCGAGCTGTTTGCAGAGGTGTCGACTGACCGGAACCCCGTGCATCTGGACGATGGCTATGCGCAGGACACGATCTTTGAAGGCCGCATCGCCCACGGCATGCTGACCGCAGGGCTGATCTCTGCCGTCATCGGAGAACAGCTTCCCGGCCACGGCACCGTCTATATGGGCCAGAGCCTGAAGTTTCTCGGCCCCGTACGCCCCGGCGATGTTGTCACCGCAGAGGTCGAGGTCATGGAGATCGACCACGCCAAGCGCCGCGTCAAACTGGACACGCGCTGCCTGGTAAACGGCAAGAAAGTGCTGATCGGCGAAGCGACCGTTCTGGCCCCCAGCCGCAAGTTCGACTGACGACAGCACGCCCGCTTGGGATTCGAATATCTCGGCGGGGCACAGGCACGGCGCTCAGACCGGCGTGACCAACGCCCGCCCTTCGCTCATTGCGATCACGTTTGACAGAGCCATCCGCCCCATGGCCTCACGAACCTCTAGCGCCGCCGTGCCCAGATGGGGCAGCAGCGTCACGTTCTCCAGGGCGATCAGCGCCTCCGGCACGGTTGGTTCTTGCTCGTAGACATCCAGCCCCGCACCCTTGATCCGGCCTGTCTGCAAAGCGTCGATCAGGGCGGCTTCGTCCACCACATCGCCGCGCGCGACATTGATCAGGTAGCTGTCCGGCCCCATCGCCGCCAAGGTCTCCGCGTTGATGAGATGGCGCGATTCCCCGCCGCCAGGCACCGCGATGACCACCAGATCGGCCCAGCCCAGAAGGGCTGGCAGGTCAGGCATCTGCGTCGCCGGGACATCCACCTGTTTGGGCGAGCGGTTGAAGAACCCGATCTCCATCCCGAAGCCGAAATGCGCCCGGCGCGCCACGGCCTGTCCGATGCGGCCCATGCCGACGATCCCGAGCCGTTTGCCGCTCATATGCGTGCCGAGCAGCTGCGTGGGCGTCCAGCCGCCCCATTCCCCCCGACGCAGCATCCGCTCGCCCTCTCCGGCGCGGCGGCACACCATGAGCATCAAGGTCAGTGCGATATCCGCCGTCGCATCGGTTACGGCACCGGGCGTGTTGGTCACCGCGACCCCTGCCGCATGGGCCGCTGCGGCGTCGATATGGTTGTAGCCCACCCCGAAATTGGCCAGCAGCTTGCAGCGCAGATCGCCAGCAAAGGTGCGCGCGGTGAAGGCGTCACCGATGGTACACAAGATGGCATCGTAAGCGCCAAGCGCCTCTGCCGCCTCGCGCTCCGTCATCGGATCGGAGGATGCGCGCAGTGTCACATTGAACCGCGCCTGAGCGTCCTCGACCACGCTGTCGGGCAGCGCGCGGGTGATCAGCAGATTCATCAATGCATCCTCTCGCCATTGGCAATGGTGTGATCTGGCCCGATCAGCACGATCCCGCCTTCGGCATCCGAAAGGCCCAGCACCAGCACTTCGGACCGCACCGGCCCGATCTGGCGGGGCGGGAAGTTCACGACCGCCAGCACCTGCCGCCCGATCAGCCCGTCTGGCGTGTAATGCGCGGTGATCTGGGCAGAGGATTTCTTCTCCCCGATCTCGGGGCCGAAATCGATCCAAAGCTTGATCGCGGGCTTGCGCGCCTCGGGAAAGGGCTCCGCGCGGATCACGGTGCCAACGCGGATATCGACCTTCAGGAAGTCGTCAAATGTGATCTCGTCAGCCATTGGCCAGCTCCTTCGATCGGGCCGCCGCCGCCGCGACCGTGCGCCGGATCAGCGGGGGCAGGCCTGCCTCAGCGTCCATCAAAACCTCCAGCCCCGCCTGCGTGGTGCCGTTGGGGGACGTCACATTCCGGCGCAGCTCTGCCGGGTCGGTCCCGGATTGCACCGCCAGAGCCCCCGCCCCAGCCACCGTCGCGCGCGCAAGCTGCAGCGCCAGTGCGGGCGGCAGGCCCTCGGCCTCTCCGGCGGCGGCGAGCGTTTCGATCAAGTGAAACACGTAGGCGGGGCCCGACCCGGACACCCCCGTCACCGCATCCATCTGCGCCTCACGATCGAGCCGCACGACGTCGCCAACAGCAGACAGGAGCGCTTCCGCCGTGGCGAGCGCCTCTTCACCCGCGGTGTCATTTCCGATGATGGCGGTGATCCCCTGGCTGATGGCAGCGGGGGTGTTGGGCATGGCCCGCACGATAGGCGTGCCCGCGCCGAACACGTCTTCGAACCTGGCCAAGGTCACCCCTGCCGCGACAGAGATCACCACCGTCCGCCCGCCGCCCAGAGCCGAGACCTGCCCAAGCGCATCGCCCATCATCTGCGGCTTGACCGCGATCAGGGCCACTGCGGGCGCCTCCGGCAGATCGCCGTTGAGCGCCGCGCCCGTGCCGCGCAGCCAGTCAGACGGGTTGGGGTCGATCACATGGACGGCGTCCGGGTGCAGCCCCTGGGCCAGCCAGCCCTCCAGCATGGCCGATCCCATCTTACCGCAGCCGAGCAGCACCAGCCCCCGGCTGTTGATTTCCGTCATGTCCATGAAGGGCTCCCTCCCGCCTTGATCGGCGGGAGAGTGGCGCGCAGGGCGAAAAGGTTCAAGCCCGTCCGTAGGTTCCGCCGATGGCAATGCCCAGGGCTTCGCCGGGGTTGCGATCCGCCCAGCACACCAGTTGGAAGGCAGGGTAGAACCGTTCGGCCGACAGGACAGCCGTGGAGATCATCGTGTCGATCTGTTCCGGCCCCGCGATCTGATCGCCCGCCAGAACCAGCCCGTAGCGCCAGACCATCAGCTTCTGTTCGGTCCAGTGCGAAAACGCCCCGGCCCAGCACATGTCATTGGCGCGATTGAGGGTCTCATACAGCGCGGGAAGCCGCTCCGCCGGAGGATCCATGTCGAAGGTCGCGATCAGCCGCAGGGTCTGGTCATAGGCCGACCAGGCCAGGGTGATCGAATAGGTGCGCCATTGGCCTTCCACGGCCATGGCGATCTGATCGTCGGCGACCCGCTCAAACTCCCAGTCGTGGTGTTCGGCGATATGTTCGACAAGATCGATCGGATGAATGTCGTCGGCTTCGATGAACTGCTCGGTCAGTGCCATGGGTTCGGCCTCCTGCTTCCTAGCACGGGGCACGGGCAGCACCCCCAAAGCTAGCATCCCCTTCAAGGGAAGCGGTCTCATGCCGCTTATCCCTACGACATATGGTGCTTGTGTTTGAGGGCGCGGGTCAAACAAAATCTTGGGGATAACCCAAGACTTCGTGTATATGTCACAAAATACTGGCGAAAAAATGGGCCCGTGCCCGCTGCCAGAGTGCTCTTGGGCCAAAACCCCGTTGGCGCGGCCCGGGGGCGTGCTTATGTTCGGCCCGAACACAGACGAAAAGGGCGAGCAATGGAAGGTTTCGGATTTCTGGCGTCGATCATTATCGGCGGGCTGGCCGGATGGATCGGCAGCCGCATCATGGAAAGCAGAAACGGCCTGATCGTGAATATCCTTCTGGGTGTGATCGGGGCGACGGTTGCGAACTGGCTCCTGGGGAAGGCCGGATTTTCGGCAGAGCCGGACCTCATCCCGCAATTCATCACCGCCGTTCTGGGCGCGATCCTGTTGATCTGGATCGCCCGCGCGCTGCGCCGGTGATCCGATGACCGACAAGCCAAAACGCAAGCAGCAGGTCTTTACCCTCGTGGTCGAGGTCGGGCGCAAGCCTGGCGACGGCCTGCCCGAAGGCGCCACCGGCGGCGCGATCATGTGCTACTCTGCCGGGGTGGATGAGGCCGAGGCCGTGCGCGAGACCGTTGCGATCCTGAAGCAAGCCGATCTGGCGCCGCTGGACGTGACCGGCTACGGCACGCCCGAGGACCGCGAGGCGCAGGGCCATGAGATCACCGATGAAGAACGGGCTCTGATGGCGCGCGCGCTAGAGGAAAACGCGGTGATCGTGGCGCAGCTGACGCCTTTCTTTGGCGAAGACGAGTCCCGCCCGCGTCACTGACGCGCCAAATCAGGCAGCCCGGAAATTCAGCAGCATCCGCATCTCTTCGCGGCGCAGGACGGGCAAACGCTCTGCCCCGTCCGTGCTCGGCCACAAGGAGACGGGGATCCGCCCACACAGCCCGACCGCACGGGCGTCATACCCAGGCGCCTCTTCGACATCGGACAGCCCAACCCCATGGAGACGCTGCACCGCCCCGCCGTTGGCGATCAGGGCAGCCGGGCGATCCAGCACGATGGATCTGAGGCCGACATAGGGCCAGACGGGTTCTGCCACCACGATGGCATCCCTGCGGATCACACTGACCGGCACAAGCACTGCGTCCGTGCCAAAGAGATATTCGACATCGGTGCCCTCGATCCGCAGCGCGTCTTGCGGGGACAACACCAGATCGCGCCAGAGCCCCAGATAGGGCGCGCGGACCCGGACCGGAGCGCGCGAGGGGAACGCCGGCATCGGAACAGTGCCCGCCCAACGCACTTGCGCCAGATCACCATCGGCGGTCAGCACCATGTCGCCAGGGACAAGCGCCGAGGCCAGTCGGCGCCCACGGGGGGTCTCAACGAGCGAGGACGGATCAATGCCTCCAAGTGGACCGAGCGGCTCGACCGCCTCCGACAGCGCCAATCCAACAATGCCTTCGCCATCGGACGGGCGGTGCGTGCCGCTCTGCCACAGCGTCCTGGCATCGAGCGCGCCGCGCCATGGCAGTTCCGCGATGCGGACAGCCCCCTGCCCATGCCAGACGGCCACGGTCAGCCGCCCCCGGTCCGACTGCCACGTCATGCCCACGTGGCACTCGCCGCCGCTGCTGTCGACGCCGCAGGCCAGATCGGCGCGCATGCCTTGCGCTTCCACAGTTACGATCTGATCATTCAAGGAAAGGCACAGCCCCGGTGCCCGCGCCAGAACAAGAGGGGCCCGCCCGGTCCGTCCCGGGGCCATCTCGAACAGCAGTGTCCCGACAGAAAGTCGGTCGGCCCCATCGGTCCAAAGCCGCGCGCTCGCGTCGTCAAAGCCGCGCCAATGCCCTTGCCGCGGATCTGGCACGCCTGCACCAGAACGCTGCACAGCACCGCCCGCGCCCTGCACCACCGGGCGTCTACAATTACGATAAGCCGTTTCGGCCACTCTGCTCGTCCCCTGCCTCAGAGGTATTATTGGTCTTACCATAACACCGCCCGCGCGCGCGGGGAGCCCTATTGATAGAGGCGAATCGGCGCAGAGCCAGATGTCGCCCTGAAGACACAGGCACTGATTGCAGTGGCTCGGCCAAAAGGTTAGCCAAAAGTCGCAAAGGAGCCCCGATGACCCACGCCCCCACAGACCCCGTTGCCCTGACCCGCGACCTGATCCGCTGCCCAAGCGTCACCCCCGAAGAGGGCGGCGCGCTCCAACTTCTGGAGGCGGTGCTGTCGGAGGCCGGTTTCACCTGCACCCGCGTGGACCGCAATGGAACCCCCAACCTCTTTGCCCGCTTCGGAGAGAAAGGCGCGCCGCGCACTTTGGGCTTCAACGGACACACCGATGTGGTCCCGGTCGGCGACGAAGCCGCGTGGAGCGTCGATCCCTTTGGCGCAGAAGAGCGCGACGGCAAGCTCTGGGGCCGGGGCGCGGTGGACATGAAATCCGGCGTGGCCGCATTTGTTGCCGCAGCGGTGGACTACGCCCGCGCAGCCCCGCAGGACGCGGCCCTGATCCTGACGATCACCGGCGACGAAGAGGGCGGTGCGGCAGATGGCACGGTCGCCTTGCTCGACTGGATGCAGGCCAATGGCGAGGCGATGACCGACTGCCTTGTCGGGGAGCCCACCTGCCCCACCACCTTCGGAGAGATGATGAAGATCGGGCGGCGCGGATCGCTCAACTGCTGGATCACCGCGACCGGGCAGCAGGGCCACGCCGCCTACCCGCACCGCGCCCGCAACCCGCTTCCGCCGCTGCTGCGGCTGCTGGACCGGCTCGCCCATGCCGAGCTGGATCAGGGCACGGAGCATTTCGATCCGTCCACTCTGGCGGTCGTCTCGGTGGATGTCGGCAATGCCGCCACGAATGTGATCCCCGCAGAGGCGCGCGGGCTGCTCAACATCCGATTCAACGACGCCCATACCGGCGCGGCGCTGACGGAGTGGCTGCACGAAGAGGCCGCGAAGGCCTTTGACGGCTCCGGCGTGGAAGTGGCGCTGAACATCAAGGTGTCGGGAGAAAGCTTCCTGACGCAGCCCAAGCTGAACGGGCTTTCGGACCTGATCACCCTCGCGGTGAAAGCCGAAACCGGGCTGGAGCCGAAGCTGTCCACCTCGGGCGGCACGTCCGACGCGCGTTTCATGAAGGATCACTGCCCGGTGGTGGAGTTCGGCTTGGTCGGCCAGACCATGCATGCGGTGGACGAGCGGGTTGAGATTGCCCAGATTGACGCGCTCAAACGGGTCTATGCCCGCGTGATCGAGAGCTACTTCGCATGACGCGGATCGCGGTCACAGACGATATCGCCACCTGCCAGGCCCTGCGGCGCGCCGTGTTCATGGACGAACAGGGCGTGTCCGAGGCCGACGAGTTCGATGGGCTGGATGATCGCGCGACGCATCTTCTGGCTCTGGTCGATGGCCGCCCGGTAGGCACGGCCCGGCTGTTCGTGGATGGGGAGACAGGCAAGATCGGGCGGGTCTGCGTGCTGGCCGAGGCCCGCGGCACGGGGCTTGGCGCGGCCCTGATCAAAGCGTCGCTTGACCATTTTCGCACGCTCCCCGGCGTGCATCGGGCAACGCTGGGCGCGCAGACCCACGCGCTTTCGTTCTACGAAAAGCTCGGCTTTGCCGCCCATGGGCCAGAGTTTGACGACGCCGGGATCCCTCACCGGCAGATGAGCCGCGATTTGTGAGCCCCCGCCACTGGGGCTCTGCCCCAGACCCCGAGGTATTTGGACAAATAAGAAGATCGGGAGCAGCATCATTTGCCCCATGACGGGCGGCGGCGGGCATGCTACCGCTCGGCTATGGCACAGCTTCCTTCCAAGCGGGCGATCCTCGACTGGATTGCCGAGAACCCGACCCTCACTGCGAAACGCGATATAGCCAAGGCCTTTGGGCTCAAGGGCGCCGAGCGGATTGGCCTCAAACGGCTCCTGCGGGAGCTGGAAGAAGAAGGCCATCTGGAGAAGCGCAAAAAGACCTATCGCGATCCCGACAAGCTGCCGCCGGTCAGTGTGCTGCAAGTACTGGCGCCCGATGCGGACGGCGATCTGCATGCGCGGCCGCTGGAATGGCATGGCGAAGGCCCGGAGCCCGGCATCCTGCTGGTCCTGCGTGAGAGCGACCCGGCGCTTGGCGAAGGGGACCGTATCCTGGCGCGGCTGAGCGAAGAGAAGGCCGACGATCACGCCTATTCGGCGCGGCTGATCCGCAAGATCGGGACGACTCAGCGTCGCATTCTGGGGATTTTCCGCAAAGGCACCGAAGGCGGGCGGATCGTGCCCATCGACAAAGGCGCCGACAAGGAATGGGCCGTGGCGCCCGGCGCCACCCATGGCGCGCGCGATGGGGAACTGGTGGAGGCCGAACAGGCCGGGCCGCGCAGCCGGATGGGCCTGCCCAAGGCGCGGATCGTCTCCCGGCTGGGTGATCCGTCGGGGCCTCGCGCGGTCAGCCTGATCGCCATTCACCAGCACGGCATTCCTGACGCCTTCCCTGACAAGGTTCTGGCGGAAGCCGACCAGATGAAACCCGCCGGTCTGGCGGGGCGCGAGGATCTGCGCGATCTGCCTTTCGTCACCATCGATCCGTCCGATGCGCGCGATCACGACGATGCGTGCTTTGCTGAGGCCGACCCCAAGGTCGAAGGCGGGCACATCCTGTGGGTCGCGATTGCAGATGTCGCCCACTACGTGACGCCCGGAATCGAGCTCGACAGCGAAGCCCGCAAGCGGGGCAATTCGACCTATTTCCCCGACCGTGTGGTGCCAATGCTGCCCGACCGGCTGTCGGGCGATCTGTGCTCGCTCCACGAAGGGGTGCCGCGCGCGGTGATCGCGGTGAAGATGCACGTTGCCCCCGATGGGACCAAGACGAAGCACAGCTTCCACCGCGCTATGATCCGCTCGCGCGCCTCGCTGTCCTATGAAGATGCACAGGGTGCGATGGACGGCGCCCCCAACGATCGCACCCGCCCACTGCTGGACGACGTGATCCGCCCACTGGAGGCCTGCTATCGCAGTCTTCATGCCGCGCGGGAGCGGCGCCAGCCGCTCGATCTGGACCTGCCGGAGCGGCAGATCGTTCTGGATGACGACGGCAGCGTCGCCTCCGTCGCCTTCAAGGAGCGGCTCGACGCGCACCGTCTGATCGAAGAATTCATGGTGCTGGCCAATGTCGCCGCCGCCGAGACGCTGATCCAGAAACGCACGCCGCTGCTGTTTCGCGTCCACGAAGAGCCCAGCCCCGAGAAGCTCGACGCGCTGCGCGAAACGGCTCAGGCCAGCGGGCTCACGCTGGCCAAAGGACAGGTGCTGCGCACCGCCCATCTGAACCGTCTTCTGGAGCAGGCCGAAGGCACGGAGATGGCGGAGCTGATCAACCTCTCCACCCTGCGCTCGATGACCCAGGCCTATTACCACCACGAGAACTTCGGCCATTTCGGGCTGGCCCTGCCGTCCTACGCGCATTTCACATCGCCCATCCGGCGCTATGCGGATCTGCTGGTCCACCGCGCGCTGATCGCGGCCCACAGCTGGGGCAAGGACGGGCTCTCGCCCTCCGATCTGGACCGGTTGCAGCCGACGGCGGAGCATATCTCCATGACCGAGCGCCGCTCCATGGAGGCGGAGCGCGACACGACTGACCGCTACCTGGCCGCGTTCCTGTCCGACCGGATCGGAGCCGAGCTGGACGGCCGCGTGGCCGGGATCGCCCGCTTTGGCCTGTTCGTGAAACTGGATGAAACCGGCGCCGATGTCCTGATCCCGCTGCGCACGATGGGCGAGTATTTCCACCACGACCGCGATGCGAACACACTGATGGGCGCCGATACCGGGCGGATCATCGGCCTTGGCATGCGCGCCCGTGTGAAGCTGAGCGAAACCGATCCGGTGACCGGCGGGATGCTGGCAGAGCTGCTGGAGCTGGACGGCAAAGACATGCCCGCCGGAGGCCGCCCCCGCCACGGCGGCAACCGCGGACGCGGCGGGCCAAAAGGGCGCGGCGGCCCGCCCAAAAGGAAGGCCGGAGCCGCGAAAAAACGGGCGCAGGCCAAGACCCGCAAGGTGGAGCGCAAACGCAAAAGTCGATGAGCGCCCCGCCCCGCGCGATTTTTCGCTTAACGGCGGGCACGAGGCATCCGGCGCCCCTATATTGGGTTCATGAGATGCCGTCTTGCCCTGCCCCTCCTGTTGCCACTGGCCCTTACCGGCCTGGATGGATCGGTGTCGGCCATGCCGCAGGACGCGGCTCCTCGCCCCGTGGCGCGCCCTGATGGATCGCAATCTCTCTTGCGCCCGGTGCCGCGCCCGGCCACTTTGCCCGCCATGACCGAACCAACCGACCAAGACCGCGCCCTTGCCCGCTGGATCCGCGATTTTGCACCGCGCGCTCAGGGCATCTCTGGCGCAACGCTGGAAGCGGCCTTCAAGGACGTGCGCTACCGTCCGGACGTGATCGAAAAAGACCGGAACCAGACGGAGTTCACCCTCGCCATCTGGGACTATCTCGACCGCGTCGCCTCCAGCAGCCGGATCGAAAACGGACAGAACGCGCTGCGGGAGCACGCCGCCCTGTTCGACCAGCTCGAAGCCCGCTTCGACGTCGAAAAGGAGGTCATCGCCGCCGTCTGGGGGATGGAGAGCGCCTACGGCACCGTGCGCGGCGACATCCCGGTGATCGACGCGCTTGCCACGCTGGCCCAGGACGGGCGCCGGGGTGCTTTCTTCGAAAAGCAGCTGATTGCCGCACTTAGCATCCTGCAATCGGGCGATGTGACACCCGATCGCATGACCGGCTCCTGGGCCGGGGCGATGGGGCACACGCAGTTCATCCCCACCAGCTATCTGGCCTATGCGGTCGATGCGAATGGCGATGGGCGCCGCGACATCTGGTCGGACGATCCGACCGATGCGCTTGCCTCCACCTCCGCCTATCTTGCCCGCGCCGGCTGGGTCCACGGGATGCCCTGGGGGGTCGAAGTCACGCTGCCAGACGGGTTCGACCACGCGCTTGCCAACAGTGGAGCCCAAAAGATGCCGTCGGACTGGGCCCGGCTCGGGATCACCCGCGCGGATGGAGCGCCGATGCGCGATCACGGCAGCGCGCGGCTCTGGCTCCCGGCGGGCGCTGATGGCCCGGCCTTCCTGACGTTCAAGAACTTCGCGGTGATCGCACGCTATAATGCTGCCGATGCCTATGTGCTTGGCGTCGGGCACCTCTCCGACCGGCTCGCAGGCGCCCCTGCCCTGCACACCCCCTGGCCCCGCGACCAACGCGCGCTCAGCGCTGCGGAGCGGCGGGAGCTGCAACAGCGCCTCACCGCCGCAGGCTTCTCCACCAAGGGCACCGATGGCATCATCGGCCCCAATTCGGTCCGCGCCATCCGCGCCTACCAGCAGGCCAATGGGCTCACCACCGACGGTCACCCGTCAAGCGCTCTGCTCGATCACC
>PDRY01000014.1 GCA_002748265.1 Rhodobacterales bacterium
TGCCAACCGCGCCGACCACATGGACGAGATGCGGAGCAACGGCAAATCCGGGCGCTACAGCTCGGTCACCGTGGGCAAGAACCCGGGGCGGCAGGTCACCATCTACGACAAGCGCGCCCAGGTGATCGCCAAGCGCAAGCCGATCTGGTGGGATATCTGGAACGCCAACCTCGCACGTGAAGGCGCGCCGCCTCTGGACCCGGACGCGAAGTCCTCGCAGGTCTGGCGCATTGAGGTGCGGGCGTTCAAGTCCTGTCTCAAGGATCGCTGGGGCATCCGCCAATGGGCAGAGTTTGACGACCTGTTCGGAGACGTGGTGGCCGAAGCTCTGGACAAGGTGCGCTACTGCGCCCCCGCTCCCGGAGACAGCAACCGCGCCCGCTGGCCGCTGCATCCGCTTTGGGAGTTGGTGCGCGAGGCAACGAGCGAAGACCTGCTGGACATGCGGTCCTACGTAGACCCCGACCGCGTGCGCTACGTGGACCGCGAAGAGCACATCCGCCTGATCTTCGCTCAGTTCTTAGGGCTGGGCACGACCTATGCCGCGCTGAACGGAGTGAGCGACACCGCCCTGCCCGGCTATCTGCGCAAGCTGGGTGGGGAGTTGAAGCAGGCAGTGAGGCGTGAGCCCGAGCGGGCGGAGAAACGGCTCAGGGAAGCAAGGGAGCGGTATCGGTTCATGTGAGGTCAGAAAGAAGGGCGCGTAAGCGCCCTTCTTTAGGGGACGGAGGTCAAGGTCATGGGCGGGAAGCGGAAGTTCGCTGCGAGTGCAAATGAAGCGCTGACACTACTGGATAGTACATCCTTAACGTAAAAAAGGCGCTTTCTCTCAAGGCTGTCTTTGACGGTACGGTTTTGTTGTTTGCAAATCAGGTTTTGTATGTTTTGTATGTTTTGCTTGAGGTGATTGAGGTGTTAAAATTTATGGCCCAAAAGTCATTGGAAGTCGCGAGAAGAAAAGCCCGTCAGGCTTTGAAGGAGAATTCAAGCGAACTTGATTTCTCCGATATGGGGCTAGCGGAGATTCCCGAGGAAGTATTCAGACTGAATGGACTCAAAAATCTGAATCTATCAAGGAATAAACTCAAGTCCATTCCGACCGAGCTCTTTTTGTTGAAAAATCTTGAAACCCTTGAGCTTGCAGGTAACCCTGTTTCAGAGCTGCCCGCTGAAATCGGAGACCTAAAGAATCTTAAGTATATTAATTTGACCGAAATGGAACTGTCCGAGTTTCCATCATCAATTTGCAACCTAAAGAACTTGGAAATTCTCTATGCAGGATACAATAACCTGAAGACGCTTCCGAAAGGGTTTTCGAAACTAGGAAAACTGCGTGGACTATTTCTTCACGATAATGACTTTTCTGTTTTCCCAGCAGGGCTGAGAAACCATTCATCTTTGGTTGAGTTGACGATCGGTAAGAACATTCGGCAAATTCCAAAACGGATTGCGAGCTTTAGGGAACTCAATCGCTTGTGCCTGATCGGCAACAACTTGGAATCGCTGCCGAGTGAGATCGCAGATATAGAGAAACTTAGCCAATTGGAACTCAACGGAAACTCTCTGAAAGAAATACCGACCCAAATTGGCTTCATGCCAAACCTATCGGAATTAAATATCAGAGGAAACGATCTGCCCGCTTCTCTTTTGAGCGCTGAGCGGGATGGATCAAGCGTCCTGCTTGCTCAGATCAGAAGCTTGTCTGACCCGGAGAATGTAACTCCTTTGTTTGAGGCGAAACTGATGATTACGGGTGAGGGAAAGGTCGGGAAGAGCTGTTTGCGCATGGCGCTTGACGGCTCGATTGACCCAAAATTAGATTTGCAGAACTCGACCACTTGGGGGGTCGATTGTGGCACTCTGTTCCTTGAGGGCGACACTGAGAACGAGAAACCCATACAGTTCAATTATTGGGACTTTGGTGGGCAAAAGATTTACCGAATAACGCACCAGTTTTTTTACTCCGATCAGGGACTCTATTTATTGGTTTGGGACCCCCGCCTCGGCGAAGAACAGTGCTTAATACATGACTGGCTAATTCGTATCTCCGCGCGCACAGCCGGAGAAGCAAAGGTTATTCTAGTAGCCACGCATGCGGATGTAGATGGGGGAAACTACTCGCCGGAGGTTGACCTGACCCGCTATGACGCCAACTTAAGAGCTCTTGTCGTTGAGCAGATAAGCGTAGACAGCTTCACGGGCAAGAATATTGACGCTCTTAAGGCGGCAATGGCTAGGCACGTCAAAGGGATGCCCGGAATAGCAAGTCCAATTAACAAAAACTGGGATGCTTCTCGCAAGAAGGCATTGAGCCATGACAATCCAGCTCCATGGATGAGTTACAAAGAGTTCTCCGAGATATGTTTTCAAGAAGGGATCGAAGATGAGGAAGCTGTGCGTTCAATCGCAGCAACATTTCTTCACAGACTTGGTCGGGGTGTTTGGTACGGGATTGATTGGGAAAATGACCCTTTTCTTCAAGACACCATCGTCAGGGATCCATCTTGGTTGGCAATGGCATTTATGGAGATAGTCGAACATGAGCCCACAAAGCTTTCAGGCGGTATGCTTGATCACAATCACCTTACCGACGTGTGGATCAAGCACGGCAGAGAGACGGATGGCTGGCGGGTTTACGATCTAGACGATCACCAACGACTAATGAGAATGATGCGGGCACAAGGTGTAGCGCTTCCAACAAAGTCTTCGAATGGAGAGCGCAGTCTTATTCCTCAACTGGTTCCCACCAACCGTCCTGAAATGCCGTGGTCGGACCCCGGCGAAGTGGCTGACGAACTACGCGTCTTGAGAATGCAATCCAAGATCGAACCAGTAATTGATGGCTTCATGTCACATCTGATCGCCTCCCTTGAACCCTATCACTATTATCTAGAAAATGGCGTAGGTACGTTCTGGAAGGACGGAATCTTCCTCAGGGACGCTGAGGGACGTTTCAAAAACGATGCTGTTGTCAAAAAGACATCAGAGCGAAACTTCTTGCAATTAGATATTTCCGTTGCTGGAGATGAGCCGGGATTTCTTCTTCAACAGATAGATGCCGCAATCTCCGAATGCCTTAAGTTTTGGCCTGGTGCAAAGCGTAGCGACAGCGTTGCGTGCCCCCATAAGATTCATGATAGATTGTGTATCGGAACTTTTCGATTGCAGAACGTTGAGCGTTGGCTGCAGCGCGGACAGGAAAATGCTATATGTCAAGAATGTGATCAGGTTACAACTCCATCGGACTTGATTTATGGGCTGAGAGATCGTGAAATCTCCCACAACACTGCGGAGCACCTAGTTCACTATCTCGCATACAAAGAGCAACGCCCGGCACCTAGCAGTATCGTCTTGCTCCCGGCGAAAGCCCGTTGGAAGGAGGTAAGAAGTTGGGAAGTGCTCGGCCGATCGAGAATGAAAGCGCAGCTCCGTTCGGAGTTTAGTGGTGCATTGGTTGCCGAAAAAGAATTTACCGCGACGCCTGGTTTGTTGAAATACCTTGGACCAGTGGCGAAGCTGGGGGCCCTTTTCTTTGCGGCGATTCCTTTGCCTTTAGACCTCAGCCCTGAAATTACTGAAAGTTTCGGAGAGCTCGGCGACTCGTTGGATAAGTTGGGCGATCAATTGCCGAGTGGAGAAGAGCGACCAAACTTGGAGCATCAGAATTCGAGCAAAAATCTCAATCTGGTTGCTGAATTTCTCACTGCTATACAATTGTCCCCAAAAGCTCATGGAATGGACCTAGAACGTGCACCAGATGGAAAATGGTATTGGATGACATCTGTTGAAGTAGAGCAGCACCGCCCGACGCAAGCAACTATAAATCCAAGCGTAGGGTAACATCGTGCCAGTTTAAATGTCCGTCAATGTCTGCATTTGTAGGCTGCACTGCGGCATTGGTGGTGGCGATGAATGTCCGGTAATGGGATTTTGCAGATGCAGCGAATGGCTGGTTTGACGGGCCGCACCGCGGCATCCTGATCGGCAGGCGAACGGCAGCTTAGGGCCGATAGCGCCTTCACCCGTCCTCGCTCCCCTTCGCCTGCCGCGCCTCAAACTGCTCCCAGACGTGCATCCGCCCCTTTTGGCGGGCGTCGGCCAGCCACATCTTCTGGCGTGCGTCAGGGATCTCTAGGCTTCGGTACTTGCCGCCGGAAAACTTCTTCCAGTCGATAGCCAGCCCTTGCTTCACCATTTCCGCCGACAGATCGCGCCCATCGGGTAGGGTGCACATCGCAACGGTACGGCCATGGTCGTCTTGTGCGGTTACCTCGGCTCTGACCGTCTGTCCTTTACATAGCTCGACTAAGGCCCATTTAGCCTTCTTGCCATAGGGGTGGTTGAGCTCCGGGGCGTCCACGCCGAACAATCGGATCTGCGTCTTGCGGATGACCAAACTGTCACCGTCGATCACATAGGCACGGCCCTGAATAACCGGATTTCTGGCCGTCGGTTTCGAAGTGCGAGGATCAAATGGGGCGCGCGGGGGAATGCTGGTCGGCTTATACGGTCGCGAGGGGCTCCCGTGTGAACACTCGTCGTGCTGCTTTTGAGAATTCGCCAGATAGAAGCCGACGGCAATGATCGCCAAAAGTGCCAGTGTCGCCAGAAGTTCCAAGGGCCAGCCTTGCGGGTCAATGATCGGAAACGGCGCGGGGCTGCACCTTAGCTCTGCGACAAGATGAAGTTCGATCCTCGACCGGGCAACCCTGTGATGGTGGCAAAGTCCGATTCGCCAGCGTTCACTGTGACCCGCGAACCACAGCGCGAAACGGTTCCGTTTGCTTCCAGATTGCTTCCAAATCTGAAACGGAGCCCGGATGCTGCATTTGCAGCATGGCGCAACCCATTGATCTATCAGTGTAAAGTGGTGAGCCGTGCAGGATTCGAACCTGCGACCCACTGATTAAAAGTCAGTTGCTCTACCAACTGAGCTAACGGCCCACAGGCGGGCTGATTAGAAAACTCAGAGCGGGGGGTCAACCCGAAAAAGCACAGTTTTTTGAACAACCGCGTGCGCGGCCTTCCCTGGAGCGGGCCCCCGGACTATATCGCCGCCATGCAGAGCACCCAGATTCCCTTCGCCAAGATGCACGGGCTTGGCAACGATTTCGTCGTTTTCGACTCGCGCGGGCGCAGCGCGCGGGCTGAGCCTGCGCTCGTGCGGGCCATTGGGGATCGCCATACCGGGGTCGGCTTTGACCAGCTGGCAGAGATCGAAACCGGCCAGGACACCGACATTACTCTGACCTTCTGGAACGCGGATGGATCGAAGGCGGGCGCCTGCGGGAATGCCACGCGCTGCGTTGCGGCCCATGTTATGGGCGAGACCGGCGCCGATACGCTCTCCATCCGAACGTCGCGCGGGGTTCTCAATGCCCGGCGCACCCCCGAGGGTGTGTCGGTCAATATGGGGCTTCCGCAGCTTTCATGGGCCGATGTGCCCCTGTCGCAGGACGTGAGCACCAAGCACCTTCCGCTGGACGGAGACCCCGTTGCCGTCGGCATGGGCAATCCCCATTGCGTGTTCTTCGTGGAAAACGCCGACGGCTGCGACCCGGCCACGCGCGGCCCGGCCATTGAGACGGATCCGCTGTTCTCCGAAGGCACCAATGTCGAATTCGCAACCGTCACCGCCCCCGACCGCATCCGCATGCGGGTGTGGGAGCGGGGCACGGGCATCACGCGGGCCTGTGGATCGGGCGCCTGCGCGACCGGGGTCGCTGCGGCTCTGCGCGGGCTCACCGGGCGGCGGGTTTGGATTGATCTCGATGGCGGGAGCCTCCTGATCGACTGGCGCGAGGATGGCGTGTGGATGACTGGTCCGACCGCGCATGTTTTTGACGGGGTGTTCACGTCGCAGTGGATCGACACCCATGTCTGACGCGCCGCGCTTTACGACGCTGGGGTGTCGGCTCAACGCCTATGAGACCGAAGCAATGAAGGAGCTCGCCGCTCAGGCCGGGCTGGACGACGCCATCGTCATCAACACCTGTGCCGTCACACAGGAAGCCGTGCGCAAATCCCGCGCGGAAATCCGGCGTCACCGCCGGGAAAACCCCGATACAAAGATCATCGTCACCGGCTGCGCCGCGCAGATCGACCCGGACGGGTTCGCCGGGATGACCGAAGTCGACCACGTTGTCGGCAACGCGGAAAAGATGCAGCCGGAAAGCTGGGCCGCGCTCGCCGCGCAAGGGGCCGACCGGATGATCGTCAACGACATCATGTCCGCCACGGAAACCGCAGGCCATCTGATCGACGGCTTCGGCACCCGCGCCCGAGCCTATGTGCAGGTGCAAAACGGCTGCGATCACCGCTGCACCTTTTGCATCATCCCCTATGGCCGGGGCAATTCGCGGTCGGTCCCCGCAGGCGTCGTCGTGGAGCAGATCAAGCGGCTGGTGGATCAGGGCTACAACGAGGTCGTGCTGACCGGCGTCGATCTCACCTCGTGGGGCGGAGACCTGCCGGGCACGCCGCCTTTGGGCAACCTCGTGCGCCGCATTTTGCGGCTGGTGCCGGACCTGTCCCGGCTGCGGATCAGTTCCATCGATTCGATCGAAGCCGACCCGGACCTGATGGAGGCCATCGCGACCGAGCCGCGCTTGATGCCCCATCTCCACCTGTCGCTTCAGGCCGGAGACGACATGATCCTCAAGCGGATGAAGCGCCGCCACCTGCGCGACGATGCGATCCGCTTTTGCGAAGAGGCGCAGCGCCTGCGACCCGGCATGACCTTTGGCGCAGACATCATCGCCGGTTTTCCCACGGAAACCGACGAAATGTTCGAAAACTCGCTGAATCTGGTCAAAGACTGCGATCTGACCTGGCTTCATGTCTTCCCTTATTCACCCCGGCCCGGCACCCCCGCCGCGCGGATGCCGCAGGTGGATGGACGCGCGATCAAGGACCGCGCCGCCCGTCTCCGCGCCGCCGGAGACGCCCAGGTCGCCCGACACCTGGCCGCGCAGCAGGGCCAGACCCGTGCGATCCTGATGGAAACCCCGCGCATGGGCCGAACGGAGCATTTCACGGAAACTCTTTTCGACACCGATCAGGAGGTGGGCCAGATCGTCTCTGCCACGATCCTCGGCGCCGAGAACAATGCCTTGAGGGCCTGACATGCACCCCAGCAGCACATTCCGAAAGATGCCTGAAGAGGCCTGCCGCAGCTTCGCGAAACAGCGCGCCTTTGGCGTCCTTTCGGTGAACGGTGATCTCGGACCCGTGATGGCCCATGTCCCCTTCCTGCTTGAGGGCGATGGCGCCCGGCTCCATCTGCTGCGGTCGAACCCCATCGCGCGCAGCCCCCTGCCCGCACCGGCGGTGATCGCCGTATCGGGCCCGGATGGCTATATCTCGCCCGATTGGTATGGCGTGGACGATCAGGTGCCCACGTGGAACTACGTCGCCGTCCACCTGCGCGGAGTTCTCGAGCCCTTGCCCGATGACACGCTGCACGGGCTGCTGGATGATATCTCCGACGCAATGGAATCGCGGCTGGCCCCGAAGCCTGTCTGGCGCAGCACCAAGATGACCGACGGCGTCATGGAGCGGATGATGCGTCAGATCCGACCCTTCCGCCTGCGGATCGAGGATGTGCAAGGCACATGGAAACTTGGTCAAAACAAGCCCGATCCCGTCCGGCGAGCCGCCGCGGATAAGGTCGAGACTGGTTTTGGCGCCGATCTGGAGATGCTGAAAACCCTGATGCAGGATCCCCCAGCGTGAGCCTGCACGCCGATCCCGGATCGCCCTTCACTCAGGTGACCGGCATCGGGTATCGCGCGATGTCACCCGGCGATCCTCTCACCGGCAGCCGAGCGCCGGGCCGTTGGGGCCCTTCGGGCATTCTTTATCTGAGCGCCAGCCAAGAAGGCGTAGCGGCGGCCATGCAGGCCCATGGCGGGCTGGGCGGGCGCCGGATTACTTCGCTGCGCATTGATGCACGGAAGATCGTGGACCTGCGCAGGCCGCCCGTGGGGCTGGACACCTTGCTCGGCGCCTGCGACTGGCGCGCCGCGCTTGCCGCTGGCGATGAGCCTCCATCCTGGGCGCTTGCGCGTCAGATCGAAGCCATGGGCGCCGACGGGCTGATTGATCCATCCCGAAAGGCGCCCGGGCTGTGGCACCTCGCCCTTTTTCGCTGGAACAGGACCGGCGCGCCTTCCGTCATTGCAGTTGATTGACTTCGCGCGGCAGGCGCGGTCCCTTGGGGCTGCAATGTCATAGGTGATCCTGATGCAGCTTCTGTCCTCCCCCGCTTCCCCGTTCGTGCGCAAGGTGCGTGTGCAACTTCTCGAATCCGGTCTCACCGACCGCGTGGAGGAGGTGGTCGTCACGACCTCGCCCTATGACACCCCCGCGGATTTGGCCGCCGCGAACCCGGTGGGAAAGATCCCGACCCTGACCCGACCCGATGGCCCCGCCCTTTTCGACAGCCGGGTGATCTGCCGGTATCTCGACCAGATGACTGAGGGCGCCAGCCTCTATCCTCAGGCGCGCCTTTGGGAGGTTCTGACGCTCGAGGCACTGTGCGACGGGATCATGGATGCCTCGGTCTCCATGACCTATGAGGCCCGCTTCCGGCCCGAATCGCAGCAGTCGGAGGAATGGACCATTGCCCAATGGTCCCGGATCGAGCGCAGCCTGAGCGCGCTTGAAACCCGCTGGATGCCGCTGTTGAACGGCCCGCTCCACATGGGACAGATTGCCGCAGGCTGCGCGCTTGGCTATCTTGATCTGCGCCACGACGCCCGCAATTGGCGGGCCGCTCACCCCGCCCTGGCGGAGTGGTTCGCGACCTTCAACGCACGTGACAGCATGACAGAAACGGCCCCCGTCTAGGGGGCCGATCCGATTTTCGTCGCCATGTAGATGGCCCGCAAGAGGGCTCAAGGCCGGGGGCTAAGCCCCCGCCCGACTCAGAAGCGGAAGCTCACACCAACATTGAGCGCATTGGTGATAATGTCGGTCTTCAGCTCTCCGCCATCGTCCAGCTCGGCGGTGTTCTGCGAGTAGGTGCCCTTGTATTCTCCGAACAGCGACATGCGGTCGGTCAGCGGATAACTCGCCCCGGCGATGAAGGTCACGGCAGGGCCCGTCACCTGATACCCGTAGGTCTTCACACCGTTCTTGGTGATATCGACATGGGGCACAGCCACCCCCGCACCGGCACCCAAATAGGGCGTCACAGGCAGATTCAGGCCTGGAAAACGGCGATATGCGTTCACGGTGACGATGTTCAGACCATCTGTGAACTCCAGACGGTCATACCCGGCCTTCGCCATATCGTCTTCGGGAGCGTAGACCTTGGCGTGGTTCACATCGAGCCCGAAGCCCAAGGTCGGGGAGCGCCACCACGTGGCGCGCACACCGTAATAGGGCGGCATGTCGAAAGACCGGCCTTCCCAGCCGATCAGGTAGTCGTCGCCATCGACGACACCGCCAGATCCATCAATCCGCGAATGCGGCGCTGATTGCGCACCCGCATAGAAGCTCAGTTCCACTTCCGCCGCAGCAAGGCCGGGCACAAGCAAGAGAAGAAGCGCTAGAACACGCATGGTTCGATTCCCCGTCTTAGTTACCCTGAACATAGAGACCGGAGCGTAAACAAACAATTCATGTCACCCGGGCGCGACGTTTTTTCGCCCTCTGATGCCTTCGTGCATTGTGTTCTGGACGGCGCCGGGCCGCGCCACTAGTAAGACGAGCAATCAGGCGGGTTTCCGCCTGACGCGCGTAGGATAGCGGGGGGACGCTCCCGCGAAGCAAGTTCGGGAGAGACCCATGACACAAGCAGATCATCCTGAGGGCACGCGCCGCGACTTCATCTACTATGCAACCGCAGGCGCGGGCGCGGTGGTGACGGGCGCGGCAGTTTGGCCGCTGGTTAACCAGATGAACCCTTCGGCGGACGTGAAGGCGCTCGCCTCGATCCGCCGCGACGTGAGCGCGCTTGAGCCTGGCCAGCAGATGACCGTTCTGTGGCAGGGCAAGCCCGTTTTCATCCGTCGCCGGACCGAAGAAGACATCAACCACGCCCGCGAAACCGAAGTCAGCGATCTTCCCGATCCGCTGGCCCGCAACGCCAACCTGCCCGAAGGCTCGCCCGCCACGGATGAAAACCGCGCGATGAAGGGGCCTGAAGGCTCCCTGGACGGCGAGTGGCTGGTTCAGATGGGTGTGTGCACCCACCTCGGCTGCGTTCCGCTCGGCGATGGCGCCGGTGATTTCCACGGCTGGTTCTGCCCCTGCCACGGCTCGCACTACGATGCCGCCGGCCGGATCCGCAAAGGCCCCGCGCCGGAAAACCTGCCGATCCCCGTCGCCTTCTTCGTCGACGACACCACCATCCAGCTGGGCGAGGAGGCCTAAAAGATGTCCGGTATCCCTCACGACCATTACGAGCCCAAGACTGGCGCGGAGAAGTGGCTTCACCGCCGCCTCCCGATCGTCGGGCTGATGTATGATACGCTGATGATCCCCACCCCCAAGAACCTCAATTGGATGTGGATCTGGGGCATCATTCTGACCTTCACCCTGGTGCTGCAGATCGCCACCGGGATCGTGCTGGTCATGCACTACGCACCCCATGTGGACATCGCCTTTGCCTCCGTCGAGCACATCATGCGCGACGTGAATGGCGGCCACATGATCCGCTATTTCCACATGAACGGCGCCTCGCTGTTCTTCGTCGCGGTCTACGCGCACATCTTCCGGGGCCTGTTCTACGGCTCCTACAAAGAGCCGCGCGAAGTCACCTGGATCATCGGTATCCTGATGTATCTGGTGATGATGGGCACCGCCTTCATGGGCTATGTGCTGCCCTGGGGTCAGATGTCCTTCCACGGCACCGCGGTGATCACCGGCCTGTTCGGCGCGATCCCGTTCATCGGTGAATCGATCCAGACCTGGCTGCTCGGCGCCTCTGCCGTGGGTCAACCGGCTCTGAACCGGTTCTTCTCGCTGCACTATCTGCTGCCCTTCGTCCTGCTGGGCCTGACCATGGTGCATATCTGGGCGTTCCACTCGACCGGCAACAACAACCCGACCGGTGTTGAAGTCCGCCGCACCAGCAAGGAAGAGGCCGAGGCCGACACCCTGCCCTTCTGGCCCTACTTCGTCATCAAGGATCTCTTCGCCCTGGCGGTGATCCTGGTGATCTTCATGGCCATTGTCGGCTTCATGCCCAACTATCTGGGTCACCCCGACAACTACATCGAAGCCAACCCGCTCGCGACGCCGTCGCACATCGTTCCGGAATGGTACTTCCTGCCCTTCTACGCGATCCTGCGGGCCTTCACCGCTGACGTGTGGGTCGTGCAGCTGGTCAACTGGATCAGCTTCGGCATCATCGACGCGAAGTTCTTCGGTGTTATCGCCATGTTCGGCGCGATCATCGTCATGGCCCTGGCGCCGTGGCTGGACACCTCCTCTGTGCGCTCGGGCCGCTATCGCCCGATGTTCAAGTGGTGGTTCGCCCTGCTGGTGATCGACTTCTTCGTGCTGATGTGGGTGGGCGCGATGCCGACGGACGGTATCTACCCCTACATCTCCCTGATCGGCGCGGCCTACTGGTTCGGCTACTTCCTCGTGCTCCTGCCCCTGCTGGGCGTCATCGAGAAGCCGCTGCCCCGGCCCGAAACCATCGAAGCGGCCTTCGCGGAAGATCACCCCGAAGTCGCCGGTCACGCGACCCCGGCCGAATAAGAAAGGACGAAAGACAATGCTCAAGACACTTGCTCTTTCCGCATCCCTCGCCCTGGGCCTTGGCGGCACCGCCATGGCCTCCGGGGGTGGCGGGCATGTCGAAGATATTGCCTTCTCCTTCGAAGGCCCCTTCGGCAGCTATGACCAGAACCAGATTCAGCGTGGCCTGAAGATCTACACTGAAGTCTGCTCTGCCTGTCACGGCATGAAGTATGTCTCCTACCGCACCCTCGCGGATGAGACCGGCCCGAACCTGCCGATGGATCAGGTCCGCGCCTATGCCGCGAATTTCGAAGTGTGGGATCCGACCCTGGCCGATGGCGAAGGCGACTACCGCCCCGCGTCCCCGGCGGACAAGTTCCCCGAAGGCAATGACCCGAACGCGCCGGACCTCAGCCTGATGGCCAAAGCCCGTGCGGGCTTCCACGGCCCCTATGGCACCGGTCTCGCCCAGCTCTTCAAGGGCATGGGCGGCGCGGAATACATCGCTTCCGTGCTGATGGGCTACGCTGACGAGCCTGAATGCGCCGAAGGCGGCATTCCGGGTTACTACTACAACACCGTCTTCGCCGCTGGCGGCTATGCCGAAGGCTGCAAGGACGAACACGGCCACCACACCGTGCCCGGCAGCTGGATCGCCATGGCGCCTCCGCTCTACGGTGAAGATGTTGAGTTTGACGACGGTCACGCCAACAGCCTCCACCACGAAGCCGAGGACGTTGCCGCCTTCCTGATGTGGGCCGCCGAGCCCAAGCTGGAACAGCGCAAGCAGGCTGGCCTGACGGGCGTGATCTTCCTGACGGTGCTGGCGGTGCTGCTCTACGCCACCAACAAGCGCCTGTGGTATCCCGTGAAGCACGGCCGCGAGATGGAGTGATCCACATCGCCAAAGACACGAAAAGGGCGCCCAACGGGGCGCCCTTTTTGCATCGCGGTTACGAAACCGGCTGGGCCTGTACCCCGCAGCTATTCCTTGAACCAGACGACCTGAGCGCCCGACGCAAGCACCCGCCCCTTGCTGTCCCAGAAGGTTACCTTCTGGTCGTGGAAATGGGCGTTGAACCGGCTCCCCGCTGCGCGACCCAGGATCGGCGCGCTGCCCTGTTCGGCCAGCTCTTCTTCGGTGGTCAGGAAGTAGGTGGACAGCGACACCGTTCCCATCGGGGCCATGCCCCCGCGCACCGTCAGAAGCCGGAACGGGAACCCATCCGACAGCGCCGCCAGCGACAGCCAATCCAAAGGCCGCCCCGGACGATCCGCCATCCAAGCCAGGGACCGGGCCGCTTGCAAGGATTCAAAGGGCGCTTCCAACTGGGGGGCGCCATCGACAAAGCGAAAATCGTAGCATTTGAGGAAAGAGAGTGTGTCAGGCGGCGTCATCTGCGGGAGACTGTCAGGCGGCGGCGCGTCGGGCATCTGGGCAGGCTGGTGGGCGAAGGTCTCGCTCCGCCGCCCGGTCACGACTGTGGCCGTGGAACACACGCCGCCCTGCTGCCGCTGCACGACGCTCCAGTGCTGCAGATACTTGCCCGAACGCTCCAGCGTCACCGCGATCTCGAACGCGCCCTCGCGCACACCGGTGACGTAGTTCGTGGTGATCGCCACGGGCGCATCAGTCCGGCGCGGGTCTTTCAGCACGGCGTTCAACAGGCACGCGACCGTCACGCCGCCAAAAGGTCCGACCACGTTCATGTAGTCTGGCGCGGTCTCTCCGCGCCACAGGCCCTCGCTGAGCGGCTCCAGAGCCGTCGCGCGATCGAGCGGGTGCATATCCATCCTGATCCTCCCTTTTTCGGGGCGACCCTGCCCAAGCCGCCCGGAAAGGGAAAGCCCTAGCGACCCAGATAATCCCTGAGCGCCGCCGGGGGGGCATCGAACAGCGCCCCGGTCTCCACCGGCGCATGGGCCACGCCCTGCGCGACGAGGATCGTGCGCGCCGCCCCTTGCCGCGCATCCTCGGGCGTGTGCGAGACCAAAAGCACCACCCGGCCCTTGAGCACCCGCGCGACCAGCTCCAGCATCTCGACCCGCAGGCCGGGACCGAGCGCGGCGAAGGGTTCATCCAGCAGCACCAAAGGCGCGCCAGACACCAGCACGCGCGCCAGGGCGGCGCGGCTCTGCTGGCCGCCCGAGAGCTGCGCGGGACGTCGCGTGCCCATGCCCGCAAGACCAACAGAGGTCAGCGCGTCTTCGACCCGAGCCCGTTCATCCGCAGTCAGCTTCAGCGCGGGGCGCAGCCCCAACCCGACATTTTCGGCAATACTCAGGTGCGGAAACAGGTTCTGATCCTGAAACAGCATCGCCAGAGGCCGCGCACCAGGGGCCTGCCCGCTCAGGCTCTCACCGTTCCAAAGAACGCGCCCCTGTGCGGGTTCCTCAAACCCCGCGACGGCCGACAGCAAGGTCGACTTGCCACCGCCCGAGGGGCCAATCACGGCGGTCAATCCGGGCCCGACCTCGAGGCTCGCGCGCAGGGCGAAATCGCCCCGCCGGATCGTCACATCGTCAAAGCGCAGCATTGGCGCGGCCTCCTCTGTCGAACAGCCAGAACAGCGCGAGGGTCAGCCCCACCAGAACCAGAGCCGCAGCCGCAGCCGCTTCGAACCGGTAGCTGCCCATCAGGCGATACATATGCAGCGGCAGGGTCTCTTGCTCTTGCCCGGCGAACAGCGTGATCACCCCCAGATCGCCCATCGACAGCGCCGCAGCCAGACCGGCGGTGAAGCCCAAAGGTCGGCGGATCCGCGGCAGGATCACGATCCGAAGCCGTCGCCACCCGGTCAGACCCAGAAGGTCCGCCTGGCGCCCAAAACCCGCTTCGGCCTCGGCCACAGCGGGGGCCAGGGCGCGCAGCCCGAAAGGCAGTGTCAAAACAGCGTTCACCATAGCAGTGACGGGCAGCGCGAGCGCCGCTGGCGACGCGATCCCGCGCAGGATCAGGAACAGCCCCACGCCCAGCACCAATGGCGACACCGCCAAAGGCACCGCGCCCGCGAGCACCTGCACCGGGCCACGGCCCAAGGCGACCCCCAGCGTCAGCGCCACCGCCAGAAGCGTCGATCCCAAAGCCACCGCGAGCGAGCGCCCCGCCGCCCAGGCGGCACCGGATCCCAGCTCTGGCAATCCCGCGATCCCTTGCGCCAGCACCGCCCCAAGCGGCACCAGCAGGAACAGAGTGGCCAGCGTGAGCCAGAAGGCGTCCAGCACCCGAGAGCCGCCAAGGCCGGGATGCGCGCGGTCCAGCCCTCCGGCCAGCACCGCATCGCCCGTCGCGCGCCAGGCCAGCAGAGCCGCCGCCACGCAGATCCCCACCTGAACGAGTGCCAAGAGCGCCGCGCGGCCCAGATCGAAATCGAAGCGAACGGCTTGATAGATCGCCAGCTCCACCGTGGTGGCGCGGGGGCCTCCGCCCAGCGTCAGGGCCACGGCAAAGGAGGTCGAGCAGATCAGGAAGATCGCCAGCCACGCGCCGGGAACGACCTGCTTCAGCATCGGCCACTCCAGAACGCGCAGGTTCAGCATGGGCGAAAACCGCAGGGTCTGCGCCAGCCGGAACCGCTCTGCCGGGATCGCCAGCCAGCCGTGCAGGATCAGCCGCGTGGCCAGAGGCAGGTTGAAGAACACATGGGCAATAATCACCCCGTGATAGCCATAGATCGACACCGGCGGCAGCCCGATCAGGGCAAGCGCATCGCTCACGAGCCCCTGACGCCCGAATACCGCGACCAGCCCCAGCACCGCGACGATCACAGGCAGCACGAACGGCACGCCAAGCAGCGTGACAAGAACCCCACGCCCCGCGAACCGGCGCCGCGCGAGCGCCCGCGCCACCGGGATCGCCAGAATGACGCTCAGCGCAGCAGAGAGCGCCGCCTGCCACAAGGTGAACCAGACGGCGCTCCAGTCGGACGGCTTAAGCGCGCCGCCCTCTGCGCGCAGCATCACGGCCGCCAGCGGTCCAAGCGCAAGCGCAAGGACCAGCAGAGCCGCAGCGAGGGGCACCCGGCGATAGACGGGGTGCCCCTGCGCCATCATTGACGCAGACCCGCGCTCCAGGCGGCGATGGCCGCATCGCGCCGCTCGGCGGCTTCGTCTTCGGAGTAGAAGAGCACCTTCTCGGGAAGCGGCAGATCGGCCATTTCTTCGGGCCATTGATCGTCCGGCAAAGCGGACGGCAGGGACCAGTTGGCCAGCGGAATGGCCGTCTGGAACGCGTCCGACAGGATCATCTCAAGGAAGGCACGGGCCAGCTCGGGCTGATCGGAGCCTTTGAGCATCGCGGCGGTTTCCACCATGAAATAGTGGCCTTCGGGGAAGATCGCAGCGTGGATCGTCGGATCATCCTCGGCCACCGCGTGATAGGCCGGCGAGGTGGTGTAGCTCAGCACCATCTCCGCTTCACCGCTGGTGAACAGGCCGTAGCTTTCGCTCCAGCCTTTGGTCACGGTCAGGATGTTCGGCGCCAGATCGGCCCAAAAGCCTTCGGCCTCATCGCCGTAGACGTGGTCCACCCACAGCGCCAGGGCCAGCCCCGAGATCGAGCTGCGCGGATCCTGGATCACGACCTTCACATCGTCGGGCAACTGCCGCATCGCGTCCAGATCGGCGGGCGGGGTGGCCAGGTTGTCTTCGTCATAGACGAAGGCCGTGTGGCCGTAGTTGAACGGCACGAACACCGAGTCATCCCAATCGACCGGCAAGGTGATCCCGCTCTGGTCCAGCCCATGATCGGCAAAAAGGCCCGTCTCGCGGGCGCGCTTCATGACATCGGTGTTGAATCCGATGGCCGCATCGGCGGTGGCGGTGTCACCCTCCAGCAGCAGGCGCGGCAGGAGATCGCCGGTGCTGAACTTCAGGTCGCAATCGCATGTGGCCTCGAACATCTGCTCGATCGCGGGGCCGGGGCCCCAGTCAGAGCCGAAGTAGTCGGGCGCGTAGACAGTAAGCACGGGCGTCTCTGCCGCAGCCATTGTGGCCGTCAGAGCAAGTCCCGCGATGAGGGGGGTGGTCGTCTTCATGTCATCCTCCATATCGCCGAACGGAAGTGGGGCAGGAGGATATTCGATCCGCTACCTTCCCTCCGCCGGTTTTAACCGGTTCAGGTTCAACGGGTCCGCTTTCGCGTCTCAGCCCATCATGGGCACCCCGAGGCAGGCGCGACCCTATGAGCGGATCGCACAAAGCGCAAGCAGGTCAGATGAGCAGCACCTGAGAGCCGACCTGAGCCAGCCCGAACAGCTCTGCGATATGTTCGTTATAAAGCCCGATGCACCCGTTAGAGCTCCGCCGCCCGATCTTGCGGGTGTCGTGGGTGCCGTGGATGCGGAAATACTGCCAGGACAGATAGAGCGCATGGGTGCCCAGCGGGTTGTTCGGTCCGGGGCCGACATAGTCGGGCCAGTCGGGATTGCGCTCTTTCATCGACGGGGTCGGGCGCCATTCAGGGCCTTCGACCTTGCGGATCACCTCAGTCCGGCCCAGCCGGGTAAGATCGTCCGTCAGAGGCACCGAGGTTGGGTAGAGCTTGTAGATGCTCTGATCCTCGGACCAGAAATGCAGCGCGCGGCTGGTGGTATCGACCAGAATGGCGCCTTTGGCCGTGTCGCTGAAATAGGGCCGCCAATCGAGCGTCCGGAAGGACGAAATGTTGCGCCGCACGGCGCCCAGTTCGGACTCATACTCCGTGGTATTGGCGGTTTGCGCAGCGGCACCTCCGGCAACGGTCGCGGCGGATGCGGCCAGGAAGGCGCGGCGAGAGAAGGTTTTGGTGTCCATGGCTCTGCCTCGATAAGGTTGAAGCCGATTTAGGCCGCGCGCCCTTCAAGATCAAATCAAACCGATGCGAGCACGCCGCGCATGGCGCATCTTTGCTCACAGTGTTGCGCGCAGGTTTGAACCGGCAGGGGCGCTGCGCTATGGGATGCAAAACAGATCACAGGACGGGCCCCATGCGCCGCACTCTTCTTCTGACGATTCTTTGCGCCGGACTCGCGGCCTGCTCCACTGCCCCGCAGCAGCCGCAGCTTGGCCCGGACGGGCTGCCCTTGCCGACGCGCTATGACATCAAACCCGGCGATGTCAGCCAGATCACCTTCCGTATGCTGGATGGGGTGAACACCCTGCGTCAGGCCTCGGGCGCGGCCCCGGTGCAGATGGATGCGCAGCTCACCGCCGCCGCCGCGACCCATTCGCGTGACATGTCGGTGCAGAACCGGCCCTGGCATTTCGGCTCGGACGGCTCCTCCCCTCTGGATCGCGCACGCCGGGTGGGGTTTGTGGGGACGATCACCGGCGAAGTCATCTCGGAAACCTATGAGACCGAGACCGAAACGCTGTCTGCCTGGATGCGCCAGGCCGACACGCGCAACGTGATCCTTGACCCACAGGCACGCCTGATGGGGTTCCAGTGGCACCAGGAGCCGTCCGGCAAGATCTGGTGGACCATGGTCTTGGGGCGGTAAGGCACGCAGACCACGCAGGTCTGCGCCCGATTGCAAGTACGCCGCAGATCAGGGCGTGATCAGGATCGGCGTGCCCAGCTTCACCATCGTGAAGATTTCGATCATGTGCTCATTGCTGACCGCGATGCAGCCCGCAGTCCAATCAGGCTTGCCGACAAAAGGCGCGGTCGTGCCGTGGATGAAGATATCTCCGCCGGGATTGACCCCAGCCTCCCGCGCGCGTGCGTGGTCATGCGGCGCGGGGTAAGAGATCCCGATGGACAGGAAATATTCGCTGTTCGGGTTGCGGCGGTCGATATAGTAGAGCCCTTCTGGCGTGCGGCCATCGCCGCGCTGCTGCTTGTGGCCCTCTGGCTCACTGCCCAGCTCCACTGGAAAGTCCTTCAGCGTTTGCTCGTTATGCAAAAGGAACAGGCGGCGTTTGCTCTTGTTCAGGACGATCGATGTGACTTCCGGGCCGTCGTAGCGATAGACCTGCCGACGCCGCCCGCAGGCGGCCAACAGCGCGCTTGCGCTCAGGGTTGAAAGAACGGTTCTGCGGGAAATCATCATCTGCTTTGGCCTCGTCATCGGTCTGTTGCCGGTTTGTCGCCAACCTAACCCAGAACGCGATTCCTTCACAGGGGGATCACCGCGTCACGGCGGCAATTAGCTCAACATGATGTGACCAGCGGAACTGATCCACGACGTCGAGCCATTCGATGCGATATCCTGCTGCAAGCAGACGCGCCGCGTCGCGGGCAAAGCTCACCGGGTTGCACGAGACATAGGCCAGGCGTGCCGGGCCGTGCTCCGCGATCTGCGCGACCTGAGCCTGAGCCCCCGCGCGCGGCGGGTCCAGAACGATGCCATCGAACGGCGCGAGATCGTCACCATCCAGCGGATTGCGGAACAGATCGCGCGTCTCGGTTGTCACCTTGTGCAGCCCCTGTGCCCCACGCCAACCGGCGTCGAGCGCCTCAAGCATCGCGCCCGATCCCTCTACGGCATGGACCCGCGCCGTTTCGGCCAGAGGCAGGGCAAAGGTGCCGCTGCCCGCGAAAAGATCCGCGATTTCGCTCGCTCCGGTCAGGGCCTCGCGCACACCGGCCACCAGAGCAGTTTCTCCGCTGGCCGTAGCCTGCAGGAACGCGCCCGGAGGCGGCACCACGCGGGCCTTGCCAAAGGGCTGAGCAGGCGGTTTGCGCGTGACGATGACCTCGTCTTCCAGGGTCAGCCGGGCGATGTCGTGGCGCTGCGCCCAGCCCGACAGATCGACCCGATCCTGCGGTTCCGGCTCTTTCCCGCCGCTCACCTGCACGTCGGCCCCGGCGTCGCTGGCGGTGACGGTCAGGGCCAGCTCGCCCTTGCGCGACCCGGCCAGCGTGGTCAGCTCTTCGAGCGCGGGGATCAGGGCCCGGATCTGCGGCGCGATCACGGCGCAGTTGGGCGTCGCCACGATCTGATCCGATGCGCGGCCGTGAAATCCGACCAAGGCGCCCTTCTTGGTGCGCCGACCGGACAGTTTCGCGCGGCGGCGGCTCGCCGGGGGCGAGACATGGATCTTGCGCGGGGTCAGGTCGATCCCGTGGGCCGCAAGCGCCTTCACCACGATCCCCACCTTCCAGCGGGCGATCAGATCATCGCGGGCATGCTGCACGCTGCACCCGCCGCAGGTATTGAAATGCGGGCATGGCGCCTTCACCCGATCGGGCGACGGTGTGAGGATCCGGCCTTCGGCGTCGATTTCCTCTCCGGGCAGGGTCCGCGGCCAGAGGCTTCCGTCCTCCGCCCGGCCCATGCCGTGATGGGTGAGCTGCTCAATCCGCACCGATGAAGCCTCCTGACTGCCGCTCCCAGAAGCGGGCGTAAAGCCCGCCTTGTGCCAGCAGCGCGTCAGGAGTTCCATCCTCTGCGATCCGGCCCTGATCCAGCACGATGATCCGGTCCATATCGGCCAGCGTGGACAGCCGGTGCGCAATGGCGATCACCGTCTTGCCCTCCATTGCCGCTTCCAGAGCCTGCTGGATCTGCGCCTCAACCTCGCTGTCGAGCGCGCTTGTCGCCTCGTCCAGAACAAGGATCGGCGCATCCTTCAGCAGCGCCCGCGCCAGAGCGATCCTCTGGCGCTGACCGCCGGACAGCTTCACGCCCCGCTCGCCCAGATGGGCGTCATAGCCGGTGCGCCCCTTGTGATCGCGCAGGGTCAGGATGAACTCATGCGCCTCGGCCCGGCGGGCGGCGTCGATCATCTCGTCTTCCGAAGCATCGGGCCGCCCGTAAAGGATGTTGTCCCGTGCAGAGCGATTGAACATCGCGGTTTCCTGCGTGACCATGCCGATCTGCTTGCGCAGCGCTTCCTGGCTCAGATCGCGCACATCGTGGCCACCGACGATCACCGCGCCCTCTTCGGTGTCGAAGAGCCGCAGCAGCAGCGACACGAGCGTGGATTTCCCTGCACCCGAAGCGCCGACCAGCCCCAGCTTCTGCCCGGCGGGCACGGTCAGATCGATGTCCTGAACGCCGCCGGTCTCTCCGCCATAGGCAAAGGTCACGTCCCGAAACCGCACGGTCGGGTCGATTTGGGTGGGCGACAGCGCGCCGGGCTTGTCGATCAACCCATGGGCCGGAGACAGCGTTTGCATGCCGTCCTCGACCTCTCCGATATGGGCGTAGATCATCATCAGGGTCCAGCTGACCCAGCCGGTCATCTGGCTCAGCCGCAGACCCATGGCGCCGATCGCGGTCAGCTCTCCGGGGGTGACGACACCGCCGGCCCAGGCCCAAAGGCCCGTTCCGACCAGCCCAACCGGCAACAACCCCGCCAGAGCGATGAGCCCGGCCCGGAACAGCACCGCCAGCCGCCCGTGATCGAGCGAGCGATCCCGCAGGAAGCCCATGGCCCCCAACGCGGCACGGTCTTCGTGATCGTCCAGAGCGAACAGTTTGACCGTCTTGATGTTGGTCACTGTGTCCACCACCTGCCCCGTCACCATGGCCCGCGCCGAAGCGCGCTTGGCCGCCAGCTCCCGCAGGCGGGGCAGGAAGAACCGCAAGAACCCGGCATAGAGCAGCATCCACCCCACCAGCACCAGCAGCAGAACCGGGGACAGGCCCGCGACGAACGCGCCAATGGCGAGCACCGAAGAGATCGCGAAAGAGCCCACGTTGATGCTCTCATTGACCGATTCCGTCATGGAATTGGCCGTCTGCATCTGCTTTTGCGTGATCCGCCCGGCGAAATCATTGTCAAAGAAGCTGACCGATTGCCCCAGCGTGTGCCGGTGCAGCCGCGACAGGATCAGGTTGAACAGATTGGGCTGCACGGTCACCGATTGCGTGAGCCCCGCAAAACCAAAGGCCAGCGGGCGCAGGACCAGGATCAATGCCGCTCCGCCCAGCAGCAGCGCCCAGTGCTGCGCCACAAAGCCCGAGACAGGCCCCGCCACTGCCGCGTCGATCACAGCGCCAAGGGCGATCATCATGGTGACCTCGATCACCCCGACAGAGGCGTTCGCCACCACAGCAATCGCAATCGCCCGCCCCGCCCCGGCCAGGCACCAACGGTAGAACGCCCAGAGCCGACTGGGCGGCGCGCTGTCCGCCGGGGCCTGGTAGTCGATCAGGCCTGCGGCCCACCCCGATACGCGATTCCATTGCGGCGTCATGCGTCTTCTCCCAGAAACCCGCCGGACTGGTGCGTCCAGAGCCCGGCATAGATCCCGCCCTTGGCCAAAAGAGCCTCATGCGGGCCGTCTTCGACGATGCGGCCTTTGTCCAGAACCACGATCCGATCCATCCGGGCGATGGTGGACAGCCGGTGCGCAATGGCGATCACCGTCTTACCTTCCATCATGCCGGACAGGGTGTCCTGAATGGCGGCCTCTACCTCGCTGTCGAGCGCGCTTGTCGCCTCATCGAGCACGAGGATAGGGGCATCCTTCAGGATCACCCGCGCAAGCGCAATCCTCTGCCGCTGCCCGCCGGACAACTTCACGCCGCGTTCTCCGACCAGCACGTCATAGCCGCTGCGACCTTCGCTGTCGGTCAGCGTCTCAATGAAGTCATGGGCCTGAGCCTGACGGGCGGCCTCGATCATCTGAGCATCGCTGGCGCCGACGCGGCCATAAAGCAGATTATCCCGGATGGAGCGGTGCAGAAGGCTGCTTTCCTGCTGCACCATGCCGATCTGCTGGCGCAGGCTGTCCTGGGTCACGGCGCTCACAGGCTGACCATCGATCAGAATGCGGCCCTGCTCTGCGTCGTAGAACCGCAACAGCAGCTTCACGAGCGTGGATTTCCCCGCACCAGAAGGCCCGACCAGACCGATCTTCTCCCCCGGCTTGACGGTGAGCGACACGCCATCGAGCCCCCCCGCCCCGCGGCCGTAATGGTGGCTGACGGCATCAAAGCGCACCTCGCCTGTCGTCACCTGCAAGGCGGGCGCGGCGGGCGCGTCCGTCAAGGTCACGGGCTGCGAAATCGTCTCAAGCCCTTCTTCGACGATGCCCATATTCTGGAACAGGGTCGAAAGCGCCCACATGATCCAGCCGGTCATGGCGTTCATCCGCAGTGTCAGCGCCGTTGCCGCCGCAACGATCCCGATGCTGGCGGCGCCCGTGCTCCACAGCGCGATGGCCCAGCCGACAACGCCGACGATCAAAACGCCGTTCAACACGACCAAAGCCACGTCCATCGTGGAATAGACCCGCATTTCGGCGCGGAACGTGTCAACGGTGCCTTCCATCGCGTCGCGCGCATAGTCCAACTCGCGGCCCGCATGGGCGAACATCTTGACCGAATGGATATTGGTGTAGCTGTCCACGACCCGCCCGGTCAGGGTGCTGCGCGCCTCGCTCGCCGCTTTGGATGCGGGCCCCACCCGGCGGAGCGTCCACCGCATCAGCACAAGATAGGCCGCAAACCACAGGCCCAGCGGGATCAACAGCCGCGGATCCGCCGCGAACAGCAAAACCCCCGCGCCGATGACATAGGCGAGGGCATAGGTCACCGCGTCAAAGACCTGGAACGCGATCTCTCCGGCTGAGGACGGCGCCTGCATGATCCGGTTGGCGATGCGCCCGGCGAAATCGTTCTCGAACCAGCCGATGCTTTGCCGCATGACGTGGGAATGCGCGCGCCACCGGGTCAGAGCGACCACGTTGGGAAGCATCGCGTTGTTGATCACAGCAATGTCGAGCCACTGCATCAACGGCCGAATAACGAGGATAAAGGCCGCAGTCCCGGCAAGCGCCCAGCCGTGGGTGCTCCAGAACGCATCGGCGGGGGTCTCGGACAGCCAGTCCACGACCTGGCCCAGAACGGCCACCAGCACGATTTCGATCACCGCGACGATCAGGGACAGGATCCCGGCGGCCCAGAAGATCGTCCGGAACGGGCGGGCATGGCTCAGCAGCCACGGCCAGAGTTTGCGCGGCGGGGTATTGGTTTCGGAATGATCCGTGAACGGATCGACAAGGTTTTCAAAGAAACGAAACATCAGGGGCTCCGGAAGGGAGTGAATAGGCATGATGGGGGCGTGGCAAGACCTGCCACGGACAGGCAGATCAACCGAGGGGGGTTGGGATCCTGTCGTTCATCATGCACCTCCTGATATGAGTCGCTTAGGGTGTAGCGAAGTAAAACGGTTCTGCCTAGGGGGTTTACCAAGGGGGCTCCGTTCAGAGGCAGGCGCTTGCCTAAGCAGGCCCGACCCACGCCCTGACAGAGCACGGATTACTCCAAAGCGCTCGCCTTCAGCGCCGCCGCATCCAGCGTGAACCCCGAACCGATCCACGCAGCCTCCGCCTTTTTCAGGGCGGCACCCAGGGCAGGGCCAGACAGGTCCGGCATCAGATCGCGCGCCGTCAGGGGGAAGTGCTGCGCAGCGCCGTGCCGCGCGGCGTCGATCCCCTCCACGGGCTGGACCAGCACCGCCGCCCGAAGCAGCAGCACATCCCGCGCGCCCTCAAAACCCAGCCGATAGCCCAGCTCTGCCGCGTCCATGGTCGACCCTACGCCGCCTGTCAGGGCCGCAAGCGCGCCCTCCTGCGCCTTGCTCAGCCGCAGCCGCGCGGGCACGTCTTCTCCGCCCAACGCGGCGAGCCGCCGGATCGGATCGGGGGTCTGCCCCTGCTCCAGATGCACCAGCGGCGCCAGAGCCACGGGATCCGCCCCCGGCAGCACGCGCCAGAGCACACCGCTCTGAGCCATCGCGGCGACAGAGGGGGCCGGATCGGGCGCCGCGAGCAGCTTGAGCATCTCCTGCCCGATCCGCTCTTTTGCCAGGCCCTCGATCCCGTCAGCCAGCACCGCGCAGGCGGAAAGCCCATCGGGATCGAACCCGTCGCCATACCAGGCGGTAAAGCGGAAGAAGCGCAGGATGCGCAGATAGTCTTCGCGGATGCGCTGTTCTGCATCGTCGATGAACCGCACTTTGTGCGCGTGCAGATCCGGCAGACCGCCCAGCGGGTCCATGACATCGCCCCGCGCATCGCAGTAGAGCGCATTCATCGTGAAATCCCGGCGCCGCGCGTCCTCTTCGACGGTATCGGCAAAGGCGACAACCGCGCGGCGGCCGTCGGTTTCCACATCGCGGCGGAAGGTCGTGATCTCATAGGGGGCGTGGCCTGCCACCACGGTCACCGTGCCATGGTCGATCCCGGTGGGCACCGCTTTGAGCCCGGCGCTCTGCGCCAGCTCCATCACCTGCTGCGGGCGGGCATCGGTGGAGATGTCCAGATCGCTGACCGGCGCATCCAGCAAGGCATTGCGCACGCAGCCCCCCACAAAGAGCGCCTGGTGACCCGCGCGCTCCAGCATCCCGGTCACGGCACGCGATGCGTCACTACTGAGCCAATCAGAGACGATCTTCATGCCATCGCCTCGGCCAAAGCGCGCAGCATCCGGGCGGTCGCGCCCCAGATGTAATAGGGCCCCCACGGGACGGTGTAGTAGTAGCGCGGCATCCCCTTCCAGCGGCGGGATTGCACGCGGAACCGGGCCGGGTCGGTCACATGAGCCAGCGGCACGCGGAACACCTCCGCGACCTCGCCCGCTTCGGGCACCGGATCGAACGGCTTGATCCGCGCGAGCACCGGAGTGACCGTGTAGCTGGTCACCGTCTCATGAGCTGGCAGGGTGCCCAGAACCTCCACAGCGTCGCGGGGCAAGCCGACCTCTTCCTGGGCTTCGCGCAGGGCACAGACCACGGCGTCCGCATCCTCGGGGTCCTGCCGCCCGCCGGGAAAAGCGATCTGGCCGGGATGGTGTTGCAGCCGCGCGCTGCGCTGCGTGAGAAGCAGATGCCCGGCGTCATCCACCCCGATCAGCACCGAGGCGGGTTTGAGCACCCGGCCCTCAGGCAGAACGATACCGGGGTTCAGATCGAAATCCGACGTCGCCTGCCGCGCCCGCTCCGGCGCGGCGGCCAGGCGGGCAAAGAGATCAGCCATCCGCTTCGAACCCCAGCGTGGCCGGGTCCAGCACGTAATGCGCCCCGCAGAACTGGCAATCCGCTGTCACGGTGCCGTCCTGCTTGGTCATGTGGGCGATGTCCTTGGCCGAATAGATCGACAGGGACTGCCTCACCCGCTCTTCCGAACAGGTGCAGCCGAATTTCACGGGCTGCGGATCGAAGACACGCGGGGTTTCCTCGTGGAACAGGCGCAAGAGCAGGTCGGTCGGCTTGACCACCGGGCCGATCAGCTCAAGGTCTTCGACCGTGTCCAGCAGGATATTCACGCGGCCCCAGTTTTCGGCCTCATCGGCATCGAGCAGATCGCTCGCGGCCAGAAGCCCCGCCTCGCCCGAGCCCTCTTCGCCCATCCGTGCGGGGGCTTTGGGCATCTGCTGAAGCATCACGCCCCCCGCGCGCCAATGCTCCCCGCGGCCGGGCAGCAGCGTCTTGCCGTAAGACAAGGCGAACCGGGTCGGGATCTGTTCGGACTGGGCGAAATAGGTCTGAGCACAAGCGGCCAGAGAGCCCCCCGCGATCGGCGTGATCCCCTGATAAGGCGTGGTGCCCGTGCCCTGGTCGATCAGGATCGCGAAGTAGCCCTTGCCGGCCTGGCTGAAGGGATCGGCGCTCTGGTCCAGCTTTTCGTCATCGAAACTGGCATAGGCCCGGATCCGGGCCGGAGCGCCCTCTTCGGTCGGGGCGTAGTAATCGGTGGCGATCAAACGGGCCGGACCGTCTCCGCGCAGCTGCAGGGACAGCTTCCAGCGGAGCTTCATCGTCTGGCCGATCAGCGCGGTCAGCAGGGTCATCTGCGCGACCAGCTCTTCGATGGACGCGGGGTAGTCATGTTGCGAAAGCACCTGATCCAGCACACCGTCCAGACGGGCCACACGCCCGCGCACGTCGGAAGCGTCAAGCTGGAAGGGCAGGACGGTGTCGTCCCAGTCGATGATGGCGTCTGTCATGGCGGTCCTCTTGGCGGGGTCAGGCTGACCATATAGTCAAGCAGGGACAAAGGTCCAAGGAGCCTCGCCATGATCCCCCGTTTCGGGCGCCCGCCCCAGCCCGGCCAAAGCTACCGGCCCCGCCCAGGTGTCTATGCAATCCTGCTGGATCACCGGGGGCTTCTGGCCACCTGGCAAGGCGGCATCCACGAGGAAATCCAGCTCCCCGGCGGGGGGATCGACCCGGGTGAAAGCCCGCTTCAGGCCCTGCACCGCGAGGTGATGGAGGAAACCGGCTGGATCATCGCCCAGCCCCGGCGCGTGGGGGCACATCGGCGGTTCACCTATATGCCCGAATACGACCGCTGGGCAGAGAAGATCTGTTCGATCTACCTCGCCCGTCCGGTGCGGCAGCTCCGACCGCCGTCAGAGCCGGACCACTTCCCGCTTTGGCTCGATCCGGCCGAGGCTGTGCGCCTGCTGGCCACCGAAGGCGATGCGGCGGTGTTGGCGCAGCTGCTGGGAGCTTAGGGCGATACAGGCCCCTAAACCAGAATATCCGACAGCGTCGGATCGCCCGTAATATCGCGCCAGGTCAGCCCCTGCGCCTCCATTCGGGCGAACAGCGCGGGGAAGTTCGCCGAGTCCGTCGTCTCGATGCCGATCAGAACGGACCCGAAATTGCGGGCAGATTTCTTGAGGTATTCGAACCGGGCAATGTCATCGTCCGGGCCAAGCAGTTCAAGAAAATCGCGCAAGGCGCCGGGCCGTTGCGGCATGCGCAGGATGAAATACTTCTTCAGCCCCGCGAAACGCTGAGCGCGCTCTTTCACGTCCGGCAGGCGCTCGAAATCGAAATTCCCGCCTGAGGTGATGCAAACCACCCGGCGCCCGTCCAGCTTCAGGTCACGCAGCACATCCACGGAAAGCGCGCCTGCGGGCTCCAGCACGATGCCTTCAAGGTTCAGCATCTCGATCATTGTGCCGCACAGCCGGTCTTCGGGCACATCATGCACGAAGCGAGACCGCACCTGATCCAGATGGGCAAAGGGCCGGTCGCCGATCTTTGCCACCGAGGCGCCATCGACAAAACCGTCGGTCTTTTCGAGCCGCACCGGGCGCCCCGCCTTGACCGCCGCCGCAAAGGACGCGGCGCCGGTGGGCTCGACATAGACGATTTGCGTGTCGGGCAGGCGCTCCGCCAACAGGCGGGTCATCCCCGCCGCCAGCCCGCCGCCGCCCACGGGCAGGACCACCACATCGGGCGCGGGCATCTGCTCAAGCAGCTCCACCGCGACGCTGGCCTGTCCTTCGATCACATCGTCATCGTCAAAGGGCGCCAGGAAATGCGCGCCCTCTTCGGCGCAGAACCGTTGGGCTTCAGCCAGAGTGTCGTCGAAATAGTCTCCAACCAGCCGGATAGAGACGTTTTCCCCGCCAAAGATCTGCGTTTTCTCGATCTTCTGGTCCGGGGTCGTCACCGGCATGAAGATCACGCCTTCGACCTTGTGATGCGCGCAGGCCCAGGCCACACCCTGCGCATGGTTGCCCGCTGAGGCACAGACAAACCGACGCGCGCCCGCGTCAATCGCCTTGCCCATCGCATTGAGCGCCCCGCGCAGCTTGTAGGACCGCACCGGAGAGAGATCTTCGCGCTTCAGCCAGATCTCCGCGCCGAACTTGGCCGAGAGGTGGGCATTCATCGCACAAGGCGTCGGTTCAAAGAAGTTCCGCAGCCGGGCGGTCGCGGCATCGGGATCAAAGCTCATTCCTGGGGCCTTTCGTCGACAACAGGACCATATAGCGCCTCGCGCGCCGCAATGGACAGGGCCCGAAAGGGGCATTTGCACCTTCATTTCAGGCCCCTTCTTGCCCATCCCCGGCCAAAGGGCTAGGGCTTTGCCGATCCGCAAAAGAAGGGGCCCGCCATGACCACCGCGCCGAAGAAAGTCGTTCTTGCCTATTCCGGGGGGCTCGATACCTCGATCATCCTGAAATGGCTGCGTGCGGAATATGATTGCGAGGTCGTGACCTTCACCGCCGATCTCGGCCAGGGCGAAGAGCTGGAGCCCGCCCGCAAAAAAGCCGAGATGATGGGCGTCAAGGAAATCTACATCGAAGACCTGCGCGAAGAATTCGTGCGCGACTTCGTCTTCCCGATGTTCCGGGCCAATGCCTTGTATGAAGGCCAGTACCTGCTGGGCACCTCCATCGCCCGCCCGCTGATCTCCAAGCGTCTGGTTGAGATTGCCGCCGAAACCGGCGCCGATGCCGTGTCCCACGGCGCGACCGGCAAGGGCAACGATCAGGTCCGGTTCGAACTGGCCGCCTACGCCCTCAACCCTGACATCAAGGTCATCGCGCCGTGGCGCGAATGGGACCTGACCAGCCGCACCAAGCTGATCGAATGGGCCGAGGCCCACCAGATCCCGATCGCAAAGGACAAACGCGGTGAGGCTCCGTTCAGCGTGGATGCGAACCTTCTGCACACCTCGTCCGAGGGGAAAGTGCTGGAGGATCCGGCAGAGTCCGCGCCCGATTACGTCTATCAGCGCACCGTGAACCCCGAGGACGCCCCCAATGAGCCCGAGTTCATCGAAATCGGCTTTGAGAAGGGCGATGCCGTCTCCATCAACGGCGAAGCGATGAGCCCCGCCACCGTTCTGACCAAGCTCAACGAGCTGGGCGGCAAGCACGGGATCGGGCGGCTCGATTTTGTGGAAAACCGCTTCGTCGGCATGAAGTCCCGCGGCATCTACGAAACCCCCGGCGGCACCGTCCTGCTTGAGGCCCATCGCGGGATCGAACAGATCACGCTCGACAGCGGCGCGGGCCACCTGAAGGACAGCCTCATGCCCCGCTACGCGGAGCTGATCTATAACGGGTTCTGGTATTCGCCCGAGCGCGAGATGCTGCAAGCCGCCATCGACAAATCCCAAGAACACGTCACTGGCACCGTTCGGCTCAAGCTCTACAAGGGCAGCGCCACCTGCGTGGGCCGCTGGTCGGATCACTCGCTCTATTCGGAGGCCCACGTGACCTTCGAAGAAGACGCGGGCGCCTACGATCAGACAGACGCAAAGGGCTTCATCCAGCTCAACGCGCTGCGCCTGAAACTGCTGGCCGCGCGGGATCGCCGCCTGAAATGATCCGACATGTCGTCATGTTCTCCGTCCGGCGTCCCGAGGACGCCGAGGCGGTGCATGACGGGCTATGCCTGCTCAAGGCCAACCCCCACGCCCTGACGCTGGAGGTTGGCCGCAATCTGGCCACGGACCCGATTCCGGGCGCCCAGGTCGATTTTGTCGTCTATGGCGAATTCGCGGATGAATCCGCGCTTCAGGCCTTCAAGACGCACCCAACCTATGCCGCTTCCATCGCCGCCGTGCGCCCGCTACGCGATCTGCGGGTTTCAGCCGATTTCTTAAGCTCGCACTGACACGTTGTTCACCGTTAAAACACGAAGCGTTCATGCGGCGGCCATTGTTTTGTCCGTTTCGAACCCTATCTCTCACGGTCAATGACGTAGGCATCGGCCCGATCACAACTGGCCTTTCCATGCCCAGAAGCAATGGACGAGTGAAATGGCACTGGTTTGGGACGCATTATATCTTGGGGTGCTGACCGATGGGTCCGGCAACACGCTCTACCTCGATCAGGGGGAAGGAAACACGGTTTCCGAGAACGCCGCGGACATCGTGGGCCAGACGTTCGGTAGCAGCACAGATCCGCTCTCGGATCATGTTGTCACCGTAACGCCCGAAGACACCAACGGCGATGGACAGCTATCCACCGACTACAACGCGCAGGTCGAATATGTGAACTACGACCTTGGCAGCGGGTCGCAGCAGGTCATTTTCGACACCATCGTCGTTTATGACATGACCATCACATTCAATGATGGCACCACGGGGCAGATCTCGGGTGTGGTGTTCCAGGACTGGGACGGCAACGCGTTCCTTGCGCCCGAGTTCGAGGACAACGCCGATTATCAATTGATGTCCTCCAAGTCGATCCGGTCAATCACGATCGACGGAGTGCTCACCTCGTCCAATGCCAACCTCAACACCGACCGGATGGTGAATTCGTTCCTATGCTTTGCAGCCGGGACGATGGTCGAGACCCCAGCTGGGCCCAAGAGGATTGAATCGCTCGCGGCAGGCGATCTGGTGCAGACGCTCGATCATGGCTACCAGCCGGTCAAATGGGTAGGGATCAGCCCTGTCACGCTTTGCCCCAACACGGTGGAGCAGCACCCGGTGCGGATCCGCGCCGGCGCCCTTGGCGAAAACACGCCAGAGCAGGACGTGATCTTGTCCCCGCAGCACAGGGTTCTGGTGCAATCGCCCATCGCGCAGCGCATGGTCGCAGCGGAAGAGGTGCTGATCCCCGCAAAGGATCTGACCCAGCTTGACGGAGTTGATCGGGTCGGGATCAGCGAGGTGACCTATGTGCATGTTCTGTTTGCGCAGCACGAAGTCCTGCACACCCATGGCATGGCAAGTGAATCGCTCTATCCCGGTCCCGAGGCACTAAAGACAGTGGGCGGGGGGCATCGGCTCGCTCTGCGCAAACTGCTGTCATCGCATGGGAGTGCACAGCCCCGGCCCGCACGCCCGTTCATGCGGGGCAAGAAGGCCCGCAACCTGATCGCGCGTCACGTCAAGAACGCGAAACCGCTTCAGACATCCACCGGCTACAGCGCCAAAGCCTTGAGCTTGTCGTAATAGGGCATCGCCTGCGCGACGAGCTCCGCAGCTTTTCCGTCCAGCTCCGGCAAGGGCCCTTCGGGCCCCGCAAAACCGGTGCTGTCATGGATCGCCCCATACCAATGCGCGGCCCAGACGCCGTCTTGCTTATGGCCCCCCTTGGGCCAGCTCAGCATGGCCGGGTCGAACTCCAGGTCGATGGCATTGCACAGCCGCGCAAGCTGCGCGCGCGGGCTTTCGCGGATGTCGTGGCTGTCGATCACGACGCCGCCAAACCGCTCGAACACTTCGACCTGCTGGCGAAACCCGATGTCGTCCAGGGACGGCTGTTCCCGCTTGGCCGCGTAGCTCGCCACAACCCGCGCCGGGTGGCGGATCAGGTGGATGTTGACGCAGCTCTCGGCCCAATCCAGCGGGAAGCCGGGCAACATGTGGAGCCCCATATGCTTCATGTAGAAATGCGGCTTTCCGCGCGGGATCGTCCCCGCACAGGTCGCCGCGACCAGGGCCGGATCGGTTTCGTGGTGGCTGAGGATTTCATCCTTCATCGGGTGATCCACGCCCGAATGCAAAAGATAGGGCGCGTAGAACGGCTCATCCCAGATGGCGAAGTCCCCGCGCGCGGCGAAAGCATACATCATGGCGGTAGACAGGTTCCGCGGCCCGGACCACATGGCAATCCGCATCACGCGCCCTCCTTGACCAACTGTTTGTAGAGCTCCCGCAGCCGCGCGGTGATTGGGCCAAGCTGACCGGTCCCGATCTGGCGTCCGTCGATCTCTCCGACCGGGGTCTGCGCGCCGAACGTGCCGGTGAGAAACGCCTCATCCGCGCCGTAGGTATCGACAAGGGAATAGTTCCGCTCGAACACCGGGATGCCATCCGCCCGGCACAGGTCGATGACTTTCTGCCGGGTGATCCCGTTCATGCAGTAATCGCCGGTCGAGGTCCAAACCTCTCCTTTGCGGACAATGAAGAAATTGCACGCATTGGTCGTGTTCACGAACCCATGGACATCCAGCATCAGCGCCTCATCCGCGCCCGCCTTTTCGGCGGCGATGCAGGCGAGGATACAGTTCAGCTTGCTGTGCGAGTTCAGCTTGGGATCCTGCGTCATCGGCAACCCCCGCTGATGCGGCACGGTGGCCAGCCGGATGGGGCGCGGGATCGAGGGGCGCGAATGTTCCATGATGATGACCACGGTCGGGCCGCTCACGGAGAGGGCGGGATGCTGAAACGGGCGCATCTTGACCCCGCGCGTCACCATCAGCCGGGCATGGGCATCGGTTTCGAACCCGTTGGCCGCCTGCGTCTCGCGCAGCGCGGCGATCAGCTCATCGCGGGTCATTCCGATGTTGAGGTCGATCGCCTTGGCCGCTTCAAACAGCCGGTCCAGGTGATCATGCAGGAATGCCCAAACCCCGTCATAGAGCCGCAAGCCTTCCCACACGCCATCGCCCAGCATGAAGCCGCTGTCATAGACGCTGACCATCGCTTCGGCGCGCGGTTCGAGCGTGCCATTGACCCAGATCAGGATGTCTTCGTTGCGGGCGTCGTCTTCGGACTGGTGGGTGATGGCCATGGGCGCTCCTCTTTTGAGGGGGACGCTAGGGCGCGGTGCGGATTTTGCCAAGTGTTCAGCTTTGTGTGAGCTCACAGGGTGGTGAGTTGGCAGGATCGAATTTCCAGCTAGTTTCAAGCGCGAAACACAGCGTGTCGACCTTGCGAGAGTTCGGCGCCCCCCTCCCCCGCCGGGTCAAAGGAACTGCCCATGATCGCTCGTCCATTGCTTCTCTCTTTCGCCATCCTCCTTGGACTGATGGTCCGGCCCGCGCACGCGCGCGATGTGCAGACCGCCGTCGTCGCGGGCGGCTGCTTCTGGTGCGTCGAAGCGGACTTTGAGAGCGTCAAAGGCGTGATCGAAGTCACCTCGGGCTACACCGGAGGGCGCACCGCCGATCCAACCTACTATGAGGTCGCCCGAGGCCGCACCGGTCATTACGAAGCCGTGCGCATCACCTATGATGCCGATACCGTGAGCCTCGCGCAGCTCTACCACCTGTTCTTCCGTGCGGTGGATCCGCTCGATGCGGGGGGTCAGTTCTGTGACCGGGGCGCGGCCTATCGCACGGCCATCTTTGTCGATGGCGACGAAGAGCGCATGATCGCCACCCGCGCCAAGCAAGCCGCGCGCGAGGCTCTGGGACGGCGGATCGTCACTCGCATCCTGCCCCAAGGCCCGTTCTACGAGGCCGAGGAAAATCACCAAGACTACTACAAAAGCGACCGGCTGACCGTGCGGGGGCTTTTGCCCACGTCCCGCGCCCGCGCCTACGCCTATTACCGAAAGGCGTGCGGACGGGATGACCGGGTGCAGGAGCTTTGGGGCGACGAGGCGCCTTTCGTCAGAGCAGACCCTTGAGCGCGTAGACCAGATCAAGCGCCGCGCGCGGGGTGAGGCTATCCGGCTCCACCTCGCGCAGGCGCGCTTCGACGGCGCTCTCCTTCGGCGCCGGGGGCGGGGCGGCGGAAAACAGCGGCAGATCGTCCACCATGGCCTTGCGGCCCCCTTCCCGCTCGCCCTTCTCGAGGGCGTCCAGAACGACTCGCGCGCGTTCGACCACGGCGTCGGGCAGCCCGGCCAGCCGGGCGACCTGCACGCCATAGCTGCGATCGGCCGTGCCGCGCCGCACCTCGTGGAGGAAGATCACCTCACCCTCCCATTCGCGCACGGTCACGGTCGCATTGGCCACGCCGGGCAGCGTGTCGGATAGCTGCGTCATCTCGTGGTAATGGGTCGCGAACAGCGCGCGGCAGCGGTTCACATTGGCCAGGTTCTCCATCGTGGCCCAGGCGATGGACAGACCGTCATAGGTCGCGGTGCCGCGCCCGATCTCGTCCAGGATCACCAGTGACCTATCATCCGCCTGGTTCAGGATCGCGGCGGTTTCGACCATCTCCACCATAAAGGTGGACCGCCCCCGTGCCAGATCGTCCGACGCACCGACGCGGCTGAAAAGCTGCGTGACCACGCCGATATGGGCGGCATTTGCGGGCACGAAGCTCCCCATTTGAGCCAGCACCGCGATCAGCGCATTCTGGCGCAGGAAGGTCGATTTACCCGCCATGTTCGGCCCGGTCAGAAGCCAGATCGGCGCATCGGTCAGATTGCAATCATTCGCCACGAAGGGCGCGTTTTCGCGGCGCAGTGCCGCTTCGACGACGGGATGGCGCCCGCCTTCGACGGCAAAGGCCCGGCTGTCATCGACACGGGGGCGGGTCCAGTTTTCGGCCTCCGCCAATTCGGCCAGAGCAGCAGACAGATCGAACCCCGCCAGCGTGCGCGCCACGACGGAAAGCGTGGCCGCTTCGTCCAGAATCCGTCTCTGCAAGGCGGAATAGAGCCGCTTTTCGATCTCTAGCGCCCGCGCCCCGGCGTTAAGGATCTTGGTCTCCAGCTCTTTCAGATCGACGGTGGTGAAGCGCAGCGCATTGGCGGTGGTCTGGCGGTGGATGAAGCGGTCATCCCCCAGCATCTTATCGCCATGGGTCGCGGTCACTTCGATGAAGTAACCCAGCACATTGTTGTGCTTCACCTTGAGACTGGCGATCCCCGTCATCTGCGAAAACTCGGCCTGCATCCGGGCAATGATGCCGCGGCCTTCGTCGCGAAGCTGGCGGGCTTCGTCCAGTTCGGCGTCATGGCCCTCCGCGATGAAACCGCCGTCGCGCGCGAGCAAGGGCGGCTCCGCGATCAGGGCGGCATCCAACAGGTCCAAAAGGCCATCGGGCGGGGTCAGGCCATCGGGCGAAAGCGCCTCGGGCAGATCGTCCGGCAACAGGTCCTGCAACTGCTCCGCCTGTGCGAGCCCATCGCGGATCGCGGCCAGATCACGCGGACCGCCCCGATCCAGAGAAAGCCGCGACAAGGCCCTATCCAGATCGGGAACAGCGCGCAGTGCCCCGCGCAGATCGGCCCGCATCCGGGGCTGATCCAGCAGGTAGGCCACACCGTCCAACCGCGCCGTGATCTGCGCGAGATCGCAGGACGGGCTCGACACCCGCCGCTCCAGCAGCCGCGCGCCGCCTGCGGTGACGGTGCGGTCGATCGTCGCCAGCAGCGACCCAGCCCGCCCGCCATCCGCTCCGCGCGTGAGCTCCAGCGACCGGCGCGTGGCGGCGTCGATCTGCATGACCTCTCCGGGTCGTTCGCGCACCGGCGGGGCCAACCGGGGCAGCTGCCCTTTCTGGGTGATGTCCAAGTATTCGATCAAAGCGCCCAGTGCGCTCACCTCTGCCCGGTCGAACCCGCCGAACGCATCCAGCCCGTCCACCTTGTAGGCCGCACAGACCCGGCGCTTGGCGCCATCGCTGTCAAACGCCCCGCGCGGCAGCGGTGTGAGCGCGACGCCCATATCGTCGGCCAGCGGGGTCAGGCTCTGTTCCGCGTCATCACAGACCAGCAATTCCCGAGGCGCGAGCCGGGCCAGATCGGCCGGGAGCCGCGACCACGAGCAAGGCGCCACATGCACCGCCCCCGTCGAGATATCGACCCAGGCCAGCGCGGCTTCGTCGCGGATTTCAATGAACGCCGCCAGATAGTTGTGCCGACGCGCCTCCAAAAGGCTGTCTTCGGTCAAGGTGCCGGGCGTGACCAGCCGCACGACGTCCCGCTTCACCACCGATTTGGAGCCGCGCTTCTTCGCCTCCGCCGGGTTTTCCATCTGCTCGCCGACAGCAACGCGAAACCCCTTGCGGATCAGGGTCAAAAGGTAGCCTTCGGCCGCATGAACCGGCACGCCGCACATCGGGATGTCTTCGCCCAGATGCTTCCCCCGTTTGGTCAGCGCAATGTCCAGAGCCTGCGCCGCCTGCACGGCGTCGTCAAAGAACAGCTCATAAAAATCGCCCATGCGGTAGAACAGGAGCGCATCGGGATGCGCTGCCTTGATCTCAAGGTATTGTGCCATCATCGGGGTGATCTTGTCTGACACCGGGGCCTCCGCTACTTGCCACGGTATGTCATAACAACGTGGAGGGGCGGGGCAAAGCAAGTCACGCAGCGTTATAAAATTGCGCAAGGAAAGCATTATCTTTCCGATTGTGACTATTGAATCGCCTCGTTAGAACAGGCGGGCTGACCGCCGTGCCAAGGAAATAGTATGAGCAAGCAAAAGATCACCGACGAAGAGGCCCTGGCCTTTCATTTCGAACCGTCCCCCGGGAAATGGGAAGTGCAGGCCACCGTCCCCATGACGACCCAGCGGGATCTGTCGCTTGCCTATTCGCCTGGCGTTGCCGTCCCCTGTGAGCGGATCGCGGAGCAGCCGGAGCTGGCGTTCGATTACACCAACAAGGGCAACCTTGTTGCGGTGATCTCGAACGGGACGGCGGTTCTGGGGCTGGGCAATCTGGGGGCGCTTGGCTCCAAGCCGGTGATGGAAGGCAAATCCGTCCTGTTCAAACGCTTCGCTGACGTGAACTCCATCGACATCGAGCTGGACACCGAAGACCCGGAGGCCTTCTGCCAGGCAGTCAAGCTGATGGGGCCGACCTTTGGGGGGATCAACCTCGAAGACATCAAGGCACCCGAGTGTTTCATCATTGAGCAGCGCCTCAAAGAGGAAATGGACATTCCCGTCTTCCACGATGACCAGCACGGCACAGCGGTCATCTGCGCGGCGGGGCTTTTGAACGCGCTGCACCTGTCGGGCAAGAAGATCGAAGATGTGAAGATCGTGCTCAACGGCGCGGGCGCGGCGGGGATTGCTTGTATCGAGCTCCTGAAATCCATGGGCGCGCGCCACGACAATTGCGTCGTGTGCGACACCAAGGGCGTGATCTACCAGGGCCGCACCGAAGGCATGAACCAGTGGAAATCGGCCCACGCCATCAAGACGGACCTGCGCACTCTGGAAGAGGCAATGGTCGGTGCCGATGTGTTCCTGGGCGTGTCGGTCAAAGGGGCTGTGACGCCGGACATGGTCGAAAGCATGGCGGACAATCCGGTCATCTTCGCCATGGCCAACCCCGATCCCGAGATCACCCCCGAAGAAGCCCACGAAGTGCGCGTTGACGCCATCGTCGCCACGGGCCGGTCGGATTATCCGAACCAGGTCAACAACGTGCTGGGCTTTCCGTACCTGTTCCGCGGCGCTCTCGACATCCACGCCCGTGCGATCAACGATGAGATGAAGATCGCCTGCGCTCAGGCCCTGGCCGAGCTGGCCCGCGAAGATGTGCCGGACGAAGTTGCTATGGCCTATGGCCGCAAGCTAACGTTTGGCCGGGACTACATCATTCCCACCCCGTTCGATCCGCGCCTGATCCACCGCATCCCGCCCGCAGTGGCCAAGGCGGGCATGGAAACCGGCGCCGCGCGGCGGCCCATCGTCGATATGGACAGCTACGAGCTGACCCTGAAATCACGCATGGACCCGACCGCTTCGATCCTGCGCGGCATCCACGCCCGTGCCCGTGCGGCGCAAGCGACCGTGGTCTTCGCCGAAGGCGACGATCCGCGCGTGCTGCGCGCGGCGGTGCTCTATCAGCGCTCCGGGCTGGGCAAGGCCATCGTCGTGGGCCGTGAAGACGACGTGCGCGAAAAACTGACCGCCGAAGGCCTCGCCGACGCCGTGCGCGAGCTGGAGATCGTCAACGCGCGGAACACGCCGCATCTGAAGACCTACAAGGACTTCTTGTATGAACGGCTCCAGCGAAAGGGCTATGACCGGCACGACATTCACAAGCTCGCCTCGCGCGATCGGCATGTGTTTGCGTCCCTGATGCTGGCCCATGGCCATGCCGATGGGATGGTGTCCGGCGCCACGCGCAAATCCGCGCAGGTGCTTGAGCTGGTGAACCACGTCTTTGACGCAGGCCCCGGCGACGGCGCCGTCGGCATCACCGCCCTTCTGAACAAGGGCAAGATCGTCCTGATCGGAGACACGCTGGTCCATGAATGGCCCGATGAAACCGACCTAGCCGATATTGCGCAGGCCGGCGCGCATGTCGCCCGTGCTCTGGGCCTGACCCCGCGCGTGGCGTTCGTGAGTTTTTCCAACTTCGGCTATCCCGTGTCGGAGCGCGCCGAAAAGATGCACAAGGCGCCGGATATTCTCGACGCGCGCGGCGTGGATTTCGAACACGAGGGCGAGATGACGGTGGATGTCGCGCTCAACGCGCAGTCCATGGCCGCCTACCCGTTCTCGCGCCTGACCGGCCCCGCAAACATCCTGGTGGTGCCCGCGCGCCATTCCGCCAGCATCTCTGTCAAGCTGATGCAGGAAATGGCGGGTGCAACGGTGATCGGTCCGATCCTTACCGGCGTGGATAAACCGATCCAGCTTTGCTCCACGGTCTCCACGGCGTCGGACATCCTGAACATGGCCGCCATTGCGGCCTGCAAGATCGGCTAGCATCATGCGGTGGCTCGTGATCGCTGTCCTGGCTCTGCTGCTTGCGGCAGGAGCCTGGATCATCACGGGCCTCGCCGATTTCGACACGCCGGACGGGGAAACGATCACGTTCAACGCCGGTCCAAACCGGCTCTCGGGCACGTTGTTCCCGGCGGGCCCCGACGCACCGGTCGCGATTTTTGTCCATGGGGACGGGCCGCAGGACAGGCTCTCTGATGGGGGCTACCTGCCGCTGATCCATGCCCTGCTGGACGCCGGGATCGGCGTTTTTAGCTGGGACAAACCCGGGATCGGAGACAGCACCGGCGACTGGCTCGATCAGACGATGGAGGACCGCAGCGCGGAGGCTCAAGCCGCGCGCACCGCCGTCATGGAGACCACCGGCCTGCCCGCGCAGCGCGTCGGCTATCTGGGCTTTTCGCAGGCGGGCTGGGTGCTGCCCCGAATTGCCCGCGATGACGCTCCGCCCTTCACCATCTTGATCGGTCCCGCCGTGAACCTCCGCGCTCAGGGGCGCTATTTCGAAGGCGTGCGGCTGCGGCTTGAGGGCCTGCCTGAACCCGAGATCACCCGCGAGCTTGATGCACGCGACGCCCGCTATGATGCGCTTTTTGCCCGCGACCCCGCACCAGACGGGGAAACGTCGCGCCAACGTTTCATTCGCCGCGCCTACACCCAAGATGCCCGCGCCGATATCGCCGAGATGCAAGGACCGGTTCTGGCCATGTGGGGGCGCGACGATCTGAACGTGGACGCCCCCGCAAACGCCGCAATCTGGGCGAAGCACCTGCCCGCCGCGAAGATCGTCCTGACCGACCATGCGAGCCATGGGCTATTGCGCGCACCGCTGTTCAACGATCAGCTGACCAGCGAATGGCCGCGCCCCAAGCTTTGGCTGTTCCTCGCCATGGGCCGCCGCGCCTATGCGCCCGGCGCGCTCGATCTGGTCACAGAGTGGATCGAGCAAGCGGTCGCGCCATAAAGGCGCCGCCCGTCAACCCTGAGTGAAAAGATCCGCGTAGCGCGCGCGCAGCTGGTTCTTTTGCACCTTCCCCATGGTGTTGCGCGGCAGCGCGTCGATCACGATCAGGCGGCGGGGGTGCTTGAACCGTGCCAGGACCGCGCCCGCCGCATCTGCGATCTGCTCGATATCCGGGGTCTGGCCGGGTGCGGGCACGATCAAACCCACCACGGTTTCCCCGAAATCGGGATGCGGCACACCAATGACCGCGCTCTCCAGAACGCCCGGCTGCTCATCCAGCGCCAGTTCTACCTCCTTGGGGTAGATGTTGTAGCCGCCCGAGATGATCAGATCCTTGTCCCGCCCGACGATGGAGACATAGCCATCCGCGTCGATCACGCCGAGATCGCCGGTGATAAAGAACCCGTCCGCGCGCAGCTCGGCCGCCGTCTTTTCGGGCATCTGCCAGTAGCCCTTGAACACGTTCGGGCCGCGCACTTCGATCTGGCCGATCTCGCCCTGCGGCAAGGAGGCCCCGGTTTTCGGGTCGGTGATCTTCAGCTCCACCCCCGGCAGCGGAAAGCCGACCGTGCCAGCGCGGCGGTCCCCGTCATAGGGGTTTGACGTGTTCATGTTCGTCTCGGTCATGCCGTAGCGCTCAAGGATGCGGTGGCCGGTGCGAGCTTCGAATGCAGCGTGCGTTTCGGCCAGAAGCGGGGCAGAGCCCGACACGAACAGCCGCATATGCGCCGCCAGATCCTGCGTGAAGCGGTCGTCGCTCAGCAAACGGGTGTAGAAGGTGGGAACCCCCATCAGAGCGGTGGATTTGGGCAGCCAGCCAATCACATCGTCCAGATCGAATTTCGGCAGAAACACCATCGCCCCACCCGCAGCCAGCGTCACGTTGCTGGCCACGAACAGCCCGTGAGTGTGAAACACCGGCAGCGCGTGCAGCAGCACGTCCTGCGCCGTGAAGCGCCACAGATCCTTCAGCGTCAGCGCGTTGGACAGCAGGTTCCCCTGGGTCAGCATCGCGCCCTTGCTGCGCCCCGTGGTGCCCGACGTATAGAGGAACGCGGCCAGATCATCGGGGCTGCGCGCCACTGTCTCGAAACGATCCGGCTGGGCGGCGGCGGCCTCACTGAGACTGCCCGAGCCATCCGCGTTTAGCGTGGCGAGCCGGGCACCGAACCGCTCTGCCAAAGGGGTCAACGCCGCCGCACGGGCATCGTCACAGACGACCAGCTTCGCGCCGCTATCTTCGATGAAATAGGTCAGCTCTTCGGTCGTGTAGCCGGTATTGAGCGGCAAGAACACGACCCCCGCCTGCACACAGGCGCCGTACAAAGCGAGCCCCTCAGGCGATTTTTCGATTTGCGCAGCCAGCCTGTCGCCCGGTGCCAACCCCATCGCCGTGAGCGCATGGGCAAAGCGGGCGATCTGGCGCAAAAACACATCATGGGTGAGCGTGCTGCCGTCGGGCAGGTACAGGAACGGCGTCTGGCGCCCCTCATGCGCGCCCAGCAGGGTATCAAACAGAGGGTTTGTCATGGGCGGCTCCTGTCTTGCGTTTTTCGGCGGCAGCGGCGAGCGCGCGGATGTCGGACGAGGCGGTGACCTCCTTGGCCGAGCTGAACCGCTCGTGGTTTTGTGCCACCCGCGCCAGATCGTAGAGATAATTCACCATCACACCGTGCGATTGCCGCTGACCGTTCTTCGACAGATCGGCCCCTGCGTGCAGACGGTGCACCTGTGCGCCATTGCCCAAATGGAACCGCGCGACCGGATCCAGAGGCATCCCGTCCTCGCGTTTCGCACGGGTCAGGTAATGCGCCGCCAGCGGTCTGAGCTGATCCTCTCCTTCGGGTGCGATCCCTTCGGCCTTGAGCCACGCCGCAAAGCCGGGGATCGGGGAAAGGGTGACAAAGGTCTCAAGCCCCGGAAGCGCCTGCGACAGGTCCGCCGCAACCTGCTTGATGAGCGAATTGCCAAAGGAGATGCTGGCCAGCCCCGCCTGACAGTTCGAAATCGAATAGAAACAGGCGGTGTCAGCCTCTTCGGCGGGCATGGGCGGGCGGTCTTCGGCCAAAAGCTGCTGGACCGATCCGGGCAGCCCGGTGGTCAGTGCTACCTCAACGAAGATCAGCGGATCGTCCGGCATGGCCGGGTGGAAGAAGGCAAAGCACCGACGATCCTCGGGCTCCAGCCGGCGGCGCAGGTCGTCCCAGCTGTCAATCGCATGAACGGCCTCATAGGCGATGATCTTCTCCAGGATATGCGCGGGGCTTTCCCAGGTGATGGGGCGTAGCACCAGAAAGCCTCGGTTGAACCAACTGGCGAACAAGTGCCGAAAATCCAGATCAAGCGCCTCAAGCGCGGGATCGCCCCGGCCCAACCGCAGCAGATCAGCCCGCATCTCAACCAGAGCCTTGGTCGCGCCGGGCACCTGGTTGAGCCGCCGAAACAGCTCCTGCCGGGGCGGCTCGGCAGCGGTCATAAAGGCGCGATAGCTGCGTTTGCTCTGCCCGCGCTCATAGTCGTCCAGAGCAGCGCGCACCGCAGCCGGGCGGATCGTCATGTCTTCGGCCAGATGGCGGAAGAAGGCGCGCTTTTCGTCGTCATTCGACGTGGCAAAGCGATCAAGGATGCAACGCGCCACGCTCACGCCGGTGACTTCGCTGGTGGTGCCCATCAGATCGACGGTCAGCGCCTGGAACGACCGCGTGTCACGCGCGCCCCGTCCGGCGCGATAGCCGCGGCGCTCGAACACGGTAGAGAGAAGATCGGCCAAAAGGCTCATTTCGCGACCCCCATCACGGTATCAGGCAGCCAGGTGGCCAGCCCCGGTATCAGACACAAAAGGACAATCGCGACGATCATGCAGGCCACATATGGCAGGGATCCGACAAGGATCGTCTTGAGCTTGATATCCGGCGCGATGCCATTGATCACGTAAAGGTTCAGCCCCACCGGCGGAGAGATCAGGCCAATCTCCATGTTGATCGTCAGCACCACGGCGAACCAGATCGGATCGAACCCGGCAGTGGTGATGATCGGGAGCAGGATCGGCGCCGCCATCAGGATCACCGCCACCGGCGGCAGGAAGAACCCCGCGATCAGCAGAAAGACGTTGATCATGCCCATCAACACCCAGCGGTTCACCTCAAGCGATCCGATCCACTGAGCGATGGACTGGGTGATGAAGAGCGAGGACAGCATGTAGCTGAAGACACCCGCCGCAGCGATGATGAAGAGGATCATCACCGATTCCTTGGTGCTGTCGCGCAGGATCTCCCAGATGCGGGCGGGGCTCCACAGGCGGTAGATCACCATGGCGATCACAAGGCATAGCAGCGCGCCGACGGCTGCCGTTTCCGAGGGCGTCGCGATACCGCCATACATGGCATAGAGCACACCCAGGATGATCGCGATAAAGGGCAGCACGCGCGGCAGGATCTCCAGCCGTTCGCGCCAGCTGTAGCTGGTCGCGCGCAGCACATGGGCGTCGCCCGATCTCCAGGTGGAATAGAGCGACCACAGCATGAACAGCGCAACCAGCATCAGGCCCGGCACCACACCCGCCAGGAACAGCCGCCCGATCGAGGTCTCTGTGGCGATGCCATAGACGATCATGGTGACCGAGGGCGGGATCAGGATCCCAAGCGTGCCCCCGGCAGCGATGGAGCCCGCCGCCACGGCGTCCGGGTAGCCGCGTTTGCGCATTTCCGGGATGCCCATCTTGCCGATGGCTGCGCAGGTCGCAGGGCTGGATCCCGACATGGCCGAAAACAGCGCACAGGCACCCAGGTTCGACACCACCAGCCCGCCAGGCACGCGGGTCAGCCATCGCTCGAGCGCCTCATAAAGGTCCGCACCCGCACGGGTGGACGCGATGGCCGCCCCCATGATGATGAACATCGGGATCGACAGAAGGGCGAAGTTGTTGAGTTTGCCGAAGAAAATCTCGGGCATGAGCGAGAGCGACGTCATCCCGTCGAACACGATCAGGAACCCGCCAGAGACGACCAGCAGCCCGGCCGCGACGGAGATGCCCGAAAACAATACGCCAATGGTGACAAGCGCAACCAAGGCGCCAAGGGTAAGCGGATCCATCAATCTGCCCTTTCCGCAATATCGGTCAACGTGGCTTCCGAGGTGAGACCGAAAGGCTCTTCGATGCGCAGCAGAAGCGCGGCCATGTCAGCGGCCAGTTGCAGAGCATAGAGCGCAAATCCCACCGGCAGGGCCAGGTAAGGCACCCACAGCTTGGGGTTCCACGGCGTGTTCGAGGTCTCGCCCCAGTCCCACGCTTCGTGCCAGAAATGATAGCCATGCCAGACCATCACACCGGCGACGGCCAGCGTCAGGCCCAGCACCGCAAAGGCCAGCCCCCTGCGCAGCGGCGGCGGTAGCATCAGCGGCAGCAGATCCACGTTCACATGGCCGCGCAGGTATTGAACGTAGGGCAGACCCAGCATCGTGGCGGCGATCATCATGTAGGTGACGCCTTCGGTCTGCCAGATGGTCGAACCGTTCAGCACGAAACGGATGAAGATCATCTGGCAGGTCACCGCAACAGAGGCGAGGATCAGCAGCGCGGCAATGATCCCCGACACCTGACTGAGCCCACCGATCAGGCGCAGCACGGGGTTGCCGCCATGGGGAGCGGTCACATGGGGGTGGGACGAGCCGGACATAGGCGGCCTTTCTTCAGGGGAAGTCGATGGGCCGGGCCGCATGAGCAGCCGCCCGGCCTGCAGCAATCATTCGACGGCCAGAGCCTTATCCAGAAGCGCCTGACCTTCGGGCGCGCCTTCCAGGAACGCCTTGTAGGAGGTCTCCTGCGCGATGGCGCGCCAAGCGTCGAACTCCTCCTGGCTCATCTCCGCGATCTCGACGCCGTTTTCGGCAAAGGTATCGCGCGCCATGCCGTCCTGTTTCTTGGCCTCTTCCAGATAGAAGGCTTCGGCCTTGGCCGAGGCCTCAAGCAGGGCGGTCTGCTGCGCTTCAGTGAGACCGTCAAAGACGGATTTGTTCATCAGCATCGGCTGATACATGAACCAAAGCGCATAGTCCCCGGCGGGGGTGAAACAGGCGACCTGCTCATAGATGCGGTAGCTAACAAAGGACGAAGACGACGTGTTCGCCGCGTCCAGCACCCCGGTCTGCATGGCGTTGTAGATCTCGGCCGAAGACATGGAGGCAATCGACGCCCCCGCCCCTGCCAGCATCTGCTCGAACGCCTTGCCCGCCGCGCGGGTTTGCAACCCGGCCACGTCTTCGGGTGCGGTGATGCAGCTGTCTTTGCCGGCGAAGCCGCCGGCAAGGTAGCCGTGAACCAGCACCATGATGTCGTCTTCGGCCATGATGGCTTCGATCTCTTCCATGAACGGGCTCTCATTGAGTCGCGCTGCGTGGTCGTGGTTTTTCACCAATCCCGGCATCAGGGTCAGGTTATAGGCATTGCGCAAGCCCCCCGCGTAGGAGAGCGGGAACACGATCATATCCACCTGCCCGCGCGACAGCGGCTTGTATTGCTCGCGCGCCTTGAACAGCGACTGGCTGGGGAAAATGTTGATCGTCAGATCCACATCAGCGGCGGCGACCTCGTCGGCGACCATCTGAGCAACCTTGTGGCGGATATCGCCTTCGGACCACTGGTGAGAGACACGCAATTCGGTTTCGGCCTGCGCGCCAAGGGCCATAACAGAAAGCGCCGCAGCGGCGGCGATGGCTGAAAACTTCATAATTTTTCCTCCCATACGGGGCGCTATCTTGCGCCCGCGATAGAGGAAGTCTTGCAGGTCGCTGCCCTTGGGTCAACAAAATCGTATACAATAAATTCAACATTGTTCATTGAGGTGTATCTCTGTATACGAAAAGGATGGACCGGAAACGCTCTGATCTCATTGCCGATGCGCTTGAATCGCTCATCCTGGACGGCACGTTCAGCGATGGCGACCGGCTGGATGAACAGCAACTCGCCGCGCGGTTCGAAGTGTCCCGCACCCCGCTGCGCGAGGCGTTTCAGCGGCTGGCCCTCTCAGGATTGGTGGAGCAAATCCCCCACCGCGGCGTTTTCGTGCGCCAGCCCGGCCCGGTTGAGCTGCTTGAAATGTTCGAAGTCATGGCGGAGCTGGAGGCCACATGCGCCCGGCTGGCTGCATCGCGCATCACGGACACCGCACTAGAAGAGCTGCACACCACCAACGCCCGGTGCAACGCCGCCGTTCAGGCCCGCGATACAGATACCTATTTCCGGGAGAACGAGCGATTCCACGCGATTCTGTACCAGCAGTCGGGCAACGGCTTTCTGGAGCAGGAATGCCTGCGACTGCACAAACGCCTGCACCCTTTCCGCCGCATGCAACTGCGCGCGCGGGGGCGTCTGCGGCAATCCATGGCGGAACACGAAGCGATCGTGGCGGCGCTTGAAACCGGCGACGGGACGTTGGCGGCGGATGCGATCCGCGCCCATATCGCCGTGCAGGGCGAAAAGTTTCACCACCTGATCGCCTCGCTCAAGCCCGAAGCGCAGCAGGCGGGCTGAACCACCGGAAAGCAGTAACAGAGTCCCGCGACCGCGATCAGATCAACGGCTCTTCACCCGCTTCAACCCATTTCCGAAAGGCCTCGGAATAGTCCGGCTGAGGATCGCACCCTTCTGGCGGGGTTTCTCCAAAACGGCGATAAACCCCAGGCTTTGTGCACCGATAGTACGAGCTGGGGCGCGGATCATGGGCGATGCGCGCACCGTTCTGCCGGAAATACTGGTGGATTACGCGATCCCCGACCGCGTGACCGCATTCGGGCATGTTCACCCACCGCATGACGAGCGGAAACAGCTCCCTGGTGAAGAGCATGCAATTCGTATCGACGAATTTCTGCGGGTCGATCGTTTCATCGACGCCCATCACGGACCCATCGAGCCGCGTCAGGTAGCGCCCCGAGCACAGGAAATTCGCACCGGTGCGGTCCTGCAGATCCACCAGATGCTGAAGGTGCCACGGCTCGAACCAGTTATCATCGTCCAGAAGCGCAACAGCGTCGAATCCCAGCCCTGCCGCATGGACGACACCAACTGCCCGTGCGCAGTCTCCGCAATCACCATGGGGTCGAGGCAAGATGATGTGATCCGCGTCCCAACTGTTCACGCTGGGAATGGGCGTGCCATCCGCCACCAAAACGTGCCGCGCCGGAACGGTCTGAGCCAGAACGCTTTCATGCGCCTTGCGCAGATGGGCCTCGTTCGCATTGTGGTAGGGGGTCACAACGGCAATCTTCTGAATGATCATGAAAAGCAACCTTTAGACGGGGTGGACAGGACAAGCGTGGACACCATGTCAGAAACCTCCGCCCAAGCCTGTCGTCGGCATTTACGCTGGGTCATCCAACGCGCCGGGCTGCCAGAAATGGGCCTTGCGCGGGCGTGAAGTATCGAATGTCATGCTTTCCGGCTGCGACAAGTGGCTCAGCCAGTTCTCGGGAATGCGCGACAGGTCCAGTTCCGTCTCTGTCAAGTTCAGGCGATTGCCATGCCAGCGGCGCTCCAGATCGCGGGCGGAAAACGACCGGCCCACATATTTCCGATTCAGATGCTCTTGGGATAGGCAGATATAGTGGCGTAGCACGTGGGACGTGGCGTGTGGCGTAACATCCCCGGCCAGTTTATGCCCCCCGCGGCTGACGTTATCGGCTCCTGAATCGCGCCGCCAAAGCCGCATGAGCCGCTGTGGGGCCGGTTCAAAGAAGTAGTACCGCGTGAGCTCCCGATAGGCACCGCCCTGAGACACATCCTGATCGGGGCGCGGTAGGAACACGAATTCGTTGAAGTTGATGGCCTGCGCCCCTGCGGCATCTGCTTCGCGTGTGGCGTCATCCAGGGTGCGCCCCATGATGCTGTGCTGAAGGATCTCGTCCGCGTCTTGGTGCAGTACCCAAGGGTGCGTCAGCCCCGAGATGATCTCGCGCTTCGTCTCCAGTTGCGCGGTCAGGTCGAAACAGCCTTGATAAGGAAGATGGGCAATGTCGCACACTCCATGACCCAGATGCGCCTTGGCAATATCGACAGAGCCATCCGTAGAGCCGTTGTCGATGACAAAGAGATCGACCTTCTGGGCGCGCAGATGGGCAATCAAGGGCTCAAGGTAGCTTTGTTCATTGCGGATACAGACAAGAGCGGCAATGCGGTTCGGAGGGGTCATGACGCTCTGGATCCTTGGGGCCAATAGGGGTGGGTGACACAGAACGCAGTGGCTCCACTGTTGTCAACCAATCGGCGCGGCTGGGATCCCGGCCATTTTCCATCAGTAATTGTCTGGCGGGTGGCTGCGCGCCTCGGCCACAAGACACGCCACCCCGTCCGAGGTCAGCGCGCGCAGGAACGCCTCCAGATCGTCCAGATCACCGGCGCTGAGACCAAGTGGGCGGATGCGCGGATCCTGGCCCGGCAGACCCGCCCCACCTTCATTGTAGAAGGCCAGCACTTCCGCCAGCGTGGAGAAGCCGCCATCATGCATATAAGGCGGCGTGATCGCCACATTGCGCAGGCTCGGCGTGCGGAATTTCCAACGATCTTGCGGGTCTTCGGTGACTTCGTAACGCCCCAGATCAGCCTCGCGCGTGGCACTGACGGCAGCGACGATCTCGCGGCGGACGTGATGCACCACCCCGGGCGCAACCTGCACCGGCACCGATTCCGGCGGATGCTGGCGCAGGGCTTCGCGCATCCGTCCATAGCCGGTGTCGTGGAACTGAAGATCCGTCAGCAGGGCGAAGCTGTCCCCGACCGGGTGGCAGGACGCACAGCCAGGCGCCCCGGTGAAGAGCGCAAAGCCCCGCTGTGCGGCGGGGCTGATCGCCGCGCTCTGGCCGCCATAAAGCCACTGGTCGAAACCGCTGGCGCCCAGGGTCAGGGACCGCTGATAGGCGGCGAGCGCCTCTCCGATCCGGTCCAGAGAGGCGGGGGCCCCGAATGCGGCTTCGAACAGCGCCGGGTAATCGGGCATGTTGTGCAGGCGCGCCACCACCAGACCAGCGGAGGGGTTCGCCATCTCATTGCGCGCCACGATCGGGCCGATGAACTGCGTCTCAAGCGCCGCGTCGCGGCCATCGTGGAACAGCGGTGCCATGTAGGCCACGTTGATCAACGTCGGAGCGTTGCGCTTCACGCTGCGCCCCTCGACGCCAATGGCGCTCGCCACTTCCCAGTTGGCAAAGCCCTGTTCAGGTACGTGGCACATGGCGCAGGACATGGTGCCGTTGATCGAAAGCCGCCGGTCAAAGAACAGCTTGCGCCCCAGGGCGACCTTCTCCGCTGTCGGTGGGTTGTAATCCGGCGGCGGCACCGGCGGCAGCCCCAGCGGAGCACCGGATGCGCGCGCGGCGGCGCGCTGTGCCCAGTCCTCGGGCGCGGCGCAGCTTTCGCCGCTGATCTGCTTCGGTGCGGCAGGATAGGGCTGCGCAGTCGCTGCCCCCACCAGCATCACCGCCCCGACTGTCAGCGCGCGCCAGATCACGCGCCCTGCTCCTCCAGCAGGAGGGTCTGCACATCGGTCATCAGCAGCCGCGGATCCATGACCCCCAGCCCATAGACGTTGCGGATCATGCCATCTCGGTCGACCAGATACATGCGCAGCAGATGGCTGATCTGATCCTCTTCGCCGCCGCGATCCACCACCTGCCCGTAGCCGTCGAGGATCGGTTGCAACTGCTCCATGCCCTGGGTGGTGAGCACGTGCCAGTCGAACTTCTCCGCACGGGCGGGATCAGAGGTGACCGGGTAGGCAAAGGCGTCAATGGCCTCAACGGTGTCGCGGGCCGGATCGAAGCTGACCGTCATCAGCTGCACATCTTCGCGAAGCCCGGGCAGGTGCAGGCTCTTGTCGTGAATGTCGAACAGCACCGACATGGCCAGAGGGCAGCCGTTCACATCCCCGCAGGTCAGATAGACAAAGCTGACCAACGTGATCTTTCCAGCGGTCAGCGCGGTGAGGGTCTGCGGCGCGCCGTGGATGTCCAGCACAGCGCCGTCGGGCGCAGGTTTGATCCGATTCAGCCGGTAGGATCCGGCCTCGGGCGGGTCGAACTGATACTGCACGCCAGGCGGGAACAGGGCCGACAGCGGCGCCATCGGAGCAGGATCGGGCATCAGGCGCCAGGCACCGGCGGCAAGGATCGCGAAGGCGCCAAGAGCCAGGGGAATGCGGATGCGCATGGGTCAATCTCCGGCAAGGACGAGACCGCAATGGCGGGGCGGCAACGGGGGCCGCCCCACATGGCGGCTCAGGACGTGTAGAGCGCGGCGCTGCCAAAGCGCATGATATGCGCGCGGCCCAGCCCCAGCTCGTAGAAGTCAACGGCGAAGTCCTCGACCAGCTCGGAGCCGTCCCACGTGTAGGCCTTGAGGTATTGCACGTCGTCCTCGCCCTTCTTGTCCCAGTTGGCGAGCAGCGAAGACGTGAAATAGACCCGCGTTCCGTCCCAGCTCTGGCTCACCATGTTCACCTGGCGGTCGATGACTTTCTCATAGACCTGAACAGGTTTGTGCGGGTCCGAGATATCGAACAGCCGCGTCGTTCCATCCATGAAGCTGTTGATCCACAGCGTCTGGTCGTCGGCAGCGATGGAGATATCCACCGGCAGCGGAATATCGGCCGGATTGCCGATATCGGCCACCGCCTTGGCTTGCCATTCGCCCGCATCGTCCTCGTAGATCAGCCAAAGCTGCGAGGTCAGCGCGGTGGTGGAAAAGGCGTAGTTCGCGTTCGGCCCCCAGGGGAAACGGACTTCCAGCGGGGCGCCGGGCACGTTGAACACCTTGCGCGGCTGGCGGGTGTGCAAATCCCACTGCACCATGGTGCCACCGAAACGCTTCATCGCCTCGGGGTCGTTCAGCATCTGACCGAAATCCATCATGTAGTTCGACCAGCCCGTGAAGGACGAGGTCAGCATGACGTTCTTTCGGATCAGTGCCCGGATGTCGTAGCCGTAGCCATCGGCCACCGCACCATCCACGGCCTCTGCACCCTGCATGTCACCGGCGGTGGGCATCCAGTAGGTGGCCACGTAATCGCCTTCGTCATTGTATTCGACAAGAGCCGTGCGCCCGCCGTGGTCATCATCATTGCTAAGCCCGGTGATCATCATGCTGCCCGGCAGAGCAAAGAACGTGTGCGGGCCCACGACGCCGCCGCTGTCGCTCACGAAAGTGTCGATGGTCTTATGCAGGATCGGCGCTGCCGGATCGGTGTGAACATCGAAGATAAAGATCCGGTTGGTGTCCAAACCTCCGGTCCAGAAATATCGCCGGTCGGCGGAGAAGCCGCCGTGATGCGCCTCGTTCCGCCCGCCGACAGAGACCTGGTGGATCACCTGCCCGCGCGTCTCCGAGCCAGGGCGCAGGTCGATAGTGACCAGCTTGTCCTGTTCGTCGCCCATGCCCTCAACGCCCAGCGTCCAGACATAGACGAACTCCTCCTGACCGGTGATCTTGGGCATGTAGGGGGATTGGCAGGTCTCGTCCGCAAATGCGCGGAGCGGCATTCCGAGCGCGAGCCCTCCCAAGGCGAGCCCGCCGAATTCTCTTCTGTTCATAATCTTCCTCCCTAAATGGTCTTTGTTTAATTCACCCTGGCTTGGTCCTCCCCGACCTTGGCCAAAGTCTGGCTGTGGATGGTCTGTGCATCGACCACCGAACAATGCTGGATCGCCGCCGCCGCGCGCAGGGACTCTGCGGTCAGCAGCGGCAGGATGCGGGTCTCTATGGCGGAGGTGATCCGGTGCGATGCCCCGACCACGCCGATGGAAAACAAGGCACCGAGCCGGTCTACGTTGATCGGAACGGCAATGCTGGCGATGCCGGTGTCGATTTCCTCATTGCACAGCGCATAGCCAGAGCGCCGGATCCGCGCCAACTCAGCCTCGATCCGGGCGGGATCGGTCAGAGTAGCATCGGTAAAGCGCATGGGCTGCGCATCCAGCAGGTCGGCGCGCAGATCATCGTGGATGAAGGCGGCTATCGCCTTGGCAGAGGAGCAGGCATGGGCCGGGCGCGGCCCCAGCCCGGGATAAACATAAGGCACCGATGGATCAGAAGGCGTCTCGATATGGATCAGATCGACCCGCCCGCCGCGAAACCGCGCCAGAAAGGCCGTATCGCCCAGATCATTGGCCAGCTTCTGGGTCATGGCAGACACGGCGTTGATCACGTGAGTGTCGGATTTCCCGGTCAGCGCGATTTTGACAAAACGCGTGCCCAGGACATAGCGGCTGCCGCAGTCCGTGACCTCGACAAAGCCGCAGGCGGTGAGCGTACCGATATTTCGATAAAGCGTTGCCCGCGGGACCGAAGTCATCCGAGCCAGCTCTGCCGCGTTGGGCGGCGTGGCCGCCCCGGCGATAGCTTCCAGCAGTCGGATCAGGCGTTCCTGCATGGCGGTCTCACTTTCCGGACAGGATAACCGTAGAGTGAGACCAATGCTTGACGCAAGGGAAATCGCGACAAAGTGTCGCATTCTGCCACTGGATCGCCACTGGCGAAGGCCTTCTCTTTGCCGCTCAGTGCCCTACGAGCATCGCCATTTCAAAGTGGCCCGCCGGTCTCAAATCACTTGGATCGAGGCCGCTTCGGAACAGAGTTGCCACCCTTCGACGCCAAAGCCCGCGCGCGGTTCTTCTTGCTGCTGGGCTTGCCCTTCGGCGGCGGCGGTCCTTTGAGCCGCGTGGGTTTGCCATCACCCGCCTTTCCCGGAGCAGCCCTGCCCTTTGGACCATTCGGACCGGTCGCACGAGGCTTGCGGGGGGCATCGTTCTCCCCCACCGAAGACTCGGCCCGTTTCCCGGAATACGGCTTGCCTTTCGGTTTGAACGGCGCACCGGACTTGCTCCGGTCGCGGTCCCCATCGCGCGGTTTGCGCGGCGCATCACTGTCCCAGGTGGCCGGCTTGCCCGACTTCCCGAAAGGCGGCTTGCCCTTCGGCTTACCGTGCTCGCCGTCCCCGTCGCGCGGCTTACGCGGAGCATCGCTGTTCCATGCAGAAGGCTTGCCCGATTTTCCAAAAGGCGGCTTGCCCTTCGGGCCACGTTTCGGCCCGGCTTTGCTGAACTTCGGCAGATCTGGCGCCGCCTCCAGCCGTGTGACCGTCTTCGTCCCCTCGATCTTCATCTCGGGACCAAGCGCGTCCAGAAATCCGGGAACGCTGCTTTCGCGGATCTCGAAATAAGAGAGATCATCCGTCACCCGGATCGCACCGATATCATCCTTGGTCAGGTCGCCCGCCTTGCACAGCATCGGCAGCAGCGTGCGCGGTGAGGCGTGATCCTCCCGCCCTTCCGAGAGCGAGAACCACACGCTGGGCCCGAAGGCCTCGCGCGGTTTGCGCGGCGCGGGGGCGGAGATCTCGCTCAACTCCTCTGGGGCCGAATGCTGCCGCTGGTATTGCCGCAGATAGGCAGCGGCAAGCTGCTCGGGCGAGAAGCGCGCAACCAGATCGTCGATAGTGCCGCGCTCGCTGTCGGTCACCTCCTGCTGCCAGTCCTCCGATCCGACCATACGCGCCTGATCCTGCGCCCGGACCTCCTCGGCCGAGGGCGCGGGGCCCCATTGCGCGTTCAGCTTGGCGAACTTGAGCAGCCGCTCAGCTTTCTTGCGCGCCGTGGGCGCGACAATCAGCGCGCTGACGCCCTTGCGCCCCGCACGCCCGGTCCGGCCGGAGCGGTGCAACAAGGTCTCGTGGCTCGACGGCAGCTCCGCATGGATCACCAGATCGAGATTCGGCAGATCAATGCCCCGCGCGGCCACATCCGTGGCGACACAGACACGAGCCCGCCCGTCACGCATCGCCTGCAGCGCATTCGATCGCTCCCCCTGAGTCAGCTCTCCGGACAGGGCAACCACTGAAAACCCCCGGTTCGACAGCCGCGTCGTCAACCGCGAGACCATGGCGCGGGTGTTGCAAAACACGATCGCATTGGGCGCTTCGTGATACCGCAGCACATTGATGATCGCGTGTTCCTCATCGCGCGGAGCGACCTGCATGGCGCGGTAGTCGATATCGGCATGCTGGGTGTTGTGATCGACGGTGCTGATCCGCTCCGCGTCCCGTTGGTAACGGGTCGCCAGATTGGCAATCGCGCGGGGCACGGTGGCCGAAAACAGCAGCGTCTGCCGCTCGGGCGGCGTTTCATCGAGGATGAACTCAAGATCCTCACGGAACCCAAGGTCAAGCATCTCATCCGCTTCGTCCAGCACAACCGCCCGGATCGCCGTCAGGTCGATGGCCCCGCGCATGATGTGATCGCGCAGCCGCCCCGGCGTGGCCACCACCACATGCGCCCCGCGCGCCAGCGCCCGGCGTTCATCGCGCATATCCATGCCCCCGACACAGGAGGCAAAGCGCGCTCCCGCCTCGGCATAGAGCCAGCCCAGCTCACGCTTCACCTGCATGGCCAGCTCGCGCGTGGGCGCAATCACCAGCGCCAGCGGCGCGCCCGCTTCGCCAAACACATCCGCATCGCCCAGAACCGTCGGCGCGATGGCCAACCCAAAGCCAATGGTCTTGCCCGATCCGGTCTGCGCCGACACGAGCAAATCACGCCCCTGCAGCTCCGGCACGCTCACGGCCTTCTGGACAGGGGTCAGGGTCGCGTAGCCCTTGCGCGACAGCGCGGTTTCAATGGTCTGCTTCACGGGTTCTGCTTTCATGGAAGGCGCGGCCCCCACAGCGCGATCATAGCGCGGGCAAGCCGTCAAAGCGTGCTTCCTACCGGTTACGCGCGGCAATGTATAGGGCGAACGCTAGACCAGTTCGCCATCCACACCTGCTTTCCCTTTCTTTTGGTCCCCAATATCGTGAGGGAGAGCCCGTCTCGCCCGATCACCAAAAAGGCGCTGCCATGCCCATCTGGAATCTCGGGTCGATCAATATCGACCATTTCTACGCCCTACCCCACATCCCCGCCCCGGGCGAAACGCTGGCGGCCACGGGGCTGACGACCGGGCTGGGTGGAAAAGGCGCGAATATGGCCGTGGCCTGCGCCCGAGCGGGCGCCCGCAGTCACATGATTGCGGCTATCGGCCAGGATGGCACCTGGGCGCGGGATCGGCTCATGGAATACGGCGTGGACACGCGTTTCATTGAAACGGTCGGCACACCAACCGGTCACGCCATCATTTCCGTCGCACAAGACGGCGAGAACGCGATCACGCTGTTTCACGGCGCAAACCATGAAATCCCCGACGCGCTGCCCGCCCGCGCGCTCTCCGAAGCCGCAACCGGCGATTGGTTGCTCATGCAGAACGAAACGCGACTTCAGGCTCAAACGGCCAAGCTGGCCCGCACCCTGGGACTGCATGTCGCCTATGCCGCCGCGCCGTTCGACGCCGATGAGGTCCGGGCCCTCGCGCCAGTGCTGGATCTGCTGATCCTCAACGAAGTGGAGATGGCCCAGCTGAGCGACGCGACGGGTTGGAGTCCGGGAGATGGGCTTACCGTGCCGATCATCATCGTCACGCTCGGCGCCGATGGGGCCCGGCTCTACCAGAAGGACACGGGATGGGCGGAAGAGACCTTCCCCGCCGTGCCCGCAGACCCGGTGGATACCACCGGCGCCGGAGACACCTTCACCGGCTACGTTCTGGCGGGGCTGGATCGGGGTTTGTCGCTGCCACAAGCGATGCGGCTCGCCGCCCATGCCGGGGCCCTGATGGTCCAGCGGCACGGCACGGCGGATGTCATCCCCGACCTGCGCGAGGTCGAGGACGCGATGTCAGGCTGTAGCTGAGATCAGGCCGGGGTGGAGGAAACGCCCACCTGCGCAGCCCGCAAAAGGCGGTCATGCAGCATGAAGCCCTCGGCGCTCACCTGGATGATGTCGCCTGCTTTGGTGCCGGGCACCGGGGCTTCGAACATCGCTTCGTGCAGTTTCGGGTCGAACTTGTCGCCCTCTTGCGGAGCGATCACGGTGATCCCGTGGCGTGCGAAGACGGCCAGAAGCTCCTTCATGGTCAGCTCGATCCCCTCGCGGAGCGCTGCGGGGGTCTCATCGCCGGCGGCCTCAATAGCGCGCTTCATGTTGTCGTAGACCGGCAGCATATCGCGGGCCAGCTTGGAGCCGCCGTAATTCTCCGCTTCGCGGCGATCCTTGTCGGCACGCTTGCGCGCATTTTCCGCATCGGCCAGGGCGCGCATGAAGCGGTCCTTGAACTCGTCCCGCTCCGCACGGAGGGTCTCAAGCTCGTCTTCCGGCTCCATCGCGGCCAGCTCTTCGATGTCGATTTCGGTTTCCGGCGTTGCGTTGTCTTCGCTCATCTTTTCACCTTTTAGCTACGGCCCGAGAGGATCCGCCCCACGAGCTGCGCTGTGTAATCCACGATAGGCACGATCCGCCCATAGTTCAGGCGAGTCGGCCCAATGACGCCCACGGCGCCAATGATTTTCCGATCCGCGTTCATATAGGGAGACACGACCAGAGAGGAACCCGAAAGTGAGAAAAGTTTGTTCTCGCTCCCGATGAAAATGCGCACACCCTCGCCGTCCTCGGTCAGTTCGAGGAATTCAGCGATATCTCGCTTGCGCTCCAGATCGTCGAACAGGCGCCGGATGCGCTCCAGCTCCTCCAGATCGCTGCCGTCTTCCAGAAGGTTCCCACGCCCGCGCACGATCAGGCGCTCGGTCGGCTCGCCCTCATCGGCCCAGATGGCGATCCCGGCGTCGATCAGGGCGGCGGCGGCACGGTCGATCTCGGCCCGGCGGGCGCTGATTTCACGGGCCATGAGCGTGCCCAGCTCGCTCAGGGTGCGACCCGCGGCGAGCGCATTGATGAAATTCGCAGCCTCCCGCAAAGACGACGGCGTCTGTCCGGGCGGCGGAGTGAACAGGCGGTTTTCAACATGTCCATCGGTGAACACCAGCACGACCAGGGCCCGGTCCGGGGCCAGCGACACGAACTCGACATGGCGCAGCGCCGCTTCGTGCTTGGGTGCCAGGACAAGGCTCGCGCCATGGGTCACGCCCGACAGCACCTGACCCACGCGATCCAGCATCGCAGGGATATTGGTTTCGTTGCCCTCCTGCACGCCCTCCAGCTGGGCGCGGTCCGGGCCCGCGAGGTCTCCGACTTCGAGCAGCCCGTCGACAAAGAGCCGCAGCCCGATATGAGTCGGCACCCGCCCCGCCGAGGTGTGCGGGCTCTCCAGCAGGCCGAGCAGCTCGAGATCCTGCATGACATTGCGCACCGTCGCGGCTGAAACGCTTTCGCTGAGCGTCTGCGTCAAGGTCCGGCTGCCCACGGGGGCGCCGGTGTCCAGGTAGGTTTCGACCAGACGGCGGAACACCTCGCGCGAGCGGGCGTTCAGGTCTTCGATGCTGGGGGCTGCTTCGGTCATTTCCCTAATATCGGGCCTTCTGGCGAGGGGTTCAATCGGATGTGCGATTGGCGTATCGGAAACCTAACGCAACGCAACGGAGACTCCCATGCGCCCCTCTGGACGGACCCTGGACGAGATGCGCGCCATCTCGATTGAAACCAACGTGACCCGCCACGCGGAGGGCTCCTGCCTGATCCGCTGCGGCGATACCCACGTGCTGTGCACCGCCACGGTCGAAGACCGGGTGCCCCCTTTCCTGAAAGGTGGCGGCCTGGGCTGGGTGACGGCAGAATACGGAATGCTGCCCCGCGCCACGCACACCCGGATGCGGCGCGAAGCCAAGAACGGCCAAAGCGGCAGAACGCAGGAAATTCAGCGCCTTATCGGTCGTTCTCTCCGGGCAGGCGTGGACCGTGTTGCTTTGGGCGAACGTCAGATCACTGTGGATTGCGACGTGATGCAAGCCGATGGCGGCACCCGCTGCGCGTCGATCACCGGCGGCTGGGTTGCGCTGCGGCTTGCGGTGAACAAGCTGATGAAAGCGGGCGATGTCATCACAGACCCGCTGGGCGAGCCTGTCTCGGCCGTGTCTTGCGGTATCTACGCCGGACAGCCGGTGCTGGATCTGGACTACCCCGAAGACAGCGAAGCGGGCGTTGACGGCAACTTCGTCATGACCGGCGATCGGCTGATCGAGGTTCAGATGTCGGCGGAAGGCTCCACCTTCTCGATGGAGCAAATGTCCGAGCTGGTGCGTCTGGCCCAGAAGGGCTCTGCCGAGCTGGCCGAAGTCCAAAAGGCCGCGCAATGAAGCTGAGCCCCGGCCCTCTGGTCATCGCGACGCATAATCGCGGGAAGTTCGACGAATTCCGCGCGCTTCTCGCGCCGCGCGGGTTCGAGGTGACCTGCAATGCGGATCACAACCTCCCAGAGCCCGACGAGACAGAGACCACCTTCCAAGGCAACGCGCTGATCAAGGCGCGTGCCGCGGCGCAGGCTCTCGGCGTCCCGGCCCTATCCGATGACAGCGGCATGGTGGTGGAGTGTCTGGGCGGTGCGCCAGGGGTTCATACCGCCGATTGGGCAGAAACGCCGAGCGGGCGCGATTTCCCGATGGCAATGGAGCGCGTATGGCGCGAAATCGGTGAAAGCGGCTCTAACCCACCGTTTCGAGCCGAATTCGTCTGTGTTCTCGCGCTTGTCTGGCCAGATGGTGGGGAGCGGATTTTTGAAGGCCGGATGCCCGGACAGATCATCTGGCCGCGCCGGGGCGAACAGGGCCACGGGTTTGATCCGATTTTCCAGCCGGACGGGTTCGAGCTCACCTTCGGTGAGATGGACCCCGCCCAAAAGAACGAGATCAGCCACCGCGGCCGCGCGGTTCAGGCGTTCCTGAGCGATGGCGTTGCCTGACTGGCGCCGCCGCGCGGGGTTCGGCATCTACCTGCATTGGCCGTTCTGCGCGGCCAAATGCCCCTATTGCGACTTTAACTCTCACGTTGTGGCACAGGTGGATCAGGCCCGCTGGGCGGACGCGTTCGTCTCAGAGATCACCCGCGCAGCTGAAGAGATCGGCCCGCGTGTCGTCAATACGATCTATTTCGGCGGCGGCACCCCGAGCCTGATGGCCGTGGAGACGGTCGACGCGATCCTGAACGCGATCCGCGCAAGGTTTCCCATCGCCAATGACGTAGAAATCACGCTTGAGGCGAACCCGAACTCGGTCGAGGCAGAGCGGTTTCGCGGCTACAGGGCCGCTGGTGTGAACCGGGTGTCCCTGGGCGTTCAAGCGCTGAACAAAAGCGATCTGAAGCGGTTGGGGCGGCTGCATTCGGTGGACGAAGCTCTTGCGGCGGTCGCTCTGGCGCGGGACGTGTTCGACCGGGTCAGCTTCGATCTGATCTATGCGCGGCAGGATCAGACACTTCCCGAATGGGAGGCCGAGCTGGCACAGGCGCTTGCGCTAGAGCCCGACCACCTGTCGCTCTATCAGCTGACGATCGAACCCGGCACCGCATTCGGCGCGCGGTTCGATGCCGGAAAACTGCGCGGATTGCCGGACGAAGACCTTGGCGCGGATATGTATGAGCTCACCCAGATTTTGTGCAGGAGCGCCCGTCTGGAAGCCTATGAAGTGTCGAACTACGCCCGACCCGGTCAGGAGAGTCGGCACAATCTGACCTATTGGCGCGGGGGCGACTATCTGGGCATCGGTCCCGGAGCCCACGGACGCGTCACTCTGGGCGAGACCCGATATGCGACTGAGACCCCGCTTGCGCCCGGCGCGTGGCTTGCACAAGCAGAGGCCGGGTGCGGCGAAAGCTTGCGTGCCCCCCTGCCCGACGAAGATCAGCGCACCGAACTGCTAATGATGGGACTTCGGCTTCAGGAAGGTGTCGACCGCCAGGCCTTTGAGGAACTGGGCGGCACCGTTGACGGCCCTGCGTGGGAGCACGTGAAAAACCTTGGGCTTCTGGATATCAGCGACCGGATCGCCCTGACCGAAGCCGGACGACCGGTGCTGAACGCGATCCTGCGCGAACTGATCTGATTACATCCCGCCCAAAAGGCGGAGCAAATCGTCCAATTGACCAAGATCGCGATAGCGCAGGGTCAGCCGACCGGATTCGCCTTGGAAATCGGGATCAATCGTAGCCCGCATACCCAGCTGTGCGGAAAGCTCATTTTCGATCTGGACCGTATCCGCGTCTTTCGTCTTTGTGGGCGCCTTTCTGGGGGCGTCTGCCTTGGGCTTAGCGGTCAAACGCTCTGCCGCCCGGACGGACAAGCCCTTGGAAATGATCTCACGCGCAAGGTCGGACGCGTTCTCCCGCCCCACCAAGGTGCGGGCATGGCCCGCTGTGAGCTTTCCATCGACAACAGAGCGGCGCACATCTTCCGGCAAGCTGAGCAGGCGCAGAAGGTTCGCGATATGGCTCCGGCTCTTGCCGAGCGCGACGGCGAGGTGCTCCTGGGTATGACCGAAGCGATCCATCAGCTGCTGATAGCCCTGCGCCTCGTCGATGGCATTCAGGTCGGCCCGCTGAATGTTTTCAATGATCGCGACTTCAAGGACTTCGGTATCGTCGAGCTCACGGATAATGGCAGGCACATCGTGGAGTTCGGCCCGCTGCGCGGCCCGCCAACGACGCTCACCCGCAACGATCTGATATTCTCCCACCTTCTGAGGATCGGGGCGCAGGATCAGCGGCTGGATAATGCCCTTGGCGCGGATCGAATCGGCTAGCTCGCTCAATGCGTCTTCATTGAAACTGCGGCGCGGCTGGTCAGGATTGGGATGGATCAGCTCAATCGCGATGCGGCTTTCGGGCTTGCGCGGTGCATCGGAAGAAGAGCTCGAATCTCCGTCAATGTCAGACATCAGCGCGGACAGCCCGCGGCCCAGACCACGATTCTTTGGGGGATTTGCCATAGGGCCTCCTTAGGACAGGCGGTTAAGTAGTTCGTTCGCCAGCTCCATATAGGCGCGGCTTCCTGCGGAATTTGGATCATAGTCGAGCGCGGACAGCGCATAAGACGGAGCTTCGGAGAGGCGCACGTTCCGCGGAACGACCGTATCAAACACCAGATCACCCAAGGTCTCGCGCGCATCTGCTTCGACCTGCTTCGCAAGCCGGTTTCGCGCATCATGCATGGTCAGCAAGACACCGTCGATCGCCAGATTCGGGTTTGCTGTCCGCCGGACGTCCCGCAGGGTGAGCATGAGCTGAGACAGCCCTTCCAACGCGAAAAACTCCGATTGAAGCGGGACAATGATCCCATGTGCCGCAACCATGGCGTTGACCGTCAAAATGCTGAGCGACGGCGGGCAATCAATGAGGACATAGTCAAAATCTCGCTGGCCGCGCAGGGCGTCCTGCAAGAGAAAGCTACGTTTTTCATTGGCCACCAGATCAATATCCGCAGAGCTGAGGTCCATCGTCGAAGGAATAATCCAAAGATTCGGCGTCTCAGTCTCTCGGGCGAGCCGATCTGCGGGCTCATCACCCAGCAGAAGATCATAGGTGGACCGGGCGCGGGCATCGCGCGCAACCCCAAGGCCGGTGGACGCGTTGCCCTGCGGATCCAGATCAATCAAAAGAACGCGCTTTCCAAGTGTCGCAAGAGAAGCGCCAAGATTGATCGTCGTGGTTGTCTTACCAACGCCGCCTTTCTGGTTCGCAACGGCGATGATGCGGGGACCAAGCATTGTCGAATCAGGCACGAGTGATGTTCTCCAGTCGAAGGATACAGGCCTGACCATCGGTTTGACTCGTGGTCCTGGTCAGATCGAAGCGGAACCCCTCGCGGGCCTCCTCCACTTCTTTAGCGGCTTGTCGGCCCTTGGGAAATAGCGCGACGCCATTCGGTACAAGATGTCGCTCAGCATGACCCAAAAGGGCGGATAACGGAGCGAGAGCGCGGGCGGTCATCAGATCCGCGCCAAGGGGTTCAATCTGCTCAATGCGAGCGGTAAGCACTTGGATACTCAACCCCATTTGGCGCGCCGCTTGGCGAAGAAACACCCCTTTGCGCGCGTCGGATTCGACAAAGCTGATCCTCGCTCCCGGACTTGTCTCTGCCAAGGCCGCCGCTATGACCAGGCCTGGAAACCCGCCTCCGCTTCCCAGATCCGCGTAGTGCTGGACGTCAGATGGTAGCAACGGAATCAGCTGTGCGCTATCCGCGATGTGCCGCTGCCAGAGATCGGACAGAGTGCCCTTGGCGATCAGATTGATCTTGGTGGTCCACTGCTTGGTGAGCTCCTCAAGTATGACGAGCCGATCCAGTGTTTCACGTGAAACATCAACTGGCAGAACGTGATCAGCCATGCCGCTTCTGATCCTTCCGCAAATGAGACAACAGAAGAACCAGCCCTGCAGGCGTCATACCCTCAATCCGGCCCGCCTGTGCAATCGTCTCCGGCTGATGTTCTGTCAGCTTCCGCGTGAGTTCCGCCGACAAGCCGCTGAGCGCGGCAAAATCGAACCCTCTGGGGATCACGACCTGCTCATCCCGCCGAAGGGCTTCGACTTCTTTCTTCTGCCGCTCCAGATAGGTCGCATAGCGCGCTTCATTGATAACCGCTTGCTTAACGTCATCCGGATGCTCTGGCATCGAGACACCAAGATCGAAAAGCATTCTCAGATCCGTGTCCGGCAAGGAAAGAGCATCATAGGCTGTCCGGCTTGGGCTGTCCGGGTTCACCTTCGCCCCTGCCCCAGCCAGAGCCCGTGCCGATAGGCTTTCGGATTTCAGAGCACTCTCGAGCTCAGCGATTTGGTCCGCCTTGCGGTCGAACACCGTCCATCTTTCATCCCGCACACATCCGACTTCGCGGCCCAACGGCGTCAAGCGTTGATCAGCATTGTCCGCACGTAGGGCCAACCGGAACTCCGCGCGGGATGTGAACATGCGATATGGCTCTGTGACGCCGCGCATCGTGAGATCATCCAACATCACCCCGATGTAGCTATCCGTCCGACTGAACACCACGGGAGCCTCATCGCGGACGCCTTGAGCTGCATTCAGACCGGCAACCAAACCTTGCGCCGCGGCTTCCTCATATCCCGTGGTTCCGTTGATCTGACCCGCCAGATACAGCCCAGGCAGCGCCTTTAGCTCCAACGTCAACGAAAGGCTGCGCGGATCAACAAAGTCGTACTCAATGGCGTATCCAGGCTGGACGATCTTGGCCTTCTCCAGCCCGTGAATGGACGCTACAACCATATGCTGGACGCGTTCCGACAAGGATGTCGATATACCGTTAGGATACACAAGATCGGTTGTGAGCCCCTCCGGCTCTAGAAAGATCTGGTGGCTTTGCTTTTCCGGAAACCGCACGATCTTGTCTTCGATAGACGGGCAATAGCGTGGACCTTGGCTGGCGATCTGCCCGCCATACATCGCTGATTCACTCAGGTTTTTCTGAATGATCTCGTGCGTCTCCTCGCGCGTGTGCGTGATGCCACACGAGATCTGCTCGGCCTGGACTGCAGTGGACATGAAGGAAAACAGCGTCGGATCGTCGTCTCCGGGTTGGCTTTCCAAACTGTCCCAGTCAATTGTTCGACCGTCTAGACGCGGCGGCGTCCCCGTCTTTAGCCGGCCCATCGGCAATCCGAGACCTTCAAGCCGCTCGCCAAGCGCATTCGCTGCGCGCTCCCCCATCCGGCCACCAACACGACGATCCGATCCAATATGGATCACGCCCCGCAAGAACGTCCCAGTGGTGAGCACAACGGCTCTGGCCTTGATTTCACTGCCATCGCTCAGGACAACACCGGATGCCCGTCCGTCAACGACCAGAAGATCGGCAACCTCACCTTCAATCACATCCAAAAGCGGTTCCGCCGCGACCAGCCTCTGCATCTCTGACAAGTAGCGCGCGCGATCTGACTGCGCGCGAGGCCCCTGGACGGCTGGTCCCTTTTTCCGATTGAGCAAGCGGAACTGGATCCCAGCGTAATCCGCAACGCGGCCCATGACGCCATCCAAGGCGTCGATCTCTCGCACCAGGTGCCCCTTCCCCAATCCCCCGATCGCTGGATTGCACGACATCGCACCGATCGTGTCGGCCCTTAGCGTTACGAGCGCCGTCGCACACCCCATCCGCGCTGAGGCCATCGCCGCTTCGCTTCCGGCGTGACCGCCGCCAATCACCAGGACATCGTATTGTTTCACGTGAAACACCTCACTTGCCGATGCAGAAGGTAGAGAAAATATCCCCTAGAATCGCTTCCACATCAACGCGGCCAACTAGCGAATCCAACGCGCGCACCGAATCCATCACCAGCTCGGCCGCGATCACGTCGTCACCCTGCTCCACCAAGGCTTCCCGCGCCTCACCCAGATACCCGATGGCGCGACGCATCGCATCGCGGTGACGATGTCGGATGGCCAGACCTCCATCACCCACTCGTTCCGTAAGCGTCGTCGTCAACTCAGAAACGAGCGCATCAACACCGCGCCCTGTCAGACCGGATACACCTCGGTCAGCTTCCGGATGAAGATCCACCTTCGCCTGTAGCACCAGGTCACCTGGCAGCGGCTTCATGTCTAGCCCCGCACCGTCCGTCAGAAAAATGCGCATGTCCGCCTGCTCCGCCCGCTCTCGAGCACGCGCTACCCCTATGGCCTCAACAGCGTCTTGTGTCTCGCGAAGGCCAGCAGTGTCCAAGAACGTGACCGGTAGACCGCCCAGATCCATGCGCACTTCGATCACATCGCGGGTTGTTCCAGCAACGTCCGACGTGATTGCCGCGTCTCGTCCAGCCAGACGGTTCAGCAACGTCGATTTTCCCGCATTCGGCGGCCCAACAATCGCGACCTCGAACCCGTTTCGGATCGCCTCTGCAGCACGGCCTTTTGCGAGCTCCGCCTCTAGCCCTTTGATCACCAAAGACAAATCATCCGAAATACCATCGGTGACGCTGTCAGGTATTTCCTCATCAGCGAAGTCAATCCCGGCGGTGAACAACGCAAGGACACGCGTCAAACGTCCACGCCAATGATCTGCCTGCTTTCCAAGCTCCCCACTCAGAACTCGCAAGGCTTGCTTCCGCTGGGCTTCGGTTTCAGCTTCGATCAGATCGGCGAGCCCCTCGACCTGAGCCAAATCAAGCCGACCGTTGTCAAATGCGCGCCGGGTGAACTCTCCGGGCTCCGACAGCCGAACGCCGTCGATCTCTTCTAAGATCGACAAAACCCGGGCAACGATGGCTGGGCTACCGTGCAAATGCAGCTCAACAACCTCTTCACCGGTAAAACTGGCCCCGGATGCGAAATGCAGCAAGAGAGCTTCATCAACAGCATCTTCGCCATACATCAGACGGCGCAGCCCGCGCCCGCCCTCTGGGATGGAGACGCCAAACCGCGCTAGCGCTGTTGCACAGGCCGGTCCTGAAACCCGAACCACCGCGACGCCCGCCTTCCCCGGCGCCGAGGCCAGGGCAAAGATCGTGTCCATCGCGGCCTCCGGCTTAGGTGTTCATCGAATCGAAGAATTCGGAATTGGTCTTGGTCTGTTTCAGCTTGGAAATCAGGAACTCGATCGCGTCGGTGGTGCCCATCGGGTTCAGGATCCGGCGCAGGACATAGGTCTTCTGAAGATCGCCCTTGTCGACCAGAAGGTCTTCTTTCCGCGTGCCGGACTTCAGAATATCCATCGCCGGGAAGACGCGTTTATCCGCGACCTTCCGATCCAGCACGATTTCGCTGTTACCGGTGCCTTTGAATTCTTCAAAGATGACCTCATCCATCCGCGATCCGGTGTCGATCAGCGCGGTGGCGATAATGGTCAGCGACCCGCCTTCTTCGATATTCCGCGCCGCACCAAAGAACCGCTTAGGCCGCTGCAGAGCATTCGCATCCACACCGCCGGTCAGGACCTTGCCCGACGACGGCACCGTCGTGTTGAACGCGCGGCCCAGACGGGTGATCGAGTCGAGCAAAATCACGACATCGCGCTTGTGTTCGACCAGGCGCTTCGCCTTCTCAATCACCATCTCGGACACCGCCACGTGCCGCGAGGCCGGCTCATCGAAGGTCGAAGACACGACTTCGCCCTTCACCGAGCGCTGCATGTCGGTGACTTCTTCAGGCCGTTCGTCGATCAGCAGAACGATCAGGTAACACTCCGGGTGGTTCGCCTCGATGGAATGCGCAATGTTTTGAAGCAAAACGGTTTTACCCGTCCGCGGCGGCGCCACGATCAGGCTCCGCTGGCCCTTCCCGATCGGCGCAACCAAGTCGATGATCCGGGCCGAACGATCTTTGATCGTCGGATCCTCGATCTCCATCTTCAGGCGTTCATCGGGGTAAAGCGGCGTCAGGTTGTCGAATGCCACCTTGTGCCGGGCTTTCTCAGGCTCTTCAAAGTTGATCTTCTCAACCTTGGTCAGGGCAAAATACCGCTCCTGATCGTTCGGTTCCTTGATCACGCCTTCCACAGTATCCCCGGTGCGCAGGGAATGCTGGCGGATCATGTCGGGAGAGACATAGATATCATCCGGGCCCGGCAGATAGTTCGCTTCGGGCGAGCGCAGGAACCCAAACCCGTCCTGAAGCACCTCCAAAACGCCATCACCGCCGATGACCCACTCCTCTTCGGCGCGTTCCTTGAGGATCGAAAACATCATCTCGCCCTTGCGCATGGTCGAGGCGTTCTCGATCTCGAGCTCTTCAGCGAGCGACAAAAGATCTTTCGGGCTTTGCGCCTTCAGATCGGACAGGTTCAAACGATCGGTCATGGATGACACTCCAAGAGGCCGGGCGGGCCCCGGTCTTTACGTGGTATTCTTCTGGATAAATGCGACCCGGACGGGTCTTTCCCTGTCTCTACGCCATGGGCGCCCACGGGTCAATTGGGCCTGACGGAGCCTTTGAGACCCAAAAAAATAAGAAAAAGAAAGAAGGATTGTTGTTGAATATAGGTTGGGGATAACACGAAGCGCAATGGATAGCCCCAGATCTATCCACAGGTTATGATGCTATAACCATATGATTTGTATTGTTTATATTAGAAGAAACCCAAATCACGACTTATCCTTCTCAACGGTGGAAAATCCCGTCATGGCCTGAGCACGACTCAGCCGATTGTCCCCAGCCTTCCCTTCCAGGTCGAAAACCCCCAGAACAGCCCCAGCGTTTCCCGCAAGGTTTCCCCCATGACTATCCACAGCTTTTCGATGATCCTCGCCTCCGGTTCCACCATTCGGGCCACGCTCCTGCGCAATGCGGGGCTCGAAATTGATGCGATTCCGGCCCGAGTCGACGAGGAAGCGATTCGTGCCAGCCTCCCGGACGCCAATCCCCGGGATCTGGCTGACACGCTGGCCGAGGCGAAGGCGCGGAAGATCGCAGCCAAGAACCCGACCCGCTTCGTGCTGGGCTGTGACCAGGTGTTGGAGTTCAACGGAGAGGTTTTCAGCAAGCCGGACAGCCCGGAGGCTGCGATTGACCAGATTTCCCGCCTTTCCGGTCAAACGCATCGTCTTTTGTCGGCCGTTGTTCTCTATGAAAACGCGGAGCCCGTCTGGCGCCATGTCGGAGAGGTCCGCCTGACCATGCGCGATCTCTCGCCCGGCTATGTTGCGGATTATGTGGCTCGGAACTGGCCCGGCATCGGGGACAGCGTCGGAGCCTATAAGCTAGAAGAAGAGGGCGCGCGGCTGTTCACGCGGGTTCAGGGGGATTACTTCACCGTTCTGGGTCTGCCGCTTTTGGATCTCTTGTCCCATCTCGCAATCCGTGGCCTGATTGAAACATGACCGATTTTCCGCTCGCTGCCGTTCTGGGCCATCCCATCTCGCATTCCCGGTCTCCGCGAATGCACCGTTTCTGGCTGGCGCAGGCCGGGATCAAAGGGGATTACACCGCGATTGACGTGCCGCCGGGCGGTCTGGCGGATGCACTTGGTGCCATGCGCACCCTTGGTTTTCGGGGCTGCAATGTGACGATCCCGCACAAGATCGAAGCGCTAGAGCTTGCCGATCAAGCCACCGACCGCGCCCAGCGGATTGGTGCGGCGAATACTCTCATCTTTGATGACGGGCTTATTAAAGCAGATAATACAGATGGTTATGGGTTTATCCAAAACCTGAACCAAGGCGCGCCCGATTGGAACCGCACTGCTCCCGCGGTTGTTCTGGGGGCCGGCGGAGCCGCGCGCGCTGTGATCGACGCGCTGCTGGATGCCGGCGTGCCAGAGCTTCGCCTGACCAACCGCTCTCGCGATAAGGCCGATGCTTTGGCCCAGGTGTTCGGAGACCGCGTACAGGTCGTCGACTGGCAGGACGCCAAATCGGCCCTGCCCGGCGCCGGTCTGCTGGTGAATACGACGAGCCTTGGGATGACGGGTCAGCCCGATCTGACGCTTGATCTGGCCGCCCTGCCCGCCTCTGCAACCGTGACGGATTTGGTCTATGCCCCGCTGCGCACCGACCTGCTGGAGCGCGCGGCGGCGAAAGGCTGCGCCACTGTGGATGGGTTGGGTATGCTGCTGCATCAGGGTGTGCCGGGCTTTGAAGCCTGGTTCGGTCACCGTCCCGAGGTCACAGAAGAGCTGAGAGAGGCGGTGCTTGCATGATCCTTCTGGGGCTGACCGGCGGTATTGGAATGGGCAAATCCACCACAGCCAGGCTGTTTGGTGAATACGGCATTCCCGTTTGGGACGCCGATGCTGCGGTGCACCGTCTGTATGATCAGGGCGGTGCCGCGGTCGCGCCGATCCGCGCGCTGTTCCCGGAGGCCATCGAAGACGGCGCCGTCTCGCGCCCGGCGCTGAAGCGGATCATCGCCGCCGATCCCGGTGCGCTCGACCGGATCGAAGCGATCGTGCATCCGCTGCTGGCCGATGATCGCGCGGCTTTCATTGCCGGAGCGACATCCGACATCGTGCTCTTCGATATCCCCCTTCTGTTCGAAACCAACGCTGACGGCTGGCTGGACGTGACCGCCACGGTGAGCGTGGCCGCCGATACCCAAAGGCAGCGCGTTCTTGAGCGGCCAAACATGACCGAAGCCCAGCTTGATGCGATCCTCGCCCGCCAGCTTTCCGATGCGGAACGGCGCGAGCGCGCGGATCATGTGATCAATACGACGACACCCGAAACCGCGCGTGCGGATGTGGATCGGATCGTCTCTATCCTGCGGAACAGTGACTGATATGCGTGAAATCGTTCTGGATACCGAAACCACAGGGTTTGAACCCAGCGAAGGCCACCGCATCGTGGAAATCGGCGCGGTTGAGCTGATGCGCCATGTGCCTACGGGCCGCACCTTTCACGAATACATCAACCCGCAGCGTGATATGCCGGAAGAGGCGTTCAAAGTGCACGGGCTGGGCAATGAATTCCTGGCGGACAAGCCGCTCTTTGCCGATGTCGCGGACGCATTTTTGGATTTCGTGGGTGACGCCAAGATGGTGATCCACAATGCCGCCTTTGACATGAAATTCCTCAACGCCGAGCTGGGCTGGGCGAACAAGCGCCAGTTGCCAATGGAGCAGGCGATCGACACGCTGGCGATGGCGCGGTCAAAATACTCCGGCGCGGCCAACACGTTGGATGCGCTGTGCCGCCGCTTTGGGATCGACAATTCGTCCCGGACGCTCCACGGGGCGCTTTTGGACAGTGAAATCCTGGCGGAAGTCTATCTGGAGCTGATCGGCGGGCGGCAGCCCGATCTGGTGCTGACGCAAACAAGCCGGAGCGGCGATCAAGGTGCTACCGCGTGGAAGCCTGAGCCGCGCCCCAGCCCCCTGCCCTCACGGCTCACAAAAGAAGAGGCCGCCGCCCATCGCGCCTTTGTGGACACGCTGGGCGACGACCCGCTTTGGAAAAAATTCCTGGATCAGGCCTGAGCGGGCGCGTCGCCACCTTCGGCTTGGGCCTGCTGACGGCGGGCCAGTTCGTTGCGATAAAGTGCAACGTAATCAATCTGATCCATGTTGAAGGCCGGGAAGCCGCCATCCTGGGTCAGATCGCTGACCACGCGGCGGATGTAGGGGAACATCATCCGCGGGCATTCGATCATCAGGAACGGGTGCATCTGATCTTCAGGCAGGCCCGAGATTTCGAAGATGCCGACATATTCGATCTCGATCTCGAAGAGCGTGTCGCCGCCTTCCTTGTTGATCGAGGTGATGTTGAGCTTCTGAAGAACCTCGAACTGGTTTTCCGCACGCGGGCGCGCGTCCAGGGCGACGCGGATCGACATCTCGGGCTTCACTTCGCCTTTGACGCCCTTCTGGGCCATCACGTTCTCAAAAGACAGGTCGCGCACGAATTGGGCGAGCTGGCGGAACCGCATCTGCTGCTGGGCGTCGGCACCGTTGGGCGTGGCTTGGGTTTCAGGCGTATCAGCCATCGGGAATGCTCCGGTTGAATTAAATCACTGGCGGCATAGCACCCGGGCGGCCATCTCTCAATGGCGTGTCCAGCCGGAGGGCTCATCCGGGTTGCGACGAGGCGGCACTTCTTCGAAGTCGCCGTCGATCACGTCATCGCTGCGAAAAGGCTGCCTTGCCTGCTGCGCCATCGGGTCGGGCATTTGCACCATCCGCACCCGCGACTTGAGCTGCTGGAAAATCGCCCGCCGCACCCCCGGCACCATTAGTGAAAAACCCAAAGCATCGGTGAAAAACCCAGGGGTGAGCAGCAGCGCCCCTGCAAAGAGGATCATGGCGCCTTCGGCCAGGGGCTCGGACGGGTCCGAAAGGGCCGACAGCGATCCCTGAAGCCGTGACAGGGCTGCGGCACCTTGTTGGCGCAGCAATGTGGTGCCCAAAAGGGCCGTCAAAACCACGATCAACAGCGTGGGCCAGAGCCCGATCACTCCGCCAACCTGAATGAACAGCGCGATTTCAATGATCGGAACCGCGACGAACAGCGCGAAAAGCCACATAATGCCTCACTTTCTGGTTCGGTGCCCCCGTGGACTTGGGCGGCCCCCGTCCCTACATAGGAAGTCAAACCAAAAACTGCCACGTCTGCACAGAGCCAACGGAAATGAGCACATCTATGATCCAGCTTCTTGTCCTCGCCGGTATCGCGATCTTCCTGATCCTGCGTCTGCGTTCGGTTCTGGGGACCCGAGAAGGGTTCGAAAAGCCGCCGCTGCCCCGTGAAACCGCCCGGCCCGGCCCGGCCTTTGAGGTCATCGAAGGCGGCGGCGTGGATCGTGACATCACCGATCACGTGGACGAAGGCACCACGGCCGCGAAGGCTCTTGCCCGGATGAAAACCGTGGAGCCGTCCTTCAACGTGGGCGAATTCCTCTCCGGCGCGCGCGGCGCTTACGAGATGATCCTCATGGCGTTTGAGCGGGGCGATCTGGCCGACATCCGCCCGTTCCTGAGCGATGAGGTCTACCAATCCTTCGCCGAGGTGGTCGAAGCCCGCGAAGCGCAGGGCCTGACCATCGACGCCACGTTTGTCGGCGTCTCGGGCGTTGATCTGCGCGAGGCAGAGTTCACCGAATCCACCAAACGGGCCGAGCTGACCGTGCGTTTCATCGGAGAGCTGACATCTGTCGTGCGTGACCGGGGCGGAGAGATCGTCGAAGGCGATCCCAACGCGATCCAACGGCAAAGCGACATCTGGACCTTCGCGCGGGACATGGGATCGGACGATCCCAACTGGCAACTGGTCGCCACGGGCGAATAACATGTGGCGCGGGCTGGCTCTGGCCGCGCTGTTGGCGGGGCCTGCCATGGCGGAAACACGCATCACCCACACCGACTTCGCCGCGCTCGACGGCTGGGCGGAGGACGACCACGGTGCGGCGCTTGATGCGTTTCGCGCCACGTGCGGGGATATGACGTCGCCCGACTGGCGCACCCTGTGCGCGGTTGCGAAAGACGCCGAAGACGCCCGCGCTTTCTTTGAGCTGTTCTTCCAGCCCGTGGTTGTCGAGGACGGCACCCCGATGCTCTTCACCGGCTATTTCGAGCCGGAGCTGCGCGGATCGCGGTATCGGAGCCCGGCCTATCCGCACCCGGTCTACCGCATGCCGGATGAGGCCCGCACGGGCCCCTGGCTGACCCGGCGCGAGATCGAAGAGGGCGGCGCCTTGAACGGGCGGGGGCTTGAAATCGCCTATGTCGATAACGCTGTTGATCTGTTTTTCCTTCAAATTCAAGGATCTGGTCGAATCAAACTGGATGATGGCGGGGTCATCCGGCTGGGGTATGGCGGCTCCAACGGGCGGAATTACTCCTCTATCGGGCAAAAGCTGATCGAACGCGGCATTTATGAGCCGCATCAGGTTTCGGCGCAGGTGATCCGGAGCTGGGTCGCGCGCAATCCGGAGGCGGGCGCCAATCTGCTGCGTGAAAACGACAGCTATGTGTTCTTCCGCACCGTTGATGAAGTTCCTGCCGATCAGGGGCCGCTGGGCGCGATGAACCGGTCGATCACGACCATGCGGTCGATCGCGGTGGATCCGTCGTTCACGCCGCTCGGCGCTCCGGTCTGGATCGAAAAGGACGGCGCGGCCCCGCTGAGGCGGCTGATGATCGCGCAAGACACCGGGTCGGCCATCAAAGGCGCGCAGCGGGCGGATATCTTCTATGGCACCGGCGCGTCGGCAGGCCGCAAGGCGGGCCGGGTGCGCGATGGCGGGCGGATGGTGGTCCTGCTGCCCATTCAGCGCGCCTTTGCCATGCTGCCCGAACGTCTGGACGGCGCCCCGTGACGCGCAAGCGTCGGCATCTGTCGCCCGAGGAGCGGGCGCTTTGGGACATGGTCGCCAAACGGACCGATCCCCTCAAGAAGCCCGCAAAACCAAAGCTTTCCAGTGACGCGGTGCCGAAGAAGACCGCGCCTGGTCCGATCCCGCAGCCTCAGCCCAAGCCGGTCCAACCGTTTCGCGTGGGCGGGAAGGTGGATCACCACGGCACCCACGATCTGCTGCCCTCGCTGAGCGAACAGATCGGCGGCGAGTCGTTGCGGATGGATCGCAAGACCCACAGCCGCATGACCCGCGGCAAGCTCGCGCCCGAAGCGCGGATTGATCTGCACGGGATGACCCTGGCCGAAGCGCATCCCGAACTGATCCGCTTCGTGCTGACCAGTCACACACGCGGGATGCGGTTGATCCTGGTCATCACCGGCAAGGGCAAGCATCGCGACGATGGAGGCCCGATCCCCACGCGGCTGGGCGTGTTGCGCCATCAGGTGCCCGTCTGGCTGCGGCAGGCGCCGCTTGGCCCCTTGGTGTTGCAGGTCACCGAGGCCGCGCAGAAACACGGCGGGCACGGGGCCTACTACGTCTATCTGAAGCGGCGGCGGTAAAGGACGATTTTGCCACCAGATCGGACGTTTTGGTGGCGCTAAACCCGCGCGCGTCCAAAGCTCATCGCTTCGTCCACCACTGGCGCGCGGTCCACGTCCCACAGATCCAACACGTAGTTTTGCCGCACCTTCCATGGCGCGCGGTCTCCGCCCTGAGGCACGTCCGCAGCGCCGCGCGTGATATACCCGCTGTCGAGGTTCAGCAGCGCGCCGCGCCGCAAATCCTCTGGCGGATCCACCCGCACCCAATCGGCCCCGCGATCGTCCATCTCGCGCAGGATGCGGACGATGTGCCGGGCGATTAGCTCACAGCGGAGCGTCCAGGAATTGTTCGTATATCCAATGGTATAAGCCAAATTCGGGATGCCCGAGAGCATCATGCCCTTATACATCACCAGATCATGTGGGTTGATCGGCGTGCCATCCACGACGGCCTCCATCCCGCCCATCGCCTGCATCTTGAGCCCGGTGGCCGTCACGATGATATCCGCAGGCACGGCGGTGCCGTCTTCCATTTCGATCCCCGTCTGGGTGAAGCGCGCAATGGCCCCTGTGCGGATTTGGGCGCGGCCTTCCTTCAGGGCGGTGAACAGAACGCCATCCGTGTCGACGCACACCCGCTGATCCCAGGGCGCATAGCGCGGGGTCAGGTGGGTCGCGGCATCGAAATCATCGCCGGTGATCTTGGCGGCTTCCTTATGCAAGGTTTTGCGGAAGAACCCCGGGAAGCGGCGGGCGATCTGGAATTGCAGGATGCTCTCGAGGATATGTTTCCACCGCGCGATCCGGGCGCCGGTCCGCTGACCGGCCAGCTTGCGGGCGATCCCGGCGAAGCGGTCATGCGAGGGCAGGGGGGCGATGTCGCTCGGCGAGCGTTGCACCATCGTGACCTGCGCCCCCAGATCGGCCAGAGCAGGCACCATCGTCACCGCTGTCGCGCCCGATCCGATCACCGCGATGCGCTTGCCGTCCACGTCCAGCCCGTCGGGCCAGAACTGCGGATGCAGGATTGTGCCTGCAAACTCATCCATCCCCGGCCAGTGTGGAGCATGACCGGCGGCATAGTCGTAATACCCGGTGCACATCACCAGAAACCGGCAGCTCATCTCCTTCGGACCGTCAGGGGTGGTCACGCTGAGGGTCCATAGCGCGCGGTCACTGTCCCAGGCTGCGCGGGTCGCCCGGTGACCAAACAGGATGTGATCCGTGATTTTGGATTCTTCGGCGGTCCGGCGGATATAGGATTTGATCTCCGCGCCCTCGGCGATGGCGGTGGAGCCGTCCCAGGGCCGGAAGGAATAGCCGAACGTGAACAGATCGCTGTCAGACCGGATGCCGGGATAGCGGAACAGATCCCAGGTTCCGCCCAGATCCTCCCGCCCTTCGAGCACCGCGTAGGACAGATCCGGCAGTCCGTCCTGCACATGCCAGGCCGCACATATACCAGAGATCCCGGCGCCGATAATCAGAACGTCATGATGGGTCATGACGCCCAGCCTGCGGGGCGCGGCGCCGCCCGGTCAAGCACAGCCTTTCATGACGCTAGGTCAACGGGGTTAGAGCACGTAGCGGCTCACATCCACGGACCGGGCCAGATCGCCAAGCTGTTCTTCGACGAACGCGGCATCGACAACGACGCTGTCGCCACCCCGGTCGGGCGCGACAAAGGACAGCTCCTCAAAGACGCGCTCCATCACGGTGTAAAGCCGCCGCGCGCCGATGTTCTCAACCGACTGGTTCACCTCGGCCGCGATCCGGGCCAGGGCTTTGATCCCGTCATCGGTAAAGCTCACCTCCACCTCTTCGGTGCCCATTAGAGCGGTGTACTGCCGGGTCAGAGCATTGTCGGTCTCGGTCAGAATACGGACGAAATCCGCTTCGGTGAGTGCGCGCAGCTCTACCCGGATCGGCAGGCGGCCCTGCAGTTCGGGCAGAAGATCCGAAGGCTTGGCGATGTGGAACGCGCCCGAGGCGATGAACAGGATGTGATCCGTCTTCACCGGCCCGTGCTTCGTGCTCACGGTGGTGCCTTCGATCAGCGGCAGCAGGTCCCGCTGCACCCCCTCGCGGGACACGTCTCCGCCGCGCACGTCCTGGCGGGCACAAACCTTGTCGATCTCGTCCAGGAACACGATGCCGTTCTGCTCCACCGCTTCCAGGGCCGTGCGCTTGACGGCTTCGTCATCCAGCAGCTTGTCGGCCTCTTCCCCGATCAGCAGATCGTAGCTGTCCGCCACAGTGACCTTCTTCGTGACCGTCCGCTGAAACGCCTTGCCGAACATCTGGCTGAGATCCATGCCCATCATGCCGGGCTGGCCGGGCACCTCGAAGCCTCCCAGAGGGTTCGCAGTATCCGCGATTTCGATCTCGATCACGGTGTCGTCCAGCTCCCCGGACTTGAGCTTCTTGCGGAACATCTCGCGGGTGCTGTCCCGGGCATCCGTGCCCGCGATGGCGGTGATCACGCGGTCTTCGGCGGCACTGTGAGCGCGGGCCTTGACGTCTTCGCGCATCCACTCGCGGGTCTGGTTGATCGACGCATCGACCAGATCGCGGATGATCTGTTCCACGTCGCGGCCGACATAGCCGACTTCGGTGAATTTCGTGGCCTCGACCTTCAGGAACGGCGCGCGGGCGAGCTTGGCCAGGCGGCGGCTGATCTCCGTCTTGCCGACGCCGGTGGGGCCGATCATCAGGATGTTCTTGGGCGTCACCTCATCGCGCAAATCATCGGAAAGCTGCTTGCGCCGCCACCGGTTGCGCAGAGCAACCGCCACGGCGCGCTTCGCGTCCTTCTGGCCGATGATGAACCGGTCCAGCTCGGACACGATCTCGCGGGGGGTGAGGTCAGTCATGGTCGCTCCTGTCGCAATCCCGATTCAGCTAGAGACGAAACCCAAAGCTTTCAACTCCGGTGCCTCTGGTAGCGGGATGCTCTTCTTATTTGAGGCAAATACCTTGGGGTGAATTGGCGCGGCGCGCCAAGAGGGGCAAAGCCCCTTACCCTTCGATGGTTTCCACGGTCAGGTTGCCATTGGTGTAAACGCAAATATCGGCGGCAATCGCCATCGCCTTGCGGGCAATGGTTTCGGCATCCAGATCGCCCTCCATCAGCCCCCGCGCGGCGGCCAGGGCAAAGTTTCCGCCCGATCCGATGGCGGCCACGTCATGTTCGGGTTCCAGCACATCGCCTGCGCCGGTGATCACCAGCAGATCCCGCCCGTCGGACACGATCAGCATCGCTTCCAGCTTTTGCAGCATCTTGTCGGTGCGCCAGTCCTTGGCCAGCTCCACCGCCGCGCGCTGCAGTTGCCCCGGGGAGGCTTCGAGCTTGGTCTCCAGCCGCTCCAGCAAGGCAAAGGCATCCGCCGTTGATCCGGCAAAGCCGACCACCACGTCATGACCGCCGGGGCTGAGCCTGCGGACCTTGCGGGCGGTGCCCTTGATCACGGTTTGGCCAAGGCTCACCTGGCCATCCCCCGCGATCACCACCTGTCCGCCCTTGCGGATGCCGATGATCGTGGTGCCGTGCCAGCCGGGAAAGTCGCTCTCGCTCATGGGCTTGTCCTCCTGTCTGAGGCTATATGGAAGCGAAACGGCAAGGGAACAAGGGATGAGCAAGGCTCTGCGCGCCGAAGCACTGGACCGTCTGCCCGATTTATGCGCTCGCGCGGGTATGCCGGGCAGCGGCTGGCGTGTTCGCGATCTGGTGCTGCGTGATGATCCGATCGCGCAGGTCGCTGTGCTGCGGGTAACGCGGGGCTCCGATGATCTGGTGCTCAAGCTGGAGCGCCGTCCGGGCCATGACGTCACCGCCCGGCTGGCAGAGCACGAAGCCGTGCAGGCGATCTTTCCGCGCAGCGACCGGCTCACCGTCCCGCAGCTTCTGGCACATGACGGGGCAGGGGGCAGCCTGGCGGAGTTCTTCGACGGCGTGCCGCTTGCGGTGCGGCTCGATGCGCCGTTCGCGCAGCAGCTTCCCGATCTGCGCCGGGCAGGCGCGTGGCTGGCGGCGTTCCATCGCGCCCGGCTGGGCGCGTGCCGAGAGTTCCGTCCGTGGTTCGGGATCAAAACCCTGAACGGCGTGCTGGATGATCTGCGCAGGGGCAAGGCGCATGTGGCGGAGCAAGAGCGCTTCATCGCCGCCGCGGCGGCGCTCAAGGCCAGGCGGGAAGACTGGAAGGGCCAGATCACCCAGCCCGCCGCGCAGCATGACGATCTGCATATGCGCAATATTCTGATGAATGATCAGGCGGTTGCGGGGATCGACTTTGCCGGAGGGCATATGGCGCCTGTCGGCCATGACATCGCGCGGCTCTTGGTGGATTATGCCGCGATCCGCGCGCCTCTGGATCGACTACGCCCCAGCGAGGTGCTGCCCGCCGAGGCGCTTGCGGCCTTCTTCGATGGCTACGATCTGGTCGGGCTGGAGGATCCATCGGTGCAGATGATGCTGCGGCTGCGGGTGCTGACGGATTGGCGGGGCCTGCCCGCTGATTCCCGCAAGATGAGCCCGGCCAAGGCGCGGCGGCTGGTGGGGCTGATGCGGATCGCGGAGAATGTGTTTGAACTCTAGGGGAGCCCTCGCGCGGGCGATCAGCCCGGTTGGCGCCCACTGCGGGGCGGGCGCCAACCTTGTTTTCGGGCTCAGACGCTTTCGCTGATCCAGCTTTCCAGAGCCGCCTTCGGGGCAGCGCCGGCGCGGTTGGACACGACCTGGCCGTCCTTGAAGATGAACAGAGCGGGGATGCCGCGCACGCCGAGCTGAGCCGCCATGGCGGAGTGCTCATCGACGTTCACCTTGGCGATCTTCACCTTGCCGTCCATTTCGGAGGCGATTTCCTCCAGAGCGGGGCCGATCATCTTGCAGGGGCCGCACCATTCGGCCCAGAAATCCACGACGACGGGGACGTCGGATTTGATGACTTCGTCTTCAAAGCTGGCGTCGGTAACGGCAACAGTTCCCATGAGGTCTCTCCTTGGGGTTCAGATGTTGGGTTGAGATCGAACCTAGGCACCACCCCTTGTGGCGTCAAGCCAGCCCGGCGCGCTCCAATGCCGCGCGGGTCAAGGGCGCGGGAAGCTCCATCAGCGTGCCTGTACGGGTCCACAACAGGGCGCTGCGGATGTCTCGGTCCGGGTAAACCTGAGCCAAAGCAGCGGCATACGCGCCCATCTGTCGCAGCAGACCTTCGGGGACGTGCTCGGTGCGTTCCGGCACGATGCGGTTGGATTTGAAATCAATCGCCAGAACGTGATCGGGGGTCACGATCAGCCGGTCGATAGCGCCGCGCATCAGGCGCCCGCCCAGTTCGGGCAGCGGTGCGGCGATTTCGACCTCGGCCAGCGTGTCTGGCGCAAAGACCGGCGCGAGCGCGGGCGTGTCCAGCAGCCGCACCGCGTCTTCCACCAGATCGACCCTGTTCCCGGCGATCCGCTGCCCCAGAGCCTGACGCGCGGGGGCAGGGACGGTGGGCAACAGCTCAAGAAGCTGGTGCAGGATCGTGCCTTCGGCCATGGCCTGCGCCCGGTCCGCGCCGGGGTCGTCTCCGGGCAGGGCCTTTGCGCCGCCCAGATCGGACGGGGCCAGAGGTTCGGGCGCGGCGGCGATGGGCCCTGCGGGGGAGGGCATCGGCGCGGGGGCGATCCCGCTTGGATCAACGCCCCGCTCCGCCATCGGCGGCGCGTCCCAGTCGCCCGAGGCAAAGCGCATCCCGGCTGGCGCGGGCAGGGGCTCCGCATCGGTCATCGCGCCCGCGACCATGGCGTGCCAGCTCTCCAACCCGGAGCCGGGGTCTCCGGCAGCGGCGACGATCAGCCATTTTTCGGCCCGCGTCATCGCGACATAGAGCAGCCGACGTGCCTCGCGCTCCTGCGCGGCCTGACCCTGAGCGACCAGCTCGGCCACCGCGTCGGGCCGCTGCGGTTTCGCGCCGGGCCAGATCACCAGATCGCCGTCGCGCATCAGGCCGCCCATGTCGCGGCTGCGGGGCTTGGCGCAGTCCGGCAAGATCACCACCGGGGCCTCCAACCCCTTGGCGCCATGCACGGTCATCACGCGGATCGCATCGCCCGCGCTGTCCATCTGGCGCTTGATCTCGACCTCTTCCGCTTCGAGCCAGGTCAGGAAGCCGGTGAGCCCGGGCACCTCGGCCTGCTCATAGCTCAGGGCCTGAGACAAAAGCGCGTCGATCCCTTCTTCGGCCTCTTCGCCCAGCCGGGCCAGCAACCGGGCGCGCCCGTCATGGACGCCGAGCACTCGCGCCAGAAGATCGAAGGGGCGCTCATAATCGGCCCGCGCGCGCAGATCGTCCAGCATGGCGACGGTTTCGGGGAACTCTGCCCGCCGGTCCCACAGCGCGGACCAGAGCCGCTGCCCCTTCGCGCGGGGCTGCGCCAGCCGGTAGAGGTCGCGCTCGCTCCAACCGCCGAGCGGGGACCGCAGAACCGTAGCCAGCGACAGATCGTCCTCGGGCAGGGCGAGGAAGGACAGCAGCGCCACCAGATCGCGCACCGCCATTTCGGCGTTCAGCTTCAGCCGGTCGGCGCCCGCCACGGGCAGGCCAGCGGATTTGCAGGCGGTCAGGATCGCGTGAAACAGCGGGCCGCGCTTGCGCACGAGGATCAGGATGTCACCGGGTGTGACCCTGCGCCGCTGGATCGAGCCTTGGGTCGGGCCGTCTTCGGGGATCGTCTCATGGGTGACCATGTGGCGGATCTGATCCGCGATCTGCGTGGCCAGCAGCACGCTGGCATCGGTGGGCCGGGTCAGGTCCACAGGATCGTTCGGATCGGGCTCGGGCCCGTCATCGGGCGTGGCCTCAATGGGATCCCACAGGTCGACACGGCCGGGCAGGGCGGTCTTGAACGCCTTGTGGTGGACATGGGCCTCCAGCCCGTCGGCGGCCTCTCCGGTGAACACCCGGTCCACCAGATCGAGGATCGCAGGGGCGGAGCGGAAGCTATGCGCAAGCGTCTCTTCGCTCAGCGGGCGATCCGCCTGTGCAAGCTGGCGGGCAAAGAAGGCCTGCATATCGTCGAACGTATCCGGGTCGGCCCCCTGGAAGGAATAGATCGACTGTTTGCGGTCCCCCACCACGAACAGCGTCCGGGGCCGGTCCCCGCGCCGTCCTTCGCCCGAGGCCAGCTCCGTCGCCAGAGAGCGGATCACCTCCCACTGGGTCGGGCTGGTGTCCTGGGCTTCGTCCACAAGGATATGGTCGATCCCACCATCGAGCCGCCACAGCACCCAGTCCGCGACGACGGGATCGGCCAGCAGGTCGCGCGTCCGGGCGATGAGGTCATCGAAATCGAGCCACCCGCCCGCCTGCATCCGCGCCTGCACCTTCGGCACGAACACGGCGGCAAAGGCATAAAGCGCGCAGGTCCGCTCGAACGCGATCTGGGCAAGATAGGCGGGGCGAAGCGCCTCGACCGCGTCCATCAGATCGTCCAGATCGGCGGCCAGTTCGGGATGCGCCTTGCGGGTGCCAGCGGTGGGGAACTTCCCGGCCTTGCTGCCAAAGGGCGCTTTGGTCTTTTCGCCGTAAAGGCAGACACCGCACAGCATCTCAAACGCTTCGGGGCCAAGGTCGCGCCCGGGCAGCAGGCCGCGCAGCTTGTCCGCGGCTTTGATCTCGGTTGAAGACCCGGCCGCCAGGATCGGGACCGCGCGCATCAGCAAGTCGGGCAGGGCATCGCCCAGCGTTGCCGCCAGCACCGATTGCGGCGTGCGGTCCGCATCGGCGCCCAGCCACGCGGCGAGATCGTCGCGCGGGACCTGCCCAAAGGCGTCGGCTTCGGACATGACCGCCGCTGCCAACCGCTCCAGATCGTGCGCCTGATGGCGGGCCAGAGCCTCCAGCACCGCCCGCTCACGGCCCTCCGCGATCTCGTCCAGAACCTCGGCCCGCAGGCGCTGCGCGGAGACGTCGTCGATCTCGCGGAACTGGGGACTGACCCCGGCTTCCATTGGGAAACGGCGCAGAATGGCACCGCAAAAGGCGTGGATCGTCTGGATCTTGAGCCCGCCGGGCGTCTCGATCGCGCGGGCGAACAGACGCCGTGCCTGATCCAGCCGCTCGGGGTTCAGATCCTGCGACGCGCCCTTTGCGCTCAGCGCCGCGTGGAGGGCGTCATCGTCCAGCATCGCCCATTCGCCCAAGGTGGCGAACAGACGGTTCTGCATCTCTCCGGCGGCGGCCTTGGTGTAGGTCAGGCACAAGATGTTCTGTGGCTCCACCCCGTCCAGCAGCAGCCGTGCCACGCGGTCGGTCAGAACGCGGGTCTTGCCCGACCCCGCATTTGCGGTGAGCCAGGTGGACAGATCGGGCCGCGCGGCGCGGTTCTGGGTCTGGGTGGCTTCATTGGTCATGCGGGATCTCCGGCATGTCCTCGGGCGTGGGCGGTTGATCCAGCCCCCATTCGCCAAAGCGCGAGAGCTGATCGTAGTCGCCGCGCCGATCCACGCGTTCGGCCGCCATGCGCGCGGTGTAACCCCGATCCGCCGCGCGCCAGCGGGTCAGGAGCGTGACGAGCCCATCCCAGATCTCGGGCACCGGCAGATCGGCCAGAGGGGCGGCGACCTCTTTGAGGCTGCTGCCAACCTTCAGATAGCTCGCGCCAAGCGCGGTGCGGGGGCCAAGCGCGGGAAAGGCGCCGCGCTCCATCAGCGCCGCTTCCACCAGAAGCTGCCGGTCGAATTTGAACTGCTGGTTGCGCGTGGGCGGCTCGCCGGTCTTGTAGTCATACAGCCACGCGCCGCCCTGCCGCAGGTCGATCCGGTCGGCCCGTCCGCGCAAGGTGGTGTGGGTTCCGGGGATCTCCAGCTCTCCGGTGGTCTCGGTCAGTCTCTGATCCGCGGACTCGAGCCTTGTTTGCTCGCCCTTCAGAAGCTCCCCTGCGATGCCGTCCAGTTGCGCCAGCCACACCAGCCGCGCGGTGGGCCAGGGGCAGGTGGCGTGCAGGACACGCTCCGCCAGGGCCATCAGGTCGGCGCGGGCGGTCGGCGCGGTGGGATCGAGGTTTTCGGTGACAAACCGCTCCATCACCTCGTGGACGGCGATCCCCCGGATGCGGGCATCGGCGCTCATCACCAGCGGATCGAGCGGGCCAAGCCGCAGCACCCCGCGGGCATAGATCGCGTAAGGGTCGCGCGCCAGGAGCGCCAGATCGGTGATGCGAAGCCGCTTGGGCCGCGCGCCGACGGGCACGCGCGGGGAAGGGCGCGGCGCTGGCTGCGCGGCGCCTGTCGGACGGTCCAGCCGTTGCGCACGGGCCACCCAGGCCGCACCGCGCGCGCGCATCTCGGCCAGCCGGGGGGCGCCTTGGTCGAGCCCGTCCAGCAGGTTGGTGAGCCGGTTGAGCCACCGGGCAGGCACGGTTTGGGCCTCATCATTGCGGATCGCGCGGGTCAGGACGACTTCGGGCGCGGCGATGGCCTGCTGGAAGTCATGGGCCAAAAGCCCGATCCGGCGATCCGGCAGCAGCATCCCAGCCTGGGCCCGCATCCGGCGGTTCAGCCACGGATCGGGGTCGGGCGGAGACGGCCATGTGCCTTCATTCAGCCCGCCCAGGATCAGCAGATCGGTGCTTTGCACCCGTGCTTCCAGCGTGCCCCAGATGCGGATCAGCGGATGACCCAGCCGGGGGCGGTGAACCTCTTCTCCGATCATGATGCGGTGCAAGAGGGCCGCGAAATCTTCGGGCCCCAGATCCGCACCGGCATCGGCGTGGCGGGTCAGCTCCGAGATCAGGCTGTGTGCGGCGCGCCCGGCCTCGCCCTCCCACAAAAGACCCGAGCCCCCCTCGGGCCCTCCGGCCACGTCCTGCGCGAGCGCGGTCAGCGCGGCGACCCGCTCCGCCAGTGGCTGTGCGCCGGGGGTATGGCGATCCAGCAAGGTGCCGACCCAGGCGGCCCATGCGGATTTCTCGGCATCGTCTCCGGCCCATTCCGCAAGACTGGTCGCATCGGGATGGGGCGGGCCGTGGCGCCGCACATGCAGCTCATAGGCGCGGGCCTTGCGCAGATGTTTGCCGCGATCCGCGCCGCTATGGGCGAGCGGATGTTTGAGGATGGCCAGAAGGGCTTCGGCGGTCACCGGGCCGCACAGCGCCTGCGCCACCTGCCGCAAGAGCCGTCCGGGCGCGGACAGGTGCAGCGGTTCTCCGGCGCTGTCATCGGGGGTGATCCCCAGCCGTGCCAGCGTCGCGGCGACCTGCCGTGTCAGCACCCGATCAGGCGTCACGAGCGCGGCGCTTTGGCCGTCTTGGGCGGCACGCGCCAGCCGGAGCGCGATGGCCTCTGCCTCGATCCGGGGAGAGGGGGCCTCAATCAGGCTCAACCCGCGCGTGGCGTCACTCAGATCGCCCAAAAGAGGCCCCTCTCGGCGCCAGGCATCGGTAACGGGCGCGGGCCGCATGGCGAGCGAGACGAGCTGGTTGCGCGCGGGGCTGGCCGGCGCGGTGTCTGTCCATAGCGGCAGGGCGGAAGGATCCAGCCCGAGCTGATCCGCGATCACGTGGAAGCGGTATTGCGGATGATCCTGCGCGCGCAGCGGATCGGACAGTTCGGCCCAGACATCCGGGCCCATGTCCAGATCGACGCCGGGCAGGATGACCGCGCCCTGGGGCAGCTTTGCGACGGCGTCCATCAGCATGAGCGTCGTGCCGCGCGATCCCGTGGACCCGGCAATGATCACCGGATGCTGGGGCGGGGCCGCCTCCCAGCGGGCGATCAAGGCCCGGACCGCCGCGCGCTGCCGGGCCTCGGATCCCGGCGCCATGCCCGGCGCGTGGGCGTAATCGAAGGCAATCCGCACGAAATCGAGCGCCCGCGCCCAGTGCCCGCTGTCGTCGCTGACATCGAGCGCACTCAGCGCGTCGGCGCCGATGCCTTCGCCCTCCATCTCGGAGAGCAGCGCCGCAAGGCTGTCGGCCAGGGCAAAGCCCGCATGGCGGGTGTTCAGGTCCGCTTCGGCCTCAAGAAACGGCATCACCAGCCGCGTCAGATCGAGCCTGCGCCGCAGGTTCGAGATGCTTTCAACCATCTCCGTCAGCGTCGGATCCGAGCCCGGATCGGTGATCAGCCGAAGCCGGGGCAGAAGGCCCGCTTGCTCTGACAGCACATCGCGGATCCGCCGCTGCATCCGCCGCGTGTTGACGAACAGCTCCACTTTGGCGAGCGCCTCGGGGGCGAGGCCGAGACGGCTGCGCAGGCCGGTCACGACCTCGCGGGCGAAGTCCACGCCGGGAGGCAGGGCGTAGAGCCCTCTCATCGCGCCCGCTCCAGCATGGCTTCCGCGATGGGGATCGCATCGGGGTAGCCGACGTCGCACCAGTGGCCGGGATAGATCACGCCGAACAGCCGGTCCCGCGCGCGCATCCGGTCCCAGACCAGACGGAGCGAAAACGCCTCTGCGTCGATCTCGGGCAGATCGCCTGTCGTCAGGATCTGCGCGCCGGGATAGGCCAGATCGGGTTGCCACAGCGCCCGCCCATCGGGGGCGAGACCAAAGCCTGATTTGAGTGCGTGCCCATGTGCCCGCTCTGGCGGGACCAGCAGGACCAGCCCGTCCATGCGGGTCGGATCCCAGGCTTCGCGCAGCACCTCATAGGGGTTCGGACCGGACCAGACCGCATCGGCGTTCATCGCAAAGACGGGGCCGGGGCCCAATAGCGGAAGCGCTTTGCGCAGCCCGCCGCCGGTTTCCAAAAGCGCGCCTGTTTCATCCGAGAATGTGACGCCCCGGCCGTTCAGATGGCCCCGGATCTGGTCCGCGAACCAGTGCAGGTTGACGACCCGTGTGGGGATCCCGGCCTCTTCGGCGGGGTGCAGCGCGTGATCAATCAGCGGTTTTCCGGCAACCTCGACCATGGCCTTGGGCCGCGCATCGGTAAGCGGGCGCATCCGGGTGCCGAGCCCGGCGGCGAAGATCATGGCGGCGTTGGGGGCGGTCACGGGCGGTTCTCCGGTGCGGGCAGCGCGCGCAGGGACTGGGCCAGATCGCCCAGATCCGGGTGGGCCAGATCGGTTTGAATGTGGCGCCAGACACGCGGAAGCAGGTCCAGATAGCCGGGTTTTCCGCGATCCGCGGCGAGCCGGGCAAAGACACCAAGGATGCGCAGGTTCCGCTGCACGGCCCAGACAGCGATTGCGCGGGCGAGCCGCTCGCGATCGGTGCCGGTCGCGGCGGCGTAGTGATCGGTGATCGCGTCCGCCACACCGGGGCTCAGATCGCGGCGGCAATCGCGGGTCAGGGAGGCCAGATCATACGCGGGCGGGGCCGCGACGGCATCCTGAAAATCCAGAAGGCCGATGCGATCGAGGCCCGTATGATCGGCGCGCCAGATCAGGTTTTCGGCGTGGAAGTCGCGATGCGCCAGAACGGCGGGGCCGGTGCCAAACGTCTCTAACGCGCGGTGCAGAGCCTCTTGCGGTTCCGTCAGATCGAAGCCCGGCGCGTAGTGGCTGGCCAGCGGCGCGAGCATCTCGGCCCCGCGTTCGGGGGTGAGTGGCTCCAGCCATGCAGGGGCTGCGTGACGGTGGAGCGCGATCAGCAGATCGGTGACCGCGATATAGGCGGAGGTTTCGTCCTTCGGCGTGGTCTCCAGATGGGCTGCCAGCGTCAGCACGCCCAGATCAGATAGAACGGCATCGCCGCTGCCGGGTCGCGCGGCGTGGGTCTGCGGGGCGCAGAGCCCAAGACTACGCAGGTGATCCGCGATCCGCGTGAAACGGGTGCGGGCAGCCTCGCCCGACGGGTCTTCCATCAGCATCGCCGTTTCTCCGTCCGGCCCCGTCAGCCGGGTGTAGAGTCTGGACGACGCATCGCCTGCGAGGGGCGCGCGCGCCCAGCCTGCGAAGGCCGTGTCAGAGAGCCAGTCAGCCATGGAACGCCCCGAGCCGGTTGATCCAGGCGCCGTCCCGGTCTTCGATCCGCATGTGATGAGCGCCGTCCCCGGCGCGCAAATGCAGGTGCAACGCGCCGTCCGGGATCAGGCTTCCCAGCCGGTCGGGCCATTCGATCAGGCAGATCGCATTCGTGAAAGCGTCCTCCAGCCCCAGCTCCACGGCTTCGTCAGGGGAGGACAGGCGGTAAAGGTCCGCGTGCCAGATTTCCCCGGCAGGGCTGTCATAGGTCTGCACCAACGTGAAAGTTGGGGAGGGCACTTCGGTGTCGTCGCCGCAAAGCGCACGGATCAGGGCACGGGCAAAGGCGGACTTCCCCGCGCCTACGGGACCGGACAGCAGTAGGCAGTCCCCCGGTTTGAGCGTCGGCGCCACCCGCTGGGCGAGTGCTATGGTTGCCTCTTCGGAGTGCAGCAAAAGGTCGGGGATCGAAGCGGCCGTCATGGCGCCACATTGAAGCGACGCTCACGATGCTGCAAGCGCTAAGCTCGCGGGGGCTGCACTCTGTCAGGGCTCCACGCGCAGGGCGGGTTCGTCCGGGCGGGGCAAGGATACGTGTAGTCGATCCGTTCTAGGTCTATGAATTCCTTGTTGAAACCTGCAACTCAGGATCGCTCCGCCAGAAGCGCTGCTGTGGGCGGTGACCCGGACTGACCGACCGTCGCAGCGCTGCACGGTAAAGGTGAACTTTGGCGATAGCCGACCGCTTCTGATCCGCGCCTCCAGCTCCTGCCATTTGGCGCTGGGCTGACATTGCGTGCGCCAGCCTCTGAGGATCTCGTCAACGGTTTCGGCGCCGTCTATCGGGGTCCAGACCCGATTGGTTGCCGCATTGTCGATCTGCAAGCGTCCTTGGGCGGAAAACACGGTGACAGATTCACTGACGGCGGCGAGCGTTTCCCGACCGTGGTTAAGGGCGGCGCGCAGCTGTCGTTTGAGCGCCTTGTCGCTGCTGATATCCTCCATCAGGAAGGCAAGCGCGCCATTGGGAAAGGGTCGCACGGTGATGCGATAACTGCGACCGTCCGCCAGCTCCCAGCTTTCCACGTGATCGGCACTGTCAGACCCCTGTTCCAGCCCGGTGAGCTGACGGCGCCATTGGTTGAAGTCATCCGGTTCCGGCAGCATGTGGTTCTCACGCAGGAGGCTGAGAAACGTGTCGATGACAGGCCGCGCGACCAGAAGCGAAGGCTTCACACCGGTCAGTTCGGTCAGGGCCGGGTTGAAAAGAACCAGCTGGCGGTTGCGGTCGAACACGGCCAGCCCGACCGAAAGCCCGGCGAAGGTCTTGGTCAGGGTCTGCATGAGATCGCGTTGCAGGTCTGCCGCGCGGATCTGACTGGTGATGTCGCTCGCAATCCGGAGCGTGTGCCCGCCGCTGGCGCGGCTGACGATATCGAACCAGATTGGATCCTGTTCGCCGGGCGGGAGTAGAGCGTGGCGCGTGGGGCCGGTTTCCTCTCCGGAGCCGGGCAGGTCGTCAAATAGACCCTGCGGAGGCCATTGCGCGGCTGCGTCGGGCGATACTCGTGCCGTCAGTTCCAGGTAGGTCCGGTTGGCCCAAGTGACGGTTCCGGTTTCGTCCTCTCGCCACATGAGCTGGGGGCTGTCATCTGTCAGCGCGCGCAGCTCCTCAGCCTCGCGGGCGAGCGCGCGTTCTGCAAGCCGAACGGGTACGTCCACCCCGCCGCTAAGCGTCACGCGCAGCATGTCGCCGTGTCGGGCCACTGCAAGAGATTCCGGTCCCCCCGTTGCTTCGCTGCTCAGGTGCAGTCTTTCGCCATCTCTCATGGCGTCGATCCGCTGGCGGAGCGCAGGGAAACGGGGCGACAGCAGATCAAGCAGCCGATCAAGATCGCGCCCCCCGTTCCGGCCCGCCTGTAGCAGGTTACGTGCCGTGTCGGTGGCGTCGATCAGGTCGAAATCCTGGAACAAGAACGCGGTGCCCTCTCCGCTGCCGGTCATACGGGCCCGCGCCCGGCTCATCCGTCCGATCAAAGCGAGAGCGGCCGTGCAGATGACGGCGGCTAGGGCAAATTCCCCAATAAATGGCATAAATGACATGGCGTGATCCTTCTGAATCCCGCCGGGACCATGCGTGCGAACCGTTAAGAGCCGGTTAAGACCCGTCTGTCGTTGAGCGGGTTTTCGCCGAGCGCTCGATTCGGATCGGAAACCTCTATCGCGCTGCGCGGCCAGCGGACCTCTACAATTGCGCCCTGACGATCACCGGTGCCGTTGGCGAAGCGCATGCTGGCGCCGCTGCGCTCCAGCAAGGTGCGCGCGATGAACAGGCCCAGCCCCATGCCCTCATAGCCAGGCCGGGCGGCGTCGCGGCGCCGGGGCAGGAACGGATCGCCCAGCCGGTCGATGATCCCGGGCGGAAACCCTGGTCCGTCATCCTTGATCCGGGTGCACATCCCGGTCGGGCCCCAGTCCAGATCGACGGTGATGACCTCTTCGGCGTAGTCCACAGCATTCTGGATCAGATTGCGCATCCCGTGGATGATCTCGGGCGCGCGCACGATCTGGGGTTGGGGTTCGTCCGGCAGGTTGATCCGGATGTCGATCCCGCGACCGCGATGCGGCTCGGCGGCTTCTTCGATCACGGTCTGGAAGGGAGCCTGACGCACCAGCGTGTCGTCTTTTCCGGCCTGTCCCATGGATCGCATGATGTCGCGGCAGCGATCCGCCTCGGCGCGGATCAAACGCGCGTCTTCGGCCAGCTCGGGCTGCTCTTCCAGAAGATCGGCCAGCTCTGCCGAGACCATCTTGATCGTGGCCAGCGGCGTGCCCAGCTCATGCGCGGCGGCGGCGACCACCCCGCCCAGATCGGTGAGCTTTTGTTCCCGCGCGAGCGCCAACTGCGTGGCCGACAGCGCGGAGGCAACGGCGTGATACTCCGTTGCGACCCTGCGGGCGTAGAACGCGAGGAACCCGGTTCCGATGACCGCCGCGAGCCATACGCCAAAGCGGAACAGTCCGGCCATCTCCAATAGCGTGCCGTCGGCATCGCGCAGCGGGGCATGGAGCGGCTCCAACAGCGACACACCCAACAGAGCCGTCGCGACCACCGCGATCAAGCCGGGCAGGGGCAGTATCGCAGCCCCGATCGCGACCGGTGCAAGCATCAGGGTCACGAAAGGGTTCGACAGCCCTCCGGTTAGTGCCAGAAGCGCGACAAGCTGGGCGACGTCGAACAGGATGAACCCCAACGCGCGCTCTGCGCTTAGCCGCGTGCCCTGCGGGTTCAGCGTGGCCGACACGAGGTTTGCCACGATGAGCGCACCGATGGCTACGCAGACCAGTCCCAGCGGCAAGCGCAGGCCAAAGAGCACCATCGCCGTCACCACGGCGATCACCTGACCAGCTACAGCGATCCAGCGAAGGATGACCAGCGTCTCAAGTCGAATCCAGACGTCGGCTTCTTTGGCGCGGAAAACCGGCATGTTAGAGCCCCCTTTGCGGCAATCGGTCTTCTTGATAAGTCCGTCGCAAGATCCGATCAATCCGGGACACCCCGTGAAGGAGCCCCCCATGACCCGTATCTCTGCGATCCTTGCTGCCGCGATCTCCGTCGTCTTCATTGCAGCCATGGCTCTATGGCCCCGTGGCGGGTCAGACGATATCTTTGCTGACTGCCGCAGCGGCGCAGTCGGTGGAGACCTCGGCGGCCCATTCACCCTGGTCGATGAAACCGGAAAGACGGTGACGGATAAGGACGTCATCACCGGGCCGACCCTGCTTTATTTCGGCTATACGTTCTGCCCCGATGTCTGCCCGCTCGACAATGCGCGCAACGCTGATGCGATCACCCTGCTGGAGGAGCGCGGGGTGGAGGTTAAGCCCGTGTTCATCTCTATCGACCCGGACCGCGACACGCCGGAGCTTCTGGACGATTTCACGGCAAACTTGCATCCGCGGATGATCGGCCTGACCGGAACGCCCGAGCAGGTGAAAGCCGCCTCCACGGCCTACCGCACCTATTACGCGAAAGCCGAAGGGGACGATCCGGATTACTACCTGATCGACCACTCGACCTTCAGCTATCTCGTCTTCCCCGATCACGGCTTTGTGGAGTTCTTCCGCCGTGACGTGACTCCGGAAGACATGGCCGACCGCCTGCAATGCTTCGTCGAAGCAGATCAGGCTGCCAAGGGCGCCGAGTAAGCGATCAGCGCCACGCGGGGTTAGGTCTTCGGGCCCCGCCGCCGCCGCGCCTCTCATGTCTTCCTGTAGCATTGGACAGGGCCCCTCCGGGGGCCCTTGTTCGTCAACTGCAGATTGCGGAAGTTCGTCTTTTCCGGCTGTTAACGTGATACGTTTCATGATCCGCTCGTCAAAGACGATAGCCCGGTCAACTTGACCTTAGGGGGCGGAAAGGCCAAGACACATACGCACAAAGCGGAAGGTATGCGCATGACCGACACGCCCTTGGAGCTGGGTCCCGATCCCAGCCTGCTGCTGGTGGATGACGATGAAGTCTTCGTCAAACGGCTTGCCCGCGCGATGGAGCGTCGGGGTTTCACTGTCGAAACAGTTCTGACCGTGGCGGACGGCAAGGCCGTCGCTCAAACCCGGCCCCCGGCCTATGCTGTGGTGGACCTGCGACTGGAGGACGGGAACGGGCTCGACGTGGTTGAGGCGTTGCGTGACGCGCGGCCCGAGGCCAAGGTTGTCGTGCTCACCGGCTACGGCGCTATCGCCACAGCCGTTGCGGCCGTCAAAATCGGCGCGACGGATTACCTGTCAAAGCCGGCCGACGCCGATGAGGTCTCGCGGGCGCTTCTCGCCAACGGAGAGATCCTGCCCGAGCCGCCGGAAAACCCGATGAGCGCTGACCGCGTACGGTGGGAACACATCCAACGTGTCTACGAGATGTGCGATCGCAACGTATCCGAAACGGCGCGGCGCCTGTCGATGCACCGCCGAACGCTGCAACGGATCCTCGCCAAGCGCAGCCCGCGTTAAGCGAACAGCGTCCTTAGCGCATCGTCGAGCGCAGCATCATCGGTGAAGCAAAGCCGCACCGGCAGTGTCAGAACGCGGGTGCGGAAGGCTTGCGGCAGCCGCACCGCGTCCTTTTCGGTGGTCACCAATTGCGCTCCGGCCCGTGCCGCGTCGCGCGTCAACCTCGCAAGCAGCGCATCGGTCAGGGGCTGGTGATCGTTCAGCGCGCGGGTCTCAATCAGATCGGCGCCAAGGCCGCGCAGGGTGGCGAAGAATTTCTCTGGATGACCGATCCCGGCAAAGGCGAGCAGCCTCAACCCCTGCCAGGGCATTCCCGTCGGCAAAGGCTCCAGCCGGGCCACGGTCCTCGGGACAGAGATCTCCGGGCTCCACTGAGCGGTGAACTGGTCTTGGGCCGCGTCATCGCCGATGGAGAGCAGCAGATCGGCCCGATTCAGCCCCGTTCTTACGGGTTCTCGCAAGGGCCCGGCGGGCAGGCAGCGGCCATTGCCGAACCCCCGCGCGGCATCGACCACAATGATTGATAAATCCTTGTGCAGAGCCGGGCTCTGAAACCCGTCATCCATGACGATGGCCTGCGCACCTGCCGCCACCGCCGCCCGCGCGCCTTCGGCACGGTCGCGCGCGACCCAAGTCGGGGCGAAGGCGGACAGGAGGAGAGGCTCATCCCCAACCTCGCTGGCGCTATGCGCCGGGGTGACCTGCACCGGCCCGGTGAGAGAGCCGCCATACCCCCGGCTGATGACATGCGCCGCGATCCCCAATGCGGAGAGCTTTTCAAGCAAGGCGATCACGGTGGGCGTCTTGCCGGTCCCGCCGACATTGAGGTTTCCCGCACAGATCACCGGCACAGGGACGCGGGTGGGGGTTGCTTTCGCCAGCCGCCGCGCCGTTCCCTTTGCATATAGCGCGCCAAGCGGCGCCAGCAGCCGGGCACGCCATCCGGGTTGCGCGGGGGGATCGTACCAGAAACCGGGGGTCTGCATGTTCGGCTCCTTTGCCTAGAGCGCTTTGGTCGGGTCGTCGCGCAGAGTGCCGATCATCTCGGTCACCCGATTGGTGGATGCCGCGCCCTCCGTCGCGATGGCCCAGGCGGCGGTGGCCAGATCGGCAGCCTGGTCGGGCGCGATCAGGCTGGCCACGGCCTCCGCTAACTCTTCGGCGTTTCGGATGGGCCAGGAGGCGTGGGTGCTGGCCAGAAGCCGGTACTCTGCGGCGAGAGGATCGGGCACCGCGCGGCCGTGGATGGCTGCCGTTCCCAGTGCTGCTGAGGCCATGGGAGATTGCGTTGCACCATCTGAAAGGGTGCCGCCCATATAGGCGACGGGCGCAAGGCGCAGCCACAGGCCGGTTTCGCCCGCGATGTCGGACAGCAAGACCTGGTGCTGCTCTTCGGGATCCTGTCCGGCGGCACGGTCGGCATAGTTCAAACCGGACCGCGTGAGAGCCGTCTGGATCGCCGGGTCATCGGCGCGGTCAGGGACCAGAACCAGCATCAAGCGGTGCGCGCGTCGCAGGGCGCGGCGGTGAGCATCGAGTACCGCGTCGATCTCTTCGGGGGGGACGTCAAGCGCCAGCCAGATCGGACGCTCCGCAATAATGCTGGTCATATCCGACAGCTCACGGGGGTCGCAGGAGGGCGCGGGGGCGACGTCTTCGAAGCGGCCGAGCATCTCGACATTGATCGCCCCGGCCCGCCGCAGCCGGGCGGCGGAGCCTGGCGTGGCCGCCAGAACCTTGGCAAACGCCGCGAGCCGCCGCCGCATCGCGCCCGGCCGCCAGCCCGCGTTGGGCGTGCCGCTTTCGATCAGCACCATGGGCACCCCCCGGCGTTCGGCTTCGGAGAGGACAATCGGCGTCAGATCGGGGCCGAGCCAAAGGCCCATATCAGGAGCCCAGCGGCTCAGGAAATCCTGGGCCTGCTGGCGTCCCTTATCCGGCAAGGACATATGCCGCAGCCCCAGTCTCTCGGCCTCGTCCTTCACGGGGCCGGTCACGATCAGGGCGGGGGCTTCGTCCTCTTCTTCCATCCGGGTCAGAAGCGCCGCCAGCGTCCGCAGCTCGCGCGGCCAAGCGACATGGGCCCAGATCAGGAAATCTGAGCCACGCCCCGGAGCTGTGAGAGGATCGGTCAGCCGCCAAGCTCCTCGGTCGGGGAGGCTTCGCGCTCTTCGTCGCGCAGGCGGTGGAGATGCGCGATGAAGTAGCGCATATGGGCGTTGTCCACAGTGCGGTGCGCTTCGGCTTTCCAGGCGTCATAGGCGCTGTCATAGTCGGGGAACATGCCGACGATGTGGATGTCCTGAACATCCTTGAATTCCGTTTTGGTCGGGTCGGTCAGTTCGCCGCCGAAAACCAGGTGCAGGCGCTGTTCGCTCATGGGTGTCTCCCTCGCGGTGTTGTGTGACACAGGTAGTCGGTTGGCCGCGCGCTCTCAACCCGTGGGATGGAGTCAGGCGGCCAGAACCCGGACGTCCAGCCGGGCATAGCTGGCCTCTACCCCCTGTGCCATGCCGGTTTTCGCCACCATGTCCCGCACCTCTTCGGAGGGGTAGGAGATCGTCATCACCACCCGCGTGCCGGTGTCGGTCGGGGTGAAGGTCGTTTCGATGGTGCTCTGCTGGTCGGGCCAGTCGTCGAAGGATTCGGTGTGCTGGATCCGCGCTTCGGGCTCGATCTCGATGATCGTGCCGCGCAGGCCCATGTCACCCTGCTCCGTCCGCCAGACATAACGCAAGGCGCCGCCGGGGCGCGGGTCCAGCTCGCAGACCGGCATGGGATCATCCATCGGGCCGGTCATCCATTGGCGGATCAGATCAGGCGTCGTGAAGGCGCGCCAGACCTTGGCCGGGGGCGCCGCGAAATCGCGGGTGATGCGGATCGTGTCCGGGCTGGGCTGGGTCACAATGGCAGTCATGGGTCATTCCTCCAGAAGGGCGTCGAGCCGAGCGAAGTTGGCGTCGAAAGTGGTTTGAAGCTGGGTGAGCCAGTCGCGCACCTCTCTCATCCGCGTCGCATTCAGGCGGCGCGGGCGGGCCGAACCCTTGATCCGGGTTTCAATCAGACCGGCGTCTTCCAGAACCTTCAGGTGCCGCGACACGGCAGGCTGGCTGATCGGGAAGGGCGCCGCGATTTCGGCCACGCTGGCTTCGCCGTGGGCGGCCAGATGGGCCAGAATCGCGCGGCGGGTCGGATCGGCGAGAGCAGTAAAGGCGGTATCGAGAGGCATGGGCGGCTCCAAGGGCTCACCCTTTATAACACATAAGTTATATAACGGATAGTCTTTTCAGGAAATCGCCATGGGAGGGCCCGGCGGCCAGTACGCCTTTGGCCTTCGGAAAGGCGGCGTTGAACCGCAGGCCGTTGCCCAGGCGATCCGTGACGATCCCGCCCGCCTCTTCGATCAGGAGTGCGCCTGCTGCGATGTCCCACTCCCAGGCGTCGCGCAGCGTCAGCAGCGCGTCGTAGCGCCCCTGCGCGACCAGAGCCATGCGGGTCGCGATGGCGGGCCGGAAGCTGCGCCGCACCTGAGGAACCCCGCCGGGCCAGTTCTGCGGCTCCATGAAGCGATGGGTGGTCAGCATTGAGGCGCCATCGGCTTGAGGCTGCGGGCTGACACGGATCGGATCGCCATTCAGCGTGGCGCCCTGCCCCCGTGCCGCGGCAAAAAGTTCACCCGTCACCGGCAGGAAAACGACCGCAGCGGTTACGACGCCCCGTTCTGCCACGGCGAGCGCATGCGCCCAGCTGTCTTCCTGAGCGATGAAAGCGCGCGTACCGTCGATGGGATCGAGGATAAAGACCCGATCCATGTCCAGGCGAGCCTTGTCGTCGTCGGTTTCCTCGGACAGCCAGCCGTAATCGGGACGCTCCGCCAGAAGGTGACTGCGCAGAGCGGCATCGACCTCAAGGTCGGCCTCTGTCACCGGACCGGCATTGTCGGCCTTGTCCCACACCTTGGGCGCGGCGCGGAAGTGGCGCAGAGCGATGTCGCCCGCGCGCTCCGCTGCACTCAGCAGCAGGTCGAGATCACGCGCCGGCAAGGGTCAGCCCTTCTTCGATCAGAAGCGACGGAATCACGCGGGACAACCAGGGCCGCCCGTCATTGGCAGGCACGATCTTGCGCAGCATGTCCGGCAGGGATCCGGCGATGGTGACTTCGCTCACCGGGTGGATGATCTCTCCGTTTTCGACCCAGAACCCGGAGGCGCCGCGGGAATAATCCCCGGTGTTGGGGTTGATGGTCGATCCGATCATGCTGGTGACGATCAGCCCCGTGCCCATCCGCGCGATCAGGTCGTCGCGGCTGTTTGCGCCGGGGGTCAGGGTCAGATTGCCGACGCTGGGATGCGGCGTGCCCGAAACGGAACGCGCGGCGCTCGCGGTCGATGTCAGCCCCAGCTTGCGCGCGGCAGACAGATCCAGCGTCCAGCCGGTGAGCCGCCCATCCGCGACGATCTGGCGGGGGGCGGTCGCCAGCCCTTCGGCATCGAAGGGGCGCGATCCGGGGATACGGGGGCGGTGCGGGTCTTCGACCAGGTCGAGCCCTTCGGGCAGGACCAGCTCTCCGTCTTTGCCCAGCAGCCAGGACGCCCCGCGCGCGATCATCGCACCATTGGCGGCGGCCAGAAGGTGGCCGATCAGGCTTGAGCTGACGCGTTCGTCAAACAGCACCTTGCATGGGCCGGTCGCGGGTTTGCGCGGCGCCTGCCGGGCGACGGCACGCTCTCCGGCGGTGCGGCCGATCTCGGCGGGCTTGCGCAGATCACTGGCATGGGCACGGCTGTCGTGATCGTAGTCCCGTTCCATCCCCGTGCCGGAGCCGGAAATGGCGGAGACGCTGACATAGGTCTGGCTGCGGGCATAGCCGCCGGAAAACCCGTTGGAGGCCGCCAGGTGCAGCGCCCGCAGCGCGTGGCCTGCGCTTGCGCCTTCAGTCTGGGTGACGCCCTCCACGTCTTGCGCGGCGGCTTCGGCGGTGAGCGCCATGTCGCGGAGGGTGTCCGGCTCGGGGGCGCCGTCCGGGTCGACCAGGTCAAGCGCCTCGGTATCCCAGCCCTGCGCGATCTGGCCCGCATCGGCCAGCCCGGAGAACGGGTCCTCGGGCGCCTCGCGGGCCATGGCCACGGCCCGCGAGGCCATGGTGGTGAGCGTGTCATCCCGGATGTCCGAAGACGACACCACCGCGCTGCGTTGCCCGACAAAGACCCGCAGCCCGGCCTCGATCGCCTCGGCGCGTTCGGCATGTTCCATGGCACCGGACCGCACCCCGATATCGACAGACTGCGCCTCGGTCACGAGCGCATCGGATCCGTCGGCTCCGGCCTTTGCGGCGGCGTCGAGCAGTCGGTGGGCAAGGGTGGAAAGGTCGGACATGGGAACTCCGGTCATGTGGTCCATCCGGGGTAGCCCGGCGGGACCGCTCAGGCAAGCCGCGCCTGCCCCAACGCAAAGCGGCGCCTGCTGGGTGCAGGCGCCGCTGTCAGTCTCTCGAAAGGCTTACTTGAGCCGCTGACCGTTGGCGAAGACCTGACCGCCTTCCTTGAACTCGATATCCGAGCTCAGCGCGTCATCGCCGGTGGGCTTGGCGAACATGCCCATCATCATGCGGCCCATCATGGCCTGATCTTCCGGGATCAGACCCATCTTGATCAGGTTGTCGATCAGGCCATTGGCGCCTTCGGCCGTGAGGTTGATCGCGCCGATGGGAGCGGGCATGCCGGGATAGGAGGTCATGTCGTTCTTGTCGAACTCCACTTCGCCCGAACCGTTGACCTTCAATCCAACCGCGTCGATTTCGAGCGCGGTGATCTTGGCGGTGTAGGGATCGAAGGGCACTTCGTTCATGGCGGTCGCGTCCGGGTCGGTCACATCAAACAGCGCCTTGACCATGGCCTCTACACCGATGCGCAGCGTCGCCGGATCGCGCGGCAGGTTTTCACCCGGATCCAACAGGTTCCAGATGCCGTCATTCACTGCGAGATCAGCAATGTCGACGGACAACGCGGCGCGTTCGGGCTCTTCGTTCGGGCCGAAGGGTATGGCGAAGCCCAAGCCAAACTCAGATGCGCTCACGTCGATCGGGAAGGGCATCTGGGCGGCGGTGATCGACATCTTCATGTCGCGGGACGCGCCATCCATGGAGAAACCGTCGGTCGACATCGCCAATGCGAAGGATTCTCCGCCGCCGCTAGCGGATACGGACACCGGACCGTCGGGCGTTTCTGCTTCGACCTGGTAGCTGCCTGCGCCCGTATTGTAGCGAATATCCATGGCCAGCCCTTCGGGATAGACGTCCATGTCTTCGTTCTGACCGAAGTCTTTCGGGAAGGCTACAAAGCCTTCGATGGCAAGCTCGTCAAGCGCGCCGACCATCTTGAAGCTGCCGTCTTCCATGGAGACATCGGCATTGAAGGCCATGTTGGCCATGCTGCCTTCGGTTTCGATGCGGATCACATCGCCCGTCTCGACCGTGAACCAGCCCTTGCCGTCGTTCAGAACGGCCTGGGTCGGACCATTGACCTTGCCTTCACCTTTGACGATCTCGTCAAGAGCCATGCGCGTGGAGCTGAAGGAGAATTCGTGGCGCTGCGATTCGGGCGTGCCGCTGATCTTGTCCTCATAGTCGGTCATGTCGATCGACATCTTGATTTCGAACGGATCGGTGTAGGTATCCTCACCGCCCAGCACCATGCTCATCGGGGCGCCGTAGGTCATGGTGACGGTGCCGTCACCGTTATCGGTGAAGCGCATCTCGGGATAGGTGACGGTGTTGTACTGGCGGCTTTTCATCACCTCACCGAACATCTCTTCCTCGCTCGAAATGTCGGAGGAGATGACAACATCGCGCACGACCAGCGTGTCGCCTTCGGTTTCGGTGGCGCCCACGGTGCTTTCGGCGCCCGGCGCCATGGTCATCATCGTCAGGGTCTGATCCCAGACCTGCTGCGGGGTGAGGTCCGCCCAGACCGGCGAAGCCAGAGCCGTAGAGGCCAGAAGCGCCGCGGAAACGGTGTGCAAACGGGTCATGCGAATGTCCTTTCGGTTTAGAAATCGCCGCCATAGGGCGCACGATCCGGTCTGGGGTCAAGTTCGGGTTTTCAGGACCCTGACCCTCTGCGATAGGTATGTAGTACTTATCTGGGTGGAGAAAAGCACATGAAGATGACAGGACGTGTTGTTGTAATCGCCGGAGCCAGTCGCGGCATCGGCGCAGCGGCTGCCCGCGCTTTTGTGGCCAACGGGGATAAGGTCGTTTTGCTGGCGCGCAGCAAGAAACCCTTGCGCGCGCTGACGGATGAGCTTGGCGAAAATGCGCTCGGCTTTACCTGCGACGTGCGGGATTTCGCTCAGGTCGAACAGGCGATTCTGTCCGGGGTCGAGACTTTCGGCGGCTGTGATGTGCTTGTGAATAACGCGGGCGTTGTCGAACCTATCGGCGCGCTAGACAGCATTGATCCGAAAGCCTGGGGCGATCAGATTGATGTCAATCTTAAGGGCGTCTTCAACGGCATTCGCGCGGTGCTCCACCTGATGCTGGCCTCGGGCGGAGGGACCGTCATCAACGTGTCCTCGGGGGCGGCGCATGGGCCCTACGAGGGATGGTCGGGATACTGCACGTCCAAGGCCGGGGTCTACATGCTGACGCGCCAACTGCACCAGGAATACGGGGATCAAGGGATCCGGGCGCTTGGCCTGTCTCCCGGAACGGTCGCGACGGAGATGCAGCGGGTGATCAAGTCATCCGGCGTGGGTCCCGTGGCGCAGATGGAGTGGGAAGATCACGTTCCCCCGGAATGGCCCGCGAAAGCGATGCTGTGGATGACAACGCCCGAAGCCGATCCGTGGCTGGGCGATGATCTTCGCCTGCGCGATCCCGAAATCCTCAGCAAGGTGGGCCTGGCATGATCCAAGTTTCCGAACGCGACGGCGCGACGGTTCTGACCCTGAACCGCCCCGACAAGGCCAATGCCCTATCCCCTGAGATGCTGGAGCAGCTTTGCGAGGCGGTCGAGACCGCGCGTGAAGCGCCTGCGCTGATCCTGACCGGGTCCGGCAAGGTGTTCTGCGCCGGGGCCGATCTGGAGGCTGCGAAAGCGGGCCTTGCGACCTCCCCGCTGTGGGAGAGGCTGTCGGGCGCGGTTGCGCGCCACACCGGCCTGACCATCGCCGCTCTGAACGGGACAGCCGCAGGCGGCGCCATGGGGATGGTGCTGGCCTGTGATCTGCGCGTGGCGGTGCCGGGGGCGAAACTGTTCTACCCGGTGATGCGCCTGGGGTTCCTGCCGCAGCCGTCGGATCCGATCCGCCTTGCGGCGATTGCCGGAGCCTCGCGGGCCAGGATGATCCTGATGGCCGGGCAGAAGATCGAAGCGCAAGAGGCGCTAGGCTGGGGTCTGCTTGACCGGATCTGTGATGATCCTCTGGCCGAAGCGGTCGCGCTTGCCCAGGACAGCCTTGCGGCGGATCCGGCCCATGCGCGGGCGATCAAGGCTATGATCCGCTAAGGCGGACAAAGAAAAACGGCCCGAACCTTGGGTCCGGGCCGTTCCGATCAGGTTGCGGGACGCGCTTCGCTTTCTTCAGCGTCAGGCACGTTCTCCAACTTGTCCTCGATCACCGGGGCATCGGGATCGACAACCACCACGCCGGTGTCTTCCGCCGGGCCGGTGACCAGCGGAAGCATCTCGGTCGAATGCGGCATGGCGATCTCGTTCGCTTTCGCGCGTTTCCACGCCAGCGTGTCGAAGCTGCCGCAATTGTCGCAGACCGGCGCCCATTCGGGATGCACCGTCTGGCAGTTTTCGCAAATCCACTGCGGGCCACGGGGCGCGGACAGCGCCTTGGTCAGCCAGCCGCGCACGACGGCGTCGTTTGCGCCCTCGCCGCGTTCGATCGCGGCCATCAGGGTCAGGGAACGTGCGGTGGGATCCGTTTCGACCAGATCGCCCAGAGCGCGCCGCGCCTGAGGGAAGTCCTCGGCAGCGATGTTCAGCTCGGCCAGCAGCATCTTGGTCTCGGCGTGATCGGGCGCGTGGCGGGTCAGGGTCTGGAACCGCTTCACACGGGCTTCGGCGGTTTCTTCCGGCTCGACCTCCGCGAAGGCGGCGGCGAGATCGGGGTGAGGCCGGGCCTCCCAGGCTTTGGTCAGAACGCGCGTTGCATACTTCTTGTTGCCGTTGGCAATGTAGCTCCGCGCGGCCATGACGGCGGCGGGAATGAGATCGGGCGAGAGACGGTTCGCCTCAATGGCGGCTTCGCGGACCTTGATGTCATTGCCCTCGTCGGTCAGGCCCTTGGCCTCGCTCAGGGCCAGAACGGCATCGCGGCGGCGGTGCAGATCACGCGGGATGTGACCCGCCTTCAGCTTTGCGCCCAGCGTTTTGCGCGCACCGTCCCAATCGCCGCTGTCGGCTTGCAGCTTCAGCAGCGTGTCCTGGGTTTCCGCATGGCCCGGCTTGATGGCAAAGGCCTTCTCGGCCAGCTTCATCGCGGTGTCGGTGTCGCCCTCGGCCAGCTTCTGCTTCATGATCCCGCGAATGCCGACGAACCGGGTTTTGTCGTTGGTCAAAAGCGCCTTGTAGGTCTCTTCGGCGGTTTTGCGGTCCCCGGCCATCTCGGCGGCCTGGGCGGTCAGCAGGTTGGTCAGCTCGGGCTTTTCCAGCAGCTTGTTGGCCTGCTTAGCCTTGGCCAAAGCCTCTTTGCCCTCCCCGGCGGCGAGCGCCATCAGACCTTCGGTCAGCGCCTTGAAGCCGCGCTGTTCACGGGTGCGGCCAAAATACCGGCTGATCGCGGTTTCATCCCCGTTGAGGAACCGAAACAGCGCCACGAGAAAGCCCAGCAGTTTGATGCCCAGCCAGACAGCGAAGATGACGATCAGCGCGGCGACGACCATCTGAAGCACGCTCAGCGTGATTTCCGTCCCGGCGACGTTGATGACGGCAGAGCCGTCCACCGTCATCAGCCAGCTTGCGCCCCAGGCCATCGCACCGACGGCCGCGACAAAGAGCAGGATCTTGAGCAGGGAAAGGATCATGCTTTCGGCCTCACTTCTGGGTCAGAGTTTGAGAGATGGCGTGCGTGGCTGCGACGGCTCCGGCGCGGGCTGCGGCGGCATCCAGCCAGCCCTGCATTGCGCCGCGTGCGCTTGCCGGGAGGGTGTCGGCTTCGGTCAGGGCGGTTTGCAGATCGCCGCGCTTCACCGCGTCCTCAATGCGCGACAGAACAGCATTGGCGCTGTCGCCGTCCTGAGCCGTGGTCGAGCGCACGTTGAACTGGTTGCGCAGGAACGATCCGAAAGACCCGCCGGACGTGTCGCCATCTTCGCCCGCATCGCGCGCCGCCGTGAGAGCGCCGCGCGCGACGCCAGGCAGATCGGATTGCAGGGCGCGCAGCGTGACAACGCCCCCGTCGGCCACGGACCGAAGCGCCTCGGGCACATCGACGAGCTGGGACAGCGGTGCGATCGCGTCCGCGAAGCCGCCGCCTTCGGCAAGGGCTGTTTCCACCTGGCTGAGGGCAGAGCGGGCTTCGGCCAGGCTGCGCGCGTCATCAACGGCGGTCCGGGCCGCATCGGCGTCAGCTTCCAGCTTTGCGATACGCTCCTGGGTGCCTTGTGCGGCGGTTGCCACCTGGTCGCGCAGATCGTTGAGCTCGCGCGCATAGGCCGCGATGGCGGTGGCGTCCGCATCGCCATTCTGGCCCCGCAGCTCCACGGAGGTCACACGTTCGGCCAGTCCGGTGAGCGCCGTTTCCGTCTGGGCGGTCTTGCTCGCAAGCGCGGCGATCTGATCGGAGCCGTTGGCGACGGCTTGTTCGATGCCGCTCAGATCGGGGCCTTCGGACAGGGCAACAAGGCGTTCCTGAAGCTGGGCGATCTGTTCCGCCTGCGCGGTGATCTTGGCTTCCGTAGGATCCAGATCGACGCCGGGACGGGTGTATTCGTTGACGCCGTAGCCCAGCCCCGCAGCCAGAACGCCGCCCAGCAGCATCGCGCCGGTGCCGCCTTTGCGCACCACGGTTTGTTCAATCGGGGCAAGCGGAGTGGGCTCTGTGGTCAAGGCGTCGTCTTGTGCGGGCGCATCGTTCAATGGTGCATCGGCATCATCATCAAGCTCAACAGGCGCGTCATCGAGATCGGTACGATCATCGTCAGAGGCTGCGTCTGGCTCGGGCGCGGTGTCGTCCACGGTCTCCGCTTCGATCACGGGATCGTTCTCGGCGGCGGAAACCTCCGTCACCTCGGCCTGATCGCTTGCGGTCTTGTCCTCGGCGGAGGTGCCGCCTTTGCTCGTCTTCGCCACGCCGAACCCCCCTGGTCGTGATTCCGGTCTGGTAGGACCCTCGTGGGGGTAGCAGCCCATGCGTTATTTGGTCAACGCTGGCTCAAGGGGAAAGTTCTAAGCAAATCGCCGCAACCATCCCCGCCATCTCTGGTTTTTCCGCAACCGTCGCCTTGCCTCCGAACGCGTTTGCCGCGTTTTCGCTGATGGCGACGATGCGCAGATCGGGGTGCGGCCCGGCAATCTCTTTGGCCAAGAGCTCCGCGCTGCGCGGCGAAAAAACCGGGGCGACAACCCTTGAGCCGCTCTCCAACAGCGCGCGCGCCGCACGAGAGAGCGGGCGGGCGATCTGCTCATAGGCAACGGCGTCGGATGCGGGCAGGCCCGCCATGCGCAGCCTCTCGACGACGTCGCCGCGTGTATGTCGGCCACGGATATGGATCAGTGGCGTTTCGGGTGCGGCGGCTCGGATCATTTTCACAAGGTCGTCTGACGTCCCCCCGGCGCTGATCGGGCGCATGCCCTGCGCGCGGGCCATCGCGGCGGTGCGATCCCCCACGCAATAGGCGCGGCCCTGATATCCCAGACCGCCCGCCCGGCGCGCGCCCTGTTCCGAGGTGAGGATCGGGATGGCCGAAAGATCGGCAGTCACGGGTAGATCAACGATGTCCAGCAAAGGTGACACGACATGGGGCACCTCACGGCCCAGCGACAGCTCTACCGCGCGCAGCACGCGGGCGGAGCCTCCTTTCGGGCGGGTGAGAAGCAGGGCCGGGGTCATGGCTGGCCTTGGTTGGCGACGGGCTGGTCAAGTGATACCTGATGGCTCTGAACTGACAAGGGACCGCGCCATGACGGATCGCCCCGTCTCCACCGTGCTGGGGATTGAAAGCTCCTGTGACGACAGTGCCGCCGCCGTGCTGCGCGATGGCGACGTGCTGTCTTCGGTCGTCTGGGGACAGACCGGGCTGCATGCCGATTTCGGCGGCGTCGTCCCCGAGATCGCCGCCCGCGCCCATGCGGAGCGGATCGACCTGTGCGTCGTGCAGGCTCTGGAAGAGGCTGGCCTGACGCTCGATGATATTGACGCGGTGGCGGTCACCGCCGGGCCCGGCCTGATCGGAGGCGTCATGGCCGGGGTCATGTGTGCCAAGGGGATCAGCGCGGCGCGGGGATTGCCCCTGATCGGCGTGAACCATCTGGCAGGGCACGCGCTGACCCCGCGCCTGACCGATGGGATCGCCTTTCCCTATCTGATGCTGCTGGTGTCGGGCGGGCACTGCCAGTTCCTGCGGGTGGACGGCCCCGAGCAGTTCGCACGCCTTGGCGGCACGATTGACGACGCGCCCGGAGAGGCCTTCGACAAGGTGGCGCGTCTTCTGGCTCTGCCCCAGCCCGGCGGCCCGGCGGTGGAGGCCTGTGCAAAGGAAGGTGATCCAACCGCGATCCGCCTGCCCCGCCCGCTGCTGGATCGGCCCGGTTGCGATATGTCGTTCTCCGGGCTCAAGACCGCGGTCCTGAGGGCGCGGGATGGTTTGATGGAGGGCCAGGGCGGGCTGCGCGCGCAGGACCGTGCCAATCTGTGCGCATCCTTCCAGTTGGCGGTGCGCGATGTGCTGGCCGAAAAGGCCCGCCGCGCGCTGGCCATGGGCGATGTGACGACGCTCGCCGTCGCGGGCGGGGTCGCCGCGAACGGCGCGATCCGTGCGGCCTTGCAGGAGGTCGCCGCAGAGGCTGGCGTGGGCTTCACCGCTCCGCCGCTGGCGCTGTGCACCGACAATGCGGCAATGATCGCCTATGCGGGCTGGGAACGGTTGAAGCTTGGGGCGCGGGATGACCTGAGCTTGACCGCGCGGCCGCGTTGGCCTCTGGATCAGGCGAGCCCGGCGATGCTGGGCAGTGGCAAGCGGGGGGCCAAGGCATGACCATCGGCGTGATCGGCGCTGGCGCGTTCGGGACGGCTCTGGGCGTGACTTTGGCGCGGGCCGGGCATGATGTCGCGCTTTGGGGGCGCGGCCTGTCCGAGAGCGCCCGTGAGAGCACCCGCCTTCCCGGCGTGGCCTTTCCCGCGATCATGCGGGCCGCCTCACTGGAGGACGCCGCCGGTGCGCCGATCCTGCTCATGGCGCTCCCGGCGCAGGTGCTGGGGGGCTTTGCGGCGGAGCATCGCGATCTTCTTGCCGGACGCCAGCTTGTCGCATGCAGCAAGGGGATTGAGCTGAGCTCCGGGCGCGGGCCCTCGGGTGTGCTGCGTGAGGCGGTGGGGCAGGCTCTGAACGGGGGATCCGTCTCTGTTCTGACCGGCCCGAGCTTTGCCGCCGACATTGCTGGCGGTCTACCCACGGCGCTGACCCTGGCGAGCGACGCGCGCGATGGCGCCGCGCTGCAAAAAGCGCTCTCCACCCCCACGTTGCGGCTCTACCTGACGGATGATCTGGCGGGGGCAGAGTTGGGCGGCGCGCTCAAGAATGTCATTGCCATCGCCTGTGGGGCGGCCATTGGGGCGGGGCTGGGCGACAGCGCCCGCGCCGCCGTCATGACGCGCGGCTTTGCGGAGATGCGGCGGCTCGCCCCCCGCTTCAACGCCCGTCCCGAGACCCTCGCGGGGTTGTCGGGGCTGGGCGATCTGGCGCTGACCTGCACCAGCGATCAAAGCCGCAACTACCGGCTCGGCCTGCATCTGGGCCGGGGTGAGGGGCCAGAGCCCGGCGTGACCGTCGAAGGCGCCGCGACCGCTCAGGCCGTCGCGACCCTGGCGGAGCGGGAGGGGCTCGATCTGCCCGTCACTCGCGCTGTGGCGCTGCTCACACGCGGTGAAATCAGTCCCGAATCCGCCCTTTCGGGACTGATGTCCCGCCCCCTGAAGGAGGAATGACATGCGCTACTGGCTTTTCAAATCCGAAACCTCGACCTGGAGCTGGGACGACCAGCAGGCAAAGGGCGAAGCGGGCGAAGAATGGGACGGCGTGCGCAACTACCAGGCACGCAACTTCATGCGAGAGATGGCCGTGGGCGACCGGGGCTTCTTCTATCACAGCCAGAAAGATCGCGAGATCGTCGGCATCGTTGAGGTCATCGCCGAGGCGCATCCCGACAGCACCACCGATGACGCCCGCTGGGAATGCGTCGACATCCGCGCGGTGCGGTCCATGGCGACGCCTGTGTCGCTGGACCAGATCAAGGCCGACCCCCGGCTGGAGGAGATGGTGCTGGTGCGCAATTCGCGGCTGTCTGTTCAGCCGGTGGCTGAGGCCGAGTGGCAGATCATCTGCGAAATGGGAGAGACAGATCCCGCCTGATGTGACACTCTGTCGCAAAACGGAGGATCATTCATGGGACTTATTTCGGTTCTGGCGGCGGCTCTGGTCGCGTGGCTACTGGGTGCGGCGTATTACATCGTGCTGGACAAGCCGTGGATGGCGGCAAGCGGCATCAAGGTCGGGCCGGACGGCAAGCCCGAGGGGCAAAGCCCGCTGCCCTTCATCATCTCCGCCATCTGCATGGTCATTGTTGCGGGCATGATGCGGCACATCTTTGCTATGGCGGCGATCGACACGGTGGCCAAAGGTATTGTCTCGGGCCTGGGGATTGGTGCGTTCTTCATCAGCCCGTGGATCTTCATCAACAACGCCTATGGAATGCGGCCGATGCTGCTCAGTGTCATTGACGCCGGGTATGCCGTGATCGCCGCAGGGGCGATGGGGCTGGTGCTCACACTGATTTGATCGCGGCATATCGCTTGTAGACTGAATCGCGGCACTACGCTTAGGGTTGATTTTGCACGCGCAAAAAGGAGACCGCCATGCGTATGATGATTGCCACTGCTCTCGCCATCTCCCTTCCTGTTGTCGGTATGGCCGCAGATGATCCGATTGCCCAAGCCGTGAAAGCCCGTCAGGGCTACTTCACCATGATGGGCGCCAACATGGGCACCCTCGCCGGAATGGCCCAGGGCAAGATCGACTACGATGCCGACGCTGCCGCGCGCGCCGCGTCCAACATCGAAGCTCTCACGATGTACAATGCTGCCATCCACTTCCCAGAAGGATCCTCCTCTGATGATCTTGGCTCTGACGTGACCGAAGCCAAGGCCAACATCTGGACCGATCTGGAGGGCTTCCAGGCCAAATATGTCGATCTGCAGGACGCCGCCATGGGCGCCGGAGAGCTGGTCGCTGGTGGCCCCGAAAGCCTTGGTCCGGTCGTGGGCGCCCTGGGCGGAGCCTGCAAGGCCTGCCACGACACTTACCGCGTGAAGTAATGCCCCAGACCCGCCGCGTGAAATTGTGGGACCCGCTTTTGCGCGGGTTCCACTGGCTTCTGGCTGCCGCCGTCATTGTTGGATGGATCCTGGGTGAGTGGGGTCCCAATATCATGACGCTGCATTTTTGGTGTGGTTACGTGGTGGCGGGGCTTTTGGTGTTTCGTCTGATCTGGGGCCTTGTCGGCCCGAGACCTGCGCGCTTCACCAGTTTCGTGCGCGGGCCGCGCGCGGTGATGGCCTATGCCGCACATGTTGCCGACCGCAGCCCGAGCCGTTGGCCAGGGCACAACCCGATGGGCGCGCTGTCGGTGATCGCGCTGCTGGGTCTGCTGGCTGCGCAGGTCACATCCGGCCTGATTTCCGACCCGGAGGACTACATCAACACCGGCCCGCTGGCTGATCGCGTGCCCCATGACATCGCGACCGATGCCGTCGGTTGGCACAATCTGGGTGCAATCCTGATCGCGGTGATGGTGGGACTGCATGTGGCGATGATCGTCTATTATCGCCTCTGGAAGCGCGAGGATCTTGTCCGGCCGATGATCACTGGTTGGAAAGAGGTCCGGGACGACGAAACGATCGCCTGATCCCCTCGCCATGACAGCAATGAAACAGCAAGAAGGCCCACCGAAACGTTTCGGCGGGCCTTCTTGATGCATGGAAAGAGTTTCGGGCTTAGCCGTAGACGGACTCTTTGCCGAAATGCTTGGTCAGCAGGTAGTAGAAGACCGCGCGATATTTGTTGCGCTCGGACCGGCCGTAAGTGTCGATCACGCTGTTGATCGCATTCATCAGCTCCGGACCGTCAGCAAGGCCCAGCTTCTTGACCAGGAAGTTGTTCTTGACGGTTTCCAGCTCACTGTCCTGAGACGCAGCAACAGTGGAAGCATCGGCATTGTAGATCGCCGGACCGCAACCGATGGTCACTTTGGTCAGCAGGTCCATGTCCGGCTCCACGCCACATTTGGTGCGCAGGTCGTCCGCATATTGGGCGATCAGGTCGTCGCGTTTGCCCATTGGTCTCTCCCTTGTCTGGTGGCGCCCCGTCTGGGGCGCAAGGCACGTGCAGCGACAGTAAACAGCGGTTTAAGCGGCGGTAAAGGAGAAAACTCGCGCTGATGCGTCGGTTTTGAACATGACAGAATCATGACAAATGGTGAATGATGCGTTCACCAAACAATAACAGTTAACGAACAGGGAGAAGGGACAATGACACAAGATGTCTTCGTCGTTGCCTATGAGGGGGACGACGATTCAGAGAACGTTCTGGCCTATGCCATTGAACGAGCTCAAAAAGCCGGAGCGCGGCTGCATATCATGCACGTTCTGGAATGGTCGCCCTACAAATTTCTGACGCCGACCGAGTTGGAAGAGCGTCACGCCCGCCGCCAGGAGGAAATGGCGCGGGCTCAATCCGCGATCATTGACCCAGCGGTGGCGCGCGCAAAGGCGGCCGGTGTCGAGGCCCAGGGCCAGATGACCTACGGAAACGTGGTCGAGCTGGTCTGCAAGGCCGCGGTGGACACCGGCGCATCCCAGATTTTCGTCGGACGTGCCGGCGGGGGGCTGGGCAATCGCGTGTTCGGCTCTGTGACCATCGGCCTGGCGGAAACCGCGCCCGTGCCGGTTGTGATTGTACCGTAAGGGGGTGGGCTATGAAGTATCTTGCAACTGCTACCGCCCTGACGCTTGCCGCCACGACGGCCCACGGCTCCGGGATTGATGCGCGCATCAACGAAACCGTCGGCAAGGCCACAGGCCCCTTCGTCAGTTTCATCTTTTCGCCCCTGCCGGGATCCGAGGCGATCTTTGGCTATGCGTTCCCCTGGATCGTGCTGTGGCTGGTGATCGCCGCGACGATCTTCACCGTCTATTTCGCGGTGATCCAGTTCCGCGCGTTTGGCCATGCGATCGCTTTGGTGTCGGGGAAGTACTCCGACCCGAATGATGCGGGCGAAGTGAGCCATTTCCAAGCGCTTGCCACGGCCCTGTCGGGCACCGTGGGTCTGGGCAACATTGCGGGGGTGGCCGTGGCTGTCTCCATCGGCGGGCCGGGGGCTACGTTCTGGATGATCCTTGCGGGTCTTCTGGGGATGGCGTCCAAGTTCACCGAATGTACGCTGGGCGTGAAATACCGCAACGAATACGCCGATGGGCGTGTGTCGGGTGGTCCGATGTATTACCTGAACAAGGGCATGACCGAGCGCGGCTTTGGCGGGCTTGGCAAAGTGCTCGCGATCTTCTTCGCAGTTTTCTGCGTGCTGGGTTCGCTGGGCGGCGGGAATATGTTCCAGGCCAACCAGGCTCATGCGCAGATCTCGGGCATCGTCGGGGACTATCCCGGCTGGATCACGGGCGTCATCTTTGCGGCCATCGTGTTCGCGGTGATCGTGGGCGGCCTGAAATCCATCGCGCGGGTGACCGAGAAGGTCGTGCCCTTCATGGGGATCCTCTATGTCACTGCGGCGCTCATCATCCTGCTGATGAATATCGACAAAATCGGCTGGGCCTTTGGGGAGATCTTCCGCGGTGCCTGGACCGGTGCGGGGATCGCCGGCGGTATGGTTGGCGCGCTGATCCAGGGCTTCAAGCGGGCCGCGTTCTCGAACGAGGCCGGGGTTGGCTCGGCCGCGATTGCGCACTCGGCCGTGCGGACCAAGGAGCCGATCACCGAAGGCTTCGTGTCCTTGCTGGAGCCGTTCATCGACACGGTCGTGATCTGCACCATGACCGCCCTTGTGATCGTGATCACCGGTGTGCTGCAGGTGGACCCGGAAACGGGCAACTATGTCTGGAACGAAGCCGCTGGCCGCATCGCGACCGAAGGCGACGTGTCGGGCGTGGCGCTGACTTCTGCCGCGTTTGAAAGCGCGTTCAGCTGGTTCCCCTATGTGCTCGTGATCGCGGTGGTGCTGTTCGCCTTCTCGACCATGATCAGCTGGTCCTACTATGGCCTCAAGGCCTGGACCTACATGTTCGGGGAAGGCGGCGCGCAGGAGCTGTCGTTCAAGGTGATCTTCTGCATCTTCGTCGTGATCGGCGCGGCCATGAACCTGGGCCCTGTCATCGACTTCTCGGATGCGGCGATCTTTGCGATGGCTCTGGTGAACATCCTCGGGCTCTACTTCCTGATGCCGATCGTGAAGCGGGAGCTGGACAGCTACCTCTCGCGGCTCAAGAGCGGAGAGATCCGGCGCTTCAAGTAAGCCATCCCATACATGGAAAAGGCCCCGCCGATTGGTGGGGCCTTTTTCGTTGGGTCGGGCGCACGGGGCGCGGGATCAATACCGGTAGTGTTCCGGCTTGAACGGGCCTTCGACCGTGACGCCGATATAGTCCGCCTGTTCCTTGTTCAGCTTGGACAGCTTCACACCGATCCGGTCCAGATGCAGGCGGGCGACCTTTTCATCCAGATGCTTGGGCAGGATGTAGACGCCGGGGGTGTATTCGTCGCCTTTGGTCCACAGCTCCATCTGAGCCAGAACCTGGTTGGTGAAAGACGCGGACATCACGAAGGACGGATGGCCGGTCGCATTGCCCAGGTTCAGCAGGCGGCCTTCGGACAGCAAGATGATGCGGTTGCCCGAGGGCATTTCGATCATGTCCACCTGGTCCTTGATATTGGTCCATTTGTGGTTCTTCAGGTTCGCGACCTGAATTTCATTGTCGAAATGGCCGATGTTTCCGACGATGGCCATGTCTTTCATCTCGCGCATATGCTCGATGCGGATCACGTCCTTGTTGCCGGTGGTGGTGATGAAGATGTCGGCATCGGTCACCGCGTCTTCGAGCAGAACGACCTCGAACCCGTCCATTGCGGCCTGAAGCGCGCAGATCGGATCGACCTCCGTCACCTTCACGCGGGCGCCGGCGCCGCGCAGAGATGCGGCGGAGCCTTTGCCCACATCGCCATAGCCGCACACGACCGCGACCTTGCCGGCCATCATCGTGTCGGTGGCGCGTCGGATGCCATCCACCAGGCTTTCCTTGCAGCCATACTTGTTGTCGAATTTCGACTTGGTCACGCTGTCATTGACGTTGATCGCGGGGAAGGGCAGCAGGCCGTTCTTTTGCAGATCATAGAGCCGGTGCACGCCGGTCGTCGTCTCTTCGCTGACGCCCAGAATGGCATCGCGGGTCTTGGTGAACCAGCCGGGGCTTTGCTCTATCCGCTTCTTGATCTGGGCGAAGACGGCCACTTCCTCTTCGGAGCTGGGCGTTTCGATCAGGTTCGTCTCTCCGGCTTCGACGCGGGCGCCCAGCAGCACATAGAGCGTCGCGTCGCCGCCATCGTCGAGGATCAGGTTGGCGCCTTCGGGGAACTGGAACGACCGATCCAGATAGTCCCAATGTTCTTCCAGCGACTGGCCTTTGATGGCGAAGACCGGAACGCCCGCTTCCGCGATTGCCGCCGCAGCGTGATCCTGGGTCGAGAAAATGTTGCACGACGCCCAGCGGACATCGGCCCCAAGGGCGACCAGCGTTTCGATCAGAACCGCGGTCTGGATCGTCATATGGAGCGAGCCGACAATGCGCGCGCCCTTAAACGGTTTGCTGTCGCCGTATTCGGCGCGCAGGGCCATCAGGCCGGGCATCTCCGTCTCGGCGATGTCCAGCTCCTTGCGGCCGAACGCAGCCAGATTGATGTCTTTGACGATGTAATCGGCCATTTGAGTCCTCATTAACCCGGGTGTCTGGATTGATCGCGCCTTATCAGCCTATGACAGGGCCAACAACACGGTGGATGTGTGGTGAAGTCTATTAGCCCGCCCCACGTTTTTAAATGATGAACAGGAGGCTTGTATGGCGGTGCCCCCCCGCGCCTGGCAACGAATGCTCTCGGGTCGCAGGCTTGATCTGCTGGACCCGACCCCGGTGGACATTGAGATCGAAGACATCGCGCACGGGCTGGCCTTCGTCGCCCGCTGGAACGGGCAGACCCATGGCGACTATGCCTATTCAGTGGCAGAGCATTCGCTCCTGGTGGAGCAGATCTTCTGCCGCATCGCGCCCAAGGCGCCAGTGAAATGGCAGCTTGCCGCGCTGCTCCACGATGCGCCCGAATACGTGATCGGGGATATGATTTCGCCGGTGAAGGCGGCGGTCGGCCCCGCCTATGGGGTTCTGGATGACCGCTTGATGGCTGCGATCCATTTGCGCTTTGGCCTGCCCGCGAAAGTGCCCGCATCGGTCAAGAAACAGATCAAACGGGCCGATCGTGTATCGGCTTGGATGGAGGCGGTGGAGATCGCCGGGTTTTCCGAAGCCGAGGCGAGCAAATTCTTCGGGCGGCCTGATCCGGCACTGCGCGAAGGCCTCTCGATCCGCCTGCGTCCGCCGGTCGAGGTGCGCCGCGACTACACCGCCCGTCACGCAGCTTTGCTGGAGCAGCTATGATCATACGCGCCGCCCTTCCTGATGACGTCCCCGGCATGTCCGCTGTCCTGCAACCGATCCTGACCGGCTGGAACAGTGATCGGCTGGGCGATACCGCCACGGTGCTGGAGCGCTATGTCAACGACCCGGACAAGATCGCGTGCTCCGTCGCCGAATTGGATGGCCGGATCGTCGGATTTCAGTCTCTGAAGCGCGCAACAGAGGCGAATCCCTACGGGGTGGAGCCGGGCTGGGGCATCATCGGCACATATGTTGCTCTGGATGCAGGGCGCGGAGGGATCGGGTCGGCTCTCTTTGCTGCCAGCGAACAGGCCGCGCGTGCGGCGGGGCTGGCATGGATCGACGCCACCATCGGCAAGGACAATGCCAAGGGGCTGTCCTATTATCGCAAGATGGGGTTCGCGCCTTACCGGGATACGGGCACGGCGCTCGCGCATCGGTTCCAGGTGCGGTGAGGATGCGGGCCGGTCAGGCGGCCCACACCTTTGATTTAAGGATCGCGGATCAGGCCGCGCGCTGCCCGCGCAGGGCGTCGGTGATGATCCGGAACGGGATCAGCGCGATCAGGGCGACGGTCAGTTTCACCGACCAGTCCGCTACGCCCAAGGACACCCACAGCGGAGCGATGGGGCCGGAGTTCAGGAACGGCACCGGCTCAAGCGCCCAGGCGACGGCCTCATCTGCGGCGCCAAGGCTGACGAATCCAGCGAAGGCGATGGTGAAGAAGATCACCGAATCCACGGTGGAGCCGATCAGGGTGGAGGCCAGCGGCGCTTTCCACCATGCGCCTTCGCGCAGGCGGTCGAACACCGCCACGTCCAGAAGCTGCGCGATCAGGAAGGCGGTGGCCGACGCCACGGCGATGCGCAGCGGAACGGCGGGGCCGTATTCCAGCATGATCTGCGAGCCGATCAGAGAACAGATGATCCCGGTCACGAACCCGGCCAGCACCACGCGGCGGGCTTCGGCCGGGCCGTAGATGCGGTTCATCAGGTCGGTGACCAGAAAGGCCAGCGGATAAGTGAAGGCGCCCCAGGTGAGCAGCCCATCCGCGATGAGAAACTGAACGAGGATGTTTGAGGCCACCACGATAGCGGCCATGGCAAGAATGCCAGGGAAAAGTCGGGTCATGGAGTGGTCCGTTTTGACAAGGTTGCGGCACTTGGCCCCACTATGGGGACGCGCCCGCATAGCGAAGCCTGACGCGCACGTCAATCATTCCAGCACGTATTCCACGATCCCGCCGCGTTGGAAGCTCTGGAAATTGTCGTCCTCGACCATCGTGGCGCGCAGCCGCCCGGCCCCGTCGCGCCAGATGGACAGGCCTTCAAGGTTGCCGTGGCGGCCAAGAGGAAGGTCCAACACGGTGCTGAGACCCGATCCATCTGTTTCAACCCGCAGCACACGGGCCGCGAAACCGACGCCAAGGAAGGCTCGTTCCAGGATATAGAGCCGCCCATCCGGCCCAATATCGGCCCCGGCGGGGGCATAGCCTGCCCGGCTGGGAAGCTCCGCGATTTGCGCCCAAGGCTCGCCCGGACCACGTCTCCAAATCGGCAGCGGACCACCCTGCTTCTCCGGTAGCGCGTAGAAGGTGCCGTCTGGCGCGCGGGCGAGCGCCTCGATCCCGCGATTGCCGTTGGTACCTCTACGGATGGGGGCGGGCATCGTTTCGATCAGGGCCCCGTCGGCGCGGTGATGGGCAACACGGTGTCGGCCCTCATAGGACACGAAAACCGTGCCGTCTGCCGCAAGGGCCAGCCCTTCGGAATCGCGACTGTTGACGCTTGCGGGCCATTCCCCTTCGGCGTTCTTGAGCCGGTTCTCAGAGACGACGACCACATCATTCAGCCGTCCGGCGGAGCGCAGAAACCGACCATGAATCATGATCCCCCGGTCGCTGAGCGCGACAAACGCTGTGCCGCCGTCGGTCACCTCGATGGCGGAAAGCCCATGCCCAACCGCTGGCACGACCGAGGGCTCAGGTTGCGAAAGCCCGACGGCGCAGGCGCTCAGCGCGGCCAGAGCCGCTACGGCGATACGGCGCATCTAGTCGGACGCGAGAACGCCGGCGCACTGGCCCGGCAGATCGGCCATGGTCAGCTCCCGGCGCGGAGCGGGGGGCGGTGCGTTTGGGTCCGGCGGGGGCGGGTTCAGGATTCGGTCCACCCATTCTTCGGCGTCGGCGCATCCGTCTCCGGCGGGCGGCGGGGTCTGGTTTTCGCAGCCACGCGCGCCTGCGGGGCAGGCGAGCCGGACATGGAAATGATAGTGATGCCCCCACCACGGACGGATCTTGCGCAGCCAGGCCCGATCCGATCCGGCATTGCGACACATGGAGACCTTGGCGCCCGGGAAGACAAAGATGCGCGACACGCGCGGGTCTTGGGCGGCGCGTTTCAACAGGGCTTCGTGCTGGGGCGTCCAGCTTGAATTCGTATAGGCCCCTGCGGCGCGGCGCATGGAGATCGACGAGATATTCTCCCGCTCGGTCCGGGACAGATCGAGCCGTTGCGGCGGCAGCATCCAGATGTCAGCATCCAGCCCCGACTGGTGGCTGCGGTGCCCGGTCAGCATCGGCCCGCCGCGCGGCTGGCTCATGTCTCCGACATAGAGCCCGGACCAGCCCGGAAGCGTCGCGGCAAAGCGGGACAGATCCTGCACGAAATCGACAGTGCCCGGCTGAGCCCAGTTGCGATTGCGGCTCAGGCGCATGGCCTGCCAGGTCGGCCCTGTTTCAGGCAGTTGCACAGCCCCGGCCTGACATCCCTTGGCATAGCCGCCATAGGGCTGGGGCGCTTGGGATGACGCAACCCGCGCGGCGCCAAACAGCGGCTTGGCCTGCCGCGTGTCACCGCGGTTGCTGGTGGACAGGGCCGCAGCCTCGGGCGGCTCATAGTCGTTGGTCGTCCCGCCACCGCTGCCCCCGCCGTTGCAGGCGGCAAGGCTGGCGACAAGGATCAGGCTCAGGACGGTGCGGACCATGCGTTCGGGTCTCCCTCTGCTCGCACCCAGCGTAGCAGAACAAGGCCCAAAAGGAAGAGAGCGATCAGCGGCGTCACCCCGATTTGCTGAGATCCGCTTGCCCAGGTCGCAAAAGCGATCGTTGCCGGAGCGATGAAGCTCGTCGCCTTCCCGGCAAGCGCATAGAGCCCGAAGGCTTCGGTCATCCGGTCGGGGTTGGCTTGGCGCACCATCATCGTCCGGCTGGCCGATTGCAGCACGCCCCCGGCGGCGCCAATGATAGAGCCGAGCACGTAGAAGGTTCTGTCGGGCAGGGAGGATTCCGGCCCAACCGCGATGCCCAGCACGCTTTCGCGTGAGATCGTGGCCGTGGTCAGCGCAACCAGCGTCAGCACAACGATGGCTCCGATGATGACGGGCTTGGGGCCAAAGCGAGTGTCCAGGTGCCCGCCGATCCAGGCAAAGATCGCGCCCGCGATGATTGCCAGAATACCAAAGATGCCGGTGTCCACGACGGACCATTCCAGCACACCTGCCGCGTAGATCCCGCCGAAGGTGTAGAGCCCATTCAGCGCGTCGCGGTAGAACATCGAAGAGGTGAGATAGGCGAACAGCGAGGGCGTGCGCGGCAGGCCTTTGATGGTGCCCCACAGGCCTGTCAGGGCTTCCTTCACGGCGCCGGGATGGGGCTTCACCGGGCGCGGATCGCGCACCCATAGGACAAACGGCACCATGAACAGCGCATACCACAGCGCGGTGAGCGGCCCGACAAAGCGCGTGCCTTCCCGCGCGCCTGCATCCAGCCCCAGGGCCGGAGCGAGCCCGACGAAGGTGGTGCCCGTTTCGGCGCTTTCCGCGAAGAACACCAGCATGATGACGAGGGCGATCAGCCCTCCGACATAGCCAAAGGCCCAGCCATTGCCCGAGACGCGGCCAATCTCATCACGGGTGGCAAGGTCGGGCAGCATGGAGTTGGTGAAGATCGTCGCAAACTCCATCCCGATCATGCCGATGGCAAAGAACAGCAGCGTGGTGGTCAGGTTGAAACTGTCGGGCGCGGCAAACCACAGCATCGCGGAGCCGATCACATAGAGCGCGGAGAATCCCCAGATCCACCGCAGCCTGTTTCCCGCCGTATCGGCCAGGGCCCCAAGGATCGGGGCGAGGACAGCGATCAGAACCCCTGCGCCGGCGATGCCGATGCCCCAGGCCGTCTGTGCGGCGGCGCCGTCTTGCATCAGCTCGCTCACATAGGGCGCAAAGATGAAGGTGATGAGCAGCGTATTATAGGGCTGGGATGCCCAATCGAAGAAAAACCAGCCCCAAATCCGCTGGCGTTTGCTGGGTTGCATCCCGTCTCTCCCTGTCCCTCGGGGTCAGGAATACCATGCCCCGTTGGCCGGGCAGTATAGGGACGAAAGCCCATCTGGCAACGGCCCGATTCGGGGTGGCTCTAGTCGATCTCATCTTGCAGCGATTGGGCCCAGACTTTTGACACCTCTGAGAGGGGTTCGAGCGCCCGAAAGACTTGGGTTCCCAGCGGCGTCACGGCGTATCCTTCGGGCGTTTTCACAATGAACCCGGCCTCGTGAAGCTCTTTCAGCCGGGCATTAAGAACGCCGGGAGAGATCGACTCGCACGCGTCTTGCAGCGCACGGAAGGTGCAAGGCCCCCGTTCGGCCAGCGTCCAGAGAACGCCCATGGCCCAGCTCCGCCCCAGAAGGTCGAACAATGCCATGATCGGGCTGCCGGATCGGGAGCCTCTGACAGGTTTGCCAGGGCGGGGGATGGACATCGCGGATCTCCTTGCTATCGAAGTAGTAGCAAGCTACAGAAATCATAGCAACGGAGGCAAGCATGACACGCACGGATTTCTGGCTTTGGCTGGCGCTGGCGTGGCTCTGGGGAAGCTCGTTCCTCGCGATCGGTATCGGGGTCGAAACGCTGAGCCCTGCGGCGCTTGTCGCGTTGCGGATGGCGATCGGGACCCTGGCGCTTGTCGGTATTCTTTACGCCAGCGGCGGCAGCTTGCGGCTGGGGCGCCGGGGCTGGAGGATCGCGGGAGTCGTCGGCATGACGGGCAATGTGATCCCGTTCCTCTTGATCTCCTACGCCGAGCAGCAGGTGGACAGCGGGTTGGCCGCGCTGATCATGGGGATCGCGCCGGTGGTGACCCTGACCCTCGCGCCGTTGATCCATCCCGATGAGAGCGTGACCCGCACGCTCCTGTTGGGAGCGGCGCTTGGGTTTTCCGGGGTTGCGGTTCTGGTCGGCCCCGAAGCGCTGCAAGGGGTGAGCGGAGAGCTGATGCCCCGTCTGGCCCTGGTGGGGGCGGCTCTCTGCTACTCTGCCACGGCCCTGATCTCGCGCCGGTATCCGCATCCGGAGCCGCTGCAGATGGCGGCGGGATCGGTTCTGGCGGGGGCGCTGGTGATCGGTGCCATGGCGGCTCCGGGATGGGATATGCAAGAGATCCGCGCGTCTTCGCTATGGGCGGCGGTGTATCTGGGACTTGGCCCCACGGCATTGGCGGCAGTGATCTATTTCCACCTGATCCCGCGTATCGGCGCCAGCCGTTTGCAACAGGTGAATTATGTGGTGCCGGTGCTGGGAACCGTTCTGGGGATTATCGTTCTTGGCGAGCGACCCGGCTGGAACAGTCTTCTGGCGATTGTGATGATTGCCGGTGCGATCTGGCTGGTGACCCGGCGGCGTTAGCAGGGCATCGGCGGCCAGGGGCGGTCGACCTCGGCGTCGATCCAGGCTTGCACCCAGCCCGGCAGAGGCGGGCTTTGCGGGTCGACGCCCATGGCTTTCGCCAGCCGGTCAGAGGTCACGATCCCGTTTTCATCGGTCACCGCGCCGCGGATCAGGATGTGGCTGGCACACTCGCCCTTGCTGTTCCACAAAGATTGCTCCGTGTAGACAAAGCGTTCGTCCCACCCCACCACGCGGGTGCGCATGGTCAGCCGTTCGAAAATGCGCACACGCTTGCGATAGCGCACCGAGGCACCGGCGACGGCGATCCCCCAGCGGTTCTTGCGCAGCGCGTCGTTGAGCCCGATCCGCGCGCCCATCGGCAGCCGACCCAGATCATAGAGTGTCAGCGTTCGGCCATTGTTGAGCTCCTGCCACGGGTCGATGTCCCACGGCATGCAGGTCACGCGGCTCTCATGGGTGCCGGTGAGAGGGAGCGGTTCGGCGGAGCGGGCGCTCCACATGGCGGCGGCAAGGCGGATCCAAGGGTACATCCGCGCCTTTTTGGCGCTGCAGCGTTCAACGTCAATCGGGGATTGTGCCACGGGCGCCTGATCCTTACGTCAGGCAACACCACGACAAAGCGAAGGGCCGCCATGACCTCTATCTTCCAGATCCTGATGCTGATCCTGAGCATCGTGAAGTTCTTCATCTTCGCCCATTTCATCATGTCCTGGCTGATCAGCTTCCAGGTGCTGAACCTGCGCCAGCCTCTGGTGGCCCAGATCTGGGACGGGCTGAGCCGGATCATGGAGCCGATCTACGCCCCGATCCGCCGGGTGCTGCCGCCGATGGGTGGGCTTGATCTGGCACCGCTGGTGGCACTGATCGGGATTTACATCCTTGAGATCGTGCTGACCAACAACGCCGCGCTGTTCTACTGACCCGCGTGGGGCGCTGTCCCCACACCCCAGAATGGGGCCAACAGAAAGAGGGCCGGATGAGCGGAACCGCATTGCTGCGCGAGGTGTTCGGGTTCGATGCCTTTCGGCCCGGTCAGGCCGAGATCGTGAGTGCGGTCGCCGCTGGGGAGAACACGCTGGCCATCATGCCCACGGGCGGGGGCAAGTCTCTTTGTTTCCAGCTGCCCGCCTTGATGCGGGACGGGTTGACGGTGGTTGTGTCTCCGCTGATTGCCCTGATGCGCGATCAGGTCCGGGCTCTGCGCGAGGCCGGGGTTGAGGCCGGGGCGCTGACCTCTGGCAACACCGAAGCGGAGAACGATGCCGTCTGGGAGGCGCTGCGTGAGGAGCGGCTCAAACTGCTCTATCTGGCGCCGGAGCGGCTCGCTTCGGGCGGGACCACGCGGATGCTGGCGCGGGCCGGAGTGCGGCTCATTGCCGTCGATGAGGCGCATTGCGTGAGCCAGTGGGGCCATGATTTCCGGCCCGACTACCTGCGGATCGGGGAACTGCGGCGGGCCCTGAATGTGCCCTTGGCGGCCTTCACCGCCACTGCCGATGCCGAGACCCGCGATGAAATTGTTGAGAAACTGTTCGATGGGGCCGCGCCGCGTGTATTCCTGCACGGGTTCGACCGGCCCAATATCCGTCTGGCGTTTGCGCCCAAGGACGGCCCGCGCAAGCAGATCCTCGATTTCGCGGGCGCCCGCCGGGGTCAGCCGGGGATCGTCTATTGCGGCACAAGGGCGAAGACGGAGACCTTGGCGCGCGCTCTGAGCGACGCCGGGCTGGAGGCTGTGGCCTATCACGGCGGCATGGACGCCGAGTCTCGCCGCGCCGTAGAGGCCCGCTTTCAGCAGGAGGACGAGCTGATCGTCGCCGCCACGGTGGCCTTCGGCATGGGGATCGACAAACCGGATATCCGCTGGGTCGCCCATGCCGATCTGCCCAAATCCATTGAGAGCTATTATCAGGAGATCGGGCGCGCCGGCCGCGATGGGGCCCCTGCCGAAACGCTCACGCTCTATGGTGCCGATGACATCCGGTTCCGCCGCATCCAGATCGACGAAGGCCTCGCCCCGCCGGAACGGCGCATGGCCGATCACGGGCGGCTCAACGCCCTTTTGGGGCTGGCCGAAGCGCAGGGCTGCCGACGTCAGGTTCTGCTGGGCTACTTTGGCGAGGATGCCGAGCCCTGCGGAAACTGCGATCTGTGCGACAGCCCGCCCGATCTGTTCGATGCGACGACGCCTGTGCGGATGGCTCTGTCCGCCGCGCTGCGCACGGAGGAGCGGTTCGGCACGGGCCACCTGATCGACGTTCTGATGGGCCATGAGACCGACAAGACCCGCCAGTGGGGGCATGAGCTGCTGCCGACCTTTGGCGTGGGGCGCGAGTACAGCAAGCGCCAGTGGCAGGGGATCTTTCGCCAGATGATGGGGCGCGATTTGCTGCGCCCTGATGCGGAGCGCCACGGTGCCCTGCGCATGACCGAGCGCGCCCGCCCGGTGCTGCGCGGGGAGGAAGACGTCACCCTGCGCCGCGATGCGATCACCGCCGCGCCGCGCGGGCCCAAGGTGCGGGCGCTCGTCTCGGAAGAAGACCAGCCGCTGCTGTCGGCGCTCAAGGCCAAGCGCCGTGCTCTGGCCGAGGCGCAGGGCGTGCCCGCATATGTGGTGTTCACCGACAAGACCCTGATCGAGATGGCAGAGACGCGCCCCGCCAACATGGACGCCATGGCCCGGATCGGCGGCGTCGGCGCCAAGAAGCTGGAGCGTTATGGCGCGCTGTTCCTGGAGGTCATCGCCGGTGAGGCCGAGGCGCTCCACCCTGCGCGGCGCAAGCTGGCGGGGCGGGCGGCTGGCACGCTCTATGATCGCTTGATCGAGGCGCAGCAAACGCTGAGCCGTGGCGCTGAGGGCACGGGCAAGCCGATGAGCTGCTCGTCGGCCCAGATCGCGAAGGTGGCGCAGCTGCGCGCCGGAGATGACAGCGGGATGGAGCGCCTGTTGGGCGCCCGCCTGCATGAGAGGTTCGGAGAAGCTTTCATGGCTGTGCTGGAAGAGGGGCCGGAGGCCGGTTAGAACGGTCCCAAAGGAGGCCCCATGCTGATCACGCTTTCCCCCGCCAAGGCCATGGACATGGAAACACCGGTGGCCGCCCACTCCACACAGCCCGACTTTCAGGACGATGCCGTGCGGCTGGCCAAGACCGCGCGCAACCTGACCCTGGACGATCTGAAAAAGCTGATGAAAATCTCGGACGATCTGGCGCGGCTGAATCGCGACCGGTTCCGCGATTTTGCACCGGACCCGGCGCCCGAGGCTACGCGCCCCGCGGCCTTTGCCTTTGCAGGGGACACCTACAAAGGGTTCGAGGCCGCCACGCTGGATGAGGATGCGTTGCACTGGGCGCAGGACCATGTGCGGATCCTGTCCGGGCTCTACGGGGTGCTGCGGCCTTTGGATGCGATCCAGCCCTACCGGCTTGAGATGGGATCACGGCTGAAGACGCGCCGGGGCGGGTCGCTCTATGCCTATTGGGGCGATCAGATCGCCAAGGCGCTGCGCGCGCAGGCGGCGGAGCTCGGCACTGACATCCTGGTGAACTGTGCCAGCACGGAATACTTCACCGCCGCCGACCGGCCAGCCCTTGGCCTGCGGATCATCACGCCGGTCTTCATGGAAGACAAACCGGGCGGGCCCAAGATCGTCAGCTTCTACGCCAAACAGGCGCGCGGGGCGATGGCCCGCTGGGCGGCAGAGGCGCAGCCAAGCGATCCCGAGGCGCTCAAGGGGTTTGATACGGGCGGCTATGCCTACCGCGAAGATCTGAGCGAGGGAGACCGCTGGGTGTTCCTGCGCGAGGCCGCCGCTTGACGGTCCTCATCGTCAGTGCCCTGCGCAATGAGGCGCCCTATGTGCTGGACTGGCTGGCCCATCACATCGCCATCGGAGCGGATCGGTTCCTGCTCTATACCAACGATTGCGATGACGGCACGGATGACATGCTGGACCTGCTGGCAAAGGCGGGCGTGGTGGAGCACCGCCGCCACGCGCCTGCGGCCGGTGAAAGCGTCCAGTGGCACGCGTTTCGCGATGCGTGGAAGAGCGATGCGCGCAAAGCGGCGGATTGGGCTCTGGTCTGCGATGTCGATGAATATGTGAATATCCATATCGGGGGGCGTGGCTTTGCCGATCTGATCGGTGCCGTTGAGGCCGACGCGATGGCGCTGCCGTGGCGCTTGTTCGGCTCGGGTGGGCGCGCCTCAGCCGAGGACCGCCCGGTGACGGAGCGGTTCATCCATGCCGCCAGCGACAAGGCCGCCTATCCGCTGGCCACCCGGTTCTTCAAGACACTGTTTCGCACCAATGGGCCGTTCAACCAGTTCGGCGTGCACCGGCCTTCACAAAAGAAAGGCGCGGCGCCCGTTTGGGTCGATGGCGCCGGGGCGGCGCTGCCGCACGGGTTTGCGTCCGGCGCTCCGATCGCGTTGCCCCCTGGGCCGGGGCGCTCTGTCGTGGAGCTGAACCACTATTCCCTGCGCTCCGTGGAGGAGTTCATCGTCAAGGCCCATCGCGGCCTGCCCAACCACCGGGATCGCGCTGTTGATCTGGCCTATTGGGTGGAGCGGAACTTCAACACGGTCGAAAACCGCTCCATCGCGGCGGTGGCTTCCGAGGCGGCGCGGGTCAAGGAGCGACTGCTGGCGATCCCTGGCGTTGCGGCCCAACACGCGCGCGGCATCGCGTGGCGGACGGAAGCCTTCGCGCAGCTCATGCGGGATGAGACGTTCTACGCGCTCTACACGCGGGTGCGGCTGGCGGGGGATACGGAGGAGCTGTCGTCCGAAGAAGCCGCGCGGCTCTACGCGCGGTATCAGCGGTTGGCGCGGTAGGGGAAAAAGCTCCACTAGCCGATGCAGGACGAAGAGAGCTGCGCATTGGCGGGCCGCGGTACGGCGATCCAAGGCTTTGAGCTTCTACATTTTATGCCTGCCACTGGCGCGCGACGCCGAAGCTAAGCGCCCAAGCCCGACCCAATCGCCGTGCCGGGGGGCGGCCCGGCGATGCGCGGCGGCCCGTTGGGCCTTGATTCCGCGCAAAGGCACCACTTGCGGTCGGCCATCTCGCGCGAAAAAGGCGGGAGCCATCACCCCCGCCTTCCGTCTAACTGGATCAGAGCCGCTCGATCCCGAGCGCGATGCCCTGACCGCCACCAATGCACATGGTGATGAGCCCGTGACGGCCGCCGGTGCGCTCCAGCTCATACATGGTTTTCACCGTGATGATCGCGCCGGTGGCGCCGACCGGGTGACCCAGGGCAATCGCGCCGCCGTTCGGGTTCACCTTCGCGGGATCGAGCCCCAGTTCTTTGCTGACGGCCAGAGCCTGGCTCGCGAAGGCTTCGTTGCTCTCGATCACGTCGAAATCGTCAGCGGCCATGCCGGTACGCTCAAGTAGGTTGCGCACGGCGGGGATCGGGCCGATGCCCATCACGGTCGGGTCCACGCCCGCATGGGCATAGCCGGTCACGCGGAATTTTGGGGTCAGCCCCGCAGCTTCGGCGGCAGAGGCCCGCGCCATCACGATTGCACCGGCGCCATCATTGATGCCCGAGGCATTGCCCGCCGTCACCGTGCCGTCCTTCTGGAACACCGGCTTCAGACCGCCCAGCTTTTCAAGCGAGGTCTGCTTGGGGTGTTCGTCCTGGGCAAAGGCCACCATGTCGCGCTTCACGCGCACTTCGATGGGAACGATCTGGTCGGCGAAGTAACCTTCCGCGATCGCCTTGGCGGCGCGCTCCTGGCTCTCCATGGCGAAGGCGTCTTGATCTTCGCGGGTGATCCCGTGCTGCGCGGCGACGTTCTCCGCCGTCACACCCATATGGCCGGTGCCGAACGGGCAGTTCAGCGCCCCCAGCATCATGTCGAGCGCCTTGATGTCCCCCATCTTCGCACCCCAACGGGCCTGCGGCATGATGTAGGGGCTGCGCGACATGGATTCGGCCCCGCCCGCAAGCGCGAAATCGGCATCGCCCAGCATCAGGGACTGCACCGCAGATACGATGGCCTGCGCACCTGACCCGCACAGGCGGTTCACGTTCATCGCCGGGGTTTCCTGCGGGATACCCGCCTGAATCGCGGCGACGCGGGACAGGTACATGTCGCGCGGTTCGGTGTTGATGACATGGCCAAAGACCACGTTGCCGATCTGCTCCGGGCTGACCCCGGCGCGTTCCATCGCGGCCTTGGAGACGGCGGTGGCGGTGTCGATGGGTGCAACGCCGGACAGGGCGCCGCCAAAGGCGCCGATGGCGGTGCGCGCACCGGACAGGATGACGATATCTTCAGACATGGGGTTCCTCCTTGGTTGGCCAGAACCTAGCGCGCGGTTTGCGGCTTGTCTTCCGGGACGTGTCGTCAGCGGCCCATGGACAGGGCGTGCTCGCGCGCCTATCTCTGCGCAATGGCCAAGAAACCCGACAATCCGAACTACAAGGTGATCGCGGAGAACCGCCGCGCCCGTTATGACTACGCGCTTGAGGACGAGATCGAGTGCGGGATCGTGCTCCATGGGTCCGAGGTCAAATCCCTGCGTACCGGCCAGTCCAACATCGCGGAAAGCTATGCCAGCGTCGAAGACGGAGAGCTGTGGCTGACCAACAGCTACATCGCGCCGTTCGAGCAGGCCATGTTCCCCCATGAAGAACGCCGCAAGCGCAAGCTGCTGGTGTCCCGGAAAGAGCTGTCAAAGCTGTGGAACGCCACCCAGCGGCAGGGGATGACGCTGGTCCCGCTGGTCATGTATTTCAACCACAAGGGCCTGGTGAAGGTGAAGATCGCAACCGCCAAGGGCAAGAAGACCCATGACAAGCGTGCCACGGAGGCCAAACGCGACTGGGGCCGCCAAAAGCAGCGCCTGCTTCGGCAGGACGGTTGATCTGCCTCGATTTTTCCCCTGTTGAGTTGTTACACGCCGCCGTTAAGCTTCTCTTGCAGTGGTGAACGGGTCCGCGCTGCGAAACTGGACCGGCCCGCAACCTCTCTGGGGAGACATAAAGATGGCGATCATTCCTCTTCTGATCCAACTGATTTCGGGTGCCGCTGGCGGCAATATCATCGGCATGGTGCTCAAGCAGCTCAATGGCGGTTCTGCTCTGAACACGATCCTTGGCGCGGTCGGTGGTGTCGGTGCCGGCGGTCTTCTGGGCGGCGCGGCTGCGTCCACCGGACTCGACATGGGTTCCATTCTGGCCATGGTCGGCGGCTCTGCCGTTGGTGGCGGTGCCGTGGGCGGCATCGGCGGCCTGCTCAAGAACATGATGGCCAAATAAGGCCATCCCGGCCCCTCCGGTGCTGCCGGAGGGGCCTTGCCTGAGGGCGCCGTCACGGCTAGGCACGTTGCCAGTCCGTCACGCGAGGTCCCCATGGCACATCCCGACGATCCCACCGCATTGGTCAGCACGCAGTGGCTGGCGCAGCACCTCAAGGACCCCGATCTGCGGGTCATTGATGCGTCCTGGTATCTTCCCCAGATGGAGCGCGATCCGAAGGCGGATTACGCCGCCGCTCACATTCCCGGTGCGCGGTTCTTCGATATCGACGAAATCGCTGATCTGCGCTCCGAGCTGCCGCATATGGCGCCGCCGGTTGAAAAGTTCATGTCCCGGATGCGGGCCATGGGGGTGGGCGATGGTCATCAGGTGGTTGTCTATGACGGCATGGGCGTGTTCTCCGCGCCGCGCGTGTGGTGGCTGTTCAAGCTGATGGGCAAGAACGACGTGGCCGTTCTGGACGGTGGATTGCCCAAATGGCAGGCCGAAGGGCGCCCGACCGATGACATGCCCCCGGTCATGCGCGAACGCCACATGACCGTGCAGCGGCAGTCGAACCTCGTGCGCGATGTGACCCAGGTGGCCCGCGCGACCAAGCTGCGCGATCATCAGATCCTGGACGCCCGCCCGGCTGACCGGTTCCGCGGTGAGACGCCCGAGCCCCGCGAGGGGCTGGCATGCGGCCATATCCCCGGATCGCTGAACCTGCCCTTTGACGAAGTGCTCACCCCGCAAGGTACGCTCAAGGACGAAGCCGCCCTGCGCGCCGCCTTTGAAAAGGCGGGTGTCGATCTGTCTGCCCCCGTCATCACCACCTGCGGATCGGGGGTCACTGCCGCGCTGCTCAGCTTTGCGCTTGAACTGCTGGGACACCGCAATCACGCCGTCTATGACGGTTCCTGGGCGGAATGGGGAAGCTTCCCCGACCTGCCCGTCGCCACCGGAGAAGAGTGATGTTCGAGACCCTCACCGACCTGCCCGCGGACAAGATCCTCGCGCTTATGGATGCCTATCGTGCCGATCCGCGCACCGATAAGATCGACCTTGGCGTCGGCATCTACAAGAATGCCAAGGGGGAAACCCCGGTCATGCGCGCCGTGAAAGCGGCGGAAAAGCGCATCTGGGAGACTCAGGACACCAAGAAATACACCGGGCTCGCCGGGGAAGCCGCCTATTCCGAGGCGATGATCGGCCTGCTCTTTGGCGGCAACGCGCCCGATCTGGCGGCCATCGCCACGCCCGGCGGCACCGGCGCCGTGCGCCAGGCGGTCGAGCTGGTCAAGATGGCCCGTCCCGGCGCCACCATCTGGCTGTCGGATCCGACCTGGCCGAACCACCCGTCGATCATCGACCACATGGGCGTGACCCGCAAAAGCTACCGCTATTTCGACAATGCCACCTGCGCCGTCGATGAGGCCGGGATGCTGGAAGATCTGGCCAAGGTCGAAGCGGGCGACGTGGTGCTGCTGCATGGCTGCTGTCACAACCCGACCGGCGCCAATCCGACGGCGGACCAGTGGGACAAGATCGTCGCCGTTCTCCAGGATCGCGGCGCGGTGCCGTTCATCGACATCGCCTATCAGGGCTTTGGCGATGGTCTGGAAGACGACGCCGCCGCCACCCGCAAGATCACGGCGGCCTTCCCCGAGGTGATGATCGCGGCGAGCTGCTCCAAGAACTTTGGCATCTACCGCGAACGCACCGGGCTCCTGATGGTGAAATCGGGCGAAAAGGCGATCATGCAAAAGACGCTGAACCACCTGAACCGGCAGAACTATTCGTTCCCGCCGGACCACGGCGCCCGCATCGTGACCGAGATCCTGTCAAACGCGGATCTGCGCGCCGACTGGGAAGCGGAGCTTGAGGAAACCCGCCTGGGCATGCTTGAGCTGCGCCAGCAACTGGCCAGTGAGCTGCGCCAGCAGACCAATTCGGACGCGTTCGACTTTGTGGCGCAGCATCGCGGCATGTTCTCGCGGCTGGGCCTCACGCCCGAGCAGGTCGAGAAGCTCAAGGCGGATCACGGCGTCTACATGGTCGGTGACAGCCGCATCAATATCGCCGGGCTGAATGCCGACACGGTGCCGCTTCTGGCGAAAGCCGTGGCGAGCGTTTTGGACTAAGAGCGTCGCAAAATATTGAGACTTAAGGGGCAGTCTTCGCGGGCTGCCCCTTTCAATTTGAGGACAAAGCCCATGAAAACCGAAGACGTGAACGGCAAGACGCTGGAGACCTGGACCCCGGAAGAGGTCAAGCAGGCTCTGGACGCCAATGAGATCATCCTGATCGACGTGCGCACGCCGCCCGAATACATGATCGAACATGTCGAAGGCGCGATGTTGCTGCCGATGTCTTTCTTTGTGCCGCAAGCGATCCCCACCGATGCCGCGCGGCAGGTCGTGTTTCACTGCGGATCGGGCGTCCGCTCCGAACGTGTGGCGCGGGTGATGCTCGACCACGGCGAAAACAAGGTGGTCCATATGGGCGGCGGGTTCGGCGGCTGGAAGGAAGCAGGGCTTTCCTATGTCGGCACCGACATGGCCAGCGGGGCCCCCAAGCGGATGCCGTAGGCTCACCCCGTGTCCCTGCTCCAAACCCAAAACACCCGCCTGAGACAGGCGGGTGTTTCGTTTCGCAAAGGTGTGGAGGAGGGTCAGACCTTCACGAATTCGGGGTAGGCTTCCATCCCCAGCTCGGCCTGATCCAGACCGGCCATTTCTTCTTCCTCGGTGACGCGGATGCCCATCGTCGCTTTCAGAAGCATCCACACGGCGGCGCTGACCAGGAAGACGAAGGCGATGATCGAGAAGCAGCCAATGATCTGCGGGCCGAAGCTCACGTCGTCATTGGTCCAGGCGACGATGATCGTGCCCCAGATCCCCGCCAGGAAGTGCACCGGGATCGCACCGACCACGTCGTCGATCTTCAGCTTGTCCAGCATCGGCACTGCGAAGACGACGATCACCCCGCCGATGGCCCCGATCAGGGTCGCTTCGCCCAGGGTCGGGGTCAGCGGTTCAGCGGTGATGGACACCAGACCCGCCAGAGCGCCGTTGAGCACCATGGTCAGATCGACCTTCTTGTAGAGCGCCTGCGTCAGCAGCAGAGCCGCCACAGCCCCGGCAGCCGCGGCCGCGTTGGTGTTGGAGAAGATCTGCGCAATGGCATCGGCATCCTCGATCGTGCCCATGGCAAGCTGCGAGGCACCATTAAAGCCGAACCAGCCCATCCACAGGATGAAGGTGCCCAGCGTCGCCAGCGGCAGGTTGGAGCCCAGGAACGGACGCACCCGGCCATCTTTGCCGTATTTGCCCAGACGCGGTCCCAGGATGATCGCCCCGGCCAGAGCAGCGGCGCCCCCGGCAGCGTGCACCAGCGTGGAGCCCGCGAAATCGCTGAAGCCAAGGCCATCAACCCAGCCGCCGCCCCATTCCCAGGAGGCTTCCATCGGGTAGATCACGCCCGTCAACACGACGGTGAAGATTAGGAAGGGCCACAGCTTGATCCGTTCGGCCAGAGTGCCCGACACGATGGAAGCGGTGGTGGCGCAGAACATCAGCTGGAAGAAGAAATCCGACCCGGCGGAGTAGCCATCCGCGGCATCGGCACCGCCCTTGATGCCCTTCACGGCCAGCTCTCCGATCACGCCATCCACGGTCCATTCGCCGGGATACATGATGCCGTAGCCGATCAGCCAATACATCAGAGCTGCGATGGAAAAGAGCGCGACGTTCTTGGTGAGCTGCATCGCCACGTTCTTGGACCGGACCAGCCCGGCTTCCAGCATGGCAAAACCGGCAGCCATCCAGAACACCAGGAAGCCGCCGATCAGAAACAGCAGCGTGTTGAAGATATAGGCCGTGTCGGCGGCGGGTGCGGCGGGCACCGCGTCTTGCGCCATCGCGAGCCCCGGAAGCGCCGCGATCACGGCACCGATTGCGATTTTTCTCATTGCGTTTCCTTTCATGGGATCACAGCGCCTCGACGCCGGTTTCGCCCGTGCGCACGCGCAGCGCGCTTTCCAGATCGAGCGTGAAGATCTTGCCGTCCCCGATTTTGCCGGTGCGGGCGGTGTTCGAGATGGTCGCGATGACCTCCTCTGCCATCTCGTCCGACACGGCGAGCTCGATGCGTACCTTGGGGACGAAATTGACGGTGTATTCGGCACCGCGATAGATTTCGGTATGGCCGGATTGAGCTCCGAAGCCTTTGATTTCACTGACCATCATGCCCCGAACTCCGATCCCGAGAAGCGCCTCACGCACTTCTTCGAGCCGGAAGGGTTTGATGAGTGCGATGATGAGTTTCATGCGCTTTCCCTCGCTGTGGTGATGCCTAAGCAGGCACTCCGGCCACGCCGCGCAGCAAGTTTTCTGGCCCGCTGCCGCTGGGTCGCCGCAGCGCAGCGCGACATCTTTGCGCGCTTGGCGTGCGGCGTGCCCAAGAAACAGGCAGGGGGAAAATGCGTAAAACCGCGCCGGAATGGGTCAACATCGGGCGAGAACCGAAGTATGATCCGCAAAACACGATCGAGGATCGGGCAGAGATGGCTTCAAGAAATGGCAAACGTCCGCTGGTTGCGGACCGTCGGCGCACGGCGCGCAAGCCTGCGAAAGCGAGCGCGGCGAAAAAGCCCCGCAAGGCACCGCGTCGTAAAGCCACCCGCGCGCGCAAGCAGCGCGGGCTGCTGGGGTGGATCCTGGCGCCCTTTGTCTGGATCTTGTCCCTGATCTGGCGCTTCACCTGGCGGATCGGCATCGTGTCGCTGCTGATCCTTGGGGCGGCGGTGGCCTATGTCTATTCGACCCTGCCCGAAGTCACCGACATCGTGGATGGGCGCGTGCGCGGCTCTGTCACTTTGCTGGACCGCAATGGGGCGGAGTTTGCCTGGCGCGGGGAACAGTTTGGCGGGATGGTGACCGCCGATCAGGTGTCGCGCCATCTGCGTCATGCGGTGATCGCGACCGAAGACAAGCGATTCCGGTATCATCCCGGCGTGGACCCGATCGGGATCGCATCGGCGGTGAAGATCAACATGCGTGAGGGGCGTGGTCCTCTGTCCGGTCACGGCGGCTCTACCCTGACGCAGCAAACCGCGAAACTGCTCTGCCTTGGCGTCGCCTATGACCCGACCAAATGGGAGAACGAAGCCGCCTACGAGGCCGATTGCCGCCGCACCACTCTGGCGCGGAAGCTGAAGGAAGCGGTCTACGCGCTCGCCATGGAGGTGAAGTTCACCAAGGACGAGATCCTCACCATCTACCTCAACCGGGCCTTCCTGGGCTTTGGCCGTGGGTTCGAGGCCGCCGCCAACCGCTATTTCGGCAAATCCGCTGCTCAGTTGACCCCGGCTGAGGCGGCAATGCTGGCCGGGATGCTCAAGGCGCCGTCTACCTATGCCCCGACCCGCAATCTGTCGCGCGCGCAAAATCGCGGCGCGGTGGTGGTCGGCCTGATGGAGGATCAGGGCTACCTGACCCAGGCTGAAGCCGACGACGCCCGTGCACATCCCGCGCAGCTGTCCGAGGCCGCTCAGGCCGCAGCAGGCGGCTATTTCGCGGATTGGGTGATGGAGCAGGGGCCCGATTTCTTCACCCGCACCACGACTGAAGATGTCCTGATCCGCACCACTCTGGACCAACGTATCCAGAAGGCCGCCGAAGATGCTCTGCTCTATGTGTTCGAAAACAAGGTGCGCGAGGGCTCGAAGGCGCAGGCCGCCATCGTCGTGATGAGCGCCGATGGCGCCGTGCGTGCCATGGTCGGCGGGCGCGACGTGCGGGCCTCTGGTGTGTTCAACCGGGCAACGCAGGCGCTGCGGCAGACCGGATCGGCGTTCAAGCCCTTCGTCTACGCCACCGCGATGGAGATGGGCCGCGATCCCATGTCCATTGTCGTGGATGAGCCGACCTGCTGGAACGTGCCCGGATCGGGGCAGTGGTGCCCGTCGAACTACACCAACACCTTCCTTGGCCCCGTGACCCTGACCGATGCGCTCAAGAAATCGCTCAACGTGCCGACGGTGAAGCTGTCCGAAGACGTGGGCCGCGATCTGGTCCGCACCGTGGCGGGGCAATTCGGCATCGAAAACGAGATCGACGCAGGCCCCGCACTGGCTCTGGGCACATCGGAATCGACCCTGATCGAGATGACCGGCGCGTATGCGGGCATCCTCAATGGCGGCTCCGCCGTGGCGCCCTATGGGCTGGAGAGCCTGCAACTGGCCGGGGACAGCACCCCCTTGATGGGCAGCTCGGGCGGTATCCGGGAACGGGTGATCCGCCAGAAGGTCGCGCAGCAGCTTATCTGGATGATGTGGAATGTTGTCGAACAGGGCACCGGTGCGCGGGCCAAGATCGGCGGCGTCCAGGTGGCGGGTAAGACCGGCACCACCCAATCGGCGCGCGACGCGTGGTTCATCGGCTTTACCGGCGATTACGTCACCGGCGTCTGGATGGGCTATGACGACAACACCCCCCTGCGCGGCGTCACCGGCGGTGGGCTTCCCGCCGAGATCTGGCACGAGACGATGGTGCGGGTGCTTGACGGGCGGCAGTCGTCTCCGCTCCCGATGCTGCCGCCGGATCGTCCTGCTGTGATCCCGAGCCCGGGCAATGTGGCCAGCACCAACCAGTTGCCCGGGGCCGCGCAGCCTGCCCCTCAGCAACCGGGGCTGGTCGAAGGCATCCTGCGCGGTCTGCTGGGCGGGAACTAAGCCCTATTCGGGCTTGCAGATCTCGTTCCTTGCGATCGCCTTAAGCGTTCGCAGGGCCAACCCCGCCACGGTCACCGTCAGCAGTGCCAACAGCGCAAGGCCGATCCCGGTGTGGATGTTCGATCCCGTTTCACGGCCGAACAGGAAGCTGGCCACGGTCAGCGCGGCGAGAGGGAAGCTGAGCGCCCAGAAGCTGAGCGCAAAGGGCAGTTTGGCCAGCTTGGGCACCTGCACAATGTTGAGCGCGGCAAAGAAATAACCGGCATTCAGAAGGATGCGGGCAAAGGCGTCGATCTCGCCGGTCAGGCGCACCCAGGACACGAAGGCCACGGCAGGCGGAGCGATCAGGATCACCAGCGACGGAAACAGCCGCGCCGGGATCGGATCGTGGAACACCAGCCGGTTGAAGACCAGCGTCAGCAGGATGATCCAGAAGGTCACGCCGACCGCGAAGAAATACCACGAGATTTCCGGGAACCCGAGCGGCACCCCCGCCAGCGGCACGATCACATTACCGACCGCAGGTATGAACCAGGCCGGGGTCAGATGGCCTTGGGCGTAATGGGTCTTGTCGATCCAGCTTGAGATCACCGCGATGGTCAGCACGAATTGCGCGGCAGCGCCAACCGCCCAGACCCAGAGCGCAATATCCTTGTTGATCCCGGTCAGGGCCGTCGACATCAGCAGGATCGAAATCGCGATGGTCGGGAAGAAGGCGATCTTCACCGGGTGATGCCATTCTCCCCGCGCTGCCGCGCCGTGGCGCAGCCATTTGGTGACGTAGAAGGCCGAGATCGTGGCGAACACCGCCAAGGTCACCACCAGCATCACGTTGAACGCCATGTGGCTCCAGGGCACCGCGTGCCCGGCCGCGTGGAAAGCCAGCGTCAGCCCCCCAAGCCCCATCGTGATGGCGAAGAAGGTGACGGGAAAATGGGCCAGACGGCTATCTTGGCTGTCGGACATGGGGGCGGCTCCTTGCGATATGTCAGGGCCATAGAGCCCCTACATATCACAAGTGTCAAATATGTATTTGCCGCAGCCGCGCCTTAGAAGTCCAGATTTTCGACCGACAGGGCGTTTTGCTGGATGAATTCACGGCGCGGCTCCACCACGTCGCCCATCAGCTTGGTGAACAGATCATCCGCTTCGGCCACGTCTTCCACCTTGACCTGCAGCAGGGTGCGGGCGTCGGGATCGAGCGTAGTTTCCCACAGCTGGCCGGGGTTCATTTCACCCAGACCCTTGTAGCGTTGGATCTGCAGCCCGCGCTCGCCCTCTTCGAGGATCGCGGCCAGCAGATCGAGCGGGCCATAGATCATCTGGTGGCGGTCCTTGCGGTGCAGCTTTGCGGGCAGGCCATAGACCTCTTGCAGGGAGGCGGTGAAGCTGCCGGTCTTGCGCGCCTCGCCGGAGCGCAGCATCGGGCCGTCCATCGTGCGGACCTCTTCGACGCCGCGCAGGATGCGGGCCAGGCGGATGCCTTTGTCCTGTGTGATCCGGCCCGTCCAACCGCGCTCATATTCCAGAGCAACCAGATCGAGCCGCGCGGCCACCTTGTCCGCGACGCCCTGCAGATCGGCATCGACAGCGCCCGGCACAAAGGCCCCGGCAATGGCGGCCTGTTCCAGAATGTGGCGCGGGTAGTGGGTGGGGAAGGATTCCAGAAGTCGCTTGAGGCTGCGGGCTTCTTCCACCACGCGGATCAGGTCAGAGCCCGTCATCTGGCTGCCATTGCCCAGTTCAAGCACAGCGCCTTCGGTGCCCTGATGGATCAGGTAATCGTCCATCGCGGCCTGGTCTTTCAGGTAGACCTCGGACTTGCCGCGGCTGACCTTATAAAGCGGCGGCTGCGCGATATAGAGATGGCCGTGTTCGATCAGCTCCGGCATCTGGCGGAAGAAGAAGGTCAGCAGAAGAGTGCGGATATGGGCGCCGTCCACGTCCGCGTCGGTCATGATGACGATCTTGTGGTAGCGCAGCTTTTCAATGTTGAACTCGTCCCGGCCAATCCCGGTGCCGAGCGCCATGACAAGGTTGCCGATCTCCTGGCTGGAGAGCATCCGGTCGAACCGCGCGCGCTCCACGTTCAGGATCTTGCCCTTGAGCGGCAGGATCGCCTGAATGGAGCGGTCCCGGCCCGTCTGGGCAGAGCCCCCGGCGCTGTCACCCTCGACGATGAACAGCTCGGTCTTGGTCGCGTCCTTCTCGGAGCAATCCTTCAGCTTCCCGGCGAGGAAGTTGACGTCCATCGCGGTCTTACGGCTGGTTTCGCGCGCCTTGCGGGCCGCTTCGCGGGCGCGGGCGGCTTCGACGATCTTGCTGACGATCTTCTTGGCGTCGGCCGGGTTCTCTTCGAACCACTCGGACAGCTTCTCACCCACAAGGGATTCGACCGCCGGACGCACCTCGGAGGAGACCAGCTTGTCCTTGGTCTGGCTGGAGAATTTCGGATCGGGCACCTTGACCGACAGGACACAGGTCAGACCTTCGCGCGTGTCGTCGCCGGTGAAGTTCACCTTCTCCTTCTTGGCGATGCCGCTTTCGGTGGCATAGCGCGTGATCGCGCGCGTCAGCGCGGCGCGGAAGCCTGCCAGGTGGGTGCCGCCGTCTCGCTGAGGGATGTTGTTGGTGAAGGGCAGCACCATTTCATTGTAGCTGTCGTTCCACCACATCGCGACTTCAACGCCGATATCGTCGCGCTCTCCGGCCGCGTAGATCGGGGCTTCGATCAAGGCGCTCTTGGAGCGGTCGATATACTTGACGAATTCCTTGACGCCGCCGTCGTAGAACAGCTCCGTGCGCAGGTTTTCGGCAGGGCGTTCATCCTCAAGGATGATCCGCACGCCGGAGTTCAGGAAGGCCAGCTCGCGTAGGCGCTTTTCCAGCGTGTGGAAATCGTATTCGAGGTTCGAGAACGTGCCTTCCGGCCCGTCCGCCTTGGACGACGCCAGGAAGCGCACTTCGGTCCCGGTCTCGCCTTCTGCGTCACCGATCACCTTCAGATGCTCCGCCGTGTCCCCATGTTCAAACCGCGCCTGGTGGATCTTGCCGTTCCGCCAAACCTTGAGCTCAAGCCAGTTGGACAGGGCGTTCACAACCGAAACCCCCACGCCGTGCAGACCGCCGGAGACCTTGTAAGAGTTGCTGTCGAACTTACCGCCCGCGTGGAGCTGGGTCATGATGACCTCGGCGGCCGACACGCCCTCTTCGGGGTGCATATCAACCGGGATCCCGCGTCCATTGTCGCGCACCGACACGGAGCTGTCGGCATGGATCTTCACATGCACATAGTCCGCGTGACCGGCCAGAGCTTCGTCGATGCCGTTATCGACGACCTCGTAGACCATATGGTGCAGGCCCGATCCGTCATCGGTGTCACCGATATACATGCCGGGGCGCTTGCGGACGGCCTCCAGCCCCTTGAGAACCTTAATAGAATCTGCGCCGTACTCTTGCGACGGCTGCTGGTCTTCGGACATGCGGATTTCCCTTGGTCTTGATCCCCAAGATATACGGTTTTGCCGGGGTAATGTCACGTCTGTGACGCTAGATTTTGAGCGCGCCACAGCGTTCCCTGGTGGCGCCTACACCCATGGGATCACCAACCCGACAAGGATCAGCAAGGCCCCCGCCGTCAGGTTCGTGCGGCGCAGCGCCCGCGGGGATTTCAAAAGCGCCCGCACCCGGTCGATGGAGCCCGCAAGGATCAGGTTGCCGATCAATGGCACCACCGCTGCCAGCCCGCACACCGCCGCCATGTCAGCCGAGGTCAGCGCGGTGAGATCGAAGAACCCCGGCAGCATCCCCATGTAGAACAGAACCGCCTTGGGGTTGGCGAGGATCACCGTCAGCCCCGCAGCGAATCCGGCCCACATGCCGGGCCGGGTCAGGCGGGAATCCCCAGCGATGGTCTTGTCTGCGTTGCGGATGATCAGAACGCCCATGGTGACGAAGACCGCACAGGCCACCCATCTCAGGGCCTCAAGGAAACCGCCGTAAACGCCGACGATCCAGCTCACGCCCTTGATCGCGAGCAGGCACCACAGAACATCGCCCACCGCCACGCCGAGCGCGAGAGGCCATGCGGCGTGGAAGCCGCCCGCCATGGCCCGCGCCGTCAGCCCGACCCACACCGGACCCGGTGTCAGGAAGAGGATAAACAGCGCGCCGGCGAACAGAGCCAGCTCTGCAAAGCCAAGGGTCATGCCACGCTCCTGATTATTGATGCGCCGCCATCTTCGGTCACCTCGAACTGCTGCGCCCGCGCGCCGAGGTCGGAAAACAACTCCGCCCCCGTGCCGGTCATCCACGCCTGAACGCCCAGGGCGCAGACCTCATCATAGAGCGCGGCGCGGCGCCCGGCGTCCAGATGCGCGGCCACCTCGTCCAGTAGCACGATGGGCCGCCGGGGCAGGGCCCGCGCATTGGCCAGGATCAGCGAGACCAGCAATGCTTTCTGCTCCCCGGTGGAGCAGTCCCGCGCGGCCACGCCCTTGGCGCGCCACACGGCCTCCAGATCACTGCGATGCGGCCCGGTCAAAGCTCGCCCTGCGGCCATGTCCTGCGCGCGCCCGTCCGCAAGCGCCGCGCGCAGGGCGTCAGGAGTTTCAGTCAGATCCGCTTGGATTAAGGTCAGCTCCGCCGCTGGAAATGCGGTCTCCGCCGCGCCCTGGGCGTCCATCAAGGCGGCAATCGTAGCCTGCCGCGCCGCCGTGATCTGGGCCCCGGACTCGGCCATCTGCTGCTCTAAGGCATCGTACCAATGAGCATCGCGCACCTGGTCTTTCAGCAGGCGATTGCGCTCCCGCATCGCCTTTTCATAGCGCAGAACCGCGTCGCCGTGGCTTGCATCAAAACTCAGCGCTGCACGGTCCAGGAACCGCCGCCGCCCGTCGGCCCCTTCGATCCACAGCCGGTCCATGCTGGGCACCAGCCACAGCATTCCGCCAATGCGGCCCAGATCGGTCTGGCTTGCGGCCTTGTCATCAATCCGAACCTGCCGCGCCGCACCGCCCTCAGAGAAGGTTTCGATCTCGTGCCCGGCCAAATCGGCCTTGATCTTCCATCCCAAAGACTCGGGGCGTCGCCCCATTTCTGCCGCCGCCGCGCGTCGCATTCCCCGGCCGGGTGACAGTAGGGACACCGCTTCCAGAACATTGGTCTTGCCTGCGCCGTTGGGTCCGAACAGCGCCACGGGGCGTCCGTCCACCTCCATCTCCCCGCGCCGATGCGAGCGGAAATGGGACAGCAGAAGAGAGGACACCGCATGGCTCACGGCGCACCATCCCCTTCTCTTTTGCAAAAATACCTCCGCCGGAGGCTCCGCAGCCTCAACCCGAACAGGCCCGGCAGGGCGTAGCCCTCAGGCGCGCCCTCAGACACGCATTGGCATGACGACATAGATCGCGCTGTCGTCGGAGCCCTCTTGCATCAGGGTCGGATCCCCAGAGGAATTGAACAGGAACACCGCGTTTTCGCGATCCACCTGATCCGCGATCTCCTTGAGGTATTTCGCGTTGAACCCGATCTCCAGCGGATCATCGGCATAGGCGACGGCCAGCTCTTCTTCGGCGTTGCCGCTGTCAGGGGCGTTCACGGACAGGACCAGCCGGTCTTCGTCCAGAGCCATCTTCACGGCACGGGACCGCTCCGACGACACGGTGGAGACCCGGTCCACGGCGCGCGCGAACTCGGAGGCGTCCACCTCCATGCGGCGGGTGTTGGCCTGCGGGATAACGCGGGAATAGTCGGGGAAGGTGCCGTCAATGACCTTCGAGGTCAGGGTGATGGCTTCGGTGGCGAAGCGCACCTTGGTTTCCGACACCGATACCGCGATCGGGGTGTCGTCTTCTTCCAGCAGCTTGCGCAGCTCGCCGACGGTTTTGCGCGGCACGATCACGCCGGGCATGTCTTCCGCGCCTTCGGGGAGCGGCGCGTCAATCCGTGCCAGCCGGTGGCCATCGGTCGCCACGCAGCGCAGCACCCGGCCATCGGGGCCTTCGGCGACATGCATGTAAACGCCGTTCAGGTAATAGCGGGTCTCTTCGGTCGAGATCGCAAAGCGGCTCTTGTCAAAAAGGCGGCGCAGCACCTCGGACTTGGCCGAGAAATTCGCCGTGTAGTCCGAAGACGCCATCACCGGGAAATCTTCCCGCGGGAGCGTGGCAAGCTGGAACTGAGACTTCCCGGCCTCGATCACCAGTCGCCCCTGGGCGCCGTCTTCGGACAGGGACACAAGCGCGCCATCGGGCAGCTTGCGGACAATCTCGTTGAGCGTCATGGCCGATACGGTGGTGGCACCTGCGCGTTCCACCATGGCGGGGGCCTGGTCCAGAACCTCGATGTCCAGATCGGTCGCCCGGAAATGGACCTTATCGCCTTCGGCCTCGATCAGCACGTTGGCGAGGATCGGGATCGTGTTGCGCCGCTCCACAACAGATTGCGCCTGTGCGACAGCTTTCAGAAGCGCGCCCCGTTCGATGCTGATCTTCATGTCTCTCTCCGTCACTCGCCGGTCCGGTTCAGGTTCCGGCAAGGTGGTGCAAACCAACCCTCCGGGGCGCCGACCCTACCCGGATCTTGCGCCAGAACAAGCGTTTTCAGTGCAAAATCGAACGGTAACGCTGCGGGGTCAAGCCCCACAGCGATCCTTCGGTCAGCTTTCCAGCGACCGGCGCAACAGCTCCAGATCATCTGCGATCTGGCTGTCGGTGGCTTTCAGCTCTTCGATCTTCTTGACGCCGTGCAGCACGGTCGTGTGATCGCGCCCGCCAAAGCGCCGCCCGATCTCGGGCAGGGAGCGGGATGTCATCGTCTTGGACAGGTACATCGCCATCTGGCGAGGCCGGGCAAAGACGCGCTGACGGCGCGGGCCGATCATGTCCGCAAGGCGGATGTTGAAATGCTCGGACACTTTCCGCTGGATCTCTTCGATCGTGATCTTGCGATCCGAGGCGCGCAGAATGTCTGAGAGGCATTCCTGCGTCAGGTCCAGATCAATCTCGCGGCCCACAAGATGCGCAAAGGCAAAGAGCCGGGTCAGCGCGCCTTCCAGCACGCGCACATTGGTCGAAATCCGGTGGGCGAGGAATTCCAGCACGCCTTCACCGATCTGCACATCGGGGTAGAAGTCGCGCTGCTGCTCGACCTTGGTGTGCAGGATACCAAGCCGCAGCTCGTAGTCGGTGGGGTGCAGGTCCACGACCAACCCGCATTGCAGGCGCGACGTGATCCTGGCCTCCAGGTCCTTGATCTCATCGGGGGCGCGGTCGGCGGAGATCACGATCTGCTTGCCGGCATCGACCAAAGCATTGAAGGTGTGGAAGAATTCTTCCTGAGTGGAGTTCTTCCCGGCGATGAACTGGACGTCATCGACCATCAGAACATCGACCGACCGGAAGAGCTGTTTGAAGTCGATCATCGCGTTGGAGCGGATCGCGGTCACAAAACGCACGATGAACTGATCGGAGGTGAGGTAGAGCACCTTCAGCTCGGGCCGCTTTTGCCGCATCTCATTGGCGATGGCGTGCATCAGGTGCGTCTTGCCGAGCCCGACACCGCCGTACAGGAACAGCGGATTGAAGGTCACGGGGCTGCCTTCCGCCACGCGCAGGGCGGCCGAATAGGCCAGCTGGTTGGGCTTGCCGACGACGAAGCTGTCAAAGGTGAAGCGCGGGTCCAGGGGCGATCCCTCTTCGGCCTGCGCGGTGGGCTGGGTCGGAGCTGCCGCGGGCGCCTCGGGCGCGCTCGGCGCGGGTTGGCGCGCGGCGGCAAAAGACAATCGCCCGGCCTGCGCGCCAGAGCGATTGATGTGATAGAGGATCTGTTCCCCAAAATTCTGGTTCACGTAGTTCCCGATGAAGGTTGTGGGCACTTCGAACTGTGCCACCCCATCTACCAGACCCTTAAAGTTCAGCGGCGCGATCCAATTGGAGTGATTGCTCTGTCCAACGGTGGCCTTGATGTCGTCGCTGACCTTGTCCCAGTTCACCATTCTCGTTCGTCCCGTCCCATCGATCCATGGCCGTGGCTGTTGCCATTCGGCCTGCGCTTCGTTCGTCACTCTCAATCGCCACAAATAACCTGGCCGGCCGAAAGCGAGATCGGCCAGAAAACAGGTCAGCCCTGTGGCGGGCCGAAAGGCGCGAGCTCAGAAGATCTGAGCTGCCTGCGCCTCACGGCTCCGGGTTATAGGACACCAGACCTGCCGGAGCAGATCATTGCAGACATCCCCACTTCGGCTTTGCCGAAGCATTAAGCGGCGCGATGCGTTTGCCGAGTGATCCGTCCCTTGATCGTTTCGGCGGTGCTCTGGCCGCTTCCCCTAGAGCGATGTGAATCGCTCAAGCACGCTAGCAAGTCGGTCGGCGACGCATCAACACCAACATATGACTTGACGGGCCCGTGGATGAAAAAGAATCTCCGCCATTCTTTCAGGTGTCTGAAAATAAAGGAGATTGCTCTTCGTGCGACATTTGGCACACCAAAAAGGCGCGGGGTCTCCGCGCCTTTTCAACAGACGATAATCTAGCGATTTGTTGGGAAAACAGCCCGGCTTTAGCCGAGCGCTTTGACCCGTGCGCTCAGGCGCGACATTTTGCGCGCTGCGGTGTTCTTGTGCATCACACCCTTGGTCACGCCGCGCATCAGCTCGGGCTGGAACGCGCGCAGAGCGGTTTGAGCAGCGTCAGAGCTGCCGGAGGCGATCGCCTCTTCAACCTTGCGCAGGTAGGTGCGGATGCGCGAACGACGCGCTTTGTTCACTTCGGTGCGACGCTCCGCCTGGCGGGCGCGCTTTTTGGACTGGGGCGTATTGGCCATGCTGGTGCGGGCTCTCTGAGTCGTCTATCTGAAACCTGAAGCCGCGTCCTTAAGGGCGCGGCGGCAGGCTGTCAACAGGTTGCGTTACTTGTCGCGGAACTGAGGTTCGCGTTTTTCGCGGAAAGCTTCCATGCCTTCCTTCTGGTCTTCGGTCGAAAACAGCGCCTGGAACAGCCGCTTTTCGAACCGGATCCCTTCGGCCAGGCTGGTTTCCAGCGCCGTGTTCACGGCCTCTTTCGCGGCCATGGAGGCGATCAGGCTCTTCCCGGAGATGCGGTTGGCGGCGTTAAGAGCTTCTTCTTTCAGCTTTTTACCCGGCACCACGCGGCTCACGAGGCCGGAGCGTTCGGCCTCTTCGGCGCCCATCATGCGGCCGGTCAGGTGCATATCCATGGACTTGGCTTTGCCGATGGCATGGGTCAGGCGCTGCGTGCCGCCGATCCCGGCGATCACGCCCAGATTGATCTCGGGCTGGCCGAATTTGGCGTCTTCGCTGGCGATAATGAAATCGCACATCATGGCCAGCTCGCAGCCGCCGCCCAGAGCATAGCCGGACACTGCAGCGATGATCGGCTTGCGAATCGCACCGACGCGGCGGTCGAAGCTGCCGAAGGATTCGTTGCGATACATGTCCACGAAGGACTGCTCTGCCATCTCGGTGATGTCGGCGCCGGCCGCAAAGGCCTTCTCCGATCCGGTGATGACAATCGCGCGCACCTTGTCGTTGGCGTCGGCGTCTTCCAACGCGTCGGCCAGCTCTCCCAGCAGGGCGGCGTTGAGCGCATTGAGCGCGTCCGGTCGGTTGAGTGTGATCAGCGCCACGTGGTCGCTGATATCGACGATAATCGTCTCATAGGCCATTTGTGGCACCTTTTTCTGTCCCGTCGAGGACTCAGCCTTACCAGCCAAGGCGCGGCGATCAAGCTATCTTTGGCACTTTGGGCAGGCATAGGTGGAGCGCCCGCCATGAGCGGTCCGCCGGATCGTGCCGCCACATCCGTCGCGCGGACAGGGGGCGCCTTCGCGGTCATAGACGCGGAAGCTGTGCTGGAAATATCCAAGCTCTCCATCAGCTTGCCGATAGTCGCGCAAGGATGACCCGCCCGCCGCGATGGCGTCCTGCAAGGTGGTTCGGATTTCCTGCACCAGCGTTTCAAGCCGCGCGTCGGAAATTCGGCCTCCCGCCCGGTTCGGATTGATCCCGGCACGGTGCAGAGCCTCGCAGACATAGATATTGCCCAGCCCGGCCACGATTCGCTGATCCAGCAGGAGCGTCTTGATCGGCGCGTTACGCCCGGCCAGCTTTGCGCCCAGCGTGGCCGCGTCAAAGCCGTTGCCCAAAGGTTCGGGCCCCAGCACCGCAATCAGCTTATGCGTGGTTTCCTGAGCGGTTGGAAACATGTCCATGGCCCCGAACCGGCGCGGGTCGTTGAACACGACTTTCGCGCCGCCTTCGATGTCCAGAATGACGTGATCGTGCTTTTGCGGCGCCGCGTGGTCGTGATGGAACAGCCCAAGCGGATCGCCCGAGACGGTGATGCGCCCCGACATGCCCAGATGGATCAGCAGCGTCTCATCCCCGTCCAGATCGGCCAGGATGTATTTCGACCGCCGCCGCAACCGATCAATCCGGCGCCCGGTGAGCCGCTCGGCCATCCGGTCGGGGAACGGCCAACGCAGGTCGGGCCGGTTGACCTGTGCACGCGCGATGCGGGCGCCGGTCAGGACGGGCTCAAGCCCCCGGCGGACGGTTTCGACCTCTGGTAATTCGGGCATGGTGCGACCTTATTCCTGTTCGACCCGGACTGTCCCCCGCGCCAGATGCCCTGTAAAGAGCTGGGGACAGATAAGGACAGGCGCGATGAGCGACGATCAGAACACCACCCATTTCGGCTTTGAGACCGTGCAGGAGGCCGAAAAGGCCCCCCGCGTGCGCGGCGTCTTTGAAAGCGTCGCCTCGCGCTACGACGTCATGAATGACGCCATGTCGATGGGGATTCACCGGCTCTGGAAAGATGCGATGATGGATTGGCTGTCGCCGCGTCCCGGTCAGCGTCTTTTGGACGTTGCGGGGGGCACCGGGGACATTTCCTTCCGGTTCCTCAAACGCGCCGGTCATGGTCACGCCACCGTCCTGGACCTGACCGAACCCATGCTGGTCGAAGGCCGCAAACGCGCCGAAGCAGACCAGATGGCGGACAGTCTGGACTGGGTCGTGGGCGATGCCATGGCACTGCCCTTCGAAGACAACAGCTTTGATGTCTATACGATCAGCTTTGGCATCCGAAACGTGACCCGCCCGCAAGAGGCGCTCAACGAAGCCTACCGCGTGCTGCGTCCGGGGGGGCGGCTCATGGTGCTCGAATTCAGCCAGGTTCCGGTGCCGCTGCTGCAGAAGGTCTATGACCTCTACTCCTTCAATATCATCCCGCGCATGGGGCAGGCGATCGCCGGAGATCGCGACAGCTATCAGTATCTGGTCGAATCCATCCGCCGTTTCCCGGATCAGGAGACGTTCCTGGGTATGGTCCGCACGGCCGGGTTTGAAAATGCTGCCTATCGGAACCTGACCATGGGCATTGCCGCGCTCCATTCCGGGTGGAAAATCTGATGCGCGGGCCGCACAATCTGTTTCGCCTGATCCGCGTCGGAGCGACGCTCGAAGCCAACGGCGCCATGGGCGACGTGCTGGACGCGATGGAAGCGCCGCCGCTGCTGCGCACCGTGGCGCGTGTCTTTGCCTGGCCGTTCCGCTGGCTGGGCTATCGGGGTGATCCGTCGCTTCCGCCGGTAACGCGGGCGCTGACGGCGATGGGGCCCGCCTATATCAAGCTGGGACAGATCCTTTCGACCCGCCCGGATGTGGTGGGCGACACGATGGCGGGTCAGCTGCGCGTGCTTCAGGACAAGCTGCCCGCCTTCCCGCGCGACGTGGCCGAAAAGACCGTTGCGGCTGAGCTGGGGCAGCCGGTGAGCGAGGTGTTTTCGTCCTTCTCCGAGCCCGTGGCGGCGGCATCCATCGCGCAGGTCCACAAGGCGCATCTGGCCTCTGACGGCCGCGCCGTTGCCGTGAAAGTGCTGCGCCCGGGGATCGAGCGCGCCTTCCGCCGTGACATCGACGCATTCTATGCCGCGGCGCGTATGATCGAAGTGCTCGCCCCGTCCGCGCGCCGACTGCGCCCGATGGACGTGATCACCCATTTCGAAGAAGTGGTGAAGGGCGAGCTCGACCTGCGGGTAGAAAGCGCCTCTGCCGACGCGTTCCGGGCGGGCACGCTGGACGACGAAGGGTTTCGCGTTCCGGCAGTGATCTGGCCCGCGTCGGCCCGCCGGGTGATGACACTGGAATGGGTCGAAGGGCTGAGCGCCACCGACCTGGCTGGCATTGACGCCGCTGGTCATAACCGTGCCGCCATCGCGGCCCGCGTGCTTCAGATGTTCCTCCGCCATGCGCTGCGCGACGGGTTCTTTCACGCGGACATGCACCAGGGGAACCTGCGGATCGGGCCGGAAGGCGATCTGATTGCGCTCGATTTCGGGATCATGGGGCGGATCGACGACTACACGCGGCGTGTCTATGCCGAGATCCTCTATGGGTTCATCCAGCGGGACTACCAACGGGTCGCGGAAGTCCATTTCGAAGCGGGCTACGTGCCCGCCGATCAGGACGTTGATGCCTTTGCTCTGGCTTTGCGCGCGGTGGGTGAGCCGATCTTTGGCATGGATGCGACGGGCATCTCTATGGGGCGGCTTTTGTCCTACCTGTTCGAAGTGACCGAACGGTTCGGGATGCAGACCCGCACCGAGTTGATTTTGCTTCAACGCACCATGGTGGTGGTGGAGGGCGTGGCGCGCAGCCTTGATCCGCATATCAACATCTGGGAGGCCGCGCGGCCTGTGGTCGAAGACTACATTCGAACCTCTATCGGTCCGGTGGCATTGGCCCGCGATGCGGCGCGCACGCTGCGCATTCTGTCGCGCTTTGGCCCCCGCCTGCCGCAGATGGCCGAAGCCGCGATCATCGCACGGTCTGCGCCGCCCGCCAAAGCACCTCGGCGCGCGCGCAGCGTTGGGCTTCTGGCCACGGGTGCTGCGGGCGGGGCCGCGTTGGCTGCTGTGCTCACCGCGCTGATTCTGGGCTGAACGGGTTGGGCTGGGCCCGGCACCGTGTCAGCCCGGTCGGATCGCTTGCACCTTTTCGGGGGAGATGGTCGTCCCCGACTCAAGCACGATCTGGGCGCCGGTCGGACCAGTTCGAACTTCTCTGACCTCCTGATAGACCGCAGTGGTTTGCCGCGCGATCTCCGCATCGCCTTTGTAGCCAACGGTTTCAAAGACGTATTCTCCGGTGAGGTAGGCGGTTCCGTCCGGGGAACGCCCCTCCCATGTGACAGGCCCCGATTCTAAGGGCAACTCAATCCGCTCAATGATGGAGTCCCCACCAGCTTTGACTTCGATGACGGCGCGGGTGGCGTCTGCGGGATAGTCCGGCAGCAAGGTCAAAGGCGCACCTTCGAAACTGGCGGACGCCGGTGCGGCGACCTGTTGGCCGATCCATTCGGCATAGTCGGACAATGTGCCGCCGCCGATCCGGCCCGCGATCTGCTCAAGAAGTTCGTTGGATCGGGTCTGCTGTTCTACCCCGGCGAAGGTGGCAAGCTGCACGGCGTAGTCGGCCGATTCGATGGGGTTCAGGGGATCCTGGTTCTTCATCTGGACAGTCAGCATGGTCAGAAATGCATCGAAGTCGCTGGCGATCCCCTTGCTTGAACTTGTTGACGGGGTGGGCGTGGACGTCGCCTGAGTCACAGGTGAGATCTGGGTCATAGCGTTCTCCTAAAGTCGCAGGTCCAACGAATCCGATGGTGTCCCCTGTTCGGAGAGGCGGATGGTGACGGACCCGTCCGCGGGGGCATGCCCACCAGTTCCGTGCCGGACGCCCTCTGGCTCCGGGTTGCTTTGCTGCCCCTGCCCTCCGTAGTCGCCAAAAGAGAGGGTCGCGCCGGACATTCCTGCGTCTTTGAAAGCGTCCAGCAATTGCTCGGCGTGGCGGCGAATCAGGTCGCCCGTTTCGGGGCGTTCGGTCAGAATGACGACCTGCATGCCGTTCTCCGACGGAGAAAGCGTCATCCGCACGCGGCCAAGCTCCGCAGGGGAAAGCTGGATTTCGGTCGTTCCGTCAGAGTTTCGCGTCGCGAGCGCGGTAAGCTGGTCGGTGAAGGCGCGTGGCCCGGCGCCTGGAGTCGCAACGGGGATAACCGGACCCGCCGCCGTGCTGGCCGAGGAGGAGGCGAGCGAAGCGGAGCCCGCTGGCAAAGCGGTGTCGTGGTCCAGCACCGGCGCTGCAGAATCAGATGAGTGCTCCGACGTTGGGATCTCTATTGGGGCCAGTTTGGCAGGTGCCATGGCGCCCGCTGGAGGAGGGCTCGTCGGCTGGGCGGTAGGAGACGGAGCCGCATTGGCCGGCGGGTTCTGCGTCTCCACGCGCGCGTCCCGAGGGGCGCGTTGCGCCTCGTTTGACCCTGGACTCGGGTCTGCCCCTGCTGGCTTCGCAGCGAGCCGACGATGGTCCGGAGCCGCCTCGGGGGGAGGTGTTTCCGGTGCCGCATCAAGAGTTAAAGACGCCTCCCGACGAGGAGCCGATTCAGGCGGGACAACCTGTTCGGGCCGCGTCGACGGCAGAGCGACTTGGATGGGCGCGGTTGGCGCATCTTTTGGCATGGATGCCGTTGAAGGGGCTGCAGGATCGGATGGTAGCGCCGTCATGGCTGCTCGCGGATCGGGAGGAACCAGTTTTTCGGCGGGCTCCTCCTGGGTCGCGTCGATCGGCGTAGCCAGAACAATGTCCGCCTCCGCACCCTCCGGGGTGTCGACATCTACAGGTGGCTCCGATGTTTGATCTTGCTTGGGATCGGACTCTTTCTGAGGCTCCGATTCACCGGTGCCGTCCGCGATGACGTCCGGGACCACTTCAGGCGCGCCCTCAAAAATGGCGGCAAAGCACGGGCCGGTTTGATCCGGCGCCTTGCTTTCGCATGGAGCCTGCACCTGCGTCGGCTGAGTGGGTGTGATTGCGATCATCATGGGGCTCACTCTTGCATCAAGGGCTTACCATTTCTTTACCGCCGAACGGTAAGTCAGGGGCATGTTGACGAATTCAGTTTCACCCATGCCGCCGGGCGGTCCGTCTCAAATCTCACCCCTGCGCCGCGCCGCGCAGGAGCTGGAGGCCCAGTTTCTGGCGCAAATGCTGGAGGCCGCCGGTCTTCATGAGACAGAGGGCCAGTTCTCTGGCGGAGCGGGCGAATCGCAGTTCGCGTCGCTCCTGCGGCAAGAGCAGGCGCGAGGTATGGTGCAGGCCGGTGGAATCGGCCTCGCAGAAGCGATCTTTAGATCTATGGGAGGGTCTGATGACGCCTGATCCGATGTACCACCTGACCTGTCTCATTGAGGAGGAGCGGCAAGCGCTCTTGAGCGGGCAATATGACTTGTTGGAGCGTCTCTCACGTCGCAAAGACACGATTCTGGACGGCATCGATTTTGCGCAGTGCGATCCGTCCGATCTGGCTACGCTGCAAGGCGAAACCGCCCGCAATGAATCGCTTCTCAAGATCGCTCTGGACGCGATCCGCGAGGCAAGTGCAGACGCCCAGTCCGTGCGGGACCGGTTTGGGCGGCTTGAAACCTATGGCCCGGCAGGGGAGCGTCGAAGCCTGAGCGCCCCGGTCGCGACCGCGATCCGCCGGGCCTAGCTGCTCTCTTGCCGCGCGAGCGCGGACGGGTCATCCTTGGGGGACGACTTCCGGGGAGCCTCCATGTCCGACAGCTACCAACCCATTCCTCTGCCGCATCGCCGGGATCTTTCGCCAGAGCGGATGCAGCAGGAAGCACAAGCCTTTCGGGCCCTTATGGCGCAGCGCCATTCGATCCGCGATTTCGCACCGACCTCTGTGGACCAATCGGTGATCGCGGATTGCATCGCGGCTGCGGGACTGGCGCCGTCCGGCGCGAACCAGCAGCCTTGGCATTTCGTCGCGATCTCCGATCCTGCCATGAAATCGCAAATTCGGGCTGCGGCCGAGGCGGAAGAAGAAAAGTTCTACGCTGGCGGCGGAGGGGACGTCTGGATCCGTGCGCTTGAGCCCATCGGGACCGGAGCGAACAAGCCGCATCTGGAGATCGCCCCCTGGCTGATCGTCATCTTTGCTCAGCGCTATGGCGTCGCCGCCGATGGCAGCCGGGTGAAGCACTACTATGTTCCCGAAAGCGTCGGCATTGCGACCGGTGTCCTGATCACCGCGCTCCATCACGCGGGCCTGTCGTGCCTGACCCACACGCCCAACCCGATGGGGTTTCTCAATGCGATGTGTCAGCGGCCTGAATCGGAAAAACCGGTGATGATCCTCGCGGTTGGGCACCCTGCGGAGAACGCGACTGTTCCCGCCGCAGCCAAACGCAAGAAACCGCTCGACCAGATCTCAACTTTCTGCACCAAGGATTGACCCATGGAAATCATAAGTGAAAACAAATGTTTTGGTGGCAATCAGCTCGTCGCTTGCCATGACTCGGGCGCCACGAAGACAAAGATGACCTTCGGGCTCTTTCTCCCCGAAGAGGCCCGCGACGGGCCGGTGCCGCTGCTGTGGTATCTGTCGGGCCTGACCTGCACCCATGAAAACGCCATGACCAAGGCGGGCGCGCAGGCCTGGGCGGCCGAGGCGGGGATCGCGCTGTGTTTCCCCGACACCTCCCCGCGCGGGGAGGGTATTGCGGATGATGGCGCCTATGATCTGGGGCAGGGCGCCGGGTTCTACCTGGACGCCACGCAGGACCCTTGGGCACCGCATTTCCAGATGCGCCGCTACATCACCGAAGATCTTCCCGCGCTCCTGTTCGAAGAATTCGCGCTCGACCCGGAGCGGCAGGCGATCACCGGTCATTCCATGGGCGGCCACGGCGCTTTGACCTTGGCGCTGTCACAGCCCGGGCGCTACCGGTCGGTGTCGGCCTTTGCGCCGATCTGCAACCCGACCGAGTCGGAGTGGGGGCGCAAGCAGTTCCAAGCCTATCTGGGCGATGAGAGCCCCGCCTGGGCCGCCCATGATGCGACGATTCTGCTGCGGGAGACCGGGCTCGATGCGCCGCTGCTGATCGACACCGGCACCGAAGACCAGTTCAGCGATCACCTGGGCACCGGCGCCATGGCGCAGGCTCTGGCCGAAACGCGCACCCCGGCCACGCTGCGGCTGCAGGACGGCTATGATCACAGCTATTTCTTCGTCTCCAGCTTCATGGCGGATCACGTCGCCTTCCACGCAGAGGCGCTCTGGGCGTGATCTATGTCGATGCCGATGCCTGCCCCGTGCGGGAGGAGACCATGCGCGTTGCGACCCGGCACCGGGTCCCGGTGAAGATGGTCTGTGACGGCGGGATCCGGCCTTCGGCCAACCCGTTGGTGGAGGTCGTGATCGTCGCCCAGGGCGCCGACGCGGCCGATGACTGGATCGCGGAACGGGTGGCGCCGGGCGATCTGGTCATCTCGGCCGACATCCCTTTGGCGGATCGCTGCGTGAAGGCGGGGGCCGAAGTGCTCAAACCGGACGGCACCGTTCTGGACGCCACCACCATCGGCCCGGCGCTTGCCACGCGCGATCTCATGGCGGACTTGCGCAGCGCCGATCCTTTCCGGCAAGGAGGCGGCAAAGCCTTCACCAAGGCCGACCGCAGCCGCTTCCTGAACGCGATGGAAAACGCCCTGCGCCGCGCCAGTTCCAAAAGGACCACCCCATGACCATCGAAGCTGTCGTGTTCGACATCGGCAATGTGCTGATCCGCTGGGCGCCCGAGGCGTTCTATGACCGTGCGATCGGGCAGGACCGGCGTTTGCGCCTGTTCCAGGAGGTCGATCTGACCGGCATGAATGAGGGCGTCGATCTGGGCGCCGATTTCCGGCAATCGGTGTCGGATCTGGCGGATGCGCATCCCGATTGGGCCACAGAGATCCGCATGTGGGAAGAGCACTGGCTAGAGATGGCGAGCCCGGCCATCGACCGCTCCGTCCGGCTGCTGCGCGCTTTGCGCCGGACCAAGATACCGGTCTATGCCCTGTCGAATTTCGGTCGCGAGACGTTCCGCATCGCCGAAGGCAACTACCCGTTCCTGGAGGAGTTCGACATCCGCATCCTGTCGGGTGAGCACAAAATGATGAAGCCCGACCCGGCGATCTACCACCTGCTCGAAGAGCAATCCGGCGTGGCGCCGGAGGCGTTGTTCTTCACCGACGACCGGCCCGAAAACATTGACACCGCGAAAGAGCGGGGCTGGCAGACGCACTTGTTTGAGGGCGCCAAGGGGCTAGCAGAGCGGCTGGTCGAAGAGGGGCTTTTGACCGAAGAGGCCGCTGAATGATCGACATCATTCCTTTCGAGGCCGAAGCAAAGCTGGACTGGATCGCCCTGACCGATGCGCTTGCCGCCGGGCATGACCTGCCACGGGCCGAGGTCGCGGACAGCTTCCTTTATCGCGGCGATGACACCTTGCTGAACCGGGCGGCGTGGATCGACGGGCTCGGGCTGGCGGTAAAGGCCGCAACGATCTTTCCGAACAATGCAGGGCCGTCCGTGAATGGGGGCATCAGCCTGTTCTCTGATACCGACGGAACGCTTGAGGCGGTGGTCGATTTCCACCTGGTCACCAAGTGGAAAACCGCCGGAGACAGCCTTTTGGCCGCGCGCCGTCTGGCCCGGCCCGACAGCCGCACGATCCTGATCGTGGGCGCGGGGACCGTGGCGGCCTCTTTGCGCGCGGCCTATGGCGCCGCCTTCCCGGATGCCCATTTCCTGGTCTGGAACCGCAGCCCTGCGGGGGCGGAGGCTCTGGCCGCGCAGGCCGCCAACACTGAGGCCGTGACCGATCTGGAAGCCGCCGTGGCGCGGGCCGACATCGTCACCTGCGCCACGATGAGCAACACGCCGGTGCTGCGCGGGGCGTGGCTGCGGCCCGGTCAGCATGTCGATCTGATCGGCGCTTATCGCCCCGATATGCGTGAGGCCGATGACGATGTGCTCACACGCGGGGCGCTGTTCGTGGACAGCCGGGCCACGACCATCGGCCATATCGGAGAAATCCAGGACCCTCTGGATCGGGGCGTGATCTCGGAAGCCGACATTCGCGCGGATTACTACGATCTGCCCGCCTTCACCCGCGCGCCCGAGGACATCACGGTCTTCAAGAATGGCGGCGGCGCCCATCTGGACCTGATGACCGCGCGCTACATCCTTGAGGCGTGGCGGGGCTGAACTCACGTCCTTCGTCAGAACGGCGAAGGGCAACCTGCGCCTAAAGCGATGCTTCGACCCTGAATCCCTCGGGGATCGTGTCGCGGCCCTCCAGCACCAGATCGGCCATCGCTTCTCCGGCGGCGGGTGCCATGCCGAACCCGATCTTGAACCCGCCATTGGCGATGAACACGCCGCTTCGTAGAGGGTGCGGCCCCAACATCGGCGCGCGGGATCGGGCGCGCGGGCGCAGCCCGGCCCAGCGGGCGATTTCGGGCGCATCGCGCAGGGCGGGCACGGCGGCGCGGGCGCGGGCCACCACATCGTCCAGCAGAGCATCAGTGCCAAGCCCGTCGAACTCCCGCTCTGTGGTCGATCCGATCGCGACGGTGCCGTTCAGATGCGGGATCACGTGCAGCCCGTCCGCGAAAAGCTGCGGCGCGCCTGCGCGGTTCTGCTCTAGAAGCGCGGCCTGCCCCTTGATCGGTTGGCCGATGGTGCGGCCCATCTCGCGGGACAGGTCCTCCAGCCCCGCCGCGCCGGTGGCGAGCACGAGGGCACCCTGTTCGGGGCCTTCGGTCACGATCTCGCCGCCCTTGGCGATGATCGCGCGGGCGAGCGCATCGCAGGCGCCCGCCGGGCTCAGATGGGCTGAGAGCGTGTCGCGGATCCACCAGCCGGAGGGGCTCTGCGGCGCCCAATCGCTTTCAGTGCGGATGACGTCCCAAAGCGCATGGCCCTGCCACAGCTCCGCCGCGCCTGCCGCTCGCCCGCGGGCCAGCTCCAACGCGTGGTCATCCGCCACGGGCTGCAACCGCCCGGCATTGACATAGCCGGGATCGCCGCCGCCGGTGGCGGCCACCTCGGGCCACCAGTCGCGCGCCATCAGCAGGGATTTGAGCTGAAACGCCTTCTTGTCGTTCCAGTTCTCGGGCACATGGGGCGCTAGGGCTCCGACGATCCCGCCAGACGATCCTGCGCCCGGTCCGCCCGGGTCGATCACCCGGACCTTTGCCCCGCGTTTGACGCAGGCCCAGGCCACGGACAGGCCAAAAGCCCCCGCTCCGCGTATGGTCACGTCGATCATTGCCATTGCCTGTCCTCGCGGTCACTCTGTGCGCCGGACCCTAGCCGGAGCGCCCCCCATGGACCAGAGCAGCGACACCACCTGGAACGGCCCTGTGCCGGTCTCTCGCCGGTTCGATGATCCGTATTTCAGCCTTGAGAACGGACTGGAGGAGACGCGGCACGTCTTTCTTGACGGAAATCGGCTGGGGGATCGCCTGACCGAACCCTTGCGCATCGCAGAGCTGGGATTTGGCACCGGGCTCAACCTGTTGGCCACCTGGGCTCTGTGGGAGCAAGGCCCGCGCGCGCCGCTGTCCTTCACCAGCTTCGAAGCCTTCCCGATGGCCCCGGCGGATCGCACCGCTGCCCTTGCCGCCTTCCCCGCCCTGGCCGACAAGGCCGCGCGATTGGAGGCGGCCCTGACCTCGGGCGCAGAGCTGGCCCCGAACCTGACGCTGACCCTGATTGAAGGCGATGCACGCGCAGCCCTGCCCGCGTGGGAGGGTTGCGCGGATGCCTGGTTCCTTGACGGGTTTGCCCCCGCCAAGAACCCAGAACTGTGGGAGCCCGCCCTGATGCAGGCCGTCCACGACCACACCGCACCGTGTGGCACGTTTGCCACCTATACGGCGGCGGGGGCAGTGCGCCGTGCGTTGACCGATGCGGGGTTTGCCGTGACACGGGTGCCGGGCTTTGGCCGCAAGCGTCATATGACCATTGGCGCCCGTCCGTGAGCCAGGACCAGAACACAAAGCTGGGCATCTGGCTGATGGTGGCCACCACGCTGGTCTTTGCCAGCCAGGACGGGATCAGCCGCCATCTGGCCAGCACCTACAATGTGCTGATGGTGGTGATGATCCGCTACTGGTTCTTTGCCGCCTTCGTGATCGTTCTGGCCAAACGGCAAGTGGGCTCTGTCCGCGCTGCGGCAGCGACGAAGCAGCCGGTCCTGCAAGCGGTCCGAGGCGTTCTTCTGGTGGCCGAGGTCTGCGTGATGGTGCTGGGTTTCGTCCATCTCGGGCTGGTCGAAAGCCAGGCCGTGTTCGGCTGCTATCCGCTTCTGATCGCGGCGCTGTCGGGTCCGATCCTGGGCGAATCCGTCGGCTGGCGCAGATGGGTGGCCATCGGCATCGGAGCCGTCGGGGTGATGGTGATCCTCAACCCCGGATCGGGCGTGTTCGCCCCTGCGGCGGTGCTGCCTCTGGCGTCGGCCTTCATGTTTGCGCTCTACGGCCTTCTGACGCGCTACGCGGCCCGCAAGGACAGCGCGGCGACATCGTTCTTCTGGACCGGCACCACCGGGGCCGTGGCAATCACCTTGGTTGGGCTGTGGGTCTGGGAGCCCATGACCGCCCACGATTGGCTGTGGATGGCGCTGCTTTGCGTCACTGGCGCGGGTGGGCATTTCCTGCTCATCAAGACCTACGAGGTCGCGGAGGCAAGCGCAGTGCAGCCCTTTGCCTTCCTCCAGATCGTGTTTGGCGCGCTGATCGGCATCACCGTGTTCGGAGAGATCTTGCGGCCCAACGTGGCTTTGGGCGCCGCCATCGTCGTGGGGGCGGGGCTGTTCACCCTGATGCGGGCGCGGCGCCGGGCCTAGCGGCGATGCTCCGGGCGGTGGCGCCCCGGCGCGAAGCGTTCCCGGGAACGGAGCTCACGCTCCAGCCGGTCGGCAAAGGCGGCGCGCTCCTCGGCAGGCATGGCGGAGAGCCGCGCGCTCAGCGCGCCCGTGCCCGCCTGGGCCCAATTGTCGGCGCGGGCGCGCTGCCGGGCCAGCAGCTCTGTGAAGGCGGCGTCATCGAACGGATCGGCGCGCAGAAGCTCCAGCATCTTGGCCAGCTCGCCGCCCCGAGCGCTGCGCGTCTGAGGGCTGGGCCGGTCGCCGCGGGCGATTTCGGCGCGGATGGTCTGGCCGATGGCGCGGCGATCATCCTCGCTCAGCGCGCGGGTGAGGGGGCCAAGGCTCAGGTCCACGGCGCGGGGATTGCGCCCGTCGGGGCCGTTGAGAATCGCGCCGAGGATCAGCCCGATCACCAGAACGTTCAGGGCCAGAGAAATCGGCAGGATGATGCGCCGCAGGCGCGAGGGCTTGGGGGGCTCCATTCTTAGTCCTCCAGGCTCAATGCGCCATCGCTCAACACGGTGAGGCTAACGCTGTCGCCCATCATGCGGGCAGTGATGTCTTGGACCATGACGGGGGGCATGATTCCGATCCAGAGCCCAGCCACCCCCGCCACGGCCATGCCGCCCAGAGACGGCCAACCCCCGACAGCCGCCCGGATCGATTCCCAAAGCGAGCGCGGCGCGGGAGCGGGTTCAAGCGGCGTGGGCATTTCGCGCAGGGCATCGCCCATGATCCGGGCCGAGAGCGTTTCGCTCATCTCGGGCGCGGGTTCTTCCGCGATCTCCGCGAAGAGCGCGTCGAGCTGATCCATATCCGTGCGGTCCGTCATCTAAAGAACCCCCAATTCTGTCCTGCGCGGCGATAGCGCCGCCGCCAGAGCCCGTTTGCCCCGGGCCGTCAGACTTTCGACGGCTTCGGGCGTGATGTCCATGATCGCGGCAATTTCGGAATTGCCCAGACCTTCGAAGTGGCGCAGCGCTACCGCCTGTGCCTGCCGTTCGGGCAGATCGGCGAGTGCGGTTCGCAGAGCCTGTGCCCGGGCATCGCGCTGCAGTTCCTGCATCGGCGTGGCCGCTTCGTCCACCGGCTCTGGTGCAGCGTCAAGCGCCACATTGCGCCCCCCGCGCCGCAGCCGGTCCGTGCATAGGTTGGCCGTCACCCGGTAGAGCCAGGTCGACACCTGTGCGCCCTCCTCCACCCAGTCGGGGGCGGCGCGCCACAGGCGGAGCATGGCCTCCTGGGTCACGTCCTCTGCCTCGGCCTGCTGACCCAGCATGCGCCGGGCCTGAGCCAGAACGCGCGGCGCGAGGCGGCGGGTCAGTTCCGCCGCCGCACGCGCATCACCCGCCGCATAGGCGGCAAGCAAGTCCCCGTCCGAGGGGGAAGGCGTGTTGGAGCCATCGGTCATACCGGGATCGTTTGTGCCCGCTCCGTCGGACGGGGTCCATCCGCGTCAGTTATGACCGCCGCGATAGCCGTGGCCGCCATGACCGCGCCGGTCGCCCCGACGATCATCCCGACGGTCGCCGCGCTGCATCCGATCGGCGAGAGCCTCGAACTCCTCTTCGCTGATGGCGCCATCGCCATCTTTGTCGAGCCGTTCGAACATCGTGGTCTCATTCTGACCCTTGGGGCCGACCATCTCTTCGATCTGGATCAGACCGTCATCGTTCTCGTCCATCATCTCGATCATCCGCTCCGCGCGGCGCGCCTGGCGGTTCGCGATGATCTCCTCTGCGCTCAGCCCGCCATCGTTGTTGCTGTCGACTTCTGCGAAATCGGCCTCTTTCTTGGCCATCAGCTCGGCCGGGGTGATCTGGCCGTCGCCATTGGTGTCGAGATCAGAGAAGCTGGGAGGGGCCTGCCGCGACATGCCGCCGAACGGGTCGGCCGACGCGGCGCTGACCAGCAGCCCGGCGGAGATGGCAGAAATCAGAAGCGTGGTTTTCAGCTTGGTCATGGGGATGTCCTATGTGTTTGCCTCACTCCCCGCCCGTTTTGAGCGAGGATACTAGTCACACGCGGCACGCAGGTCATTCCGTCGCTGAAAATCGAAAAAAGTTTAAAAAAGTTTTGAGGCTATTGCCCGGCGGGCCGTGGGGCTGCCGGAGCGACCGGAGCCGAGGGCCGCGCAATGGGGCGCGGTGCCGATTGTGGATCCAGGGCGGGGCGCTCTGCTGCTGGGGCAGGGACCACGACCTGACCCAACCCGGACGGACGTGGTCGCGGGCGCACAAGCGCTTCCTTGCCGATCAAGAGAGGGGTGAACGCCACGGGCCCGGTCTTCCCTGACAGGCGCGCGCGGTAGATCGGGACCGATTCCGTCACGCGCTGCACGTAATTGCGGGTTTCACGGAAGGGGATGTGTTCGATCCAGTCCACGGGGTCGAGCTCCCCTTCGCGTGGATCGCCTCGCAGGGCCATCCACTCATAAGCTCGCCCCGGTCCGGCGTTGTAGCTTGCGGCAACCAGAACGGGGCTGTCTCCGAAATCTTCGATCAGACCGGCAAGGTAAGCACTGCCGAGCCGCGCATTGTAGCTCCAGGAGCTGGTGAGCATCGGGTAGGAATAGCCAATGCCCAGCCTGCGAGCGACCTCGCGCGCCGTGCCGGGCATGAGCTGCATGAGCCCCTGCGCCCCGACCGGGCTGCCCGCATCTGCGCGGAACTCGCTCTCCTGCCGCGCGATGGACAGGGCAAGCGCGGGGTCCACGGGCAGCGGCTCCGCGGCGAGCGGGTGCAACGGGTGATAGCCGGGCGCGATGAGCAGGCCGCGCCGCGCGGCAGCTTTTGCCACTTTCAGAGCCAGGAAGTGCTCCTCTCGCTCCAGCAGCATTGCAATCGCACCCTGAAGGTCTGTCTCCGGGGCGCTTTCTCCGAGAGCGATAGCAAACCGGTAGGCATAACCGCGCTGCTCGGCGGTTAGCAGCAGGTCGAGCGCCTGAACCATGTCGTTGCGCAGCGCGTCGCTCTCTCGCCAGTCCTCGGCGGGGAGCGGATCCGCGTAGGACGCATCCAATGGCAGCCCCGCGCGTTCGGACGACAGCAGGCCGTAAAAGGCCGTTTGGTACCGAGCGCCTTCACGCCAGGCCGCCATCGCACCTTCCTGGTCGTCGGTGGCTGCTCGAGCTTCCCCGATCCAGAACCAGGCCCGGCCCAGCGAAATCGGCGTCTCGACCTCTGTGCGGAACTGTTCGAAATGGCGCAGTGCGCGGGCCGGATCATCCAGCTTGCGCAGGGCAATATAGCCCGCAAGCCATTCCAGATCGGCATGGTTGTAGCCGTCTTCAGGGGTCGTGCCGTTCTGGGTCGCGAGGCGGTAGGCCCGGTCGGGATCGCCTTGCCGCATCTCCCAGCGGGCGAGGCTCCGCCGCCAGCCGGACCAGCGGAACGGATCGCCCAGCCGGTCCGGAGACTGTGCCTCGGCCAACGTGATTGCCTCGCGGTAGCGGCCCTTCGCGGCCAGCCAGTCGAACCGCGCATAGGCCACGCCCGGCACGGAGCGGAGCGCCTCGGGCTCCTGCCCGGCGGTCGAAAGATTGCGAATGTAGGCGATGCGCGCCTGCGCAATGGCGCGCTCCTCCGGTGAGAGCTTTGGCAGGATGCGCAGCGCATCGTTCACCCGTTCCGCAAACAGCAGGCGGTCCACGCGCTCGGCGTGGTGCGGCCCCAGAAGGAGCCCGAACTGCGCCAGCATTCTGGCTTCTGTCTCGGCATCGGCGTTCAGCTCGATCCAGGCGCGGATCAGCATTCTGGCCCGGTTCGGATCAAGCGGAGACGTGACATCGGCAAGCGCAATCGCCCCGTCCATGGTGCGCGGGCTGTCTCCGACAAAGGCGCGCACGCGCGCGGCATCGGTGTCCTTGGTAATGGCACGCTCTGCCGCGCGCATCAGGCGGTCCTGTTCGGGCCAGTCCGGGCGACGGGCGACAAAGGCGTCGATCTCTTCGAAACTGCCGTTCCCGTCGCGCAGGCGGGCCCAGTCGATCAGATCGCTGGCCGCCGTCCCCAGAGGCAGGGCGAGCGATTCCGCCAAAGCCGTGTCACCCCGCGACAGCGCGGCAAACGCATCCTTGATCGCATCGTTTTGAGGGCGATCCTGAGCCAGCCCGCCCAGAGGCAGGAGCGCGACAAGGGCGGCAAGAATAAGCGATCGGACCATGGTGGGCAGAGTGCAGGTCAGCCGATTCTTGGCAAGGGGAGAAAACCCGACTAGTGTCCGCGCGGATCCGCGATGGGCGGGTCTTTGCCAGTTCAGGAGAACGCGATGTTCAAAGGATCCATCCCCGCGCTTGTCACGCCCTTCGGTCAGGACGGCAAACCGGACATGGCAGCGTTCAAGGACCTGATCGACTGGCAGATCGAAGAGGGATCGTCCGGTTTGGTTCCCGTTGGCACCACGGGCGAAAGCCCGACTCTGACCCATGACGAACATGACGCGGTTGTCGCTGCGGCCGTGAAATACGCCGATGGCCGTGTGCCGGTCATTGCCGGTGCGGGCTCCAACAACACCTCCGAAACGGTCAAGCTGGTGCGCGGAGCACAGGCCGCTGGGGCCGATGCCGCCCTGATCGTGACGCCCTACTACAACAAGCCGACCCAAGACGGCCTGATCGCCCATTATGAGGCCGCCGCCGAGATTGGCCTGCCGATCATCATCTACAACATCCCCGGCCGGTCGGTTGTCGATATGACGCCCGAAACCATGGGCCGTCTGGCCAAGCACGAGATGATCGTGGGCGTGAAAGATGCGACCGGCGATCTGGCCCGCGTGCCGCGCACCCGCATCACCTGTGGCACCGATTTCGTGCAACTGTCCGGCGAAGATGCCACGGCTCTGGGCTTTAACGCCCATGGCGGGGTGGGCTGCATTTCGGTGACCGCGAATGTCGCGCCGCGTCTGTGCGCTCAGTTCCAGGCCTGCACCGCGCGCGGGGACTATGCCGCCGCCCTGGAAATTCAGGATCGCCTGATGCCGCTCCATGAGGCGATCTTCCTGGAGCCGGGCGTTGTCGGTGCCAAATACGGCCTGTCCCTTCTGGGCCGTGTCAGTGCGGATGTGCGTCTTCCGCTGGTGCCTGCAACCGATCCGGTCAAGCAGGCCATCAAGGATGCGATGATCCACGCCGGGCTTCTGTCCTAAGGGGCCGGACCGGGCCCGACCGCGATCTGATGACTGCCGCGCATTAACGCTTCGCTAACCATCGTGTCCCCATGGTGGGGCATGACGCGCGACTCCGCCTTTTCCGAAGCTCCGGCGCTGTTTCCACTGGATGTGGATGAAGCCCCCGTGCCCAAGGGCGCGAAGGCCCCGTCCTATATCCGCGATCACCGTGCCCGGCTTCGGGAAAGGTTTCTCTCTGGCGGCGCCGATGCCGTGCCGGAATACGAACTGCTTGAGCTGCTCTTGTTCGCCGCGATCCCGCGCCGGGATGTGAAGCCTTTGGCCCGCCTGCTGCTTGAGACCTTCGGGGATCTGAACGCTGTCTTGTCTGCCCCCCGTGCCCGGCTGGAGCAGGTCGAAGGCGTCGGCCCCGCCGTCGTTGCGCAGCTCAAGATCACCGAAGCCTGCGCGCATCGCATGGCGCGCGCGCGGGTGCTGCGTCATCAGGTGCTGTCCTCCTGGGACGCGCTGCTGGACTATTGTCATACGGTCATGGCGCATCGCGACACCGAACAGTTCCGCGTCCTGTTTCTGGATCGCAAGAACGTTCTGATTGCCGATGAGGCGCAGGCGCGCGGCACTGTGGATCACGTCCCGGTTTACCCGCGCGAGGTCGTCAAGCGCGCGCTTGAGCTGAACGCATCGGCTCTGATCCTGGTCCACAACCATCCGTCGGGCGATCCGACGCCGTCGGAATCGGACATCACGATGACCGCGCAGATCGAACGGGCGGCGCAGGCTTTAGGGATCGTCGTGCACGATCATCTGATCATTGGCCGCTCGCGCGAACTGAGCTTTCGCGCGGAAGGGTTACTGTAGCGCGCCCTGCGCGACCCACAGCTCCACCCGCCGGTTGGTCTGCCGTCCCCAATCGCTGTCGTCGCAGGCCAGCGGAAGCGCTTCGCCAAAGGCGTCGATCTCCAGCGAAACGCCGTCGGGCAGCCCGTCGCTCAGCACGTTCAGAAGCTGCCGCCGGACGCTTTCCGCCCGCGCCAGAGACAGGCTGCGATTGGCTTCGGCCGGGCCCACGCCGTCGCTGAACCCCACAAGGAACAGCCGGGCGCCTTGGTATTCGCCATCGCGGATCGCCCGGCCCAGTTGCAGCATGTTCGATCGGGACTGCGCGTCCAGCCGGGTCGATCCGGGCGTGAAGCGGAACGTGGTGGAGAGCCTCTGACGCCGCGAGAGCTTGCCCACCATGTCCTGCAGGTTGGCCAGGCTGATCTCTTCGCCCGCGACAAGGATTGCGCGGGCCAGCCGGTCCCCTTGCCGAGAGAGCGGCACTGGCACCGGACCGCGATCCACGAACCCGGCGCGGCGCACGATCTTCTGGGCTTCGCTGCTGCGTAGCCAGGCGAGCCACGCGCTTGCCTCCGGGGCCATGCGGCGCTCCGGGAGGTAGATGAACAGAGGGCGGGTGAGCGTGTAATCTTCGGTCTTGAGCGACAGAAGATTTGCGTCCGACACCATGCCGCAACTGCCGCCCAGAGGCAGCGGCCGCGCCAGCCCGTGATTGCGATAGGGCGCCACGCCCACGGCGCCCGCGTCTTGCGCGACGGCGGTGGTCATGGCGTCGGTCGTGTCGTGGAACTGGACAGTGTCCGACAAGGTCACGCCTGCCGGGGTCAGCACCCCGTCGATGAACCCTTGCACGTCGCCCGACTGCTCAGGCCCGAGGTGCAGCTTGACCGGTCCGGGGGCCAGCCCAAGCTGCGCCCAATCGGTGATCGTGCCCGCGAACAGGCCCGCCAGCTCCGTGGGGGTCAGCGGGCGTAGAAGCCTGCGGGGCGATCCCACCGGCACAAGCGCATCAAGCGCGACGATCTCGCTCCGGCGGGCGTCGGACAACCGGCCCAGCCCGGCTTCGGAGCCCTGGCGCGCCTCTTCGGGGCGGATCTCGCGCACGGAGAGCGCGGCGTCCGCCTGGTTGGAGAACAGGTCAGCAAAGCCTTCGTCGCTCGTGCCGACATGGAAGCTGAACCGCAGCACCGGCAGTCCGCTGCTCGCGTCTTCGACATCGTATTCGAAGTGGAGCGGGTCGACCTCCCGCCGCACGGCGCGCAGGCCGCGCGTGCGGGCGTAGCCTTCGATCAGTGCGGGCATCAGAACGTCCGACATGCGCGCGGCGCCAGACAGGCGCAGGCGAGGGACGTAGTCCTCGGGATCGGGGCACAGGGCGCCCTCGCATTCCGTATGATCGTAACGCAGCGTCACCTCTCCGGCATCGGTCATGAGCCGCAGGAAGGTGCCGTCAAACCCCAGGATATCGCCCGAGACGGCGGTGCCGCCGTGGGTGATCGTCACCGGCTCTGCCCGCGCAGGGGCGGCGCTGACCGCAAGTGTGCAAAGAAAAAGTGCGGCGAACTGAGTCGCCGCACGTCCAAACCGTCTGTGCCAGGGGTCGTCGCGCGTCATCTTGCGGCAACAGTCCGGTCCGACACCATGTTTTGCAAGATCAAAAACTCGCCCACGGAATCGCAGCCGGGAACCGTCATTGTGAGGTCACGGGTCTCGAGCCCGGACGGCCCGGTTTGCAGCGATTGGGCCGCGATTTCGCCGCCGCAGGTGGCGTCGATAACCTCGGCTTCGACGCTCAAGGCGATCTGCCCGTCGCGGGGAGAGGTTTCGGCAGGGTAGGTGTAGACCTCAGCCAGAAGCGCGCGCTCCAGCGTCGGATCGCCAAGCTGGGTAAACACGCCGCCGGACATGCTCGCATCGGGCGCATCGCGCCACACGTGACCGGCGGTGAAGTAGGCGGCGCCGAATTCGCGCGCATGAAGCTGAAGCCCGGTTTCCCCCTGCCATTGCAGAGCGACCCGGTCCAGATCCGCCATGTCGGGCAGGGAAAGCCGCGCCACGGCGCCTTCGCCGTCGCTCAGGGCAACGATGAAGCTGGCGTCTTCGGTCAGGGCGGGGACGGACAATTCTGCCGCGCCTTGGTCGTCCAAGGCGATGGCGAACATCATGCCGCGATGGTGGATCGTGGCGCGCTGTCCGGCATGGCACGGGGCTGAAACGTCGAGCTCGGCAAAGGCCAGCGGCGCGGCTGTTGCGGAAAGCGCCACTGTGCAGTCCAGCTCGGCCACGGGTGCGGCTGCCATGTCCTCCGGCAGAGCGGCGCTCAGGCCCTTGGGCAAGGCGGCCAGCACGAGCGGCAGCGAGGGGAGGGGCAAGGCGGGCAGAAGGTCCGCACCCAGCACGAAAGACGCGTGCTGCGGCGGCGTGCTCAGGTTTTCCGGCAGCACCGGCGCAACGCTCAGGCGCTCCGCCTGTGCTTCGCCATTTTGCATGGTGAAGCCGATCCCGACCGCCACGGCAAATGTGCCTGCGGCAACAGCAAGCTTCTTGAGACCTGACATGATTCTATCCCTTCGCATATTGCGACGGTGCTAGAATGCTCCCCTTCGGTGGCGTCCGAAGGACGGACGGAAGAAGAAGGCGAGGTCAAATCAGGGCGAAGTTGTGACAGGCCGGGTCGCGGCCGGTCACAGGCGGCCATGGCAGTGCTTGAACTTCTTGCCCGATCCGCAGGGGCACAAGGCGTTGCGGCTGGGGTTGCCCCAGGTCGAGGGATCGGTTTCGTCGAACCCTTCTATGGCGGCACCGCTGGCGGCCGTGGCTGCGCCCGCCGCTGCAGCGGCGGTGGCGGCGCTGTGCTTCTCCAGTTCGCGCCGCATCCGCTCCTGTTCGGCCAGCTGCGCCTGACGCATCTGCTCAAGCTCCGCTTCGGTCAGCGGGCGGATATTGTTCAGCTTTTCGGTCACATCGAAGCGCAGCCCGTCCAGCAGGCCTTCGAACAACTGGAAGCTCTCGGTCTTGTATTCGTTCAGAGGGTCGCGCTGCGCATAGCCGCGAAAGCCCACGACCGATCGAAGATGTTCCAGCGTCAGAAGATGCTCGCGCCATTTGGCGTCGATCGTGCTCAGGATCACCTGCTTTTCGACGCTGCGATAGGTGTCCGAGCCGAACTCTTCTTCCTTGGCGCCGGTGAAGGCGTCGGAGGCCTCAACGAGGCGCTCGTAGATCACGTCGTCATCCACGCCTTCTTCTTCGACCCAGGCCAGAATCGGGGCGTCGACGCCCAGATGCTTCAGCGCATCGGCATAGAGCCCCTCACCGTCCCACTGGTCGGCATAGCTGCGTTCCGGGATGTGCCGGGCCACGAGGTCTTCGATGACCTGGTGACGCATGTCGGTCGCGATCTCCGAAACGTCCTCGGCTTCCATGATCTCGCGGCGCTGACCGAAGATCACCTTCCGCTGATCGTTCATCACGTCGTCGAATTTCAGAAGCTGCTTGCGGATGTCGAAGTTGCGGGCTTCGACCTTGGTCTGAGCGCGCTCCAGCGATTTGTTTACCCACGGGTGCACGATGGCTTCGCCGTCCTTCATGCCCAGCGTGCTAAGCACCTTTTCCAGACGCTCGGATCCAAAGATCCGCATCAGGTCATCTTCCAGCGACAGGAAGAAGCTGGACCGGCCCGGATCGCCCTGACGGCCCGACCGGCCGCGCAGCTGGTTGTCGATCCGGCGGCTTTCGTGCCGTTCGGTCGCCAGAACGAACAGACCGCCGGCGTCCAGCACCTTTTGCTTTTCTTCGGCATGTTCGGCTTCGATCTTGGCGCGCAGCTCGTCGGGGTTTGCCTCGGGATTGGCGGCCAGAGCCTCCATCACCTTCATCTCGACATTGCCGCCCAGCTGAATATCGGTGCCGCGCCCGGCCATGTTGGTGGCGATGGTCACGGAGCCCATCTTCCCGGCCTCGGCCACGATATGGGCTTCGCGCTCATGCTCGCGGGCGTTGAGCACGTTATGCGTCACACCGGCTTCGGTCAGAAGCTGGCTGAGCATGTCGGATTTCTCGATCGAGGTGGTGCCGACCAGGATCGGCTGGCCCTTCTCGTGGGCGGCCTTGATCTCTTCGACGATGGCTTCGTATTTCTCGCGGCCTGTGCGGTAGACTTGGTCATGCTCATCTTCGCGGGAGATGGGGCGGTTGGTGGGCACTTCGACCACGCCCAGCCCATAGATATCCGCGAATTCCTCGGCCTCGGTGATCGCGGTGCCGGTCATCCCGGCGAGCTTCTCGTAGAGGCGGAAATAGTTCTGGAAGGTCACGCTGGCGTGGGTGACGTTTTCCGGCTGGATCTGGGCGCCTTCCTTGGCTTCGAGAGCCTGGTGCAGCCCGTCCGACAGGCGGCGGCCATGCATCATGCGGCCGGTGAATTCGTCGATCAGAACAACCTGCCCGTCGCGGACGATGTAGTCCTTGTCCTTGGTGTAGAGCTTGTGCGCGCGCAGGCCCTGGTTCACGTGGTGGACCAGTGTGGTGCTTTCCGGGTCGTAGAGCGTGTGCTCATCGTCCAGCAGTCCGGCCGAGCGCAGGCGCTGCTCCAGGAATTCATTGCCGTCGTCGGTGAAGGTCACCTGACGAGTTTTTTCGTCCATCTCGAACATTTCGTCCGTCAGCTCAGGGATCAGCGCGTCGATGGCGACGTAAAGATCGCTGCGGTCCTGGGCCGGGCCGGAAATGATGAGCGGCGTGCGCGCTTCGTCGATCAGGATGCTGTCCACCTCGTCGACAATGGCGAAGTGGTGGGGCCGCTGGACCATCTCCTTGAGAGAGCCCTTCATGTTGTCGCGCAGGTAATCGAACGCCAGCTCGTTATTCGTGGCATAGGCCACATCGCACTGATAGGCGTTGCGCTTTTCGTCATCGGGCTGGTTGGGATAGATGGCGCCGGTGGTCATGCCCAGCTGGGCGAACACCTTGCCCATCCATTCGGCGTCCCGCTTCACGAGATAGTCGTTCACGGTGACGATATGCACGCCTTTGCCGGTCAGCGCGTTCAGATACGCGGCGAAGGTGGCGACGAGCGTCTTGCCCTCGCCGGTCTTCATTTCCGCGATATTGCCTTCGTGCAGGAACGCCCCGCCCATCAGCTGCACGTCAAAGGCGCGCAGGCCCAGAGCACGGCGGGCGCCCTCGCGGCAGTTGGCGAAAGCTTCGGGCAGCAGCGCGTCGAGCTTCTCGCCCTCGCTGTAGCGGCGCTTGAGCTCTTCGGTCTTGTCGATCAGCCCCTGATCGGACAGCGCCTCGTATTCGGGCTCCAGGGCGTTGATCTTGGCGATAAGCGGCTTCGTGGCCTTAACCTTGCGGTCATTCGGCGTGCCAAACACCTTTTTGGCGATCGTTCCAAGACCCAGCATATCCGCTCCTTCGGCGCGATTTCGGTTCACGGGATCAAGAGGCTGGTTGCCCCGGCGGGGCGCGCCCCCTAAATCTTGGGGCAATCCGGCCCCTCGGGACCCGCAAGGCTAGGTAAGGGCCGCATATCATAGTGTCAACGCCGCCCCCGAAGGCGTGACGGAAAGGAACGAACCTATGCTCCGCTTCACCCGCCCGCTGACTGCTGTCGCTCTGGCCCTTGGCGTTGCCACTTCGGCCCCGGCTCAATCGCTTGATACCGTGGTCGCCACCGTCGGAGAGACCGAGATCACCCTGGGTGAAATGCTGATCGCGCGGCTCCAGCTGCCGCAGCAATATCAGCAGATTCCCGAAGACGCGCTGTATGAGGGCGTGCTCAACCAGTTGATCCAGCAGCAGGTTCTGGCGGACAGCCTGGACGCGTCGCCCAAGCGGCTTGAGCTGGCCATCGCGAACGAGACCCGCTCGCTGCGCGCGGGTGAGGCGGTCGAGGCAATCGGTGCCGCCGAGGCGACCGAAGACGCGATCCGTGCCGCCTATGAGGAACAGTTCGGCACCCCCAGCGGCGAAATGGAGTATCGCGCGCGTCACATTCTCGTGGAGACCAAGGAAGAAGCCGAAGAGCTGGTCGCCCTGCTCGACGACGGTGCCGATTTCGCCGAGACCGCGAAAGAGCATTCGACCGGCCCGTCTGGCCCGTCCGGCGGTGATCTGGGCTGGTTCGGCGCGGGCATGATGGTGCCGGAATTCGAAGAGGCCGTGATGGCGCTAGAGCCGGGCCACGTGTCGGACCCGGTGGAGACCCAATTCGGCTGGCACGTGATTCTTCTGGAGGAGAGCCGCGAGAAGCCCGCACCGACGCTCGAGGATGTGCGTCTGGAGATCGAGGGTGAGCTGGTGCGCAAAGCCGTCGAAGCCCGCATCGCGGAGCTGGAAGCGGGCGCCGAGATCACCCGCGTCGATGGCATCGACCCGGCTGGCATTTCTCAATTCGAACTGCTGGAGCAGGAATGACCGTATCGCCTCTCGCTCCCGCGCAGTTTCCCGATCTGCCCCGCATCGACGGCGTGCGCTTTGCCGCCGCCGAGGCCGGGGTGCGCTACACGGGCCGGCTCGATGTGATGCTGGCCGTGCTCGATCCCGGCAGCACCGTGGCGGGGGTGTTCACCCGTTCCGCCACGCGCTCGTCCCCGGTTCGGGACTGCGAGGCCAAGATCCGTGGGCCGCAGGACGGTCCGGCGGCGATCCTTGTGAATTCGGGCAACTCCAACGCTTTCACCGGCAAGGCCGGGGACGGATCGGTTGAGGCCATCGTCACGGCGGTGGCCAAAGCCACGGGCTGCGCGGCGGAGCGGGTTTTCACCGCCTCCACCGGGGTGATCGGGGAACGGCTCCCCGATGATCGGATCGTGGCGGTCACCGATGATCTGGCGGCCTCACTGGACCCGGACGCGGCAGAGCAGGCGGCCCGCGCGATCATGACCACCGACACCTTCCCCAAAGGCGCCTGCGCCGAGGTTGAGGTGAACGGCACCCCGGTCAAGATCATGGGGATCGCGAAGGGCTCTGGCATGATCGCGCCAGATATGGCGACGATGCTGGTCTATATCTTCACCGATGCCGTGCTGCCGCGTGAGGCCGCGCAAGAGATGCTCGGGCGGCTCACCGACCGGACGTTCAACTGCATCACCGTGGATGGCGACACGTCCACGTCGGACACGCTTCTGTTCGGCGCGACTGGCGCGGCGGGCGTGGATGCCTCGGGCGATGCCGGGTTCGAAGCGGTGCTGCACGGCGTGATGCTCGATCTGGCGCAACAGGTCGTGCGCGACGGTGAGGGGGCGAGCAAGTTCCTGACCGTCTCCGTGACCGGCGCGGCGGATGATGCCGACGCCCGCAAGGTGGCCATGTCCATCGCTAACTCTCCGCTGGTGAAGACCGCGATTGCGGGCGAGGATCCCAACTGGGGCCGCGTGGTGATGGCCGTTGGCAAATCCGGAGCGCAGGCGGATCGGGATACGCTCACGATTCGGTTCGGAGACGTCACCGTCGCCCGCGAGGGCTGGGCCGACCCGGACTACCGCGAAGAACAAGGCGCCGCGCTGATGAAACAGCCCGAAATCGACCTGAGCGTTGATCTGGGGCTGGGTCGCGGCACGGCAACCGTCTGGACCTGCGATCTGACCCACGACTACATTCGCATCAACGCGGATTACCGGTCGTGAAGATCGTTCTAGTTTCGGCGGTCGCCCTGATCGACCCGGATGGCCGCGTGCTTTTGGCACAGCGGCCGGAAGGGAAGTCGATGGCGGGGCTGTGGGAATTCCCCGGCGGCAAGGTCGAGCCGGGGGAATCGCCCGAAGCGGCCTTGGTGCGCGAGCTGCACGAAGAGCTTGGCATTGAGACCTGGGGGAGTTGCCTGGCCCCGCTCACCTTCGCGAGCCACAGCTACGACGATTTCCACCTTTTGATGCCGCTCTTTGTCTGCCGAAAATGGGAGGGAACGCCAGTAGGTAAGGAAAATCAACAGCTTGCCTGGGTGCGCGCAGCCGATCTGCGCAGCTATCCGATGCCGCCTGCGGATATTCCTCTGATCCCCATCCTGCGCGACTGGCTCTAGCGACGATAAGCAGGAATGAGCCGGTTCCGGCCAAAAAGCTTGCGCTGTTTTCACGCCTCGCGTTAACCTTGCGTCAGCAATTCAACTCGCAGTTTCATTGGGGAGGTGCTGCCATGTTGACGACGATTTCGATCGGAACTTGCGTGACGGTTCAAGGCATTCTCGTGAAGATGCTCTCTGACGGACGATTGACCGTCAGAGTGGGTGATTCTGTCTACTGTGGGCGCCCCGTTCGGGAACCAGAGACGGTTGCGCCCGCATCGACACCGGCCTGAGCTCTGCCGGAGCCATACTTACCCGTCGAACTGAGCCTTGAACCTGTCGCGCAGCGCGGCTTTTTGCACTTTTCCCATCGTATTGCGGGGCAGGGATTCGACGGTCTCAAGGTGCTTGGGTCGCTTAAAGGCGGCAAGCTGGTCCTTCAGGGCCTCTGACAGTGTCCCGTGATCCGGCGTCACCCCCGCCTCGGGCACGATAACTGCCACCACGCCCTCTCCGAAATCGGGATGCGGCACGCCGATCACGGCGCTCTCCAGAACGCCGGGCTGTGCGTCCAGAACGTCTTCGACTTCTTTCGGATAGACGTTGAACCCGCCGGAAATGATCAGGTCCTTGCCGCGCCCGACGATGGTGACGTAGCCGTCCGGCGCCTGCACGGCCAGATCGCCGGTGATGAAGAACCCGTCCGCGCGCAGCTCTGCAGCCGTCTTTTCGGGCATCTGCCAATAGCCCTTGAACACGTTCGGCCCGCGGACCTCGAGCGTCCCGATCTCTCCGCGCGGCAGCTCTTGTCCCTCCGCGTCGCAGACCTTCAGCTCCACATCGGGGAGCGGAAGGCCCACGGTCCCGGCGCGGCGGTCTCCGTCATAGGGGTTGGACGTGTTCATGTTCGTCTCGGTCATGCCGTAGCGCTCCAGGATGCGGTGACCGGTGCGCGATTCGAACTGCCGGTGCGTTTCGGCCAGAAGCGGGGCAGAGCCCGACACGAACAGCCGCATATTGGCGCAGGTGTTGGCCGTGAAATGCGGATCGTCCAGCAGGCGGGTGTAGAAGGTCGGCACGCCCATCATCGCCGTGGCGCGGGGCAGATGGCGCAGCACCTCTTGCGTGTCGAATTTCGGCAGCAGGATCATCGCGCCCCCGGCCTGAAGCGTGACATTGGTGGCCACGAACAGCCCGTGGGTGTGATAGATCGGTAGCGCGTGCAGCAGCACGTCTTCCGCCGAGAAGCGCCACAGATCGGCCAGGGTCTGCGAGTTGGACAGCAGATTGCCCTGGGTCAGCATCGCGCCCTTGCTGCGCCCCGTGGTGCCCGAGGTGTAGAGGAACGCGGCCAGATCGTCCGCGCTGCGCTCCACAGTGTCGAACTGCGTCGGCTGGGCCTTCGCCAGATCGGCCAGAGTGCCATCCCGCGCGGTGCCGAGGGTCTCTACACGCGGGGCAAGCGCGGCGAGCGTCTCGTGGTCCTTAGGATCGCAGACAAACAGCCGGGCGCCGCTGTCTTCGACGAAATAGCGCAGTTCTGTCGCCGTGTAGGCGGTGTTGAGCGGCAGAAAGATCGCGCCGGTCTGCACGCAGGCGGCGTAAAGCGCGAGGTTGTCCGCGCTCTTCCCGATCTGAACGGCCACGCGGTCGCCCGTTTCAACGCCGCAGGCGGTCAGGGCGTGGGCGAATTGCGCCGCGCGTCCCAGAAAATCGCTGTGGGTGAGGGTGGTGCCGTCGGGCAAATGCAGGAACGGCGTGGTCTGGCCTGCGTGCTTGCCGAAGAAGGCGTCAAAGAGCGGGTTGGGCATGGAAGACTCCGCGTTGAACTTGCGGGATTCTTCCCAGTTTCTGAATGAGGGTTCAAGCTGGCTGTCCGAGTCGCTTTGCGGCTCGGACACGCGCCCGCCCGGGCAGGCGCGTGTCCTGCTGTTTACCCCCGGTTCATCCGGTTCTCGATCAGGTCATCCACCACTTCCGGCTCTGCCAGCGTGGAGGTGTCGCCCAAGGCGCCGTAATCGTTTTCCGCGATCTTGCGCAGGATACGGCGCATGATCTTGCCGGAGCGGGTCTTGGGCAGGCCCGGAGCCCACTGGATCAGGTCAGGCTTGGCGATCGGGCCGATCTCCGTGCGCACCCAGGTCTCCAGTTCTTTGCGCAGCTCGTCCGACGGCTCGATCCCGTTCATCAAAGTGACGTAGCAATAGATGCCCTGACCCTTCAGGTCATGCGGATAGCCGACGACAGCGGCTTCGGCGACCTTGGCATGGGCGACGAGAGCCGATTCGACCTCTGCCGTACCCATCCGGTGACCGCTGACGTTGATCACGTCATCCACGCGGCCCGTGATCCAGTAATAGCCGTCTTCATCCCGGCGACAGCCATCGCCCGAGAAGTAGTAGCCCTTGTATTGCTGGAAATAGGTCTCTTGAAAGCGGTCGTGATCGCCCCAGACGGTGCGCATCTGGCCCGGCCAGCTATCTGCGATGCACAGAACACCTTCCACGCCATTGCCTTCGATCACCTTGCCCGATGTCGCGTCCAGCACCACCGGCTGCACGCCAAAGAACGGGGTCGTCGCTGATCCCGGTTTGGTCGGGGTCGCGCCTGGCAGCGGGGTCAGCATGTGGCCGCCGGTTTCGGTTTGCCACCAGGTGTCCACAATGGGCACGGAGCCCTTGCCGACCACCTCATTATACCAGTTCCAGGCCTCGGGGTTGATCGGCTCGCCCACGGTGCCCAGCACTTTGATGGAGCTGAGATCGTATTTCTCGACCCACTCGTTGCCTTGGCCCATCAGCGCGCGGATCGCGGTGGGGGCGGTGTAGAATTGGTTGACGTTGTGCTTCTCGCAGACGGCCCAGAACCGGCCCGCATCGGGATAAGTCGGAACCCCTTCGAACATCAGCGTGGTGGCGCCGTTCGCCAGCGGGCCGTAGACGATGTAGCTGTGGCCAGTGACCCAGCCGACATCGGCGGTGCACCAGAAGATATCGCCATCCTTGTAGTCAAAGACCAGCTCATGGGTCATCGCTGCCCAGGCCAGATACCCGCCAGAGCTGTGCACCACACCCTTGGGCTTCCCGGTGGAGCCGGAGGTGTAGAGGATAAAGAGCGGGTCTTCGGCATTCATCGGGCGCGCGGGGCAGGTCGGGGCGACCTTGTCCATCAGGTCCAGAACATCGACATCGCGGTCCTGGATCCAGGTCGTCTGGTCGCCGGTGTGCTTCACGACAAGGCAGCGCACCTTGTCCGAACAGTGCAGCAGCGCGGCGTCCGTGTTGGACTTCAGAGCGGTGACCCGGCCTCCGCGCGGGGCGGTGTCGGCGGTGATGACGATCTTCGCGTCACAATCGTTGATCCGGTTGCCCAGAGCATCCGGCGAAAAGCCCGCGAACACGACTGAATGGATTGCGCCGATCCGCGCACAGGCGAGCATCGCATAGGCTGCTTCGGGGATCATCGGCAGGTAGATCACCACCCGGTCCCCGCGCATCACGCCCTGCGACAGAAGCACATTGGCCATGCGGCAGACCTTTTCGTGCAGCTCCTTGTAGGTGATGTGCTGGGCTTCGGCGTTGGGATCGTCGGGCTCAAAGATGATCGCGGTTTGCAGCGCGCGGTCCTGCAGGTGCCGGTCGATGCAGTTTTCGGAGACGTTGAGGATCCCGTCCTCGAACCATTTGATGCTGACACGGCCAAAGTTGAAGTTGGTGTTCTTCACCCTGGTGTAGCGCTCCATCCAGTGCAGGCGCTTGCCTTGCTCCGCCCAAAAGCTCACCGGGTCGTTGATGCTTTCGGCGTACATCTCTTTGTAGCGCGCGGCATCAACATGGGCATTGGCTGCAAAATCCATCGAGGGCGCGGTGATCTTCACCTCGCCCGCACTGTCCTGAGTGCTCATCACTATCCTCCCTGGCACGCGGATGATCCGCATATGCAAACAGGCGCCTCCCCGCGCCTGACCGTATGTTTATCACGGCAAAAGGATATGTCGCGGGAGCGTGGCTCCGCGAAAGACTCTTCTGTGAAAAACTTATCAGTGCGCCGCAGCATTCAGTAAACCAGTTTACCGCCCTTGCCGCCCGCCGTCTCTCGGGGCAGCGTGCGCCGAAACACGGGAAAGGACGGGCTGCAATGGACAGCGCAATGATGATTCAGCTTCTGGCGGTGGCGCTTGGGGCCGGGGCGGCGGGCGGCATTCTGGCCGGGCTGATGGGCGTGGGCGGCGGCATCGTGATCGTGCCTGCGCTTTACTTTGCGCTTGGTCTCACGGGGATGGAGCCGGGCCTCACCATGCAGCTGGCCGTCGGTACGTCCTTGGCGACCATCGTCTTTACCGCGCTGTCCTCCGCCAGCGGGCACTATCGGCGCGGCGCGATCGACATGGCGCTTCTGCGTCGCTGGGCGCCTTGGATCCTGATCGGTGTCGTGCTGGGCAGCCTTGCGGGCGGGATCGTTTCCGGGGTCGTGCTGATGGCGGTGTTTACCGTCGTGGCCCTGTTGGTCGGGCTGGACATGGTTCTGCGCCGCCCCTCTGAAACCAGCACACCGCGCGATTTCGCGCCGCCAGTCTGGGCGGGGCTTGGCATGGGGGCTGGGGCCATCTCGGCCATGATGGGAATCGGAGGCGGCACGGTTTGTGTGCCGGTCCTGTCCTTTCTCGGCTACGACATTCGCCGCGCCGTGGGCACATCTGCGGCAATCGGGTTCCTGATCGGGCTGCCGGGCGCGGTGGTCTATGCCGCGACAGGTTTTGGTGTCGAGGGGCTGCCGCCCTTTTCGCTGGGCTTCGTGAACCTGCTGGCGGCGGCGGTCATCATTCCGATGACGACGCTGTTTGCCCGTGTCGGTGTGCGGATCGCCCACGCGATCCCGCGCTCTGCGCTGCGCCGGGCCTTTGGGCTGTTCCTGCTGCTGACGGCGGTTCGGATGGGCCGGGATCTTTTGGGGATTCTGGCGCAGGCGTAGCGGTCCGGGGGCTTGCTCGCCTAGCTCTCGCCCTTGGGCTCTTTGTGCTCTTCGGGCAGATCCGGTAGCGCCGCGCCGGTCGAGGCCAGCAGGTCATGCATGTAGATCAGCCCGCCATGGGGCTGGCCCACGCCCGCTTCGTGATAGACATGGGTGAAGATCTCATCCGCCTGCGCGGCGGGCACGGCAAAGCTGACGATCACCCGTTCCGAGGTTTCCCCCGCACCGCGGTTTTTGAGAGGCGTCATCCGCCCGACCCCGCGCGCAAAGTTCATGTCGATCTCGGTGATGCCTTTCTCGCGGGCCAGGTGTTTGACCAAGGGCAGGCCGCGATCCTTGGGCAGGATGCAGGTGATGACCTTTTCGGATCTCAGGCGCGGATCCATGGCTTAGTCCTGTTTCGGGCTGTGGCGGATGCCGTGGTCGTCCTGATAGTCCTCCAGCGAGGGCAGATGCGGCGCCTCGCGATCATCGCCGCGCAGCTCTCCGCGCGCTTCCAGGCGGCGCAGGATCTCGGCGGGGACATAGGTTCCGGCCTTCTCCAGAGGGGTCACCCACATGAACCCCATCCCCGGCGTGTCGAGGTTCCCGGCCAGATACATCGCCTCAAAGATCCGGTCGAGCTGATCGGAGGACACGACAAGGTTGATGATCTCTTTCTCCGCCTCGATGGCCAGGCCCCAAACGCCAAGCCGCTCGCGCACCCCGCGCCCATAGGCGTAGTGGATCGACGCGCCTTGGGCTCCGGCCTCTTGCGCGGCTTTCACCATGCGGTCGGCATTGCCGGAGGGGACAGAGGCGGTGATCAGGGACACGTCTGTCAGAACGACGATCTCGCGGGTGCTCATGCGGTGGCCTCCTTCGCGGCTGCGACAGCTTCGTCAATGCGCCGCCGTTTGCGGTTCAGTTTCCAGCGGACCCAGAGCCCGGTCAACAGCACCGACAGGATCGGGCAGATAGACGCCATGGCGAGAATGCCAAAGCCTTCGACCGCTTCCATCGCGCCGCCAAAGCCCAGCCCCATGGCCAGGACCAGTGGCACGGTGATCGGCCCGGTGGTCACGCCTGCGCTGTCCCAGGCGATGTTGACGAATTCCTCGGTCGACAGCGCCGTGATGATCAGCGCCACAAGGTAAAGCGGCCCCAAAAGCAGCGCGATGGAGAACCCGAAGATGATCTTCACCACGCCCAGAGCGATGCCGAAGCCCACCCCGATGGAGACGGCATACATCAGCATCGGCTTGCGGAATGCACCGTTGGTCAGGGTCTGAACCGTGGTGCCCAGAGCGTTGAGCGCCGGCTCCGCCAGCGTGGCGCCAAAGCCCAGAACCCAGGCAAAGCCCAGCGAAATCCAAAGCCCGGCGCGCGGTCCGAACAGTGGATCGCCCTCGACCCCGTCGATATCCGTGAACGCCGCAGGGACGAGCCCGCCGGACTGACCGCCCAGCTTGGACAGGCCGTAGGTCAGGCCCAGATTGAAGACGATCATCCCGATGACCGACAGCACGATGCCGTAAGTGACGGCTCCGGGCCGCGGAAGGCGCGAGCGCAGGACCACGATCAGCACCAGAAACAGGAACAGGATCAGCGGCACGATGGCGCGCACGCCGCCGATGATTTCGAGCCATGGGGTTTGCATATGCCAGGCCGGGATGGCTTCCGCGTGCAGCGTTTCCTGCGCGACCGAGGCGGCAATGATCTCTGTCGGTGTGGTGGACAGGGAGACGACCACCGAAAGCAGCAGCACCCCGATGATCGGGAACAGCGAGGCCAGCGTGACGATCCCGAAGCCGGAGAGGGAGTTCTGCCCTTTCCCCGCCGCGCCCGCGATGCCGATGCCCAGGGACAGCACCAGCGGGACGGTGACCGGCCCCGTTGTGACCGCGCCGCAATCCCACGCCAGCCCGAGGATCGGGCGCAGGGCCGGATCGGCATAGACATAAGCGGTCAGCGCCAGCGTCGGTATCAGCGTGGCATAGATCAGCAGCTTGAGGCTCCAGCCATAAAGAAACCGCATCGTGCCCAGAACGGCGGCGGCGCCGACACCTACCCCGACACAGAGCACCATGACCCCGGACCAATCGTTCAGCAGCGCATAGAGATAGGGCGCATCCCGCACACTCACGAGCCCGCCCGCGATCTTGAGCGCCCCGATGGCCGGTTCGGCAAAGGTGACCCCGATGCCCAGCATGAAGGCGATCAACAGCACCACGGCGAGCGCGGCCTTGGCCGGAAGGGTCGATCCGATGATCTCTCCGAACGGCATGAGCCCGACCTTGAGCCCTTCCATGAAGAGCATGAGCCCCACGATCACCGCCATCAGCCCGGCAAGGATCACACCGGTCTCCTGGATCGGCTGTCGCAGGATCAGGTACTGGAACATGATCAGGTAAAGCGCGAGCGGCAGCACGGCGCGAAGCTGTTCGCGAAAGCGCACGTCCAGATAGGGCCGCACGATGCTCAGGACTTCGCGCCCCTCCAGCCGCATCTTGGGCGCGACGTAGGGCAAATCATTCCCGGCGCCATCGGTCGCGGGTTTCGGGGTCAGGATATTGTAGGACAGCTCTCGCTGCTGGACTGCCGCCTCGCGGGAAAAGGCGGCAAATCTGACCTCGGTCGGCATCGGGGGCTCCTCTTTGGGGCGACTATAGACCGGCGGTTGGCACAGGAAAATGACGAAGCGGGGGCGCGGATGGCGAGGTTGGACGTTTCACCCTCCGCGATCACCGCACTGGATTTGACCGAAAAATGCGCCAAGATGGTCAAAACCAGCCGGGAGCCCGCCATGTCCTATTCCGCCGCCACAGTGCCTGCCCGCGAAACGACACAGGCTGCTTTGATCTTCCGGCTGATCGTGTTTGCTCTGGCGGCGTTCTACGCGGTGCGGATGGTCGTCGCGAACCCGCTGATCGAAGAGCCCTTCGGCCCGTTTCGCTGGCTGACCTACTGGGCCAATCTTGCCGCTCTGGCCTGCGCGTGGTTCATGCTGGGCCGCTCGCGCGGCACCCATGTGCGCCGTCATGACGGGCTGGTGAGCGCAACGGCGGTCGTTGGCGCGATGGTCGTCTATCTCTACTGGTCGCTCTATTTCGACGATCCTCTGAGCGTGAACAGCGAGCAGCCCGGCCCCGCCTGGACGGAATACTACTACCACCTCGCCGGGCCGCTGCTGCAATGGATCGACGCCCTGTTCATCCTGCGCGCCTTCCGCGCGCCGCTGCGGGCTGTGGGCTGGCTCGTCGGGCTGATTGCGGCGTGGCTCACGTTTATTGAACTGGCGGTGCAGCCGCTCAACGACACGCCCGCCGGGAGCGTGACTTCGGGTCTGCCTTACCCGTTCCTCAACAACATGACGCTGGATGAGCGGCTTCCGTTCTATGCGATGAATATCGCCGTCGCGCTGGGGCTATTGGTGGTGTTTTCGCTGCTGGCCTTTGCGATCAGGCGCCTGATGCGATGATCGCCCTCAGACCGGCGCGGTAGTCGGGATAGGCGGGCGCCCAGCCCAGATCGGCCTTGGCCTTCGCGTTCGAAACCCTTCGGCTTTGGCTGTAGAAATCGCGGCCCATGGGCGACAGGCCAGCGGTGTCGAGCGGCTCTTCCGGGGGCGGGGCGATCCCCAGCAACCGCGCGGCTTCCGCCACCACATCGGCATGGGCGGCGGGTTCGTCATCCGCGATGTTCCAGACGGCGCCGGGCATCGGGCGGGCCATCGACAGGCGCAGGGCCGCGCAGATGTCATCGACATGGATCCGGCTGAACACCTGGCCCGGCTTGACGATCCGCCGGGCGGTGCCATCGCGCAGCTTGTCGACGGCAGAGCGACCGGGGCCGTAGATGCCGGGCAGGCGGAAGACGTGCAGCGGCAGGGGCAGGGCGCCCCAGGCCCGTTCGGAGGCCAGCCGCGCCGCGCCGCGCGGGCCGGTGGGATCGGGGGACGTTTCCTCATCGACCCAGCCGCCATCGGTGTCGCCGTAAATCCCGGTCGTGGAGAAATAGCCGACCCAATCGGACCCGGCCTGAGCGATCTTTTCGCCCAAGGCTGCCGCAACCGGACAGGAGCCGCCCGCAGGCGGGACAGAGACCAGCACGTGACTGGCCTGAGCGATTGCCGCGTCGATATCCCCGCCCGGCCAGAGCAGCCCGGTGTCGCCCAAAGTGTCGATCTCGCGCAGGCCATCGGCGCGGCGCGAGGTGCCGATCACCTGCCAGCCCAGCGGGCGCAGGGTATCGGCCAGATGGCGGGCCACATATCCGTGGCCGATGCTCAGCAGGGTTTTGCTCATGCCCCCTTCGTGCCGCCGGGCGCGCTATGGTGCAAGCGCGGTTTGTCTTGCTCCTGTCGTCAACTTCCTGTCCGATAGCGCAAACCGCAAAGACAAGAACAAGAGGTGCCCCATGCCGCTCAGCGATCCGCAGCAGTCCGTCCTGACCCCCGATATGCCCGCGCCAGAGCAGTTCACCGACGCGCGCGCCGCCGTAGACCGGCTGATGGAACTCTATGAGATATCGACGGATTTCCTGGCCAGCCGCTTTGCCGAGGCCGTTGGGCAGGACGTTCGCCCCGAAGGTCGGTTCCGCGCCTTCTACCCCGAGATCCGCCTGACCACGACCAGCTATGACCATGCCGACAGCCGCTTGGCCTTTGGTCATGTGTCCGATCCGGGCACCTATAAGGCGACCGTTACCCGGCCCGATCTGTTCAAGCACTACCTGCGCCAGCAAGTCGGGCTCTTGATGAAGAACCACAATGTCCCGGTGCAGGTTGGCCCGTCTGATACGCCGATCCCGGTGCATTTTGCTCTGGCCGGGAGCGACGTGACCGTGCCGCAGGACGGGGCGCTGACCTTTTCCCTGCGCGATGTGTTCGACGTGCCCAACCTGGAGACAACCCATGACGGCATCGTCAACGGAGACGTTCTGACCCACCCCGATGGCACGGGATTCCTGTCGCCCTTCACGGCGCAGCGGGTGGATTATTCGCTGGCGCGGCTGAACCACTACACCGCCACGCGCCCCGAGCATTTCCAGAACCACGTTCTGTTCACCAACTACCAGTTCTACGTGGACGAGTTCGAAGCCTATGCCCGCAAGATGCTGGCCGATCCCGAAAGCGGCTACACCAGCTTTGTCGCGCCCGGCAACGCAGAGATCACCACGGCCGATGGCGATCTTCCGGCACTGGCCAAGATGCCTCAGATGCCCGCCTACCACCTCAAACGAGGGGAGCAGCAGGGGATCACGCTGGTCAATATCGGTGTCGGTCCGTCCAACGCAAAGACCGCGACGGATCACATCGCGGTTCTGCGCCCCCATGCCTGGCTGATGGTCGGCCATTGTGCCGGGCTGCGCAATTCCCAGCGGCTGGGGGATTTCGTTCTGGCTCATGCCTATCTGCGCGAGGACAAGGTGCTGGACGATGATCTGCCTGTCTGGGTGCCGATCCCGGCGCTTGCGGAGATCCAGGTTGCCCTGGAACAAGCCGTCGCTGAGGTCACGCAGCTTGAGGGCTTTGAGCTCAAGCGGATCATGCGCACGGGCACAGTGGCCACGTTGGACAACCGCAACTGGGAATTGCGCGAGCACTCCGGCCCGGTGGCCCGCCTGAGCCAGTCCCGCGCCATTGGGCTCGATATGGAAAGCGCGACCATCGCGGCCAACGGGTTCCGGTTCCGGGTGCCCTATGGCACGCTCCTGTGCGTGTCTGACAAGCCGCTCCACGGGGAGCTGAAGCTGCCTGGCATGGCGAGTGACTTCTATAAGACTCAGGTCGCGCGGCATTTGCTGATCGGCGTGCGGGCCATGGAAAAGCTGCGTGAAATGCCGCTGGAGCGCATTCACAGCCGGAAATTGCGCTCATTTCAGGAGACAGCGTTTTTGTGACGCTGGGAAAACTTCCGGAAAACCGGAGTTTTTCGACCCAAAAAGGCCTGTGTTTGTTGTGTGGGTCCACAAGATGGCGTTAAATGCCACGTCATAAGACCCATGATCTGGGCTAAACGGAGACTGTTACATGACCAAACCGCTGACCAAGACCCAGCTCGTCGCCGCGCTGGCTGAGCAGATGGACGCCGACAAGAAGTCCGCTTCCGCCGCTCTGGACGCGATCACCGCCGTTATCACCAATGAGGTGAGCGGTGGCGGTGCGGTGACCCTGCCCGGCGTTGGCAAGATCTACTGCCGCGAGCGTCCCGCTCGTATGGTGCGCAACCCCGCCACCGGCGAGCAGATGCACAAGGACGCTGACAAGGTGGTGAAGATGACCATCGCCAAGGCGCTCAAGGACAGCGTGAACGGCTAAGGCCATGCGCCCGCCCCCAGGGCGGGTGTGCGCTATAGGGTTTGCTTTTCGGCAATCCATCAGAAAGGGTCGCTCCACAGGCGACCCTTTCTTTTTTTACGGAGCACAGATTATGGAACCGCGCGCGATGGGAATGGGCCTGATTTTCGCGCTCATGTGGTCTTCCGCGTTCACCTCGGGGCGGGTGATCGTCCAATACGCACCGCCCTTGTCGGCCTTGTCGCTGCGGTTCTTCATCTCGGGGCTGGTGGGCGTTCTGATCGCACGGGCGCTTGGGCAGAGCTGGCATCTGAGCAAGTCCCAATGGCGGTCCCTGGCCATCTTTGGCGTGTGCCAGAACGGGCTTTATCTGGGGCTCTTGTTCGTTGCGATGCAGTGGGTCGAAGCCTCTATGGCTGCGATCATCGCCTCGACCATGCCGCTGCTGGTGGCCTTCGCCGGGTGGCTGCTGTTTCGAGAGCGGATTGCGCCGCTTGGTATTGCCGGGCTTGTCGCGGGGATGGTCGGGGTGGCCATCATCATGGGCGCGCGCCTGTCGGGAGGCGCCAACCTTGTGGGCGTCGCCCTCTGTGTGGTGGCCGTGTTGTCCCTGACGATCGCCACTTTGGTCATCCGGGGCACGCAGTCTCATGGCAACGCGCTGATGATCGTGGGGCTTCAGATGCTGGTGGGCAGCGCTTCGCTATTGCCCGCCGCCCTGTTGTTCGACGATGGCGCTGTGACGTGGAGCTGGCAGCTCTTCGTGGCCTTCGCCTACACCACGCTGGTGCCCGGCCTCGCGGCGACGCTTGTCTGGTTCCTGCTGGTCAACCGGATCGGCACGGTGCGCGCCGCGGTGTTCCACTTCCTGACGCCGTTTCTGGGCGTGACCATTGCCGCGATCCTGCTGGGCGAAGCGCTCGGTCCGCTTGACCTGTTGGGGGTCGCGGTGATCGCCGGAGGCATCTTCGCGGTGCAGGTGTCGAAACAGAGCAGCTAGCCGATCCGGCCCCGCTGGCCTCCGGTCTGTCCTCGGTCCAGCAGAAGGTGGTCCAGCAGAACACAGGCCACCATCGCTTCGGCGACGGGCACCGCGCGGATGCCGACGCAGGGGTCGTGGCGGCCCTGGGTCACCACGTCGGTCGGGCTGCCATCCTTGAGGATCGACCGGCGCGGGCTGAGGATCGAAGAGGTCGGCTTCACCGAGAACCGCATGACGATCTCTTGCCCGGTGGAAATGCCGCCCAGGATGCCGCCCGCGTGGTTCGATCCATAGACCGGCCCGTCCGGGCCCATCTCGATCTCGTCGGCATTGTCGCGGCCGGTGAGGCTCGCGGCGGCCATTCCTGCGCCGATCTCCACGCCTTTCACGGCGTTGATCGACATCAGCGCCGCGGCCAGTTCGGTGTCGAGCTTGCCATAGACCGGAGCGCCGAGCCCCGCCGGCACGCCGCGCGCGACGACTTCGATCATGGCGCCGACCGAATTGTGGTCCTTGCGGCGCAGATAATCCATGTAGTCTTCCCACTCATCCACGACCGCCGGGTCGGGGCACCAGAACGGGTTACGCTCGATCTCGGCGGGGTCGAACCGGCTGCGGTCGATATGCTTGGCGCCCATCTGGATCATGTAGCCGCTGATTTCGACCTGAGGCGCCAGATCGGCCAGCACGCGCCGTGCCAGCCCACCGGCGGCCACACGCGCAGCCGTTTCGCGCGCGGATGAGCGCCCGCCGCCACGCGGATCGCGGATCCCGTATTTCTGCCAATAGGTGATGTCGGCGTGACCGGGACGGAAGGTCTGCTCGATCTTGCTGTAATCCTTGGACCGCTGATCCACGTTGCGGATCAGAAGCTGCACGGGGTGCCCGGTGGTCTTGCCCTCATAGACCCCCGAGAGGATTTCGACCTCATCAGGTTCCTTGCGCTGCGTGGTGTGGCGCGACTGGCCGGGGCGGCGGCGGTCCATCCAGTGCTGGATCTGCTCGGGGGCGACTTCCACCCCCGGAGGGCAGCCATCCACGGTCGCTCCCAACGCGGGCCCGTGGCTTTCGCCCCAGGTGGTGACGCGGAACAGGTGACCGAATGTGTTGAATGACATGGGCGCGCCCTCCTCTTTGAGTGTCTCGATACGCGGGGGCGGGCAGGGGCATCAACCCCGGCTTTTCTGTGGGGTCCAATTATCCCGGCGGGAAAGCGCCGTCTGGCGGAGGGGGGCGGGGCCAGTGACTATGTCAGAAGGGCTTCGATCTGGTCCACATAAGGGGCAAAGCCCCCTTGCTCCGCCGCCATCTTGCGCAGCATTCGCCGCCGGGCGGGGGGCCAGGCCTCAAGCGTTTCAAGCGCTGCGCGGACATAGGCGTCTTGATCGCCGGGCGTGATAAAGGTGCCCGCGGGCTTGGCCAGATCGAGGATCCCCAGATCGGAGCGATATCCGACGAAAGGCGTGCCGCAGAACGCGGCATCGAGCACGGTCGCCGGACCGGGGTCTTGCCGCGACGTGAGCAGGTAGACATCCGCCTGCGCATACCAAGCGGGCGCATCCTCTACGAAGCCGGGAAGGATCAGGTCGAGATCGGGCGCGGCGGCGGCCAGTTCCTGCGCCCAGCCCGTCAGAGCGCCCAGCCAGACAAAGCGCGCCTCCAAACATTGCGCCTGAATGGCTCGCGCGGCGTCAAGGAACAGATCGAACCCCTTGCGGTGGTCCGCGTGACCGGCCCCCAAGAACACCGGCCCGCCCCCGATCCGGTCGCGCACTGCCCGCCGCGCCGCCAGCCCGGCGGGCTGCACCGCGATGCCGGGGCGGATGATCGTCGTCGGCGCGTTCAGCATCGGCGCCAGCCCATCGGCCACCGCCGGGAAAGACGCCACGATCCGCGCGCCCGCGGCTTCCGCGCCGCGCAGCGCCGCGCCCAGATCGCGGGCTTCGACATGCGCTGCCATTTCATGGACCAGAAGCGCCCCTACCCGGTCGCCAGACAGGAGATCCGGCGCAAATCGTGCTGTTTCGACAGAGTTCAGCAGCACTGTCACCTCGGGCGGGATCCCTTGCGCCAGCCCTGGCACGTCCCAACCTTCCGCAATGATAAAGCAGGGTCCGAGCGCGCGGAACTCCGGCAGCAGCGGACCGGCCTGATCCAGAAGGAAGACCGGCGACCAGCCCCGTTCGCGTAGCGCCAAGGACAGGTTGCGCAGCAGGATCGGGGCGCCAGCCTTTCGGGCATCATGGGCGACCATGACGACGACGCGGCCATCGGGCAAAGCCGCGCGCATCGCTTCCGCCGATTGCGCGGCATCCTTTGGCTCTGGCCGGGGCAGAAACCCGGCCTGTGCGCCGTGTGTCACGTAGTGTCGGAAGGCCTGCCCGGTTTCCAGCGGCAGATAGGCGCGCGCGTAGAAAACGGGATCGAACCCGTGGGAGGGCGCGCGGCCTTCGCGGTCTCCGTGGCGGATGAAGTGCAGCAGGAGCGGATCGGCCAGACCGGCGAGGTCTGGATTGAGCGCCCGGTATTCGTCCGGCACGAAGAGCGGATGCGGCTGGCGTTCTTCCCCGCGTGTGAGCCGCCTGAGGTAGTCATCCATCGCCGTGGGCGCGCCCTGGTCGGCCCAATCGGGATAGCGCGTCTTGTAGAAGGTGGTCGAAAAATAGGGCGAGGGGTCGCGTCCCTCCGCATCCCCTTCCCGCCGGAAATGTCGCAGCGGGGCCGACACGGCCGCGCCCGCAAGGCTGGACAGGTAGAATTCCGTGTCGAACAGGGGGTGGTTGGTCATGCGCGGCCCTGTCTGCTTGCCTTTGCGCCGGGGCGATGCGACGCTTCGTAACCCAACCTCGCTAGCATGGAGAGCCCGCCATGGTCCACTATGATGAAATCGTCTGCTACGGCGGCGCGGGCCACGCGATGGTGATGCTCCATGCGGGCGAATATCACTGGAAGGGCAAGGTTAAGCTGCGCGCCGTCGTGGATGATCGGCACAATGGCATGATCCACCCCCAGCTTGGCGTGCCGGTGATTTCGGCTGAAGACCGGCTGGAGAGCTATGCCGACGTGCCTGTCTTCATGGGGGTGGGTAGCCCATCTGCTTGTGCCCGGATCGGCGCCCGGCTGCGCGGCGAAGGCGCGACATTTGCCAGCGTTCCGGGGCGGCCCGAGCTGGTGCACCCGACGGTGAAGCTTGGGGAAGGAGTGATCGTTGCGCCGCATACGCGGATCGGTCCGAACGTTAGGATCGGAGATTTCTGCCAGCTTCTGGGCGATCTGATCGCCCATGATGTCACGGTCGGGGATGCCTGCCACCTGGGCGTTCATTCCAGCGTGCTGGGCAATGTGACGATCGGAGCGCAGACCAACATCGCGCCCCATGCGGTGATCTGTAACGGAGCCCCGGGCGCGCCGCTGACGATCGGATCGGGCGCCACCGTCGCCGTGGGCGCGGTCGTCAGCCGCGATCTGCCGGATGGGTCCAAAGTGATCGGCAACCCGGCCATGCCCGTCGAGGACTGGGCCAAGCTCAAAGCTTTGATCGCGGATCAATGATCGCCAAGCTTGAGATGCTCATCGCGCTCGCCAAGGAGCGCCACTTCGGCCGTGCCGCCGATAGTCTTGGCATCACTCAGCCCAGCTTGTCCGCCGGGATCAAGCAGTTGGAAGGGCAGTTGGGCGTGCAGCTGGTGCAGCGCGGATCCCGCTATGGCGGCCTGACGCCCGAGGGCCTGCGCACGCTGGACTGGGCACGGCGGATTGTCGGCGATGCCCGCGCCCTGCGGGAGGAAATGCGCGCTTCGCGGAGTGGTCTTTCAGGGCATCTGCGGTTGGCGGTGATTCCCACCGCACTGTCCATGGCCTCTGATCTGGTGGCGGGGTTCCAGACGCGCCATCCCGAGATTCGCTTCACCGTGCTGTCGCGATCCTCGCGGATGATCCACGAGATGCTCAGAAACCTGGAGATTGATGGCGGCGTGACCTACTTGGATGGCCCTGCTCCGGCGCGGCTCACCCAGGTGCCGCTTTACCGTGAACGCTATGTGCTGATCTGTAAGCCGGGACATGCGTTGTCCGGGGCCGCGCATCTGGATTGGGCCGGGCTTGGCGCTGTGCCGCTTTGCCTGCTTTCGGATGACATGCAGAACCGCCGCATCATCAACCGGGCCTTTGCCGGGGTCGGGGTGGATCCGAACGTCCATCTGGAGAGCAACTCCACTGTTCTTCTGGTGGCCCATGCCGCGCGCGGGGGCTGCGCGACGATCCTTCCGCAAGAGACAGCGCGGCTTCTGACACGTGGCACCGATCTGCGCCTGATCCCGATCCACAGCGCCGATGATCCGCCCGATGTGGGACTGATCGCGCCGTATCGCGCGCCGCACACGCCACTGGTGGCGGCGCTCCTGGAAGAGGCAGAACGATTGAGTATCTCTATCGACTGACGAAAAAACGATATTGATATGCGATCAATTTGGGCTCAGATCGGAGGACTTCCCAAGGAGCGCCAGATGACTGCCGAGCTTGACTCCATTTCCGCGCTGATCGCGCCGCACCTGGGCCGCGAAGGCCCACTTCTGCCGATCCTGCACGACATTCAGGGCGCCTATGGCCACATTCCTGACGCGGCGCTGCCGGTGATTGCCGATGCGCTGAACCTGATCCGTGCCGAAGTGCATGGCGTGGTCAGCTTTTACCACGATTTCCGCGAGGCGCCTGCGGGTAAACATATGCTCAAGATCTGCCGTGCGGAGGCCTGTCAGGCCATGGGCGGAGCGGCCAACGCCGATGCGCTGCTTAAGGCACTTGGCACCGATTGGCACGGGACGACCGCGCAGGGCGTGACGGTGGAGCCGGTCTATTGCCTTGGCCTGTGTGCCTGTGCCCCGGCGGCGATGCTTGATGACCGGGTGATCGGGCGGGCCACGCCCGCTCGGGTGCAAAAGGCTCTGGAGGGCACGGCATGAAGATCTGGCTGTCTCAGGATGCAAGCGCCAAGGCCCTGGGTGCGGAGCAGGTCGCAGCCGCGATCCGCGACAGTGCCCCGGAGGCCGCCCTGACCCGCACCGGATCGCGCGGGATGGTCTGGCTGGAGCCCCTGCTGGAGATCGAGATCGACGGCACCCGCCACGCCTTTGGCCCGATGGAGCCCCATGAGATCCCCGGCCTGCTGAACGACCCGGAGGGCCATGCCAAGGCTCTGGGCCCGACGGAGGAGATCCCGTTCTTTGCGCGGCAGAACCGCCTGACCTTCGCCCGCTGCGGTGTGATCGACCCGCTTTCGCTGGCCGATTACGAGGCCCATGGCGGGCTTACCGGCCTGCGCCGCGCGCTTGGCATGATCCCGGAATGCGTGGTCGATGAGGTCAAGGTCTCCGGCCTGCGGGGCCGCGGCGGAGCGGGTTTCCCGACCGGCATCAAATGGGACACCGTGCGGCTTGCCCCCGCCGATCAGCGCTACATCGTCTGCAACGCCGATGAAGGCGACAGCGGCACCTTTGCCGACCGGATGATCATCGAGGGCGATCCGTTCTCCTTGATCGAGGGCATGGCCATCGCGGGTCACGGGGTCGGCGCGACCAAAGGGTATGTCTATCTGCGCAGCGAATATCCCGACGCGATTGCGGTGCTTGAGGATGCGATCCAGATCGCCCGTGCCGCCGGGCTGCTGGGCACGGATGTGCTGGGCTCGGGCGTGGTGTTCGATATGGAGGTTCGCGTCGGCGCCGGGGCCTATATCTGCGGAGAAGAGACCTCGCTGCTCAATTCGATGGAGGGCAAGCGCGCCGTGGTGCGGGCGAAGCCGCCGCTGCCTGCTCTGGAAGGGTTCCTGGGCCGCCCGACCGTGGTGAACAATGTGCTGAGCCTCGCCACCGTGCCGGTGATCTTTGAGAAAGGCGCCGCGCATTACGCCAGCTTTGGGCTGGGCCGGTCCAAGGGCACGATGCCGGTGCAGATCGCGGGCAATGTCGCGCGCGGCGGGCTGTTTGAAATGGCGTTCGGCCTGCCTTTGGGTGAGCTGGTGAACGATGTCGCGGGCGGCACCGCGACGGGGCGGCCGGTGAAGGCGGTGCAGGTGGGCGGGCCTTTGGGCGCCTATTTCGCGCCGGAGCAGTTCGACACCGCCTTCGGCTATGAGGAGTTCGACGGTGCGGGCGGGCTGATCGGCCATGCCGGGATCACGGTGTTTGACGACAGCGTAGACATGGCTGCGATGGCCCGCTTTGCGATGGAATTCTGCGCGATAGAGAGTTGCGGCAAATGCACCCCCTGCCGGATCGGAGCCGTGCGCGGGGTCGAAGTGATCGACCGCATGATCGGCGGCGATGAGGAGGCCGCGCATATCCTCACCGATCTGTGCGAGACGATGAAGGATGGCTCGCTCTGCGCGCTTGGCGGGTTCACGCCTTACCCGGTGATGTCGGCGCTGACGCTCTATCCCGAAGATTTCGCGCCCAAGCGGGAGGCGGCGGAGTGATGGCGGAGCTTCGAGGCAAAAGGGCCGCGCCCGACCCTGGGAGGGCGCATTCGGACCAGCTGGTCTGTGCCGTTTATTTGGAAAGCCCGCGTGACGCGCGTGCTGTGCATGACATCGCCAAAGCGCCCTCCCGGGGGGAGGGTCGGGCGCGGCCCGGGCTGGTCGCCCGTGCCATGAGCGGATCGGAGATCACACCATGAAAGATTTCATCATCCCCTGGGACGACGACCGCGACATGGGCACTCCCGCCCGCACCGGCAAACCCGTCACCCTGACCATCGACGGGGCCGAAGTGACCGTGCCCGAAGGCACCTCCATCATGCGCGCTGCCGCCATGATGGGCACCCAGATCCCCAAGCTCTGCGCCACGGACAGCGTCGAGGCGTTCGGATCGTGCCGCCTGTGCCTGGTTGAGATCGAAGGCCGCCGGGGCACCCCGGCCTCCTGCACCACGCCGGTCCATCCCGGCATGGTCGTTCGCACCCAGTCCGAAAAGGTCCGCCGCATCCGCAAGGGGGTGATGGAGCTCTATATCTCCGATCATCCGCTCGATTGTCTGACCTGCGCCGCCAATGGGGATTGCGAGCTTCAGGACATGGCCGGCGCCGTGGGCCTGCGCGACGTGCGCTATCAGCCGAAAGACACCCATTTCGAGCCCCGCCAGAACGGTGAGGCCAATCCGCTCTTTATCCCGAAGGATGAGAGCAACCCGTATTTCACCTATGATCCCAGCAAATGCATCGTGTGCTCCCGCTGTGTGCGGGCCTGCGAAGAAGTGCAGGGCACCTTCGCGCTGACCATCGAAGGCCGGGGCTTTGATAGCCGCGTATCCGCGGGGGCGGGCTGGGACGATTTCCTGTCATCGGATTGCGTGTCCTGCGGGGCCTGCGTGCAGGCCTGCCCGACCGCCACCTTGCAGGAGAAATCGGTGATCGAGCTGGGCACCCCCGACCAGTCCGTCATCACCACCTGCGCCTATTGCGGCGTTGGCTGTTCCTTCAAGGCCGAGATGCAGGGCGACGATCTGGTCCGCATGGTGCCGTTCAAGAACGGCCCCGCCAATCGGGGCCACAGCTGTGTGAAGGGGCGCTTTGCCACGGGCTATGCCAACCACCCGGATCGCATCCTGAACCCGATGATCCGCGACAGCATTGACCAGCCCTGGCGCGAGGTGTCGTGGAAAGAGGCTTTGTCCTTTGCGGCCCGGCGCCTGCGCGGCATTCAGGAGCAGCACGGGACGCGCTCCATCGGCGTGATTACGTCGTCGCGCTGCACCAACGAAGAGACGTTCCTCGTCCAGAAGCTGGCCCGCGCGGTGTTTGGCAACAACAATACCGACACCTGTGCACGCGTGTGCCATTCTCCGACCGGCTATGGGCTGGGCCAGACCTTTGGGACATCCGCCGGGACGCAGGATTTCGATTCGGTGGAGCACACCGATGTCGTGATCCTGATCGGGGCCAACCCGACGGACGCGCACCCGGTCTTTGGTTCGCGCCTGAAAAAGCGCCTGCGCGACGGAGCCAGGATTATCGTGATCGACCCGCGCCGGATCGACCTGGTGAAATCGCCTCATATCGAGGCCGCCCACCACCTGCCTTTGCGTCCCGGCACGAATGTGGCGGTGGTGACGGCTCTGGCCCATGTGATCGTCACCGAAGGGCTGGCGGATGACGACTTCATCAAGACCCGCTGCGATCTGGACGCCTTTGAGGACTACAAAGCCTTTGTCAGCGATCCGCGCCACGCGCCCGAAGCGGTCGAGGCGCTGACCGGCGCGCCCGCAGCGGACCTGCGCGCCGCCGCGCGGTGCTTTGCCACCGGCGGCAATGGCGCGATCTATTACGGGCTGGGCGTGACGGAGCATTCTCAGGGCTCCACCACCGTGATCGGCATCGCCAACCTCGCCATGCTCACCGGCAATATCGGGCGCCCCGGCGTGGGGGTGAACCCGCTGCGGGGGCAGAACAATGTGCAGGGCTCCTGCGATATGGGATCCTTCCCCCATGAGCTGCCCGGCTATCGCCACGTGAAGGGCCCCGAAGTGCGCGCGATCTTCGAAGAGGCCTGGGGCGTGACCATCGACCCGGAGCCGGGCCTGCGCATTCCCAACATGCTGGACGCCGCCGTGGATGGCACGTTCAAGGGGCTCTATTGCCAGGGTGAAGACATCCTGCAATCCGATCCCGACACGCATCACGTTGCCGCCGGTCTGGCCGCGATGGACTGTGTGATCGTCCATGACCTGTTTCTGAACGAAACCGCCAATTACGCCCATGTCTTCCTGCCCGGATCGACCTTCCTGGAGAAGGACGGGACCTTCACCAACGCGGAGCGCCGCATCAACCGCGTGCGCAAAGTGATGGCGCCCAAGGCGGGGCTGGCCGATTGGGAGGTCACGCAGGCTCTGGCCAAGGCCATGGGGGCGGATTGGGGCTACACCCACCCGCGCGAGATCATGGCCGAGATCGCCGCCACCACCTCCAGCTTTGCGGGGGTCAGCTATGAGCTTCTTGATGAAAAGGGCTCGATCCAGTGGCCGTGCAACGACGCACAGCCGAACGGCACGCCTTTGATGCATGTGGATGGGTTCGTGCGCGGCAAGGGGCGGTTCATCGTGACCGAATATGTCGCCACCGATGAAAAGACCGGCCCGCGCTTTCCGCTCCTGCTCACCACCGGGCGCATCCTGTCGCAGTATAACGTTGGCGCTCAGACCCGGCGGACGGAGAACACCGCCTGGCACGATGAGGATGTGTTGGAGATCCACCCCCATGATGCCGAACTGCGCGGCGTGAAGGAGGGGGATTGGGTCAAGCTGGCCAGCCGGGCCGGGGAAACCAGCCTGCGCGCGAAGATCACGGATCGGGTCAGTCCGGGCGTGGTCTACACGACCTTCCACCACCCTGACACGCAGGCCAATGTCATCACCACCGACTATTCCGACTGGGCCACGAATTGCCCGGAATACAAGGTGACGGCGGTGCAGGTGGGGCTGTCGAACGGCCCGACCGAATGGCAGGAGGACTACCGCGCCCAGGCGGAGCGCTCGCGCCGGATCGACGCCGCCGAATGAGCCTTCCGACCGCCCGCATTGCCCTGTCCGATGGGCCGCGCACCCTGCCGCAGGAGACCCCCGTGGCCATGGTGTTCGATGGCGTGACCCATGCCGTGATGATGGCCTCTCCCGCCGATCTGGAGGATTTCGCGGTGGGCTTTGCCCTGACCGAGGGGATCATCACCGCCCGCGATGAGATCACCGAGCTGGAGCTGGTGCCCCAGCCGGACGGGATCGAGGCCCGGATGTGGCTGGCGATGGATCGTAGTGCGGCGCTGACGGCGCGGCGCCGGACGCTGGCCGGGGCGGTCGGCTGCGGGATGTGCGGGCTCGACAGCCTCGCCGCTGCCAACCGCGATCTGCCGCAGGTGGGCGGGTCGCTGCGCCTGACCCGTGCGCAGGTGGCCGGGGCGCTTGACCTGCTTCACACTGCCCAGCCTTTGCAGGATGCAACCCGCGCCGTCCACGCAGCCGGGTTCCTGACCCCGGATGGCGCCATGACCGTGCGCGAGGATGTCGGGCGGCACAACGCTCTGGACAAGTTGATCGGTGCGCTGCTGAGGGCCGGGATGGACCCGGCGGGCGGGGCCATCGTCATCACCAGCCGCGTGTCGGTCGAGATGGTCCAAAAGACGGCCATGGCCGGAAGCCCCATCCTGATCGCCGCCTCTGCCCCCACCAGCTATGCGCTGTCGCTGGCCGAAGGTGCGGGGATCACGCTGGCCGCCTCCGCGCGGGGCGCGACATTCGACCTTTTCACCCATCCCAACCGGATCGAGGACTGACATGGACCACGCCAAGATGATCCGCATGGCGAATCAGATCGCCACGTTCTTCCGCTCTCAGCCGGAGGGAGACCGGGTTGACCGGGTCGCGGCGCATATCAACGATTTCTGGGAACCCCGGATGCGCGCGCAGCTTCTGGCTCATCTGGATGCGGGCGGCGCCGGGCTGGATGATCTGGTTGTGCGGGGTGCCGATCAGATTCGGACACCCGCCTGAGCAGAGGTGGTTGAAACGGCTCCGCCGGGCCCCACCTACGGATCAGTGATGTTCCACTGACCAGGGGACTGCCCCTATGAAACGGCTCAAGATGGCGCTGATCGCGCTTGTGGCTCTGGCCTTGGCAGGGATCGCGGCGTTTGCGCTCCTGCGCCCTCCGGCAACTTTCGATGCGCGCGTCGCCTTCGTGAATGATCTGATCGACAAGGGCGCCCGTGCGGGCACGTGGCCGGGCGTGATGTGGGCCGTGATCCAGGACGGAGAGATCGCCGCAAGCGGGGCGGGCGGCTTTGCCGATCTGGAGGCGCAGCGGCCGATGACCCCGGACACCACGATGCCCATTGCGTCCATCTCCAAGGTGATCGTCGGCTTGGCCGGGGCGCAGGCCATTGAAGACGGCGCGTTGGACCCGGATCGCCCGATTACCGATTATCTGAGCTTCTCCCCTGCGTTTCCTGATGGCGCCCCGCGCAGTTTCGCGCATCTTGCGACCCACACATCGGGCGTGCGGGACAGCGATGCGGGCTACGAGGCGAAGGCGTATCATTTCGGATCTGTCCGCCACCCGGTCGCGCTGCAGGACTTCCTGGAGAGCTATCTGGCCGCGGGCGGAGCGCTGTTCGACCCGGAGGAGAACTTCACCGGCCTCGCGCCCGGCGCGCAGTATGAATACTCCAATGTCGGCGCAGGGCTGGCCGCGCAGGTCATCGCGGATGCCACCGGAGAGGATTTCGGCGCCTACAGCACCCGGACCATCGTGCAGCCCTTGGGTCTTAGCGGGTTCTGGGGGCCGGAGCGCGAAAGCCCCGGACCGCAGGCTGCCAAGCTTTACACCCGCGGCGACAGCGGCGCGCTGATCCCGTTCGAACCCTATGGTCTGGCGACCTGGCCGGATGGACAGTTCAACGCCTCAGCGCATGATCTGGCGCGGCTGCTGAGCGCGGTCATCAATGACGGCTCCGTGCCGGATGGCACCGGGTTGTCGCCCGAAGTCATCGCGCGGCTCACCACGCCGTTGGCCGAGGACGTTCCGGGCATGGGAGCGCCGGGTGATGCGGTCGGCTTGTTCTGGAGCCGCGAGACCCTGAACCTGATTGTGTTTTCGCTGCGCGGCGAAGGTCACAATGGTGGGGATCCCGGCATTGCGACCTTCATGTATCGCAAGCCCGGAACGGATGACGGCTTTGTCGCCATGATGAACACGGAGCCCGACAGCCCCTTGCAGATGCTGCAGGCGATCAGGCTGCTGAACGCCCTGTCCGGGTTTCCTGCGCGCTAGAGGCTTGCGCTGACGGACGCGCCCGCCCAAGCTGAAACCATGGAGTTCATTGGCGCCAAGCTTGCCCTGTTCATCGGAAACCGGCTGCCGCTGATCCGGCGCGATGACCGGCCCGATATTCCCTTCCCCGACCACTGGGATTTTCCCGGAGGCGGGCGCGAAGGGCGCGAAACCCCATGGCAGACCGCCGCGCGGGAAACGTTCGAGGAACTGTCGCTGGACTTGAGCGGTGTTGATCCAAGCTGGCACATGGAGAGCGAAGCCGCCCATCTGCCCGGCGCGCGTGTGCATTTCTTTGTCGCGCATCTTCCCGAAGCGGCGCGGGCGCAGATCCGGCTGGGCGATGAGGGGCAGGAATGGCGGCTGTTCTCTGCGCGCGAATTGCTGGAGCTTCCGAAAACCGTTCCCTCTCAGATCGAACGCCTGCGGCTTTATCTGGCGCGCGGGGCTGGCAGCGCCTATCTATAGGGCAACGATTTCAGGATAAGGGTCCGCCTTCATGGAAGACTTCATCGGTCAGAATTCGGTTCTGCTGTTCCTTGCCGCGTTCATTTTTGTTGCGATCATGCTGGGCGTGCGGATCGTGCCGCAGTCGGAAAAACATGTGGTCGAACGCTTCGGACGTCTGCGCAAGGTGCTGGGGCCGGGCATCAACTTTATTGTGCCGTTCCTGGACCGCGTGGCGCATAAGATCTCCATCCTTGAGCGGCAGTTGCCGACCCACAGCCAGGACGCGATCACCAGCGACAACGTGCTGGTGGAGGTCGAAACCTCTGTATTTTACCGCATCCTCGAGCCGGAAAAGACGGTCTACCGGATTCGCGACGTGGACGGCGCGATTGAAACCACCGTTGCCGGGATTGTCCGGGCCGAGATCGGCAAGATGGAGCTCGACGAAGTGCAATCCAACCGCGCGCAGCTGATCGGGGCGATCAAGGAACACCTGGAAGCGCAGGTGGACGATTGGGGGATCGAGGTGACGCGCACCGAGATCCTCGATGTGAACCTGGATGAGGCGACCCGTGCAGCCATGCTTCAGCAGCTTAATGCCGAACGGGCCCGCCGGGCGCAGGTCACCGAGGCCGAAGGCCAGAAGCGCGCTGTCGAGCTGGCCGCCGACGCGGAGCTTTACGCCGCCGAGCAGACCGCGAAAGCGCGACGCATCGCGGCAGAGGCCGAGGCCTACGCGACTGAGGTCGTGGCGGAGGCCATTGCCAAGAACGGGCTAGAAGCGGCGCAGTATCAGGTCGCCCTGAAACAGGTCGAGGCGCTCAACAAGTTGGGCGAAGGGCAGGGCAGCCAGACCATCGTTGTGCCCGCCAATGCGATGGAAGCCTTTGGCGACGCGTTCAAGATGCTGAAAGGGCGCTCGTAATGTTGTGGTCTGCGTGGTGGGTCTGGGCCGTGGCCGCTTTGGCCAGCGGCATTCTGGAAATGCTGGTTCCCGGCTATTTCTTCCTGGGCTTCGCGGTCGGCGCGGCTGTGGTCGCGCTTGGCCTGGCGGCTGGGCTGGGGCCGTTCAGCCTGCCGATCCTGCTGGTGATCTTCGCGGTGCTGTCGCTGATCGCGTTCCTGGCGCTACGGCGGGTGTTTCCCGATTCCAGCGGCAGCGTGAAGATCTGGACCGACGACATCAACGACGGGTGAGGGCAGTCGCCGCCTCTTGGGCGGGCGCTGCCCGTTGCCGTCTCGCTTAACTGTTCGCTCGCTGAGCCTGCGGGGAGTTCATTTCCGCGACAACGGCCTGCGCCGCGGCTTTCGGGTCCGGGGCGCGGTGGATCGGGCGGCCGACCACCACATGATCGGCGCCCGCCGCGATGGCCTGGGCCGGGGTCATCACCCGTTTCTGATCGCCCAGATCGGCGCCTGCCGGGCGCACGCCGGGGGTCACGATCAGCTTGCCCTCGGCTTCGGGCAGGGCGCGGATCAGCGCGGCCTCCTGCGGGGAGCAGATCACCCCGTCCGCGCCATTGGATAGCGCGATGCCCGCACGCTCCTGCACCAGATCGGTGATGTCGCCGGGCTTGATCAAAGACGCGTCCAGATCAGCCCGATCCAGAGAGGTCAGGATCGTCACGGCAAGGATCTTGAGATCCTTTCCGCCCGCGCCTTCCTTGGCCGCGCGCACGACATGGGGGTCGCCATGGACCGTCAGGAAATCCAGATCGAACTGCGCCAGCCCGCGCACCGCGGCTTCGACTGTGGCGCCGATATCGAACAGCTTCATGTCCAGGAAGATGCGCTTTCCGTGCTCGGCCTTCAGCTCATTCGCGAGCGCAAGCCCGCCGCCGGTCAGCATCCCCAGCCCGATCTTGTAGAAGGACACGGCATCCCCCAGCGTTTCGGCAAGCTGGAGCCCTTCGAGTGCGTTGGGCACATCGAGGGCGACGATCAGGCGGTCATCGGACATTTGGGCTCTCCTTATATATAGCGCGCTTTTTTCCCAGCCTTGCGAAAGCGTCAAGCGGTCGTAGCATTGCGTGGACAATCTTGCGCAGCCTCTTGGCAGAACACAGGGTGGTGCCCATATGTCACAGTGAGGCCCGCATGGGCCGCTGTGCCGAATGCGGGCGGCGGCGAAGACGGGTGCTAAAAGGAGAGACGACATGAACCTTGAGAAGTTCACCGAACGCGCACGCGGTTTCATCCAGGCCGCTCAGACCATCGCGATGCGCGAGAACCACCAGCGGCTGACGCCGGAGCATCTGCTCAAGGCGCTGATGGATGACGAAGAAGGCATGAGCGCGAATCTCATCACCCGTGCCGGCGGCGATGCCGCCCGTGTGCGCGAGGCCGTTGATCTTGCCGTGGACAAGCTGCCGAAAGTGTCGGGCGACGCGGGCCAGGTGTATCTGGACAGCGCGACAGGTCGCGTGATCGACGAGGCCGAGAAGGTCGCCAAGAAAGCCGGTGACAGTTTCGTGCCGGTGGAGCGGATGCTCACCGCGCTTGCCATGGTCAAGAGCGCCGCGAAGGACGCAATGGAGCAGGGCGGCGTGAACGCGCAGGCTCTCAACGGCGCGATCAACGATCTGCGTCAGGGCCGGACCGCCGACACCGCCTCTGCTGAGGACCAGTATGAGGCGCTCAAGAAATACACCCGCGATCTGACCGAGGCCGCTCGCGAGGGGAAGATCGACCCGATCATCGGCCGCGACGAAGAGATCCGCCGCGCCATGCAGGTGCTGTCCCGCCGGACCAAGAACAATCCGGTTCTGATCGGGGAACCCGGTGTGGGTAAGACTGCGATCGCGGAAGGGCTGGCCCTGCGGATCGTCAATGGCGATGTGCCCGAGAGTCTGCGTAACAAGCGGCTCCTCGCGCTCGACATGGGCGCGTTGATCGCGGGCGCGAAATATCGCGGTGAGTTCGAAGAGCGTCTGAAAGGCGTTCTGAACGAAGTCGGCGCCGCCGCCGGTGAAATCATCCTGTTCATCGACGAGATGCACACTCTGGTCGGAGCCGGGAAGACCGACGGTGCGATGGATGCCGCCAACCTCATCAAACCGGCGCTCGCCCGCGGGGAGCTGCACTGCGTCGGTGCCACCACGCTGGATGAATACCGCAAATATGTCGAGAAGGACGCTGCTCTGGCCCGCCGGTTCCAGCCGCTGATGGTCGAAGAGCCGACGGTGGAGGACACCGTGTCGATCCTGCGCGGCATCAAGGAGAAGTACGAGCTTCACCACGGCGTGCGGATTTCGGACCGTGCCCTGGTGTCTGCGGCGCAGCTGTCCAATCGCTACATCACGGACCGGTTCCTGCCGGATAAGGCCATCGACCTGATGGACGAAGCCGCAAGCCGTCTGCGCATGGAGGTGGACAGCAAGCCCGAGGAGCTGGATGCTCTGGACCGCGACATCCTGCAAAAGCAGATCGAGGCCGAAGCCCTGCGCAAGGAGGACGACAACGCCTCGCGCGACCGGCTTGAGAAGCTGGAGAAAGAGCTGGCCGATCTGCAGGAGCGCTCCGGGGAGCTGACCGCCCGCTGGCAGGCCGAACGGGACAAGCTGGAAGGCGCCCGCGAGATCAAGGAGAAGCTGGACCACGCCCGCGCGGAGCTGGAGATCGCCAAGCGCAAGGGCGATCTGGCCAAGGCCGGGGAGCTGTCCTACGGCGTCATCCCGTCGCTGGAGAAGCAGCTGGCCGATGCCGAAGGTGCCGAAGCCGACGTTCTGGTCGAAGAGGCCGTGCTGCCCGATCACATCGCGGCGGTGGTGGAACGCTGGACCGGCGTGCCGATGTCCAAGATGCTGGAAGGCGAGCGCGAGAAGCTGCTGCGCATGGAAGACGAGCTGCACAAGCGCGTCATCGGCCAGAGCGGCGCCGTGACCGCCGTGGCGAATGCCGTGCGCCGGGCGCGGGCCGGGCTCAATGATCCGAACCGTCCGCTGGGCAGCTTCCTGTTCCTGGGCCCGACCGGCGTGGGTAAGACCGAGCTGACCAAGGCGGTGGCCGACTTCCTGTTTGACGATGACAGCGCGATGGTCCGCATCGACATGTCAGAGTTCATGGAGAAGCACTCCGTCGCGCGTCTGATCGGGGCGCCTCCGGGCTATGTCGGTTATGACGAAGGCGGCGTGCTGACCGAAGCCGTGCGGCGGCGCCCTTATCAGGTTGTGCTGTTCGACGAGGTCGAGAAGGCGCACCCCGATGTGTTCAACGTGCTGCTTCAGGTGCTCGATGACGGGATCCTGACCGATGGTCAGGGCCGGACCGTCGATTTCAAGCAGACCTTGATCGTGCTGACCTCGAACCTTGGGTCTCAGGCGCTGAGCCAGTTGCCTGAAGGCGGGGATGCCGCCAAGGCCAAGCAGGATGTGATGGACGCGGTGCGGGCCCATTTCCGTCCCGAGTTCCTGAACCGTCTGGATGAGATCATGATCTTCGACCGCCTCTCGCGGGAGAACATGGACGGGATCGTGGATATTCAGCTCGCCCGTTTGGCAAAACGTCTGGCCGCGCGGAAGATTGCTCTGGAGCTCGATGACAGCGCCAAGACCTGGCTGGCCGATGAAGGCTATGACCCGGTGTTCGGGGCGCGCCCGCTCAAGCGGGTGATCCAGAAGGCGCTGCAGGACCCGCTGGCGGAGATGATCCTGTCCGGCGATGTTCTGGATGGGGCCGTGATCCCGGTCAGCGCCGGGGCGGATGGTTTGATCCTGGGCGATCGGGTGGGCGCCACCCACAAGGAGCCGCCCAGCGACGCGGTGGTTCACTAACCTGACACTATAGAGGGGGCGGCCAATCGGTCGCCCCTTCGTTTTTGCGCGTCAGTCTTACTGGGTCGAGGAGGCGGTCGGCAGAAGCACGGTGTCGATCACGTGGATCACGCCGTTGCGGGCCTCGATGTCGGCGGTGACGACTTTGGAGTTGTTCACCATGACGCCGTTATCCAGATCGACGGTCACGGTGGCACCGGCGTTCAGGGTCGGAGCCTTCATGTCATCCACCAGGTCGGTGGACATCACCTTCCCGTCCACGACGTGATACAGAAGGATGCCCTTCAGCGTATCGGTGTCTTCGAGCAGGCCCTCAACGGTCCCGGCCGGAAGCTTGGCGAACGCGTCATCGGTCGGAGCGAAGACGGTCAGCGGACCATCCCCGGTCAGCGCACCCACGAGCCCTGCGGCTTCGGCCGCGGCGAGCAGGGTGGTGAAGCTGCCGGCCTCCTGGGCGGTCTCCACGATATTCTTGCCGTGACCATCCGCAGCGGCGGCGCCGGCGATCAGGGTGGCCGCAGCGGCGGTCAGTGCGATTTTGCGAAGCATGTCATTTCTCCCTTGGTGACTGCGGGGCAGGGAACCCCGCCGGTACACTAAGGGTGGCGCTGCGCTTGCCCTTGGGGAAGGAGCCTCTCGGGAATGTCAGCTCAATAAACTGTCATGGAACCATCCGGCGGCTGCACGCGTTGATAAGGCCTTACCAGACAATTTTGCCCCCCGCTGACGCTTCGTGCGGGTGCCCCCCGTCTGCAGAATCTCGCGTATACATATAAGGAGTGCTCCCGGAGGCCGCTGTGAGGGGGATTCTGCACGAGGCGGAGCGATTCATTACATCAAGCGACTCGGAATCGGGGCGACTCGTCGTGAATCGTCGGCCGCCTCCCCCTGAATCGGGGGGCTCTTCGATTTTTTTTCGTGAATCAGGCGGTCGAACGAGTCGGAATCGGCCGACTGACTCGCGCGATTCACGTCTTTCGAGTCGGATTCTTGTAGTTGCTTGTGGATAACTCTGTGGGAAACCCAAAATCTGGGATTTGGCCCATGCTGCGCCCGCGAAGAAAGTTGCGTCGTGACCCGGGGTCGGTGAAACATGCTTAATCCAACCCCCTGAAAAACAGGGAAAAACGGGGTTTGTCACAAAAAATGCGAATTTCTTGAAAAAAGCTCTTGCGGGGTCCGGCCGCAAACCGTAGATACCCCCTCACCGGCGGCGCTGAGGCGCCAACGGGACGCCCACCGGGCCAGACGGAAACGCTCTTCGGAGCCACCCAGACGGAAACGAGGCGGACGAGATCGGAAGCAATCAAGGCGGGGCGCGCCGAGAAGTTAGGGCGCACTCAGTCGGTTTTTGGTCTCACGCTCTTTGAAATCGCAAGTATCTGAAGAGATATGTGGGCGGTTTGGTTCATTTCGATGAACAAACAACTGCATATCACACTACCTAGGGCAAGGGCTTCGGTCTGACCCCGATGATGGATAGTCAGCTTCACTGTTTGGCGGCTTTCGGTTTTCTATGAAAACCAGAAGCACAACAAACAGATGACAACGACAAGTTTGAACAGCTTGTCGGTGATGTGCAGAGGTTCGAACGTCAAGGATACATCGGTAACGATGTTTCAACTTGAGAGTTTGATCCTGGCTCAGAACGAACGCTGGCGGCAGGCCTAACACATGCAAGTCGAGCGAGACCTTCGGGTCTAGCGGCGGACGGGTTAGTAACGCGTGGGAACGTGCCCTTCACTACGGAATAGTCCCGGGAAACTGGGTTTAATACCGTATACGCCCTTCGGGGGAAAGAATTTCGGTGAAGGATCGGCCCGCGTTGGATTAGGTAGTTGGTGGGGTAATGGCCTACCAAGCCTACGATCCATAGCTGGTTTGAGAGGATGATCAGCAACACTGGGACTGAGACACGGCCCAGACTCCTACGGGAGGCAGCAGTGGGGAATCTTAGACAATGGGGGAAACCCTGATCTAGCCATGCCGCGTGAGTGATGAAGGCCTTAGGGTCGTAAAGCTCTTTCGCCAGGGATGATAATGACAGTACCTGGTAAAGAAACCCCGGCTAACTCCGT